>CAVPDC010000026.1:0-61142 GCA_963702595.1 uncultured beta proteobacterium | reverse complement strand
TCCTGACTGGCGGCTGTTCCTCCGGCATGAGCAAGAACGAATGCCTGACCGCCGATTGGCACATGATCGGGTACGAAGACGGTCTGCACGGGTTCCCTGCTGACCGGATTGGCGTTCACCGCGTCGCGTGCGCGAAGTTCCAGGTGACGCCGAACCTTGCCGCGTACACCGAAGGGCGCGAACGCGGGCTGCTGGAGTTCTGCCAGCCAAGGAACGGATTTCGCGCTGGCCTCAATGGCTGGTCCTACGCCAACGTGTGTTCCGCGGCATCGGAGCCTGCCTTCGTCGAGGGGTACCGTTACGGCCGGCAGATCCATGATGCCCGCGCCGAGTTGCGCGACACCCAGGTACGCCTGCGACGGGCCCGCGACGGCCTCGCACAGTCCGACGCCGCGGTTCAAACCATTGCGGTCGAGCTGGTACAGCCGGACATACCGACCAGTCGTCGCGTCTTCCTGGCGCAGGAACTGGTGCGACTCACAGAAGAACGGACCGAATTGCAGGCCCGGATCAATCGGCTGACGCTGCGGTCGCGCGAGCTGGGGTTCAGTGTGGCCGAACTCGAGCGCCAGAGTCCATTCGCCTTGTGACATCACGACTGGCGCCGCGGTCAAATCGAAGGCCGTATTGATGAAGCATCGGCCGTCGTCCTCGACTGCCAAGGCCCCGTAGGGTGATGCACAGCTCTGCACCGAGCGTTGGAGACGGCAAGCCCCGAAGCTGTCCCCGTGTTTCGGCATCCACTACGATGACGCCCGCCCTCGGCTCCGACCGCTACCCGATGCCTGACTCCTTCGCACGCGAACTGAAGCGGCTCTACCCGGAACTCACCGGACTCGAGCTCGATGCCGTAGCCCCCTCGTCCGCGGCGGTGGTCGACGTGACAGCGGGCGCGATGCTGTTTAGCGAGGCCTCGCGCTGTGCCGGCTTCCCCTTGCTGCTCGAGGGCGAGGTCAAGGTCTTTCGCAGTTCGCCCGAGGGTCGTCAGCTGGAGCTATACCGCGTGGTGCCCGGCGAGCTGTGCCTCGCATCGTCGGCCAGCCTGTTTCGCAGCCAGCCGATGGCCGCGACCGCGATAGCGACAAGGCCGACGAGACTCATCCTGATTCCACCCGCCGCGTTCGAGCGGTGGCTCGCGACCCCGTCGTTTCGCAGCTTCGTCATGGGCATGTTCGCGGACAGAATGGCCGACCTCGCCGGGTTGATCGACGCGATCGCTTTCCGGCGGCTCGACCAACGGCTCGCGGCAACCCTGCTGGGGCGCGGCCCCGACTCTCCGGTAACCCACCAAGCGCTGGCCGACGAGCTCGGAACCGTGCGCGAAATCGTCACGCGGCTGCTGCGCCGGTTCGAGCGCGACGGGTGGATCGAACTCGCACGCGAGCGCATCCGCATCGTCGACAGCAGCGCCCTGCGCACGCAGGCAGGCTCCGTGACTTAGGTTACAGACACCGCCGGAGAAACGCGCTCCAATGCGTGCATGAAGGCGCCGCCCTTCCCTACCCGAACTCCTGGAGACCTGAATGACTAAGAACGTTGGCAGTGTTGACCGCACGATACGGATCCTGGCTGGAGTAGTTCTGATCGCCCTGGCCGCCACCGGCACGGTCGGCTGGTGGGGCTGGCTCGGCATCGTGCCGCTGGCAACGGGCCTGACCGGCTGGTGCCCGCCCTATTCCCTGCTAGGCATCAATACCTGTGCCGTGCGCACCAAGTCCTGAACCCGCACATGCGCTTGAAGACTGACGGCCGCCAATGACCGTCAGTCCGAAAGTGGTAGCCGTGTCTTTGGCTTGACGGGCGTCAAGCTCTCGCAGGCGCATGCAGTTAGGTTGAGCGGCATCGCGCCACGCGCAGGCCGATGGCTGTGCATGTTGAATGCACCGCATCGGAACGAGGAAGGCTCATGTTCAGCACGCCCGTCAGGCAACTCATCGAACCTCGCAAGCTGCTGCTCGCTGCGCCGGAGTCCACCGTTCGTGAGGCATCCAAGAGGATGGCCACGAGTGCGGTCGGTGCGGTGCTGGTCGTCGAGGACGACAAGCTGCTTGGCATCTTTACGGAACGCGATGTGGTCTTTCGCGTGGTCGCATGCGGTCTCGATCCCGATGTGACGCGCCTTGCCGAGGTGATGACCCCCGAGCCGAAGACGATCGCGCCCGAGAAGGCGTTCGGTGTCGCGATGGCGCTGATGCACGAAAACGGGTTCCGCCATCTGCCGGTGGTCGACAAGGGCGTCCCGATCGGCGTGGTGTCATCCCGCAGCGCGCTCGATCCCGAACTCGAGGAGTTCGTCGCCGAGGAGCGACGGCGCAAGCACATCCTCGAGCAGCTCTGACAAGTGCCGTGAAGGTCGGTCAGTTGCGCGTCGCGCTTCGTTCGGCGCGCCGGACCATCGCCCGCGTCATCCAGCGAAACAGGAACAGGTGCGCCGGAATCATTGCGTACCAGTAGAGCAGCCCCCAGATGCCACGCGGGTGCCAATAGGCCGTCTCGGTGAGGCGCGTGCCGCCTTGCGCCAGTGGCTCGAGTTCGAACTCGAGGATCCCCGAGCCCGGCGCCTTCATGCCGAAGTACAGCGTGAGCCGTCGCTCCGGCTCGAGCGCTACCACGGTCCAGTAGTCGATTGCGTCGCCGACGCGCAGGTCGACCGGATCACGTCGCCCGTGCGTGAAGCCGGGACCTCCGACCAGCCAGTCGATGAGTTCACGCAACCACCACAGAAAGTTCAGCGTGTAATACCGGTTGTCGCCGCCGATGGCCGTCACGACCGGCCAGACGGCCGCTGGCGGTACCGCCGTCTCGGCAACTCCGCCCGCGCGCTTGGCGTAGAAAGCGTGGTCGTGACGGTAGGCGCGGTGCGGGAACGCGCCCTCGGTCCAGCGGCCCGCGACCTTGTGCTGCTGCTCCGACTCCAGCGCGGCACGGACGGCTTCGCGAAAGGTCAGCAGCTCTTGCGGCACCAACGCGCGCAGTTCCGCGTCGTGTGCGGGAATGTCGTACTTCAGGCCGCCTATCAGCGCACGCGCGATGCTCGCCGGAACCGACGTCACCAGTCCCAGCCAATACGACGACAGCCGCGGGCTCAACACAGGCACGCGGAGAATGCGCGGCCTTTTGCCGACGACTTCACCGAAGGCCAACATCATTTCTTCGTAAGTCAGCAGTTCCGGCCCGCCGGCATCGAAGATCCGGCCGGCCGCGGCCGGTTCCGTCGCCAGCGCCAGCAGGTAGTGAAGCAGGTTCTGCAGCGCAATCGGTGATGATTTCGACTGGACCCACTTGGGCGTGACCATCAGCGGCAGGTGGTACACGAGATCGCGCATCACCTCGTAGGCCGCGGAACCGGCGCCGACGATGATGCCCGCGCGTACTTCGGTCACGGGAACGTGCGTCGATCGCAGCAGGTCACCGCTCTCCTGGCGCGAAACCAGGTGTTCCGAGTCGGCACCTGCGGGCACGAGGCCGCCCAGGTAGACGATGCGCCGCACTCCCCTTCGCGCCGCGGCGTGTGCGAAGTTGCGCGCGGCCTCTCGGTCGATCCGGGCGAAGTCGCTGCCGGCCGCCATCGAGTGCACGAGGTAGTAGGCGACGCCACAGCCTTCGAGCGCCGCGTCCAGCGTGTCCGGGTTCAGGGCATCGGCCTCGACCAGCTCGATATCCTGCCAACCGCGGGCATCGAGCACATGGCGCTGCCGCGCGACTGCCCGTACCCGATGGCCGGCCGCAGCCAGCCAGGGAACCAGGTTCGAACCGACGTAGCCGCTCGCGCCGAAGACGACGGTGACAGGCTCGGTTTCCGGCGTGACCGCGACTTGAGCCGGCTCAGAAGACGTCATGCGCCAAGTCTACGGGCGCTGCCGATCGCGCACGGTCAGTAGCGACCGTGCTGCTTGTAGATGTAGTTCGACAGTTCAATCGACTGGCTCGACAGGCGCCGCTGGATCGCGTGCGCGGTGCGAATGATCGCGCGCATCGTGCGGTAGACGATCTCGGGATCGGACTTCAGCAGTGACTCGAGCGCTGGGCGCCGCAGCGACATCACGCGCGTCGGCCCCTCCGCCTGCAGCGAGGCATAGCGCTCGGTGTCGTCGATGAAAGACAGCTCGCCAGCCAGGTCCCCGGGCACCAAAGTGTGCAGGGCGACCGGGGGTTCTCCTGCCGGGTGTCGCACCACGCCCAGCGCCCCGCTGACGACGACGAACAGGTGATCGTCCGACGTGCCCTCCTGCACCAGGACGTCGCCATCCTTGAGCTCCACCAGCTCCATCAGGCCGGCGAGCTTCCTGCACTGTGCCTCATCCAGTTCGGCCGCCAGGCGCGAACCCCGAAGAGCTTCAAAGCGATCCTGCGACATCGTGACCTCTTGATGAGTGCGCCGATGCAACGATCATCGGTGTCTGAATTTAACGGCTCGATTATCGAAACGGGCTTGCAGTAGCTCAAGGATAGGCCCTCCAGACCCGACGCCGACTGTAACGGACCCCGTAACACACTTGACCGAAATCGAAGCACATCGTCGGCGCGTTCTATCGCGTTGACGTGCATCAACGGGTTTCGTGCGCAAAGGAGAAGCATGCCGAACATGCGGCGAAGGCAGTGCGACTGCCCAGCCACACGCAAGACATGACCCAGGGAGATAGACCATGCTCGAAACGTCATACGAAGTGATGCGGCGGCAGGGGATCACGCGGCGGAGCTTCCTGAAGTTCTGCAGCCTGACCGCAGCATCGCTCGGTCTCGGCGAGGCCGGCGCACAGGAGATCGCGAAGGCGCTGCAGACCAAGCCGCGCACGCCGGTCATCTGGCTGCACGGCCTGGAGTGCACGTGCTGCACGGAGTCGTTCATCCGCTCGGCGCACCCGCTCGCCAAGGATGTCGTGCTGTCGATGATCTCGCTCGACTACAGCGACACCCTGATGGCCGCCGCGGGGCACCAGGCCGAAGAGGCGCTCGAGCAGACGATCAGCAAGTACAAGGGCAACTACATCCTTGCGGTCGAGGGCAACCCGCCGCTGGCCGACGACGGCATCTACTGCATCCCGGGTGGGCGCCCCTTCGTCGAGAAGCTGAAGCACGTTGCCAAGGACGCCAAGGCCATCATCTCCTGGGGCTCGTGCGCCTCGTGGGGCTGCGTGCAGGCCGCGAAGCCGAATCCAACCCAGGCGGTGCCTGTGCATAAGGTCATCTTCGACAAGCCGATCATCAAGGTGCCGGGCTGCCCGCCGATCGCGGAAGTAATGACGGGCGTCATGACCTACATGCTGACTTTCGATCGCCTGCCGGAGATGGACGCGCAGGGACGACCGAAGATGTTCTACAGCGTTCGCGTGCACGACAAGTGCTATCGCCGCCCGAACTTCGACGCCGGCCAGTTTGTCGAGCGCTTCGACGATGCCGGCGCGCGCCAGGGCCACTGCCTTTACAAGGTCGGCTGCAAAGGCCCCGTCACCTACAACGCCTGCTCAGCAATCCGCTGGAACGAGGGACTCAGCTTCCCGATCCAGTCGGGCCATGGCTGCATCGGCTGCTCGGAAGACGACTTCTGGGACAAGGGTTCGTTCTACGACCATCTGACGACGATCCGCCCGCCGGGCGTGGCAGGCGTCGGCATTGAAGGCACGGCAACTCGCTTCGGCGTCGGCGCTCTCGCAGTGGCCGGCGCGGCGCTCGCGGCGCACGCCGCCGTCAGCGCGATCAAGCAGGCGCGCAGTTCTGGGCGCAATGACAAGGTTAACGAGACGGTGGAGAAGTAATCATGCCGACCATCCAGACTCAAGGCTTCACCCTCGACAACAGCGGCCGGCGCATCGTCGTCGATCCGATCACTCGCATCGAAGGCCACCTTCGGATCGAGGTCAACGTCGACAAGGACAATGTGATCCGCAATGCCGTGTCGACCGGCACGATGTGGCGCGGGCTTGAGGTCATCCTCAAGGGCCGTGACCCGCGTGACGCGTGGGCGTTCGTCGAACGCATCTGCGGCGTCTGCACTGGCGTGCACGCGCTCGCCTCGGTCCGCTCCGTCGAGGACGCGCTCGGGATCAAGATCCCGAAGAACGCCAACATCATCCGCAACCTGATGCACTCGACGCTGTACGCCCAGGACCACCTCGTGCACTTCTACCACCTGCACGCGCTCGACTGGGTCGACGTCGTGTCGGCGCTGAAGGCAGATCCGAAGAAGACCAGCGAGATCCAGCAGTCGATCTCGCCGTGGCCCAACAGCTCGCCAGGTTACTTCCGCGAGGTGCAGAGCCGGCTCAAGAAGTTCGTCGAGAGCGGCCAGCTCGGAATCTTCGCCAACGCCTACTGGGGCAACCCGGCGTACAAGCTGCCGCCCGAGGTGAACCTGCTGGCGACGACGCACTATCTCGAAGCGCTCGACTTCCAGAAGGAGATCGTCAAGATCCAGACGATCTTCGGCGGCAAGAATCCGCATCCGAACTGGCTGGTCGGCGGAGTGCCTTCGCCCATCAATGTCGACGGCACCGGCGCAGTCGGCGCGGTCAACATGACCAACCTGAACATGGTCAAGGATATCGTCGACCGCACGATCGAGTTCGTCGACCAGGTTTACATCCCCGACCTGATCGCGATCGCCGGGTTCTACAAGGACTGGGCCAAGTGGGGTGGCGGTCTGTCCAGCCAGAACGTCATGTCCTACGGTGACTTCCCGGACATCCCGAACGACTACAGCGACAAGAGCATGTTGCTGCCGGCCGGCGTCATCCTCGGCGGTGACCTGAAGAAGGTCCATGAAGTCGATCTCAAGGATCCCGAGCAGGTGCAGGAGTGGGTCACTCACAGTTGGTACAAGTACGCCGACGAAGCCAAGGGCCTGCATCCGTTCGACGGCGTGACCGACCCCAACTTCGTGCTCGGAAAGTCCACGAAGGGCACGCGCACAAACATCCAGGAGATCGACGAGTCCGCGAAATATTCGTGGGTCAAGTCGCCACGCTGGAAGGGCCACCCGGTCGAGGTCGGCCCGCTGGCGCGCTACCTGGTGGCCTATGCCCGGGGGCACAAGGAGATCCAGGAGCAGGTCAACGGCGTGCTCAAGGCGCTCGACGTGCCGGTAACGGCGCTGTTCTCGACGCTCGGTCGCACGGCCGCGCGCGGCCTCGAGTGCCAATGGGCTGCGCACAAGATGCGCTACTTCTACGACCAGCTGATCACGAACATCAAGTCCGGCGACCTGGCAACCGCCAACGTGGACAAGTGGGAACCGGCGACCTGGCCCGGCGAGGCCAAGGGTGTCGCGCCCTGCGAAGCGCCGCGTGGGGCACTGGCGCACTGGGTGAAGATCAAGAACGGCCGCATCGACAGCTACCAGTGCGTTGTACCGACAACCTGGAATGCCGGACCGCGCGATTCCAAGGGCCAGATCGGCGCCTATGAGGCGGCACTGCTCAACACGCCGATGGCCAAGCCGGACCAGCCGGTCGAGATTCTGCGCACGATCCACAGCTTCGATCCGTGCCTGGCGTGTGCGACGCACGTCATGTCGCCGGAGGGAGAAGAGATCGTCTCCGTAAAGGTGCGCTGACAAGGAGCCACAAATGTCGAAACATGGCTATGGCGCGATGAAAGTCGATCCGGTCAGCGGCGCCGTGCTGGGCGGGCCGCTGCGGCAGGTCTACGTGTACGAGGCCCCGGTGCGCATCTGGCATTGGGTGATGATGATCGCGATGTTCGTGCTGATCCCGACCGGCTACCTGATCGGATCGCCGTGGAGCGGGCCGCGCGAGGAAGCGACCTTCACGTACTTCTTCGGCAACGTGCGGATGATCCACTTCATCGCCGCAATGGTGTTCGCGGTTGCCTTCGTTGTCCGCGTCTACTGGGCGATCGTCGGCAACCATCATGCCCGCGCGATATTCATTCCGCCGCTCTGGAACTTCAACTGGTGGAAGGGGCTTGTCGGCCAGGCCATGTATTACCTGTTCCTGAGGAAGGAATCGGCCCTTTGGATCGGCCACAACCCGCTGGCGCAGTTCGCGATGTTTGCGATGTACGTGCTGGGTTCCATCGTTATCATCCTGACGGGGTTCGCCCTGTTTTCCGAGCAGTACGGCTGGGGCTCGATGTGGATGAACGTGTTCGGCTGGGTCAACACGCTGCTCGGCAGCTCGCAGATGGTGCGCACCGTGCATCATTTCACGATGTACTACCTGATGCTCTTTGCGATCGTGCACATGTACATGGTGTTCCGCGAGGACATCATGAGCCAGGAGAGCGTGGTCGGCACGATGATCAGCGGTGTGCGCTCGTTCAAGGCCGGCGCGAAGATCGAAAAGGTGTGACCCCGGCGTCCTGCGCTTGACGTCATGATGGCAGCGCAAAACTCCCGACGAGGCCAGATGGCCTCGTTGGGAATTCCTTCCCGCCGGCCGCCTCAGCCCGGGCAGTTCCTCGAGTCCCGGTTCATGAAGCCCCTCGGCATCAGCCAGACTGAACTGGCCAAGGCGCTCGGCGTCTCGCGCCGGCGCGTCAACGAGCTGATCAACGGCCGACGCGCCATCACTCCGGACACCGCCGTGCGCCTGGCGATGTTCTTCGGCAACGAAGCCGCGTTCTGGATGCATCTGCAGGTCGCGTGGGACATGCACACGGCCGCGCGCGAAGTGCGCGCATCGATGCGCGGTCGCTGAAATCCCGATCGTTCGAAGTGCCTTGCGCACAGCGCGTCGACGCGTTGATGTAGAGCAACCGCACCTGCCACCCCCGCCGTTACTGTTCGTGTAACCAACCGGGTTACACGTCCAATGGATGCACGTCGCGAAGTGCTGGTGCTGGGGATCGGCAATCTCTTGTGGGCCGACGAAGGATTCGGCGTCCGCGCCGTCGAAGCGCTGAACCAGGCGTATCGCTTTCCCGACGGGGTCGAGCTGATGGACGGTGGGACGCTCGGTCTCAGCCTCCTGCCCTACGTGGAAACCAGCCGCCGCGTGCTCGTGTTCGACGCAGTCGACTTCGGGCTGGCGCCCGGCGAACTCAAGGTTCTGCGCGACGCCGAAGTGCCGGCCTGGGGTGCGCGCAAGATGAGTCCGCACCAAAATGGCTTCAACGACGTCTTGGCGCTCGCGCAGTTGCACGGAGCGGCGCCCGAGCAGATCCTCGCGATCGGCGTGCAGCCGCTGACGCTCGATGACTTCGGCGGCAGCCTGACCGAGCCGGTTCGTGCACGGCTCGGCGAGGCGATCGAACTGGCCGCTGCTGAACTCGCGCACTGGGGCCACCTCGGTGCGCGTCGTGCTGCAGATGACCCGGCCGCGCCGCTCAACGCGCAATCGGTCGGCCTCGCAGCCTATGAGAACCAGCGTCCCGCGGCGGATTCCGCCTGCAGGATCGGCGATCCGCGCCTGCTCGAGCTGCGCCAGCGCGCAGAAGGCTGAGCCATGTGCATCGGCGTCCCGCTGCAGGTGATTGATTGCGACGAGCAGTTCGCTGTCTGCGAGGCAGACGGACGAAGCGAGCGACTCAACGTCATGCTGGTCGGTCAGCAACCGGCCGGTACCTGGCTGCTTGCTTTCCAGGGCTCGGCCGTGCGCGTGATGAGCGAAGAGGAGGCACTGCAGACGCGCGCCGCGCTGGCGGCACTCGATGCCGCCATGAACGGCACCGACGACTTCAGCGCCTTCTTCGCCGATCTGGCTGCGCGCGAACCGTCGCTGCCACCGCACCTCGTCCCACGATCCAAGGAATCCACGAAATGAGCGCACCTGCGCCCGCGCCGGCCACCGGACTGCATCCTCTGCTCGAGCAACTGGTCTCGCGCCATAGCTTCACGGCCGTCGATGCTGACTCGATTGACGACTTCATTCACGCCGCGGGCCACGCCATGCTGGTCTTCACGGAAGATCCCGTGCGCTACAAGGAGACGCTCGACCTCGCCGTCATCGCCCCCGAAGTCGCGCGCGCCTTCGCCGGGCAGTTCCGCGTCGGCGTGCTGTATCCCGAGGCGGCACGCAAGGTGGCGCCGCGCTTCGGCTTCGCCCGCTGGCCTGCGCTGGTCATGTTGCGCGACGGCGCCTACGTCGGCGCCGTTGATGGGCTGCGCAACTGGGACGAATACCTCAATGAAACACAGCAACTGCTGACCGCAGAGCCGACCCGGCCGCCGTCGGTGGGCGTCGCCGTCAAATCCGCTGGCGCCCCGGCCAGTTGTGGCCACTGAATCCATTCCTCAGGTGCAAAGATGAAATCAATTCCGATCCCCATCCGCATGGTTGGCGCCGGTTCGCATGTCGAGGAAGAAGAGATGCAATACCTCGACATGCCGCGCGACATGCGAACGTTTTCGATGCCACGCGTCCCCGAGACGGAAGACACGCCGGCGCTGACCGCTGCGCGCGATCTCCTGGCTGGGGTGCTCGCGAAGCTGGAGCGGTGGACACCCGCGAACGGTGGCAATCTGCGCTTCGACCTGCGCGCGGTCGAGCCCCGCGCACTCCGCGTCGCAAACGAAATGCTCGGTGACGGCGAGGTCAGCATCCAGGTTAACGGCGCCCGCGTGCTGCGCATCCAGGAAAGCGTGTTCACGGGGTCTGTGGCGTGCTGTCGAGCTCGACGGTGACGGCGGCCTGCTCGGCGACTGGATCGAGGCTGGCCCCTTGCCCGAGATCGTGATGGAGGCCGCCCGGCACGGCGCGCGACCCGAGTTGCCTCTGGTGGAGATTCCTGCCGGCGCGATGAATTCACCGGCGTTGCTGCACGAGCTGCGCGCGCAGATGGACGGCCGCCGCCGGGGCGACCCGGCGCACGTGCTGAACCTGACGCTCTTCCCGCTGACGCCGGAGGACCACCAGGTCCTCGAGCGCGCGTTGCCAGTCGGTTCGGTGGCGATCATGTCGCGCGGCTTCGGCAACTGCCGCATCACATCGACCACCGCGCGCGACATCTGGCGCGTGCAGTATTTCAACAGCATGAATACGCTGATCCTGAACACGATCGAAGTGGTGGACGTGCCTGAAGTGGCGCTCGCGGCTGAGGAAGACCTCGCCGACACGCGCGGCCGTCTCGCCGAACTGATCGACTGGATGAGCGAGTCCTGCCCGGCCTGACCGTGACGATGCAGCGCCAGGCGGACCTCGGGCCGAGCACCCGCCTCGAATGCAAAGTCTGCTGGCATGTCTATGACCCGGCCGAAGGCGACCCCGCGTGGCAGGTTCCTCCCGGCACGGCGTTCAGCGACCTGCCGGATCACTGGACCTGTCCGATCTGTTCGACGCAGAAGGACGGCTTCCTGGTGCTGAACGATGACGACTGAAACCCTGCTTCCCGATCCCAGCCTGAGCCTCGAACAGGCCTTCAGCGCGGTGGCCCAGCGCATGCAGGGCCTGGGCTTCGTGAATCCGGCGCTTCGCGTACAGGCCGTCGGCTTCGAGCCCTGGAAAGGCTTCTGGCTGGGCGTGATGGTCACCCCCTGGTCATCAATCTGATGCTGCTGCCACGCGATCCCGCAGCCTGGCATCCGGTGCGCGCGGGAGAGAAGCGGTCCTACGAGTTTCCGGCGGGCCATTATGACTTCATCGGCGCCGTCGACAGCCTCGTCGGCGAATACCGCATGTGTTCGCTCTTCTCACCGGCGCTCGAGTTCGAGGACCACGCCGCCGCCGCACTCGTGGCGAAGCTCGCGCGCGCAGCACTGTTTGATGCAACGAATGCCGCGTCCGACCAAGCGCCTGTTTCCGGCGATTCGGCACCGGAGCGGCTGGCAAAACTCGAGGAGCGGGCCACCGCTCCGTTAAGCAAGCGAGACTTCCTGCGCGGGCGCTTCCTGCGCGCGGACGAGCCCGATGTTCCGGGAAGGTGAACTGACCGTGCGGCTCGGCGTCCAGGCCAACCGCATACTCTCGCTCGACATCGCGTCGACGCGTACGCCGCTGCCTGCGCGCCTGACCCAAGGCCGTCCGGTGGAAGACTTGGAGCGCAAGATTCCCCTGCTCTTTTCGATTTGTGCGCGCGCACAGGGCGCCGCCGCCAGTGCGGCGCTCGCGGCAGCAGGGGGTCTTGCGACGGATCCCGAGCAACTCGCGCAACGCAGTGGCGACGTGCGTCGGGAAGCCATCGTTGAGCTGCTGACGCGCCTGCTGATCGACTGGCCAAAGGCGCTCGGCAGCCCCCTCTGAAGTCACGGCGGTCGCGCGCATCCGCCAGTCACCGTCGGCTGTGCAGCTCGACGTCTGCCGCGAGATCTGCCAGGAGCGGGTATTCGGAATGGATGCCTCGCGCTGGCTGGATGCAATGACAACCGAAGCACTCGGGCGCTGGACTGCCGAGGGCACCTCGCTGCCGGCGCGCCTTCTGCGGCAGCTGCAGGACGAAGTGCCGGATATTGGCCACAGCGACATCGAAATGATGCCGAGTGCCAGTGTCGAAGGCGTGAGCCGCATCGTGCCAGCGCCGGGCGACGAAGCCGGATTCAGCCGGACGCCCCACTGGCTGGGCAAGCCCGTCGAGACCGGTCCTCTCGCACGGCAGGCCCGTCACCCGTTGATCACCGCCTTTGTCGCGCAACACGGCAACACCGTCGGCGCGCGTTTCCTCGCGCAGCTCATAGAACTGGCGGCCTGGCTTGCGCCCGGTAGCACGCCTACGGATGTCGTGCAGCAATACATCGTTGCGCAGGGCGTTGGCCTTGGCCTCGCGGAAACCGCGCGCGGACTGCTGCTGCATCAGGCGCAAGTGAGCGATCGTCGCGTGGACCATTACCGCATCGTCGCTCCCACCGAGTGGAACTTCCACCCGGACGGCGCGCTCTCGCGGGGCTTGGTCGGGCGGCCAGTGAAGGACGCAGCCGACGCACGCCGCCGCGCGGCACTGCTGGTGCAGGCGCTCGATCCCTGCGTGGCCTGCGCAATCGAGGTCACCGATGCATGAAATGTCACTCGCCGAGGGCATCCTGCAGATCGTGGAGGACACCGCGCGGGCCAATGCGGCGGCGCAGGTACGCGCCGTGCTGCTCGAGATCGGAGCGCTGTCGCACGTCGAGGAGCAGTCGCTTCGGTTCTGCTTCGACGCGGTGACCCGCGGCACCGTGGCCGATGGTGCGCGGCTTGACGTTATGGCCACCCCTGGGCGCGCCTGGTGTATGCCTTGCGGCGAAAGCGTGGCGCTCACGCGGCTGGGCGAGGCCTGCCCCTTCTGCGGCGGCTACCAGCTCCAAGTGACTCAGGGCGACGAGATGAAGGTCAAGGAAATCGAGGTCGCCTGACGCGGCGTCGAGGAGAGCGGACATGTGCACAACCTGTGGCTGCGGCAGCGGCGAAACGAAGATCGAGGGCGATGGCCACGAGCACGAGCACGTGCACGCGGACGGAACGGTCCGCCGACATGCCCATGCCCACGAGGCGGAGCACGCGCACGAGCATGGACATGATCACGAACATCAGCATGCGGACGGCACCGCGCACCGGCATGCGCACGAGCACGAAGCCGCCCACGATCATGGCGGCGAGCATGATCATTTCCATCACCATGGCCACGTGCACGAAAGCGGCGCGCAACATCGACACGAGCATGACCACGTGCATGTGATGCCGGACGGCAGCGTGGTGCGCCATGCGCATGCCCATGATGGCGCCACCGACCTGCACTACGGTGAAGGCCCGGCGCACTCGCACGCGCCAGGCCTGAGCCAGGCCAGAATGGTGCAGATCGAGCAGGACATCCTCTCCAAGAACGACCGGCACGCGCGCTTCAACCGCGAGTTCCTGGCCGAGCGCGGCATCTTCGCAGTCAACCTGGTGTCGAGCCCGGGCTCCGGCAAGACGACGCTGCTGACGGAAACGATCCAGCGCCTGCAGCCGACCACGCCCGTGACAGTCATCGAAGGCGACCAGCAGACGACGAACGACGCCGATCGGATCCGTGCCACGGGAGCAAAGGCCTTGCAGATCAACACCGGCAAGGGCTGCCACCTCGATGCCAGCATGGTCGAGCGCGCGCTCGAGCGCCTTCAGCCCGAGGAGAGCTCGGTGCTGTTCATCGAGAATGTCGGCAACCTGGTATGCCCGGCCGCCTTCGATCTCGGCGAAGCGCACAAGGTCGTTGTGCTCTCTGTCACCGAGGGCGAGGACAAGCCGCTGAAGTACCCGGACATGTTCCGCGCGGCCTCGTTGATGCTGCTGAACAAGGTAGACCTGCTGCCCTATGTCTCCTTTGACGTTGTACGTTGCATCGAATACGCGCGCCGCATCAATCCGGAAATCGAGGTGATGCAGGTCTCCGCGACCAAGGGTGACGGCATGGACCTTTGGGTCAACTGGGTTCGCCTGCACGCCGTGACGGCGCGGCACGCGCGCGACCAGCAGGTCGCCTCGCTCAGGCGCCGCGTTGCCGAGCTTGAGGCCAAGCTCGGCGAACGGACCTAGGTCGCTCCGATGGACTGCGCCACCCCACTGCTGACGCGCCGCGCACTGCGTGTGCGCGGCCAGGTCCAGGGCGTGGGATTCCGTCCGTTCGTCTATCGACTCGCGCAGGACCTCGCACTGTCCGGCCGCGTGCTGAACGACGGAATGGGAGTGCAGATCGAGGTGCAGGGCGAAGCGAATGCAACTTGACGTGTTCATGCGGCGCCTCGAGCGCGAAGCGCCGCGACTGGCGCGCATCGACGCGGTCGAGTCGCGCGCGGCGGAGCCGAGGCCGGACGAATCGCGTTTCATCATCGATGCCAGCGGTGCCGGCCCAGTCGCCACCGGCGTCACGCCCGATGCGGCGCCCTGCCCCGACTGCATCGCCGAGATGCTGAACCCGGCCGACCGCCGCTGGCGATACGCCTTCACCAACTGCACCAACTGCGGCCCGCGCTACACGATTACCGCGGCGTTGCCATACGACCGTCCGAACACGAGCATGGCGCGCTTTGCGCAGTGCCCGGCCTGCCGGCGCGAGTACGACGATCCCGAGGATCGCCGTTTTCATGCGCAACCGAATGCGTGCCCGGTGTGCGGTCCTCGCCTCGAACTCTGGCGCGCCGACGGGCGCGACCTTGGCAGCGCGGATCCGATCGCCGACGCCCTCGCGTGCCTGCTTGCCGGCCAGATCGTGGCCATCAAGGGACTGGGCGGCTTTCAGCTCGCATGTGACGCCCGCAATGCGGTCGCAGTTGCCCAGCTGCGCGAGCGCAAGGCGCGCGAAGAGAAGCCCTTCGCGGTAATGGTCGCCAACAGTGTCAGCGCCGCGAACTTCGCCCGCATCGGCGCGGCCGAGCGCGATCTGCTCGAGTCGGCCCAGCGACCCATCGTGCTGCTTGCCCAGCGCTCAGAGCCGGCGACCACCCTTGCCGGCATTGCCCCGGGCATGACGACGATCGGCCTCATGCTGCCGTCAACGCCCTTGCACGTCCTGCTCTTCCATGAGGCCGCCGGCCGCCCGCACAGTACCGACTGGCTCGCCAGACCTCAGCCGCTCGCCCTGGTGATGACCAGCGCCAACCCCGGCGGTGAGCCGCTCGTCACTGACAACGACGAGGCGGTTCGGCGCCTGGGCGGAATTGCCGACGCGCTGCTCGTGCACGATCGCGACGTTCTCGTGCGTTGCGACGACAGTGTTGTTCGCGATGCGCACAAGGCGACCGCGCGTTCGGCACCCGCCTTCGTACGGCGGGCGCGCGGCTACACGCCGGCGCCGATCCGGCTGGCGCGGAGCGGTCCGCCGGTGCTGGCCGTCGGCGCGTTTCTCAAGAACACGGTTTGCGTGACGCGGGGCGACGAGGCGTTCCTCTCGCAGCACATCGGCTCCCTTGACAATGCGCCGACCTGTCGTGCGCTCGAAGAGGCCGTCGAGCACCTGTGCGCCGTGCTCGAGATCGAGCCGCAGCTCGTCGCGCACGATCTTCACCCGGACTTCTACAGCTCGCGCTATGCAGCGCAGTGGGCACGCTCGCGCGGGGTCCCGGCCGTCGCCATCCAGCATCACGCGGCGCACATCGCGGCCGTCATGGCCGAGCATCAGATCCGAGGCCCGGTTCTTGGCCTCGCGCTTGACGGCGTCGGCCTGGGCACCGACGGCGCCGCCTGGGGCGGAGAACTGCTGCGCGTCGACGAAGCCGGCTTCCAACGCGTCGCACATCTGCGTCGAACTTCCGCTGCCAGGAGGCGATCGTGCGGCGCGCGAGCCGTGGCGCATGGCCGCCGCAGTCCTGCACGCGTTGGGACGCGCCGACGAGATCCCGTTGCGCTTCGACACGCCGGCGGCGTCCACCGTACGGCAGATGCTGCAGCAGAATGTTCACTGCCCCGCCACCAGCAGCATGGGCCGCTGGTTCGATGCCGCCGCCGGCCTGCTCGGCGTGCGCGCTCGACAGAGCTTCGAAGGCCAGGCCCCGATGTTGCTGGAAGGACTGGCGGCGCGCCACGGCGCCATTGCCCCCTACGCCGGCGGATACCGGATCCAGGACGGCAACCTCGACCTTGCTGCCGCTCGCCGCCGCGCTGATCGACGAGACCGACACCGGGCGCGGCGCCGCGCTGTTCCACGCCACGCTCGTCGAGGCCCTGGCGGACTGGTGCACGACACACGCACGCGCCCAGGGCCTTGGCACGGTCGTGTTCGGCGGTGGCTGCTTCATGAACGACAACCTGTCCAGCGGACTGCGCAGGCGGCTGCGGCAGGAAGGGTTCACGGTGGCCGAAGCGATTCAGGCGCCCCCCAATGACGGCGGCGTCAGCCTGGGCCAGGCGTGGTTTGCGCAGTTCATGGCGTCTGTCGAAGTAGCTCACTGAGGGGTAGCAACCATGTGTCTCGCCCTGCCCGCCCGCATCGTCGAGCTGCTGCCCGACTCGGAGGGCCTGATCGATGTCGGCGGCGTCCGCAAGCGGATCTCGCTGGAACTGGTGCAGGACACCCAGCCCGGCGACTACGTCATCGTCCACGTCGGCTATGCGTTGCAGAAGCTCGACCCGATCGAGGCGGAGCGCACGCTGCAGCTCTTTGCCGAGGCCGGTCTGGACGGAGCGCTGAGCTCGTCGATGAAGTACATCGACGAGTTCCGCGACGGTGACGTGGCACGCGGCATCGCCGCGCGTATCCGTGCCGAAGCGCAACCCGAACGGCGCTATCACCTGATGGAGTTCTGTGGCGGGCATACGCATGCCATCTCGCGCTACGGCATCAAGGACCTGCTGCCGCCAAACGTCGAGATGATTCACGGACCGGGCTGCCCGGTGTGCGTGCTGCCGATCGGACGCATCGACAACGCAATCGCCTTGGCGCGCGACCATGGCGCGATCGTCTGCACCTATGCAGACACGATGCGCGTGCCCGCTTCGGACGGACTTTCGCTGATGAAGGCCAAGGCACGCGGGGCGGACATCCGCATGGTCTACAGCGCCGCCGACGCCATTAGGATCGCCCAGGAGAATCCCGGGAAGCAGGTTGTCTTTTTCGCCATCGGCTTTGAGACAACGACACCGCCGACCGCGATCGTCGTCCGGCAGGCGAAGACACTCGGCCTCACCAACTTCTCCGTGTTCTGCAACCACGTGCTGACCCCGGCCGCGATTACGCACATCCTTGAGTCGCCTGAGGTGCGCGAGCTCGGCATCGTTCCGCTCGACGGTTTCATCGGCCCGGCGCATGTCAGCACCGTGATCGGCAGCCAGCCCTACGAGTACTTTGCCGAGGAGTACCAGCGGCCGGTCGTGATCGCCGGCTTCGAGCCACTCGACGTCATGCAGGCGATCCTGATGCTCGTGCGCCAGTTGAATGACGGCAGGGCTGAAGTGGAAAACGAGTTCACGCGCGCCGTTACACGGCAAGGCAACGAGAAGGCGAAGTCTCTGGTGGCGGATGTGTTCGAGCTGCGCCCCTCTTTCGAATGGCGCGGACTGGGCGAGGTGCCTTACTCCGCGCTGCGCATCAAGCGGGAGTACGCGGAGTTCGACGCGGAACGACGCTTCGGCATCACGTACCGTTCAGTGCCCGACAACAAGGCCTGCGAATGCGGGGCGATCCTGCGGGGCGTGAAGAAGCCGGTGGACTGCAAGATCTTCGGCACCGTGTGCACTCCCGAGAACCCGATAGGTTCGTGCATGGTCAGCTCCGAAGGTGCGTGCGCGGCGCACTATAGCTACGGCCGCTTCAAGGACATCGAGGTGCGTGCGGCATGAGCACGCCGCGCCGTCCCAAGGGCAACACGCCCGAACGCCGCATGAGCAAGACACCATGACGAAAGTTCGCAGCGACTACATCCGGCCGGTCGACTTCAGGAACGGCCGGGTGGACATGACGCACGGGGGCGGCGGGCGCGCAATGGCGCAGCTGATCGAGGAGCTTTTCGCGCGTGCCTTCGCCAACGAATGGCTGGCGCAGGGCAACGACAATGCCCTTTTCGTCGTGCCCGGCGGCCGCATGGTTATGGCCACCGACAGCCATGTCGTATCCCCGCTCGAGTTTCCGGGCGGCGACATCGGCTGCCTGGCTGTGCACGGCACGATCAACGACGTGGCGATGTCAGGTGCGCGGCCGCTCTACCTCGCGGCTGGCTTCATCCTGGAGGAAGGCTTCCCGCTCGCGAACCTGAAGCGCATCGTCGAGTCGATGGCGGCCGCCGCGCGCGAAGCCGGTGTTCCGATCGTGACGGGCGACACCAAGGTCGTCGAGAAAGGCAAGGGCGACGGCGTGTTCATTACCACCACCGGCATTGGTGTCGTGCCGCCGGGAGTCGAGATCTCGGGCAACCGCGCGCGGCCCGGCGACGCCGTACTGGTGTCGGGCACGATCGGCGACCACGGCGTCGCGATCATGTCGCTGCGCGAGAACCTGACTTTCGAAACGACGATCCGCTCGGATACGGCAGCACTGCATGGCCTGGTGGCGTCGATGGTTGCCTCGGTGCCGACGATTCGCTGCCTGCGCGACCCGACGCGCGGCGGGCTGGGCACCACGCTGAACGAGTTCGCGCGGCAGTCCGGAGTCGGCCTGCTGATCCATGAGGCGAAGATCCCAGTGCGCGCGGAGGTCAGCGCCGCGTGCGAGTTCCTCGGGCTCGATCCGCTGTACGTCGCCAACGAAGGAAAGCTCATCGCCATCTGCCCACCGGAAGATGCCTCTCGCCTGCTCGACGCGATGCGCGCCCACCCGCACGGCGCGGAGGCCGCGATCATTGGCGAGGTCATCGCCGACGCGCACTGCTTCGTGCAGATGGAGACCAGCTTCGGCGGCAGGCGCGTCGTCGACTGGCTGACAGGCGAACAGCTGCCGCGTATCTGCTGACGGACCCCGCCTGTGCGCATCCTGCTGCTGGCGCATTCCTTCAACAGCCTGACGCAGCGACTCTGGATCGAACTCGCAGACTGGGGGCATGAAGTCTCGCTCGAACTCGACGTCAACGACGCCGTAACGAACGATGCCGTGCGGCGCTGGTCGCCCGACGTCGTCATCGCTCCGTTCCTGAAGCGCGCCATCCCCGAGTCGGTGTGGCGCGCGGTGCGCTGCCTCGTCGTGCATCCGGGCATCGTCGGGGACCGGGGTCCCTCGGCGCTCGACTGGGCCGTGCAGGAGAACCCGCTCCGCTGGGGCGTGACGGTCCTGCAGGCGAATGCCGAGATGGACGCAGGCGACGTCTGGGCGAGCATCGAGTTCGATTTGCGCGAAGCCGGCAAGGGCAGCCTCTACCGCAACGAAGTGACCGAAGCCGCGGTGGAAGCCGTCCGCATCGCCCTAGCGCGCATCAAGAGCGGTGAGCAACCCACGCCGCCCCGGAACCTGGCCGCTGCGCGCGGGAAGCTGCGGCCGCCGATGCGCCAGGCCGACCGCGCGATCAACTGGCAACGCGACTCGACCGACCTCATCCTGCGCAAGCTCCGCGCTGCCGACGGCACGCCCGGCGTCGCCGACGAAGTCGTGGGCCTGCGTGTTCACTGCTATGACGCCCATCCCGAGGACGAACTGCGCGGCACCGCCGGCGAGATCATCGCCCAGCGCGATGGAGCGATCTGCCGGGCCACGCGTGACGGCGCGGTCTGGATCACGCACCTGAAGGACTCACAGGATGCTGGCCGGCCGTTCAAGCTTCCGGCCGCGATGGTGCTGGGCGAGCGGCTGCAGGCCGTACCCACCGAGCGGCTGGCCGTCGATGCGCCACATGCCGCTCGGACCTGGCGGGAGATCTCGTACGAGGAGCACGAGGACGTCGGCGTCCTGCACTTCCGCTTCTACAACGGGGCGGTGTCCACCGCGCAGTGCGAGCGCCTGACCGCGGCCTACCGCGAGGCCACGCGGCGTCCGACGAGAGTCATCGTGCTGGCCGGTGGGCCCGACTTCTGGTCCAACGGCATACATCTGAACGTCATCGAAGCCTCCAGTCAGCCGGCCGACGAGTCCTGGCGCAACATCAACGCCATCGACGACTTCGTTCTGGCACTGCTGACCACGGAGACACACCTGACCGTCGCGGCGCTGCAGGGCAACGCCGGTGCGGGCGGCGTCTTCATCGCGCTCGCGGCCGACCGCGTGCTCGCGCGCAGTGGGGTCGTGCTTAACCCTCACTACAAGGGGATGGGCAACCTGTACGGCTCCGAATACTGGACCTACCTGCTCCCGAAGCGCGTGGGCTCCGACGGCGCGCGGGCGATCACCGAAGGGCGACTGCCGATGGGCACGCGCGAGGCGCTGCAACGAGGATTGATCGATGGCCACTTCGGAAGCGCGCCGCCCGACTTCCTGGCCCAGGCCATCAATGAGGCCCGGTCACTGGCGCGCGAGAATTTCGCAGATCAGATTGCGGCCAAGCGAAGGACGCGCACGGCCGATGAGGCACGCAAGCCGCTCTCCGTCTACCGTGCCGAGGAACTCGAGCGGATGAAACTCAACTTCTTCGGCTTCGACTCGAGCTACCACGTGGCGCGGCACAACTTCGTCCGCAAGGTGCCGAAGGCGCGCACGCCCTCCTACCTTGCGCGCCATCGCTCCCTCAGTGCAAAGGCGGCGCAACCTTAGATCTGGGCAAACCCCGGCGTCCCGCCTCGCGCCGCAGGATCAAACGGTCGCGGGCGACTGGCGGACGACCGGCGTGACCTCGACGGAGACCGTGTCCGACGCGAGCCACACGTGGCCGTCCTGGATCGTGCAGGCAAGCTTCATCGAACGCGCGACCAGCGTCTGCAGTGCCTCGGTGTCCTGATCCGACAACGTGAAGACACGCAGATTCCCGAGTCGCGTCAGTGCAGCGGCGTTACTCTCCCACCAGGCTTCGGTGCGGCGCTCGCCGTAGGCCAGTACCACCACGCTGCGCGCGCGGCCGCAGGCCTTGCGCACGTCCCTCTCGTCCGGCAGGCCGACATCGATCCATAGATCGATCACGCCGGTGTCATCGCGCTTCCACAGATCGGGCTCGTCCTCGGTCGACAGGCCGCGCCCAAACGCCAGCGCCTGGTCGGAGTGCATGGCAAACGCCAGCAGCCGCACCATCATGCGCCCCTCGGTTTCGGACGGATGACGCGCCAACGTCAGCATGTACTGCTCGAACACGCCGCGGTCCATGTCCGCGACGGAAAGTTCAGCGCGATGGATCGCGGCGCGGAGTGCCATGCCGAATTGTAGAAGGACCGGATTCGTAAGGCCGGGCGGTGCCGGCCGGCAGTGCCCGGGTCGCTGGCGAGGTCAGCCCATGCAGCTTGCGTCGACGCAATGATCCGCCTGCACCGGGGTGCAGCAGCCTCGGACGCTTGTTCTGCCGCAAGCGGCCCGGAGCGCGTCGCGCTTATAAAGAGGGACGAAATTTGCGCGGTTGGCCCATCTCCGCAGCGGAAGGAAAGGTCGGACACGATGGCAACGCCCGTCGACACCGCAGCCAACGCGCCGGTGGACGAGGCGATCGCGCGAGTGCTCGAGGCTGAGCGGGCCGCTCGCGCGACCGTCGCGCAGTGCGCTGAAGACGCGGAAGCGACGCGCCAGGCGGCGCGCGCGCGGGCTCATGCGATTGCGGAACGTGCCGCCGAGCGTGCGGCGGCCGTTCACCGCTGGACCGATGCCTCCATTCACGCCCGCACCGACGAACTGAACCGCCAGCGCGCCGACCTCCTGCAGCCGGTCGGACCCGCGCCCGACGAGCCACAGCGACTGGCACGTGCACTGGACCGGCTGGCGGAAGAACTGGCGGGTGGCTCAGGATGATCAGCGGCCTGTCTTTCGAGTATGCGCACGCACGCGTCGCGGCCCGGCTCGCGCAGCGACCGGACGAGCGCCTGTGGCAGCAAGTGCATTCCGCGCGCACCGTTGCGGCATTGCTCGAAACGGTGCGAGCCTCGATCGCCGCTCCGATCGTCAGCGGAATCCCGGTGACTGGCGACGGTGACGCCATCGAGCATGCTTTCCGGCAACAGTGGCGCACGCGCGTCGACGAGGTCGCAGCCTGGAGCCCGGAACGGTGGCAACACGCGGTCGGGTACATGCGATTCCTCAGCGACCTTCCGGCGCTTGTGCATCTGCTTTCCGATGAGCGGCCGCCGCGCTGGCTTGCGATCGATCCCGAATTGGCCCGCTATGCGCTGGCGACGGCGGCGGAGCGCCGGACTGCGCTGGCCAGCGGGCCGCTCGCCCCGGTCGCGGCCGCGGTTCGGGCATCGGATCTCGAGGCGGCAGAGCGCCGTGATGAGCCGCTGGCCCGCACGCTGAAGCGTCTGCGCGCCGGGCACCGCCTGCACACGGCGCTGGCCGCGTGGGAACGCGAGTGGCGCATGCGGTGGCCTGAGGAGTCGAGCGAAGTCGTCGCCGGACTGGACCACATCGCGCAGGTGGTGCGCATGCACGTGCTGCGCTTTGGCGCCCTGTCCGTGTCAGATGCGTCCAGCGCGCGGCAGTCTCTCGCAGCGCGCCTGGCTACCTACGTGCGCCGTGCCGCGCTGCAGCCCTCGGCGCTGTTCGCCTACCTGGCATTGTTTGCGCTCGATCTGGAGCGCCTGCAGGGCGAGTTCGTGCTGCGCGCTCGGGCCCACCGCGTCATGATCCGACCGCAGCCGTGCGCCTGGTTCGAGATCGTCATCGGGCAGGACGATGCCTTCATTGCCCTGGAGTCACTCGCCGCCGCGGGCTGCGCGGAAGTCGAATGGCACGAGACGACACCGCCAGGCTCGAACTTGCCGCCGGACCTGCTGAAGGAGTTCAACTCGCTGGCCCGCAAGTACCGCCCCTACTGGCCGCGTCCGACGACGGTGCACCGTGCGGAACGGCGCGCGCCGGCGCAGGCGCTGGCCGACGGCATCGGCGTGGCGCGGTCCTGGGCGACCGAGGCCGATGACGTGGTGCACGCCCTGCAGATCGCAGAGGCCGAGGCCACGGAACTCGAACTCGCGGCCACCGCGCTGCGCGAGATGGCGGAGAGCCGTATCGACTTCGCAGCACTGGCGCAGGCGAGCAACGGCATCACGGCGGCACTGTTCGCACTGCCGCCCGGCGTTGACATCGACATACCGCCCGACACGATTGCCCGCTTCGCTGCAACGGCCAATGAGCGCCTCCTTCTGGCGCTGGGCGCGCCCGAAGCGATCGAGGCGATCGCTCGCGCCGTGTCGGAAGTCAACGGCCGGCGCGCGCACTTTCCGGACTGGCTGCAGCCCAGCGCCAAGGCGAACCTCGCGCTGGTCCAGGACAAGCGAGCGGAGGCGCAGGCGACGATCGACCAGCTTCGTCGGCAACTCGCAAAGCTGTCCGAACAGCATGACCTGCCGCGCGCGCTGGGAGACATCGCGCTGGCGACCTGGTGCTTCGAGCACGGTGGCGCAATCGAGCATGGCGACGTATTCGCCCGCATCACCGGATGGACCGCCGACCGCGAGCGGCTGGTGCGCGCGCTGGAGACCTGCGACGCACGCGCAATCGCCACCTTCCCGCGCCCGCCGCGCGGCGTGCGTCCGCCGCTTGTACTGCGCAATCCCTGGTGGGCCCAGCCATTCGAGGTCTTCACGAAAATGGTGGGCATGCCCGGCACGGGTGGAGCGGACCCGAGCACGTTGCTCGCGCTGGCCGTGCCGGTCATCTTCGGCTACATGTTCGGCGACGTCGGACAGGGACTGGTGCTGGCCGCGGCCGGATGGCTGCTGCGCCACCGGATGCCGGTGCTGCGCCTGCTGGTTCCCGGCGGAATCGCCGCCGCCATCTTCGGATTCGTATTCGGCAGCGTGTTCTGTCGTGAAGATCTGATCGAACCGCTGTGGCTACATCCGATCGAGCATCCCTTGCCGGTGCTTCTGGTGCCGATCGTCGGCGGCGCCGCGCTGCTGATGCTGGGGCTGCTGCTTGGCGCGCTCGAGGCCTGGTGGGAGCGGCGGCTGCGCGATTGGATCCGTGAGGACGCGCCGGTGCTGCTGACCTACGGTGGCGCGCTGGCCGCATTCGTGACGCCGATCGGCGGCTGGATCGCGGCTGCCGGAGTCGTCTGGGCTGTCGTCGCCACGGCGATACAGCACCCCAGGTTCGGAGCGGCGTTCGGCGCCCTGGGAGAACTGCTCGAGCACACCGTGCAGGTTCTGATCAACACACTGTCCTTCGCACGCGTCGGGGCGTTTGCGCTGGCGCACGCAGGCCTGTGCTCGGCCGTCATTGCACTGGCGGATGCCGGCGGCAACGCCTTCGTCTACGTCCTCATCCTCGTACTGGGCAACGTGTTGATCCTGGTCGTCGAAGGCATGGTTGTATCGATCCAGACTACCCGTCTGGTGCTGTTCGAGTTCTTTACGCGCTTCTTCCGTCCCGAAGGGCGTGAGTTCAGACCACTGGCTGCGCCGCCCGTCATTCTTGACTTCTGAGGAGTCACACCATGCGTCGATTTGCCGTTCCCATGCTTGTGATCGCCGGAGCGGCCATCCTGGCAGCCCTCGGCACTGTCCTGATCGCCTTGCCGGAGGTCGCGATGGCGCAGTCCGCCGGCCGGACCGGACTGCCGCCCGATGCCTGGAGTTGGGGACTGCTGGCAGCGGCACTCGCCACCGGCGCGTCGTCGCTGGCTGGCGGCTACGCGGTCGCCAAACTGGGGGCCGCCGCGGTGGGGGCGCTCGCCGAGAAGCCTGATCTGTTCGGTCGACTTCTGATTTTCGTCGGGCTGGCCGAAGGCATCGCGATCTACGGCCTGATCATTTCCATCCTGATCCTCAATCGACTCGCCTAGTGAGCGGCATGGCGGCGTTCGCCTACGTCGGAAGCGCGGTCGCAGCGGCGGCATATCGGCTCATCGGTGCGCAATGCTGGGCGCCTTCGCCGGGCGAGGAGCCCGCTGCGGTGCGTGCCGCGCTGTGCGCTGCCGAGTCGGTGTTCATCACCTGCGAGGTCGCCCGGTGCCTGCCGCGCGCAGAACTCGACGCAGCACTCGCCTCGGGCCGCCCGCTGCTCGTGATCATTCCCGCGCCCGACGGCGAACCCTGCGCGCTCGACCCTGCCGAGCGTGCCCGCGCCCAACTCGGCCTCGAACGCTGACCGTCCGATGAACCTGCAGCAGCGAACCACGGCCCTGCTCGACCTGGTCGAGCATTACAAGGCACGGCGCTGTGCCGAACTGCTCGAACCAGCGCAGGCGGAGGCGCGTGCGACGATCCGCGCGGCACTGTCCGAAGCGCGGCGACGCGTGTCCACCGCCATCGCGGAGGAACGCAAGCGCCGTTCGCAGGAAGTCGGCGCAGTCGAGGCAGCGCTGGCCACCGATCGCCGGCTCGCCGCGCAAAGGCACGCAGTACATCTGCTCACCGGGGCGTGGCGCGACCTGCGCACGCGCCTGATCGTGCGCTGGGCCGCGGCGCCTACCCGCGCACAGTGGATCGACACGCACTTGCGGCGCGCTTTGCGGGCCGTTCCGCCGACCGCCGGGTGGCGAATCGAGTATCACCCGCTGTGGACGGAGTCCGAGCGCGTGCGCGAACACGCGCGCTTGAAGGCCGGCGGCATCGACGAGGTCCGCTTCGTGGAGGCGGCGGACATCGTTGCCGGCTTCCGCATCGTTGGCGGCCACAACGTGCTCGATGCCACGATCGACGGCCTGCTCGCCGATCGCACCCAGCTCGAAGGTCGTCTGCTGCAACATCTGCAGCAGGATGGGCGCACATGAGCCAGTCCAGCTCCGGGGCACGCGCGCGCATCCGCTGGATCAGCGGCCCGGTGCTGCGTGCACGCGCCGAGGGCTCGTTCGCGTTGCGTGAAGCCATACGCGTGGGTCCCGCAGGGCTGCTCGGTGAAGTCATCCGGATCAACGAGGACGAGATCGTCGCCCAGGTCTACGAAGACACGACCGGGCTGCGGCCTGGCGTGGAAGTGACAGGCACCGGCAACCTGCTCGGCATCCGCGTCGGCCCTGCCCTCCTCGGGCACATTTTTGACGGCCTGCTGCGACCGCTCGCACCCGGCCCGGCCGAGGAGTTCGCTTTCGATCCCACGGTCGCGGCGGGCGTCACGATCGGAGCAGGAGGGGCGTTCGGCGCGGTCACCTCCGCACGCGGCCGGCCGCAGCGCGCGGTAATGCCGCCCGACGTGGCCGGCCGCGTCGAGTGGATCGCTGCGCCAGGGAAGTTCACCGACGATGCAACCGTGTTGCGCGTCATAGACGGCAGTGGCAAGGTACATGACGTCGCGCTGAGCCACTTCTGGCCGGTGCGCACGCCGCGGCCGTCCCGCGCGCGGCTCGCCTCCGACGAACCGCTTGTCACGGGGCAGCGCATCCTCGACTCCCTGTTTCCGGTCGCGCTGGGCGGCAAGGCCGCGATCCCCGGCGGCTTCGGCACCGGCAAGACGATCCTGCTCGAAAGCCTTGCCAAGGGCTGCAGCGCTGATGTCATCGTGTACCTAGGCTGCGGCGAGCGCGGCAACGAGATGGCTGGCGTGCTGGAAGAGTTCCCGCAACTCGTCGATCCGCGCACCGGTCGCTCGCTGATGGAACGCACGGTGATTATCGCCAACACCTCGAACATGCCGGTGGCGGCACGCGAGGCCAGCATCTACTCAGCCGTCACCGTGGCGGAGTATTTTCGCGACCAGGGACTGCACGTCGCGCTAATGGCCGACTCGACATCGCGTTGGGCCGAGGCACTGCGTGAAGTCTCCGGCCGCTTCGGCGAACTGCCCGGCGAGGGCGGATATCCGACCTACCTTTCGAGCCGCCTCGCGGATTTCTACGAACGTGCGGCCAAGGTGACGACCCTCAATGGCGACAGCGGATCCGTCACCGTGCTCGCGTCAATCAGCCCGCCGTCCGGCGATTTCTCCGAGCCGGTGACGAGCCATAGCAAGCGCTACGTCCGCAGCTACTGGGCGCTCGATGCCCGCCGCGCGCAGGCGAGGTTTTATCCGGCGATCAATCCGCTGCTTTCCTACTCGGAGGATGCGCTCGACGTCGCAGGATGGTGGCTGGGCCGCTATGGCACGGTACCGACGGCGCGCGCGCGCGCGGCCTCGGGTGAGAACGAGTGGCTCGAACTGCGCCGCCGCGTGCTGACGCTGCTCGACGAGCAGGCACGGCTGGAACGCATGGCGCGCATCATCGGCAAGGATGCGCTGCCTGCACGTCAGCGGCTGACGCTGATGTGCGCCGACCTGGTCAACGATGCCTTCCTGCGCCAGTCGGCGTTTTCAGAGATCGATCACTATTGCGGGCCGGAGCGGCAGGCGGCGATGCTCCGCCTGCTCGTGCACTTCATCGAGCTCGCCGAGTCGGCCGCTGCGGTCGGCGTGGCGCCCGAGCAGATTGCAGCCCTCGACGTGATGCGGCCGCTCACGCGCATGGCCGAGGACATCGGCGAAGGACAACTGGAGCAACTCGCCGAACTGGAACGGAGGGTCGCGCTGGCCTTCTCGACGCTCGTCGTGAGCAGCACACCGGAAGCCTCCGTGGAACGCCCGCATGCAACCTAGGGTCACCGTGCATGAAGCCGCGATGCGGCTCGACGGCCCGCTGCTCTTCATGCGGCGCACCCTCGACGTGGGGCTGAACGAGGCCGTTGTCGTCACCGGGCGCGACGGCGCTCCACGCCTCGGCCGTATTGCGGCCATCGACGAGGATCTGGTCACCATCGAAATGCTCGAGCCCACCGCCGGGCTCGCGCTGGCGGACACCGTCGTTCGCTTTCTCGGCGAGCCGATTGATTTCGGCGTCGGCCCCGGCATCCTCGGCCGGGTGTTCAACGGCATCGGCGTCGTCATCGACGGCGGCCCGCCGCTCGCCGTGGAGAAGCGGCTGCGCATCGACGGCGTGCCGCTGAACCCCGTCGCGCGGGCGACACCGCGTGCGTTCATCGAAACCGGCGTGACGGCCGTGGACCTGATGAACTCGCTCGTGCGGGGCCAGAAGCTGCCGATCTTTTCGGGTGGCGGCCTGCCGCACGACCGCATCGCGGTCGAGATCGCCGCCAACGCACGCTTGCGCGGCGCGGACGCATCGGACTTCGCCATCGTGTTCGCCGGCATCGGCGTGCCTTACACCACCGCCGAATACTTCCGCCGCTCGCTCGAACAGTCGGGCGCGCTGGAGCGCTCGGCGCTGTTCCTGAACCTCGCCAGCGACTCGTCGACGCAGCGCCTGCTGACACCGCGCTTCGCGCTGACCGCCGCCGAGTACCTCGCGTTCGAGCAGGGCAAGCACGTGCTGGTGATCGTCACCGATCTCACCAATTACTGCGAGGCGCTGCGCGAAGTCGCCGGGGCCAAGAGCGAAATTCCTGGTCGCAAGGGCTATCCCGGCTACATGTACTCGGACCTCGCGACGCTTTACGAACGGGCGGGGTGCCTGCACGGCGTCAAGGGAACGTTGACTCAGCTGCCGATCCTGACGATGCCGTCGGACGACATCGGTCACCCGATCCCGGATCTGTCCGGCTACATCACTGAAGGCCAGATCGTGCTGTCGCGTGAACTCGATCGCGCTGGTGTCTATCCGCCCGTGAACGTGCTGCCGAGCCTCTCGCGGCTGATGAAGGACGGCACCGGCAAGGGCTACACGCACGCCGATCATCCGGCACTCGCCAGCCAGCTGTACGCGGCCTACGCGCGCTCGACGCAGGCAAGACTGCTGGCAAGCGTGGTCGGCGAAGACGGCCTGTCCGATACCGATCGGCGCTACCTCGCGTTTGGCTTGAGTTTCGAGCGCACGCTGATCAGCCAGCCCACCGCCCGCACGCTCGAAGAGAGCATGGCGGTGGGCTGGGAGCTCCTGCGCCACCTGCCTATCGCCGAACTCTCGCGCCTGTCGGACGCGCAGATCGCCGAGCACCTCGCACCGGCCGGCACCGAGACCGTGGGCGCAAGCCAGCCTGCATGAGCGACCTCACTCCGACACGAAGCCTGCTGATCGCGCTGGCGGACGAGCGCCGCACGATGCGCGAGGGGTACGCCTTTCTCGACGAAAAGTGCCTGCTGCTTGCCGGCGAAATGCTGCGCCAGGTGCGGGCGCACCAGGAAGCCGCGCGGGAACTGGCCGTGCTGCAGCGGGCAGCGTCCTCCTCGCTGGCTGCAGCACTGGCGCGGCACGGGTTGCAGGGGTTGCAGGTCTACCCGCCGGCCGCCCCGCAGGAGCGAATCCGGACCGACTCGCGCCCTTTGCTCGGCGTGGCCACGCTGCGATCCCAGGTCACCGGCGAACACGCCACCGCACCCGCCGCGGTGTATCCCTCGCCCGAGGCCGAGGCCTGCCGCCTCGCCTATCGGCGTGTCGCCGATAGGCTCGTCGCCCTGGCAGCGACATCGACGACGCTGGCACGACTGCTGGCTGAGTATCGCCGCACCGTGCGCAGGGTGCGGGCGCTGCAGGACGTGCTGCTGCCGGAGTTGGACGCCGATATCGCAGATATCGACACCCGGCTCGAAGATCTCGAGCGCGACGACGCGATTGCCGTGCGCTTCCGCCGCTGAATGGCCTGACTGGGATACGCTAGCCGGAGCGCAGTTCACCGTTCCGGTCTGTCATGCGAGAGATCCGCCGCGAGGCGCTGGTGCCGTATTCGGCGCCGGACATGTTCGATCTGATCGAGCGGGTCGAGGACTACCCGCAGTTCCTGCCATGGTGCACGGCAACGCAACTGCTTGTGCGGACGGACGAAACGGTCAGCGCCACGGTCGAAGTCGGCGTGCGCGACCTGCGCGTGCGGGTAACGACACGCAACGACAAGCGCCGGCCCGAGTACATGGCGATCCACCTCGAAGGTGGCTCATTCCGTCACTTCCACGGCGAGTGGCTGTTGCGGCCTCTAGGCCCCGATGGATGTCACGTCACGTTCATCCTGCGTTACGAGCTTGCATTTCATGCCGAGGCGATCGCGGGCCGGCTGATCGATCACGCCGCCGACCGCATGGTCGACGCCTTCGTGGCACGCGCGGAGGTTCGCTGTGCCACGCCCCCCGTTACAGCCACAAATCCCGCCGACCCGTCAACCTAATGCTCGCTGATGCGTTAGACTTTTTGTGGCCAGGCGCTCTTGCTGGCGCAGGTAGTGATGCCGCCCTTTGCGGTGACTCTATGGGAGAAGAGGAAAAGATGAAATCTATGATCGTTGCTGTCATCGCAACCGTGGGCATGACCGTCGCGGGCACCGCGGCCGCACAGGCCGACCTGGCACAGAAGAGCTGCGGCAGCTGCCACGCTTTGGACGCCAAGAAAATGGGCCCGTCGTTCAAGGACATTGCCAAGAAGTTCAAGGGCAATGCAACCGCACAGGCGGACCTCGTTGCCAAGGTGGGCAGTGGCAAGGGCCATCCAGCCGTCAAGGCATCGCCGGAAGACTTGAACGGCATCATGAAGTGGGTCCTGGCGCAGTAATCGTTCGTTCGAGCCGGCCGCCGCATGGCAGCCGGCTCGATTCAATCGCAACTTCAAGTGGGGGAAGAATGAAGACGAAGCTCGCCATTGCCTTTGCCGCAGCCCTTCTGACGACGGGCGTAGCCCAGGCCAGCCCGGAACTCGCCGACAAGTCCGGCTGCAACAAGTGCCACGCGATGGACACGAAGAAAATGGGGCCGTCCTACAAGGACATGGCCAAGAAGATCAAAGCCACGCCAGACGCCGACCTCGTCAAGAAGCTGGCGACGGGCACCGGCCACCCGAAGGCGACCGCCTCGGAAGCCGACCTGACCGCCCTGGTGAAATGGATGAAGTCGCTGTAAGTCGCGACTGTCGAAGACAAAAAAGCCGGCTCGCGCCGGCTTTTTTGTTGCCCGCCACCTCGGGACTTGTGCGGGCAGTCCGCTAGCGGGAGCGTGTGCCCCCGCGCCGGATCTTATTTTTTGCGACTGTTACTGAGCTGGAGCTTCTGGCGAGCGGGATGTGCTTCTCCGCTCAGGGCCGCGGGATCGGGCATCGAGACATCCGCCAGCCCGTTCGGTTTCACATGACAGGCACCGCAAACGGTCTCCCAGTCTTCGCTGTTCGAATAGGTCTCCCACAGGCGCGTGTAGGCGTTCCACTGCCGGTCCAGGAACTGGTGACCATCCGTTCCTGGCAGTTTGACGAGATAGCGCTGCTTCCACTTGGAACCGACGACCATGACGACGTCCTCGACGCCGTAGGTCCTGCCGTCAATATTGCCAGTCCGCGGACCCGTCGCGCCCTTGGCGTCCCCCGTCCAGTTGTCGACGGCGCTCCTGATGAGCCCGTCCTTGGCCGGACGAACCATCTTGCTGTGGTAGTTCTCCTTCCAGCTGACGGAGTCGCCTACGTGGCACCCGCGACATTTCTCATGCGCCACCGCACGGTCTGCGGTGGACGCCTGAGCGGCAAGAGCCGGCCCGGCCACTCCAAGAAGGAAGGCCAGCGCAACGGCAGGAGCGCTCAAGCGTACTGCGCGCTTCACGGTTCAATCGACTCCACGAAGTGTTCATCACTATGCCGGCACGACTCCCCCGCCTGCTTGCGCTGGAACAAAGCGCCCGAAGCCGCCCACCGGTCCGCGTCCGCAGTTTGACCTGCGTCACTTCACTGACGCGCTCGATGCCCTGCCATGCGATAGTCGGCTCTTTCCCCGGATTCGAACTCATGCATCCCGATTGCCAATGGCCGTCCCAGCTGGGAACGCCCTGCTCAGACGCTGCTGTCCGCGTGCTGCTGCTGGGCGCAGGGGAACTGGGCAAGGAGGTTCTGATCGCCCTGCAGCGACTCGGTGTCGAGACCATTGCGGTTGACCGTTACGAAGGCGCCCCTGGTCACCAGGTCGCGCACCGCGCGCACGTCATCGACATGGCCGATCCCATCGCCCTTCGTGCGCTGATCGAAGCCGAGCGCCCCCACATCGTTGTGCCGGAGATCGAAGCCATCGCGACGGAGGCCCTGCTCGGGATCGAACGCGACGGCCTGGCTCGTGTGGTCCCCACGGCGCGTGCGGCGCAGCTGACGATGAACCGCGAAGGCATCCGCCGACTCGCCGCCGAGACGCTGGGGCTGCCGACGTCGCCCTATCGGTTTGCCAGTTCGTACGAGGAGTTCGAAGAAGCTGCGCAGGCGGTCGGATTTCCGTGCGTCGTCAAACCGGTGATGTCGTCGTCCGGCAAGGGCCAGAGCCGGGTGGACTCGGCGACGGACCTGCCGAAGGCCTGGGACTACGCGAACGCCGGCGGACGCGTGGCGCTGGGCCGTGTCATCGTCGAAGGCTTCATCGATTTCGACTACGAGATCACCTTGCTGACGGTACGTGCACTCGGCGCCAGCGGCGCGATCGAGACCTTCTTCTGCGAGCCGATCGGCCATGTCCAGGTCGCGGGCGACTACGTCGAAAGCTGGCAGCCGCAGCCCATGACTACGGCCGCTCTCGACAAGGCTCGCGACCATGCGCGCGCGGTCACCGGCGACCTCGGTGGCACCGGGATCTTCGGCGTGGAGCTTTTCGTCAAGGGCGATCAGGTCTGGTTCTCGGAAGTCAGTCCGCGGCCCCACGACACCGGCATGGTAACCATGGCGACACAGTGGCAGAACGAATTCGAGCTACACGCCCGTGCGCTGCTCGGCCTTCCGGTCGACGTGAGCCTGCGCAATCCCGGTGCCAGTGCGGTGATCTACGGCGGTTGCGACGCCCGGACCCTGGTGTTCGACGGCGTGGCCGCAGCGCTCGCGCTGCCGGGCGTGGACCTGCGCCTCTTTGGCAAGCCCGAGTCCTTCGTCAAGCGCCGCATGGGCGTCGCGCTGGCGCGGGCGGCCGCGATCGAAGCGGCGCGCGCGACGGCCAAGGCCGCCGCGGCGCGGGTCCGGCCCCGGCCCCTCGCCTGAGCCCGATCGTCTCTGGCGCCGGCGAAAGCGCTGGCTTTCCGCCGGGTCGACCCGTTCGGCACGCGGTCTACAATGGCCAGATTGGCAATGGCCGCGCCCGCTCTCTGAAGCAAGCCACATGAAGATCCTGGTTGTCGATGACCACTCCCTGATTACCGATGCCCTGTCGGTGCTGTTCCTTGACCTCGACCCCGAGGCCGAGGTCCTGACCACCCGCACGGCGGAGTCCGCGCTGGAGCTGCAGCAGCAGCACCCCGACCTGGACCTCGTCGTTCTGGACCTTGGGCTGCCCGGCGTGTCGGGCACCTCCCTGCTGGAAGCGATGGTGGCACAGGCGCCGGAGATGAAGATCCTGGTGCTCTCGGGCCAGCAGGACCCGCGCAATGTGATGCGGGTGCTGCAACTCGGCGCAGCCGGCTTTGTCCCGAAGTCCATGGCGTCCGAAACGCTGCTTTCGGCGGTGAAGTTCGTGATGTCGGGCGGCGTCTACATTCCGGCGGACCTGCTGGACGAAGTGAACCGCGCCAACATGATGGCCGCGCCGGACCGACCACGCGAAGCGGGCGGCGGGCGCACCGAGCTCACGGAGCGCCAGGAGCAGGTACTGCAGCTGCTGGCGCGCGGAGCCCCGATCAAGATCATCTGCCGCGAACTGGGCCTGTCGGAAGGCACTGTGAAGACGCACGTCACCGCCATCTACCGCGCCTTTGGCGCGTCAAACCGCACCGAAGCGCTGCTCGCGGCGCGCCGCCAGGGCTACGACATCGGCTGAGTTGCCCCGGCGCGCTACTGCGCGGCGGCCGCTTCCAGCCGCGTCAGCCGGCCGTGGCCTTCGGTGGCACGGTATCGGCGATGCCAGCCGGCGGGATCTGCGCCCGCACCATCGGCAACGTCGTCAGACCCAGGAGTTCACCCAGGCTGTTGTTCAGTACGGCCGCGGTCGTCGGCTTCTGCAGCACGATCGGCTCCTCCGTCGGGCTGCGCGCCACCGCCGTGGACTTCGGATCGGCCAGCAGGTGCTCCTGCATGACGCGCTGGAACTCGTTGACGACATCGCCCCGCTGCACGGCGGTCAGCATGATGATCGGCACCGGCATGCCGACCAGTTCACGGATCTTGAACACGGCTTCGACACCACTGATCGAATGCGGCCCGAGGTTGTGGTCCGCGAGCACGGCATCGATGCGCTCGTGCATGCTGATGCGCTTGATGAGCTGCGCGTTGTAGCCGGTCGAAGGCACGACCTCGGCACCCCATGAGCGGATCAGGCGCGTGAGGCTGTTCAGAATCTCGGCGTTGTCCTCAATGACGACGAAGGTGAAGCCGTTGAGCGTCCGGATCGCAACATCGATGGTCTCGGGCGAGGTCCGCTTGGCACGCAGCGGGGCCATCGACACGGGCACCTCGACCCGGAACACCGTCCCGGTGCCCGGGCGGGTCGTCACGATCAGCGGATGGCCCAGCAGGCCGCAGATCCGCTTGACGATCGAAAGGCCGAGTCCGAAACCCGCACCGCTGTTTTCCGCCTTCGAGCTTTCGCCGCGGTAGAACTCCTCGAAGATTCGGTCCAGTTCGCCCTGCCGGATGCCAGGACCGGTGTCCCAGATCTCGAGGCTGATCAGCCCGCCGCGCGGCCGTGCTGCCAGCAGGACGCCACCCCGCTGCGTGTAGCGGATCGCATTGGCAAGCAGGTTGCGGATGACCCGTTGCAGCAACAAGGGGTCGCTGTCGATCGCAAAACCCGATCTCCGCACACGCAGTGACAGGCCCTTGGACGCCGACAGCGGCGTGAACTCCTGCTCCAGCAGCGTGAACATGTCGTCGAGCAGTATCTGGTCCACGCGCGGCAGGATCGCGCCGGAGTCGAGACGCGAGATTTCGAGCAGTTCCTCGACCAGCTTCGACAGGGATTCAACGGCGGTTGCCAGGTTGTTGACCAGTGGCTCCAGCGGTCCCTGGGCCCGCTTCTTCAGCAGCGAGACGTAGATGCCGATGGCCTGCAAGGGCTGGCGCAGGTCGTGGCTCGCGGCGGCGAAGAACTGCGTCTTCGAACGCGTCGCGTTCTCGGCGTCGCGCCGGGCTTCCTCGGCCATGCGCTTCTCGTTCAGCAACTGCTCGACCAGAACCTCGTTTTCGTAGTTGTTCTTGACCGATTCGAACACGGCATCGCCGAAAGTCCGGCCGTAGAACACGGTGAAGAAGAACACCGCCGCCATCACGACTGCTGCCGTGTAGTAGGTCGGATCCTGCTCCCACACCATGCGGCCGATCAGCGGCAGCAATGCGAGCAGCATGAAGGAGTAGAACGCCGGCCGATAACTGGCGTACAGCGTCAGCGACCCGAACGCGACACTGAGGACCACGGCCACCAGCACGATCTGGTGCAGCGGCTGGTAGTTCGAGAAGAAAAGTGCTCCCGCGGCGCCCCACAGCAGGCCGGCCGCCACCGCGAGCATGACCCAGCGCACGGCCCAAGCTTGCACCTGATCGACCACTCCGGTCGCGTGCCGGAACCGATAGGCCACGCGCACCCGGATCAGCGACTCGAGCAATATCAGCACGAACCAGCCCATCAGCAGGTTCTGGCTCATTGCGTTCCAGAACACGACGACCATCGCGAAGGCGCCGACGATGCTGACCAGCACCGACTGCGGCACCTGGCGGTACACCGATGCCATCACGCCGGCAAGGATCTTCTCCTTGCGCTGTTCCTGCGTCTCGACGACAAGACCGAAGCGGGTTAACGGGCCGGACATGGTGAGCGTGGGTGATGGACAGGCCGGATCATAGGCGAGCACAACGTTTGCGCACAGGGAGGCCGGCGCGTGCAATTCGCCCCCCTTGGGTCATCCCTACGGCCGTCGCCGCCCCGGTACTGCGCGCACAGCCCATCAACGCACAGTTCGGTCCGGAGGTAGATTTGACGCGCGTGCGTGCTTTCCGAATACTTGCGCGTCCCGCGCGACCCCACCCTCTCGCCTCATTGGAGATCTGAAGTCAATGACCCGCCGTCGCATCGCCTCCTTCGCCACCGCCTGTGCCCTGTCGACGCTTGCAGCGCCTCTCGCCGCCAAGCCGGTCGAGCAGGTACGCGTAGGCTTCTCGACATCCATCTCTGGCCCCTTCGCCGCGCTCGGGGCGGAGGCGCGCGACGGGTTCAACCTTGCGATCAAGCAACTCGGTGGCAAGATCGGTGGCATCCCGGTGGAGGTCTTTGCCACCGACGAGGCCGGCAACCCCGATACCGCGCGCCAGCATGTCGAGCGGTATCTCAAGCGAGACCGCATCCATTTCTATACCGGCCCGATCGGATCGAACGTCGCGCTCGCGGTCGGACCGACGCTGTTTGCGGCCGAAGTGTTCTACCTCAGCAACAACGCGGGCCCCTCGCAGTTCGCGGGCGCGCAGTGCAATCCGTACTTCTTCGGAACCGCCTGGCAGAATGACGATTATCACGAAGCCGCCGGCAAATTCGCCTCCGAGCGTAACTTCAGGAAAGTCGCCGTGCTGGCGCCGAACTATCCCGCCGGCCAGGACGCCATCAACGGCTTCAAGCGTGGCTATGCCAAGCCGGTCGCTTCCGAGACCTTCACCAAGCTCGGGCAGCTCGACTACGCCGCCGAACTTGCAAAGCTGCGCGCCGAGGCACCCGACGCGCTCTACATCTTCCTCCCGGGCGGTATGGGCATCAATTTCATCAAGCAGTTCGTCGGTGCCGGACTGTCGAAGAGCACGCAGATCGTCGGGCCCGGATTCTCGGCGGACGAGGACGTGATCCGCGCCGTCGGTGAACCGATGCTCGGCATGTTCAACACCGCACACTGGAACCACGACTTCGCGAACGCGGCGAGCCAGGCGTTCGTGCAGGCCTACCAGAAGGAATACGGCCGGCTGCCGTCGATCTACGCGGCGCAGGCGTACGACGCCGTGTTGATGATGGACGCGGCCGTGCGCGAAGTGAGAGGCGCGCTCGACAACAAGGCGGCGGTGCGCGCGGCGTTGAAGAAGGCGAACTTCAAGTCGGTGCGCGGCGAGTTCAAGTTTGGCAACAACCAGTTTCCGATCCAGGACTATGTCCTGCGCACGATCGTGAAGGACTCGCAGGGCCGCACGACGAACCGTACGTTGAGCAAGGTATTCACGAATCACCAGGACGCCTACGCTTCGCAGTGCAAGCTGCCGTAGCGGACGCGCGGACGGCCGACCGAGGCGCGGCGGCCCACCCTGCTCCGCCCGACGGCGCCCGACTGCGCTCGTATGAGCGCGTGTAAGCGCGGCACCTGCTCTTACGGTCCGCGAAGGCGCGCGGACGTAGCGTCGCCCTCCCGGAACCGGCCATGACCGTCACCCTGCTTGCCGAGCAATTGCTCAACGGGCTCCAGTTCGGCCTGATGCTGTTCCTGCTTGCGGCCGGACTGACGCTCGTATTCGGCATCATGGATGTGCTGAACCTCGCCCATGGTTCCCTCTACATGATCGGCGCCTACATCGCGGCCAGCGTGGCGCAGGCCACCGGTTCGTTCTGGATCGCGGTGCCGGTCGCAGTCGCGGCGACCGGCCTCATCGGACTGGCGCTTGAGGTGACGTTGATACGCAAGCTCTACCGTCGCGATCACCTGACCCAGGTGCTCGCGACGTTCGCCGTCATCCTGATCGCGGACGATCTGGTGAAGCTCCTGTGGGGACCTGCGCCGATCATGCTGTCGGCACCTGCCGCACTCGCGGGACCTGTCGAGATCGCGCCGGGACTGCTCTATCCCTCGTACCGGCTGCTGATCATCGCGGTCGGCCTCGCGCTCGCGCTGGGCCTCTTCCTGTTCATCACAAAGACCCGCACCGGCATGTTGGTGCGCGCCGGCAGCAGCAATCGCGAGATGGCGACGATCATGGGCGTGAGGGTCGATCGCCTCTTCGCGACGATCTTTACGCTGGGCGCGATGCTGTCGGCAGTCGCCGGGGCACTGCTCGGGCCGCTGCTCGCCGTTGAAATCGGGATGGGCGAGAACATCCTGATCCTCGCCCTGGTCGTGATCGTCATCGGTGGCATCGGCTCGATTCGCGGCGCCTTCGTCGGCGCCCTGCTGGTGGGAGTCGTCGACACGGCTGGCCGCGCGTTCCTGCCCGACGTGCTGAACAGGATCCTCTCCAACGCCGTCGCCGCACAGCTGGGTCCCGCACTGGCGGCCATCGCGATCTACGTGCTGATGGCGGCCGTGCTGTTCTTCCGGCCGCAGGGCCTCTTCCCGGCACGCAGCTGACATGGGCGACTTTGTCACCGGCCGCGCCCACCCCGGGCTGCACCGCGTCCTGACCTGGCTGCTGCTGATCGCCGCGGTAGCGCTTCCATGGGTCGCCACGGCCCTGGACCAGAGCTACTACATCGGGCTGGTGCGACGCGTGATGATCTTCGCGATGGTCGCCGCGAGTCTCAACTTCATCATGGGCTTTGGCGGCATGGTCAGCCTGGGCCATGCCGCCTTCTTCGGCCTGGGCGCCTATACGGTGGCCATCGCGATGACCCACGGGCTGGCCAGTGCGTGGGTCGCGTGGCCGCTGGCGATGCTTGTTGCGGCCACGCTTGGGCTTGCCATCGGCGCTATCTCCCTGCGCACTCGCGGCGTGTACTTCATCATGATCACGCTGGCGTTCGCGCAGATGCTTTATTACCTCGCCGTTGGCCTCAAGCAGTACGGTGGCGAAGACGGACTCAATCTGCCGGCCCGGTCGCAGATCGGCTTCGGGCTCGATCTCGGCCACGAACCGACGCTGTATTGGGTCGTCCTCGCCCTGCTGGTGGCCGTCATGCTGGGTCTGAACCGTGCGGTGGACGCACGCTTCGGCCGCGTGCTGCTGGGCATCCGCGAGAACGAAGCGCGGATGGAGGCGATCGGGTTCCCAACCTTCCGCTACCGCCTGGCGGCCTTCACGATCGCAGGTGCGATCGCCGGACTCGCCGGCGCGCTCTTCGCCAACCACAACCTGTTCGTGAGCCCGGCGGCCATGCACTGGACGCAGTCGGCCACACTGGTCGTGATGGTGTTGCTCGGGGGCATCGGCTACCGCTACGGCGGCGTCGCCGGCGCGACAGCCCTGCTGCTTCTCGAAGAATTCCTCGCGGCGTTCACCGACTACTGGCACCTGCCGCTGGGACTGATCCTGCTGGCGATCGTGTTCTTCGCGCCGCGCGGAATCGCCGGCGTGCTGTCGAGAAAAGCGGCGACATGACGCTGCTGCAGGTCCGCGGCCTGATCAAGCGCTTCGGCGGACTGGTCGCCACCGATGCGCTCGATCTCGATGTCGATGCCGGTGAGATTCACGCCGTGATCGGCCCGAACGGTGCCGGCAAGACGACGCTTATCAGCCAGTTGTCCGGGGCGCTAACTCCGGATGCGGGCAGCATCGTGCTGGCGGGACAGGACGTCACCGGCCTGAGCGTCCACGAACGCGTGCAGCGCGGAATCGCGCGTTCCTATCAGGTGACGAACGTGTTTCGCGCTTTCAGCGCGCTCGAAAACGTCGTGCTGGCCGTGCAGGCTGGCGACGGCAGCAGCTTCGGTTTCTGGCGGCCGGTGCATCAGGAACGTCACCTTTACGAGCGCGCGCGTGACCTGCTGAACCAGGTCGGCCTCCACCAGCGTTGCGACGTGCTGGCCGGCGCGCTTGCCCATGGCGAGCAGCGCCAGCTCGAAGTCGCGCTCGCGCTCGCGACGAGTCCCAGGCTGTTGTTACTCGACGAACCGATGGCCGGCATGGGACCCGACGAATCGGCGCGCATGGTCACGCTGATCGAGGGACTGCGAGACAGTTTGACGATCATCCTGATCGAGCATGACATGGACGCCGTGTTCCGCCTGGCGGATCGCATCTCGGTCCTTTTGTACGGGCGCGTGCTGGCGACGGGAAGCGCCGACGTCGTGCGTTCCGACCCCGTGGTGCGCCAAGCCTACCTTGGGACGGAGACGGCCTGATGTTGCTCGAATTGCAGGCGGTCGAAGCGGGCTACGGTGCGAGCCAGGTCCTGTTCGGCGTCGATCTCGCCGTGGCCGAGGGCGCCGTCGTTACGCTGCTCGGGCGCAACGGAATGGGCAAGACCACGACGTTGCGTGCCGCGTTCGGACTCCTGCCACTGCATCGAGGAGAGATCCGCTTTGGCGGCGAGCGAATCGACGGCCTTGCCACCGATGTGATCGCGCGCCGCGGACTCGCGCTCGTGCCGGAAGGCCGGCAGGTGTTTCCGAATCTCTCCGTGCGAGAAAACCTGGCGGCGTTCGCCGACAATCGCAGCGGCTCGCGCCAGCCGTGGACGATAGAGCGCGTCTTCACGCTCTTCCCGCAACTGGCGCAGCGCGCCACGGCGATGGGCAATCAACTCTCAGGCGGCGAGCAACAGATGGTCGCCATCGGACGTGCCCTGATGACGAACCCGCGCCTGCTCGTACTCGACGAGGCCACCGAGGGCCTCGCTCCGTTGGTGCGCGAGGACATCTGGCGTTGCCTCTCCGACCTTAAGGCGGCGGGCCAGGCGATCCTGGTGATCGACAAGTACATCCAGCGCCTGGTGCGTCTCGCCGATCAGCACACGATCCTCGAGCGCGGCCGGGTCGTGTGGCACGGATCATCAGGCGAACTCGCGGAACAACCGGAACTCTGGCACCGCTACCTCGGCGTCTGACCGCGTGCGATTCAGCGTGGGCGGCGTTGCCGATTCCAGACGCAGCGCTTTCGACATCGCCGGCAGCGTGACCGGCTGCGGTCAGATCGCCCCTCGCCTTGCCTTGGGCCTTGCCTTGGGCCTTGCCTTGGGCCTCTGGTCTCGAAGCGCGTCGCGGCGAGCTCGGCCAGCCAGGTACCCGCCTCCTTGAAGGGCCGACTGGACCGCTCAGCGCGCGCGCGGATGTAGGCCCCTTCAAACGCGGTGAGGAGAAGCCCGGCGAAAGAACTGGCGGCCCGGACGTCACCTTGCGCGAAGTGGCGCGCAATCACGGCGGTCCACGCACCAAACGCGACGGCCACCACGCCTCGCAGCGCTTCGAGGTCAGCATCCAAATCGAGGCAGACCGTGCCCGCGGCGCAGCTCTTGCGGAACTGGCCGTCCTCCACCCGGCGCGCGAAAGCATCGAACAAGGCACGAACTTTCAAGGCCGGCTTCTTCTGGCTCGCCAGCGCCGCGTCGATGAATGCCATCACGCGTTGCGAGTAGGCGGTTAGGGCCTCCGCCGCGATCTGCTGCTTGCCCCCTGGGAAGAAGTGATACACGGAACCCTTCGGCGCTCCGCTGGCGCGGACGATCTCGTTGATGCCGGCGCCGCTCAAGCCGGAACTCCGCATGAGGTCGATCGTCGCCTCGATCATCCGTTGCCGGCTGCCCGATTCCTGCTGCATGTGCACCTTGACCGATTAACTAGACCAGTCTATATATTAGCGCCCAAAGACGTCGCTGCCAAGGAGCCGCCCATGAATGACCCCACCCCCGAACTGCGGGCTACCGTCAGCGCCGAAGAGTGGCAACTGCGCGTCGATCTGGCGGCCTGTTACCGACTGGTGGCGCTGTTCGGCTGGGACGACCTGATCTTCACGCACATCTCGGCCCGCGTGCCGGGGCCGGAACATCACTTCCTGATCAACCCCTACGGGATGATGTTCGACGAGATCACCGCCTCCAGCCTGGTGAAGGTCGACCTCGACGGCAACAAGGTGGTGGACTCCTCCTTCCCGGTCAATCCGGCCGGCTTCACGATCCACAGCGCCATTCATGACGCGCGCGACGACGCTCATTGCGTCCTACACGTCCACAGCGTCAACGGCGTTGCGGTGTCCGCCCAGGAAGACGGTCTGCTGCCGCTCTCGCAGCACTCCATCTTCGTGCTCTCTTCGCTGGCTTACCACGACTACGAAGGCGTGGCGCTCGAGGACGACGAGAAACCGCGCCTCGTCCGGGATCTCGGCAACAAGCGCTTCCTGATGCTGCGCAACCACGGGCTGCTCACCGTCGGCCGCTCCGTCGCCGAAGCATTCGTGGCCATGTACTTCTTCGAAGCCTCCTGCATCATGCAGGTGCGCGCGCAAAGCGGCGGGCGCACGCTGCGCCGTATTGGTTCCGCGATCGTCGACGGCGCGCAGACGCAGTGGGAACGGGTCACGCACGGCGCGGGTGGAGGACTCGCTTGGCCGGCGCTGCTGCGCAAGCTGGACCGGATCGATGCCGGCTTTCGTCAGTGAGTGGGCGCGCGGGCAGGCGAGCCTTTGTCAGCAATTGTTGAGCACAAACGCTCGAACCGACACACTCGCAAGATCAGCTTGAACCGACAGGAGCAGGGCGATGAGCGACTCGTCTCCATCCATCCAGTCAATGAGCGTGCGGGCCGTCCGCGTACCGATGGCGGAACCACACCGCACCGCGAGCGGAATCATCACGGAATCACCGCTCGTGCTGACTGATGTGGTCACCGACACGGGGATCTGCGGACGCAGCATGATCTTCACATACACGTCCGCCGCGCTGAAGCCCACGGCCGACCTGATCTTGAATTTCGAGTCCCTGGTGAAGGGCGAGGCATTGGCTCCAGCAGAAGTCGAGCAGAAACTTGCCCGACGCTTTCGCCTCCTCGGCACGCAGGGCCTTGTGGGAATGGCGCTTGCAGCGATCGACATGGCACTGTGGGATGCGCTGGCGCGCGTGCACGGCCTGTCGCTCGTGCGGTTGCTCGGCGCGATCGAGAAACCGGTCCGCCCGTATGGCGCGGTCGGATACGACGGCGTGGAAGGATGTGCCAGGGCCGCGGAGGGCTGGGCGAAGCGCGGATTCGGCGGCATCAAGGCGAAGATTGGCTACCCGACCGTGCACGACGACCTCGCCGTCGTGCGCGCCATGAGAAGCGCGGTCGGCGCCAACGTGGCGATCATGGTCGATTACAACCAGTGCCTCACACCGGCCGAGGCAGTGGAGCGCCTGCGGGTGCTCGACGGCGAAGGCCTGACATGGGTCGAAGAGCCAACACGGGCCCATGACTACTCCGGCCACGCCTTCGTCGCCCGTGAGGCGCGCACCCCGATCCAGTGTGGCGAGAACTGGTGGGGAATCCTGGACATGCAGCACGCGATCGAAGCGCAGGCATCGGACTACGTGATGCCGGACGTGATGAAGATCGGTGGCGTCACGGGCTGGTTGCGGGCGGCCTCTCTCGCCCAGGCGAAAGGCCTCCGCGTCTCGAACCACCTTTGGCCGGAGCTGAGCGCACGGCTGCTGTGCTGCACACCCACCGCGCACTGGCTCGAGTATGCAGACTGGTGGAATCCGATCCTCGCGGAACCGCTTTCGGTCGACAAAGGAATCGCGATTCCCAGCAACGCCGTCGGCTCGGGATTGGATTGGAACGAAGACGCGGTGGAGCGCTTCGCGGCCTGAAGCCGCGCGCCGAATTTCTTACTGTCGCGATTGGCGTGCCGGCGGGCGCGAGAGAGACGGATAGCCGCTCAGCTCCAGCGTCGCCCGCCCGCCGCGCCTTGTGACGAGGCGCGCGCGCCCGCCAATCGGCAGTGTGAGTTTGCGTGCAAGGTGTCCGTACGGCAGTCCGGTGATCACGGGCACACCGGCAATCTCGCGCAGCCGCCCGATGACGGCAGCGAGGTCAAACCCGTTGTCGTTGGGCATCGGCGTCACGGGCGCGAAATCGCCGAGTACGATCGCCACTTGCTGCTGCAGCACGCCGGCGTGCGCGAGCTGATAAAACAGGCGCTCGATCTTGTAGGCGGGCTCGTTGACGTCCTCGACGACGAGGATGCCGCCCCGGACGCGCGGGAAATACGGCGTGCCGAGCAGTGCGGCCAGCATCACCAGGTTGCCACCCCACAGCCGCCCGTTCCATTCGCCGGCCTTCGCTTCGAGCTCAAGGTCGACGGCGTAGCGCGCCGATTCGACGAGGCCGAAGAAGTGCGTCGTCGTGAATGCGTCCGGTGACTCGAAGCCAAAATCGCCCGCCGACGGTCCGGACAGGCTGACACCCCGGGCGCGCGCCAAGTAGGCGAGACTGAACGCAGTGAAGTCGCTGTAGCCCGCGATGATCGGAGCGCGCGCCTTGATCGCGGCGTAATCGATCCGGTCCAATAGTCGCGATGCGCCGTAGCCACCACGCCCCGCAAGTACAGCGTCGATTGACGGATCGGTTGCAAAGCGCATCAGGTCGCCCAGTCGAAGATCGTCCGGTCCGGCGAAGCGCTGCTCGCGCGCGAACATGCTGTCGCCTGCTTCAACCTGCCAGCCGCGGGCAGCGAAGAACCGCGCTGCGCGGTCCGCAACCGCCGGATCGGGCATGTAACCGGACGGCGCGATCAGCCCCAGGGTTCTATTCCGTTCCATCGCGTTCGTCTTCCTGCGGCAGGTGTCCGCTCTTGCGCAATTGCCGGCGTTCGGAGAAGAAGCTCGAGAGCAGAGCCGCCGACTCATCCGCCAGCAAACCGGCGCGCACCGTCGTATGGTGGTTCAGCCGTGGCTCCGCGAACAGGTCCACCACGCTGCCGCAGGCACCGGTCTTCGGATCGGGCGCACCGTAGACCAGCCTCTTGATACGTGCGTGCTGCATTGCGCCGGCGCACATCGCGCAGGGCTCAAGTGTCACGAAGATCTCACAGTGGCTCAGCCGGTAGTTGCCCAGGAGTTCGGCGGCAGCGCGCATGGCCTGGATCTCGGCATGCGCGGTCGGGTCGCTGTTGCCGATCGGCTGATTGAAACCAGTCGAAATCACCTTCCCATCGCGGACGACAACGGCACCGACCGGCACCTCCGCCAGGGCCCAGGCGTTGTGCGCCTGGTCCAGCGCCAGCCGCATGAAGTTGGTGTCCGCATCGGACGGCGCAGCGGCTTCCTCAGTGACCTGGATCTGGCTCGCCAGCCAGGCCTGGCGGCGCGCCTCGCGACGTGAGTCGTGCGCCTCGCGTGCCGCCGTCACCGTGTTTGCGATCTGGCCGGCATCGAGAGACGTCGCAGCATCGGCGAGCCAGGCGGGCACGGCGCCGCGACGGTAGTCCGTCCCGTAGTCCGAGCGCCGGATGAAGCCGGTGTCGACCAGCCAGCGGCGCAACTCGACATGGTCGGTGTCCAGCATCACGCCCGCGCCATCGAGGAATGATCTGAGCACCTCGTTCGCACCTCGTTCATCGAGCATGCGATCGGCGGGGAAGCCGATCCAGCAACTGGCGAAGATCAATTCGAGGTCGCGGCCATCCTTCTGCTGCAGTGTGGAGAGGTGAACGCCTTGCCGTATTGCGAGCTGCGCCAGGCGCTCGAGCCACGCCGCGGAAGACAGTTTCGCGATCTCTTCTGCCATTGGTACAGTCTACAGAGCACGGCTCTCGATGCGGAGTCGATCGTCGGCTCGGCCCTATACTTCCGCCCGCCCGCGCGCCCCATCAGTGCCGCGGTCCGGCGCGCAGTCCCACAAGCCGCGTGTTCGACAAAAGGGATCAGAGTGAAGCAGACCCTCAAGTGGGTGTTGTTCGCGATTCTGCTGCTTGGCGCAGTGGCGCTCGGCGTGCGATCGCACCGGGCGCTCAGCGGCCCTCCGCTGCATCCGTGGCACACCTTCGTGCCGACCGAACTGAGCGCGGACGAGCTCGCCGTGGCGGACTGGAGCCGTTACCTCGACCAGGAAAAGACAATCTTCGAGAGCGTGCACGCCAACGTCACGCAGCGTCTGGACGAGGGCGAACGCGTGCCCTACAACCGCTACTTCGAGCAGAGCCCGGTCTTTCCGGCGCGTTTTACGCAGGACTGGAATCGCTCCTATGTGATGGAGCCGGCCGGCCCTCCGGTCGGCGTCGTCGTGCTGTTGCACGGGCTGACCGACTCTCCGTACAGCCTCAGGCACGTGGCGCAGCGCTATCGCGAACGCGGCTTCGTGGCCATCGGTGTGCGCATGCCGGGTCACGGGACCGTGCCGGCCGGACTGACCAGTGTGCGCTGGGAGGACTGGATGGCGGCGACGCGCCTGGGAGTGCGTGAAGCACGCCGGCGGGTCCCGGCGCCCGCGCCACTGCATCTGGTCGGCTTCTCCAACGGCGGTGCGCTGGCAATGAAGTACTCCCTCGACGTGATCGAGGATCCGAAGCTCGCGCGCGCCGACCGCGTCATCCTGTTCACGCCGATGATCGGCATTACGCGCTTCGCGCGATTCGCCGGCCTTGCCGGTCTGCCTGCCCTGCTGCCACCGCTCGCCACGGCGGCCTGGCTCAGCAATGTCCCGGAATTCAATCCCTTCAAGTACAACTCGTTTCCGGTCAACGGCGCGCGCCAGTCGTATCGATTGACCGATGCGCTGCAGGCACAGATCCAGCGGCTTGCGCGCGACGGCAAGCTTGCCTCGCTGCCGCCGGTCCTGACATTCCAGTCGGTGATCGACTTCACGGTGAGCACGCCTGCGATCTTGAGCGCGCTTTATGCGTTCCTGCCGGACAACGGCAGCGAGATCGTGCTGTTCGACGTCAACCGGACCGTGAAATTCGGACCGCTGCTGCGGCCCTCCGCCTACGTGGCACTGGACACTCTCACGCCGACCATACCGCAGCCTTATCGCTTTACCGCAATCGTGAATGCGGGCGATGACAGCGACGCTACGGTGGAACGCAGCATCGCACCCGGACAGCTGCAGGCAGAAGTGCGCCCACTCAGCCTTCCCTATCCGCCCGGGATCTTTTCGCTTTCGCACCTCGCGATCCCGATTCCGGCGAACGATCCCTTGTATGGCATCCAACCGGACCCGAAGTCGCGCAATGAATTCGGCCTCAATCTTGGCGCGCTGGACGCCCGGGGAGAACGCGGTGCGCTAGTCGTCGACCAGGACTTCCTCACCCGGCTGCCCTCGAACCCGTTCTTCCCTTACCTGCTCGAGCGCATAGAGCAAGGAATCGACAGGCCGTCCGGCGCGACCGGACGCAACATCGCGGCAACGCCGACGCCGGGTCTTCCGGTCCGGCTCGAAGCACTGCTCTCAACGTTCCTCCCCGATGACGCCACTGCGCAGCCATTTGCCGGGCCATGAGACCGAGCCGAAGGTGACGACGAGCGAACTGCGCGCCGGCACGGTCATGCAAGACGACGCAATGGGCGAACGCGTCCGAACGATCGCGGCCGCCACGATTCTCATCATTGCCATCGGCTGGGTGTTCTATGTCGGCAAGGGAATTTTCGTGCCGATCGTCTTCAGCGCACTCGTCGTCTATGTGATCGACGGCGTGACGCGGCTGGTGTTCAAGGTTCCAGTCGTTGGTCGCCTGCTGCCGCAGTCCCTGGGCTACGCCGTCTCGGCGGTCGTCATCGCATGGGCACTCGCGGCAATCGCCTCACTCGTGGCAGGCAGCCTCGGCAACATCTACGGTCTGGCACCGCAGTACGCGGCGTCGCTGCTGAACACGATCCAGGACATCGCCGCGCGGCTGGGTATCGAAACCACTCCAACCTGGGAAACGTTGCGGCGTGACCTGCTGGCGCAGGTCAACACGCAGCGCCTGATCGGCTCGACCGTCATCTCCGTGACCTCGATCGTTTCGGGCCTCATCGTCGTGTCGCTCTACGTGACATTCCTGCTGTTCGAGCGAAGCGCCTTCACGAGCAAGCTCGCCAACATCTCGAGCGACCCGCAGCGCGTCGCGAATGTGCAGAGGATCATCGACCACGTCAACGCCCGGATCGGCACCTACCTCGCGCTGAAGACGGCGGTGAGCGCCGTGCAGGGCCTTGTGAGCTGGGTCATCCTCGCACTGTTCGGCGTCGAGTTCGCGGCTTTCTGGGCTGTGCTGATCGGGCTGCTCAACTACGTCCCTTACATCGGCTCGGTACTGGGCGTGACGCTTCCCGTCGCCTTTGCGACGATGCAGTTTGCCGACCTCAATTATGTGCTTCTAATACTGCTCGCTCTTTCGGCCTCTCAGTTTGCGATCGGCTTCTTCCTCGACCCTTACCTGATGGCGAACTCGCTCAACCTGAGCCCGTTCGTCATCCTCGTGACCCTCGCAGTCTGGTCGGCGCTGTGGGGCATCGCCGGTGCGTTCCTCGCGGTGCCCATTACCGCGTGCATCGTTTTGGTCTGCGCCGAGTTCGAAGCCACGCGCCCGCTCGCCGTGCTGCTGTCTCGCGACGGTCGCGTCTGAGTCCGGACGCAGCACGATCAGCCCAACGCGCTAAATCCCCTCGAGATAGGCATCGATGTCGAGGGTCGAGCGCACTCCCAGGGACTTGCCGTGCTGCTCGAGGAACTGCTCGGCGGCCTTGCGGCCTTCGTCGCGCAGCATGCAGAAAAACGGCCACTCGGCGAGCAGCTTCGACGAGTAACCGAGATCGAGCATGACGTCGCTCGCGATGCGGTGCACCCGCATCCGCGCCCAGACGGCACCCTCGCCGCTGCCCGGGTCAGCCACGCGACGCAACAGCGCGGCAGCGCGGAACTGGTTGATCAGCGTCGTGTTGAAGGCGATCTCGTTGAGTCGGTTGTGGATTTCGCGTGCCGTGCGCGGAGTGCCGGGTCGCTGGATCGGATTGATCTGGACCAGGATTGTGTCGCTCGAATTGCACTCGCGCACCAGTGGCGACATCGATGGATTGCCGGAGTAGCCGCCGTCCCAGTACGGTTCGCCGTCGATCTCGACTGCTTGAAACATCGTCGGCAGGCAGGCCGAGGCGAGCAGGACGTCTGGCGAAATGTCCGCGTTGCGAAACACCCGCCCACGCCCCGTGCAAACGTTAGTGGCGGTGACGAAGAGCTTGACCTTCGACTTCGCGATCCGCTCGAAGTCGAGATGCTGCAGGATGTCGCGCAGCGGATTGGTACCCATCGGATTGATGTCGTACGGCGACATGACGCGCGCCGCCACGTCGAGCACGGCGAAGATTGGTGAGTAGTCGAGCGACCACGACCCGGTCAGTATCTCGAGCGGTCCACGGCGCAGCGGACTCAGAAGCGCCGCATCGGAGACCTCTTTCCAGAAGCGCTCGAGCGACTCGCGCGCGCCGTCGCGTCCGCCGGCAGTAAGGCCGTCGATCATCACGGCCGCGTTCATGGCGCCAGCCGACGTGCCCGAGATGCCGTCGTACTCGAGCCACGGCTCTTCGAGCAGCCGATCGAGCACGCCCCACGTGAAGGCACCGTGCGCACCGCCGCCCTGCAGTCCGAGGTCCACCCGGACCGGATTCCGTTTCATCGTCTTCTCCCTCGAGTGAGGCGCCTCGCGGACCGTCCTCTCGCCTCCGCCCGGTCGCGCCAGTCCGTTCCAGACCTGCGCGCACGTGTCATCGAATGCGCCGGCTGGGGGTTGTTCCGTCAGCCCGGAAACGCCGTGTGTGAGCCATCGAACTGGTTTCGCCGCAGCGCAACATTAGCGCAATAAGGGCGGGTGCGCAGGGCTTGCGCGCAATGGAAGCTCGGCTGCCCCGCGACTGCGTGAGTTCGTTATCGAAGCGGAATGTGCGGTGTCGCTGGCTGAAGTGCAGTTGATCAAGCGGTGGAAACCGGCCCGGGGCCGGAAGAAGCCCGCCCGGGCCGGCAGTCGCCGCATCCAAAAGTAAGTGGGCCGTTGCCCGGACCCGGGGGGGCCGCTACAGCCCACTCCGCACGGGTCCGCTCCAACGCCCGTTCAACTCGGCACGGCGCGGTTTGCGTGGCGTCACTCGCCGCAGAGCAGCCGCATGCGGCGTTCCGCCACGTTGAACTCGTCGTCGGTCGCGGCCGCGAGAACCTGTTCCTTGGCCTGCTCGCAGGCGGTGGCCTGCTGGACTTCGGCGGCTGGCGGCGGCGGCGGTGCAGCCTTGGCCGGAGCGGCCTGCGCGCGCGGCGCGCAGCGGGCGTCTGGCACGAGCCGGATGTTAGAGAACTGTCCCTGTTCGACCGCCACGCAGTCGCCGATCCTCTTGCCTGCCTGATCCGACACGATGCGCACGGTCGACGTTCCATCGACCAGTACCGTGTATTCGAAGGCCTGCGAACGTCCGGCAAGCGAACCCACGCCGCGACCGGCGGCTGCGCCGCCGATGCCGCGCAGCGCGCGATTGCTGCCCGACTGGCCACTGCCCGTCGCCAACCCGACGCCACCACCGACTAGAGTGCCGACCGTGCGCGCCGTGGTATCCGTGACGGTGGTCGTCTGGACGTTGGTGATGCGGCCGTACTGCACGCGCATCTGGGCATTCACAGACAGCGGCAGCGAGAGTACGGCGCCCGCGAACACGGAAATGACAGCAACAGATCGATTCATTCAAGAACTCCGGATTGGAAGTGTCGAAACAAGACGCGGCTCGGGTAGCGCTGCAGCAAGAATTGTCGTCACCGCGACCTTGTAAAACGCAACGGTCGGTGCTGGCAGCCACCGAAGGCACGACGCGAAGCCGTATATTTTAAGCATAACACCGAGCATCGGATGGACCGCGCGAGACCGACTTTGCCTGGCTTATGCCCGAGCGAGCGCGTGGTGGCGCTGCTAGATCACCGCATCCTTCGTCATCGTGGAAACGATGAGCTGGACGAACTGATCGATCATCTGTGGGACCGTGTCCCACCCTGTTGCGGTCGTCGTCGCAGCCGACCAGACCACCGCGGCAGACTGTGCATCGAAGACGCGCGTGTCCGCATGGACATTCTGCGTCGTCGTCACCTGCGGCGGGGTCGACGTGGCCCACATCGTGTTGTAGTAGCCGGCCATGCCGCCCCAACCCGGCCCCCAGCCGCCGCCCCAGCCCCGCCCCGGGCCCCACCCCGGGCCCCATGCCGGACCCATGACCATTCCGGGCGACACGTTGACCTCGGTCGTGACGTTGATGACACGGGTCACCATCGCATGATTGACGCCTGCGTTGACAACAGCGCGACGGAGTTGCTCCTCGGTGACCGGACCCGACTCCGGCAGGAACTGGTACGACTGGACCGCCTTGACGCCGACCGCTCCCAGTGCGGCGACCATGCGGTCCTCGAAGACCCGGCGGTTGGTCGTGTCCCGGACGGCCGCCATCACCATCACGTTCCTGACGGATCGCTTGCCGGCGTACTCCGGATTCACCCATTGCGCGTCAAGCGAAGTGGCACGAGTCGCACAACCGGCCGCCGCAATGGCCACGGCTCCCGCGATCAGGAAACTGAAAAGGCGTTGGTACATGGTCGTCATCCCTTGGGCTTGCCGCGCAGCGGCGCAATTACCATGTAGGTTAGCGCAAATGCAAGGAGCGTTGCGCTCGCCCTTGCCCCGCGATGGAAAGCCTTCGAAGCGAAACCGAGGACCCCGCGCTGGCGCAAAGCGGCGCGAGCGTCAGTAGTAAGTGCCGATCGAGACACCGAGGCCCACCGCGGTCTTGCGGAAGTTGTAGTCGATCAGGCTCTCGCCGTAGCCGGAAAAGACCTGCAGGTACCCGCGCAGGTCCGACGTGATCGGAAAGCGAAGGTCCAGCTGCGCCGAACCCCAGCTCGGGTCAGTCTTGAAAGTTGTGCGCAGGCGCAGCGTGGTGATCCAGTCTTCCTGCCACTTGTAGAACGCAAGAAACTCGGCTGAGCCGATGTAGTCCTTGATGTCCGGGTTGTCGTCCTTCTCTGCGCTGTCCGCAATGCGATACCACGGCTTGATCTGCAGCACGAACGGGCCGCGCTCGAGCGCCGCCATCACATAGGCCCGATTCCAGCTTCGCGACAGCGGATCACCGCGACCATTGGACTGGTGCACCAATCCGAATGCCAGCAATCGGCCCTTGAGTCCTAGGACCTCGTAGTCCGTCGGGATCGACCAGATCAATTCGGGTTCGTAGTTCGTCTCGCGGAACGGGCGCGACAGGTCCTCGTTGTAGACCTGCCAGAAACTTCGCTGCGTATAGCCGAGCCACAACGCGCTCGCCCCCCCAAAGATGTCCTCCCATAGTTTGAACTTGAAGCTCAACTGAAACTCGGCCTCGGCCTGATCGAGGGGACCGGGAAGCAGCGGCGCTGGCTGCGTCGGCGTCTGCGGACTGTCGTTGGCGTTGGAGGAGTACACGACCGGCAGGATGTAGTTCGGCCGATAGAAGGTGAACCGGAACGTGCCTGCCTTGTAGCGATCCTCGAGTTCCCAGCGCTGGGCAATGAGCGACTGACCACCCGCGAGGGATCCGGTCGCAACCAGGTTTGCGCCGCTGTCGCGCCGGGACTCCGGGGCGGCGCCCGCGGCCGCTGCGGGTTCCGCGCCCGGCGGTGCAGACCGCAACGCGGCGGCCGCATTGGCCGCAGCCGCGTCGTAGCACGCCAGCCGTGCTGAGGGTTCCGGAATCGCGCGACACCGCTCCAGGTCCGCAGGGGCCTGGGCATTCAACACCATGGGCGCCATGCCCATGAGTGCGGCCAGTATCAGTCTTATGGTCATGGCACCTTTGCGCGGCATGTCGGTCCTCAAGTGTTCGCGTGCTGCCAGAACTGCGACGCAACGCCGACGGTTTGAATGGAAACCGGGCCGCTGCGGTCATACTTCCAGTAGGCGAGCGCGAGTGTATCGACACCTCGCGCGCGCGAAACCCGAAGCCAGGACGCAAGCGCTTCGATCCGAGGGCAAGGCAGGCCACCGGTGCAGCTGCGCGTCCGCTCCGGCAAACGCCGGCAGCGATTCCGGCTCACCGATCAACTTGCCGACTGAGCCGTTGCTTCGTCGGACACTGTCTACTGCCTCCAGCACTCTCACCGTGACGATTACCGGTGAGGTGCGAGGCATCGCCAGTGGCGCCGAGCTTCACTCGCCTGCACTGCAGACACGAGAAAGCGGAGCGACGCCGCCCGTGCGTTCTTCGCGGTCGCGCTTCAGCAAGGCCCGGCGGCCGCCGGCGGCGAGAACCCGTGTATGGGTCACGTGCGCCACTCCTTGGCGTCATCGCTCCTGCGCAACTTCTTCTGCCTGGATCATCGCCAGTACCAGGTCGCTGATCACCTGGCCTACGCAGGCGCCGTCGTGCGGCGCGTTTGCGAAGTAGGCCACGGTCGCAGGCCGCTGCAGGTAAGCCGGCAGCTGCGCCATGTCGCGGTACACGGCGGCGGTGGAGAGAAAGCGCGCGAAAGCATCGCGACCGTCGAGCCCGGGGCGGAGCATCAGCTCGGCCTTGCGCTGCTCCTGCGGCGTCAGCCGGAACAATGTAACGCCCTCCTTGATCGTTTCGGTCACCTTGATCGCGTGGATCGTCTTCGTGTCGCCTTGCGTCGGGTCGCGCGACAGGATCGCGAAGTCGGCAAGCTTGCCAACCTCGATCGAGCCTTTGTCCTTCTCTTCGAAGTGCTGCCAGGCCGCCCAGATCGTCATCGCCTTTAGGCCGGTGATCACGTCCACGCGATGCTGCGGCCCGATCACCTTGCCCGAGCCGCGCGCCACGCGGTTGACGGTGGCATCGAGCACGCGCATCGAGTCGGGGAAGGCCACCGGCGCATCGTGGTGCGAAGTAAAGATCATGCCGCGGCTCCGCACCCAGCCGGTGGGCGAGATGTTCTGCGCTGCCGCCGGCCCCACGGTCTTGGTGCTGTGCCAGTCGCCCCAGTAGAACGTGTGCATCGGGAACAGCGACGGCAGCACGTTCAGGCGCTGGTAGGCATCGACCTGGTCCTCCCGCAGGAACTGGCCATGGATCAGCACCGGCCGCGTGGCCTTGGCCTTGTCAGCGCCGTGCTTCAGCCGCGCCACGGTGTGCGCGGCGATCAGCAGGTCGGAGGCAGCCTCGCCGTTGGAGTGCGTGATGACCTGCACGCCGTTGGCGTAGCCCCAGTCGATCACGTCGAGCACCTGCTCGTTGGTGGCCGACTGGTAGCCGGCATAGCCCTTCGGGTAGTTGCCCACCGGCGCGTAGTACGGCCGGTCGCGCCAGGCGGTGAAGCCTTGCGGCGAGCCGTCGATGCTGAGCTTGGCACCGGCCACGCGTAGTCGGTTGGTGTAGGTGGTGCTCAGGTGCTTCTTGATGAAGTCGCGGTCGACAAGCGCGTCCGGATAGGTGGCAACATCGATCTTCAGCTGGCCGCCATCGGCCACCTGCCGCATCAGTGCCACGGTGCCGGGCATGGAGCGGCCCTCCTGCGCCGTGGTGTAGCCAAAGCGCGCCCAAAGGTCCGCGCCGGCACGCACGAAGGTGCGCGCACCTTCGGCGCCGACGCCGCCGAGCAGCTTCATGACAGCCGCGTAGTGCGCGGTCTCCTCCAGCACGCCATCGGGCTCCTTGCCATCCGCTTCGCGTCGGATCACGCCGCCCTGCGGGTCGGGCGTGCCTGCGTTGATGCCGGCCATCTCGAGCGCCTTTGAATTGAGCGCCGACAGGTGGGCGGACTGGTGCACGACAACGATTGGCACATCCTTGGACACCGCGTCCAGGTCGTGCCGCGTCGGATGGCGCTGTTCTACGAGCGTGGCCGGGTCATAGCCGAAGCCGAGGATCAGATTGACCTTGCGGACTGTCGCCTCGTTGGCCGCTATCCACTCCCGCAGCGTCTGCTGCAGGCCGGCGATGTCCTTGACTTGGCCGTCGGGTGGCGCGAGCAGGTTGGCCGACAGCGCCTGTATGCCGCCGACCATCACGTGCCCGTGCGCATCGACGAAGCCTGGCAGCAGCGCGTGACCCTTCAGGTCGATCATCTGAGTGGCCGGTCCGCGCAGTTTCATCACCTGCTCGCGCGTGCCCACCGCGACGATGCGGCCGCCGCGCTCGGCCACTGCCTGCGCGCGCATCGACTTGTCGTTCATCGTAATGATCGTGCCGCCGGACCAGATGCGTTCGGCGGCCTGCTGGGCCGACACTGGCGCAGCGACGGCGATGCCGGCCGCCAGCGCGGCCGCGATGCCGAGTACGTTGGAGCGCACTTGCGATCCAGCGGCACGAGCTGATCCGCCCATCGTCGCTCGGGCGACATGCGACGTCGCGTGATGCTGTTCAATCATCTTGGGTTCTCCTTTGTGTGAAACGGAATGCTGATCGCTGCTGCTGCGCCGCAGATACCGCGCAGTGTTCGGCGCTTACTACAACGAGGTGCATCCCGGCAACGGCGCCACCTGGCAGCTGCGCGCGCAGGCGCAATACATGTTCCCCAAGTGAAACCACGCCGCGGCGACAGCGATCGCCCCCGTCCGTTCAAGATCGTAATGGAGCTTGGCGCTTGTCACGCCGCCGACGAGGGCAAGAGCAGCCCCTCATACAACGCCACCTGTTCCAGCGCCGCCTCTAGGCTTGCGCGGGCGTCGGCCGCCACACTCCCCAGATCGGCATGCAGTTCGGCGTCCGCCAGGCTGCGGAAGGCACGCGCTCAGCCTTCGAGTCACGCAATCGCGATTCGATCGGAGGTCATTGACGATGCGCACTGCATCGAGACGCAAACTGGCAGGTCAATGATGCAACATGCCCTTCCGGCCGCTCGTAGCTGAACGCGGAGCGTCACCCCGCTACCGGCTGAAAGACGCGGATCCTTGGCGAGAGCTTGGCTCGGAGTTCCCGATCCGCGACCCGGATGTCGTACTCGGACTGCAGGTTTAGCCAGAATCTGGGCTCCATGCCGAAGAACAAACCGAGCCGAAGCGCGGTGTCCGCGGTGATGGGGCGCTGGCCATTCACCAGTTCGCTGATCCTGCTCGGCGAGACATCGATGTCCGCCGCGAGCTGGCGGGCGCTGATGCCCATGGGCTTCATGAAATCCTCCAGCAGGATCTCGCCTGGATGAATCTCTTTGAGCAACTTGGCCATGTTCCGCATTCCTAGTGGTAGTCCACGATCTCGACGCGGTGCGCTCCATCGGCCTTCCAGACAAAGCAAACTCGCCACCGGCCGTTGATGCGAATGCTGTGCTGGCCCTTGCGGTCGGCCTTCAGTGCCTCCAACTGGTTGCCCGGTGCGACGCGCAGGCCGGCCAGCTCGGTGGCGGCGTGGATCTGAAGCAACTTGCGCCTCGCGACGCGCTCGATGTTGCGGAAGCGCGATACCGGGCGGCTGTGAAACAAGGCCTCGGTATCGGCGCACGCGAACGAGCGAATCATGGCGCATGATGATCTGCGACGCAGATTCCGTCAAGCGGAACGCTTGCTCGAGAGTCGTCTAAGGTGTTGTCGCAACGGGACCTTGTGCCGATTCTTCTACCGTCACGACGCTGCTGCACGGACGCGGCGCATTAGTGCGCATCGACAGCCTGCTCCGCTGCTTCCTTCCACGGCCTGATCTTCGCGAGGGTCTTCGCGAGGCTCGCCTTCGCGACCTCGGTATCGTAGTCGGCCTGCAGACGCAGCCACCAGCCATCCGAGAGTCCGAAGAAGCGGCACAGCCGCAGATCGGTGTCCGCGGTGATGGCACGCTTGCCGGCCAGGATCTCGCCGATGCGCTGCGCGGGAACGTCGATCTCCTTGGCCAGCCGGTAGTTGCTCATGCCCAGCGGCTTCAAGAACTCCTCGGCCAGCATCTCGCCGGGCGACACGGGTTTGAGTTTCCTGCTCATGTCGTTTTGCCTCAGTGATAGTCCACGATCTCGACTTCTTCGGCATCGCTTCCCGTCCAGCGAAAGCAGATGCGGAACTGATCGTTCACCCGCAAGCTCCACTGGCCTGCACGATCGCCCTTCAGCTGCTCGAGACGGTTCGCCGGCGGCGCACGCAAGTCCTCGATGCGTCGCGCGAGGTCGAGCTGCTTCAACTTGCGCAGCGCTGAACGCTCGATGTTGGCGAAGCGTGCCACGCGCTGCAGCCGGAACAGCGCCTCGGTATTGGCACACTTGAACGTCTTGATCGCCACCGTTACTATAGTAACGCTATACGTGATTAACGTCAAGCGTGATTATCGATGACCAGACCCCCGCACACAAGTGGGCGTTCGCGGCGCGTTTTCGCCGGCATGCCTTCGGCTGGCGCTCGCAGCCCGCCGTGCAGCGGGCCAGGGAAGCCACAGCCGAGATCCGGAAGGTCGCGAAGAAGGACCCGGCGCTGGCCGCCGCCGGCGCGGTCCTCTTCCTCGAAAAGGTTTCGCCGGCGCTCGAACACGTCGACAGCTCCTCCGGCGCGATTGGCACAGCCGTCAATCATGCGATGGAGGTCTGCGCGAAGATCATTGCCGAGGCGCCGGTCGACGACGAGACGCGCGAGCGGTGGCTCGACCGGCTCTGGGAGGCGCATCAGAACGACGAGATCCCGTACATCGAGCGTCTGAACGACTACTGGGGCGAGCTGTGCGCGTCGCGCGATCGAGCTTCCGCATGGGCAACTCGGCCGATCGATACTGTCGAGACGGTGTGGAGTCCTCAACAAAGGCCCGGCGGCTACTTCCACGGGACGATTGCCTGCCTGAGCGCTCTCTTCCACGCCGGACGCCACGAGGAACTGCTCGCCCTCCTCGACAAAGCGCCCTGCTCGATGTGGCACTACCGTGAGTGGGGCGTGAGAGCACTGGCCGCCATGGGGCGGAAGGCGGAAGCGATCCGCTACGCCGAAGCAAGTCGCGGCCTGAACGACCACCCGATCGCGATCGCACGCGCCTGCGAGGAGATCCTGCTCTCGTCGGGACTCGCCGAAGAGGCGTACGCGCGCTACGCGCTCGTAGCCAACCAGGGAACGACGTTCCTCGCGACCTTCCGCGCGATCGCGAAGAAGTACCCAACCAAGGCGCCCGCGGAAATCCTCGATGATCTGGTGGCGAGCACGCCGGGACAGGAGGGCAAGTGGTTCGCCGCGGCGAAGGATGCCGGCCTCTACGACGAGGCGATCGCCCTTGCCCAGCGAACGCCCTGCGATCCGCGCACTCTGACGAGGGCGGCACGTGATTTTGCAGCGACGAAACCCCGCTTCGCCGTCGAAGCGGGCCTGGCCGCCCTGCGCTGGATAGCCGCCGGTTATGGCTACGAGATTGCGGGTCTCGACGTGCTCGCCGCCTGCTCGAGCAACCTGGATGCCGCGAGGAACGGCGGATTGGTTGATGAAGCTGACGGGCGAGTCCGCGCGCTGGTCGCCGGTCCACGATCGACCGCCAAGGACCTCATCGCCGCGTCGCTTGGGACACGAACGAATTCATGACCTTCACGCCCGTGCCTGGGACGTCCGCAGGATCGCGTGTGACCGTCGCCATTCGTCTCAAGAATAAGGCGGCCGCCCTGCGGCAGCATGCGGAAAGCCCGCACAGAGTTTCCGGATCAGGCAGTTGCGATCTAATCGGTGGCTATAGATGATGGGCCAAGCGCCGTGACGTACGCTTGTAAGCCACTGATTAGAAGTGTCTCTAAAACACTCCCGTCACCCCTACTCCCACTCAATCATCAACGAGCCTTCTAAGCTCTTGATTTGTAAGGCGCGCGTCGCTGCCGCGCAGATGTTTACCGTCATTTTTACCGTCAACCTGTCAGGTACCAGCATTGGCGCGGGTTTCCGGGCCATTCCGCCAAAGCTGACCTTTCGAGATCTATCGACGTCTATCGACTCCCAGGACCATCGGCGACAGCATCGACGCGCGTTCATCTCGGTCAGGGACACGCCCAAGGAGAGGGCCGGCATCAAACACCATAAGCCATTGTCCCGACTAACTTTTCCGCCCGTTTTTTTACCGTCAGGGACATCAATCGTCAGGGACATCAATCAAGGCCCGCTCGGAGCATCGATTGAGGCATGACCTGCATGACGGTCTGCGCCTCGGCAATCCGGTAGCCCATCGTGCGGTAGCCGCGCTGGCGCTTGTCCCACATTCGAAGTAAAGCCGGATGCCCGGTGTCGACGAAATCGATGATCCGCACGCTGGCCTTGCTCGCGTGCTCCCGATGCAACCGGCCGGCGTACTGCTGCAACGTTCCCTTCCACGAGACGGGCATGGCCAAGACCATGGTATCGAGGGGCGGATGGTCGAATCCTTCGCCGACGAGCTTGCCGGTGGCCAGCAGAATGCGCGGCGCATCGGGTGGGAGCGCGCCGAGTTCTGCAATGAGCATGGCGCGTTGCTTCTTGGACATCCGTCCGTGAAGAACGAACGGCGGCGCGGGCTCTGCACCCAACGCCACCTCGATGGCGTCGAGGTGCTCGGTGCGCTCGGTCAGCACCAGCACCTTGCGGCCCTGATCGAACGCCTTTCTGATTTCTGCAGCGATAGCTGCCGTCCGCGATCGATCGTTGGCGAGGTGCCGAAACACATCCTGAATCCCCGACTCCGGCGGCAGGTCAATGCGATCAAAGCATGATCGAGGCAGCACCTGCAGGTCATGGGGGGCGTCAGCAGGTCTCGCCGCCGTGTGCCGAATCGGTCCGCACTGCATGAAGATGATCGGCTGCTGACCGTCTCGGCGGATCGGCGTGGCGGTCAGGCCAAGCACGTACTTGGCCTTGCATCGCTTCAGGATGGCGTCGAACGACACCGCACCGACATGATGGCACTCGTCCACGATGACATGACCGTAGTTCTCGACGAGGGCGTTGACCTCGCCTTGGCGAGACAGCGACTGCATCACCGCGATGTCGACCTTGCCGGTGGGATTCGCCTTGCCGCCGCCGATCGTGCCGACCACGCCCCCGCCGACGCCGAGAAAAGTCTGCAATCGCTCCTGCCACTGGTTAAGCAGTTCGGTTCGATGCACCAGAACCAAGGTATTCACGCCCCGGCGGGCGATCATCGCGGCAGCGGCAACGGTCTTGCCGAATGCGGTCGGGGCACAAAGCACGCCCACGTCGTAGTGGAGCATCGCGGCAACGGCGGCCTCCTGATCAGCTCGAAGCGTTCCTACGAATCTCACATCAATCAGCTCGCCGGCGTTGCGCTCATCCCTCAGATCACAACGGATTGCGTTTTCGCGAAGCAAGTCTTGTGCGGCATCGAGGCAGCCGCGCGGCAGTGCAATGTGACGGGGATAGTTCTCAGCGCAGCTGATCACCCGCGGCTTGTCCCACACCGACAGCCGCATGGCTTGTGCCCGGTAGAACTCGGGGTTCTGAAACGCCGCGAGTCGGATCAGGCGGTTGGCCAGTGGCTGCGGAAGCTCCGCCTTCTCGAAGTAGACGAGGTTCGCCAATGTCACGGTGAGCGACTTCGGCATCACACCAGGAATCTTCGCAAGCGATCGCGTGTCGCGCTTCCACGGCGTTGCAAGATCCTCATCGTCGATAAAGGTCACGTCTAGCGGATGCACGCCGCCGGTGGCCCGTACGATCGTCGGCTCGATGTCGAACGGCGACATCGGCTCAATCGATGCCAGGAACTCCCACTGGTCCGGGTGCGGTCGCAGATCGGAGTCGCCAAACACAGCGCAGCCGTTCTCCCGAGCCTTCTTCTGCAGCGGCAAGGCGATCAGATTGCCGAAGCCGCCCTTGGGCATGGTGTCCTGATTGGGAAACATTCGGTCGTAGGACGTGAGCTCCAGTTGCCGCGTGCGCGCGCAGGTGTGACTGATGATGGCGGCGCCCAACCGCCGGGCGTCCCGGGCCGATACGCGATTTGCGAAGAAGATCCAGGCGTGCGCCCCGTTTCCAGAGCGGGAAGTCTCGATCGCAATCGGGACGCCGAGATCGGTGCACGAACCGGCGAAGGCTCGAACATCCTCTCTCCACTCGGCATCGTCGAAGTCGATCGCGAGGAAGTAGCAACTGTCGTCCTCCAGCAGCGGGTAGACACCGATCGTGTGGTCACCGGCCAGGTGGGCGTAGATGGCAGCGTCCGAAAGCGGGATCAACGAGCGATTCCCACAGTCTCCGCACTTGATTCGCGGCTTCTCGCACACTCCGGCACGCCATTCGTTCGCACATGCAGGTGCGTAACCCGACTTGCCCGTTGTCTTACTCTCCCAGCGCACGGGGTAGACATCCGTGCGACCCCGAAACCGCTGACGAAAGAGTGCCACTTTCGCCTCGGTGGAGAGTCGCGACGATTCGGGTTTGGAAGGAGAGGTTGCCGGCTCGGGCGCCAGGCGCCACTCGATTCCGTTTGCCTCCAGGAGCGCGATCAATCGCTCGTTCTCCGCCTGCAGCACGGCCAAGGGATCAGGCTCCGACGTCGATCGCTTGCTCGGCAGCG
>CAVPDC010000025.1:0-43497 GCA_963702595.1 uncultured beta proteobacterium | reverse complement strand
CACGCTCTTGATCTTCAGGCGGATCTCTTTGGTACCTGCCATGTCCTAATTCGTCGGGATGTACGCGGCGCGTTGCGCCGCACGTGCATCCCTCCGACTCCAGTTAGGTGTTCGAGCTTGGGAACGGCCCGGCGCTCGAACACATTCCAACTACAAGAAAATCAATACCCGGCCGACTTCTTGAACGCTTCGATCGCCTTCGTCAGCTCGGCCTCGTCTTCCTTCGACAGGTCCTTCGTGCTTTCGATACGGTCGACCAGCGCGGCGTGCTTGGTCTTCACGTAGTCGCGCAGCGCCTTCTCAGCCGTCAGGCAATCCTTGATGTCAATGCTGTCGAAAGCGCCGGCGCTGACCGCGAACAGCGTGACTGCCATTTCCCAGACCTGCAGGGGCTGGTACTGCGGCTGCTTCATCAGCTCGGTCACGCGGCGGCCGCGCTCGAGCTGGTTGCGGGTCGCCTCGTCGAGATCGGACGCGAACTGCGCAAACGCTGCCAGCTCGCGATACTGCGCGAGCGCGAGACGTACGCCACCGCCCAGCTTCTTGATGACCTTGGTCTGGGCGGCGCCACCGACCCGCGACACCGAGATGCCGGGATTAATGGCGGGCCGGATGCCGGCGTTGAAGAGATCGGTCTCGAGGAAGATCTGGCCGTCCGTGATCGAGATCACGTTGGTCGGCACGAACGCGGTCACGTCGCCGGCCTGCGTCTCGATGATCGGCAACGCAGTCAGTGACCCGGTCTTGCCCTTGACCGCACCCTTGGTGAACTTCTCGACGTAATCGGGATTGACGCGCGCCGCACGCTCGAGCAGACGCGAGTGCAGGTAGAACACGTCGCCCGGATAGGCCTCACGGCCCGGCGGACGGCGCAGCAGCAGCGACACCTGGCGATAGGCCCACGCCTGCTTGGTCAGGTCGTCATAGATGATCAGTGCGTCCTGGCCGCGGTCGCGGAAGTACTCGCCCATCGTGCATCCAGAGTACGGTGCGATGTACTGCATCGCCGCCGATTCCGACGCCGTGGCGGCCACGATGATCGTGTACTCCATCGCGCCAAACTCTTCGAGCTTGCGCAGGACGTTGGCGATGTTCGAGGCCTTCTGACCGATCGCGACGTACACGCAGATCAGGTCCTTGCCCTTCTGGTTGATGATCGTGTCGACCGCCACCGCCGTCTTGCCGGTCTGGCGGTCGCCGATGATCAGTTCGCGCTGGCCGCGGCCGATCGGCACCATCGAGTCAATCGCCTTCAGGCCCGTCTGCACCGGCTGCGACACCGACTGGCGCTGGATCACGCCCGGCGCGACCTTCTCGATGACGTCGGTCATCTTCGCGTTGATCGGACCCTTGCCGTCGATTGGCTGGCCGAGCGAGTTGACGACGCGGCCGATCAACTCAGGACCGACCGGCACCTCGAGGATGCGGCCGGTCGCCTTGACCGTGTCGCCCTCGCGAATGTGCTCGTAATCGCCAAGCACCACCGAGCCGACCGAGTCGCGCTCGAGGTTCAGGGCCAGGCCGAAGGTGTTGTTCGGGAACTCGAGCATCTCGCCCTGCATCACGTCCGACAGGCCGTGGATGCGGCAGATGCCGTCGGTCACCGTGACGACCGTGCCCTGCGTGCGCAGTTCGGTCGAAACGCCGAGGCCCTTGATGCGGGACTTCAGCAGTTCGCTGATTTCACTGGGATTGAGTTGCATCTTTCAACTCCGAAAAATTTCAGGCGCCGCTTAGGCAGTAAGCGCTGTCTGCATGTCTGAAAGCCGCGCACGGACCGAACCGTCGAGGACCTGGTCGCCGACCGTGGCGCGCACTCCTCCGATCAGCTCCGCATTCACGCGGACTTCCGGCTTGAGCTTGTGGCCGAACTTCGCGGCCAATGACGTCACCAGCTCGGACACCTGCGCATCGCTGAGCGGGAACGCGGTTTCGATCAGGCAATCGGCCACGCCTTCGGCTGAGTTCTTCAGCCGCCGGAACTGCACCGCGACCTCGGGCAGCACTGCGAGGCGCTGGTTCTCGATCAGCAGCTTGAGGAAATTAACGCCCGTCTCAGGCAATGGCGTCTTGAGCATGCCGGTCAGCAGACCGAACACCTGCGCATGATCGAGATTGGGGTCGCCGACGACTTCCGCAACCTGCGGATGCGCGATCAGGTTCGCCAGTTCCTCGGTCGAGGCGAGCCAGGCATCCAGCGGCTGGCCCGATCCTTGTGCGACCGAAAACAGGGCCTCCGCGTAGGGACGGGCGACGGTCGACAGTTCGGCCATGGCTAAAGCTTCGCCTTAAGCTGCGACAGCAGGTCGGCGTGCACCTGCGGATTGACTTCGCGCCGCAGGATCTGCTCGGCGCCCGCGATGGCGAGCACCGCCACCTGGTCGCGCAGCGAATCCTTGGCACGCACCACCTCCTGCTGGGCTTCGGCCTTGGCCGACGCGATCAGGCGATCGCCCTCGACCTTGGCCTGCCCCTTGGCCTGGTCGATCAGCGCCTGGGCACGCTTCTCGGTTTCCGCCATCAGGGCCTGGGCGCGGGTGCGAGCCTCGGCATCGAGCTGCGCGATCTTCTTCTGCGCGTCATCGAGGCTGCGATTGCCGCGGTCGGCGGCAGCCAGGCCATCGGCAATTTTCTTCCGGCGCTCGTCGAGCGCCTTGATCAGAGGTGGCCAGATGAACTTCATCGTGACCCATGCCCCGATGAAGAAGACCACCAGCTGGACGAACAGCGTGGCGTTGATGTTCATAAGAAACCCGGAATGTGCCGGCCCGACGCCTGGCGCCAGACCCGCAGCTGAGGTTGATCGTTCGGAGGCGTTCGCCCGGCGTCAGCCGGCAAACGGATTCGCGAACGCGAACATCATCGCGATACCGACGCCGATCAGGAACGCGGCGTCGATCAGGCCCGCCAGCAGGAACATCTTGGTCTGCAGCGTGTTCATCAGCTCGGGCTGGCGCGCCGCGGCCTCGATGTACTTGCCGCCCATGATGCCGATGCCGATGCAGGCACCGATGGCTCCCAGGCCGATGATCAGGCCGGTGGCCAGGGCAACGAATGCGACGTTCGTCATTTCAACTACTCCTCAGTGCAAAAGATGATGGCAGTTATGGGTGAATCAATGGCCTTCGTGCGCCTGCCCGATGTAAACCAGCGTCAGCATCATGAAGATGAACGCCTGCAGCAGGACAATCAGGATGTGGAACAGCAACCAGGCGGTGCCCGCCAGGACGTGGCCGATCGTCAGCATGATCCCGGTGGCATTCAGGGCCGCGTAGCCGCCGAGCAGCGCAATCAGGAAGAACAGCAGCTCGCCCGCGTACATGTTGCCGAACAGTCGCATGCCAAGCGAGACGGTCTTGGCCGCGTACTCGATCAGGTTGAGCAGGAAGTTGAACGGCCACAGCACCGGGTGGGCGCCGAAGGGCGCCGTGAAGAGCTCATGCACCCAGCCACCGAAGCCCTTGATCTTGACGCCGTAGTAGATCATCAGCGTCAGCACGCCGAGCGCCATGCCGAGTGTGCCGTTGAGGTCCGCTGTCGGTAGCGGACGCAGATACTCAAAATGAACCGCTCCAAAGGTGATCCAGGGAAGGAACGTGTGTCCAATCCACGGCAAGAAGTCGACCGGAATGAGGTCGATTGCGTTCATCATCACGATCCACAGGAACACCGTCAGCGCCAGCGGTGCGATGAACGTGCGGTCGCCGTGGACGATCGACTTGCTCTGCTCCTCGACCAGCTCGACCAGCGATTCGACCGCGGCCTGGAAACGACCCGGAACGCCGGACGTCACCTTGCGCGCCACCAGCCACAACACCAGCAGCACGCAGCACAGCACAAGCACTGAAAAGAAAATCGTGTCGACGTTGAAGACCGAAAAGTCGACGATGAGCTTCTGCTTTTCGCCCGTCGACGTCAGGTGCGTCAGGTGATGGACGATGTACTCGGTGGCGGTGGGAGCGTGGCCCGAAGCAGCCATGATTTGAAGCCCGTCCTTATTTGATCAGCAGCGCCAGCACGTAGCTCTTCAGCACGGCGATGATGGACATCAGCATCGCCAGCCACACCAGGTCCTTGTAGGTCGCGACGATCAGCGCCAGCAGCACGATCGTTGAGACGACCTTGGCGAATTCGCCGATCAAGAACACGGCCGCATCGGCCCCTTGGGGCCGACGGGCCGCGGCGGCCAGCTTCAGCGCGAACAATCCGTTCGGTATGAAGCAGGCGGCGCCCCCCAACAGCGCGGAGATCGCCGCCGGCGCTCCTCCGACGAGCGCACTCAGCAGCGAAACGACGCCGGTTGTGAGTATCTGCAGCAGGACAATCCGGAACATGGAAACGCTCCGAGCGCCCTGCGGCGGGATCTTGAGTCCGTTTTCGCCAAAACCGCGAGATTCTACGAGGTGGCGCGACCCCGGGTCAAATTTGTGTTGCGCCGCGCCATCGAGTGCGAACTCTACTGCCGCCGCAGCCGGGCCACGATGCCGTCGAGTTGATCAAGGCTGGAGAACGTGATGGCCAGCTTTCCGCGGCCTTTGGCATTGGCGTCGAGGCGCACGCTGGCCCCGAGCGAGTCCGCGAGTTCCTCCTCCAGCCGCACGAGGTCGCGATTGCGCGCCGGTTTCCTCGCCGCGGCAGCGGACGGCTTGCCGTGCCTCGCAACCAGCGCCTCGGCTTCGCGCACCGACAGGCCGCGCGCCGTGATGCGATGCGCGAGCTGGATCTGCGTGGCCGAGTCCACGGCCAGCAAGGCGCGCGCGTGGCCCATGTCGAGCTGCCCGCCGAGCAGCATCTCCTGCACCGGCGACGCGAGGTTCAGCAGACGCAGCAGATTGGACGTCGCGCTGCGCGAACGCCCGATCGCCTGCGCGGCCTGCTCGTGCGTGAAGTCGAACTCGCGGATCAGCCGCTGCACGCCCTGCGCTTCCTCGAGCGGGTTGAGGTCCTCGCGCTGGATATTCTCGATCAGCGCCATCGCGAGTGCGGCGGTATCCGGCACCGGCTTCACGAGCACCGGCACCTCGTCGAGCCCGGCCAGCTGGGCGGCGCGGTAGCGCCGCTCGCCCGCGATGATCTCGTAGTGCCCACCATCGACCGGCCGCACGAGGATCGGCTGCATGATCCCTTGCACCCTGATCGAGTCGGCGAGTTCCGAAAGCGCCTGCGGGTCCATCCGCGTGCGCGGCTGGTACTTGCCGGGACGCAGGCGCGCGACCGGGAGCGTGGCGGGCGCGGAGGCCGCCGCGGGCGGTGGCGGTTCGCCGCCCAGGAGCGCGTCGAGGCCCCGTCCCAGGCCTTTGGGCCGTTTGATCATTGCGTCTTTCCTTCGCTGGCAGGACCCGCGCGATACCAGTACGCATACCGGTCGCGAAATCCGAACCGTTCGTAAATGTGACGTGCCGGCGCGTTCGCGGCGTCGACCTGCAGGTAAGCCAGGCGCGCACCCGCGGCGGCGGCCTGCGCGAGCAGCGCCTGCACGACGGCAGTGGCATAGCCTCGACCGCGCCGCTCGGAAGCCGTCACCATGTTGAACACACCGGCGCACTCGGCGTCGGTGATAAGGCTGCCGCAGGCGACGGGTTGAATTCCTTCGTACACCACGAGGTAACGCGCCGGCAGCGCCACGTGCGCCATGCGCTCCTCTTCGGCTGCAATCACGCCGGGCGGCGAGCCGCGAAGCGCACCGGCGATGCGCACGAACTCGACAACATCGGCCTCTACCGGCTCGACGGGCGGCACGGTCAAGCTGGGCCGCGCGCTAAGTTCGAGCGCCATCACGCGCGACTCGTCCACGGCGACAAAGCCCGCGTCATCGAGCGCGCTGTCGAGCGCCGTCGGTTCGGAAAATGGCGTCATGCGATACAGGCACGGCAGGCCAACACGTCGATAGAACGCCTCGACCTCGGCGATCTTGCGCTCAAGCGGCAGCCGACCTGCACCGATCGCATTGACCGATCGTGCGCGCTTCGCCTTGCCTGGAGAGTAACGCAGGAGCCAGCCGTCGTAGATCGTCTGCTGCGGTGGCTGCGAAGACGTCAGTCCGGCATCCTCGAGTCGTGCGCTCAGGGCATCTGCCGCAGACCGCAGCGGTGCGGGCAAGCCGCGTGGATCGAACATCAGAGCGCGCGTATGCGCTCGATCATCTCGGCGCCAAACGCGATGTAGGCCTGAGCGCCCTTCGACGCGCGGTCGTACGCGACGCCGGGCAGGCCGTAGCTCGGCGCCTCGGCGAGCCGCACGTTGCGCGGGATGATCGTGGCGAAGACCTTGTCGCCGAACTTGGCGACCAGCTGTTCGGAGACCTGCTGCTGCAGCGTCATGCGCGGATCGAACATCACGCGCAGCAGGCCGATGATCGTCAGGTCCGGATTCAGGTGCGCCGCAACGCGCTTGATGGTGTTGACGAGGTCGGCGAGGCCCTCGAGCGCGAAGTACTCGCACTGCATCGGAATGATGACGCCATGCGCCGCGCACAGGCCGTTGAGCGTCAACAGCGAGAGCGACGGCGGGCAGTCGATCAGTATGAAGTCGTACTCGCCGTCAACCGCGGCGAGCGCGCTCTTGAGCCGCGTCTCACGATCGTCCAGCTCGACCAGTTCGACTTCGGCACCCGCGAGTTCGCGATTGGCCCCCAGCACATCGTAGCCACCGTGCTCGGCACGCTGGCGCGCGGTCACGACGTCGCTCATGCCGAGCAACACCTGATAGACCGTCGCCGGCAGCAGACGCTTGTCGATGCCGCTGCCCATCGTGGCGTTGCCCTGCGGATCGAGATCGACCAGCAGCACGCGTGGTCCGTGCGCAGCGATGCCCGCAGCAAGATTGACGGCGGTTGTCGTCTTGCCGACGCCGCCCTTCTGGTTGGCGATGCAGAAGATGCGCGCCACTTAGCGGGGATCCTGCGCCGTGGCGACGAGAAGGGCCGGGTCGTAGCCTCGCTCACGCAGCAGAGTGTCGATGGCGCGGCGATCCTCGGCCGAGAGCGTCGGCGTGCGCGCGAGTACCCACAGATACTTTCGCGAAGGCTCGCCCACCACGGCGTAGCGATAGTCGGGCGCCAGCCCGATCACCCAGTAGTCCCCCCACCCGATCGGCAACCAACGCAACGCGGCGGGAAGAAAGCTGACCTCCAGCTTGTCAGTGCTGTCGCCGACGCGGCGGGCCAGCCCATCGACACTCGACGTGCCGTCGGCAGTCGCGCAGCGGTTGACAACCCGCACGTTGCCGTCGTCCCGTACGGTGTACTCGGCCGTCGTATTGCGGACGCAGACTTTCTGGAAACGATTCGGATAGTTCGCGATCTCGTACCAGAGCCCAGCGTAACGGGCGACATCGATGCCGCCGACAGTCGCGAGCGAAGGTTCGGTCGGATTGGCGGCCGCAAGCGTGCTGACCAGCGCCGCAGCGATGGCCATCGACGACCGGGAGGCGTTCATTGCACGAGCCTGATGCCGAACGCGACCAGCACGACGCCGGCGAGGCGCTCGAGCGCTCGCGCCACCCGACGATGCGCCTTGACCTGGGCGGTCAACGCATGTGCGAACGCGACCAGTGTCAGGCAGTAGACGAGCGTCAACACTGCGATCGTGACCGCCATCGCGGCGAAGGTCACCGCACCTCGCTGCGTCGCCGGATCGATGAACAGAGGAAAGAACGCCATGTAGAAGACGATGGCCTTCGGATTCAGCAACGTGATCAGCAATGCCTGGCGGAAGTAGTGCCCAGCGCGGATCGTTATCGGCTGAGCACTGGCGCCACGACTGAAGATCAGACGCACACCGACAAACACCAGGTATGCGGCGCCGGCGTACTGCAATGACTTGAAAAGGATCGGATGCCCCTGCAGGATGGCCGCCACGCCCAGCGCGGCCAGCCACAGCAGCACCTGATCGCCGACGATCAGCCCGAACGTTGCCGCAGCGCCCGCGCGAAGATCCGCCTTTGCCAGTAGATGTCAGCAAGGCGAACGTGCCAGGTCCGGGCAGTGCCAGGAATACGGCGACAGCGACCACGAAGGCCCAGAAATCGGTAATGCCGAGCATCAGGTGGGCTCGATCACGATGAGATGGCGCTCGGCGTCGAGGCGCGGAACATGGAGTTTAACGATCTGCGCGATTCGCACGCCGAGCTGCGCACGTTCGAGCTCCTCGATCTCGGCGCGCGGTAACGTGCCTTTCATCGCGCACCAGCAGCCGTCGCAGGCCAGCAGCGGGCGAGACAGGCGTACGAGTTCCAGCAGCGTCGCGAACGCGCGCGCGAGGATCACATCGAACGGCGGCGCGCTCAGCTGCTCAACGCGCGAGTGCACGACGTCGACATTCGGCAGGCGTAGCTCCAGCTTCACCTGGCGCAGGAAGGCAACTTTCTTTTCGACTTTGTCCAGGAGCGTGACGTGCGCAGCCGGCAGCACTATCGCCAGCGGTATGCCCGGCAGCCCTCCACCGGCACCGACGTCCAGTACCCGCAGTGGCCCCTCGCCGTGCATGCGCGCAGCAAGCGTCGGGACGATTGAGAGCGAGTCGAGCAGATGATGCGTCAGGGTATGGCCGGGTTCGACCGCCGTCAGGTTGTGCACACGGTTCCAGCGCGTCAGCAAATCCGCGTAACGGACCAGCTGATCGAGTGGCTCAGGCCGCAGCTCAAGACCAAGCCCGGCAACGCCATCCGCGAGGTCGGACGTGGAGAACACGAACTCAGGCCGCGAGCTTTCCGCCACCCGCCTTGTTGAGTCGCTTGATGTGCACCAGCAAGAGTGAGATGGCAGCCGGTGTTACACCCGAAATCCGCGAGGCCTGGCCGACGGTTTCCGGCCGTTGCGCTTTCAACTTCTGTCGGACTTCGATCGACAGGCCGCGGACGGCGTCGTAGTCGAGTTTTTCGGGCATGCGCGTCGACTCGCTGGATTCGTGGCGCAAAACCTCGTCGTCCTGGCGCGCGATGTAGCCGGCGTACTTGATCTGGATTTCGACCTGCTCGGCCACGGCGGCATCCGCGCCATCTGGATCAGTGGGACCGCCCACCGCCGCACCGTCCGCCAGACGCAACGTCAGCAGCCCCGCGTAGGTCACTTCAGGCCGCTTGAGAAGGTCAGCGAGCGTGTACTCACGTTCGATGCCGCGCCCCAAAACCCGCATCGCCTCGGCGTCTGGCAGGATGCGAGCATTCACCCACGTCGATTTGAGGCGCTCGATCTCGCGCGCTACGGCATCGCGCTTGCGATTGAACGCATCCCATCGCGCATCGTCGACGCAGCCCAGAGTGCGCCCGATTTCAGTCAAGCGCAGGTCCGCGTTGTCCTCGCGCAGACTCAGGCGGTACTCGGCGCGACTCGTGAACATGCGGTACGGCTCGGCCACTCCGCGCGTGATCAGGTCATCCACCAGCACGCCGAGATACGCCTGATCCCGCCGCGGCGACCACGCCTCCTGGCCACGCACGAGGCGCACGGCGTTCAGTCCCGCCAGCAGCCCCTGCGCGGCCGCCTCTTCATAGCCCGTGGTGCCATTGATCTGCCCGGCAAAGAAGAGTCCGGCGATGGCCTTCGTCTCCAGCGAGGCCTTCAGCGCCCGCGGGTCGAAGTAGTCGTACTCGATCGCATAGCCAGGCCGCAGGATGTGCGCCTGCTCCAGCCCTTTGATTGAACGGACGATCGCAATCTGGACATCAAACGGTAGGCTGGTCGAAATGCCGTTGGGATAGACCTCGTGCGTATCCAGACCCTCCGGTTCGAGGAAGATCTGATGCGAAGGCTTGTCCGCGAAGCGATGGATCTTGTCCTCGATCGATGGGCAATAGCGGGGCCCGACGCCTTCGATGACTCCGGAGTACATCGGGCTACGGTCGAGATTGGCGCGTATCACCGCGTGCGTGCTCGCGTTGGTGTGCGTGATCCAGCACGGGACCTGCCGCGGATGCTGGTCAGCCGAGCCGAGGAACGAGAACACCGGGATCGGGTCCAGGTCTCCCGACTGCTCCTCCAATTTTGCGTAGTCGATGGTTCGTCCGTCGATGCGCGGCGGCGTGCCAGTCTTGAGTCGCCCTTGCGGCAGGCTCAGTTCCTTGAGGCGCGCCGCCAGGGACAACGACGGCGGGTCCCCGGCTCGGCCGGCGGAAAAGTTCTGCATCCCGATATGGACCAGGCCGTTCAGAAAGGTCCCGGCGGTCAGGACCACGGCGCGCGCACGAAAGCGGATGCCCGATTGCGTCACCGCCCCCACCGCTCGCTCGCCCTCGACGATCAGGTCGTCGACAGCCTGCTGAAAGAGCCACAGGTTTGGCTGGTTCTCTAGGCGCCGCCGGATCGCCTTCCGATAAAGCGTCCGATCCGCCTGGGCGCGGGTTGCACGTACGGCGGGCCCTTTGGAGCCGTTGAGAATGCGAAACTGGATGCCCGCCTCGTCGGTCGCTGCGGCCATGGCCCCGCCGAGCGCGTCAACTTCCCGGACCAGGTGCCCCTTACCGATCCCGCCAATCGACGGGTTGCACGACATCTGGCCCAGCGTCTCGATGTTGTGCGTCAGCAGCAGCGTGCGGGCGCCCGTACGGGCGGCGGCAAGGGCGGCCTCCGTCCCGGCGTGCCCACCCCCCACTACGATCACATCGAAGACTTCCGGGAAATTCATTGTCCAGAAACCTGCTGCCGAATGGCGCGAAAGTATAAACGTCGCCCTGTCGACCAGCCGGCGGAACGTAGGCTTGAGGGTCCAGCAGGCTGTTTCACGTGGAACACCGACCCCCGGTTCCACGTGAAACATCCCGAAGTGCGCGTTTGCGGTCCGTCAGGTCAGCGCCGGACCGGCGGCGGGAACGGCTGAGGTGGCGGGGCTACGGCCCGAAGCGCGGCGCCAGGGCGTCGCCGCGAATTCGCAAGGTGATCGTCTGGACTCCGCGCTGGCCACCGAGTTCGACCCGGACCGTACCCGCGATCGCGAGGTCGGGAGTCACGGCGAAGTCTCCCCGCGCCGCCAGGGCACCCGCCCGGCCGCCGGTATCTTCGAAACGGATCCCTGCCGATGAGGCTCCCATCAGCCCGTCAAATTCGGTAAACCGCGTCTGTCCGGCGGCGGTCGCTCCCTGGGTCGCGGCCAGTCCAAGATTGATGCCGTTAAGCGCTGCCCAGCGCACGGTGAACGGTCCGCCCACGACGCCTTGTCGTATCGCCTCATCCAGTGTGACGCCGCGCCCAACGACGGTCAGGTCGAGGGCGGCGGTTCCCTGGAACGGCGGCGGCGGCGGCTCCTGGCCGGACGGCGTATTGCGCAGATGCTGTACGACGGTCTCGATGTCGATATTGGTGCCGGTCGCCCGCCCGGTGATGACCCACTCGACGTCGCTCGCGGCATAGAGCATCCCGGTCGTCACGCCGTAGAACCCGGCCAAGGAGTAGCTCGAAACTTCGATGAGCTTGCCGTCGATCCGCCCGTTCGCGCGCACCTCGCTCCAGCGCACCTTCGGCCCGAACGGGAGCGTCCATCGCTCGGCGTCCAGCCGGAAATCGAGGACCGGCCGACCATCGCTCGACTGCGCAGACCGAAGCACAATGCGCATCGCACCTTCGGTGTCGAGTTGCCGGACCGTCAGCGGGCCAAAGCGCCCATCGGCACCGCGTCGAATCATCGCTTCGTAGCGGTCCGTCAGCAGATCCGAGTCGGCGATCCGGATCGATTCGAAACGGATCGTCGAAATCTTGTTCGAGAGGTTGTTCGCGGCAGACGGCAGTGTCATCGCGATGGCGCCGGCCTGCGGCAGTGTCAGGCTCATGGGGGCAACGGTCGCCTCTCCCCAGACCCACTGGCCGCCCCGCAGGGCACTCCAGAGATCTTTCCAGTTGATCAGAAGCGAAACCTCGTCCGCCTTGATGTCGCCCGCACCGATGCCGCGAATGACCATCCGCGGCGACGGCGTGAAGCGGAACTCGGTATCAGTCACCGTCACAGGCTGCCCGAAGACCTCTGACAGCTTGGCCGCGACCTTTGGAGCGCTGACTTCGCGTTGCAGCGGCTCGACCGTGCTGTAAAGCGCAGCCGCCAGCACCGCCAGAACCGCCACGATAACGAGGCGCTTCATCCAGCGGCGCACAGCCTGCCGCCGCTGCTCGTCAACCAATTCCTCGGTGTCGGCTCGGTCGCGCTCTTCCTGCAGGTCAAGTCTGTCCGGGACGTTGACCGTCGTAATCGCGAAATGCGTGGCCGCTTCCCAGTCCGGCGCCTTGGTCGTGCTCGAGAGCGCGGCCTTTGTCTCGTGTGAGCGCACACTCACTTGAGAACCACCGTAATCTCTGGGTGTCTGACGCTGTGCCGATGTGGCTCGCGCCTGGGCTGCCGCCTCCCGGGCGACCTGTGCCGCGGCCTGCTCAACGCGAGCCCGCACCAGTTCACTGGCGACGGACTCGTCGGAGTCGCCGAAGATCGTGACCGGATCCAGATCGCTCTGCTCGAGAAACTGGGCCACAGCCTCCGGTTCGAGGCGGCCATCGGGCGCACCGGGGCCGCCCATACCTACCCCGTCCATCGCGCCCATCGGCTCGACAAGGCCCGCATCCTGCAGTTTCTTCAGCGCACGCTCGATGCGCTCGTCATTGAGACTGGGCAAGCGCGTCTTCAGGCCCGCCACGTTCAGCCGCCCGTCGAGCAGGATCAAGATCAGTCGCTCGCTCTGCGTGAACTTGTGCGACTTTTCATAGACCTCCCGCACACCGCGGTCGGTGCGTCGGTAGATCATCGAAACGTTGAGCGCCATGAGAGTTCGCGCGGGCTCCGTGTGCACGGAGCATCGTCACAGATCAATCGATTGTATCGACGAAGGGCGCGAAATCACACGCCGCCGTTCGGTCGATAAGCGGGCACATCAGGCGCCAGACGAGGGAGCCGAGGTCCCGCGTTTGCGGCGCGCCTAGCGTTTGAGGGCGTGCCGCCTCAGTTCGCGGCGGCCGCACCCTGCAATCGTCGACGCGTCCACCACGCGTTCAACTCACCGACGATGCCGCGCCTGAACGACATTACGCAGACAACGAAGATCAGGCCGATCACCACCGTGACCGCTTCGCCCAGTCCGTTGAACCACTCAATGCCAGTCACACGGCCGAGGAACATGCCGATGTCGCCGACCTTGTTCTCGAGCGCGACGACGACGAATGCTCCGAGAATCGGGCCGAGCATCGTGCCCATGCCCCCCATCAGCACCATCAGGATCACCAGGCCCGACGTGCTCCAGTGCGCGTCAGTCAGCGTTGCGAACCCGAGCACGAGCGTCTTGGTCGCGCCCGCGAGTCCGGCGAGTGCAGCCGACAGCACGAAAGCCAGCAGCTTGAAGCGTGCCGTGTCGTAGCCGAGTGAAGTCGCGCGCGCCTCGTTCTCGCGGATCGCCTTCAGTACCTGGCCGAATGGCGAGTGCACCGTGCGAAAGATCAGCAGGAACGACAGCACGAAGATGCCCAGCACCACGTAGTACAAGGTGACGTCGCTCTCGAGATTCACGAAGCCCAGCAGCGTGCCGCGCGGCACCGACTGCAGGCCGTCCTCCCCACCCGTAAACCCGGCCTGCAGGAAGAAGAAGTACAGCATCTGGGCGAGTGCGAGCGTGATCATCGAGAAGTAGATGCCGCTGCGTCGGATCGCCAGCATTCCCATCACAAGACCCAACACTGCGCCGGCGACCACGCCGACCAGCAGGCCCAGCTCAGTGGGCAGCCCCCAGACCTTCAGTGCGTGTCCGGCCGCATACGCCCCACCACCCAGAAAGGCCGCATGGCCGAACGACAGCAGTCCTGTGAATCCGATCAGCAGGTTGAATGCGCACGCAAAGAGCGCGTAGCACATCACCTTCATCACGAACACCGGATAGGCGCCGAAGAGCGGCAGCACGGCGACACCCGCGAGCAGCACCGCGTACAGAATGAACTCGCGCGGCAACTTCACGCTATTTCTCCTTGCCGAACAGGCCGGCCGGACGGATCAGCAGCACGATCGCCATGATCAGGAACACGACCGTCGAGGAGGCTTCCGGATAGAAGACCTTGGTGAACCCTTCGATGACGCCGAGTCCCAGTCCGGTCAGGATCGACCCGAGGATCGACCCCATGCCGCCAATGACCACGACGGCGAACACCACGATGATCAGGTTGCTGCCCATCAGCGGCTGCACCTGCAGGATCGGTGCGGCGAGCACGCCCGCGAAGCCCGCAAGCGCGACGCCGAAGCCGTAAGTCAGCGTCACCATCAGCGGCACGTTGACTCCGAAGGCCTCGGTCAGCTTGGCGTTCTCGGTGCCCGCCCGAAGCAACGCGCCCAGCTTGGTGCGCTCGATGACGTACCAGGTTCCAAGGCAGACGACGATCGAGGCGAGCGACGACCCACGCCCGGTAATTGGGCATGATCATGAAGCCGAGGTTGGTGGCACCCGTCAACGCTTCTGGCACCTGGTAGGGGAGCCCGGACACGCCGTAAAAGGAACGGAAGAAGCCCTCGATCAGCAGCGTGAGACCGAAAGTCAGCAGCAGGCCGTACAGGTGATCGAGCTTGTACAGGTGCCGCAGCAGGAGCCGCTCGACGATGATGCCGAAAAGCCCCACCACCAATGGCGCCACGACCAGCATCACCCAGTAGTTGATGCCGAAATAAGTGAGCCCCATCCACGCGAAGATCGCGCCCATCATGTAGAAGGCGCCATGCGCGAAGTTGATGACGTTCAGCAACCCGAAAATGACCGCGAGTCCCAGCGACAACATCGCGTAGAACGAGCCGTTGACGAGTCCGAGCAGCAGCTGGGACAGCAGCGCGGACAGCGGGATTCCGAACAGTTCAGTCATCGCAACGGCAAGGGTCGACAGCGTCGTCGGGGCCGGCGGGGACGAGTCCTGATCGGACCGCGCCCCGCCGGGTGAGGGACGTCAGGCTACTTCAGCGTGCACTTCGAGCCACCCGGCGGCGCGAACGCCACGTCGCCAGGAATGGTCTGTACGACCTTGAAGTAATCCCACGGCGTTTTCGACTCCGCCGGGCTCTTCACCTGCATCAGGTACATGTCATGCACCATTCGTCCATTCGGCAGGATCTTCCCGCCCTTGGCAAACATGTCGTTGATCGGCGTCTTCTTCATTTGCGCCATCACCGTGTCGGCGTCGTCGGTACCCGCGGCCTTCACGGCAGTCAGGTAGGTTGAGACCGCCGAGTAATCGCCGGCCTGCAGCATCGAGGGCATCCGCTTCATCTTCTCGAAGAAACGCTTGGCCCAGGCTCGTGTGTCGTTGTTCAGATCCCAGTACCAGCCATCCGTTAGGTACATGCCCTCGGTGGTCTTCAGGCCCAGTGCATGGATGTCGTTGATGAACATGAGCAGGCCGGCGAGCTTCATCGTCTTGGTGACACCGAATTCGTTGGCTGCCTTGATCGAGTTGATCGTGTCGCCGCCGGCATTGGCCAGGCCGAGAATCTGCGCCTTGCTGTTCTGCGCCTGCAGCAGGAACGACGAGAAGTCCGACGCGTTCAGCGGCGCGCGAACCGACGCGACTACCGTGCCGCCAGCTGCCTTGACGACGTCGGAAGTGTCCTTCTCAAGCGAATGGCCGAACGCGTAGTCGGCCGTCAGGAAGAACCACGTCTTGCCGCCGCTCTTCACCACGGCCGAGCCGGTTCCATTGGCGAGCGCCACGGTGTCATAGGCATAGTGGACCGTGTATGGCGTGCAGTTCTCGTTCGTCAGGCGCGACGTGGCAGCGCCGATCGACTATGTATGGCCGCTTCTTCTCGGCGGCTACCTGGGCGCTGGCCAGCGCCGTGGCCGAATTCGTGCCACCGATGATGACGTCGGCGCCAGACTGGTCGATCCACTCCCGCACCTTCGACGACGCGATATCGGCCTTGTTCTGATGGTCGGCGTATACCAGTTCGATCTTCTTGCCCGGGAACTGCTTCTCCATGTCGGAGATCGCCATGCGGATCGCCTCGACTCCGCCCGGGCCGTCGATGTCCGAATAGAGCGATGACATGTCGGTGATGAAACCGATGACGATCTTGTCGCCCGAGAGCTTCTGAGCCTGCGCGCCAGAAAATCCCAGCGCCAGACCGCATGCCGCGACGGCCGCGGCGATTTTCTTCAACTTCATTTCTGTCTCCTCCTCGATGAACGGTTTACCGCTAGACACCGAGCAACTGATGCAGTGTCTCTTCCTTGGCCTTGAGTTCCTCAGCCGCGAAGGATTCGACGATGCGTCCATGCTCCATGACATAGAACCGGTCCGCGAGCGGCGCCGCAAACCGGAAATTCTGTTCGACCATGACGATGGTGTAGCCGCGCGCCTTGAGCGCCCGGATCATCTCGCCGAGCTTCTTGACGATCACGGGCGCGAGCCCCTCGGAGATCTCGTCGAGCAGCAAGAGGTGGGCGCCGGTGCGCAGGATACGGGCCACGGCGAGCATCTGCTGCTCCCCGCCCGACAGGCGCGACCCCTGGCTCCTGGCGCGCTCCTTCAGGTTCGGAAACATCGCGTAGATCTCGTCGACGCTCATGCCGCCGCTGTCATCGACGCGCGGCGGCAGCATGAGGTTCTCTTCGCACGACAGGCTCGAGAAGATGCCGCGCTCCTCCGGGCAATAGCCGATGCCGAGGTGCGCCACGCGATGCGTCGCCATGCCGACCGTCTCGGTGCCATTGACCTGGATCGAGCCCTTGCGCGTTCCCGTCAGACCCAGGATGGCGCGCAGCGTCGTCGAACGTCCTGCGCCGTTGCGTCCCAGCAGCGTCACCACTTCACCGCGCGCCACGCGCAGGTCGACCCCGTGCAGGATGTGGGACTCGCCGTACCAGGCGTGCAGTTCCCGGATCTCGAGCGCGTCGGCCATCCTAGTTATGTCCTACGCCTTCGAGTTCGGCCGCGCTGGTGCCCATGTAGGCTTCCATGACCGCAGCGTTTCTGGAGACGGTCTCGTAGGGCCCCTCGGCCAGCACCGACCCGCGCGCAAGCACCGTGATCATGTCGGCAATGCTCGACACGACGTTCATGTTGTGCTCGACCATCAGCACGGTCCGGCCGGCGGCAACCTTCTTGATCAGTTCGGTGACGCGCGCAACGTCCTCGTGACCCATGCCCTGGGTCGGCTCGTCGAGCAGCATCAATTCGGGCTCGGTCGCCAGCGTGGTCGCGATTTCGAGTGCGCGCTTGCGGCCATACGGCAGCGACACGGTCTCGACTTCCGCAAATGGCCGCAGATCAACCTGGTCGAGCAGCTCGAGTGCGCGGGCGTTCATCGAATCGAGGATGCGCTCGCTGCGCCAGAACTGGAACGACAGCCCGGTCGAGCGCTGCAGCGCGATCCGGACGTTTTCCACCACGGTGAGGTGCGGAAACACCGACGAGATCTGGTACGACCGGACGATCCCGCGGCGCGCGATGTGCTCCGGCGTTTCGCGGGTGATGTCGATGCCGTTGAACAGGATCTGGCCGCGCGTCGGCGTCAGGAACTTCGTCAGCAGGTTGAAGCAGGTGGTCTTGCCGGCGCCATTGGGGCCGATCAGCGCATGTATCGCTCCGCGCCGCACCTTGAGGTTGACGTCGTTGACCGCGACAAAGCCCTTGAATTCCTTCGTCAGGCCGCGCGTTTCAAGAATGATTTCGGTGGAGGTGCTCATGCGGAGGCGGCGAGCATAGCAACGTAATCCGCATGCGTGGCAACGCGCGGATTGGTGGCGTGGCAATGGTCCTTCAACGCGTTGGTTGCCACGTCGTCGTACAACTCGGCCGTGATCCCCATCTCGTCGAGACCATTGGGCAGTCCCAGCCGCCGGTTGAGCGAGCGGATCGCCGCGGCCAGCGCTTCACCGCCGGACACGCCAAACACGCTGGCGATCGACTGCACCCGTTCCGGCACCGCGCGCTCGTTGAACCTGATCACTTCGGGCAGCAACACGGCGTTCAACGTTCCGTGGTGCGGACCGATCTTCTCGGCACCCAGCTTGAGCCCGCCCAGCGCGTGCGACAGCGAGTGCACCGCGCCAAGGCCCTTCTGGAAAGCCATGGCCCCCTGCATCGAGGCGCTCATCATGTTCCAGCGCGCCGCCGGGTCGCGCGGTTCCTGGGTCGCCTTCTCGATGTGCTTGAGTCCCCGCGCCAGTCCGTCAAATGCGATGGCGTCGGCCGGCGGGTTGACCGCCTTGGAAAGAAAGGTCTCGATGCAATGCGCGACCGCATCCATGCCGGTCGCGGCGGTGAGCTTGGACGGCAGCCCGTAGGTCAGCTCCGGGTCGCACACCGCCGTCTTGGGAACCAGGTGCCAGGAGTGAAAGCCGAGCTTGCGGCCGTCGTCGAGCACGATGATCGCGCCGCGCGCCACTTCACTGCCGGTGCCGGCGGTGGTCGGGATCGCAATCAGCGGAGCGACGCTCGGGGTGATCTTCGGGCTGCCGCCCAGGATCGTCGCGTAGTCGGCGAGCACACCTGTATGCGTCGCCATGATCGCGACGCCCTTCGCCAGGTCGATCGCGCTGCCGCCACCGAGCGCGATGAGGCCGTCGGCGTCATGCCCACGGTAGGCGCCGACCGCGGCCATGACCGCAGCTTCGGTCGGATTGGATGGCGTTGCGTCGAACACCGCCACCGGCAGGTCCCCGAGGGATCCGAGCAGCCGATCGAGCAGTCCCGCCGCGACCACCCCCTTGTCCGTGCAGATGAGCGGACGACGGATGCCGCTGCGCTCACACTCCGCCGGCACCAGCCTTATGGCACCGAAGTCGAATTGGACCTGGGTGATGTAATAGATGAGGCCCACTGCGGTCTCCTGCGTTAGTGGGAATGGCGTTCCGTCGGACGCCGCGCGGACACAAAGTATGTCCGGCCGTTGCCGCAGGCGCAATTACAGGCCAGCAACTTCACTCAGCTTGCGAAGCCACGCTTCGACGAGGGCCGGCGTGACGCCGGCCGCATCAGGGCAAACCCCGAGTGACTCTGAGCGAGCCTAGGTCACCAGCCGCGCCGCGAGCGCGGCGCGCGTCTGCTCGAGTTCCGGAGGCAGATGCGGACTCAGTTTGCCGAACAGCTCCGCGTGAGAAGCGACCTCCTTGCGCCAGTCCGACGCATCGATCGCCGTGATCTGCTCGTAGCGCTCACGCGGAAACTCCAGGCCGTTCCACTTGAGGTCGTCATAGCGCGGGGTGACGCCGAAGAGATGCTCGGCTCCGTCGGCCCGGCCATCGATGCGATCGATGATCCACTCCAGCACGCGCATGTTTTCACCGAACCCGGGCCAGACGAACTTGCCGTCGGCGTCGGTGCGGAACCAGTTCACCGTGAAAATTTTCGGCAGTTGCGCGCCCCTCGCCTGCAGCTCGCGGCCGAGCTTGATCCAGTGCCCGAAGTGATCGCCCATGTTGTAGCCGCAGAACGGCAGCATCGCGAACGGGTCGCGGCGCAGCACGCCCTGGGCGCCCTGCTGTGCGGCCGTGGTCTCGGAGCCCATCGTCGCCGCCATGTAGACGCCTTCGACCCAGTTGCGCGCTTCGGTCACCAGCGGCACCGTGGTCGAACGTCGACCACCAAACATGAAGGCGTCAAGTGCGACGCCGTTCGGGTCTTCCCAGTCGGCGTCGATCGAGGGGCACTGCGCGGCCGCAACGGTGAAGCGCGCATTCGGGTGCGCCGCCTTGCGCCCCGCCTTGCCGTCCTCCGGCGTCCAGTCCTTGCCTTGCCAGTCGATTACATGAGCAGGCGGCGCTCCCATGCCTTCCCACCAAACGTCACCATCGTCGGTCAGCGCGACGTTGGTGTAGATGACGTTCTGATGCAACATCGCCATCGCGTTGTAATTGGTCTTTTCCGACGTGCCGGGAGCGACGCCGAAGCAGCCCGCCTCCGGGTTGATCGCGTACAGCCGGCCGTCCTTGCCCGGCTTGATCCAGGCGATGTCCTCGCCGATCGTCGTCACCTTCCATCCCGCAAAGGCCGGCGGCGGGATCAGCATCGCAAAATTGGTCTTGCCGCAAGCCGACGGGAACGCCGCGGCCACGTGGTACTTCTTGCCGGCCGGTGTGGTGACACCGAGGATCAGCATGTGCTCCGCCAGCCAGCCCTGGTCGCGCCCCATCGACGAGGCGATGCGCAGCGCCAGGCACTTCTTGCCGAGCAGTGCGTTGCCGCCGTACCCGGAACCATAGGACCAGATCTCGCGTGTCTCGGGAAAGTGCACGATGTACTTCGTGTCGCTGCATGGCCAGGCCACATCCCGCTCTCCCGGCGTCAGCGGCCTGCCGACCGAATGAACGCACGGGACGAACTCGCCCTCGGTGCCCATCAGGTCGATCACCGCGCGACCCATGCGCGTCATGATGCGCATGTTGACGACGACATAGGCGCTGTCGGAGATCTCCACGCCGATCTGGCTGATGTGCGAGCCCAGTGGCCCCATCGAAAACGGGATCACATACATCGTGCGGCCGCGCATGCAGCCGGCGAACAGCCCATTGAGCGTCCCGCGCATCTCGGCCGGGGCCATCCAGTTGTTCGTCGGGCCTGCGTCGACTTGCTTCTCACTGCAGATGAACGTGCGATCCTCCACGCGAGCGACGTCGCTGGGGTCGGACAGGGCAAGGAAGCTGTTAGGGCGCTTGGCGGGGTTGAGCCTTTTCAACGTTCCGGCGCGGACCATCTCCTCGCAAAGCCGGTCGTACTCTTCCTGCGAGCCATCGCACCAGACCACGCGGTCGGGCTTCGTCAGCCTGGCAATCTCGCTCACCCAGGCGATCAGTTTCTTGTGACGTACGAACGACGGAGCGTTGACCCGCTGCTCCGCAAGCAATGCGCTCATGAACTGCGCCTCCTTATGTGGGCGTGCTCCGCCTCCGGGCCCGCCCTTGTCGTGTCTGACCGCATCGCGGATCGTGGCCGCGAGTGACCGGCAGGATGGGCGGTTGGCCCGCAGTGCGCCGGTAACGGGAAGGGGTGTGATTTTAGCGGTTGCGGCCGACCTATTCCGATCCGTGCTGGCAGAACATTCGCTGCACTGCAGCGCGACTACGTTCTCGTTCTCCAAATCCGCAGCGTGGTCGTCGGCGCCACGCTCCTCGCGATTGGCCCCGCAGCCGCCCCCGGTTTCCCAGCACGACCGCGTGTGGCACTCGTACACAACGAAGAAGTAAAGGGGGCCCGCCAGAGCGAGCCCCCAAGGGGCGCCATCGCCGCTCAGCCTTCGAGCACGTCGATCTCGACCGCCTGCGGGCCTTTTTGTCCCTGTTGAACCTGGTACTCGACCTTCTGGTTCTCCTTCAATGTGCGGAATCCCTTGGTTTTGATGCCGCTGTAATGGGCAAACAGGTCAGCACCGCCGTCGTCCGGCTTGATGAACCCGAAGCCCTTCGTTTCGTTGAACCACTTCACGGTGCCTGTCGGCATTGGATGACTCCGATGAACACGGGATGCGCCCGCGGCGCGCAAGCGATGGTGCTGTAGGGATTACCGGGAGGTTTGCAATGCGACAGGAGCGGCTCGAGGCCGCTGGCAATGACCTTTTGATTCCACGTTCTTAATCCACAGCGAGTGATCGGCTGCGTTTTCACGCTACACCAGCGCTTTTGAAAAATCCAGACACTGAAATCCGCGATCCGATGGCGTGCGCTGGCGCCGGCCTGCGACTGCTCAAGGTGCCCAGGGCCGCGCCAGATCGGCCGGCAGCAGCGAATACACGGCCGCGTCGAAGCGCGCCTCGCCGACCAGCAGACCATGTCGCGCCACGCCTTCGAAGCGCGCTCCGGCACGCTCGGCCGCGCGCCGGCTCGAGCGGTTGTCGAGCCGGATGCGCATCGACACCCGTATCAACCCGAGTTCGTTGACACCGAACGCCGCCATCGCACGAATCGCCGTCGCCGCCACGCCTTGTCCGCACGCCGAGCGCCGCACCCAGTAGCCGACTTCGGCCTCGCGCTTGCCGTACAGCTGTATGTCGTGCAGGCCTACACCGCCAAGGAGGCGCCGATCCGTCGACTCGCAGATCGCCATCGGAAACGCGATGCGCTCCCGCCACATGCGCTCGGCCTCCGCGAACCAGCGGTCGACATCCGCGCGACCGTACTGCGCGTGATACCAGGGCATCCAGCGCGCCAGCGCCGCGCCGGACTCCTGCGCCGCGGCGAGGAACTCGTCCGGGTCGATCGCCGTCGTGCGCGTCAACGGACGCAGTTCAATCGGCATGCGGTCTCCTCGAGGCATATCGGCACCATGCACCGTAGATCGTCCCTGCCGTCAATACCACCGCCGCCATGCGGATCGCATGGAACGCGGTCACGATCGGCACGCCTAGCTGCAACGCCTTCGCCGTCAGCGCCATCTCGCCGATCCCGCCGGGCGTCGTCGCGACGATGGCTGTCGACCAATGCAGCCCCGATCCCTGCGCCAGCAGGACACCGAAGACGGCGGCCGTCGCCAGGTACCCGAGCGTGATCAGGGCCACGACGGTCAGGAATCGCGGCGCGGCACGAAAGAACTCGGGGGTGAAATGAACGCCCAGTGAAATGCCGATCAGCAACTGGCCGCCATTGACGACTGCGACCGGCAGCGCCGAGAACGTGTGCCCGGTCGCGGTGATGACGGCGGCTGCCAGCAGCGGCCCGATCATCCAGCTGTTCGGCGACCCGAACCGCTCCATCGCCGCCGCGGCGCCCAGCGTGACCGCGACCAGCACGACGAAGCCGATCGGGTCGAAGTCGCGCGCCAGTGGCGTGTACGGATCCAGGCCGTGCACGTCGAGCCAGCTGAAAAGCAACGGGACGATCAGGACAACCAGCATGATCCGCAGGCTGTGGGCGGCCGCGACGCGGTCGACGCGGCCGCCGTGCCGCTGCGCCTGCGCCGCCATCTCGCTCGCGCCGCCGATCGCCATCGCAAAGAACGCCGTCGTTCCGTCGGCGCCCGTCGCACGCGCCAACGCCCAGCTGCCCAGCGCGCCCAGCACGATCGCGAACAGTATCGCCAGCAGCAGCCACGGCGCGAGGCGGACGACCTCGCGCATCACCTCCGGCGAGAAGTACAGGCCCAGGGCGACGCCGATCGCCCACTGGCCAAGCTGGCGCGCCGCCGGCGGCACGGCGATACGGGCATGCAGCATGCTGGCCAACGCGACGGCGACCAGCGGTCCGATCAACCACGGCAGCGGAGCGTGGATCCCGATGCACACGAAGGCGCCGGCGCACGCGATTGTGACGGCGAAGAGCATCCGCATGGCGTGCGTCGCGCCTGACACTGGCGCGTCCGTGACACTGTCGCGGCCGGAATGCGGCGGTTGCGTCACGAGCGGGCGCGGCGTCGCCACTCTCGCAGGACGCGCACGAGCCACGGCACCAGGACCAGCGCCACGGTCAGCGCGAGCAGCGTGGCCGAAATCGGGTGCGTGAAGAACACGGACGGATCGCCCTGGCTGATTGCGAGCGCACGGCGGAACTGCGATTCGGCGAGCGGCCCGAGGATCAAGCCGATCACGGCCGGCGCCACAGGGAAACCCCAGCGCCGCATAATGAAGCCGAGCAGGCCGAACACGTACAGCGTCAGCAGGTCGACATACGACTGATGCAGGCTGTAGGCACCCAGCGTGGCGAAGACGAGGATGCCCGCGTAGAGCAGCGGCCGCGGGATCATCAGCACCCGCACCCACAGGCCGATCAGCGGCAGATTGAGCACCAGCAGCAGCACGTTGCCGACGTACAGGCTGGCGATCAGGCCCCACACCAGCGCACCCTGCGTCTGGAACAGCAGCGGGCCGGGCTGGATGCCGTAGTTCTGGAACGCCGCGAGCAGGATCGCCGCCGTGGCCGATGTCGGAATGCCGAGCGCCAGCAGCGGCACCAGCACACCGGTGGCCGACGCATTGTTGGCCGCTTCGGGCCCGGCCACTCCTTCGATCGCGCCCTCGCCGAACTCCTCCGGGTGCTTGCTCAGCTTCTTCTCGGTGGCGTAGGCGAGGAAGGTCGGAATCTCGGCGCCGCCGGCGGGAATCGTCCCGAACGGGAAGCCGATCGCGGTCGCCCGCAGCCATGCGGGCCACGAGCGTCGCCAGTCCTCGCGCGACATCCACAGGCGGCCGCCCAGTGCTTCCATCGTCTCGGTCTGCCGGCTCTGGTAGGCGGCGACATAAAGCGCCTCCCCCACGGCGAAGAGCCCCACCGCGAGCACGACCACGTCGATGCCGTCGAGCAGTTCCGGCACGCCGAACGCGAAGCGCATCTGACCGGTCTGCTCGTCGATGCCGACCAGCCCGAGCAGCAGGCCGGCGAAGAGCGACGTCAGCCCGCGAACCGTGGATGAACCGAGCACGGCGGCGACGGTTACGAAAGCGAAGACCATCAACGCGAAGTACTCGGTCGGCCCGAACTTGAGCGCGACTTCGACCACCAGCGGCGCGACCAGCGTCAGCAGGATGGTCGCGATCGTGCCGGCGACGAAGGACCCGATCGCCGCCGTCGCGAGCGCCGGTCCGGCGCGCCCGCGCTTGGCCATCTTGTTGCCTTCGAGCGCGGTGGCGATCGAGGCCGACTCGCCCGGCGTGTTGAGCAGAATCGTCGTCGTCGAGCCGCCGTACATGGCGCCGTAGTAGATGCCGGCGAACATGATCAGCGCCCCGGTCGGATCGAGCTTGACGGTCAGCGGCAGCAGCATCGCGACCGTGAGCGCCGGACCGACCCCTGGCAGCACGCCCACCGCCGTCCCGAGCGTGACGCCGACCAGGCCCCACACCAGGTTTATCGGCGTCAGCGCGACGCCGAATCCGGTCAGCAGCGCATTCAGCGTTTCGCCCACGGGAGGTCGCTCAGATGCCGGCCGCGCCGAGGAGCGGCTTCAGCCAGCCCGCCGGCAGGTTGACGTTCAGAAAGTAGACGAAGAACGCGAAGACGCCGAGACCGAGCGCCAGGCCGAGCGCCAGGTCGCGCCGCCAGCGGCGGCTACCGAAGCCTTGCGCGACGCACGCGAACAGCACGGCAGCGGCGAGCACGAACCCGGCCGAGTTGATCAGCACCATCTGCGCGAGCAGGCCGGCACTGACCCAGACGAAAGCCGATGGCAGGAAGGCGTGTTCGCCGCGCGCGGCCGGGTCACTCGCCACGGGTTCGCGCCAGCCGCCGGTGAAGCGCTCGACCAGCAGCCAGACGCCCAGCAGGATCAGCCCGCCGGACACCAGCTTCGGCATGAAATTCGGGCCGATGCGCGCATAGCCGCCGCCTTCGGGAAGCTTCCATGCGACTACGGCGGCGGCCAGGCCGAACGTCAACACGCCGAGCGAGAGGATCAGCTCCGCCCGTGCCGCCTTCGCCGTGTGCGCCATCGGCCGACTCGGGGGCTACTTCTTCAGGCCGAGCGACTCGATGATTGCGCCGATACGCTTGACGTCTTCGTCGATGAACTTCTTGTAGTCGTCGCCGCCCAGGAACCAGGCATCCCAGCCGTTCTTGGCGAGCGCGTCCTTCCAGGACGCGGACTCGGTGGCGGTCTTTACCGCCGTCACCAGCGCGTCGCGCTGCGCGGTGGTGATGCCCGGCGCGCCGAACACGCCGCGCCAGTTGCCCAGCACGACGTCGATGCCCTGCTCCTTCAGCGTCGGGATGCCGTCGAGCCTTTGCGGTGACGACACGGCCAGCGCTCGCATGCGGCCGGCCTTGATCTGCTCGGCGAACTCGCTGAGGCCGGATACGCCGGCACTGACGTGGCCCCCGATGATCGCGGCAACGGCCTCGCCTCCGCCCTTGAACGGCACGTAGTTGATCTTCGCCGGATCGGCGCCGATCGCCTTCGCGACCAGACCGATCAGGATGTGATCGGTGCCACCCGCCGAACCGCCGCCCCAGGAGATCTTGCCCGGATCGGCCTTGAACGCCTTGGCGAGATCGCCCATCGTCTTGTGCGGCGAACTCGCTGGCACCGTGATGACCACATACTCGCTGGTCAGGCGAGCAATCGGCGTCACCATCGACAGGTCGACCGGCGACTTGTTGAGGATGATGCCACCGACCATCACCATGCCCCCGACCATCAGCGCGTTCGGATCGCCGCGCGCACTGTTGACGAACTGCGCCAGGCCGATCGTGCCGGCCGCGCCGCCCTTGTTGTCGAACTGCACCGACTGCACGACCTTGGCCGCCTGCATCGCGGCGGCCAATGCACGCCCAGTCATGTCCCAGCCGCCCCCGGGGTTGGCGGGAATCATCAACTTGAGGTTCGAGGGAGCCTGGGCCGCCGCCAACAACGGCCAGTGGCCGGCGGCGGCCACCGCGGCAAGGGTGAACTCACGACGGTTCATGGCGTCTCCTCGGCATTTTTTCGATCGCGCGATACGCGGCGCCAGCATACAGAACGGCCTGCACCGCCGTCGTCCGCCTCGCGCTGTTGCCTAGTCGGCGCGCAGCGCGTCGACGATCTTCATCCGGCTCGCCTGGATCGCCGGCAGAAAGCCACCGACGAAACCCATCAGCAGCGCAAATGCAATCGACTGCGCCACGATCCTGGGCGTCAGCGTGAACGAGAAAGCGAGTTCGGAGAACGACGTGAAGTTCGTCGTTGAAACGGTGATCGCTGTCAGGAAGCTCGCCGCGACCAGGCCGGTGAGGCCACCGAGGAACGCCAGCAGAAGCGACTCGGCCAGGAACGCCGCCAGGATTGAAGCGCGCTGGAACCCGAGCGCCCGCAGGGTTCCGATTTCGGCCGTTCGAGTCGCCACCGCGGCATACATCGTGATCGTCGCGCCAATCATCGCGCCGAGCGAAAAGATGACCGAGAGCGCCATGCCAAGCAGCGTGATGAAATTGGACAGGCTGGCCGACTGGTCCTCGTAGAAGCGCCGCTCGCGCTTGATGTCGACCTTCAGGCGCGGGTCTTCGTCGAGCCGCATCTTCAGCGCATCGAACGAGTTCGCGTCGGCCAGCTTGGCGATCACCGAGGAGTAAGCAATCCGCCGGAACGCCTGCATCATCTGCTCGACGTCACCCCAGATCTCGGAATCGAACGCCGACCGGCCGGCGTCGAACACGCCGACCACGGTCCATTGGCGGCCGGCGAAGGACAGCTGCTGGCCGAGTTCGACGCCGGCGAACTGCTTCGCCACCGAACTGCCGACGACGATCTCCGACGACCCCGCACGAAACATCCGTCCCTGGGTGATCTTCACCTGCGGACGCAGCGTCTTGCCCATTTCCGGAAGGCCCCGCACAACGACGTTGCTGCGCTTCTTCGGATCGTCGAGCTTTGGCAGTGAATTCAGCACCACCACTTCCTTCGATAGCAACGCCTGGCCGTCGGGTCCGCGCGCCACTTCCGGCGAGGTCTCGATCAGCGACGCCTGGTCGCGGAACACTCCGCTTTGCACTTCCGTCTGGCTGCCCTGGCGGATCACCACGACGTTGTCGGCCGATCCGGTCGATACCAGCGTCGACTTCAGCCCGGCATCGAGCATCAGCACCGCAGCGAACACGAACACCACCAGCGCCATGCCCCCCGCCGTCAGCCCCGTCGTCAGCTTGCGCACCCAGAGGTTGCGCGCCACATAGGAAACAGGAATTTTCATCGGCTCATCTACGACTGCAGCGGGGTGCATCGACCTGCGCACGCCACGACGACTCAAACTCTCGACCTCGCGCGGCACTCGCGCACTCCACTTTCCCGAGGCGCGGCTGACTACGTGCGGGACCGTACCGGCCTTCCCCGCCCGTAGCTGTTGAAAACGGGCCGTACGCCCGGCCGCCCGAAGGGAGGCCCGCTGATCAGAATCGCGCGAGGTGCACGTGCGACTGCGAAGCAGTCGCGTACACCGAGCGCGCCTAGGCGACATGGCGCAACCCATCCACGATCTTCACCCGCGCGGCGCGGAGTGCGGGGACGATGCCGGCAACGACGCCGACGACGACAGCACACGCGGCCTGCAGGTAGAAGGTCTCGGCGGCCAGCGGCATCTTCGCGAACACGCTGACGGTCGCGGCGTGAAAGACCTTGATGACCGGCGCGGTGAGCAGCATGCCGATGCCGGCGCCGATCAGCGCCAGCAGCAAGGCCTCGCCCATGATCATCGCCGCCACGGTGCCGGGCTTGAAGCCGAGCGCCTTCATCGTTGCGTATTCGGGAAGCCTTTCGCGTGCCGTCATCGCCATCGTATTGGCGGCCACCGCCATGATGATCAGGATGACGACGTAGCTCACCCCCTGGATCGCCACGACGATGGTCTCGATCATCGCGACGAAGCCGAGCGTGAACGCCTTCTCGGTCTCGGTCAGCGTTTCGGCGAGCGAGTTCTTGAACTCGGCGTCGATGTCGCGCGAAATGGTCGCGGCCGCCTGCCCGTCGCCAATGCCGACGATAAACACCCCGGCCTGGTCCGCACGCCGCGGAAACACCTTCTTGATCTGCTCGTTCAGGTAGTCGAAGTGAAAGTACATCTGGCGCGTGATCGTCGTTTCGTCCCTGGCGTCGTAGATCGCACGCACGGTGAACTCCCAGTTGCCCGGGTAAATCGCACTCTTCAGCGGGATGGTGTCGCCGACCTTGAAGCCGTAGAGATCCGCCAGCTGGCGACCGACGGCCGCGCCGCGCCGGTCGCGCAGGAACGCCTGGTACTCGTCCGGCTGGAAGATGTACTCGGGATACATCGGGAAGTATGTTGGCGCATCCACTGCGAACTGCGCGAAGAAGTTCTTCGGCTCCTTGTAGATGCCGCCGAACCAGTTCGAAACACTGACGCCGGTCACGCCCGGCACGGCGCGGATCTTCTCGCGGTAGTACATCGGCATCGTGAAGGTGAGCGAGATCGCGTTGCGCGCGATCAGACGCGTCGACGATGCGGCATCCGAGCCCGCATACCAAGCCCGCACAACGGTCTGCAGCAGCCCGAACGCAAGGATCGCGATGACCAGGCCGAGTATGGTCAGCGCCGAACGCAGCCGCGCGCGAAAGACGTTGCGTAGGACGAATCTGAGGAAGAACACGGCGACCCTTCGCCCGGGCTCAGTGTCCGAAAGGGGCTGTGTCCGTCAGCTGCCCCTTGTCGAGATAGATCAGGTGATGCGCCGCTTCGGCCGCGCGCGGGTCGTGCGTGACCATGACCACCGTCTTGCCGAGTTCGATGTTCAATCGATCGAGCAGCCCGAGGATGTCCGCCGCCGACTGCCGGTCGAGATCACCGGTCGGCTCGTCGGCGATGATGAGCAGTGGGTCCGTCACCAGCGCCCGCGCGATCGCGACGCGTTGCTGCTGCCCGCCCGACAGCTCGTTCGGGTAGTGCTTCATCCGGTCGGCCAGCCCGACCATCCCGAGCAGCAGCTCGACCCGTTCGCGCCGCTCGCCGCGAGAGAGCGCCGTGAGTTGCAGCGGCAGCTCGACGTTTTCGAACGCGGTCAGCACCGGCATCAGGTTGTAGAACTGAAAGATGAATCCGACCGTGCGTGCGCGCCAGTCGGCAAGCTCCGTCTCGCCGAGCTGGGTGATGTCGTCGCCGGCGACCGAAAGCCGACCTGCGTCGGGCTTGTCGATGCCGGCGATCAGGTTGAGCAGCGTGCTCTTGCCCGAGCCTGACGGTCCCATCATCGCGACGAAGTCGCCCTCGCGGATCACGAGGTTGATGTCGGTCAGCACCGGCACGACCTGCTCGCCGCGCACGTAGGACTTCGACAGATGCTCGATCTCGACCAACGCGCGCCGGTCGGCCGCTGCCTCGGCGTGCGGCATCTACTTCTTCGCCGCTTCGACGCGCGATCCGGCCGCCAGCCGTTCCGGCGGATTGGCCACCACGCGCGTGCCCGGCGCGATGCCCTCGACACGAACCAGATCGCCGACCTTCTCACCGGTCCTGACCGGAACGGGCTTGACAGCGCCGGCGGCGTCGACGACGAACACGACGTCCGCACCGTCGCGCTTGGCGATCGCGTCGGGGCGCAGCGCCGGCACCGGCTTGCGCTCTTCCGGCGTCAGCGCGCGCGCGAGAAACGCGATCTTCGCGCTCATGTCCGGCAGCACGCGCGAATCGTGTTCGACGAACTTCACCTTCACCAGCAGGGTCGCCTTGCTGCGGTCGACCGTCGGCACCACGCGGCTCACCTCGCCCAGCAGCCGCAGCTCCGGGAAGGCGTCGAGCTGGATCTCGGCCGGCTGCCCGACCTTGATCTTCGCGATCGACGACTCGGACACATCGGCCTCGACCTCGAGCGTTTCCATGTCGGCCATCGTGACCACCGCGCCGGTCGTGCCGGACGCCGACGAGAACGGCGTGACGATGTCACCCACGTTGGCGCTCTTGGTCAGCACGATGCCGGTGAACGGCGCACGGATCATCGTCTGGTCGTAGGCGACGCTGGTCACGCGATGGTTCGCTTCAGCCACGGCAATTTGCGCCTTCAACGTGTCAATCTGTGCACGCGACTTGTTGTAGCGCGCCTCGGCCGTATCGAGCGCCGAACCCGATATGAAGTTCTGCCGCGCCAGGTCTTGCGAACGCTTGAGCGCCGACTGCGCGTCGTCGAGCTCGGCCTCGCCCTGCACGAGGTTGGCGCGCGCCGCCTGAACCTGGGCCGCGGCCTGCTCGCGCTGCGCAGCGACGTCGCGGTTCTCGAGCCGCGCAATGACATCGCCCTCCTTGACCATCTGCCCTTCCTGCACGCCGAGCCACTCGAGCCGGCCGGTCCCCTTCGAGGACACGGAAGCGCGGCGTTGCGCCACCACACGACCGGTCGCGTTCAAAATAGCGACCGACGTCGACGGATACGCGGCGGCGACCGTGGCGAACTCCACCTGCTGGGCCGCGTTGCGACTGCGGATCACGAGACCAGCGACGACCACCAGCAGTGCGACGAGCGCCCACACCCACCAGCGCTTCCACAGCGGCCGGCGCCGCCGCGAGACCGCCGGCGCACTGCGGTCGATCGCGAGTCGGGCAAGCGAGGGCGGAGGGGGAGTTTCGGACATGAGGCGGACCTGGCTGCGCGGGAGCAACATGCTAATGGAAGCGCTGACGCATCGAAGAAACGCGAGTCTCCCCGCCGTGCGCGCTGAAGGCCCACTGCCGCCGTAGCGCAAACCCCGCGCCGGGTTCCGCCGCGCGCTCGATGCGCCTACTTGCCGATGCAGAAGCGGCTGAAGATCACGCCGAGCAGGTCGTCGGCGCTGAACTCACCGGTAATGCTGGAAAGCTGGCTCTGCGCCAACCGCAGTTCCTCGGCGAAAAGATCCAGCACCGCATCGCGCCGTGCGGCGTGCAGCGCGGCGACCTCGAGATGCGAGCGCGCCTGGCTCAGCGCCTGCAGATGCCGCTCCCGCGCCAGGTAAACGTTTTCACCAACGGCCGACCGGTCCCAGCCGGCCAGCCGATACAACTGCTCGCGCAGCAGCTCAACACCTTGCCCGTTGCGCGCCGAGAGGAAAATCGTGTCGCCTTCGACCCGCGCGGCATCGCGCGTCAGGTCGATCTTGTTCACCACCGTCAGCAGCGGTACGCCGCGCCGCGTGCGTGCGGCCACCCGAACCAGGACGTCGGCATCCGCACTCGGTCGCGCGGCGTCCACGAGGTGCACGACGACGTCGGCACGTTCAACCTCCGTCAGCGTGCGCGCGATCCCGATCGACTCCACCTCATCGCTTGTCTCGCGCACGCCGGCCGTGTCGATGATGTCCAGCGGCAGTCCGCCGATCTGGATCGGCTGCGCGATGCGGTCGCGCGTCGTGCCCGGCACGGCCGTCACGATCGCGACGTCCTCGCCGGCCAGTGCGTTGAGCAGGCTCGACTTGCCGACGTTGGGGGCCCCGACCAGCACCACATGCAAGCCGTCGCGCAGCACCGCTCCCTGCTGCGCCCGGAGCAGCACGTCTTCGAGCGCGGCGCGCACCCGCTGCAGCCGGCCCGCTGCATCGGCCTTCTCCAGGAAATCGATCTCCTCCTCGGGGAAGTCCAGCGTGGCTTCGATCAGCGCGCGGAGGTCGGTGAGCTGCGCGGTCAGTGTCTTGATCGCGCGCGAGAACTCGCCGGCCAGCGAACGGGCCGCGGAACGCGCAGCCGCCTCGGTCGAGGCGTCGATCAGGTCGGCGACCGCCTCGGCCTGCGCCAGGTCGAGGCGATCATTGAGGTACGCGCGTCGCGTGAACTCGCCGGGTTCGGCTACGCGCAGCGCGATCGAGCGCCCGGCCTCCAGGCAGCGCGCGACCAGCAGCCGCATCACGACCGGCCCGCCGTGTCCCTGCAGCTCGAGGACGTGCTCACCCGTATAGGAGTTCGGGGCCGGGAAGTAGAGTGCGATGCCGTCGTCGAGCGGCTCGCCACGGCTGCCGAGAAAGGCGCAGTGCGTCGCGTGGCGCGGCGGGAGCGCCCGCTGCGCGGGACCGAGCAGCGCTTCGATCACGGGCGCGATGTTCGAGCCCGAGACGCGCACGATGCCGATGCCCCCGCGGCCGGGCGCGGTCGCGATGGCGACAATGGGATCGGAGTCGGAGTTCATGTCGGTCGCCTCTATTTTCACCCGCGCCGAACGGGCGCGCCGGCACTTGCGGCTAGCAGGCTCGGGACAATCCCGTCCTGCGCGAATGGCCGCGCCTGCCTACACTGGCCGCATGGATGACGATCCGCTGCTGAAGTTCATCTCGCCGCTGGCCGGCGTCGTGCTCGCCGTCGTGCTGTCGGTGATGCTTTCGGCCACTATTGCCGGCCAGATCGGCGAGGACTACTCCACCCGCGCGTGGATCTACACGATCGCCGTACTGTGGGTGCTGGCCGGCGCGGTCGTGGTGTTCATGCTGACCCATCGCGCCGAGACCGCGACACTGTCCATCAAGCGCGTGCTGCTCTGGACCGCCAGCATCTGGCTGTGGCCCGTTTTCGCGTTGCGCTACCTGCCGCGCCGGCCGCCGAAAGACAACGGGCCGCAGTAGCGGCCCGTGATTCGCGCAGCGCCGTGCCGCTCAGCCCGGCTTCTTCGCGTTCTCGATCTGCTTCATCACGTACCACTGCTGCGCCAGCGAGAGCACCTGGTTGACAACCCAGTACAGCACCAAGCCCGCCGGGAAGAAGAAGAACATCACGCCGAAGATCAGTGGCATGAACATCATCACCTTGGCCTGCACCGGGTCCGGCGGCGTCGGGTTCAGCTTGTACTGAATCCACATCAGGGCCATGTAGATCGCCGGCAAAATGAGCCACGGATCCGGCGTTGCGAGGTCCTGCACCCAGAGTATCCACGGCGCGTTGCGCATCTCGACACTCGCCAGCAGCACCCAGTACAGCGAGATGAACACCGGGATCTGAACCAGGATGGGCAGGCAACCGCCGAGTGGATTGATCTTCTCGGTCTTGTACAGCTCCATCATCGCCGTGTTGAGCTTCTGCTTGTCGTCGCCGTACTGCTCGCGCAGCTTCATCATGCGCGGCGTGACTTCCTTCATCCGCGCCATCGACTTGTAGCTCGCCGCCGACAGCGGATAAAACGCGGCCTTGATCAGCACCGTCAGCAGCACAATGGCCCAGCCCCAGTTGCCAACGATGCCGTGCAGGAACGTGAGCAGCCAGAAGATCGGCTTCGCTAGAAACGTCAGCCAGCCGTAATCGACGACCAGGTCCAGTCCGGGCGCGACCTTCGCCAGGGCATCCTGGTCCTGCGGACCGATGTAGAGCTGCGCTGTCGAGGTCACGCTCGCCTGCGGCGCGAGGCTCGCCAGCGGCTGCAGCATGCCGATCGAATACAGGTTCTTCTCGACCGGGCGCGCGTAGTACTCGCGTGGCTCGCCTTCCTTCGGCACCCACGCGGTGACGAAGTAATGCTGGATCATGCCGACCCAGCCGTCCTTCGCCCCCTTTGGCAGCTCGGGCTTGTTCTTCTCGATCGCGGAAAACTCGATCTTCTTGAACTTGTCCTGATCCGTGTACGCCACAGGGCCGGTGTAGGTGTAGTAAAGGGAAGACTCGCCCTCCGGCTTGTTGCCGTCCCGCATGATCTGCAGGTAGAGCGACGGCGTGACCGGCGCCGCGCCGACATTGGTCAGCTCGTGCTTGACCGTCGCGTCGTAGCGCCCGCGCGGAAAGCTATAGGTCTTGGCAAGCTTGACGCCGCCCGACTCTGCGACCAGCGTTACATCGAGCGCGTCCTTGCCTGCTTCGAGCTTCCGAGGGCCCTCGACGACCGTAAATGGCGTCCGATGATTGGGCAGCGCCGGGTCACTGCCGACGACGCCCGATTGCGCCACATAGACACGCTGGGGGTTGACGTCGAGCAGCACGACCGGGCGGTCCGGCTCATCCTTCTTGCCGGTGACGAGCCCGAGCAAGCCGCTCACGGTCCAGTCGGGCGCGACCTTCTCCTTCAGCAGCTCCACCCGCGTGAGTACCGCTCCGTCGGGATCGATCGTCGCGCGCACGACGTCGGTCTCGATGACGACCGGCGGCCGCTTCGCAACGGACGGCGTGCCCGTCGAAGGGACAGCCGAAGCCGCAGCCGGCGCGGAGGCAGGAGCGACTGCCTGCGGCGACGCCGGGACGTCGGCTGCGCTCGGCGTTGCGACGGGCGATGGCGAGGGGGTCGCGCCCGGCGCCGGTGCGGTGACCTGCGGCGCGGTCGCGGTGCCGAATATCGACGGCTTCCCCGAGAAGACGAGCCAGCGATCCCACAACAGGAACAGCGACATGCCGAAGAAGACCCACAGGATCGTGCGCTGAAAATCGGTGCCCATGACGGGATGTGTCCGCAGCTAGTTGTTGGAAAGAGCCCGCATCGAAACAACGCGCGCGAGATCGGCGTGCGTCATCGGGCTCATGTCGTAGAGGTTCGCGTGCTCGCGGCGTCTTGGCAGCGGCAGCGCCAGGAAAAGGTGTCCGGCACGGGGTCGACGCCACCGCGGCCGTAGGGATGGCAACGACCGAGACGGCACGCCGCAAGATACGTGCCGCGGCCGGCGCCATGCCGTTCGATCGCTTCGCGCGCGTACTCGGAACACGTCGGCCAGTATCGGCAGCTGTTGCCGATCCACGGCGAAAGCAGGTACCTATAAGCGCCGATCAGGCGCAGAAGCAGGCGTTCAAGCATGGGCGTCGATCGTCTCCAACCTGCCAATGAGCGCCTGCAGAAGTTGATCCGCATCGCCGCGCAGACCGCGACGCAATACCGCGAGTGCCGGTCGAAGCGGCGATCCGGGCTCTCCGAGCGGCGCCTTCAGGCGAACACTGACATCGACCGCGACACCGGCGCTTGCCGCCGAACGATCGAGCATCGGCGCCACGTGCCGAAAGGCCTCACGCACGATTCGCTTCACAAGTACTCTGTCAATAGAGCGACGCGCCATGCGCTTGCCGACCGTGATGCCGAGTCGTGTCGGTCGAGCGTCGGCCGTAGCACCCCAGGCAGCGGTCATGGACAACCGGTCTCCCGCGGCGCGCATCGACGCACCGCGGCGCGCCGCGAGCACCGCCGCGAACTCCTGCGGGCGCCGCAGGCGCTGCGCACGTGACAGCCGCCCGGATCGGGAAGACCGCGCGTCATTGGCATGCACGACATCCGCCGTGCCTGGCGACGTCAGGCCGCCAGACGCTTGCGGCCCTTGGCGCGGCGCGCGGCGATCACGGCACGCCCGCCGCGCGACCTCATGCGCACGAGGAAGCCATGCGTCCGCGCGCGTTTCACTTTGGAAGGCTGATAGGTACGTTTGGTAGACATGATGTTGATTCCTGTTCGGCGAAGTCGGAAGCCCGACGAGCTTCGGTGAGGACATCCGCATTGATGCCGTGACCTGGGTCCTGGCCCGCGGCGCGCACCCTGCCTGCGCCGTCAGCACGCGACCCTGAGTCACCAACACCAAGCCGCTGTGACGCGGCGTACTCTGACCCGACGTGGATTACCCGCCGTGGATCACCGTAAACCGCGGATTTTTCGTCGCTTTTCGCGCCGCGGCGAAAAGCCCGTTATTAGACGCGATCGCGCGAGACACTGTCAAACCGAACGCCGCGCAACGTTTCCGAGGCCGCTCGCGCAAGTACGCAGGTTGAATAACTTGGCGAAATTCCTGTGGATAACTGCATGCTGCACTGCGCAATCGAAATCTTCGGCAGGCCCCTTAGCCGTTGATGCGGGTGTAAGCATCCACTACCTTAGATCAGCTCAGTTTTTCGCGCCCCTCGGCTGCTCAGCTCCCCGTCGTCCGCGGGCCACATCCTGTGGATAACCCCCTTCCTTCAGGTAAAATGCGCGGCTTCGCTGGGCGATTGCAGCCGAGGGGATGCAGCGACCAAGCGACGGGGCGGGGCAAAGCGGCGGGCAACCGGCGCGGGCACTTCCGCAATCACAACAAAAGCGGGAACACCCACTCAATGCAACACATTTGGCATGACTGCTCGCGTCTCCTTGAGAGCGAGTTGACGCCCCAACAGTTCTCCGCCTGGATCAAGCCTCTCAAGGCGCTGGACTTCAACGAATCCACCGCAACACTGACGATCGGAGCGCCCAACCGGCTCAAGCTGGACGCGATCCGCGCGCAGTTTTCCGACCAGATCGCACAGGCCGCGTCGCGTGTCGTGCAACGACCGGTCGCCGTGGTGTTTGCGGTGGAAAACGGCACGGCCGTCGCGTCGCTGCGATTTCCCGCGGCCACGGCAAGCCTGGCGAACGTCGAAGTACCTGCGCTCGCCGAGGTTGCGCCGCCGAGCCCGGAACACTTCGAGCGCGCGCGGCTGAACGCGAACCTGACCTTCGACACTTTCGTCACGGGCAAGGCGAACCAGTTGGCACGTGCGGCGGCGATGCAGGTCGCGGAGAATCCCGGCGGCTCGTACAACCCGCTGTTCCTTTATGGCGGCGTCGGCCTTGGCAAGACGCACCTGATTCACGCAGTGGGCAATGGCATCCTGGCGCGCAAGCCCGACGCCAAGGTGCGCTACATCCACGCGGAGCAGTACGTCAGTGATGTCGTGCGTGCCTACCAGCGCAAGGCGTTCGACGACTTCAAGCGCTACTACCACTCGCTCGACCTGCTGCTGATCGACGACATCCAGTTCTTCGCCGGCAAGGCGCGTACGCAGGAAGAGTTCTTCTATGCGTTCGAGGCGCTGGTCGTCGGCCGCAAGCAGATCATCATTACCTGCGACACTTACCCGAAAGAGCTGAAGGACATGGAAGACCGACTGGTCTCCCGCTTCGCTTCCGGGCTGACCGTCGCAATCGAGCCGCCCGAGCTCGAGATGCGCGTCGCGATCCTGCTGAAGAAAGCCGAGAGCGAAGGCGTCGACATGAAAGAGGACGTCGCTTTCTTCATCGCCAAGAACCTGCGCAGCAATGTGCGGGAGCTGGAAGGCGCGCTGCGCAAGATCATCGCGTTCTCGTCGTTCCACGGCCGCGTCGTGACCGTCGAGGTCGCACGCGAGGCACTGAAGGACCTGCTGTCGGCGTCCACCGGCCAGGTGACCGTCGAGCTGATCCAGAAGACGGTGGCCGACTATTACAAGATCAAGGTCGCGGACATGTACAGCAAGCGCCGGCCGAGCGCGATCGCGGGGCCGCGCCAGGTGGCGATGTACCTTGCCAAGGAGCTGACTCAGAAGAGCCTGCCAGAGATCGGCGAACTCTTCGGCGGGCGCGACCACACGACGGTGCTGCATGCCGTAAGAAAAATCGGCGGACAGCGCAGCAACAACGGTGAACTGAACCATGCGCTGCACGTGCTCGAGCAGACTCTGAAGGGCTGAAGACATCCTGTGGACAATCGTGTTTCACCTGTGGACGGCTGTGGACAGACACACAGTCGCATCGACTCGCCTGCGGACTTGTCCTTTTCCTGCACATGCAGCCCACAGGCAGGCCGGGGGCTTGTCCACAATGCTCCGGCGCGTGCAAGCCTCTGACGCGATAGTCTTTCCAGAGATTGTCCCCGTCGCTGTAATTGCTTAGTTATTAATTAACTACTACTAGGAAATAAAGAAATGCAACTCGTCAAAGCCACCCGCGATGCGCTCCTCAGACCCTTGCAGGTTGTGAGTGGCATCGTCGAGCGGCGGCAGACATTGCCGATCCTCGCCAACATCCTGGTACGCAAGGATGGTGAGAACGTGTCCTTCACGGCGACCGATCTCGAGTTGCAGATCCGCACGTCGGCGGCGATCGGGGCAGGCAAGGACGCCGCCGCGACGACAGTTGCCGCACGCAAGCTGGTCGACATCCTGCGCGCCCTGCCGGAGTCCGATGTGCAGCTGGCACTGGCCAACAAGAAGCTTTCGGTCGCGAGCGGCAAGAGCCGCTTCAACCTGCAGACGCTGGCGGCGGAGGAGTTCCCCACCGTCGCGCAGGCCGAGTTCACGGCCGACTTTGCGCTGCCGGCGGCGACGCTGAAGTACCTGCTTTCCATGGTGCACTTCGCGATGGCGCAGCAGGACATCCGCTACTACCTGAACGGCATGTTGCTGGTGGTGGACGGAACGACCGTGCGTGCCGTGGCCACCGACGGCCACCGCCTCGCACTGTGCGAAGTGCAGAAGGACGGTGCGAGCGCGAAGATCGAGGCCATCATTCCGCGCAAGACAATCCTTGAACTTTCGCGCCTGCTGCCCGACAACGAAGACCCGGTGCGCGTGCAGATGGCTGCCACGCAGGTCAAGTTCAGCTTTGGCGACATCGAACTGATCTCCAAGCTGGTCGAAGGCAAATTCCCCGACTACCAGCGTGTCGTGCCCGCGGCCAACAACAAGGTGTTCACGATCGGCCGGGAAGACCTGATGCATGCCCTGCAGCGAGCTGCGATCCTGACGACCGACAAATTCAAGGGCGTGCGCCTGGTGCTCGCGACCGGGGCTCTGAAGATCAACTCGACCAATGCCGACCAGGAAGACGCGCAGGAAGAACTCGAAGTTGACTACACCGGTGACACGCTCGACATCGGTTTCAACGTCAATTATCTGCTCGACGTGCTGCTCAACGTGAAGGGCGAGCAGCTGAAGTTCGCGCTCGGCGATGCGCTTGGCAGCGCCTTGATGATGTTGCCCGAGAGTGAGAAGTTCAAGTACGTCGTCATGCCGATGAGAATCTAGGCGGACTCGGTATACGTTCCAGTTTGTTATTGAACTGCATGGGGCGCCGGGCCGCCCCAAGCCCCATGCACTAACTAATCGTTCGAGGTGCACGTGCATCGGCGTAGCCGATGCGTACACCGAGAACGCGAGGAATTCATGTCAGCTGTACCGAATCAACCACCGATGAACCAACCGAGTCCGGCGCCTGAGGCCGACGGCATGGGGGACTATGGTGCAAGCAGCATCCAGATCCTCGAAGGGCTGGAGGCGGTGCGCAAGCGCCCGGGCATGTACATCGGCGACACGCAGGACGGCACCGGCCTGCATCACATGGTGTTCGAGGTCGTCGACAACGCCGTCGACGAGGCGCTGGCGGGCCACTGCGACGACATCGTCGTCACGATTCACACCGACAACTCGATCTCCGTCGTCGACAACGGGCGCGGTATTCCGACCGGCATCAAGTTCGACGACAAGCACGAGCCAAAGCGATCGGCGGCCGAGATCGCGTTGACCGAGTTGCACGCCGGCGGCAAGTTCAACCAGAACAGCTACAAGGTCTCCGGAGGGCTGCACGGAGTTGGCGTCTCGTGCGTCAACGCTCTGTCCAAGTGGCTGCGGCTCGCGATCCGCCGTGACGGCCAGGTGCACGCCCTCGAATTCCGCCAGGGTGTGGTGCAGGACCGGCTGGTCGAGACGGCCGCCGGGCCGGATGGCGCAGCCGAGATTTCGCCGATGAAAATCACCGGCCCCACCGACAAACGCGGCACCGAAGTGCACTTCCTGCCCGATGACGCGATCTTCGGCGTGGTCGATTTCCACTACGAAGTGCTCAGCAAGCGGCTGCGCGAGCTCTCGTTCCTCAACAACGGTGTGCGTATCCGGCTGGTGGATCAGCGCACGGGCAAGGAAGAGGACTTTGCGTTTTCCGGCGGCGTGAAGGGTTTCGTCCAGTACATCAACAAGACGAAGACGGTCCTGCACCCGAATGCCTTCTACGCGACCGGGGAAGCGGGAGGCGCGGCCAGCAGCAGCACCGCGGCGGTGCCGATCGGCGTAGAAGTCGCAATGCAGTGGAACGACGGCTACAGCGAGAGCCTGCTCGCGTTCACCAACAACATTCCGCAGAAGGATGGCGGGACGCACATCACGGGGCTCCGCGCCGCGATGACGCGCGTGCTCAACAACTACATCAAAGCCAACGAACTCGACAAGAAGGCGAAAGTCGAGACCACCGGCGACGACATGCGCGAGGGGCTGACTTGCGTGCTGTCGGTCAAGGTCCCCGAGCCCAAGTTCAGTTCGCAGACCAAGGACAAGCTGGTGTCGTCCGAAGTGAGGCCCGCGGTCGAGGAAGTCGTTGGCAAGGCACTGGAGAGTTTCCTGCTCGAGCGCCCCGCGGACGCGAAGATCATCTGCGGCAAGATCGTCGAAGCGGCTCGCGCGCGCGAAGCCGCGCGCAAGGCACGCGAGATGACGCGGCGCAAAGGCGTGCTCGACGGCGTGGGGCTGCCAGGCAAGCTCGCCGACTGCCAGGAGAAGGACCCCGCGCAGGCCGAGCTTTACATCGTCGAGGGCGACTCGGCCGGTGGCTCGGCCAAGCAGGGGCGCGATCGCAAGTTCCAGGCGGTGCTGCCGCTGCGCGGCAAGGTGCTGAACGTCGAGAAGGCACGCTTCGACAAGCTGATCGGCTCCGAGCAGATTGCCACGCTGATCACTGCGCTGGGCACCGGCATTGGCACGGGGCCGGAGAACGAGGGGTTCAACCTCGAAAAGCTGCGCTACCACCGCATCATCATCATGAGTGTCGACGGCGACGACCATGTGTTCGTGCGCAATGACGCGCGAGGCGTGCGCATGGTGCGAATCGGCCAGTTCATCGACGCAACGCTCGTTGCCCATGGTGTCACCGAGAATGAGCACGGTGTGGCCAAGCTGAAGGACCTGCCGCTCGGTGACGTGCTTTGCTTCGGTGTGGACGATCACGAGGTCCGATTCAAGCCGATCAAGGCGGTGATCCGCCACCCGCTGGAAGAGACGCTGTACTCAGTACGCACCGCCTATGGGCGAGTCGTTCGGGTTACCTCCAGCCACAGCGTGTTTGTGCATGATGCTGGTGGCATCAAGCTCAAGCGTGGCGATGAGTTGCGCCTGGGAGATCGCGTGGTTGCCCCACAAAAACTGCGCCTGCCCGCCACCGCCTCCGCAACGCTGGATCTGCTGCAAGAACTTTGGGCAGTTCCCGAGGCGGCGCAACAAATCTGGCTGCGCGGTTCCGCCGTAGAGGACTGGTGCCGCCACCGCGTGCTGGCGAAGCACGGCGAGCAATCCGACCTCACCAGCCCGCGCGTGGAACTCTCCGCGGTCGTGCGGCAGGAGCTCGCCGCGAAGCGACGTGCAAGTGGCCTGAGCAACGAGGCGCTGTGCGCAGCCGTTGGTATCCGCCAACCGGTTACCTTTTACGCTTGGGAGCGCGGCACCTCGCGTCCTACGGTGCAGCACTACACTGCCTACGTTCGCGCCCTCGGTGCCAACGAGGACGAGTACCTGCAGAAGGTCGCCGTTGGCGACAGCCGCCTGCAGCGACAGTGGCGGGAGCGAGCTCAACCCTCAGGTCGCAACTTGGTGCGCGACTACGTACGCCTGTCGGACCTCACGGCCGATGACGTGCGTTGGTTTGCCGATCGCACGGACCTGCAGCTGACGCCCGAGCACTACGCCGATCGCGGCCTCGCCCGTCATGTGCCGGTGAACATGCGCTTGATGACACTGCTCGGCTTCTACCTCGCTGAAGGCTCCTGCTCCGACCGCAACGGCGTGCGTCTTTCAATTGGTAACGGCAATGCCCGCTTCGCGGAGGAGATGGCCGGCCACTTCGAGGCAGTGTTTGGTCATCTGCCCATTCTGTACCAGCAGGCCGATCGCGCCGCCGAAATGAAGGTCGTCAATCGCGTGGTGGCTCTTGCGTGGCAGCACCTGTTCGGGTTCAAGGACACCGAGTCGGTGAGCAAGCGTGTGCCAGACCTCGTGTTCAACGTGAGTGAAGAACTGCGCCTGGCCTTCCTGCGCGGGTATCTCCTGGGCGATGGCACGGTCGCCGACACGAGAGTTTCGTTTTGCACGGCCTCTTACGACCTCGCCAGCGCACTGATGTACCTCCTTAGTTCTCTCGGCGTGGTGGCTTCGTTGTCGCACATGCAGCCCGACGGCGTGGAGCGCACGATCCGCGGCACGGTTTGCGCCTCCCGCCATCCCTACTGGGTCTTGTCCGTCTGCGCGAAGGACGAGCTGCGCAAGCTGGAGCGCGTGTGGCAAGACCATGCCAACGCGAACGCTCTTCGTGAGCATCTTCAGACTCTCGCAACCAAGGAGAAGAACCGCCGGTTTGAGCGCATCGACGGCGATCTGATCGCGTTGCCGATTATCGACATCCAACCGGTGGCGGCCAGCAACGGCAGCGTTTACGACTTCTCCGTCGAAGGTGATGAAAACTTCGTCGCCGGCATGGGCGGCCTTTGCTGCCACAACACTGACGCCGACGTCGACGGAGCGCACATCCGCACGCTGCTGCTGACGCTCTTCTACCGCCAGATGCCGCTGCTGGTCGAGCGCGGCCACATCTACATCGCGCAGCCGCCGCTGTACAAGGTCAAGCACGGCAAGGACGAGCGCTACATCAAGGACGACGCGGAACTGGCGCAGTACATGGTTACGCTCGCGCTGAAGGATGCGCAACTGGTGCCGGCCGAGGCCGCGGCGCCGATCGAAGGCAGCGCACTCGAGGAACTCGCGCGCCAATACCTCGTCGCCAATGCCGTGGTCGAGCGGCTTGCGCGCGTGATCGACCGCGGCACGCTCGTAGTGCTGATGGCGGGCATCGAGCTCAATCTCGATGACGCGGTCGCTGCCGAGGCTTCAGCCAAGCTTCTCGCGGCGGCGCTCGGCAACTCCACCGTTCATGTCTACGCCCAACACGACGACAAGACTGACAAGCATCGCCTGCGCATCGAGCGCCATCACCACGGCAACATCCGCGCCACCGTGGTGGATGCGGACTTCGTGCGAGGCGCCGACTATGCCGCGCTCGCTGGCGCCGCGCAGACCTTCAAGGGGTTGGTTGGCGTCGGCGCCAAGGTCAGGCGCGGCAGCGGCGACAAGCAAAAGGAAACGACTGTTGCCGACTTCCGCGAGGCGATGGACTGGCTGATGAAGGAAGCCGAGTCCGCCGTCAGCCGCCAGCGCTACAAAGGGTTGGGCGAGATGAATCCCGAGCAGCTGTGGGAAACCACGATGGACCCGGCTGTACGCCGCATGCTCAAGGTGCAGATCGAAGACGCCATCGGCGCCGATCAGATCTTCACGACACTCATGGGTGATGAAGTGGAGCCCAGACGAGCGTTCATTGAAAGCAACGCGCTGTACGCGGGAAATATCGACGTGTAGTTTTGTAGGTTGCTTGTAGGCAGTCAGATTCATTGGAATTTCCGTCACAGTTAGTGAAATTCCAAGTCAAAGTTACTGAGAATTT
>CAVPDC010000024.1:0-79830 GCA_963702595.1 uncultured beta proteobacterium | reverse complement strand
ACTCGACCTTGCGCGTGAGCCTGCTCCTAGAACACCTGGGGCTCGAAGTCTGACTTCGGCGCGCCGCAGTCCGGGCAGATCCAGGAATCGGGCAGGTCGCTCCAGCGTGTGCCGGTAGCAATCCCGTGTGCCGGATCTCCCGCGGCATCGTCGTAGACGAATCCGCAGACCACGCACGCAAAGACTTCCGCCTCGACGCTCACCCGTCCACGCTCACGAAATCCTGCTTCGCGCGGACCACGCAGTCGGGGCAGACGAAATCATCCGGCAGTTCCGCGAACAGGGTTCCGGGTGAGTAGCCTTCGTGAGGATCACCTTGCGCTTCGTCGTACACATAACCGCAGTCGGGGCACCGATAGCGGGTCATGGCGTTCCGTCTGCGGTCGTGGCAGGCGCCCGGTTGTGGCCATAACGCGCCTCGATGCGCGTCTGTCGCGTCGGCTCGACATTCACGCGTGACAGATCGCCGCGGATGTGCGGCAGCGCCAGCAGGCGCTTGTCCATCAGCGCGTACCACAGCGGGGGAACCATGGCGATCAGGAAGAGGCCCGAGTAGCCCATCGGCAGCGATGGCAGGTCGGGGAAGTTGCGCAGGCTTTGGTAGCGCCGGGTCGGGTGCGCGTGATGGTCTGAGTGTCGCTCGAGGTGAAACAGCAGCAGGTTGGACGCCAAGTAGTTCGCGTTCCAGCTGTGATATGGCAGGCAATGCTCGAAGCTGCCATCCGGCATCTTCTGCCGCAGCAGACCGTAGTGCTCGACATAATTGGCGCTGGTCAGCTGCCACCAGGCCACGACGTTGTGAATGAGAAGGAACGGAATCATCAACCAGCCGAACGCGGCGATGAGGCCGAGTTGCAGCACCGCCGACAGCGCGTACGACTGGAGTACCTCGTTGTCGAGGCTCCACACCGACTTGCCTTGCCGCTGCAGGCGCTCACGCTCCGCGGCCCAGCCGCGCCTGAACCCGCCGGGAATCTCGCGCAGCGAGAACCGGTAAATGCTCTCTCCCATGCGGGAGCTCGCGGGGTCCCCGGGTGTGGCGACGTTCCGATGATGACCGCGGTTGTGCTCGACGCAGAAGTGGCCGTAGGCCGGAACCGCCAGCACGATGCGAGACATCCGCCGTTCGAGCGACTGCTTCTTGTGCCCGAGTTCGTGCGCGGTGTTGATGCCAAGCCCGCTGTAAAGCCCGGCCGTCAGCGCCAGCACCAGGAATCCGCCGATCGAAAGCGCGTGTGTTCCGGCGAAGGCCGCGACGATGATCAGCACGGCGAAGTGCATGGGCACCGTCAACAACGGGAGCCAGCGGTAGAACGGATCCTCCTCGAGGGCAGGTACGAGTTCCTCTGGCGGGTTGCTCGGGTCCTCTCCCACCAGCCAGTCGACCAGCGGGATAACGATGTAGTTCGCCGCGAGCGGAGCGACCAGTGTCCACTCATGGCCTGTCAGCAGGTATAGGCCGATCCCGCTCAACGAGAGCACGGGGTAGATGAGTGAGCCCAGCCAGAGGTAGCGCTTGCGGTCCCTGTACTCGATCAGGCCCCGCTGCGGATGCGCAATTGCGTAGGTCTTCATGCAGCCCTCCTGCACGGTTGGCCGGTAAGTGCATTAGAGAGCACCCTTGGCCGCCTAGACAAGTGGATTTTCGACCGGTCCAGCCTGTTCCCTGGCGTCAATGGCGCCGTGCCACGCGCTTGATCGGCTGGTGCGGGATCTGCGGCGGCGCAGCGGGAAGCGCTGACCGCCGGCACGCGAGTTGCGCCGGGACTGCGCGTTGGCAAACGGCTAGAGTGCGGCGGCGATTCGATCGAGCGCCTCGCGCAGAGTGGCGTCGTTCTTGGCAAAGCAAAAGCGAATCACCTTGCGATCGACCGGCGTGCCATAGAACACGGAGACAGGGATTACCGCGACGCCGAATCGCGTGATCATCGTCTGCGCGAATTCCGGTTCGGCCTGCTCGCTCAGGGCCGAGTAGTCCGCCAGCACGAAGTAGGTTCCTTCACATGGCAGCAAGCGGAACGGCGTGTCACGCAGGCCCTCGATGAAGAGATCGCGCTTGGCCTGGTAGAACGCCGGCAGCCCCAGGTACGGCGCGGGGTCGCGCAGGTACGTTGCGAAGGCATGCTGTGCCGGCGTGTTGACCGCGAAGACCATGAACTGGTGCACCTTGCGAATCTCGGCGGTGAGGGATGCCGGCGCGCACACGTAGCCGACCTTCCAGCCCGTGGTGTGGAAGGTCTTGCCGAAACTCGAGATCACGACCGTGCGCGTCGCGAGCGCCGGCGAGCGCATCAGTGACTGGTGCGCGACGCCGTCGAACACGATGTGCTCGTAGACCTCGTCGGACAGCAGCAGCACGCCGGTGTCTTCGACAATGCGCTCCAGCGCGCCGATGTCCTCGGTACGCAGTACGCGCCCCGTGGGATTGTGCGGAAAGTTCAGCATGACGAGCCGCGTCTTCGCGGTGATCGCGGCACGTACGCGCTCCCAGTCGGGCGCGTAGCCGCGCGAGGGGTCGAGCGGCACGAAAATGGGCCGACCGCCGGCGAGTTCGATCGACGGCACATAGCTGTCGTAGGTCGGTTCCAGTACGACGACGTCGTCGCCCGGGTGCACCAGCGCCAGCACGCTCGCCATGATGGCCTGCGTCGCGCCGGCCGTCATGGTGATCTCGGTCTCGGAGTCGTACCGATGCCCGTACAGCGCGGCGTTCTTGTCCGCGATGGCCGAGCGCAGCGCGGGCACCCCGGTCATCGGCGCGTATTGGTTGTGGCCCGCACGCACAGCCTCAGAAAGACATTGCTGAAGCCGGTCGTCGCAACTGAAATCGGGAAAGCCCTGACCGAGATTGACAGCTCCATGTTTCATTGCCAGCTGCGACATCACGGTGAAGATCGTGGTGCCAACACTGGGAAGGCGGGAAACCGGCGCAGGAATGGACATTAAATCTCAAGAAAAACAGCGACTTAGCGTGCATCCAATTATACTTGCGTCGGCTTGCCCAGGCACGTGCGCCTCTTTAGCGCATCGCATCTCAATCCACCCCGTCTGCGTCGCGATCACATGCCGCACCTTTGTCTTTGCGCGATGCGCGGTTTTGCCTGAGCGCCATGCCAATAGCGATCAGCAGCACGTTTGACAGCGGGGCGGTCGACGTCGTTGCCGTCGATGGCGACGACGGCGAGTTGCAGATACGCCGCGACCTGCGCGCCGATGGAACGCCGGCGGAGTTCCTGCAGTGGTTTCACTTCCGGATCAGCGGGGCTGAGCAGTCCGGTGCGACGCTGCGCGTCACGAACGCCGGTGCGACCACCTACCCGGGTGGGTGGCGGGAGTATCGGGCAGTCGCCAGCACCGATCGTGCGCACTGGGTGCGCCTTCCGACGCGCTTCGATGGCGCAACGATGACGATCAACGTTCCGCCAGCGCCGGGGCCGACGTATGTCGCGTACTTCGAGCCGTATTCGTGGGAACGGCACCTGTCGCTGCTGGCAGACTCCGTGGCACGCGGAGCGCGGCAGCAACGGTTGGGTGCCAGCCTGCTTGGGCGCGACCTCGATGCGCTGGTCGTCGGCACAGGAGGCCGGCCAGTGTGGATCATCGCCCGCCAGCATCCGGGCGAAACGATGGCCGAATGGTTTATCGAGGGACTGCTGCAGCGGTTGCTGGATCCGGCCGATCCGGTGGCGCGCGCCCTGCGAGACAGTGCGACGCTTTACATTGTTCCGAACATGAATCCTGACGGCTCGGTCATGGGCAACCTGCGCACCAACGCGGCGGGTGCGAACCTCAATCGCGAGTGGCTGGCGCCGAGCGTCGAACGCAGTCCCGAAGTGCTGGCCGTGAAGAGCGCCCTTCATGCGACCGGCTGCGCCGCGTTCTTCGACATCCACGGTGACGAGAACCTGCCGTATGTATTCGTGGCCGGCTGCGAGATGCTGCCGGACTTCACACTGCGCCAGGCGGCTGAGCAGGATTCATTCAGTGCAGCACTCCGCCTGGCCAGTCCGGACTTCCAGAGCGAGCATGGCTACGCGGCAAGCAAGTACAAGGACGATGTGCTGAAACTCGCATCGAAGTATGTCGGCCACAGTTTCGGCTGTCTTTCGTTGACGCTCGAGATGCCGTTCAAGGACAACGCGAACGCCCCCGACCCGCGCACCGGATGGAACGGAGCCCGCAGCGCGCGTCTTGGCGGCGACCTGCTCGGCCCGTTGCTGCAACACCTGCAGCGCAGTACGACATGACGACGATCGCCGGCCCGAAGGTCACGCTGAAGCGCGCGCGCGACACTGACCGGGCGCGTGTCTACGAGTGGCTCATCGGATCCGACCTGACGGCCAACCTGATGGGCGGGGCGATGTTTCCGGACCATCCGATTCCGTCGCTCGAGGCGTTTAGCGTCGGCTACCCCGACCTGTTCTACGACGGGAGCCAGCCGTATGCCGGCCGCATGCTGATCGTCAGCGTCAATGGCGAGGACATTGGCTGTATCTCGCACGGCGCGATCGACCTCAGGAACGATGTCGTGGAACTCGACATCTGGCTGGCCGAGCGGCGCGTGGCCGGCCACGGGTTTGGTTCCGAAGCGCTGGTGGTGCTGTGTGACTGGTTGCAGGCGAACTACGGAGTGAACCGGTTTCTGGTGCGCCCGTCACGCCGCAACGTCAAGGCACTGCGCGCGATGCGGCGCGCGGGCTTCCGCGAGACCGACCTGCCGGCCCAGGAGGTTGTCTCCAAGCTTCAGCTCCCGGTCGGCGACTACGCCGACGAAGTGCTGCTGTTCCGCATCCTCAACGTCCCGTCGCCGGTCCTGCGCCCCGATCCGGCCCAGACCTACGTCTTCATCGACAGCGAGTTCACTGACCTGACTGCGCCGCAGCTGATCAGCATTGGTGCGGTCGCCACCGATTCGACGGCGTTCTATGCAGAGCTGCAGGGCTGGAACGTAGAGCGCGCCAGTCCATTCGTGCAGTCGACGGTGATGCCGCTGCTCGATGGCGACGCAGTGCCGGTCGAACTCGGCGCCCAGGCCCTGACCGAGTGGCTCGAGGAACGGTCGCGGCGCACGCCCACGACAATCATCAGCGACTCCGGCTTCGACCGCTGGGCACTTGCCGAGTTGTTCGGACGCGAGGATCTCCCGCCCAACGTGCGCTGGCAGCGGGTGCCGATCGCGTATGAAGCGCTCGACGAGGCGGCACAGCAGCTCAAGCTGCGGCGTCATCATGCGCTCGACGATGCACGCGCACTGCGGCACCTAGTCCTGGAAACCCAGTCGGGCTGATCAGCGGCAGTCGAGCACGGCGGCACCATTTACGCGCCCGGCCCGGAGCGCGTCCAGTGCTGCATTGGCCTCACCCAGCGGATACACCTCGACCGTCGTGTGCACCGGCACCTGGGCAACGAGCGCCAGGAACTCCTCACCGTCGGCACGCGTCAGGTTGGCCACCGAACAGATGCTGCGCTCACCCCACAGCCAGCGATACGGGAACGCGGGAATGTCGCTCATGTGGATGCCGGCACAGATGACGGTGCCGCCCTTGCGCGTTGCCTGCAGCGCGGCGGGCACCAGCGCGCCATCGGGGGCGAAGATCAACGCCGCATCGAGCGGTTCGGGTGGCGGCTGCGTCGAGTCGCCGGCCCAGCCGCAACCCAGGGAGCGGGCGAAGACCTGGCCGGCAAGATCGCCGGGCCGGGTGTAGGCGTACACGGCGCGTCCCTGCCATAACGCCACCTGTGCAATGACATGCGCTGCCGCGCCGAAGCCGTAGATGCCCAGCCGGCGGGCGTCGCCCGCCAAGCGAAGCGCGCGATAGCCGATCAGGCCCGCGCAGAGCAACGGTGCCGCGTGAAAGTCATCGAGTGCGGCCGGCAAGGCAAAGCAGTAGCGGGCATCGGCCACCACATGCTCGGCATAGCCGCCGTCACGCGTGTAGCCCGTGAAAATCGGAGCGTCGCACAGGTTCTCACGACCGCCGCTACAGTAGGGGCATGCACCGCAAGTCGACCCTAGCCAGGGCACGCCGACGCGATCGCCCGTCTCGAACTTCGACACGCCGGCTCCGCACTCGACGACGACACCCACGATCTCGTGGCCAGGCACCAGCGGCAGCGCGGGTTCACTGAGTTCACCGTCGACGATGTGCAGGTCCGTGCGGCAAACGCCGCAGGCATGCACGCGCAGCAGAATCTCGCCGGGCCGTGGACGTGGTACGGGACGCTCTTCGAGGAGCAGCGGCTGTCCGGGCGCGGTCAGCACCATCGCGCGCATGCGGCCCGGACTGCGCGCTGTCATGGCAAGGCGGCAAGCAGCGGGTTCGTGGCGGTCGGCTGCACGATCCGCAGGCCTGTGTGCCGCACGCGCCGTGCCAGTCGGAGCAGCGCCTTGTCCTTGGTCACGAGCCAGTCGGCGCGCGCCGTGTGTGCAAGATCGAGAAACTTCTGGTCGTGCGTGTCGGAGCAGGCGAAGGGCGCCGCGAAGACGCGGTCGATCGGTGCGGCGAGCGCATGCCAGTGACGCAGGATTTCGCAGCGCTCGGCCGCGGCAACCCTTAGCGCCGGACGATCGAGCACATCCGAGAACTCGTCGACACAGGAGTCGCTGCGCAGCACATGCACGCGGCGAGCTTCCACGGCGGCGCGCAGCGGCGCCGCGGTCGCCTCCTCGAACACCCAGAAGTCGAGCAGGACATTGGTGTCGATCACCGCGCGCGGTGGGGCGGGCGGGTTCATTTCGCGTCGAGCGCGTGTCGTGCGAGCTGCTCGAGCGTGACGAACTGCAGCGCTTTCTCGTGCGTGGCGGCGAGGTACACCGGCGGCGCAACGCCTGCCTCGAGCGCCTCGCGCCAGCGTGCCGCGCACAGGCACCAGCGGTCGCCCGGTTGCAGGCCGGGAAACGCGTACTCGGGGTGCGGCGTCGTGAGGTCGTTGCCTCGTCGAAGTGAAAAATCCAGGAACTCCGCGCTCATGCGCGCGCACACCGTGTGCGAACCCACGTCCTGCGGCCCGGTGTGGCAATAGCCGTCGCGAAAGTAGCCGGTCGCCGGGTCCTCGCAGCACGCAGCCAGCGGCCCGCCGAGGACGTTGCGCGCGGACGACGGGCGATCGGCGTCGCGCACCGGGGGTCTCAGCGAACGGGCGAGGGCGCCGCCGAAACGGCGTTTGCCTCGGCCCAGGCGGCGAGCTCGCCGAGAACGCGGCTGCTGGCGGCGCTGAGTGCGGCTGCCGCGCCCGCCGAGTTGGCCTCCGCGACCGGCGCCGTGGCGCTGAAGCTCTGGCGCGCGATCAGCCTGCGCGTACCACGGTCGATCATCTCGGCGGTGATTGCGACGCGCGCCGTCCCGGGACTCGTCGTGGCGTCGTGCAGAAAGTCGTCGACACTCAGGTTGAGCTGCAGGTCGCCCGCCACGCCGCGTCCAGCAAGCGTCACCGACGTGAAAGCGCGCCGCGCTGAGAGTCGGTCGACCAGCAGTTGGCCCAGGCGATTCGAAGGCCGGTCGCTCCAGGTCGCAAATTGGTAAGCGGCACGCTGGTTGGGCACGCGCGAGTAGGCGAGTGCGAACGAGTCGTCGATGGACGGGGACGCCTGGGGCGCGATAACGAGCTGCCGGCCGGTGGGCGGCCCGGCAGGCGGCGTCGCCACAGCGGCGTCGAGGATGCGGAACTGCGCCAGCTCTGTCGCCGTGTCCTTGCCGATGTCCACCGAGACGCAGCCGGCAGCGAGCAGCGCGACCAGGGCCGGTAGTCCGATCCGCTGGAGCATCGAATTCATCCTCATTCTCCCGGACCGCGCTGTGCGGGCGACGGACCCAGCAGCGCCGCCCGCGGATCCTGCAGGCGATCGATCAGCCGGTTCAAGGCTGCCCCCGTCGATCTCAGTTCGGCGGCAGCGGCCGACACCTGATCACCGCTCGAGGTCACCGTCGAGCCGATCGACTGCGAAAGCTGCGTGGCCTGCTTTTCCAGTGCGACGGCAACGGCGGAGAGGTCCCTCATCGTGCGATCTGCCTGCTGTAGCGCCGGCCGCAGGTCCTGGCGGGTGCCATCGGCAAAGTTGGCCACGCTGTTGCCGGCCCGATCCAGGCCCGCTGCCGCACCTTGGATGGATTTCAGCGTCCGGTCGAGTTCCGCCATGCGCTGGTTCAGGCTGCCGGTCAGGTCATTCAGGTTCGCGAGTGTCTTTTCGAGGGCGGCGCGGTTCTCCGGTTTCAGCACGTCGTTAAGGCGTTCGAGGGTCTCGGCCGCGGTCTCCCCAATCCGGTTCAGTCGGCTGGCGATCTCGTCGAGATTCGACGTGCCCTCCGCAATGATGGGGTATGACTCGTCGCCGGTAACGTCGAGCAGCGGCGGGCCCGGGGGTTCCGGGGTCTCCAGGTCGATTTTCGCGATACCGGTGACGAACCTGCGATTGACGACGGCGACGGTGTTGGTGCTGACCGGCGTGCGCCGATCGGTACGTATCAGCACTCGAACGCGATTGATGTTCTTGGTTAGCGCGTAGTCCTCGACGCGCCCGACCTTGATACCGCGCATCGACACATCGGCGCCGATCTGCAGTCCGTCCAGCGGCTGGCGCTCGAAGTAGATCGTGTAGTAGTTGTAGTCGCTGCGGCTGCCGCTGTGCTTCAGCCATACGATCCCCGAGACGAGCGCCGCGAGCAGTGCAATGACCGCGATTCCGACGTAGGTGTACTTGGCTTCCGCTTCCATGATTTCAGGATTCTAAGTGGGCCGCGGCGAGCCGGACACCATCGTCCGCACCGAGAAGTAGCTCCGGACCCACGGGTCGTCGACCTGGATCACGTCGCGCGCCTTGCCGTCGGCCAGCACTTTGCCGCTCGCCAGAACCACGATGCGGTCGACAACCGTGAGCAGAGTGTCGAGGTCGTGCGTGACCAGGAACACGGTGATGCCAAGGTCGTCCACCAGCGACCGCACCATCGCGTCGAAGCCGCGCGCGGTCGTCGGATCGAGCCCCGAGGTCGGCTCGTCGAGGAACAGGACTTCGGGCTCGAGAGCGAGGGCGCGGGCGATGGCTGCGCGCTTGCGCATGCCGCCCGAGAGTTCGCTCGGCATCTTGGGCGCGGCATCAGGGCCGAGCCCGGCCTGCGAAAGGCGCAGGCTGACCAGTGCGTCGAGGATGTCTTCCGGAACCTGTGCGTGCTCGGTCAGCGGGACCGCGATGTTTTCCGCGACCGTCAGCGAGGAGAACAGGGCCCCGTCCTGGAACATCATTCCGAAGCGACGGCGGGTCGCGTTCATCTCGTCGGCGCTGGCTTGCCAGACGTCCGTGCCAAGCAGGCGTATGTGGCCGGAAGTCGGCCGCTGCAGGCCGATGATTTCGCGCAGCAGTACCGACTTGCCGCTGCCGCTGCCGCCGATCAGCGCCACAAGCGTGCCGCGCTCGACATCAAAGCTGACGCCATCGTGTACCACCTGCTCGCCGAATCGGGTAACGATCGAGTCGATCTCGATGACAGCTGCGGGCGCCGGCATCAGATGTCCAGTTCCTGGAACAGGATTGCAAAACCTGCATCGAGCAGGATGACTGCGACGATGCTCTGGACCACGGTGGACGTGGTCGCTTCGCCGAGGGCGCGCGTGTCACGCTGCACGGTCATTCCCATGCGGCAGCCGATCACCGCGATGAAGAGAGCGAAGACCGGGGCCTTCAGGAGCCCGACGTACACGTGTTTGAGCGCAAGGTTCTCCTGCAGGCGTCCGAGGAACGTCGTCGGAGTGATGTCGAGCATCGGGTCGGCGATCAACAGCGCGCCGAGCAGGCTCATGACGTCGCCGACGAAGACCAGCAGCGGCATCGCCGCCATCAGCGCAAACACGCGGGGCAGAACGAGCACGTCCATGGTTGAAAGTCCCAACGTGCGGATGGCATCGGTTTCCTCGTTCAGCCGCATGGAGCCGAGCTGGGCGGTGAACGCGGCACCGGAGCGGCCGGCAACGATGACGGCGACGATGATCGGTGCGAACTCCCGTGTTGCACCGATGCCTACGCCGTCGACGACGAAGATGTTCGCGCCGTACTTTTCCGCCTGGAGCCCCAGCAGATAGGCCACGACCACCCCGATCAGCAGCGTCACCAGTGCCACGACAGGGATCGCATTGAGACAGACCTGTTCGAACTGCGCCGTCAATTCGCGGCCGCGGATCGTCGTCGGCGCGACCAGTGACCGGAACATCTGGGCCAGCGTTTCACCGAGGAAGTTCAGGTGACCCGTGAGCAGCCGGATGATTGCAATAGTCTCCCGGCCAATTCGGGCGACCAGGCCCTCCTGACGGTGAGGCCAGGGAGTGTTGACCTCGTCGAGCCGCTTGCGCACCTGGTCCACGATGCGTGCCTCGTTTGCTGCGAAGCCTGCGAGCGCCAGTCGCTCCACGTCGACGCCGGCGTTTTTTAGGTGGTTGAGCAGCAGCAGCGCGGACGCGGTATCGATGTCCGTCACGGCCGCACCGTCGATCGCCAGCTCGGCGGGAAGTTTCAGGGCGGTCAGCTCGCGCTCAATGACCGTGAGTCCGGCGAGTCGCCACGCGCCGCTCAGCCGCAGCACCGCGCCGGTCGGTTCCCGGTCGAGGCTAGCCGCAGGAGGTATGACGGTCTGCGCGGAATCGGCGGGCATGCTCGAGTGACCGGGAAGGCCTGATGAGGCTAGCACACGGTTGGGCGCGGGATCGGCGCGCGCACCCTTACGCGGCCGATGCGCGAGCCGCCTAGTGGCCGAGGCAGGTCTGCAGGAGCATCAGGGAAAGCAGTCCGAGCAGCAGCAGCGGCAGTACTGCCGACCAGCGGGACTCGCCGTCATGACGCGTTTCGATTGGCGGGTACTCCCTGGGGTGCTCGTCGTGGCGCATCGTTGGCGGGTCTGAAGTGATTGGGTTTGGTGTCATCGGTGCGCACCGTGCAGTCCGCGCGGCGCGCACCGTATGCATTGCCCGTCGTCAGGCGGCCAGTAGCTGGCGCAGCACGAACGGAAGGATGCCGCCATGCTTGTAGTACTCGACCTCGATCGGCGTGTCGATGCGCAGCTTGACCGGGATCTGCTTCTCGCCATCCTTGCCGAACACCAGCAGCGTTACCATCATCTGCGGTCGCAGTGCGCCTTCGAACTCGATGTCGAACATCTCGTCGCCGCGAATGCCCAGCGTGTCCGCACCTTCGCCCGGCAGGAACTGCAGCGGCAGCACACCCATGCCGACCAGGTTGCTGCGATGGATGCGCTCGAAACTCTTGGCAACGACCGCCTTGACGCCGAGCAACTGCGTGCCCTTGGCCGCCCAGTCGCGTGACGAGCCGGTGCCGTACTCCTCGCCGCCGAAGACGACGGTTGGCACGCCGTCCTTGATGTAGCGCATCGCGGCATCGTAAATGGGCATCTGCTCGCCCGACGGCTGGTGGATCGTCAGGCCGCCCTCGACCCGTGCGCCGTCCGGCTTCACCGGGATCATCAGGTTCTTGATGCGCACATTGGCAAATGTTCCTCGCATCATGACTTCGTGATTGCCGCGCCGTGCGCCGTAGGAATTAAAGTCCGGCTTGAGCACGTTGTGCTCGACCAGCCACTTGCCGGCCGGCGAGGTGTCCTTGATCGAACCGGCGGGCGAGATGTGGTCCGTCGTGATCGAGTCGCCGAAGATGCCAAGCGCTCGCGCCGCTCTGACGCCGAGCTCCGCGTGCTTGGGCTTCATCGTGAAGCCGTCGAAGAAGGGTGGCTTGGCAATGTAGGTTGACTTTGGCCACGTGTAGACCTGACCGGCAACGCTGCCGACCTTCTGCCAGAGGTCGCCGGGCTCGGTCTTCACCTTGCCGTAGTTCACCTCGAACGCCTGCGGATCCAGCGCCGCCTTCATCAACGCGTGGACTTCGTCCGAAGTCGGCCACACATCACCGATCCAGACATCCTTGCCGTCCTTGCCCCTGCCCAGGGGTTCGGTCATCAGGTCCTTCAGCATCGTGCCGGCGATCGCGTAGGCCACGACCAGCGGCGGCGAGGCCAGGAAGTTGGCCTTCAGGTTCGGGTGGATGCGCGCCTCGAAGTTGCGGTTGCCTGAGAGCACGGCCGCGCACACCAGGTCGTTCTTCGTGATCACCTCGTTGATCTCGGGAGCGAGGTCCCCGGCGTTGCCGATGCAGGTCGTGCACCCGTAGGCTGCAACGCTGAAACCGAGCTTCTCGAGGTAGGGCAGGAGCCCGGTGCGCGTCAGGTAGTCGGTGACGATGCGCGAACCGGGGGCAAGCGACGTCTTGATGTGCGGCTTTACCGTCAGCCCGCGCTCGACCGCCTTCTTGGCCAGCAGTCCGGCAGCCAGCAGCACGCCGGGGTTCGACGTGTTGGTGCACGACGTAATGGCGGCGATCAACACGTCACCATCGGCGATCGAGGTGTCGTGAACTTCGTGTTCACGCGTCGGTTTCATCAGGGGCCGGTTGGCGGTCATCTCGGCGAGGTCGCGCGCGGCGCCGGTCGGGGCGTCCGCCGCCTTGCCTTCGCTGCGGCCGTGGCCGCCGGGCAGCGTGAAGCGCTGCTTCAGTCGCGCGGCCGGCTGGTTGAAGCCGTTGTCGGTGACCGGCTTCGAGAAGAGCGATGTGAACTGCTTCTTGACGTTGCCGATCTCGATGCGGTCTTGCGGGCGCTTCGGCCCCGCGAGCGATGGCGCTACGGTGGCGAGGTCGAGCGTCAGCACGGTCGAATAGTCGATTGCCCCGGCCTTCGGCACTCCAAACAGGCCCTGCGCGCGGAAATAGGCCTCGAAGGCCGCGATCTCGTCCGGCGTGCGCCCGGTGCCCTCGAAGTAGGCGATCGTCTTCTCGTCGACCGGGAAAAAGCCCATCGTCGCGCCGTACTCGGGCGCCATGTTGGCGATCGTCGCGCGGTCGGGTACGGCGAGCGACACTGTGCCATCGCCGAAGAACTCGACGAACTTGCCGACCACCTTGGCCTTGCGCAGCATTTCGGTGATGGTTAGCACGAGGTCGGTCGCAGTGACGCCCTCGCGCAGCTTGCCCTTCAGGTGAACGCCGACGACGTCCGGCGTCAGGAAGTACACCGGCTGGCCCAGCATGCCGGCCTCGGCTTCGATGCCGCCCACACCCCAGCCGACGACGCCGATGCCGTTGATCATCGTCGTGTGGCTGTCGGTGCCGACCAGCGTGTCCGGGTAATAGACACCTTCCTTCTTGTGCACGCCGCGCGCTAGGTACTCAAGGTTGACCTGGTGCACGATCCCGAAGCCCGGCGGCACGACGCCGAAGGTGTCGAACGCCTGCATGCCCCATTTCATGAACTCGTAGCGCTCGCGGTTGCGCTGGAACTCGAGTTTCATGTTGAGGTCGAGCGAGTCTTTGCCACCGTAATGATCGATCATCACCGAGTGGTCGACGACGAGGTCGACCGGCACCAGCGGCTCGATCGTTTTGGGGTTCTTGCCCATCGCATCCGCGACGTTGCGCATCGCGGCGAGGTCGGCCAGCAGCGGAACGCCGGTGAAGTCCTGCAGAACGACGCGCGCAACGACAAACGGGATCTCGTCGGTGCGGTCGGCATTCGGTTTCCAGTTGGCCAGCTGCCGCACGTGCGCTTCGGTGACCTTAATGCCGTCGCAGTTGCGCAGGACCGACTCGAGGACGATGCGGATCGAGACGGGCAGGCGCGAGACCTTGCCGACGCCGGCTTTCTCCAGCGCCGCCAGACTGTAGTACCTGCCTTTCTTAGCTCCGATCGTGAAGTCCTGCAGGGAATTGAATGCGTTTTGAGCCATGGGAGAGCCTCGTATGCGGTTGGGCTGCTAGATGACCATGAGGTCGACGAATTCGTTGACGGGAGTGGCGTCGAGCCGCTTGGCATCGAGGCACAGGTCCAGGATCGCAGCGGCCTGCTTGGCCGGGAAGACGCGCGCCAGGTTGGTCTTGAACTTCTCGACCAGCACTGGCATGCCTTCCTTGCGGCGGCGCTTGTGCCCGATCGGATACTCGACAACGACCTCCTTCAGCTTCTTGCCGTCGGTGAATTCGACCGTCAGCGCGTTGGCGATCGATCGCTTGGCCGGATCGTGGTAGTCCTTGGTGAAGGACTTGTCCTCGACACACTCTATCTTGTCGCGCAGCACGTCGATGCGTGGATCGACGGCGATCGCGTCCTCGTAGTCGCTGGCGGTGAGCCGGCCGAAGATGATCGGTACCGCCACCATGTACTGGATGCAGTGGTCGCGATCGGCCGGGTTGTTCAGCGGCCCCTTCTTGTCGATGATGCGGATGCACGCCTCGTGCGTGCGGATAGTGATCTTCCTAATGTCCTTTTCGGACTTGCCGAGCTTCTTCAGCTCCGCATTAATCGTCATCGCGGCTTCAACGGCGGTCTGCGAATGGAACTCGGCCGGGAAGCTGATCTTGAAAAGAACGTTTTCCATCACGTAGCTGCCATAGGTCCGCTGGAATTTGAACTCGTTGCCCTTGAACAGCACGTCGTAGAAACCCCAGCCCTTGGCAGAGAGCACCGAGGGGTAACCCATCTCCCCGGTCCTGGCGATCAGCGCGAGCCGCACCGCGCGGCTGGTCGCATCGCCCGCGGCCCAGCTCTTGCGCGAACCGGTGTTGGGTGCGTGGCGGTAGGTGCGCAGCGACTGGCCGTCGACCCAGGCAAGTGACACCGCGTTGATGATCTCGTCGCGCGTGAGACCCAGCATTTGCGCGACGACGGCGGTCGAAGCCACCTTGACCAGCACGACGTGGTCGAGGCCGACCTTGTTGAAGGAGTTCTCCAGCGCGATGCAGCCCTGGATCTCGTGGGCCTTGACCATCGCGACCAGTACGTCGGCCACCGTCAACGGCTTCCTGCCCGTGGCAACTGCGTTGCGGCTCAGCCAGTCGGCGGTAGCGAGGATGCCGCCGAGGTTGTCTGACGGGTGGCCCCATTCGGCCGCGAGCCACGTGTCATTGAAGTCGAGCCAGCGGATCATCGCGCCGATGTCGAACGCCGATTTCACCGGATCCATCTGGAACTGCGTGCCCGGCACCTTCGCGCCGTTCGGAACCACGGTGCCCTGAACGACTGGGCCCAGCATCTTGGTACAGGCCGGATACTCGAGCGCCTCGAAGCCGCAACCCAGCGTGTCCATCAGGCAGTAACGCGCGGTGTCGATCGCTTCCTTGCTCTTGATCTTGTATTTGATGACGTAGTCGGCGATATCTACCAGCACCTTGTCGGGCTTTGGTCGGACGTTGCTGATGTGGCTGCCCATGTCGGGTCGTTCCTTTCTAGTCTTGGTGGATCAGGTATTGAAATCGGGTGGCGGGAAGTTGTGCGGGCTCATTCGGCGTTTTCCAGCAGCAACTTGTAGCCGATGTGCGATTCGGTGAACCCGAGTCGTTCATAGAATCGGTGAGCCTCCGCGCGGCGCTTGTCGCTGGTGAGCTGCGCCAGCCGGCAACCGCGCTTGCGCGCCTGGTCAAGTGCGCGCGACATCAGCCAGCCGCCGATGCCGCGGCCGCGCACGCTGCTGTCGACTCGCACCGCCTCGATGTTGGCGCGCCAGGCACCGCGGCGGCTTAGGCCCGGTATGAATGTGATCTGCAGCATGCCGACCACGCGACTCTCGAGTTCGGCAACCAGCAGCGTCTGATTGGGGTCGCGGTCGATCGCGTCGAAGGCGCGGATGTACGCAGGATCATCGCTGCCCATGCCGTCGCGGTTCTTGCCGAGTACGTCGTCGGCCAGCAGTTCGAGCAGGCGCGGCAGGTCGCCGCGCTGAGCTCGGCGTACCGTCAGGCCGTTAAGCGTTGCCTCAACCATCAGCCCCGCTTCGCCAGCGGAACGAACTTGAGGTCGTCGGGACCGATGTAGTTGGCGCTCGGCCGGATGATCTTGTTGTCGAGGCGCTGCTCGATGATGTGCGCGCTCCAGCCACTGGTGCGCGAGATGACGAACAACGGCGTGAACATCGAGGTCGGAACGCCCATCATGTGATAACTGACCGCGCTGAACCAGTCGAGGTTCGGGAACATCTTCTTTGCGCCCCACATCACCGACTCGAGCCGCTCGGCGATCGAGAACATCTTCATGTTGCCGGCGTCCTTGGCCAGCCGCCGCGCCACATCCTTGATCACCTTGTTGCGCGGGTCGGAAACCGTATAGACCGGATGTCCGAACCCAATGACGACTTCCTTGGCTTCGACACGACGGCGGATATCGGCCTCGGCCTCGTCGGGTGTCTCGTAGCGCTTCTGGATCTCGAACGCGACCTCGTTGGCACCGCCGTGCTTCGGCCCGCGCAACGCGCCGATCGCGCCGGTGATGGCCGAATAAAAGTCCGAGCCAGTGCCTGCGATGACGCGCCCCGTGAAAGTCGATGCATTGAACTCGTGCTCGGCGTACAGGATCAGCGACGTATGCATCGCGCGCACCCACAGGTCGCTGGGCTCCTTGCCGTGCAGCAGGTGCAGGAAATGCCCGCCGATCGAGTCGTCATCGGTCTCGACCTCGATGCGACGTCCGTTCGTGCTGTAGTGGTACCAGTAGAGCAGCATCGAACCGAGCGAGGCCATCAGCCGGTCGGCGATGTCCTTCGCAGCCTGGGGTGTTGTGGTCGTCCTTCTCGGGGACCACGCAGCCGAGCACCGAGACACCGCTGCGCATCACGTCCATCGGGTGACTCGAAGCCGGCAGCCACTCGAGCGCGGCCTTTACGTTCGCGGGCAGTCCACGCATTGATTTCAGCTTGGCCTTGTACGCCGCCAGTTCACTCTTGTTGGGCAGCGTGCCGTGGACCAGCAGGTGCGCAACTTCCTCGAACTCGCACGCTTCCGCGATGTCGAGGATGTCGTAGCCGCGGTAGTGCAGGTCGTTCCCGGTGCGGCCGACCGTGCACAGTGCGGTGTTGCCGGCGACCACGCCGGACAAGGCGACGGACTTCTTGACCTTGGGCGCCGTTGCCCGGCGCGACTTGCACTTCGCTCATCGTCTTATCCCTCGTTACGCTATCTCTTCTTGGCGAACAATGCGTCGAGGCTCTGTTCGTACCGGTGATAACCGATCACTTCGTACAGTTCCGTCCGCGTCTGCATCGTGTCGACGACCGCCTTCTGCGTTCCGTCACGACGCAGCGATGTGTAGACGTTCAGCGCGGCCTTGTTCATCGCGCGGAAGGCCGACAACGGATACAGGACCATCGCCGCGCCCGCGCTCTTCAGCTCCTCGACGGTGAAGAGCGGCGTCGAACCGAATTCGGTGATGTTTGCCAGCACCGGCACCTTCACCGCATCGACGAACTTGCGGTAAGTCGGCAGGTCCTTCGCCGCCTCCGCGAAGATGCCGTCCGCGCCGGCCTCGACGCATGCGATCGCGCGTTCGATCGCGCGGTCCACGCCTTCGACGGCAATCGCATCCGTGCGGGCGATGACGAAGAAGTCGGTGTCGGTCTTCGCGTCTGCCGCCGCCTTGACGCGGTCAGCCATTTCCTCAGAGGTGACGATTTCCTTGCCAGGGCGATGGCCGCAGCGCTTGGCACCGACCTGATCCTCGATGTGGCAGGCAGCAGCGCCGGCCTTGATCAGCGACTTGACCGTGCGTGCGATGTTGAACGCGCTTGGCCCGAAGCCAGTATCGATGTCCACCAGCAGCGGCAGGTCGCACACGTCAGTGATACGGCGCGTGTCGGTCAGGACGTCGTCGAGCGTGTTGATGCCGAGGTCCGGCATGCCGAGCGACCCGGCCGCCACGCCACCGCCTGAGAGGTAGATGGCGCGGAACCCCGTGTGCCGGGCCATCAACGCATGGTTGGCGATGATGGTGCCGACAATCTGAAGCGGCTGTTCGTCCTTCAGTGCCCGGCGGAAGCGGGCTCCGGCGGATCGGCTCATGCGCGTGTCTCCTCGTGTGCGGCGTTGGGTCGCGCTCAACCCAGCAGATGCTTGACGCCGTCGCGCTCTTCGAGCAGTTCCTTCAGCGTGTTGTCCATCTTGCCGCGCGAGAACTCGTCGATCGCCAGTCCCTTGACGACTTCGTACTTGCCGCCGGCGCAGGTGCAGGGCACGCCATAGATGATTTCCTCCGGCACGCCATAGCTTCCATCCGACGGAACCCCCATCGTCACCCAGCGACCGTTGGTACCGAGCACCCAGTCACGGATGTGGTCGATCGCGGCATTGGCGGCCGATGCGGCCGACGACAGTCCGCGCGCTTCGATGATCGCCGCGCCGCGCTTGCCGACCGTTGGCATGTAGGTGTCGCGGTACCAGGCCTGGTCGACCATCGGTGCGGCTGGTTGCCCGCCGATCGTCGCGAAACGAATGTCCGGGTACATCGTCGGGGAGTGGTTGCCCCACACGACCATCTTCTCGATCGAGGCGACCGGCTTGCCGGTCTTGGCGGCGAGCTGCGACAGAGCGCGGTTGTGGTCGAGCCGCATCATTGCCGTGAAGTTGCCGTGGGGCAGCGACGGCGCGGACTTCATCGCGATGTAGGAGTTGGTATTGGCCGGATTGCCGACGACCAGTACCTTGACGTTGCGGCTGGCGGCCTTGTCGAGCGCCTTGCCCTGCGCCGTGAAGATCTGCGCATTGGCTGTCAGCAGGTCCTTGCGTTCCATGCCCGGTCCGCGCGGGCGCGCGCCAACAAGTAGGGCGATTTCGGTGTCCTTGAAGGCTGAGGCCGGGTCGCTGTGCGACTCCATCCCTGCGAGCAGCGGGAACGCGCAGTCGTCGAGTTCCATCATCACGCCCTTGAGCGCCTTCTGCGCCTTCTCATCCGGGATCTCGAGCAGTTGCAGGAACACTGGCTGGTCCTTGCCCAGCATCTCGCCGGAGGCGATGCGGAACAGCAGCGAGTAGCCGATTTGTCCGGCAGCGCCGGTGACGGCAACGCGTACGGGGGCTTTGCTCATGGCAATGTTCTCCTGGGAGTGCGAGTGGTGATGATGAATTCGGACACGGGCGGACGCAGAACGACAACCGTGAAATCGGAATGGCGGACCCGCGCGCAAAAGCGGGCGGGAAAGCCGGTCGAGTGTACTGCTGCGAGTCGGCGTGCGCAGTGATCCTGCTCAGTGCCGCGAGCAGTCCCGTGTCTGCAGGACGTCGTGCCTCGGTGCCGGCAGGGACGGTGCGACCGGGTCGGCGAGGGAAGTTGGGCAAGTGGCATCGGGCAAGCCGCGCAGACTGGAGTCAACTGGCTGATCGGGAGAAATAATTATATCTTATATAAGACATATGATTTAATGCAGATCACACAACAATGCTTTCCCTGTGCTGAAATCACCCCGTGGTCACGAACGACGACTCGACTGAGGTCCCGGCTAGGCCTGCGCGGCCGCCGGTGTTCTCGCCGCTGTATCGCCAGATCAAGGATCTGGTGCTGAAGAGCCTGGATCAGGGCGAATGGAAGCCGGGTGAACTCATTCCGAGCGAGATCGAGCTTGCCGCGCGTTTCCAGGTCAGCCAGGGGACCGTACGCAAGGCGGTCGACGAACTGGCGGCGGAGAACCTGCTCGTGCGCCGGCAGGGGAAGGGCACTTTCGTTGCCACCCATCATGAGCCGCGCGCGCAGTTTCGTTTCCTGCGTGTCATTCCGGACGAAGGCGAGCCCGCTGCGCCGCAGAGCCGCTTCCTCGAGTGCCGGCGCGCCCGCGCGTCGGCCGATATCGCGCGCCTGCTCGAACTGCGAACCGGCGATGCGGTTGTTTACCTGCGCCGGTTACTGAGCTTCGGTGCCGATCCGATCGTGGTAGAGGAAATCTGGCTGCCGGGTGCGCAGTTCAAGGGACTTACCGCAGAGCGGCTCGCCGAATACAAGGGTCCACTTTATGGTCTTTTCGAGACCGAGTTCGGTACGCGGATGATTCGCGCGGAAGAAAACCTAAGGGCGGTCAGCGCCGAGCGCGGCGCGGCAGAACTGCTCGGCGTGGACGAACGCTCTCCGTTGCTGATGGTTGAACGCGTGTCGTATTCATACGGAGATCGGCCTGTCGAAGTACGCCGCGGCCTGTACGAGACGACGCATTACCACTATCGCAACACGCTTACCTGATTTGGTCCGTCGCATCAATTCGTTCAGAATACTGCGTCTCTCCAGGGCGCCAAGATCGCAATAACAATGAGCTCCACTCCAGTCGCCGGCAAAGCCCGTCCGCAGATCCGCAACATCCACGTCACGCAGATCCTGCAGTACAAGCTGCCGCCGCCTGGCATGGTGTCGATCCTGCACCGCGTAAGCGGAGCGCTGCTGTTTCTCGCGTTGCCCCTGCTTCTGTGGTTGTTCGATCTGAGCCTGATGTCCGAACTCAGCTTTGCGCGTCTGGTCGAAGTCGCGTCGCATTGGTTCGGCAAGCTGGTGCTGCTAGTGCTGATCTGGGCCTTTCTCCACCATCTCATCGCGGGCATCCGCTACCTGCTGCTCGACCTGCACGTTGGAGTGGAAAAGTCGGCCGCACGCACCAGTGCGCTGGCCGTGTTCTGGATCAGCCTACCGCTGACGGTGCTGGTTGCGCTCAAGCTGTTTGGAGTGTTTTGATGAATACGACCGCGTCGCCCGAGGGCATCGGTTCCAAACGCATCGTCGTTGGCGCGCACAAGGGCGTCGGCGCATTCCTGCTGCAGCGACTGACGGCGATCATCCTGTCCGCGTTCTCGCTGCTCGTCGTTCTGCGCCTGCTGCTCGGTGCCGCCGGCGGCTACGACGCGTGGGCAGGAGTGTTCGTGCCGGTCTGGATGAAGATCGTGACGCTGGTCGCGCTGTTCGCGCTTTTTTATCACGCGTGGATCGGCGTGCGTGATATCTGGATGGACTATGTCAAGCCCACAGGGATCCGGGTGGCTCTGCAGACGCTGACGGTGCTCTGGCTGGTGTTCTGCGCGGTATGGTCCGTGCAGATTCTCTGGAGAGTCTGATTCATGGCGGTTGCATCGAAAGTGGCCCGTCGTCGCTTTGACGCGGTGATCGTCGGCGCGGGTGGCTCGGGCATGCGGTGCTCCCTGCAGCTGGCGCAGGCTGGCCTGAACGTCGCGGTGCTGTCGAAAGTCTTCCCGACCCGCTCGCACACGGTGGCCGCGCAGGGAGGCATTGGCGCGTCGCTCGGCAACATGACCGAGGACACGTGGCTCTGGCACATGTTCGACACGGTCAAGGGCTCGGACTACCTGGGCGACCAGGACGCGATCGAGTTCATGTGCCGCGAGGCCCCGAAGGTCGTGTACGAACTCGAGCACTTCGGCATGCCGTTTGACCGTAACCCGGACGGCACGATCTACCAACGGCCGTTTGGCGGGCACTCCGCGAATTTTGGTGAAAAGCCGGTGCCGCGCGCCTGCGCGGCCGCGGACCGCACCGGACACGCACTGCTGCACACGCTGTACCAGCGCAACGTGCGTGAGCGCACACAGTTCTTCGTCGAATGGATGGCGCTCGACCTGATACGCGACGCGGAAGGCGCCGTGGTCGGCGTCGTCGCGCTCGAGATGGAAACCGGCGACGTGATGATCTTCGAATCGAAGGTCACGGTGCTGGCGACCGGTGGCGCCGGGCGCATCTGGGACGCCTCGACCAACGCCTACATCAATACCGGCGACGGCATGGGCATGGTGGCGCGCGCGGGGCTGCCGCTCGAGGACATGGAGTTCTGGCAGTTCCACCCGACCGGCGTGGCCGGCGCGGGCGTGCTGATCACCGAAGGCGTGCGTGGCGAAGGCGGAATCCTGCTCAACTGCAATGGCGAACGCTTCATGGAGCGCTATGCGCCGACGCTGAAGGACCTCGCGCCGCGCGACTTTGTCTCGCGCAGCATGGACCAGGAGATCAAGGAAGGGCGCGGCTGTGGCCCGCACAAGGACCACGTTCTGCTGAAGCTCGACCATCTCGGCGCCGATACGATCATGAAGCGGCTGCCATCGATCCGCGAGATCGCGATCAAGTTCGCCAACGTCGATCCGATCAAGGAGCCGATCCCGGTCGTTCCGACGATTCACTATCAGATGGGCGGCATACCAACCAATTACCACGGCCAGGTCGTCGCCCCGAAAGCCGGCAACCCGAACACGGTTATCGAGGGCCTGTACGCCATCGGTGAATGCGCGTGCGTTTCGGTGCATGGTGCGAACCGCCTCGGCACGAACTCGCTGCTCGACCTCGTGGTGTTCGGCCGCGCGGCCGGCAATCACATCGTCGGTCAGAACTTCAAGGCGCAGGAGCATCGTCCCCTGCCAGGGGACGCCGGCGATGCGACGGCGGCGCGCTTGGCGGCACTCGACGCGCGCGACAAGGGCGAACGTGTGCAGGACGTCGCCAATGCCATCCGCAAGGCGATGCAGACCCACTGCGGTGTATTCCGCACCGGCAAGCTGCTCGACGAGGGCGTAGCCAAGATCATGGAACTGGCCGAGCGCGCCAAAAATGTGGCGATCGGCGACAAGTCCAAGGTTTTTAATACGGCGCGCATCGAGGCGCTGGAACTCGACAACCTGGTGGAGACCGCCAAGGCGACGATCGTATCCGCGGCGGCCCGCACCGAGAGCCGCGGCGCGCACGCGCGCGACGACTTCCCGGAGCGCGACGACACGCACTGGATCAAGCACACGCTGTTTTTTTCGGATGGCAACCGGCTCGACTACAAGCCGGTGAACATGAAGCCGCTCACGGTCCCGACCTTCGAACCGAAGAAGCGAACGTTCTAGGAGCCGCGCAAAAGTGCACCCCTACTTTTGCGCGCTAGGGTTAGAAAAATTCGCTGGCGGAGCCAGACGATTTTTTTCATCACAACGGCAGGGCGCGTGGCCGGTCGATGGTGGCGCGACTGGTTCTTACTGAGGTCGAAGCATGACGGCGAACAGCAACGTTGAGAGCAATGCGGTGGCAGGAGCCGCGACGGGGGTGCGGACGGTTCGATTCGAGATCTACCGCTACGACCCGGACAAGGACCCAAAGCCGTACATGCAGAAGCTTGAGGTCCAGCTGCAGCCCACCGACAAGATGCTGCTGGATGCGCTGATGCGCATCAAGGCGGACTTCGACGACAGCGTCGCCTTCCGCCGGTCCTGCCGCGAGGGCGTGTGCGGTTCGGACGCGATGAACATCAACGGCAGGAACGGCCTGGCGTGCATTACCAACCTGCGTGATCTGAAGGAGCCGATCGTCTTGCGGCCGCTCCCGGGCCTGCCGGTGATCCGCGACCTGATCGTCGACATGTCGCAGTTCTTCAAGCAGTACAACTCGATCAAGCCGTTCCTCATCAACGACACGCCGCCGCCGGAGAAGGAGCGGCTGCAGTCGCCCGAGGAGCGCGAGGAACTGAACGGCCTCTACGAGTGCATCCTGTGTGCCTGCTGCTCGACCAGCTGCCCGAGTTTCTGGTGGAACCCGGACAAGTTCGTCGGCCCCGCCGGACTGCTGCAGGCGTACCGCTTCATCGCCGACAGCCGTGACCAGGCTACCAACGAGCGGCTCGACAACCTGAACGACCCCTACCGGCTGTTCCGCTGCCACACGATCATGAATTGCGTGGACGTCTGCCCCAAAGAGCTGAATCCGACCCGGGCGATCGGCAAGATCCGCGACATGCTGGTTCGCCGCGAAGTCTGACCGTGAGCGCCGTCGTGCTCGGCGATCTCGAAAGGCGCAGGCTGCGCTGGCGCGCAAGGCGGGGGTTGCTGGAAAACGACATCATCGTCACCCGTTACCTGGACCGGCATGAGGCGAGCCTCACGGTCGACGACGTCCTGGCACTGGAGGCGCTCCTGGACCTCCCGGACAACGAACTTCTCGACCTTTTGCTGGCGCGCAAAGAGCCGGCCGGCACTCTCGATCACAATGCCGTTCGCACTGTCCTGGACGGACTCCGGTCCGTCTGATCTCACCTCGAACCCGGGAAAAAGACCATGGCACTGACCCCATCCAACGAGAAGGCCACCCTGACGTTCTCCGACGGCACGCCGACGATGGAGTTGCCGATCTACAAGGGCTCCGTCGGCCCCGACGTCATCGACATCCGCGCGCTGTACGGCAAGTCGGGCAAGTTCACCTACGACCCGGGTTTCCTGTCGACGGCGTCCTGCAACTCGACGATCACCTACATCGACGGCGACAAGGGCGAGCTGCTGTACCGCGGCTACCCGATCGAGCAGCTGGCGACGAAGTGCGATTACCTCGAGACCTGCTACCTGCTGCTTTACGGGGAACTGCCCAACGAGAAGCAGCGGGCGGACTTCGTCAAGCGCGTGACGAACCATACGATGGTCAACGAGCAGATGCAGTTCTTCTTGCGCGGGTTCCGCCGCGATGCGCACCCGATGGCCGTCATGACCGGCTTGGTCGGGGCGCTGTCAGCGTTCTATCCGGACTCGATGAACCTGAACGATCCGTGGCAGCGCGAGGTCTCGGCCATCCGCCTGATCGCCAAGATGCCGACGCTGGTGGCGATGGCCTACAAGTACACCGTCGGTCAGCCGTATATGTACCCACAGAACAACCTGTCGTACGCCGGCAACTTCATGCGCATGATGTTCGCCACGCCGTGCGAGGACTACAAAGTCAATGACGTGCTGGTGCGCGCGATGGACCGCATTTTCATCTTGCACGCCGACCACGAGCAGAACGCGTCGACTTCGACCGTGCGCCTGTGCGCGTCGTCCGGCACTAACCCGTTTGCGGCGATCGCCGCCGGCGTGGCTTGCCTGTGGGGCCCGGCGCACGGCGGTGCCAACGAGGCCTGCCTCAACATGCTGTACGACATCCAGAAGCAAGGCGGCGTCGAAAAGATCGGCGAATTCATCGCGAAGGTGAAGGACAAGAACAGCAACGTCAAGCTGATGGGCTTCGGCCACCGCGTCTACAAGAACTATGACCCGCGCGCCAAGCTGATGCGCGAGACTTGCAACGAGGTGCTGGACTCGCTCGGCCTGCACGACGACCCGCTGTTCAAGTTGGCGATGGCGCTCGAGAAAATCGCGCTGGAAGACGACTACTTCGTCAGCCGCAAGCTCTATCCGAACGTCGACTACTACTCGGGCATCGTGCAGAAGGCGATCGGCATCCCGGTACCGCTTTTTACCGCGATCTTCGCGCTGGCCCGCACCGTGGGCTGGATCGCCCAGCTGAACGAGATGATCGCGGATCCCGAGTACAAGATCGGCCGCCCACGGCAGCTCTTCGTCGGTTCGGTCAAGCGCGACGTCAAGCCCATCGCGCAGCGCTAGGGCCAATCCGTTGTCGATGATGGCGGCGCCTGCGGGCGCCGCTTTCGTTCGCGGGATCGGCGAGGCTCGGCCGGCTGCTAGCGCCCCAGAAGAATCGACGGCTCCCCGAGCGGCATTGGCTGGGCCGGGGGCGTCGGCTTAGCGATCGGGGGATGCGGCCGTGATCGGTTTGCGCCGGGCCGCCGGACGCGGGGTGGTCCGTAGCCGAAGACCGGACCGTAGTCATAGTCGTAGGCATATTCTTCGTAAGACTGGAGCTCGGACGGCACCCCGCTTGCCGCCCGCACGCTGGCGCGGGCGCGTGCCTCGTCGGCCTCGCGCTGCAGCGCCTCCTGGCGGCGCTGCTCGTCTCGCTCGCGCATGGCTTCCATCTGCTCCTTCGGCACGCCCGGAACGACGCTCAGCGAGGTCGGGCCCACGGCCTGCACATTCGATGCATTCGGCGGCGGAAGGTCGCCGTAGTTGACGACGCCATCCGCATCGAGCCACTTGTACAGCTGCGCCAAGACCGGCAGCGGTGCTGCCAGCAGCAAGGCCATCAGGACGGAAAGCAGTTTGAGCATTGGCGTTGTGCGTTCACGATGCCGCGCCGCAATCGCGCTGTCAATTCGACCGTTCGTCAGGCGGACGGCAGAAACGCCAGCGCCACCGGTTCGATGACCAGTCCGTGACCGGTCCGACGCATTGGCATCGCGAATCCGAAACGGTCGGCGGCGGCGCACAGGTTGAGATCGGCGGCCGGCAGGTGCGGGTGGGTGCTGTCGCCGAACCGGCGGCCGAAGTCCGACTGGCGCACGCGTTCTTCGTACGCGGTGACTTCCGGACATTCCCCGCGCAGGTAGGCCTCGATCAGGTCAGCACAGGCGTGGTCCTCGTCGCCGTCGCGGTCGGTCCACAGTCCGGTGATGACGAGCGTGACGGTGGACGGCGCCAGCGTGCGGATATAGCGCGCCGTCGAGCGGGCACAGACCAGGCTGCCCGCGAGCACCTCGGTGGCGTGGTCACAATCCACCAGCCCCTTGACTCCGCCAGCGGTGAACTGGATGAGCGTGATGCCCGACAAGTCGCGACCGATGATTTCGGCAGGCGAGTTGCCGAAGTCCATTCCGGGAACGGGCCGACCGCCGGGCAGGGCCCCCATCGTCATCGACGCCGGGTAGCGGCTGCGCAGCCGCGCGACACTGTCGAGCGAGTCGGCCGCGATCATCGATCGGGCGCCGGCGGCAAATGCATAGGCCGCGGTCGTGAAGGCCCGCAGCACGTCGATGACAACGACCGCGCCTTCAAGTTCATGACCGTGCGCGAGGTCCGAGCGCAGGATCTTCATCGCCGGCCCGGTGCCACGTATCTCTACAGGAACGGCTTCGCGCGCTCCAGCAATTCCTCGAGCCCGGGTTCGTTCAGGATTCTTCGGCTTGCCCGGGTGGATGATCGCTACCTGGCAGGCCTCGGCCGCCTCGACGATCTGCCGGTAGGTCCCGGCGCCGAGGTCCTTGAAGTAGGCCTGCTTGTTGTCGTTGTACGCGAAGAGCCGGTCGTTGATGTTCTGGCACTCGTTGCAGCTCGAGCAGCGGATCGTTTCGATCCAGGGCTCGTCCGACGGCGGCCGCGTCGCCTCGGCGGCCGCCTCTGTCGGTGCCGCGGGCACGGCCGAGGCGGTGGCGGGCGCGGCGGCAACCTCGGCCGGGGCGGTGCCTGGGCCTCCTGCAGGCGCGGCCTGCTTCAGTGCTTCAATCTCCTGCCGCTTCTGTTCTTCCCACGCCGCCTTCTCCCGCGCCAGCGCCTGCTCGGCGTGCGAGTTGTGGATGCCGCCGTGCTCCTGCAGCCGGTGCCAGAGCAGCACGCAGCGCCGCGTCGCCTGCATCAGGCGCGAGTCGACGATGACGCGGTGCAGCCGGTTCGCATCGTCAACGGCTAGCGCGAATGGGATGCGCTCGGCGGCGTCCTTCTCCGACAGCGCCAGCCAGTCCGCGACCGGCACCATCGCGGTGGTCCAGCGGTCGCGCGGCACCACGGCGAAGTGATGCGCATGGCGTCGGTCGCACAGCACGAAGTCGGCGTAGGTGAAGCGGACCCGTTCCTGCACACGTTGCAGGTCGTCGTCGGCGTATGCGAACTCCTCACCGGGCCAGTCCTCCTCCGGATTGCGGTTGTTCTCGAATGAGAAGCGCGTGGCCCAGTTGGTGCCGGCGTCGGCGTCGTAGGTAAACGCCGGGAACGCACGCGACTTCATCGCTGCCGCTGCGGTCAGGTAAGGCGCCAGGTCGCTTGCTTCGGCCGGCGATCCGGTAAAAAGGCTGAACAGCGCTGGGCCGCGGCAGCTCATGCCACGGCGCACGCGGTCGCGCAAGGCGTAGAGGTTCGAGACCGTGGACTGAATGACGAACATGCCGCCCAGCCCCATGGCCGTTGTCGCCAGCCGCGCGCTGCGGATGCCGAACGCAAAGTGGCCCTGGCCAATCGCGGCTTCTTCCAGCAGGTCGGTGTGCTGCACCAGGACCTTCACAGGCATGCCGGCCGACAGCATTTCCATCAGCATTGCATTTTCCGGCGCATCGTTGCGCTCCGGGGGAATGCAGACGAGATAGTCGGGGAACTGCGCGAGGTCGTCCGCCGTCAGCGCATGCTCGTCGAAGCGTTCGAAGAACGCGTCGTGATCGGCCTCGACATAGCCGCCGCGAGCCTCAAGGTCGGCGATGGCCACCGCCTTTACCACCTCGACCAGCTTCGGCAGGCGCGTGCGGTGCGCCTCGATCGCCGTCGCGCAGTCGCTAAAGACGAACCCGTAGGTTGCCTCGGCACCAGTTCGGGTCGGATCGGGATAAAACGGCTGGCTGCGAAGGACCCCGAGCGCCCACTCGATTCGTTGCCTCCGTTGCGGCGGCAGCTCGTCCTGGGGCACATTGCGCGCCACTAGGCGCGACATCGCGGAGAAGTCGAAGACCGAGTCGTGCAGCGAGCCGAACCCCGACTTCAGCGCCTCAGGCTGCTGGCCGGCCTGTGAATGCGCGAAGGCGGCGCGCAGGATGTCCGACAGTTTGCGCACCAGGTGATCGACCTGGCTGCGAAACTCGGTCGCCTTCTCGGCGTGGACGTTGTGCCAGGCGCGCGACAGGAAGCGCGAGGCAAGCGTCCGGTCGCAGTCGATGACCTCGCCATCGTCCTCGAGCGACGCGACGGCGTCACGCAAAGCGATCCGCATGTCGTCGTCGCGGCCCGCGGCCTTGTCCACGGCCCGCAGCCACAGGTCCTTGAGCGAGCCCCGTGCGCCGCTGGCGGACAGGATGCGGATCTCGTGCTCGAGTCGTAGCAGTTGCTTGCGCACGCGCTCGCCCTCGATGCCTCGCGGTGCGATGCCGGCGATGAGCTCGCCCATTAGGGTCGATAGCGACTTGACATACTGGCTGCCTGCGTCGCGCTCCAGCAGTACGACCGGATAGTCGTAGCGCAGCCGGCCCAGGTCCCGGTAGGCCGCGAGGAGGGCAGGGCGAAGACCGGGCGCCAGCTCCGCGAGCCCTTCGCCCGCGCGCTTGCCGGTCATGTGAAAGACCGTCTGGTCCTGAAACTTGGCGGCCATGTCCATGGCGGCGAACCTCGATGAGTGGGGCAGCTCAGGCGGCGCGCGGTTCGCGTGCCTCGTCCGGCCAGATCGTGAATTTGTCGAATTCCCTGTCGAGCCCGGCGCGGATCGTTTCCGCGGTGCGAGGCGCGCCGGCGCCGCGGAGGTCCTCGTAGCAAGGAACGCTGGGGTCGTGGTAAAGAATGCCGACAGGAATCGGGTCCACGGACGACGCGATCTCGCGCGCCCGGTGGATGTCCAGCGGATCGTGCTCGCGCTGGTTCTTGTAAATGCGGCTCGTCTCGGCGCTCGGCGTGAGGCCGTTAGCGTGCGTGAGCAGCAGCGTCTTGCCCGGGTCGTGCACCCACGCCTCGAAAGTCTTAGGCAGCCACTCAGGGCAGCGCTGGATGATGCGCACGAACGAGAAGCCACGGTGCCTGTAGGCCCGGGCGATGATGTCGTACAGCACCTCGGGCATCCAGTCGACACCCTGTGCGACGAACGAGGCGTTCTGCACGCCGAGGGTAACCGTCAGCGGGTTCATCGCTTCGAGCACGCTGCCGCGCGGCGTCGTGTTGCTCTTCGTGCCGATCTGCGAGGTGGGCGACGCCTGCTTCTTCGTCAGGCCATAGATCTGGTTGTCGTGCAGGATCACGGTCAGGTTCATGTTGTACCGGATCGCGTGGATCCAGTGCGCGGCTCCGATCGAGCAGCAGTCGCCGTCGCCCGTGTTGACGAAAACGGCGAGGTCCGGGCGCGCCATCTTCACGCCCTCGGCGATCGGGAACGCGCGGCCGTGGATGCCGTGGAAGCCGTAGGTCTTCATGTAGTGCGGGAAGCGGCTCGAGCAGCCGATCCCGGACACGAACACCGTGCGCTCGGGAGCGAGGTTCTCGTCGCGGCACAGGCGCTGGACCGCGGTGAGGATGGCGTTGTCGCCGCAGCCGCTGCACCACCGCGGTATGCCGCCCTGGTAGTCCTCGAGGCTGCGATGTTCTTCGTGCAGCTTGATGATGAATTGGCTGAGTGCGGAGCCCATCGGCTGGTTTCCTTGGCTGCGAGTTATTCGGCCAGCTTGGCGCGGAGAGCCTGGACCACCTGTCCCGGCTTGATCGGCTGGCCCTTGGCCTCGGTCCAGCAGTCGACGTCGACGAGAGTGCGCGCGCGCAGCATCATCGCCAGCGGCGCGTAGCGGCGGTTTTCTTCGTCGATCATCTCGTCTTCGTGCGGTCGATCGGCCCACGTCCCTTCGACCGTCATCACTTTCCTGAAACGCTTGAGGATGTCCTTGATGCCCGACGGCATTGGCTGGATGAAGCGCATCTGCAGCGCGGAAACCTTGAGCCCTTCGTCGCGCAGTCGCTGCACCGCCTCCTCGATGACGCCCTGCGTGCTGCCCCAGCCGACCACCAGCAGGTCGCCTTCCGGGTCGCCGAACACCGGCGGCGTCTTCAGCGTCTTCTGCAGCGTCGCCAGCTTCAGGCTGCGCATGCGCAGACCTTCCTCGTTGATGATCGGGTCGTATGCCACCTTGCTCGCACGGTCGTGCGCAAGGCCGGTCACGGTATGCATGCCGTTCGGCTGCCCAGGCGAGAACCGCCGTGCGATGCCCGTGATCTTGTCCCAGTCATAGGGCTTCGCGCCCTCGGGCAAAGGCGACTGGTCGATCGGCGGTGCCAGCCACTCCTCGCTGAACATCGGGCGGGGAAACGGTTGCTGGGCGGTCGCAAGGCTGGCGTCGGTCAGGACCACGACCACCATGCCGAACGTCTCGGCGATCTTGCGCGCCGTGATCATCGAATAGAAGCAGTCCTCGATACTGGTCGTTGCGAGCACCACCTTGGGTGCGTCGCCGTGGCTGCCGTAGATCGAGGTCAGCAGATCAGCTTGTTCGACCTTCGTCGGCTGCCCGGTGCTGGGCCCGCCGCGCTGCACGTTGACAACGACCAGCGGGATCTCCGCCATCACCGCCAGCCCGATGCCTTCCTGCTTCAGTGAGTAGCCCGGCCCGGACGTGATGGTCACCGCGCAGCGGCCAGCGTAGGAGGCGCCGATCGCGAAGGCGCAGGCGGCAATTTCGTCCTCGGCCTGGTGCACGATGCCGCCCACCTTCTCGAAGCACTCCGACAGGTAATGCGAGGCCGACGTGGCTGGCGTGATCGGATACATCGCACAGATGTCCATTCCCGAGGCGATGACACCGAGCGCGATCGCCGTGTTGCCGTTGACAACGATCTGCGGCACGTTGGACTTCTCGGCCGGTATTTCGTACTTGAAGTCGAGGTTGGCTTCGCCCCAGGCGAAGCCGGCTTCCATCAGCTTGACATTGGAGTCGATGACCTTCTGGTCCTTCTTGCCGAAGGTCAGCGCAATCTGGTCGCGCGCCAGCTGCAGGTCGAGGCTGTAGATGCTCGCCAGCACTCCGAGCACGAACATGTTTTTGCCGCGGCGCGGGTCGCTCATCAGGGAGCGGCACTCCTTCTCGAGCGGCAGGTCAATGACGCGGAACCCGGACTCCTTCAGTGCCTTCACCGCGTCGGTGTAGGACTTCACGACGGCCGGGTCACGGTGTTCGGCCCAGATGTTCTCCAGCAGGATCGTCGCGCCCTGCTTGAGCTCGCCGGCGCGCACCCGTCCCAGCAACACCTGCTCGTTGAAAGCAACGACGAGGTCGGTCTCGTCGCCGCCGTTGTTGACATGCTTGGAGCCCACGCGGATGCGGATGCCGCTGGCACCGGCCACGCTGCGCGCCGGCGGCTGGATCTCGGCGGGAATGATCTCCACGGTCCAGATGCCGTTGCCGCTGCGAGCGGCAATCGAGGCGAATGCCTGGCCACAGCGCTGGGCGCCTTCGCCCGAGTCGCTGATAACCTCAACGATGTGCTCGGGCAACTTCACCGCCGGCTTGGTGCCGGCCTTGCCCGTGGCCGACGGGCGTTCGAGGACTGCGCTCATGCTTCTTCCTTGCTTTCGAATTCCGGTGGCGTGCGGCGGCTAGCGGGCGACGCGGATCTGCGCAAAGCCGTGCTCTTCGCGCGGAATGCCGAAGAGCGATCCGCCGGCCCCGGTGTCGTAGACGGCATCGCTGTCGCGCAGGCCGAGGTAGGCCTTCATCGCGCGAGCAGCCCTGCGGCCCGCGCCCATCGCCTGGATGACCGTGGCCGCGCCCGTGACGATGTCGCCGCCGGCCCAGACGCCGGACATCGACGTGGCGAGGCTGTCGTCGGTGGCGATGTAGCCCCACTTGTTGAGCTTGAGTTTTGAGGTCTGGCCGAGGATGGGATTGGCATTCGTGCCGATGGCGAACACGACCATGTCGGCCTCGAACTCGAACTCGCTGCCGGGGACGACGACCGGCCGACGTCGCCCCGAGTCGTCGGGTTCGCCGAGTTCCATTTTCACGCAGCGCAGCGCTCGCACGTTGTTGCTCTTGTCGCCCAGGATCTCGACCGGGCGGTCAGCCAGTTGAAGTCGACTCCCTCCTGCTCCGCGTGGTGGATCTCCTCGACGCGTGCCGGTGCTTCCTTCTTCGAGCGGCGGTAGATGCAGTGGACCGACTCGGCGCCCAGGCGCAGCGACACGCGCAGCGCGTCCATCGCCGTGTTGCCCGCACCGATGACGGCGACGTGCTTGCCCGGCTGCAGCGGCGTATCGAAGTTGGGGAAGTCTCGCGCACGCATCAGATTGCAGCGTGTGAGCAATTCATTGGCGGACAGCACGCCATTGAGCGACTCGCCGGGTATGCCCATGAAACTCGGATAACCCGCCCCCGTACCAATGAACACGGCATGGAAGCCCATCTCGGTCACCATCTGCTCGATCGTGAAGAGCCGGCCGACCAGCGTGTTGCACTCGAAACGCACGCCGAGGTTGCGCAGCTTCTGGATCTCGGCATCGATGACGTCGTTGGGAAGGCGGAAGTCCGGGATGCCGTACTTCAGCACGCCACCCGGTGTGTGGAACGCTTCGTAGACGATGACCTCGCAGCCGGCCTTGGCCATGTCAGCGGCGCACGCCATTCCGGCCGGCCCGGCGCCGACGATGCCCACCCTGTACCCTGAAGGCTCGATGTAGGGAACGTTCTCCCATCCTTCTGCGATGGCCATGTCGCCGACGAAGCGTTCGAGCCGGCCAATGGCCACGGGTTCGAGTGTCTCGCCGACCGTGCACACGCCTTCGCACTGGTTTTCCTGCGGGCAGACGCGGCCGCAGACGGAAGGCAGCAGGTTAGTGTCGGTGATGATCTCGTAGGCGCCGTGATAGTGCTTCTCGCTGATCTTCTTGATGAACGCCGGAATGTCGATGCTGACCGGGCAGCCGCGAACGCACGGCTCATCGGGGCAGTGCAGGCAGCGCTCGGCCTCACGCAGCGCGTCCTCGAGCCGGTAGCCGCAGGCCACCTCCTCGAAGTTGCGGGCCCGCACCTGCGGGTCCTGCTCCGGCATCGGTGTCCGCTCCTGCGGAATCGTGCGGATCGTTTTCTTCTTGGCGGTCGCCATAGGTTCGGCTCCTCGGTCAGCCGTCGGTGCTGGGCTGGACGTCGATCGGCACTTCCGCGTCGGCGCCGAGAACCGCAGTTTTGAGGTCTACCACCTTGTCGGCGCGGATCCTGCACGACTCCTGCCAGCGATCCATGGCGTCGTGCTCCGCGCGCTTGTAGCGCACCAGCCGCGACATCAGGTCGTCGAAGTCGACCTGGTGGCCATCGAAGTCGGGACCGTCGACGCACGCGAACTTGACCTGATCGCCAACCTTGACTCGGCAGCCGCCGCACATGCCAGTACCGTCGACCATCACGGGGTTCAGGCTCACCATCGTCTTGATACCGTGCACCCGTGTGGCCTCTGAGCAGCCCTTCATCATGATCGGCGGTCCGATCGCCACGACTTCGTCGATATCAGAGTGCCTGGCGACGGCCTGCTTGATCCCTTCGGTGACGAGGCCCTTGATGCCGGCGGAACCGTCGTCGGTGCAGACGATCAGTTCGTCGCAGACCGCTGCGAACTTGTCCTGCCAGAACATCAGGTCCTTGTTGCGGAAGCCGACCACGCCGATGACGTAGGCGCCACTTTCCTTGTAGGCGCGCGCCTGCGGGTAAACCGGTGCGACGCCGAGACCACCACCGACACAGATCACTTTCTTGGCGGTACCGATGTGGCTCGGAATGCCCATCGGACCGACCATCGCGAAGAGCCGCGTGCCGACCTTGCAGCTGGCCTGCATCTCCTTGGTGGTCTTGCCGACGGCCTGGATAACCAGCGTGATCGTGCCGCGCTCGCGGTCGAAGTCGGCGATGGTGAGCGGGATGCGCTCGCCGTGCTCATGCTCCATGACGATGACAAACTGGCCGGGCTTGGCGGCCTTCGCCATCATCGGGTGGGCCACCTCCAGCATGTAGGTGACGTCCGAGTAGTCCTCACGCGCAAGTATCTCGAATCCCTGTGCGCCATTCGCCTGCGCCATGGTGCTCTCCCGTGCGCTGCGTGATCCCGCGCCCTCGTCTGCGCGAGGTTGCCGCGGGCGATGAGGCGGAAAGCCTCACGTAGGCAAGAGCATCGGCCCTGAATGCGACAGAGGCATTGATCTGGGGCAACGGCACGCGCGCCGTTGCCGGCCGGCGACCGATAGCCGGGCCTCAGGCCCGTCATTGTGCGAAGTGGACTGCGCTCAGGCGAGATCGGCGTTCAGCCGTTGAAGCGCGGCAGACCCCGGACAGAGGTCGGTCTCCGTCAGCCGGTTCAATGGGGTGGGCACCGTGTTCAGGTGCTCGTGCAGGTCGTCGGCCGACGGATCGACGTACAGCAGGCCCGTGACGATCTCGCCGCGCGCGTGGTGCTGGTGGATGTGGCTGATCGCCGCCAGCGCGTCACCCGGATCGAAGCCGTCCGTGAGCTTGCGCAGCCGCAACCGGCTGCCGTCGTGCTGCGTGATCTCGATGACCTCGCCCGGCTCGTACGAGGCCACGATGCCTTCGCGCCGCGGCATGAAGTCGAGACGGTTGACGGCGTCGTTGTGCTCGCGCACGTAGTCGTAGCTCTTGGTGCTGCCGGCGTGGTTGTTGAATGCCACGCATGGGCTGATGACGTCGAGCAGCGCGGCACCGCGGTGGCTGAGCGCGCCCTTGATCAGCGGCACGAGCTGGTCCTTGTCGCCTGAGAAGCTGCGCGCGACATAGGTGATGCCGAGTTGCAGCGCCAGCGACACCATGTCGATCGCAGCGTCACGGTTGACCGCCCCGCGCTTGGATTTGGAGCCACGGTCGGCGGTGGCCGAGAACTGGCCCTTGGTCAGCCCGTAGACCCCGTTGTTCTCGCAGATATAGGTCATGTTGACGCCGCGCCGGATCAGGTGCGCAAACTGGCCGAGGCCGATCGACGCCGAATCACCATCGCCCGATACGCCCAGGTAGATGAGGTCCCGGTTGGCAAGATTCGCACCGGTCATGACCGAGGGCATGCGGCCGTGGACCGAGTTGAAGCCATGCGAGATGCCCAGGAAGTAGTCCGGCGTCTTCGAGGAACAGCCGATGCCCGACAGCTTGGCCACGCGGTGCGGTTCGATCGACAGTTCCCAGCACGCCTGGATGATCGCCGCCGAGATCGAGTCGTGGCCGCACCCGGCACACAGCGTAGAGATCTTGCCTTCGTAGTCGCGCCGTGTGTGACCGAGCGCATTGGTCGGCAATGCGGGGTGGTGCAAGCGCGGCTTGGCGAGATACGTCATTTTGGTCCCCTCAGGCCGCCTTGCCGGGCTTGAGTGCACGCACGTTGCGCGCCTGCACGCGTTCCGCGACAGCGTTGACGATGAAGCGCGCGGTGATCGGCGTGCCGTCGTAGTGCAGGACGGGCACGAGCCGGGCGGGGTCGATCCCGAGTTCGTTGACCAGCAGCGTGCGCAACTGTGCATCGCGGTTCTGCTCGACGACGAACACGGTCTCGTGGCGGGCGATGAAGTCCTGGACGGAGTCCGGAAACGGAAAGGCGCGCACGCGCAGGTGGTCCAGTTGGACGTCCTGTGCGCGCAGCAGGGCGAGCGCTTCGGCCATCGCCGGGCTGGTGGAGCCGTAGTAGATGACGCCGGCGGCGGCCTTGCCTTGCGCGCGCCCGATGATCGGCTGCGGCACCAGTGCTCTGGCGGTGTCGAACTTCCGCAGCAGCCGCTCCATGTTGTAGATGTAGTCGGAGCCGACCTCGGAATAGCGCGCGTAAGCGTCCTTGGTCGAGCCGCGCGTGAAGTACGCGCCGCGTGTCGCATGCGAGCCCGGCAGTGTCCGGTAGGGAATGCCGTCACCGTCGACGTCGAGGTAGCGGCCGAAGTCGGCACCGGATTCGAGCGTGGCGGTGTCCATCACCTTGCCGCGGTCGTAGCGCCGGGTGTCGTCCCACTTGAACGGCCGGCACAGCCGATGGTTCATGCCGATGTCGAGGTCCGTCATCAGGAACACCGGCGTCTGCAGGCGCTCGGCCAGGTCGAGAGCGGCGGCGGAGAACTCGAAGCACTCGTGCGGGTCCTCGGGAAAGAGCAGTACATGCTTGGTATCGCCATGCGAGGCGTAGGCACAGGCGAGCAGGTCCGACTGCTGCGTGCGCGTCGGCATTCCGGTCGACGGTCCGCCGCGCTGCACGTTGATGATCACCGCCGGCACTTCGGCGAAGTACGCGAGGCCGATGAACTCGGTCATCAGAGACACGCCGGGGCCCGAGGTGGCCGTGAACGCCCGCGCGCCGTTCCAGCCGGCGCCGATCACCATGCCGATGGACGCCAGCTCGTCCTCGGCCTGCACCACCGCGTACTTGTTGCGTCCGGTGGCAGCGTCGACGCGAAACTTGGCGCAGTACTTCTGGAACGCCTCGGCCACCGAGGTCGATGGCGTGATCGGATACCAGGCGCAGACGGTGGCGCCCCCGTAGACGCAGCCAAGCGCAGTCGCCGCATTGCCTTCGACGAAGATCCGGTCGCCGACCTTGTCGCTGCGCACAATCCGCAGTTGAGTCGCGTCTTCGAGGTGCTCGCGGCCGTAGTGCAGGCCCGTCATGAACGCTTCGAGGTTGGGCTTGACCAGCCGGTCCTTGCCCTTGTACTGCTCGCCGAGCAGTTGGGCGATGACCTCAGGCTCGATGCCGAGTGTGGCCGCCAGCACGCCAACGTACATGATGTTCTTCAGCAGCTGGCGTTCCTTGGGATCGGCGAACTTCGCTGCGGCGATCTCGGTGAGCGGCACCGGCAGTATGTAGATGTCGTCCCTCAGGCGGCTCGGCGGCGTCGGGCGGGTCGAGTCGTACAGCAGGTAGCCGCCGGGTTCGATTTCCTTGAGGTCGCGGTCCCAGGTCTGCGGGTTCATCGCCACCATCAGGTCGACCCCACCGCGCCGCCCGAGATGCCCCTGTTCGGTGACTCGAACTTCGTACCAGGTCGGCAAGCCCTGGATATTCGAGGGAAAGATGTTGCGCGGCGACACCGGAACACCCATGCGCAGGATGCTCCGGGCGAACAGCTCGTTGGCCGAGGCCGATCCGGAGCCATTGACGTTGGCAAACTTGACGACGAAGTCGTTGACGGCAGAGATCCGCACAGGGCGAGCGGCGCGTGCCGCGCCCTCGGTCCGGGTTCGGCCGTCCTTCGGAACGTTCATCAGGCGGCCTCCTTGTGCTTCACGCGGCAACCGCGTCCGGCATGCGTCACGTCGAGCCGGAAGCGCTGCATGTCCCACGCGCCGGTGGGGCATCGCTCGGCGCACAGGCCGCAATGCAGGCAGACATCCTCGTCCTTGACCATGACGCGGCCGGTTTTCAGTTCGCTCGAGACATACAGCGCCTGTTCCGGGTTCTGCGCGGGCGCGCGCAGCCGCCGTCGGAGTTCCGACTCCTCGCCGTTCGTGATGAAGTTGATGCAGTCGGTCGGGCAGACGTCCACGCAGGCATCGCACTCGATGCACTGCGCCGCGCTGAAAACCGTCTGCACGTCGCAGTTGAGGCAGCGCTGGGCCTCCTTCCACGCCGTGGCGGCGTCGAATCCGAGTTCGACTTCGATCTTGATGCTCCGCAACGCCTGATTGACATCGCGCCAGGGCACCTTGAAGCGCGTATCGGGCGCGACCTCGTTGTCATAGCTCCACTCGTGGATGCCCATCTTCTGCGACACGAGTGTCACACCCGGGGCAGGGCGCTCGTGCACGTCCTCGCCGTGCAGGAACTTGTCGATCGACACGGCCGCATCATGGCCCTGCGCGACGGCCCAGATGATGTTCTTGGGTCCGAGCGCCGCGTCGCCGCCAAAGAATACGTTAGGCAGCGACGACTGCAGAGTGGTGGTATCGAGCACCGGCATGCCGCTGTCGTCGAACCTGATCCCCGCGTCGCGCTCGATCCATGGGAAGGCGTTTTCCTGTCCGACGGCGACCAGGACTTCGTCGCACGCGAAGGTCTGGTCCGGCTCCCCAGTTGGCACCAGCGAGCGCCGGCCGCGCTCGTCGTAGACGGCCTTCACCTTGCCGAAGGTCATGCCGGTCAGGCGGCCGCTGACGTGCAGGAACGCCTTGGGCACTAGGAAGTTGAGGATCGGAATGCCTTCGTGCTGCGCGTCCTCCTTCTCCCATGGCGAGGCCTTCATTTCCTCAAAACCGGAACGCACGATGACCTTTACGTCCTCGCCGCCCAGCCGGCGCGCGGTCCGGCAGCAATCCATCGCCGTGTTGCCGCCGCCAAGCACGATGACGCGTTTGCCTGCTTTCGTGACGTGCCCGAAGGAGACGGACGAGAGCCAGTCGATGCCAATATGGATATGCGCGGCGGCTTCGCGGCGGCCCGGCATGTCGAGATCGCGCCCGCGCGGCGCGCCGGAGCCGACGAAGACCGCGTCATAGCCTTCGGCGAGTATCGCCTTCATCGAATCGATGCGCACGCCGCCGCGGAATTCGACGCCGAGCGCGAGCACGTAGCCGGTTTCTTCGTCGATGACTTCTTCCGGCAGCCGGAAGCGGGGAATCTGCGTGCGGACCATGCCGCCAGCCTTCGGGTCCTGGTCAAAGACAATGACCTCATAACCAAGAGGGGCAAGGTCGCGGGCAACAGTCAGCGAGGCCGGTCCGGCGCCGACGCAGGCGATTCGTTTGCCGTTCCGCCGTGCGGCCCGCTTCGGCAACCTGCGCTGAATATCACCCTTGAGGTCCGCCGCAACGCGCTTCAGCCGGCAGATCGCCACCGGTTCGGGTCGCGTGACCTGGTTTTCCTCGACGCGTCCGCGGCGGCAGGCCGGCTCGCAGGGTCGATCACAGGTCCGTCCGAGGATGCCGGGAAAGACATTCGACTGCCAATTGACCATGTAGGCATCGGTGTAACGCCCGCTCGCGATCAGTCGGATGTACTCGGGAACGGGGGTGTGCGCCGGGCACGCCCACTGGCAGTCCACGACTCGATGAAAGTAGTCGGGACGACGGATGTCCGTCGCTTGCACGTGTCTCCTCCTCGTCCGTCTTGGCGGCGAGTTTTGTGGTGCGCGGGAGTGTATTCCCGGGCGGCGTCGTTCGCTCGCCGCCCGAGTCGACGCGGCATCCGCGCCACACCAGGATGAAATCCGCCCGTGCAGTGGTAGCATCCCGCGCTTGCCGCCGGCGGCCCTCGATTGCTGCCGGTGCTCTCGGCAACGGCACCGGAATCCGGAGCGCGTTGTCGCCGGCGCAGGAGGCTTCGCGACCGCCACGCCGGGCATCTTCAACGAGAAACTCGTTCTGAAAGGTGAAGGCGATGATGCGACAGTTCCAGGTCAATTCGTACCTGTTTGGCGGCAATGCGCCTTACGTCGAGGAGCTCTACGAGCGCTACCTCGACAACCCGGGCTCCGTGCCCGACAAGTGGCGCGCCTACTTCGACCAGATGCAGCTGGTGCCGGCCGCCGATGGCTCGGCCAGTTCGCGCGACGTCGCGCATGCGCCGATCGTTGAGTCCTTTGCGCAGCGGGCCAAGGCCGGAGCGTTCCAGCCCAAGGTGGCGCCGACCGATCTGTCGGTGGCGCGCAAGCAGGTCCATGTCCAGTCGATCATTGCGGCCTACCGCTTCCTCGGCAATCGCTGGGCCAACCTCGATCCGCTGCAACGTCAGGAGCGGCCGGCGATTCCCGAACTCGAGCCGGGGTTCTATGACCTGACCGAAGCCGACATGGACACCGTCTTCTCGGCGTCCAATACGTACTTCGGCCAGGAGCAGATGACGCTGCGCGAGATCGTCACCGCGCTGCGCCAGACCTACTGCGGCAACGTCGGCGCCGAGTACATGTACATCTCCGACCCGGCGCAGAAGCGCTGGATCCAGCAGCGGCTGGAGTCGACACGCTCGACGCCGAGCTTCACCGCCGAGCAGAAGGTCCACATCCTCGAGCGCGTGACCGCCGCCGAAGGGCTCGAGCGCTACCTGCACACCAAGTATGTCGGCCAGAAGCGCTTCTCGCTCGAGGGCGGCGAGACCTTCATCGCGTCGATGGATGAACTGATCCAGCGCGCCGGCGCCACCGGCGTGGAAGAGATCGTCATCGGCATGGCGCACCGTGGCCGGCTCAACGTACTCGTGAACACTCTCGGCAAGATGCCGAAGGAACTGTTCGCCGAGTTCGAGGGCAAGTCGGGCTCCGACCTGCCGGCGGGCGACGTGAAGTACCACATGGGATTTTCGAGCGACATCTCGACGCCGGGCGGTCCGGTGCATCTTTCGCTGGCGTTCAACCCCTCGCACCTCGAGATCGTCAACCCGGTGGTCGAGGGCTCGGTGCGCGCGCGCCAGGAACGGCGCGGCGACGAGGAGGGCGACAAGGTGCTGCCCGTGCTGGTGCACGGCGATGCGGCCTTCGCCGGGCAGGGCGTGGTCATGGAAACGCTCAACCTCGCACAGACCCGCGGCTATGGCACCGGCGGCACGGTGCATATCGTCATCAACAACCAGATCGGCTTTACGACGTCGGACCCGCGCGACACGCGGTCGACGATCTACTGCTCGGATGTCGTCAAGATGATCGAGGCGCCGGTTTTCCATGTGAACGGCGACGATCCGGAGGCGGTGGTCTTCGTGACGCAACTGGCGATGGACTACCGGCAGCAATTCAACCTGGACGTGGTCGTCGACATCGTCTGTTTCCGTCGCCTTGGCCACAACGAGCAGGACACCCCGGCCGTGACGCAGCCGCTGATGTACAAGAAGATCGGCGGCCATCCCGGCACCCGCAAGGTCTACGCGGAGAAGCTGGTGACCCAGGGCACGATCGCGGCCGATGTGCCGGAGCAAATGATCAAGGCCTATCGCGCCGCCATGGAAGAGGGCCGCACGACGTCGGACCCGGTGCTCACCAATTACAAGAGCAAGTTTGCGGTCGACTGGTCGGCCTTCCTCAACCGCAAGTGGACTGACCACGCCGACACTGCGGTGCCACTGGCAGAACTGAAGCGCCTGGGCGAGCGCATCACGACGATCCCGCCCCAGTTCAAGGCTCATTCGCTGGTCGAAAAGGTGATCGCGGACCGCCGCGCGATGGCCGAGGGCAAGCAGCCGCTCGACTGGGGCATGGGCGAACACCTCGCGTTCGCCTCACTGGTGGCGAGCGGCTATGCGGTGCGCATCACCGGCCAGGACTCCGGGCGCGGGACCTTTACGCACCGCCACGCGGTACTGCATGACCAGAATCGCGAGAAATGGGACGAGGGCACTTTCATCCCGCTGCAGCACGTCTCCGAGACCCAGGCACCGTTCACGGTCATCGATTCAGTGCTGTCCGAAGAAGCCGTTCTGGCCTTCGAGTACGGCTATGCCAGCGCCGAGCCCAACGCGCTGGTTATCTGGGAAGCGCAGTTCGGCGACTTCGTCAACGGCGCACAGGTGGTCATCGACCAGTTCCTGTCATCGGGCGAGGTCAAGTGGGGACGTCAATCCGGCCTGACGCTGATGCTGCCGCATGGCTATGAAGGGCAGGGCCCGGAGCACTCCTCGGCGCGGCTGGAGCGTTTCCTGCAGCTGGCAGCGGACAACAACATGCAGATCGCGCAGCCAACGACGGCGGCGCAGATCTTCCACCTGCTGCGGCGGCAGATGATCCGGCTGTTCCGCAAGCCGCTGGTCATCATGACGCCGAAGTCACTGTTGCGTAACAAGGACGCGGCCTCCGAGCTCACCGAACTCTCCCGGGGTGAGTTCCTGACCGTCATCGGCGAGCGCGACGCGTCGATCGAAGCCAAGAAGGTCAAGCGCATCGTCCTGTGCTCGGGCAAGGTCTACTACGACCTCCTGCACACGCGACGCGAGCGCAAGGAAGACGACGTGGTGCTGCTGCGCATCGAGCAGCTTTACCCGTTCCCGCACAAGGCACTGGCGACGGAGTTCCGCAAGTATCCGAACGCGACCGAGGTCGTGTGGTGCCAGGACGAACCCGCCAACCAGGGTTCGTGGTTCTACACGCAGCATCACCTGCTCGAGAACATGGTCGAGGGCCAGAAGCTCGGCTACGCGGGGCGCGCGCCTTCCGCTTCGCCGGCGGCCGGCTACTACGCGAAGCACGTCGAGCAGCAGAAGGCGCTGCTCGATACGGCGTTCGGAAAGCTCAAGGGACTGGTACTGAACAAATAACGCGCGCACCGGTCGCGGTCGGCGCCGGTCGCGTGTGCCCTCGGGGCGGCAACGCCCCGATCCCACGCTTCCGCAGGCCGATCGGCGCCACGCAGGCAGCGCGCGATCAACGCACATTCCGGAAAGAAGAAGATGGCACTCGTAGAGGTCAAGGTTCCACAGCTGTCCGAGTCGGTGGCGGAAGCCACGCTGCTGCAGTGGAAGAAGAAGCCCGGCGACGCCGTCGCGATGGACGAGATCCTGATCGAGATCGAGACCGACAAGGTGGTGCTGGAAGTCCCTGCGCCCGCCGCCGGCGTGCTCGGAGAGATCATCAAGGTCGACGGCGCGACGGTTGTCGCAGGTGAGGTCATCGCGACGGTCGACACGGAAGGCAAGGCAATGGCCGCAGCACCCGCGCCGGCTGCCGCACCCGCGACTGCGGCAGCGCCGAAGCAGTCCGCTGTCCCGACTCCAGCGCCCGCTGCCGGTGTTGCGATGCCCTCTGCGGCCAAGCGGATGGCCGATGCCGGGCTGCCGCCGGGATCGGTGGCGGGCACCGGGAAGGATGGTCGCGTGACCAAGGGTGATGTGCTGGGCGCGCTCGCCGCCGGCGCGACGGCACCGGCACCGACCCCGGTGCCAGTCGCAGCGGCCGCGAAGCCGGCGCTTCCGGAAGTAAGAGCGCCGCTCGACCTCTCGGGCCTGGCCAATCGGCCCGAGCAGCGCGTGCCGATGTCGCGCCTGCGGCAGCGAGTGGCCGAGCGGCTGGTGCAGTCGCAGTCCACGGCGGCAATTCTGACCACGTTCAACGAAGTCAACATGCAGCCGCTGATGGACCTGCGCAACCGCTACAAGGACCGTTTCGAAAAGGAGCACGGTGTGAAGCTCGGCTTCATGTCGTTCTTCGTCAAGGCGGCGGTGGCGGCGCTGAAGAAGTACCCGGTCGTCAATGCGTCGGTCGACGGCAACGACATCGTCTACCACGGCTTCTTTGACATCGGCATCGCGGTCGGATCGCCGCGCGGCCTCGTGGTGCCGATCCTGCGCGACGCCGACCAGATGACGTTCGCCGACATCGAGAAGAAGATCGCCGACTACGGCAAGCGGGCGGGCGAAGGCAAGCTGGCGCTCGAGGAACTCACCGGCGGCACGTTCTCGATCTCCAATGGCGGTGTGTTCGGCTCGATGCTGTCGACGCCGATCATCAACCCGCCGCAGTCCGCGATCCTCGGCGTGCACGCGACCAAGGAGCGCGCGGTCGTCGAGAACGGACAGGTCGTGGTGCGGCCGATGAATTACCTCGCGATGTCGTACGACCACCGCATCATCGATGGCCGCGAGGCGGTTCTGGCGCTGGTGACGATGAAGGAGGCGCTCGAAGACCCGGCGCGCCTGCTGCTCGAAGTCTGACGAACGGAAGGAATGCAATGACCGTGGCCGACGAACTCGAAAAGCTGCACCGCCTGCTGCTTTCTGGCGCGCTGACTCAGGCCGAGTACGAATCCGCCAAGGCGCGGTTGCTGGCCGGCGCACCCGCTAGCGGCACGCTCGCGGTCAACCGCCTGCGCCTGTCGAATGACGACAAGTGGATCGCCGGCGTGTGCGGCGGGATCGCGGCGATCACCGGAGTCGAATCCTGGATCTGGCGCCTCATCTTCGTACTCGGACTGATGGTCGGAGGATTCACCGTCGTCCTGTACATCATCTTCTGGATCTTCGTGCCACGCGACGCGATGTAGCGCGCACGGCGAAAGGCAAGCATGGCCAAGAATTTCGACGTCGTCGTGATCGGGGGCGGTCCCGGCGGCTACATTGCGGCAATCCGCGCGGCCCAGCTCGGGCTCGCGGCCGCCTGCGTTGACGAATGGAAGAACAAGGACGGTGGGCCGGCGCCGGGCGGAACCTGTACGAACGTCGGCTGCATCCCCTCCAAGGCGCTTCTGCAATCGTCGGAGCACTACGAGCAGGCGGGCCACCACTTCGCCGCGCACGGAATCGAAGTCAAGGGCCTGGGACTCGACCTGGCCAAGATGCTTGGCCGCAAGGACGGCGTAGTCAAGCAGAACAACGATGGAATCCTGTACCTCTTCAAGAAGAATAAGGTCGCGTTCTTCCACGGCCGTGGTTCGTTCGTCGGCCGCAACGACGCCGGAATCGAGATCAAGGTCAGCGGTTCGGCGGAGGAAACGCTCATCGCCCGCCATGTCATTGTCGCCACCGGGTCGAGCGCGCGCGCCTTGCCCGGCGCTGCGTTCGACGAGAAGCGCATCCTTTCGAACGACGGTGCACTGTCGATCGCGGAGGTGCCGAAGCGCCTCGGTGTCATCGGCGCGGGCGTTATCGGCCTCGAGATGGGCTCGGTCTGGCGTCGCCTCGGCGCCGAGGTGACGGTCCTCGAAGCGCTGCCGGCGTTCCTCGGCGCTGTTGATGAGCAGATTGCCCGGGAAGCGGCGAAGCTCTTCGGGCGCCAGGGGCTGAAGATCTCTCTCGGAGTGAAGATCGAGAAGGTCACCGTCGAGAAGAAGGGCAAGGCCGAGGAAGTCCGAGTCGAGTACACCGACTCCGCCGGTGCGGCCCAGACACTTGCGGTGGATCGCCTCATCGTTTCGATCGGTCGCGTACCCAACACGATCGGACTCGCTCCGGAGGCGATCGGACTCGCGCTCGACGAGCGTGGCTTTGTCGCGGTCGACGACGATTGCCGCAGCCATGTGCCTAACGTCTGGGCTGTTGGCGATTGCGTGCGCGGACCGATGCTCGCGCACAAGGCGGAAGAAGAAGGCGTGGCCGTCGCGGAGCGCATCGCCGGCCAGCACGGCCACGTCAACTTCAACACTATCCCGTGGGTCATCTACACCTCGCCTGAGATCGCCTGGGTCGGCCAGACCGAGCAGCAACTGAAGGCGGCCGGCCGGGCCTACCGCGCCGGAACCTTTCCTTTCGCTGCCAACGGCCGGGCGCGTGCGCTGGGCGATACGAACGGCATGGTCAAGTTTCTCGCCGACGCCGCGACGGACGAGATCCTCGGCGTGCACATCATCGGCCCGCTGGCTTCCGAGTTGATCGCCGAGGCGGTGGTTGCGATGGAGTTCCGCGCCTCCTCCGAGGACATCGCGCGCATTTGCCATGCGCACCCGTCACTGTCGGAAGCCACCAAGGAGGCGGCGTTGGCAGTGGACAAGCGCACGCTCAACTTCTGAGTGCCGGCTTCGAGCACCGGACCGTCGTCAGTCAACGTCACACTCGCCCCACCGCGTGCCGTTCCGCTCCCAGCTTGACGCTTTGCTGGCCCAGCGTGGCTACTCGCTCGATGCGGCCCAGGAGCGGGCCGCGATCCGGCTGCAGCAACTGCAGGACGAGTGGGCCAGCTACAAGGCGCATCGCTCCAGCGCGCTGAAGAAACTGCTGGTGCGCCCGCCGGTGCCCCGCGGTGTCTACCTGTGGGGCGACGTTGGCCGCGGCAAGAGCTTCCTTATGGATGCGCTCTTCGCCGCGGTTCCGTTGATACGCAAGACGCGCGTGCATTTCCACGAATTCATGCGCAGTGTCCATGCGGAACTGCACGAGCTGAGGGGAACCGCCGATCCGCTCGACGAGGTCGCGCGGAGGATCGCACGGCGCCATCGCCTGATCTGCTTCGACGAGTTTCATGTCTCCGACATCGCCGACGCGATGATCCTGTATCGCCTGCTCGAGCGGCTGTTTGCGCTCAACGTCGGACTGGTCATTACTTCTAACTACGCGCCGGACGCCCTTTACCCCGACGGCCTGCACCGCGACCGCATGCTGCCGGCGATCGCTTTGCTGAAGGAGCGGCTCGACGTCGTGCACGTTGACGGCGACATCGACTATCGCAAGCGTGCGATGGAGCGCATCGAGGCTTACCTGACGCCGTGGGGCGTGGCGGCCGAGGCGGCGCTGACGGCGGCATTCGAGCGCGTGGCCGAAACCGATGACGACGACCCCGTGCTCACGATCGAGGCGCGCCAGATCCGCGCGCGGCGCCGTGCCGGTGGTGTGGTCTGGTTCGACTTCGCGGTACTGTGCGGTGGGCCGCGCTCGCAGAACGACTATCTGGAGATTGCCGCCCGCTTCCATACGGTGCTGCTGTCGAACGTGCCGCGCATGTCAGCCGGTCAGGCGTCCGAAGCGCGGCGTTTCACCTGGCTGGTCGACGTGCTCTACGATCACCGCGTGAAGCTGCTTCTGTCGGCCGAGGTACCGGCAGGCGAGCTTTACCGATCAGGCGCACTGGCCAACGAGTTTTCTCGGACGGTGTCGCGGCTCGAGGAGATGCAGTCGCGCGAGTATCTCGAGTCTGCGCGCAGGAATATCGCCCGCCTGTAGACGGAATCGACGCCTCGGACGTTCATTGCACATGCGCCTGCTGATCCTTGTCATTCTCCTCCTGCTGACGGGCTACGCCCGCGGTGAGGATTTCGCCACGCGCTTCCCGGCGGGCAGCATCACGACGCGCGAGCAAGCCGACGCTGTCATCAAGGCGGCTCGGCAGGAGGAGGAGCGGCAGACGAAGCTCTTTGATGCGCGCGATACCGAGTGCTACCGCACGGTCCTTGTCAACGATTGTCGCGAGAAGGTGAGGCGCGAGCGCGAACTCGCGCGACGCGATGTGCAGCGCATCGAGCTGGAAGCCAAGGACACGAAGCGCCGCCTCGATCAGGAGGAGCTGGCCAGGCGCCGCGCGGAGGAGGACAAGCGGCGGGCGGCGCAGGAAGCCGGGCGAGCCGAGAAGGAGGCGGCCGCGCGCAAGCAGGCGGAGCAACGCGGAGCGGAAGCGTCGACTAGGAGTTCGGGCAAGTCTCCCGAGGAAGCCGCACAGAGCCGGGCGGAATACGAACGCAAGCAGCAGGAGCATGCCGCCCGGATCGCGAAGGAACGGCAGGATGCGGCCACCCGCGCGCAGAACGCGGCCGAGTATCAGCAGAAGCAGGCTGACGCCGCCAAGCGGGCGGTGGATGCCGAGGCGGAGCGCAAGAAGCGTGAAGCCCGGCGACTTGAGCGCAAGCAGACCCTGGAAAAGAAAGAGGCCGAGCGCGAAGCGCTGCGCAAGCGCGCTGAAGAGGCCGCTGCCTCGGCGACGCGCTAGGACTGGCCGCGCAGCGCCTGCTTGGGCTGCGGATCCAGGCGGATGATCACGATAGACAAGTTGTCGCCGCGCCCCTCGGCGCGCTCCCGGGCCAGCGAAACGAGGCGCTCCGAGGCCTCGCGCGGTGGCTGGCTGTAGAGAATCTCGCAGAGTTCGTTGTCCTCGAAGTACGCCCAAAGCCCATCGCTCGCCAGCAGGAACATGTCGCCCTCGCGCAGGGCGTTTTCCTCGCCGATGGCGACCTTGGGCTTCTTGTTGATCCCCAGGGCGCTCACCAGGATGTTCTTGTAGCGGACGGCAGCGAGTTCCGCGTCTTCGTGACGGCCTTCCAGCCGAAGCTGTTCAGCGTAGGTGTGGTCCTCGGTGCGATGGACCAGTCGTCCGCTGCGGAAGAAGTACAGACGGCTGTCACCGGCGTTCGCCCAGATCGCGTAATTCTTTTTGATGATGAGGGCGCACAGCGTGCTGTGCGGCTCCTTTTCGGCGGCGATCGCAGTCAGGCGGATGACGGTGTGCGCTTCGGCCGCAAGGTGCAGCAGCATGTCCCGGTACGTCGAGTCCCGGTCCGTCATATCCTTGAAGAGGTTTTCGGCCGTGCTGACGACCTGGTCAGAGGCCAACCTACCGCCGGTCCGCCCTCCCATGCCGTCTGCGACGATCGCGAGCATGGCGCCCGGATTACGCGGGCTCGTGATGATGGCTGCGCGGTCTTGTTGTTCCTGCCTGTCCCCGATGTGCTGGGCGACGCAGACGTTGACTTTGAAGCTGGACACGCGGGTCGATTGGTCTTTAAAGGAAGTCTATCATCGGCGCTCTCGTGCACTGCCGAGCGCCGGGTACCGTGCCCTTTTCAGGCCCACTTTGACGATTCGCACTGAGAATGGACCAGGACGACATCAAGCGGCGCATCATCGAGCTGCAGATCGAGCACCGCGATCTCGACGAGGCGATCGAGCGGCTCGCGTTGCAGCCTGGCGTTGATGAACTGGCGTTGCGACGGATGAAGAAGCGCAAGCTGCAGATCAAGGACTCGGTGCGTTTGCTCGAAATGCACCTGGTCCCCGACATTCCGGCGTGAGTCGGCCCGCCACGGGGGCGGCCGCTCCTTCCACAAACATTCAAGTCACGCAGGCCTTCGCAGCCGACGGCGCGCTCGCGTCTGCGGTGCCGGGTTTCGTGCCGCGTGGCTCCCAGGCCGAGATGGCAGCCGCCGTGCACCGGGTCATAGAACACGGTGGAACGCTCGTGGCCGAGGCGGGCACTGGCACCGGCAAGACCTTTGCCTATCTCGTCCCGGCGCTGCTCGCCGGCGGCAAGCTGCTCATTTCGACCGGCACCAAGCCGCTGCAGGACCAGCTCTATCGCAAGGACCTGCCGGCAGTGCTCAAGGCATTGAAACTGAACGCGGCTACGGCGCTGCTCAAGGGGCGCGCCAACTATCTTTGCCTGTATCGCCTGGCGCGGGCGGAAGCGGATGCCCTGGTCGCGACGCGCGAAGATGCCCGGCAGCTCCGCGCGGTCCTGCGCTTCGCCGGCACGACGACGAGCGGCGATCGCGCGGAACTCGCCGAAGTCCCCGAGAGCGCAGCCATCTGGCCGCTGGCCACGTCGACGCGCGACAACTGCCTCGGCGCCGAGTGCCCGCGCCTGACGGAGTGCTTTGTCTTCAAGGCGCGGCGCGAGGCACAGGCCGCCGACATTGTCGTCGTCAACCATCATCTGTTCCTGGCCGATCTCGCGCTGCGTGACGACGCCATCCGGGATTTCCTGCCGACGGTCGACACGGTTGTGCTGGACGAGGCGCATCAGTTACCGGATATCGCGGCTGACTTCTTCGGCAGCTCGCTGTCACTCGCGCAGTGGCTCGAGCTGGCGCGCGACTGCCGCGCACTCGGCCTCGCACGTGCCTCCGACGGCGCTTCGTGGACGACGCTGACATCCCGCCTCGAGCGCGCCGTGCGGGACGTCCGGCTTGCCCTCGCTGATCTGGGCCTCGCAGCCGGAGCGCGCGTGCCGCTGGCGCGCCTGCCGCACGCCGGCCGTTTGCTGGAATCGCTAGCAGAAGTGGACCGGGAGGTGGCCGAACTCGCGCGCGCGGTGGAAATCAATCGTGGCCGTGATCCCGAGCTCGACCTGATCGGACCGCGCGTGGCGGAGCTCAGGCGCGCCCTGAGTGACTGGCAGGACGCGTTGCGCACCGGCGCCGACGATGACGGTGTTCCGCCAGACCCGGCCGCGGAGCCGACCGTGCGCTGGATCTCGGTCACGGCGCACGGAGCGCAGTTCCACAAGACACCGCTTGCCGCCGGCCATGCCCTGGCGCGCGCGCGCGCGGCGCAGTCGCAGGCATGGATCCTGACCTCGGCGACGCTGACCACTGGCGGCCGCTTCGACCACTATCTCTCCGAACTCGGCATCGACGACGTGCAGACGGCGCGCTGGGAGAGTCCATTCGATTTTGCCCGGCAGGCACTTCTCTATCTTCCGCCGTCGATGCCGTCGCCCTATGACACCCGCTTCCCGGAACGGGTCGCGGAGGCGGCGTGGCCGCTCGTCAAGGCCAACGGTGGGCGAGCGTTTCTGCTCTGCACGACCCTGCGGGCCGTCGATCGCGTCTCTGCGCGCCTGCAGCAGCTGATGGACCAAGATGCGCTGCCGTTGCCGCTGTTCGTGCAGGGCACCGGCAGCCGGCGTGCCTTGCTGGACGGATTCCGGGGCGCCGGCAATGCCGTGCTGGTTGGCAGCGTCACCTTCTGGGAAGGCATCGACATCCGTGGTGATGCGCTGTCGCTGGTCGTCATCGACAAGCTGCCATTCGCCCCACCCGACGATCCCGTTGTCGACGCCAAGATCCGCCTTTTGCGGCGCGCCGGACGCAATCCCTTCAACGAGTACCAGTTGCCCGAGGCGGTGATGCTGCTGAAGCAGGGCGCCGGTCGCCTGATCCGCGACGAACATGATCGCGGCGTACTGATGATTCTTGACGAGCGCGTGCTGACGAAATCCTACGGCCGTACCGTGCTGTCAAGCCTGCCGCCCTTCACGCGAACGCGTAGCGAGCACGAGGCGATCGATTTCCTGACACGGCGCCGCGCACCGGCAGAGTGATCAGCGACGGGCGCGCAGGTACTGGCTTTCCGGAAAGTTGAGCGCGAGAACGCGTTCGACGTCGGCCTGCAGATCGGGCATCTCCAGCGCCTGGTAGGACTTCGCCATCAGGATCAGCGCGTCCTCCGCCGCCGGCGATGTCTGGAAGTCCCGAACGACGATCTGCGCCCGCTGGATGGCGGCGATATAAGCCTTGCGCACATAGTAGAAATTGGCGGCGCTCAGTTCTGCCTTGGCAAGCGAGTTGATCAGGTAGCGCATGCGGGCGCGCGCGTCATCGGCGTACTTGCTGTCCGGGTAGCGCGTGACCAGTTCGCGGAAGGCGTCGTACGACTCCCGTGCACCTTTCGCGTCACGCTGCGAGATGTCCTGCGAGATCAAACGCCCGAGCAGGCCCGCTTCCTCGCCGAATCCGGCCAGTCCCTTCAGGTAATACATGTAGTCGACGTTGGGATTGTTTGGATACTGGCGGATGAAGCGGTCCGCCGTCTGGACGGCCTGCGCGGTCTCGCCCTCCTTGTAGTAGGTGTAGGCGATCTCCATCAGCGCCTGTTGCGCATGCCGACCGAAGGGATAACGCGCTTCCAGCTTCTGGTAGTACTCGCGCGCCTTGACCCAGTTGCCGGCTGACAGTTCGGCGCGTGCCTCCGAGTACAATCGATCCGCGTCCCACTTGGCCGTGTTGTCCTTCTGGAATAGCTCGTCCATCCCGAGCCAGCTGCACCCTCCGAGGGCGAGCGCCGCGAGCACGATCGCGATGCGCCGCAGCAGCGGCGCCGTCCAGGAATCGAAACCAACCATCTCTCAGGGTGCTCCTGTTGTCCAGCGCTGAAGTATACGGTTCGCTCTCGGTTGACCCGGTCGCGGAAGACGAAGCGGACCTGCTGATCGACGATAGCGAAGTCGATTCGCGGCGTCGCTTCAGCGTAGATCCCGCGCTGGCTGGGGAACGGCTCGACAAGGCGCTCGCGCGTTGGATGCCTGACATTTCGCGCACCCGCCTCAAGCAGTGGGTGGAAGACGGCGCGGTGCGCGTCAACGGCGCCGTCGTCCGTCCGCGGCACGAACTGGCGACCGGCGATCTCGTCGAGCTCGAACCGCAGCCTGCGCCCGACGCCAAGGCATACCGGCCGGAGCCGATGCCGCTCGCCGTGCTGTTTGAGGACGCGGACATGCTCGTCATCGACAAGCCGCCCGGCCTGGTGGTCCACCCCGCGGCGGGACACTGGTCCGGCACGCTGCTCAACGGGCTTCTTGCCTATGCCCCGGAACTTGCTGACGTGCCGCGCGCTGGCATCGTGCATAGACTCGACGCCGGGACCTCGGGCCTGATGGTCGTCGCGCGCACATTGGCGGCGCAGGCCGATCTCGTGCGCCAGTTGCAGGCGCGCACCGTGCGACGCGAATACTGGGCCATCGTCATTGGGGAGCCGCGGCGCCACGGCACCGTCGATGCGCCTATTGGACGTGATCCGCGCAACCCGCTGCGCTTCAAGGTCAGCCACGCGTCCAATGCGCGTTCGGCGCGTACGCAGTACTGGAACCTGGCGACGGTTCGCCAAGGCAATGCGACACTGTCCTGGCTCACGTGCCGCCTCGATACGGGCCGCACGCACCAGATACGCGTGCATCTGGAGCATCTCGGCCACCCGCTGCTTGGCGATCCGGTCTACAGGCGCAGGCTGCCGTCGCCGGACTCGGCGGTTGCATGGCGTGCCTTCGGCCGACAGGCGCTGCACGCGTGCCGCCTCGGGCTCGAGCACCCGCGTACGCGGAAGCCGATGCAGTGGTTTCGTGCGCCGCCGGCTGACCTGGCCGAGCTGATGCTGTCGCTGGGGTTCGGGCCGACGGACCGGCCCGCCACCCTGCCAGGCGAAGCATGACGTCAGCCGAATGGATCCGCCCTGACTGGCCCATGCCGCCCCGCGTGAGGGCAATCATCACGACGCGCGTGGGTGGCGCTTCGACCGGCGCCTACGGTGCACCAGGCGGTGGCGGCGGCATGAACCTCGGCCTCGGATCCGGTGATGACGTCTCCGTCGTCGCTGCCAACCGCGCATGCCTGCGCGAATCGCTGCCCGGCGAGCCGCGCTGGCTCAGGCAGGTGCACGGTCCGCAGGTGGTCGACGCCGCCACAGTGGACGGGATCGTGGAAGCGGACGCAGCGGTGACCGACCAACCCGGAACGGTGGCGGTGGTCATGGTGGCCGACTGCATGCCGGTGCTGCTCGCTGACGAACGCGGTCGTTGTGTGGGCGTGGCACACGCCGGTTGGCGCGGCCTCGCGGCGGGCATCCTGCAGGCCACGGTCCGGGCGATGCGGGGTCGGCTGGGCGAGCCGGACGCGCGGCTCATCGCCTATCTCGGACCCGCCATCGGGCCGGATCACTTCGAGGTCGGAGGCGACGTGCTGCAGGCAATGACGGCGGGCCTGCAGGGCGCGGCAGCGGCTTTCGTGCCTGCCGGCACGGGCAAGTATCGCGCTGACCTGTTCGCGCTCGGCCGCATGGCGCTGGCCGCAGCAGGGGTCGATGCAGTGTTCGGTGGCGGCGTCTGCACATACTGCGACCCCGACCGCTTCTACAGTCACCGGCGCGACCGCGTCACGGGCCGCCATGCAGCCCTGGTCTGGATCGATCGCTAGTGCACCGTCTCACGAGTCGAACGAGCCGACTGCAAACGGATGGGACTGGTGGAATGACTGGTTTGACCATGCTCCGCGCCTTGTGGAGAATCGCAAGACTGAGCTAGAGCCGCAGGGATCATTCGGTCCACCGGCCACCAACACCGGAGGAGACATGGCGACTTCAAAGGTCGGACGCGCAACCCGGACCGCAGCAGGCGGCACTCGTGGCAAATCCGCCAGCACGCCGCGACGCGCCCGCAAGCGTGTCTCCAAGGCGAAGGCCAAGTCCGCGGCAGTCCGTCGCGGCGGGCCGGCGGTATCGGGCGAGTCGACGTCCGCGGCACCGAAGAGTGCGTCCGCAGAAAAGCACGGCGCCGTGTACGCGCTTGGCAGCATGGAGCCCTTTAACTTTTCGCTGCCGTGGCTGCAGCAATCGTCATTGCCGCAGGTGAACGCGATGCCGCTCGGGCCGGAGAGGCTGCTCGAGATGCAGCAGGACTACGTCCAGCAGCTGACCGGACTGTGGAACGACTTCTTCACGCATCCGGAGCGTACGACCGCGCCGATATCCGACCCGCGCTTCTCGGACCCGAGCTGGCAGAAGAACTCGCTCGCGTCGTTCTACGCGCGCACGTACCTGTTGAACTCCGAGTTCATGAACCGCCTGGCCGACAGCGTCCAGGGCGACAAGAAGACGCGCAAGCGCGTGAAGTTCGCAGTGTCTCAGTGGGTCGACGCGGTTTCGCCGGCAAACTTCTTTGCCTTCAATCCGAAAGCGCAGCAGACCCTGCTCGAGACGAGCGGTGAAAGTCTCAAGGCCGGACTCGACAATCTGCTGAATGACATCGGCAAAGGCAAGATCTCGATGACCGATGAGAGCGCCTTCGAGGTCGGGCGCAACGTCGCAACCAGTGAGGGGCGGGTCGTCTTCACGAACCAGCTGTTCGAGCTGATCCAGTACAAGCCCCTGACCGAGAAGGTCTACTCGCGGCCGTTCCTCATGGTGCCGCCGTGCATCAACAAGTTCTACATCCTCGACCTGCAACCCGAGAACTCGTTCATCCGCTACGCGGTCGAGCAGGGCCACACGGTGTTCGTGGTCTCCTGGAAGAACCCGAAGCAGCCCGAGGCCCATGTCACCTGGGACGACTACCTCGATAAGGGCGTCATCACCGCGATCCACAGTGTGCAGGAGATCACGGGCAGCAAGCAGATCAATGCGCTCGGCTTCTGTGTCGGCGGCACGTTGATCGCTAATGCGCTGGCTGTGATGTACGCGCGCGGCGAACAGCCGCTCACGAGCCTCACGATGATGACGGCGCTGCTCGACTTCGAGGACGCGGGCGTGCTCGATGTCTTCATCGACGAGGCCCAGGTGCGCCTGCGCGAGCAGCAGTTCGCGCGTGGCGGCATCATGCCGGGGCTCGAACTTGGCAACACGTTCTCGAGCCTGCGTCCTAACGATCTGGTCTGGAACTACGTCGTCAGCAACTACCTTGAGGGCAAGTCGCCGCCCGCATTCGACCTGCTCTACTGGAACGGCGACAGCACCAGCCTTCCAGGCCCGATGTATTCCTGGTACCTGCGCAACATGTACCTCGAGAACAACCTGCGCGTCCCGGGCAAGCTGCACACCTGCGGGCAGCCGGTCGACCTCGGCCGGATCCAGGTCCCGACGTACGTTTTTGCCGCGAAGGAAGATCACATCGTGCCGTGGAAGGCGGCGTACGCCTCGGCACGCACTCTGCCGGGCGGCGGCAAGGCGGGCGGCGTGCGATACGTGCTGGGCGCCAGCGGACACATCGCCGGCACGATCAATCCGCCGACGAAGAACAAGCGCAACTACTGGGCGGGAGCTGACGACACGTTGCCAGCCAACTCCGATGCCTGGTTCAACAGTGCGGTGGAGCATCCGGGCAGCTGGTGGCCGGACTGGAGCCGGTGGCTGGCGCGCTACTCGGGGTCGCTCAAGCCGGCACCAAAGCAATATGGCAATGTCAATTACAAGCCGACCGTGCCGGCACCCGGGATCTACGTCAAGGAAAAGGCATAGGACCGCGCTAGCATCCTTCGACGGCGGGCATCAGGCCTGCCGTCGCATCAGCACTCACCACGGAGTCATTTCATGACCGAAGCAGTCATCGTCGCGGCCGCACGGACCGCCATCGGAAAGTTCGGCGGCGCGCTCGCCAAGATCCCCGCGCCCGAGCTCGGTGCCATCGTCATCAAGGAAGTCCTGCGCCGTGCCGGCGTGGCGGCCGATCAGGTCGACGAGGTGATTCTGGGGCAGGTGCTGACGGCCGGCAGCGGCCAGAACCCTGCGCGCCAGGCCGCCATCAAGGCCGGGCTGCCGGTGACAGTGCCGGCGATGACGATCAACAAGGTCTGCGGTTCCGGGCTCAAGGCCGTGATGCTGGCAGCGCAGGCAATCCGCAACGGCGACGCGCAGATCGTCATCGCGGGCGGGCAGGAGAACATGAGCGCGTCGCCGCACGTGATGCTGGGCTCGCGTGACGGCTTCCGCATGGGCGATGCGAAGATCATCGACAGCATGATCGTCGACGGCCTGTGGGACGTCTACAACCAGTACCACATGGGAATCACCGCGGAGAACGTGGCCAAGGCGCACGGCATCGATCGTGCCGCGCAGGATGCACTGGCATTGGCATCGCAGACCAAGGCGGCCGCCGCCCAGGACGCAGGGCGGTTCAAGGACGAGATCGTCCCGGTGACGATCCCGCAGCGCAAGGGCGACCCGATCGTGTTCGACACCGATGAATTCATCAATCGCAAGTCCAATGCCGAAGTGCTCGCCGGACTGAAGCCCGCGTTCGACAAGCAGGGCAGTGTGACGGCCGGCAACGCTTCCGGCATCAACGATGGCGCGGCCGCCGTGCTCGTGATGTCGGCCGACAAGGCCAAGGCGCTCGGACTGAAGCCGCTGGCGCGAATCGTGAGCTTCGCCTCTGCCGGCGTCGATCCGTCGTTGATGGGCATGGGCCCGGCACCGGCGTCGCGCAAGGCGCTCGAGAAGTCCGGCTGGAAGGCGGAGCAACTCGACCTGATGGAACTGAACGAAGCGTTCGCGGCGCAGGCCTGTGCGGTGAACAAGGACCTTGGGTGGGAGAAGGCGCCGCACAAGGACAAGATCAACGTCAACGGCGGCGCCATCGCGCTTGGCCACCCGATCGGCGCCTCGGGCTGCCGCGTCCTGGTCACGCTGCTGCACGAGATGAATCGGCGCGACGCGAAGAAAGGACTCGCGGCCCTGTGTATCGGCGGTGGCATGGGCGTGGCGTTGACTGTAGAGCGGTAGCCGGTCGGCCCCGCATACACGACGCTGCGCGTCGCACGTGCACTCGGCCGAGTAATTTTTGCGGGTCGGGCCTCGAACGGCCTGGCGCCCGACCCGAATACAACAGCACTTAACAACATGCGGAGACAGAAATGGCAAAGGTGGCGTACGTAACGGGTGGCATGGGCGGCATAGGCACGGCGATCTGCCAGCGGCTGTCGAAGGGCGGCTTCACGGTCATCGCCGGCTGCGGGCCGAGCCGCGATTTCAACAAGTGGCTGGGCGAGCAGAAGGCGCTTGGCTACAACTTTTACGCGTCGGTCGGCAATGTGGCCGACTGGAGCAGCACCGAGGCCGCCTTTACGAAGGCCGTGGCGGAACATGGCCCGATCGACGTTCTGGTGAACAACGCCGGCATCACGCGTGACCGCATGTTCCTGAAGATGACTCGCGAGGACTGGGATGCGGTCATCGACACCAACCTCAACAGCATGTTCAACGTCACCAAGCAGGTCGTGCCCGGCATGGTCGAGAAGGGCTGGGGCCGCATCATCCAGATCAGCTCGGTCAACGGCGAAAAGGGCCAGGCCGGTCAGACGAACTACTCGGCCGCCAAGGCGGGCATGCACGGCTTCACGATGGCGCTGGCGCAGGAACTCGCCGCAAAGGGCGTCACAGTGAACACCGTGAGCCCTGGCTACATCGGCACCGAAATGGTCATGGCCATCAAGCCGCAGATTCTCGAAAAGATCGTTGAGACCATTCCGGTGAAACGCCTTGGCACGCCGGATGAGATTGGCTCGATCGTGACCTGGCTAGCGGGCGAGGATTCCGGTTTCACAACGGGCGCCGACTTCTCCTGCAACGGCGGCCTGCACATGGGCTGACCGCGCCGGCACGGGCACGGGGACAGTTCGACGAGCTCGGCAGCACGGCTGCCGCCGTATCCGGCCGAGACCGGTGGCGGTGGCAGCCGACGGACCGGGCACGTTCCTCGGCGGGTTGCCCAAGGCGCCGCCGAGCAACTTCGTGGCGGCCTCAGTTCCGGTGGCTTCAGACTTTCGACCCTGACGAAGTTGTGCAGCGGTGGCGGGTGCAGGCCCGCACTCGCCACCGTCTTTCCTGCCAAGAGGAGTTTCGTATGAAGAAGCGCTTCCTGTGTGTCGCGTCGGCTTGCCTGATGGCGGTGACGGGTCAGAGCGCCCTGGCGCAGGCGACGGCGGGCGCTTCACCGCGTCCGGCCACCGCGGCGACCGAACGCGCGAACGCCGCAGTCCTGCAATCGATGTCGCTGAATGACCGGCAGGACTTCGAAGACGCCACGCGCGGCCGGCTCGCCGGACTCAGCGAGCCACTGGTCAAAGCCGCCGACGGCCGCATCGTCTGGGACGCGCAGCGCTTTGACTTCGTCAAGGGAGCCGCGCCGTCGACCGTCAATCCGAGTTTGTGGCGGCAGCAGACTCTGAACACGGCGCAGGGACTGTTCAAGGTTACGGACGGCATCTACCAGATCCGCGGTTATGACATCGCCAACATGACGCTGGTCGAGGGCACGAACGGCTGGATCGTCATCGACACGCTGCTGACCGCGGAAATGGCGCGCGCGGGGCTCAAGCTGGCGATGGAACGCCTGCGAAGTACCAAGCCGGTGGTGGCGGTGATCTACACGCACAGTCATGCCGACCACTACGGCGGCGTGCGGGGCGTCGCCGACGAGGCCGACGTGCGCTCCGGCAAGATCAGGATCATCGCGCCCGACGGCTTCATGGACAACGCCGTCGCCGAAAACGTCCTCGCCGGCAATGCGATGACGCGCCGTGCCAACTACATGTACGGTGTCTCGCTGCCGGCCGACGACAGGAGTTCGGTCGGCACCGGGCTCGGTCTGGGTCTCAGCAACGGCGTGATCGGACTGATCCCGCCGACGCACCTCATCAAAAAGACCGGCGAGGAGATGGTGATCGATGGCGTGCGCATCCAGTTCCAGATGGCACAGGGCTCCGAGGCGCCGTCGGAGATGATGTTTTACTTCCCGGACAGGAAGGCGCTGTGTCTCTCGGAAGTGGCGGTCAAGCTGATGCACAACATCTACACGATCCGCGGTGCCAAGGTTCGTGACGCCCTGGGCTGGAGCAAATACATCAACGAAACACTCGACCTCTTTCCCGATGCCGAGGTGGCGTTCGCCAGCCACCACTGGCCGACCTGGGGCAAAGCGAACATCCGGCGCTACCTGGCCAACCAGCGCGACACCTACCGCTTCCTGCACGATCGCGCGCTGCACCTGGCCAATCAGGGCCAGACGATGGATGAACTCGGCAATGCACCGTTCTTTCCGAAGGAGCTCGCCTCCGACGCCAGTTCGCGCGGCTACTACGGAACGCTGAGTCACAACCTGCGCGCCGTCTACAACTACTACCTCGGTTTCTACGACGCCAACCCGGCGACGCTGCATCGCCTGCCCCGGATCGAGACAGCCAAGCGCTATGTTGCCGCCATGGGCGGCGAGGCGGCTGTCCTCGCCAACGGCCGCAAGGCGTACGCCGCCGGCGACTTCCGCTGGGTCGTCGAAGTGGTGAACCACGTGGTTTTCGCCAACCCGGACAACGCCGAGGCGCGTGCGCTGCAGGCCGATGCTCTGGAACAGCTGGGCTACCAGGCCGAATCGGCCACCTGGCGCAACGCTTACCTGATGGGTGCGTTTGAGCTGCGCAGCGGGCCTCAGAAGATCCCCCAGAGCACCAGCGGGCCGGATACGGTGCGCGGCATGACCAACGAGCTGCTGTTCGATTTCATCGCGCTGCGCCTGAACCACGAGAAGACCGATGGCATGAAGGCGGCCATCGCGATGGTTTTTACCGACACCAACGAAGTCTGGGCGCTTGAGCTGTCGAACTCGGTGCTGAACAACACCCGGGGCCGCGTACTGCGGAACCCCGATGTGACGCTGACGCTGACGCGACCGGCATTTCTGGCGATGCTGCTGCAGGGCAAGACGCTGGCGGAGCTCACCCAGGCCGGCATGGTGAAGGTCGACGGCGATCCCAAGGTCTTCGGTGCGGTGTTTGCTAACGTGGTCGCGTTCGACCCCACCTTCAGGATCGTCACGCCCTGAACTCCAAGCCACACGCGGGGCCTGCGCGAGCGCCGGACGACGGCTGCACGATGAAAGACGAGCCACAAGAGCGGCAATTCGATTTCGACTGGATCGTCATCGGCTCGGGCTTCGGCGGCAGTGTTGCTGCGCTGCGCCTGTCGGAGAAAGGCTACCGGGTGGTGGTGCTGGAGCGCGGCCGGCGCTACCGCGACCAGGACTACGCGAAGTCAACGTGGGATCTGCGCAACTTCCTGTGGGTGCCCATGCTGGGCCTGCGCGGCATCTTCCGCCTCACGCCGTTCAAGGACGTGATGATCGCCAGCGGCTCCGGTGTCGGCGGCGGCAGCATCGTCTACGCAAACACGCTGTATTGCGCGGCCCCTTCATTCTTCGCGAATCCGCAGTGGGCGGCGCTCGCGGACTGGTCGAGCGTACTGAAGCCTCACTACGACACCGCCACCCGCATGCTGGGCGTGCAGACGGTGCCGTTCGGAAGCGACAATCAAAGGCTCCTCCAGCAGGTCGGCCAGGCTTTCGGAGTCGCGGAGACGTTCACGCGCACGCCATGCGGAGTTTTCTTTGGCGAGCCGGGTCGCGAAGTACCCGATCCGTACTTCGGCGGCACCGGCCCGCCGCGCACCGGGTGCACACGCTGCGGAGCCTGCATGGTCGGCTGCCGCGTTGGCGCGAAGAACACCTTGCTAAAGAACTACCTCTGGTTTGCCGAGCAGCGCGGCGCCACTGTCCTGCCCGAGCGGCAGGTCGTCGACGTGCGGCCGATCGGTGCCGCCGATGGCACTGACGGCTACGCCGTGACGGCGGAGCGGCCGGGTGCCTGGTTCGCCAAGGGGCGGCAAACCTTGCGCGCGCGCGGCGTCGTCTTCGCGGCCGGCGCGCTTGGCACGAACGACCTGCTTGCACAGTGCAAGCACTCCGGCGCACTGCCGGGCATCAGCGACCGTCTCGGCAGCCTCGTGCGTACCAACAGCGAGGCGATCCTGGCGGTGACCTTGCCGGCGGACACGACCTTCGAGCCGTCGCGCGATGTCGCGATCAGTTCGAGCATCCACACGAGTAAGGACACTCATATCGAGTTCGTCACCTACGGTCCGAAGGGCGACTTCATGTCGCTGATCTTCACATTGATCGTCGGTGACGGTACGCGCATCACGCGGCCGCTGAAGCTGCTCGGAAACATCCTGCGCCACCCGCTGAAGTTCGCCCGCACGCTGCTGCCGTTTGGGTGGGGCCGCCGGACTGTCGTGTTCCTGGTGATGCAGTCCCTCGACAACGCGATCTCGTTCCGGGCCCGGCGCCGCTGGTTTGGGCGCGGTGTTAGCCTGACCACCGAGCAGGACCCGGAGAAGCCGAATCCCACCTACATCGACGCCGGCAACAAGGCGGCCGAATGGCTCGCCGAGCACACCGGAGGCGTTGCGCAGTGCGCAGTGCTCGAGGCCATCGCCAACGTCCCGACCACCGCGCACATCCTCGGAGGAGCCGTCGTGGGCGAAGATGCCGCCTGCGGCGTCGTGGATGCACGCTGTCGCGTGTTCGGTTACCGCAACCTGATCGTCTGCGACGGCGCGGCGATGCCCGCCAATCCCGGCGTCAATCCTTCACTCACCATCACGGCGCTGGCGGAACATGCGATGACGCACGTGCCGCCCGCCGGCGAAGCCTGAGACGCCTCGATGCCCGCAGTCCCCGTCGGGCAACGTGCTGCTCGAACGCCTGCGACGAGGAGCGAGCAACTTCACCCGCCCGTCGGCCGGAACACGATTCGCCCGCGCGCGGCCGGGAGCGTCCGCTGCGTGCGCCGCAGGAGGACGCCATCAGCTGCGGCCGGGCCAGGACCGGACGAGCCCGCCCGGAGGCGTGGGCCTGCCACAATGCGGGTTTCCGTCGACTCGACAGCAACTCAAGGAATGAAATGAAGTACGTCAAATTTGGAACTCTCCTCGCTTGTGCGGCAGCTGTGCTAACGCTCGCAGCCTGCAGCCCCAAGCCCGGTGACCAGGCGGCGACGGGCCCGGCGGCAGCCACCGTGAACGGAAAGCCAATCAGCCAGCGAACCGTCGACATGATCGCCAAGCAGGGCGGCAGCGCCGGACACGCCGACACACCGGAAGCACGCAAGGGCATCATCGATCAACTGGCGCTGCAAATGGTGGTCGCCGAAGAGGCGGTCAAGAAGGGCCTCGACAAGTCACCCGAGGTAGTGGACCAGCTGAACGCGATCAGGCAGTCCGTGCTGGCCAATGCCTACGTCGAGGACTTCATCAAGAGCAACCCGGTCAGCGAGGATGCGCTCAAGGCCGAATACGAGCGCATCAAGGCGACGATCAGCGGCACGGAATACAAGGCACGCCACATCCTGGTCGACAAGGAGTCCGAAGCTAAGGACATCATCGCCAGACTGAAGAAGGATCCGGCCGCCTTCTCGAAACTTGCTTTGGAGAAGTCGAAGGATTCAGGTTCCAAGGCGCGAGGTGGCGAACTCGGATGGTTCGACCCCCGGAGAATGGTTCCGGAGTTCTCTGCGGCCGTGACCAAGCTGGAGAAGGGCAAGTTCACCGAGGTGCCCGTCAAGAGCCAGTTCGGCTATCACGTCATCCTGCTTGAAGACACCCGCGGGATCGAGGCGCCCCCGCTGGAACAGGTCAAGGCTCAGCTCAGTCAGCAGCTGCAGCAGCAAGGCGTGAAGAAGCAGCTCGACGCACTCAAGGCCGGGGCCAAGATAGAAGTTGTTGGTGCTTCGCCCGCGGCGCCGGCGGCACCGGCGGCACCGGCGTCCAAGTAAGGGGCTCGACTTGTTGAACCGTCCGGAAGCCGTGCATCGCGGGACTCGATGCCGGCCCTTTACGCCGGATGATCAATCAAGGACGCGCACTTCGCCGGGATCGATGCCGATCTGCACGCGCATGCCAGGTGTGTAAATTGGCGTGGCCGATAGGTGTGGCGCGTCGGCCGTGAGCAGCGTCGGCCCGACGCGTATGCCGTAGCGAGTGAACTCGCCGAGGAACTCGCTCTCCTCGATGGCACCTTCGAACCACACCCGTGCCGTATCGCGCGATTCGGCAATGGCGATGGCATGGGGCCGCACCGAGATCGCCGTGCCGCTCGCGCTGCCGGCGAGCGGGATCTCGCCGAAGCCTTCGGCGATGAAGACGCGGCGCGCGTTGTCGCTGCGGCCAGCCAGCAGGTTAGTGCTGCCGACGAACTCGGCGACGAAGCGGTTGGCGGGCGTGTCGAACAGTTCGTGCGGCGTACCGACCTGCTGCAGCACGCCGGCCTCGAGCACGGCCATGCGGTCCGCGGTCGTCATCGCTTCTTCCTGGTCGTGCGTGACGAAGATCGTCGTGATGCCGAGCTTGCGCTGCAGCCGCTTCAGTTCCAGCCGCATCTGCTCGCGCAGCTTCTTGTCGAGGTTGGACAGCGGCTCGTCGAGCAGCAGCACCTGCGGCTCGATGACGATCGTGCGCGCCAGTGCAACGCGCTGCTGCTGGCCACCGGAGAGCTGGTTGGGCCTGCGTCGTGCGTAGTCGGTCAGTCCGACCAGTTCCAGCGCCTCCGCCACGCGGCGCTTGATCTCGTCGCGCGCAACGCGCCGCTCGACGAGGCCGAAGGCGACGTTGTCGTAAACGGTCAGGTGCGGCCACAGCGCGTAACTTTGGAACACCATCCCGATGTTGCGTGCGTGTGGAGGCACGCCGGTGATGTCGCGCCCGTCGACCCGCAACTGTCCGCGGTTGTGCTGGTTAAATCCCGCGATCAGCCGCAGCAGGGTCGACTTGCCCGAGCCCGAGGGCCCGAGCAGCGCAAAGAACTCGCCGGGCTCGATGCTGAGCGTGATGTCCTTCAGCACCTGGTTGGCGCCATAGGCGAGGCCTATGCCGATGCACTCGACAGCCACCGCTCTCATCGCTGGGTCTCCAGGGTTCGGTTGGCGCGGTCGACGAACCGGTGCGACAGGTAGGTGCCGATGGCGACCGTCAGTACCAGCAGCACGCCTAGTGCGGCTCCCGGCCCGCGGCCGGCGATCGACTGCATGTATAGGTAGATGCCGTAGCTCATCGGCGCCTGCGACTCCTTCACCACCAGCAGGATCGTTGCAGACAGTTCCACCGCGGCAGTGATGAAGCTCGAAACGAAGCCCGCCAGGATGCCGCCCGCCATCAGCGGAATGACGATCCGGCGCACAGTGCGCCACTGGCTGGCCCCGAGCATCTCGGCGGCTTCCTCCAGGCTGATGTTGATCTGCTGCAGTGCTGCCATGCAGGAGCGCAGCGCGTAGGGGAGCCGCCGCACCGAGTAGGCCAGCATGATCAGGAGCCACGTTTGCGTGACGGGCGAGCCGAAGATCTCCACGCCCTGAAAGGTGCGCAGGTAGCCGATCGCGAGCACGATGCCCGGCACCGCGATGGCAGCGCTGGCGGCGTAGTCCAGCCACTGGCGGGCCGGGATACGGGTGCGCAGGATCAGGTAGGCGATCGCGGTGCCGATGACGACATCGATCAGAGCGGCGAGCCCGCAATAGACCAGCGTGTTGCGGATCATGTCGCTCGAATCCTCGATGACGGTCGCGTAGTGCGCGGTGGTCCAGGCGTCGGGCAGCACCGAGTAGCTCCAGACATTGGCGAACGAGAGCACCAGCAGGCCAAGGTGCGGGCTCAGAACGACCAGAAGTACGAGCACGATGCCGACGTACGCGAGCGCGGCCTCCCAGGGCCGGAGCCGCCGCTTGGCGATGCCGGCGCCACCTTTCTGCAGCGTCGAGTAGTCCTTGCCCTTCATCACCTGGGCCGAGAGCCACAGCGCCACGATCGAGAACGCGATCATGATGACGCTGATCACGTAGCCGAGCGGATCTTCCAGTCCGACCTGGGTGATGCGCAGGTAGGCCTGCGGTGCCAGCAGGTTGGTCTGACCGAGCACCAGCGGCGTGCCGAGGTCGTCGAACACCTTGACGAACACGAGAGCCGCACCCGCGATGTAGCCCGGCATCGCCAGCGGGAATACAACGCGGCGGAACAGGCGCCAGCCGCGCGCGCCGAGGTTCAGCGCCGCCTCCTCCATCGCGCCGTCGATCGCACGCAAAGCCACGACCAGGTTCATCAGGATGAACGGGAAATAGTGCAGGCTTTCCACGAAGATCACGCCGGTCAGCCCCTCCATGATCGGGATGGAGAAGCCGAAGTGCTCGGTGAGCAGCAGGTTGAGCGAACCGGAACGGCCGAACACCAGCTGCATCGCCACCGCGCCGACGAAGGGCGGCATGATCAGCGGCAGGACGCCGAGCGTCTGGACCAGCAGTGCGCCGCGGAACTCGAAGCGCGCGGTCAGGTATGCCAACGGCACGGCGATCAGCGACGCGACGACGACGCTCGTGGTGGCGACAAAGAGCGAGTTGAAGAACGACTCGCGCATCAGGCCGGTGGAGAAGAACGACGCAAAGTGGCCGAGCGTGAAGCTGCCGTCGGCGTCGCGGAACGCAGTGACGAAGACGGTGCCGACCGGAATGATCAGGAGGACGAGCAGAAAGGCGGCGATCGCCGCCAGCACCAGCAGGGCGCGCCACGAGGTGCCATAGCGACGCAGCAGCGATGCGGCCCTGGCGGACGCGCGGCGGCCATCGCCCAGCACGGCGCTCACGGAACAAACCCGAAAGTCGGAGTTACCTGATCAGCGCCGCCGCCTGCTGTGCCAACTCGGCCGCCTTCCCGTAGTTCTCGCGCGCCTTGCGGTTCCAGCTCTCTTCGAGGCCGGTGATCTGCTTGGCGACCGCAACCTCCTTCTTGTTCGCGGCGAAGAGCTTCAGGAATTCGGGCTGCGAGGCGAGCGTCGCCGAGACGATCGGCGAGTACGCGAGCTCACGCGCCTGCCGGATCAGGTCGGAGACTTGTGCATTCGGCTTGCCGCTTGCGGCCAGTTTCGCTTCGGCCGCCTGGATCGCCTTGGTGGCTGCCTGCAGTTCCTTCAGGCGGAAGGTGATCGTCTGGTCGAACAGCGAATGCACGAGTGAATAGCGGTCCTCGGAAAGGTCGGCGTTGAAGTTGACCTTGGCACGCTTGACGATGGCCTGCGGGTCTGGATAGCCGGCAGGGATCTTGCCCGCGAGTGCCGAGTAAGGCAGCACGGGCAGGCGCGAGATCCCCGGCAGCAGCAGCAGCTCCTGGCCCTGCTGGCTAAGTGCGAATTGCACGAACTTCTTCGCCTCGGCGGTGTTCTTGCTGCCGGCGATCAGCGCAATGTTGGCAGGAACGATCGAGGTCACCGCCGGATAGACAAACTCGACCGGGAATCCCGAGTTCTTACCGGCCAGGCCGAAGAAGTCGATAACAGGCCCGCCGCCGAACTGCCCGTTATTGATGCCGTCGGGCACACCGAAGCTGCGCTCGGTGATCTGGGCGCTGTTGCCCGCCATCTGCAGGATCTGGCTCCAGCCCTTGTCCCAGCCTTCGCCCTGCAGGATGGTTTCCACGGTCAGGTGCATCGTCCCCGAGCGCGAGGGCGACGTCATCGCCACGTGTCCGAACCATGCGGGCGCGAGCAGGTCGGTCCACTCCTTCGGCGGGGCGAGCTTGTTCGCCTTCAGGTAGCGTGTGTTGTACATGATCCCGTAACCGGCCAGCGCCTGGCCCTTGTAGTAGCCCTGGGGGTCGTTGATCGGGTAGTTGCCGATCTTGGCCGGGATCGCTGTGTTGTCGACGTCGGCCGCGGCCACCAGCAGCTTGTCGCGCTTGAGCACTTCGAAGGCATCGGGCGCGGAGGCCCAGAACACGTCGGGGCGCTGGCCCGAGGCGGTTTCCCGCACGAACGCGATGCCGGCCACGGTGCTCTTGTTCAGGATCTCCAGCGTGACGCCGGGGTTGGCCTTTTCGAACGCCGCCTTGTAGGCCGCTGTCAGCTCCTTAGGGAACGAAGTGATGACCGTCACCGTGCCGGCGATTGCTGCTCCCGAGGCGAACGCCATCGAGAATCCAGCCACGATTGAAGCTGCAAGCAGGGTGCGGCGAACCATCATGTCTCCTCGGACGAAAGTGTCGAAAACCTAAACGGAACATTCTGGCAGAGCTTCGCGGGTCCGACCATCGGAAGCACCCTGGGGGCGCGTCTCCGCTGCGGTGCGTCATCTTCGCTAGAATGCCGCAAAACCAAATGGGAGATGCCCGCACGACGGGCCGTCGCGCGCCGCGCGAAGACAACTGAGGAACACGAATGGCAACTGCTGTCCGCCTTATCAAGAAGTACCCGAACCGACGCTTGTACGACACTCAGACCAGCACCTACATCACGCTGGCCGACGTCAAGCAGCTCGTGCTGGACAACGAAAACTTCCAGGTCGTCGATGCCAAGAGCGCCGAGGACCTGACCCGCCCGATCCTGCTGCAAATCATCCTGGAGGAAGAGGCCGGCGGCATGCCGATGTTCAGCGCGGTGATGCTGTCGCAGATCATCCGCTTCTATGGCAACGCGATGCAGGGGATGATGGGCTCGTACCTGGAAAAGAACATCCAGGCATTCATCGACATCCAGGGCAAGTTGTCGGAACAAAGCAAGGCCTTCTACGAGACGAACAAGATCGGGCCTGAGATGTGGACACAGTTCGTCAATATGCAGTCGCCGATGATCCAGTCGATGATGTCGAACTACATCGAGCAGTCGAAGAACCTGTTCGTGCAGATGCAGGAGAACATGCAGAACCAGGCGCGCTCGATGTTCACCGGCTTCCCCGGCTTCCCGGGCGAGAAGAAATAGCCGTGACTGCGGGGCGATGACCGCTACGAGTGCCCCACGGCGGTCGCGCCCGACTGCCTGCAAGCCCACCGCTCCGTCGGTGGGCTTTGTGTCTCTGGGCTGTCCGAAGGCGCTGGTTGATTCGGAACGTATCCTGACGCAACTCGCCGCAGAGGGCTACGCGACCAGCCCGACGTACGAGGGCGCCGACCTCGTAATCGTCAACACGTGCGGCTTCATCGACGCCGCCGTGCAGGAATCGCTCGACGCAATCGGCGAGGCGCTTGCGGAAAACGGCAAGGTCATCGTTACCGGCTGCCTCGGAGCGCGCAAGGACGAGGGTGAGAACCTGGTCGCCAAGGTGCATCCGAAGGTGCTGGCTGTCACCGGCCCGCACGCCGCGGGCGAGGTGCTCGACCATGTACATCGCCACCTGCCGAAGCCCCACGATCCGTATACGGACCTCGTGCCGCCAGCCGGCATCAAGCTGACGCCGCGGCACTACGCCTATTTGAAGATCTCCGAGGGCTGCAACCATCGCTGCAGCTTCTGCATCATCCCGTCGATGCGCGGCGACCTGGTCTCGCGCCCGATCGGCCAGGTGATGCGCGAGGCGGAGAACCTGCTGAAGCAGGGCGTGAAAGAGATCCTCGTCATCTCGCAGGACACCAGCGCGTACGGCGTCGACGTCCGCTACAAGCTCGATTTCGTCGGCGGTCGCGCGGTGAAGACGAAGATGACCGAACTCGTGAAGGAGTTGGCGCTGCTCGCGCAGTCATCCGGCGCGTGGGTGCGGCTGCACTACGTGTATCCGTATCCGCATGTTGACGAAATCATCCCGCTGATGGCCGAGGGCAGGGTGCTGCCGTACCTCGATGTGCCGTTCCAGCACTCGCACCCGCGCGTGCTCAAGGCGATGAAGCGGCCGGCTTCGGGCGAGAAGAACATCGAACGCATCCGCGCCTGGCGGGCGATCTGCCCGGAGCTGACCATCCGTTCGACCTTCATCGCCGGGTTTCCTGGCGAGACGGAAGAAGAGTTCGAACACTTGCTGGACTTCCTGCGCGAGGCCGAGCTCGACCGGGTCGGCTGCTTTGCGTATTCGCCGGTCGAGGGCGCGGCGGCGAACGCATTGCCCGGGCAGCTTGCGGACGAGGTGCGCGAGGAGCGGCGTGCGCGCTTCATGCAGGTGCAGGAGCAGATCTCGGCACGGCGGCTGGCCCGCAAAGTCGGGACGGTCCAACGCGTGCTGGTCGATGAGGTCGGGCCGACCGTGGCCATGGGGCGGACGGCCGCCGATGCGCCCGAGATCGACGGCGTCGTTTACATCAAGACCGGGCGGCGCAAGCTGGCGCCCGGGGACTTCGTCGAGGTGAAGATCACGTCGGCGGAGGAACACGACCTGCATGGAGCGCTCGCATGACGACCAGGTACGTGCTGTACACGGCGCGCCGCTCCGGCGCGGCCAGCGTGGAAGTCATGCTCGGCGCGCTGGGCCTGGAATTCGAACTGAAGGACGCCACACCGTGGAGCGATCCGCCGGGGCCCTACTTCGAGGAACTCAAGACGATCAATCGTCTCGGCCAGTTGCCGACGCTGGTCACGCCCGGGGGCGAGATCCTCACCGAGAGCGTTGCAGTGCTCTGGACGCTGCTGGAACGGCACCCGAGTGACTGGGTGCCGGCACTTTCCACGCGCGACCGCGCCACCTGCCTGCGCTGGATGCATTTCGTGGCCGCCGCGGTATACACGGCCGTCGGCGTGGCGGACTACCCGGCGCGCTGGACCACGGCGCGCGCGCCGGCGGCGCGGGCCGCCGTCGAGCGCGCGGCGGTGGAGCGCATGAAGCTCGGCTGGGACATCGTGGCGCAGGCCTTCCCGCAGAAATCCGGGTTCCTGCTCGGTGCGCGACCCATTGTCTGCGATATCTATCTTGCCAACCTGTCGCGCTGGTGGAAGATGCGCGACTATTTGAAGGATGCCCACCCGAGGTTCGCGGCGATGATGCAGCGGGTCGACAAGCTGCCCGAGGTGGCTCCGGTATGGAAGCGTCACTGGACATGAAGGTTCTGCGGCGGCGGATCGCCGGTGCGTTTGTGCTTGTCTCGACGCTGCTGGCGGGCCCGGCCGCGGCCCAGATGACGCTGACGCTCTACGCCGGGTATGTGGGCAGCGACGGAATCGAAAACACGACAACCGACGCTCAGGCGACCGTCAAAGGCTCGGCCGCCTTCGCGCTTGCGGTCGGCACTATGCTCGACCCGTCGCGCGAATTGCAGCTGTTGTACAGCCAGCAGTCGACCACGCTGTCGCCCGGCGGCGGAGCGGCGCCCTTCGATCTGACGATCCGCTACCTGCATCTCGGAGGCACGTCGTTCATCGACGGGCCGGTGGGGCGCGGGGTGTATGTCGCGGGTGGGATCGGCGCGACGCAGTTCAGTCCCAGCACGACCGGCTACGGGTCGGAGATCAGGGCTTCGCTCAATCTTGGCGTCGGCTATTACTGGCCGCTCAATGACAACGTCGGGTTGCGCGCCGAGGCGCGCGGCTTTGCCACGTTCGTCAACAGCTCGGGTGGTTTCATGTGCTCCGGCGGCTGCGTGGTTGTCCTGCGCAGCGACATTTTCCTGCAGTACGAAGGCATGCTCGGGCTGAACGCGCGCTTCTGACGCGACGCACCTGTTCGCCGGGTCGCGACCCGGTCCGATCCAGGTCAAGCACCCTCACTCGGGACGTGCAAGAATTTGCGGCTGATCGCCCGGTTGCGGCCGATCACCGAACAAGACCCTGGGGAGAAGCGAATGCGCGAAGTCGTCGTCGTCAGTGGAGCCCGAACCGCCATCGGTACCTTCGGCGGAAGCCTGAAGGACATGCCGCCGACCCAGCTTGGCGCGACGGTCGTGGCCGAGGCGCTGAAGCGGGGTCAGGTTGCAGGTGCAGAAGTCGGGCACGTGGTCTTTGGCCATGTCATCAACACCGAGCCAAAAGATATGTACCTCGGGCGCGTGTCCGCGCTCAATGGGGGCGTCGGCCAGGACACCCCATGCCTGACGCTCAATCGGCTGTGCGGCAGCGGACTGCAGGCGATCATTTCGGCCGCACAGACGATCATGCTCGGAGATGCCGACATCGCCCTGGGTGGTGGCGCCGAATGCATGTCGCGCGGACCGTACATCGTGCCGGCCGGGCGCTGGGGCCAGCGCATGGGCGACTTCAAGGCGATCGACATGATGGTGGGTGCGCTGCACGATCCCTTCGATGTGATTCATATGGGAGTCACGGCCGAGAATGTCGCGACCAAGTGGGGCATCACACGACAGGAACAGGATGCGTTGGCGGTTGAAAGCCATCGGCGTGCCGCTGTTGCCACCAAGGCCGGGCACTTCAAGAGCCAGATCGTGCCGATCGAAGTCAAGGGCAAGAAGGGGCCGGTCGTTTTCGACACCGACGAGCACTTTCGTGAAGGCACGTCGATGGAGGACATGGCGAAACTGAAGCCCGTGTTCGCCAAGGAAAACGGCACGGTCACCGCCGGCAATGCTTCCGGTATCAATGACGGAGCCGCCGCCGTCGTGATGATGGAGCGCAGCCTGGCCGAAAAGCGCGGGCTCAAGCCGCTGGCGCGTTTGGTGGCTTATGGCCATGCCGGAGTCGACCCGAAGTACATGGGCATCGGGCCGGTGCCGGCCACGCGAAAGGCGCTCGAGCGAGCCGGCCTCAAGGTCGCCGATCTCGATGTCATCGAGGCCAACGAGGCGTTCGCCGCACAGGCCTGCGCGGTGGCGAAGGACCTCGGCTTCCCGCCGGAGAAGGTCAATCCCAACGGCAGCGGCATCTCGCTCGGCCACCCGATCGGTGCCACCGGCGCGATCATCACGGTCAAGGCGCTGTACGAGTTGCAGCGAATCGGCGGCCGCTACGCGCTGGTGACGATGTGCATCGGCGGTGGCCAGGGAATCGCCGCGATCTTCGAGCGGATCTGACGCGTTTGCCGTGATCGCGGTGGAACAGGACGACACGGATCTGGGGCCGCACCGGCTGACCCGCCGACGGCTGGTGCTCGCCGCTGGCTGCAGCGTCTGCGGGTCAGTACCGCTGCATGCACATGCAGGACAGGCGATGGATCAGCGCCTGCACGAGCTGCTGCGAGACAAGCGCACGCTCTGGGTCCGCCGCGGCGACGAGGAAGTGCGGGCGACCTACTGGACCGCGACAGCGGGCCGCAATCAGGACGAATACCTGCGCCTGTGCTGGATCATGCGCGACGTCCGGGCCGATCGTGTATTCGCGATGAACCGTACACTGCTCGACACGCTGACCGGCGTCCAGGCATGGCTGGCCCGCTCCGGCATCCAGGCGCCGATCGAACTGCACTCGGGCTATCGCACGCGCATGACGAACAACTCCACCGAGGGCGCTGCACGCGATTCACGCCATGTCGTTGGGCAGGCGGCCGACATCTCGGTGCGCGGAGTCTCCAGCGTCAAGCTTGCCGGGCTGGCGTCGGTGCTGGGCCGCGGTGGCACCGGCTTCTACGTCGGACGCGGCTTCGTCCACGTCGACTCGGGCGACGAGCGGATCTGGCTCGACCAGGGCAAGTCCAAGGCGACGCCCGGCGGATAGCAGGGACGCGGGGATACGGCCCACAAGGACAGACGGGCTGTCGGGGCGCCCCGCGAGGCACGGGGACGATAGTCGAGCAACCAGACGCGATCGATGCCTCAGACCGATCAGCAGTTTCCCAGTGTCAGCAGCCAGTCCAAGGGCCTGCAGGTCAACGCGGAGGGCTCGGTCAACGTCTACTTCGGACCCAAAGCGCCGGCCGGGAAGGAAGCCAACTGGGTACAGACGCTGCCCGGCAAGGGCTGGAACACGATCTTGCGCCTGTATGGCCCGCTCGAGCCGTGGTTTGCGAAGACCTGGAGGCCAGGCGAGATCGAACTGCAGCCCTGTGTTGCGGCGCCCGGAATCATCAGGCCGTCTCGCACGGACTGAGCGTCGTGCGTTTGGCCGGCGCGGGCGTCAGCGCTTCGATCCGGCGCCGCTGACGCTCTTTCCGGCTGCGACGGGTGTTACCTTGACCTTGCCCACCATCCCGGCATCGTAGTGACCGGGAATCAGGCAGGCGAAGTCGAATTCGCCGGCGCGGTTGAAGGTCCAGATGATTTCCCCGGTCTTGCCTGGCGCTACATGCACCATGTAAGGCTCGTCGTGCTCCATCGTCGGGAACCGCTTCATCAGCGCAGCGTGTTCATCGAGTTCCTTGCGGGTGCCGAGCACGAATTCGTGCATCAGCCTGCCGCGGTTACGATGCACGAGCCGAACGGTCTCGCCCTGCCGCACCTCGATGTAATCGGGAACGAAGCGCATGTTGTCGGTCATCGTGACTTCGATGGTTCGACTAACGGCTTTGGCATCGCCGGCGATGCCCCACGGCTTCTGTTCGAGGACCATCGGCGTGGAAGACTTTGGGTGCGCCGTATCCCCATGGGCCAACGCGCTGCCGGACGCTGCCAGCAGCATTGCGATCAGGGTGCACCGCAAGTACTTCACCGCGCGAGCCTCGGCTCGTAATCTGTTCATTCGGCGAACCAGTTCAGCACGCCGTCGAGCGCGGCGTGACTGAGCGCGAATGTCGCCTTGTCACGCACCACCGGTTTCGCCCGGTAGGCCACCGAAATGCCCGCCAGCGACATCATCTTCAGGTCGTTTGCACCATCGCCGAGCACGATCGACTTCTCGGTGGCGCAACCCAGCTGAGCGCATTGTTCGCGCACGGCGAGGGCCTTGCCTTCGGCATCGATGATCTCACCGCCGCCCGGCCCGGTGACCTTGCCCGTCAGGCGTCCGTCCACGATATCGAGTTCGTTGGAGCGGGTGGCGTCGAAGTGGAGCCCTCGCTGCAGCCTTTCGGTGAAGAAACTGAAGCCGCCCGTCACGAGCAGCGTGCGGAGACCCGCGGCGCGGCAGGTCGCGACGAGGCGCTCGGCACCGTCGTTCAGCTTGAGCTTCTCCTCGTACACGCGCGCGAGCAGCGCGGCGTCGGTCCCGGCCAACATGGCGACCCGTTGGCGCAGGCTCTCCTGGTAGTCGCTGATCTCACCGCGCATCGCGGCCTCGGTGATGGCGGCCACTTCTTCGCCCTTTCCGGCATAGGCCGCGACCTCGTCGAGGCTTTCAATACTAATCAGCGTCGAGTCCATGTCGAGCGCGAGCAGGCGGAAGCCGGCGAGGCGCCATGCCGGGTCGACGAAGGCCACGTCGACTTTCCAGTAATCGCCCAGGCCGCGCACCGCCCTGCGGGTTTCAACGTCGTCATGCACAGCGATGCAGCGCGCGGCGTGGCCCATGACTGTGATGCGCGCAGGCATGCACACCACCTTGAAGGTGTCGAGCACCTCCGACGACAGTGCCGGTCCCTGGATGACGAGATCCTTCATCGAGGCCGGAGTGTAGTTGCGGGTTTCATGATGCGACACGACCGCATTCAGGTGAGTGCCTTGAAGATCTCTCGTAGCCGCCGCAGGCGGTCTTCGAGGTTCGGGGTCTTCTCGTCGATGCGCAAGCGCTCCGGGCCGGCCAGGCGCATCGTCTTCGAGCGCTGCATCAGCGCGATCAGGCGCGCCGTGTCGAACGGCGGTTTCGGCACGAACTGGATCACGAGTGCATCGCTCGAGGCGTCGATCTTTTTCACGCCCAGCCGCTCGGCGACGAGGCGCAGGCGGTGTGTCTCGATCAGCGCACGCGCCTGCTCCGGCAGCTTGCCGTAGCGGTCGACGAGTTCTTCCTGCAGTCTGATCAGGCTGTCCTCGTCGTCGCAGCTCGCCAGCTTCTTGTACATCGACAGGCGTTGGTGTACGTCGGCCACGTAGTCGGGCGGGAGCAGGGCGGGCACGCGCAGGTTGATCTCGGTGACGGCTGCGAGCGGCGCCAGCAGGTCGGGCTCGCGACCAGAGCGCAGTGCGCGCACGGCGGCATTCAGCATCTGCGTGTACAGGTCGAAGCCGACCTCCTGCATATTGCCGCTCTGGTTCTCTCCCAGCACCTCGCCGGCGCCACGGATCTCGAGGTCGTGCATGGCAAGGTAGAAGCCGCTGCCGAGCTCCTCGAGATTCTGGATCGCCTCGAGACGCTTCTCGGCGTTCTTCGTCAGGCCGCCTTCGTCGGGCACCATCAGGTAGGCATAGGCCTGGTGATGCGAGCGGCCGACGCGGCCGCGCAGCTGGTGCAGCTGCGCGAGGCCAAACTTGTCTGCGCGGTGGATGATGATCGTGTTGGCGGTCGGAACATCGATGCCGGTCTCGATGATGGTCGTGCACAGCAGGACGTTGAAGCGCTGCTGGTAGAAGTCGCGCATGACGCGTTCCAGGTCGCGCTCGTGCATCTGACCGTGCGCGATCTCGATGCGCGCCTCAGGTAGCAGCTCGACGAGCCGGGCGCGGCGGTTCTCGATGGTCTCGACCTCGTTGTGCAGGAAGTAAACCTGTCCGCCGCGCTTGAGCTCGCGCAGCACCGCCTCTCGCATCAGCGAGGCACTTTCCTTGCGGACGAACGTCTTGATGGCGAGCCGACGCTGCGGCGCGGTGGCAATGACCGAGAAATCGCGTATCCCTTCGAGCGAGAGCGCCAGCGTTCGCGGGATCGGTGTGGCTGTCAGCGTCAGCACATCGACTTCGGCGCGCAGGGCCTTGAGCCGTTCCTTCTGGCGCACGCCGAAGCGGTGCTCCTCGTCGATGATGACGAGCCCGAGGCGGTCGAAGCGCACGTCCGCGCTGAGCAGTTTGTGGGTTCCAATGACGATGTCCACCGTGCCCGCATTCATGCCGGCAATGGCGTCGGCCACTTCCTTCGTCGAGCGGAAGCGCGACAGCTCGACGATGTTTACCGGCCATTGCGAGAAGCGGTCGCGGAAAGTCTGGCAGTGCTGTTCGGCGAGCAGCGTCGTGGGACAAAGTACCGCGACCTGCCTGCCGCCTGCCACGGCCGCGAACGCTGCGCGCAGCGCGACTTCGGTCTTGCCGAAGCCGACGTCGCCACACACCAGGCGGTCCATCGGAAAGCCGGCGCCCATGTCCTTGAGAACAGCTTCGATCGCGGCCTGCTGGTCGGGCGTTTCCTCGAATCCGAAGCCCTCGGCAAACGCTTCGTAGTCGTGCTGCCGGTACTCGAAGGCGTGTCCCTTGCGTGCGGCGCGCAACGCATAGAGATTGAGGAGCTCGGCCGCGGTATCGCGTACCTGCTTCGCAGCCTTCCTGCGGGCCTTGTCCCAGTCACCGCTGCCGAGCTGGTGCAGCGGGGCGGCGGCCGGATCGGCACCGCTATAGCGCCCGATCAGGTGCAGCTGCGCCACGGGCACGTACAGCGTCGCCTCGTGGGCGTACTCAAGATGCAGGAACTCCGTCGGGCCGTCGCCGAGGTCCATCGCCTGCAGCCCGAGGTAACGACCAATGCCGTGCTCGACGTGCACCACCGGATCGCCCACGCGCAGTTCGGCGAGGTCGCGGATCATCGCCTCGACGTTCGAGGCGCGTTCGCGCTGCTTGCCGCGCAGGCGGCGCGGGCTGGCGGCGTAGAGCTCGGTCTCGGTGACGATCGCAACCTGAGGATCGCGCAGCGCAAAGCCTTCGTGCAGCGGTGCTACGCCGAGCGCAATGCGGACTTCGCCTGCGAGAAACGCAGCGAAGTCGGCACTGTCGCCGAACGGGATGCCGTACTCCGCGAGCATCTGACCGATCGTTTCGCGGCGCCCGGCGGAGTCGGCCACGACCAGGATGCGCCCCGCGTACTCCTCGGCAAAGCGCCGCAGGCGGCCGAGCGGATCTTCAGCTCGCCGTTCGACCGCGAGCGACGGCATCGCTGCGAAGGCGGTGTCGCTGTCGCGCGGCGCGGAATCGCCCAGCGCGAGCCGCCCGTAGTCCTGCGTGCGAGCGAAGAACGCCTCCGCGTTCAGGAACAGGGAAGATGGCGGCAGGATGGGCCGGGCAGGATCACGGGCGAGGAAACGATGGCGTTCACTGGTCTCGTTCCAGAAGCGCTGGATCGCCGCTTCGACGGGCCCATGCAGCGCGACGAGACTGTCCGGCGGCAGGTAGTCGAAGAGCGTTGCCGTTTCATCAAAGAAAAGCGGCAGGAAGTACTCGACCCCGGCCGGAACCGCGCCGCTGCCGATGTCCTTGTAGACGTTGGATCGGCTCGGATCGCCTTCGATGCGATCGCGCCAGCGGCGTCGGAACGACTGGCGCGCGGTTTCATCGAGCGGAAACTCGCGGCCGGGCAGCAATCGGACTTCCGGCACCGGGTACAGCCCGCGCTGCGTATCGGGGTCGAACGCGCGGATGGACTCGAGCTGCGCATCGAGCAGGTCGAGCCGGTACGGCAGCGTGGAGCCCATCGGATACAGATCGAGGAGGCCGCCGCGGACCGCGAATTCTCCCGGCGCCACCACCTGGGACACATGTTGATAGCCGGCGAACACCAGTCGCGTTCGCAGCTCGTCAGCGTCGAGCGTCTGCCCCTGGCGAAAGAAGAACGTGTGTCCCGCGATGTACTGCGGCGGCGCCAGCCGGTACAGCGCCGTCGTCGCCGGCACCACGAGGACGTCGATGCCGCCGCCGGTCTGGCTCAGTCGAAACAGGGTCTCGAGGCGCTCCGACACCAGGTCCTGGTGCGGCGACAGTGTGTCGTAGGGCAGCGTCTCCCAGTCGGGCAGCGGCCGCACGGCCAGCGTCGGGTCGAAGTAGGGGATCTCGTCAACCAGACGCTGCGCATCGAGGGCGTCAGCCGCGATGACGACCAGCAGTCGGCGCGCCGCGCGCAACTGAGCGCCGGTGCGCGCCAGCAGCAGTGCGTCGGCGGAGCCCGGTGGCCGGGCGAGGGCAAAGCGCGCCCCTGCGATCGGCAGCGATCGCGGCAGCAGGCCCGCCAGCGAAGTGGCGGGCGGGTCGAGCGAAACGTCGGTGCTCACGGCAGAAAACAATCGGCAGCCATCGGACCCTCCGTTGCGAGGGCTCAAGGGCCGCCGAACTCGGTCGTTATTATACGAAGGCCTACTCCTGCTCCTCCGCGAGCTTTCCCGTGCCTCGACCGCTTCGCTACATTGCCCTGATACCCGCCGCCGGCGTGGGTTCCCGCATGAGCGGGCACGATCTTCCAAAGCAGTATCTGCCGCTGGGTGACCGCACGATGCTGGAGCACTCGATCGCGGCCATGTTGTCCGACGCCCGCATTGACGCGGTTTTCGTCGTGGTCGCGCCGTCGGACACTCGCTGGCCAGAATTCCGGCTCGACGACGAGCGGGTCGAGTTCCTGCCGGTCGGCGGCGCCTCGCGCGCCGAGAGCGTGCGCAACGGTCTCATCGCGATCGCCGCCCGCACCGACGACGATGATCGCGTTCTGGTGCACGACGCTGCGCGCCCCTGCTTGACCGAGGCCCAGCTCGGTCGGCTGATCGACGAAGTCGGCGCCGACGGCAGCGGCGGCCTGCTCGCGATCCCGCTGGCCGACACATTGAAGCGCGGCGAAGATGGACGCGTCGGCATGACGGTGGACCGCGCGTCGATGTGGTGTGCACAGACGCCGCAGTTGTTCCGAGTCGGTTCCTTGCGCGCGGCGTTGAGTGGTGCGCTCGATGCCGTGACGGACGAATCCAGCGCGATGGAGCGTGCCGGTCACGCGCCGCGGCTGGTCTTGGGTGGCGCCAGCAATCTCAAGGTCACGACTCCCGAGGATCTCGTGCTGGCGCGCGCGATCCTGGGCGAACAGGAAAGGCTGGCATGACACGGTTACGCGTCGGGCAGGGCTACGACATCCACGCGCTGGTGCCGGGGCGTCGTCTGATCATGGGTGGTGTCGAGATTTCGTTCGGGCGTGGTCTGCTCGGGCACTCGGACGGCGACGTGCTGCTGCATGCGATCACCGATGCGCTGCTCGGTGCGGCTGCGCTCGGCGACATCGGCAAGCTCTTCCCGGACTCTGACGACCGCTACCGCAATGCCGACAGCCGCGTGCTGCTGAGAGCGGCGGCCGAGCGAGTTCGGGAGACGGGCTGGCGCATCGAGAACATCGACGCCACCGTCATTGCCGAGCGACCGAAGATCGCGCCATATGTTGACTCCATGCGCGCTGCGATCGCGGCCTGTTGCGGCCTCGAGGCTTCCGCTGTCAGCGTCAAGGGCAAGACCAGCGAGAAGCTCGGTGCGCTCGGGCGCAGCGAAGGTATTGCCGCCCTGGCCGTCGCGCTGCTCGTCAAGCCGTGACGGGTTCAGGTTCCGGCAGCCCGGCCCAGTCGAGCAGGTCGAAGTCTGTGACCAGCGAGACGATTGCTCCGGAGTCATCCTGGCCCCAATACGAGCCGTAGAAGCCGGCGCCCTCTCCGGCAGAGACGAGGACACCCGAGCCGACGGGCGTCCTCACCCAGGCCCAGCTCCATGACGGCCGACGATTTCGCAGCAGGACCTGTTCCAGGTCCTGGCGCAGTCGGGGGCTCAGACCGAATTCCTGGCGGTAGGCACGCAGCGCCTCCACTTCGAACAGGCTGCCGAGACCGGACTCGACTTCGTAGCCCGACAGCTCGTCTTCGGCGAGAGGCTCGGCGTCGTCGCCCTGGAAGATGGCGTTGTCCCAGCGGGTCGCCGCTCTGGCCGTGAACTTCACCTGGGCGAATGCAACGCGCTCGGTGGCGTCTGCGTAGCGGGCCACGATCACCTGCACCGGATAGCGTCCCGCCGGGACGAGTTGGGCGAACGAGCCGCCGTCGAGCCGCATGCCGTCGCCGGCGGCCAGTTGTCCGCTCGGGAGGTCGATCGTGCCAAGCATCAACACCGCGATGTCGACAGGCCCATCACCGTCGCTGGCGTCAAGCTCGATCTCGAGGTCGTCGACGGCCGCCCGCGGCAAGCGGTGCGGCGTGCCGCTCTCCACGCGTATCGCCCAGGTCTGGGCGCGTATGGCGCCCAGCGGCAGTGCGAGTCCCGCCAGCGCTGCCGTGATCAGGGCTCGCCGCCGTCGGTTGGCACCGGCAGGGCTCATGCACGGCGCACTAGGGGCAGGGACAGCTCGGCGCGGAGCCCATGGGGTGAGTTGGCAAGCAGCCTCAGGCTTCCGCCGTGCAGCCGCGCGATCCGCTGCACGATCGGCAAACCAAGCCCGGCGCCACCGCTGCCGCTGCGCGCACTGTCGCCGCGCTCGAACGGACGCAGCAGGCGATCGATCTGTTCGGTCGGAACGCCCGGGCCGTGATCCGCCACTGAAATGACGGCATCCTGCCCGTCGCTTGCGAGCGAAACAGTCAGGTCGACGCGTCCGGTGACCGGGTCACGCCCGTACCGCATGGCATTCACCAGCAGATTGTCGAGCGCGCGATCGAGTTCGGTCCGATAGCCGTTGACGGTTACGCCGTGTGCGACCCGCAGGTTGAGCGTCGTGTGCTCGTCTGCATCGACACGCACGCGTGGCGGCGCCTGCTCCACCAGGACGGACAGGTCGATGCGCTCGGCAGGCTGCTGTGGTGCGCGGCGTGCATAGTCCA
>CAVPDC010000023.1:0-51321 GCA_963702595.1 uncultured beta proteobacterium | reverse complement strand
CCGCCAGCGACGGCAGTGCGAAGACGTCGACCCCCGCCATCACCTGCGCGACATCGCTGCGCGCCCGGGCATGCAACCGAGTCGGCCGCGCCCTCGGCCTGCGCCAGTCGCCCCAGTTCATCGCGCAGCGGACCGTCGCCCACGATGGCGAGCCGCATCCGCTCGCGTGCGTCCGCGTTGGCGCGCTGCAGGCGGGCCAGTGCTGGATCAAGCGCCGCCTGGTCCTTGACACCCGCCAGGCGCCCCACCGTACCGACGACCCACAACCGAGGGTCATTGAACGGTGAACCTTCGATCGGGCTCCGCTGACCCTGCGGCGGCAGGAAGCGCAGCGTGTCGACGCCGTTGTAGATCTGCGTGATCGCGCCCGGAGCAACTCCGATCGCACTGCGCAGGTAGTCCTCGATGTGACGTGACAATGCGATGTAGTGCGAAACGAACGGGCGATACAGCCGCCGCGTGAGGCGATGCGCGCGGTTGGAACCGTCGAGGTCGCCGACGTCCCAGCCATGCTCGCCATGCACGCGGACCGGCACGCCCGCCAGCCAGGCCGGCACGCTGGCTTCCAGCGGCGCCAGGTTGCGCGTATGGACGATGTCGGGCCGCAGGGACCGAAACTGGCGATACAGCGCCGGCCACAACCGAACGCCATGGCCCGGCGGCTTGTGCAGCGAAACGTACTGCACGTCGTCACGCTGCACACGGCGGCGGAACTCCGTGATCTCGGTCATCGCCACCACGGCGTGGCGGAAGCGATCCCGGCAAGCGGTTGAGCAGGTTGACCACGCCATTTTCGAGCCCGCCGACATCGAAGCGGTAGACGACATGCGCAATCAGCAGGCGATCGTCGCGGGCGGTCATCGTGCGCTCGTCTGCTGAAGGCGCGCTGCAAGGGACGGCCCATTCCTGCGCGAACTCACGCAGTGCCCGCTCCGCGGCGTCGCGACTGTCTTCGGCCGGCGCGTAGGCGGCGATCCAGAGTGCGGTGTCGGGCCGCTGCAGCAGGCGTGCACGCGCGAGTTCGACTTGGTCTGGGCCTCGCTGGCCGTCGGAGCGCTCCCCACCCAGTACCAGTGCCACACCAGCAGCCGATCGAAGCTCGCGGGCCGCGCAACTCACCCATGCGCGCCGGGACTCGCAACCCCTGTCTCGCCCGGACGGGCGGCTCGGCGCTGGCCCGTGCCGTCTGCTTCCACTTCTCGTTGGTCGTCTTCGCCAGCTGGTTGGCGGAACTTCCCACCTGGGCCGACTGGGACTGGTGTCGATACGAGGCGACGAACAGCGCAACCCGCTGGGCGCCCTTCCGATAGACGAACGTCTGCTTGCTGCTGAATCCCTCGAGGTCCGGCGTCCAGCTGGAGAAGCTGCCGTCTTCCTTGACCCACCCGCCCGCCGGCTCGGGCGCGATGATCGCAATCGGCCCCGCTGGACCCACCGGCTGCATCAGCACATTGGCGAGCGCCGGCCACGCCACCGACCGCCGCCCCGACCGCCGCAAGGGCGACGGTCACGCGACTCCAGGAAGGACTACGGGGCCGGCGAGGCGGGGACCGCATCTTCCGTGTCTTCGCGCCAGCGCGTGCCCAGCCAGTACATGAGCAGCATGACTGCGCCGAACAGCACCCAACCGAAGACGATGTGATCGTCGTTTGTCATCAGGCGGTTGTTACTCAGGTGCCCGATCATCACGATCGAGTAGGCGCGCAGCCAGTTGGCAAGCAAGGGCACCACGATCGACGCGGCGATGAACGCGATCCTTCGCCCGGGCGAGCGATAGATCAGCCACGCGTAGAGCGACCCGGCCATGATCGAGGCGATCAGGAACTTGATGCCACTGCAGGCCTCGATCACCGACCACTGCCCGGTCGGGATCACGAAGTGCACGCCTTCTCGGTAAACCGGCACGCCTGTGAGCTTCAGGGCCCAGATCGTGACTTCGGCCGTCCAGTCCATCAGGCGCGGCACCAGCGCCTCGCCAAACGGCACAGCGAAGAAAAGAAACAGCAACGGGAACCAGAGGATCCGCGCCCACGCCGTGCCGAAGGCCGTCAGCACCACGGCACCGATCAGGCCGATCAGTGCGAAATGACTGACGACCTGCGCCGCCCCCAGCACGCCCAGCAGCCAGGCGAAGCCCAGCAGAGCAATGAGGACAAGACCCGGCCAGAACGGCTGCATCGGCGCGGCAGCGAGCCGCATCCGTTCGCCCCACACGAGCCAGAGCACAATCGGGATCACGACGAAACAGTGCTGGAACGTCTCCGAGCGCCGCCAGATCTCGATCATCGAGGCCGTTGTGGGCCAGAAGATGGCGAGCACCAGAACCGATGCACAGCGACGATCGCGCCAAACGCCATGCCCGGCCGCTGGACGCCCTGGACGATGGCAGAGTTTGGAGTCGAGGCTCGGCGTGCATTGCCACTCTCACCGCGACCACGCGCGTGGCGGTCGGTGCCGCATCGTCCGTCCAGTAGCCGATCGAAGGTCGCCAGGTTGCGATCCCACGCATAGTCGGAAGTAATGCGCGCCCGCGCCCAGCCGACCCATCTCCTGCGCCGGCTCCGGTTGCAGCACCGCCAGTACCTTCTGCGCAAACTCCTCCGGCGACTCTGCGACTTCGTACTCGCGTCCCGGCACTCCACTGACGCCCGTGCTCGCTGCTGTTGAGATCACAACGGGCCGTGCCATCGCCATGGCTTCCAGGATCTTGTTCTGGATCCCACGCGCCACGCGAAGTGGTGCTACGACAGCCGCAGCATGTTGCACGTAGGGACGCACGTCGGGCACGGTGCCGGTCACGGTTACGCCCGGATGCGATCCCAGTGCCGATACCGCCGGCGCCGGGTTCATGCCGACGATGTAAAAACGCGCATCGGGCCGCACGGCCAGTACGCGCGGCAGAACCTCTGAAGCGAACCAGGCGACAGCATCGATGTTCGGCCAGTAGTCCATCGCCCCGGTAAACACGATGGGCGCCTCGTTGGCGGCAAATGGCGACGGCCGTTCTGCACGCGGCGCGAAGTAGTCGGTGTTCACGCCGTTCTCGATCACGTGCACGCGCGCTCGAGCACTCGGCGCCAGTCGCAGGAATAGATCGGCCTCGCCGCGCGTCACGAACACGTTGGCCGCGCTGCGCTCGCCGCTGCCCGCTCAAAGGACAGCAGGCTTTGCGCCTTCCCGGCGATAGACGAATGACGAGGGCCAGGCGTGCCGCTGCGCGTACTCGCACCACTTGGCCGAGTCGACATCCACGAAGTCGAGTACAACGCGCAGCCCCGCGAGGCTCACGCACGTACTGCGCCATCGCGCCGAGAAGACGACAGCCTTGCGAATTCCTGCTCCCCAACGGCACGCCTGACCCACTCCTGCAGGCTGATTGCGGTAATACGGCAACGTCAGTGCTTCACCGGTAAGAAAACCGGAGACGCTGCGCAACCGCGCCGCCCGTGGATCCAGCGTCTCGACGTGATGCGAGGCACAGGCGCCTCCAGCTGCGGGACATGCGCCAGATCCTCCGGCATGTCGACGAACGTGCCGAGGTGGACCGCGTACCGCTCGGCCAGATGGCGCAGCAGGTGGTAGGAGCGGATCTTGTCGCCCTTGTTGGGCGGAAAGGGCATCCGATGCACCAGGTACAGCAGCGGTTCCATGGCTCGGTCAGCCCAGGTTGCGCACGATCGAAGGCCCGATGGCATCGGCCACCGGTCGCGGCAGTCGGCGCCACACTTCGATGAATGCACGGTACTTGGGATTGGCGGGGTTGTTCTGCGGTATGCCGTCGCGCCGCAGCAGGAAATACTCGTAGTGCAGAGGCTGCGGCTCGAAGCCCCAGTTCTTCTTGAAGTCGAACGAGCCGGTACCGCGCTTGGAACGGCCATAGTCGAACACGCGAAGGCCTCGCTCGACCGCGCGCCGCATCAGCTCCCAGTACTTGAAGTCGTTCGCCGCGAGCGAGCGCGCCCGCTCGTGGTCGCCGGCGTAGTACGGCAGCACCTCGTCGCGGAAATAGAACGACAGCACCGACGACAACGGCGCACCGGCGCCATCGAGCACGGTCAGCACCTCGCAGTCCTTGCCGAACACGCTGCGGAGCGCCTCGAAGTAGCGCCGCGGATACGGCGGCGTGCCATGGCGGTGCTGATTGTCGGCATACAGCTCGAAGAAACGATCGACGCGCTCGTCGATCTCGCTGACGAGCCCGCGCTCGATGCCCTTGCGCACCATCGCGCGCTGCTTGCGCGGAATCGCGAGCAGGTTCGCCTCGACCTCCGGCAGCAGCGACTTCCGGAACGTGACGTACAGGTCCTGTTGCGGCCATTCAGGCTCGGTCTTGGCGCGGTCGCGCAGCTCGAGGTGCTGCACGCCCAGATCGCGCGCCAGGTCGCTCGCAGCGCGATGCAACGCCGATCGCGCCGATTCATCGACGACCGCCGCGCCGCCATAGACCGCAAACGGAAGCGAAACCAATGCATCACCGAACAGCAGGCTCTTCACGCGGGCGAGCGGCAGCACACCGACAAGCGCGCCGGACCGCTCGGCGACGAGGTAATGCGTGCGGTGGCGGAAGACGTCCTCAATCAGGTCGTGCCACTCGATGCGGTGGAAAAACGTCGCCTCGCACAGCGTTCAACGAAGTCCGCCCACGCCTGGCGATCGCCCTCACGAAAGGGCCGCACCGACGGGGTCGACTGCGCGTCGACGGGCAGATCGAGGGGCTTCACGCCGCGTCGATCTCGAACACGCGGTCGATGCGGTCCCAGCGGAAGTCGGACAGAAGCCGGTCCAGCCGCGATTCGGTGCGGTCGAGATTCAGGTAGTGGCGGAAGCGGGTCTTGGCGCTGACCCCACCGATGCGGGGCTGGTGCGGGTCGATCTCCCACGGATGGAAGTAGAAGATCGCGGGTTGGCGGTCGATCGCGATTGACGCGCTCGATCGCCCAGCGCGAGGCGCGGTACGGCAAGCAGCCGGAAATATCCGCCGCCACCGGCCGGCAGGTTTCGTGAAAATACGCGCGTGGTCGTGATCGGCAGCTCGAGCAGCCCGTTGTGCGCGCGATATGCGAACCGCGGAGCATCCGGCATGCCGTAGTGATCGTGCTGCACGGGGTACACGCTCGAGCTATACGCGTAGCCGGCCTCGGCGATGCATTCGAATGCCCACAAATTGCCCTTGCCGATCGAGAAGCTGGGGGCGCGGTAGCCGCGCACGCCCACGCCGCCGATATCTTCGAGCTTCTTGCGCGCGCCCTCGACGTCCGACCGGAAGTCGGCGCGCGACTGATCGCTGGCGCGCAGGTGCGACTGGCCGTGGCTCGCCAGCTCATGGCCCGACGCCACGATCTCGCGTACCAGCGCGGGATATCGTTCGGCGATCCAGCCTAGCGTAAAGAACGTCGCGCGCGCGCCGCGTGCTCGAACAGCGCCAGCAAGCGACCGATGTTGCGCTCGACCCGGCACTCCATCGCGTCCCAACGATGCCGCTCGATGTGCGGCGCAAGCGCCGAGACCTGGAAGTAATCCTCGACATCGACCGTCAGTGCATTTACGAGGTCCGTCGCAGGCCGAGCGGCACGGACCGCTCCGGCGCACGGCCGGCATCCAGAGCACGGCGCTGCAGAGGCGCCTTCGCCTGCAAGCGTGGCCGCGCGGTCGGGAGGTGCGGGGTCGTCATGGAGTGGAGGACGAAGTCTTGCGCCGGCGCTTCGGCGGTTCCTGCCGCGGCGGCTCGTCGTCGGGCTGCGCGCGTTCCGGCTCGACCAGCATCCGGACCAGGCTCAGCAACTCGTTGACGTCCTTTTCCAGCCGGTCGACGCGATCGGCCATGTTCAGCAGCCGGCGCACGTTGCCGATGAGGTCCGGATGACGCTCCGCCGACGCCGTGGACGACAGGGGCTCGCGCAGCGGCGTGGCGACGGCCTGCGGCCCGATCTCCCCGGTGATCTCGGCCGCAACCGCGTTGACCTCGGCGGCCGTGAAGCGATGCTGGCCCGCCAGGAATCCCGCCAGCATCATGCGGTTGCACATGGCGTTGATACGGCGCGGTATTCCACCCGTCGCCATGTAGATCGCATGGATGGCGGACGCCTCGAACTCCGGGTTCCCCTTCCACGCCACGCGATGCAGCCGGTGCTCGATGTAGCCGCGCGTCTCGGACTCGTCCAGCGGCCCGAGGTGGTAGGAGGCGATCACACGCTGGCGGAACTGCTCCATCGCGGGCGAGCGCATCAGGTTGCGCAGCTCCGGCTGACCGACGAGGAAGCTTTGCAGCAGCGCCTGGTCGCCACACTGGAAGTTCGAGAGCATGCGCAGCTCTTCGATGGAGCCGGCATTGAGGTTCTGCGCCTCGTCGACGATCAGCAGTGCCCGCTTGTTCTGCTGGAACAGCATCAGCAGGAAGGCCTCGATCGAAGCCAGAAGAGTCGCCTTGTCCTCCTGCGGCACGCGGATGCCGAAGGCCTTGGCCACCGAACGCAGCAGGTCGTCGGCATCAAGCTGCGTGCTGACGATCTGCGCGGCGACGATCGTCTTGACGTCGAGTTCCTCGAGCAACGCCCGCACGAGGGTGGTCTTGCCCGCGCCGACTTCGCCGGTGATGACGAGAAATCCCTCGCCCTGGTAGACACCGTACTTCAGGTAAGAGAACGCGCTCGTGTGTCCCTTGCTGCCGAAGTAGAAGGCGGGGTCGGGGCTGAGCTGGAAGGGCTTGCCTGAAAGGCCGTAGAAGTCTTCGTACATGATCAGAGGCGGTGGAACAGCCCGGTGAATATCGCGAACTCGCTCGACACGGTGTCCGCCAGTGCAGCGCTGTCCGTGTTCTGGTACTGGTAGCGCGTGCCGACGAACAGCGTGCTGCGCGGCGACATCTGCCAGTTGGCCTGCACGCTGGCGAGTCCCTGGCGGGTGTTCAGTCCCTCGCTCGGTCCAAAGCCCTTTGTGTACTGGGTGGAGAGCGTGCCGTTCAGCGAGATCACCGGCGAGACGATGTGACTGAGGGTGACGCCGCCACCCTGCTGGATGTTGTTATTGAAGGCAAGGAAGGTCGGCGGAATGCTCGCATCCGGCAGCAGTTCAGTCTTCAGGTAGAAGAGATTCAGTGCGAGCGTATTGCGCGTTCCGGTCAGCGCCCAGTTGGCGTTTCCGCCGGTCAGGATGTTGGCGCTCTGGTTGTAGATGTAGGCACCGGCCGGTAGCGACTGTGGCAGCGCCTGGCGCGTGACCAGGTCCTGCACCGCACTGGCGCGCTCGATCGGGTCCGGGAACCGCGCGACCAGGATCGCATTGAGCAGACCCGTGACACTGTTGGTCGCCGGGATCTGCAGCAGCACCTGCGGGTAGGTCGTGATGGTGCGATAGAACGAGGCCGACGACGCAAGCCGGCGCTGGCGGTGTGACGCCTGGAACTGGTAGCTGGGTCCGTAGAAGCGCTGCTCCCAGTAGCCGATGAGGCTCGTCAGCGGCGACGGCCTGCCACGACGAGGTTGGCGCCGTAGATGGGACCGGCAACTTCCTCCGCCGTGTAGGTCGTGGTCTCGTAGCCGCCACGCAGACCGAAGGTGAACTGCGGCGTGAAGGCATAGTCGACGATCCCCAGCGCCGTGTTCAGCGTCTGGTCCGGCTGGACCTGGTCCTGGATGCGCGTCAGGTCGTTGGTCAGGCGCAGCGTCAGGCCAAGCGGCGTCGGCGCGCGGACGACTTCCGCCAGGTTGCGAACGTAGAAGGCGTTGCCGGTCGGGTTATCCGACTGCGAGGTCCAGGTGTAGGTGTTGTCGCTGCGGACCAGCCAGGTCACGTACTGGCCCGACGTTGCCCTTGAAGTACGGCGCCAGCCGCGCCTGCGTAGATGTGTAGAGGTTGTTGGTCGACGAATACGCCGACCGTGGCAGGAACGGGTTCTCGACCGACTGCCCGACGAAGAACGACGCATCGACGAAAAAGAGATTGTCGATGGCCTCGAGGTTGGCCAGGATATTGGCCCGCGGCAGGATGCTGCTCGCCTGTGTGCCATCGACAAAGGCCAGCATGTCGAGCGCCACGAAGCCGTCGACCCTCAGTCGCCCGCCCTGCCGATTGAAATTGAGCGCCGGGATGAACTCGAGCACGAGGTCCCCCGCGCGAACGCTGGACTCACCGTAGTTGGCGTTGTTGGTCAGCGTCGCCTGCGCGGTGAAGCTCGCTTCTGTTGCCCAGCCTTGAACTCCACGGTTCGGCGCGACGACCGGAATCGAGCCGTCGCCGATCTGGTAGCCCGCGCCGGACGGCAGCGTCTGAGCGACCGCCGACTGGATGCACCCCACGGCAACGGCAGCGAAGATCGGACCTGCGCGTTGAGACTCTGACGGCGCGACGTCTGCGGCGGCAGTTCTGAACGGCCGGATAAGGCATTAGGGGGCTGTGCTCCGCCGGATCCCGGCGCCTCAGTGGGCGTGGGCGCCGTAGGACCCGTAGTAGTGCCCGCCGTCGGACATCGATACCCGGTTGAGCAGCGTCACGACCACGGGACAGTTCTCGACCGTCGCCAGCGCCTCGGCCACGGTGCCCTGGGGCGTGTCGTCCGCGGCGATCACCATGATCACCTGCCCCATGTGCGCCGCCAGCACGCGCGACTCGGAGGCCGACAGCAACGGCGGGGTGTCAAAGAGCACGATGCGGCGCGGATCTTCCGCGGCCAGCCGCTCGACCAGCCGGCTCATGGCCTCGCTGGCCAGCAGTTCGGTCGACTGCGCCTGCGGCGTGCCGACCGGAAGGATCGAAAGGCCCTCGACATTGGTCGCGAGCACGACGGACTCGAGTCGCGAGGTCTGGCTCGACCAGCAGGTCCAGCAGCCCCTTCGATGGCGCCAGGCCGAGGCGATCGAGGACCGCGGGGCGCGACGCGTCGGCATCGACCAGCAGCACATCGGTGTCGACTTCCATCGCGAGGCTGATCGCGAGATTGACGGACACATAGGTCTTGCCTTCGCCCGGCAATGAACTCGAGACCATGATGCGGTTCGCATTGGCAACAGGCGCCGCCGACTTGCCTCGGGCATTGATGAGGAGCGGCCGCTTGATGACGCGGAACTCCTCGGCCAGCCGCGACCGCGGCGCATGGGGCGTGATGTAGCCGTTCGCGGAGAGCCGCGCGAGATCGATCTCGACTCTATTGTTGGAACGCTTGAGGCGAGACGCCGTCGCTGCCGGCACACCGATGGCGGCGGAGGAGCCGGCGCCAGCCGCCGCGGCGACGCGACCCTGCGCAGGAGCCCCTAGTGCCGGGGCGGCCGGCTCGATCGAGGGCTCCGCGGCGGCAGCCGCCGCCGCGCGCGCTTCCAGCTCCTTGGCAATGCGTTGCGGCACCGACTCAAGCGCTGGCCCTTGGGCAGCATCGGTCGTGGCGCGGTCCGTTGTACCGGTGCTGATTTCGACACCAGCCTGCCTGAGTTGTTCGAGGCGCTTCGCGGCCTGTTCGATGATGCTCACGCTCTGCTCCTCATGCCCGCGTCGCGAGCGCCGCCCAGGCGATCCATGTACCGTACAAGACAATCAGGCTGGCGATGCCGCCCGCAAAGGCGTAGTTCGAGCGCTTGCGCTGCCTGATGATCGGCTGCGTGGACTGCAACGAGATCGTCCCCAACACCGCGCGCCGGCTCGACTGCCGCAACTGTCGGGCATCGTGGAACGTCGGCAGGATCTGCGAGACCGCCAGCGCCGCCGCCATACCGGCGGCCAGTGCCAGCGCGAGGACCAGCGGCACCAGCGCCAGGCGGTTCGGGAACACGGCCTTGGGCGAGATACGCGGGGGATCAATGATGCGGAACTCCGCCATGCGGGCCAGCCCGTCGACGTCTTCCGCCATCGAGGCTGACTCGCGCCGCGTCACCAACTGGTCGTAGTTCTTGCGCAGCACGTCGTAGTCCCGGTTCAGCTGCGCCATCTCGGCCTCGATCTGCGGCGCGCGGCCGGCAACGGCCTTGAGCTGCGCCAGTCGCGCCTCGCTCTCGCCGACCCGCGCGCGCAAGGCCGCGACACTGGCCTCGGTTTCGGCGAGCGAGATCTTGATCTTCTGGAAGACCGGATTCGTGGAATGGGCTGAACTTGCCGGGATTGGCCGCGGCCGCCTTGCGGCGCGCCTCGAACTCCTGCTTCTTCTGGTCTTCGAGTTGCGCGATCAGCCGCTGGGTCGACACGACGTCCGGATGCTGCTCCGTATAGCGGCGCATCAGTTCATCGAGCAGCTTCTTCTGAGTCGGCAATGCGCGCGTCGAACTCGGACGCCTGCCCCATGCCGCCCGCCGACGCCGTGTCCGGCAGCATCACAGGATCTTCGCCGACCAGCTCGCGCTTCAGCGCATCGCGTGACTCCTCCGCGGCCCGCAAGCTCGAGCCGCGCCTTGGCGGCCTCCTCCGTGAGGGCGTTCATGCGCGTGAAGTAGTCCTGGCCGCCGGCACCGGTGAAGCCGACGTTCTTGATCTTGAATTCCTTGACGCGGTTCTCGGCCTCCTCGAGCTTCTTCTCGTAGGTCTTGATCTGCTCGTCGATGAAGCGGCGGGCCGTCTCGGAGTCACGCCGCTTGTTGCCGACGCCGGACTCGACAAAGAGCGACAGCAGGTCCTGGACGACGCGCTTGGCGCGATCCGGCTTCACATCCTGGTACGAAATGCTGTAGATGTTCTCGCGGCCCACGCTCAGTGAACTTGATGCGCTGGGTCACCGAATCGAGCAGCTTGTCCTTCTCGATCTGCGACGTCGCCGTGACGTCGAGATCAGTGCTGCGGATGATCTTCTCGATGTTCGGCCGCGCGATCAGCGTGCGCGCCAGCATCGAGATCTGTTCATCGACATTCGGCTGCACCGCGAGACCCGCCATGAGGGGCTTCAGCACGGTCTGGGTGTCGACAAACACGCGCGCTGTCGCTTCGTAGCGGTCGGGAATGCGCAGCAGCACGATCGCGCCGATCACCGCCACCGCCCACGCGACCGCCAGCCCGATCCAGCGCCGGCGCCACATGCCGCGCAGCGCCGTCAACACCTGATGCAGTACTTCGTCCATCGTGTCCTCTATCCGATCACGCTTCGTTCAATCCTGCCCCGCGCGGATCACAACTGTCAGAACCAGCTCTGCGGGATGATCAGCACGTCGCCTGGACGGACGTCGACGTTGGCGGAAATGTCGCCGCGCCGCACGAGGTCACCCAGGCGCACGCTGTACTGCTTGCCCTTCTCCGAACCTCGCACGAGCACCGCCTTGTTGCCGTCGGCGAAGTCCGTCAGTCCGCCGACGACGATCATCACGTCGAGCAGCGTCATGTTCTGCCGGTACGCGACCGCCTGCGGCTTCGCCGCCTCACCGATGATGCGGATCTGCTCGTTGCTCGGACCGTTGAAGTTATTGACGATCACCGTGACGACCGGATCGCGGATGAACTTCGACAGTGCCTTCTCGAGTTCGCGCGCAAGCTCGGCCGGGTTCTTGCCGAGCGCCGGAACATCCTCGACCAAGCGGCGTGCTGATGCGGCCGTCGGGTCGGACCGGGACGGACATCGACAACTCGGGGTTGCGCCAAACGACGATGTTGATGACGTCGAGGGGACCGATGACGTACTTGTAGTCGGGCGTCGCCGCCGAGGCGGGTGCGGGCGGATAGTTGTTCGTCGAGCAGGCGCCCAGCACCAGCGCCGCTGCCGTCGCGATCACGATGCGAAAGTTGACCATTGGCTGCCTCATTGCATCACCCTCCGAATGGGTACTGTCCAGCAGTGTCCGCTGCACGCGAGCGTGGCGAAAGTTAAAAATCCAGTCTATTACATGCGAATGCATGCTGGTGCGGTGCAAAAACCGACCAGGGGGTCCGACTTATCCGACTTGCGGCGAAGTTCCCAGTGGCGGGATGCCCCGGTGGCCTAGTGCGCCCCTTCCCCGAACAACACCACCCGCACTGTCTCCGCCAGGATCAGGACGTCCAGCACCAGCGAGTTGTTCTTGACGTAGAAGAGGTCGAACTGCAGCTTGCGCCGTGCATCATCGATCGAAGCCCCGTACGGGTATCGGATCTGGGCCCAGCCGGTGAGTCCGGGCTTGATGCTGTGGCGCACGTCATAGAACCGGATTTCCTCCCGCAGTTGCGCGACGAACTCGGGCCGCTCGGGCCGCGGCCCCACGAGGCTCATCTCACCGTTCAGGACATTGATCAGCTGCGGCAGTTCGTCGATGCGCAGCTTGCGCAGCACGCGGCCCACCCGCGTCACCCGTGAGTCGCCCGGGGTCGCCCAGCGCGCAACACCGTCGCGTTCCGCGTCGATCCGCATCGTCCGCAGCTTCAGCACTTTGAAAATTCGACCGCCCTGCCCGATACGCTCCTGCCGGAACAGCACGGGCAAACCGCTCTCGATGAAGATGGCAAGCGTGGCGAGCAGCAGAACCGGAAGCGCCAGCACGAGGAGAATCGAAGCGGCAACGACGTCCGTAGTTCTCTTCACCAGCCTGCGCAGGGCATTCTGGTCGAAGCCGGCGCCGTAGATGAGCCAGCTCGCCTTGAGCGAGTCGACCGGCACCTCGCCCCGCATGCGCTCGTAGAACGCCGAGAGGTCGCATACGGGCACCCCAGCGACGCGGCATTCCAGCAGGTCATTCAGGGGCATCGCACCGCCGCGCTGCTCACGCGCGGCGACAATAACTTCGTTGACGCGGAATCGCTCGACGACGGCCTGCAGCTTAAGGTTCGCCGGAAACGTCGGCGCATTGCCCTGCTTACCCGTGCCCGCCTGCTCGTCCGGAGAACCCGCCGGGTAGAACCCGACGATGACCGCGCCACGCGGCCCGTGGCTCTCGATGAGTTCTTCAACCGCGAGCGCCTCCGGACCAGTACCGATGATCAGCATGCGGCGTCCCGCCACGCTGTTCGCCATCACGGCGACAACGAGCGGGCGGATGAGGATGACCCCGGCGAGGGTGAAGAGCGCCGCATACGGCAACACAGCTGCGCGGCGCTCCACCGGAGGGGAGCACGCTGTACAGGAGGTAGGTGAGCGGCACCCCGACAGCGAGCGCAAGCACGGTGCGGCTGAAGACCACGGCGAGAGACTTGCGCTCGTCGCTGCGGAACAGGCCCAGCACGGTCCCGACGGCGGTCGTGACGAGTGCGAACTCAAGCGCGGCAAGCACGGCCGAGCGCGGCGTTATGCCATAGGGGCCGAGTTGTATCGACACTGCGAGCAACATCGCAGCGACGCAAAACGCAGCGAAGAGCCCCATGTCGGCAAACGAAGCCACCGACAACGGGCGACGCGAAATACTGATCACAGCAGTTCCTTCCGACTTGCCCCCTTGCGCGCCTAAGCGTCGGGCGGGTCTTTGGTTTGGACGTACTCTGGATGATTCAAATGTCATGAGTGCGACAGAACCGGTGTCCCTTGCCGAAAACTCTCACCGGACCGAATCGCCGTCTGAACAGTTTCAAAGAGGAAAGAAACTCTGACCAGCCGGAGCCGTCGCTCGCAGCATGTGGCCAATTCCTCTTGACAGTCAGCTGGTGATGGTGCAGCGAACGATGCACCGCTGGGTGAGGCGGAGGGAAATCCGCTTCCTGCACGTTTCAGTTGTGTGTCGCGATCCTCCCCAAGTCCAAAACTGTGATCCCCGTCGAATAGCCTATACAGGTCATACCAAAGCGGCAATGGCTGTTCGTCGGCTACGGGACCCGATTGGTACCCACGGGTATGCCCTCAGGTGCAGGAGCTGTGCTCAGCCGCGCATAACTTGCGGCCCCGGCCACTGGCATCGTGACCGGACGGCAGCGGCCACGTCAGGGCTTCACGCGAGCGAGGAGTTCAATCAGAAAAGTTGATGGAATCGCGTAACTGATGCCCGACGGCTGCGTCAGGGCCGACTCCTTTGTTGCCTTGACGAAGACCATGTTCAGGATGCCCACGACCTCCCCGGTCGCCGGGTCGTAGAGCGGGCTCCCGCTGTTGCCGGGGAAGGCGGTTGCATCCAGCTGGAACACCGAAAATGACGCGTCTCGGATCCGGCGCACGACCTTCGGGTCGAGCTGCCGGCCGGTCGGCGAGGGCATCGCGACCGGCGCAATCGCCGCCACCATCGCCCGATGGGTCGCAGGAAACAGGCCGAGCACGCCGCCTATCGGAAAACCGGTGAAGAGCAGGCTGTCTCCCTCGGCCACACTTCCCGAGTCGCGCAGCTTCAGGGGCCGCAGTGGCGGCCCCTCCATTTTCAGCAGGGCGACATCGTGCTCGGCGTCGACCGCCGCTCGCGTCAGCCGGCGGACACCCAGCCGCGAGGCGTCGGTGCCCGGCAGCAGCGCCACCAGCACCTCGGGGTCGGCGCCGGGCTCGAGCGCCGTGGGAATGACATGCGCATTCGTGGCCGCAAGCGTCCCGTCGCCGACGGCGAACCCGGTGCCCAGGAAGCGAAACTGGGGTACACGGGTCGTCTGGAACGTTCCGATGGCGACGATGGACGGCTTCACCCGCTCGATCGTCTCTTTCGCCTGGGCGCCGGCGGGCAACGGCCAAACGGCCAGTCCGGCCAGCAAGGCGACCGTTGCCCAGGCGCAACGGAGCGGCTCCCAGGAACAACGTTCCGCGAGGCGCCGGGAAGTCTGAAGTCTCTACAGACGCCACACCCGCAGCCCTCGCGCCTGCAGCTGCTTTGCGTCTGCCTGGCACTTGACGTCAACGAAAACACCGCCCGGTCGCAACTTGTCGGCGTAGTCGTCGATCGGCCGGCGCTTGAACGCGTCGTGCGCCACGGCAGCGACGATCGCGCCTGCCTGGGGCAGTTCGTCCCACGAGCGCAGCGGCACGCCGTACTCGTGCATCGCCTCGCGCGCGTCGGCGAGCGGGTCGTGCACGCTGACCCGGGCACCATAGGACTCGAGCTCGCGCACGATGTCGATGACCCGCGAGTTGCGCAGATCCGGGCAGTTTTCCTTGAACGTCAGTCCGAGCACGATGACTTCGGCATCCTTGACGTGCGCACCCGACTGGATCAGTTGCTTGACGGTCTGCTCCGCCACGTACTTGCCCATGCCGTCGTTGATGCGCCGGCCGGCGAGGATCACCTGCGGGTGATAGCCGAGCTTGTCGGCCTTGTGCGTCAGGTAGTACGGGTCGACGCCGATGCAGTGACCGCCGACCAGCCCGGGACGGAAGGGCAGGAAGTTCCACTTGGTCCCGGCCGCCTGCAGCACTTCGAGCGTGTCGATGCCGATCTTGTGGAAGATCAGCGCGAGTTCGTTCATCAGCGCGATGTTGAGGTCGCGCTGCGTGTTCTCGATCACCTTCGCGGCCTCGGCCACGGCAATGCTCGACGCGCGGTGCACGCCCGCCGTGATGACCAGCTCGTAGGTCCTGGCGACGCGATCAAGGGTCGCCGGTGTATCGCCGGACACGACCTTGACGATGCGCGTCAGCGTGTGTTCACGGTCGCCGGGGTTGATCCGCTCGGGCGAATAGCCGACGAAGAAATCCTGCTTCCACTTCATCCCGGATTCGCGTTCCAGCAGCGGGATGCAGACTTCCTCCGTCGCGCCGGGGTAGACGGTCGACTCGTAAACGACGACCGCGCCCTTCTTCAAGTTGCGCCCGACCGTGATGCTGGCACCGACCAGCGGCGAAAAGTCCGGCTGGTGCGCGTCGTCGATCGGCGTCGGCACCGCGACGATGACGACGTCTGCTTCCTTAAGGCGGCTGGCGTCGGTCGTGACCTCGAGCTGGCTCGCCGCCTTGAGGTCCTCGGTGCTCACCTCGCCGGTTGGGTCGACATGCCGACGATAGGCCTCGATCTTGGGCTGCGACAGGTCGAACCCGATTGTGCGCACCTTCTTGCCAAACTCCACGGCCAACGGCAACCCGACATAGCCGAGTCCCACCACTCCCACGACTGCTGTTTCCAACGCCTGCTCCTTCGTGCTTCTGGTTTCAATCTGTCACTGCAGCTGCTTCAGCAAGGCGGGAATCTCGGCCTTGCCGCTGAAGTCCTGGGTCACGGCCTCGAGCTGCGTCAGCTCCTTGCGCGCATGCTCGGACTTCCCGGCCTTCATCAGCGCCTTCGCGTAATTCAGCCGGATATCGTTGCGGTCGGGGGCAAGCGTCACGGCACGCGTCAGGTACTCCAGCCCCCGGTTCGCATCGCCGGAGGTCACCAGCAGTACGCCAATGGTATCGAGCACCAGGGGGCTGTCCGGAGCGATCTTGATCGCGCGCTCCGCATACCCGAGCGCCTTCGGATCACCCAACTGGCCGGCGGCCCACGCCAGGTTGTTCAACGCCGCGACATTGTCCGGCTGCTGCGTCACGACGGCCTGGTAATGGGTGACCGCATTCTTGAAGTCGCGCGACCGCAGCGCCTGCTCGGCGAGGTACATGCGGTAGGCCGTGTCGTTCGGATGATCGGCAATCCACTTGCGCGCCGCCGCATCGGCCTCGGCCTTCTTGCCGCTCGCCAGCAGCACGCCGTGCAACTTCAGCGCGCTGAGTTCCGACGCGGGGTCGGCCTTCAGCGCTTCCCGATACGCGCGCTCCGCCGGCGCCCACTGCTTTGTGGTCGAGTAGATGTCACCTTCGAGCAGATATCCGGTGGGCGACTTTGGTGCCGCTGCCTGCAGGGCACGCGTTTGCTTAAATGCGTCGTCGACCTTGCCGGCCATCAGGTAGCCAAGCACCAGGTCGCGGGTGATCGCCGGATCAGCCGGTGCGATTTTCTGTGCGCGCTGCAGCACTTCAATGGCCTTCTCCGGTTCCTTGCGGCTGCCATAGACCGCGGCAAGCCGGGTCAGTGGCACCGTCGAGTCCGGCTGCGCCGCCGCCAGGCGATTGAAGGTCTCGATTGCCTGATTCAGTTCGCCGGCGGCGAGCTGCGCGCGGCCGAGCGCGTCGAGGACGCGCAGATCGTCCGGCAGTGCAACCGATGCTTCCTGCGCGGCCGCCAGCGCCGCGCGCGTGTCCTTTTCCTGCAGGTGCAGCCGGATCAGCGCAAGCCGCGCAGTGGCCGACTGCGGCTTGGCCGCGACCGCGCGCTGGAGGATGGCGGCGATCTCCTTGGGCGGTGCCTGCGTGCTCGCGAGGACTTCAGCCAGGCCCAGCAGGGCCAGTTCGTTGTTGGGTTCCTTCGCGACGACAGCCTCGAATCGCGCCCGCGCGTCAGCCGGCTTTTTGTCTGCCAGGTCAAGGCGAGCGAGTCCCGCGGCCGCTGGCAGATAGGTCGGATTGAGCTCGAGCGCCCGCGCGTAGGCCGCGCGCGCCGCCGCCGACTCTTTTCGCGCGACGTGCACCGAGCCCAGGATCTGATGCACGACCGGCTCCGTGGGCCGTTTTGTAGCCAGTGCCTGTGCGGCGGCAAGGGCTTTGGCGCTTTCGCCACGTCGCATGTAGCCGGCGATCAGGGCCATGTCTGCCTGGATCGGCGCGTCCTCGGCCCCGGTCGCTGCCTCGAGCTCGCGGATCCCACGGTCCGGGTCTCCGCTGAGCATGGCGATCTGGCCAAGTCGAACGCGCGCCGCGGTCGCCTGCGTCTTGGACTGCGTTGCCGCAGAGAAAAAACTGGCCGCCTGCTTGAGGTCGCCGTTGGCAAGGTACGTCTCACCCGCCAGCATCATCGTCCCCGCATGGACGCGCGTGCCCGATGCAACCAGCGGCTGGATCGCCTCCAGCGCCCGTGCTGGCTGGTTCGAGGCCATATAGACGCGCACCAACAACTCGCGGGCGCCTTCGTGCTGCGGTGCCAGCAGCACGGCCTTCTGCAGGTGGCTCTGCGCCATCGTCAGCTGCTTTTCCTGAAACTCGACCGCCCCGGCCAGCACCAGTGATGGCACATGCTCGGGCGCGCGCTTGATCAGCTGTTGCGACAGTTCACGCGCCTTGGCTATATCCTTCTTCTCGTACGCGATCAGGGCCTCGAAGTACAGCAGGCGCAGGTCCCCTCCCCGCGCCTTGCGTGCCTCGGCGACCTGCGTGCTCGCATCGTCCAGCTGGCGATCGGCAATCAGCAGCGAGATCAGCTCCATGCGCGCCTGAGCCTTCGCCGGATCGACCGCGACGGCCTGCTCGAGTGCAGCGCGCGCGCCGCTGCGGTCGCCGCGTGCGAGCCTCAAGGTCCCTTGCAGTAGCAGCGCCTCCGACGATTGGGGATTTTTCGCGACGATCTGGTCAACTGCCTCGACAGCCTCGTCGATCTTGCCCATGACGCCGGCCAGACGTACCTGGCCCAGTTGCGCCTCAACGTTGGACGGATCGCTGGCCAGCGCCGCGGAAAACGAGGCGGCTGCATCGTCGAGCTTGCGCATCCGCAGCTGCGCCTGTCCGACCGCGACACGCAACGCCGCCTCGGCCTTCGGGTCATCAAGCTTCTGCTGGCCAAACTCCGAAACCACTTTGTCGACTTCGCCGTTACCCAGCATCGCCTGCGCGATCCACGGCGCGACTACCGAGGCGGGCTGGCCATACTCCGCTGCGCGCCGGAACTCCTTCTCCGCCGTCGCGGGGTCACCAACGGCCAGGGTGGACTGGCCGAGCAGCAGCCGCGCCTCACCGTTGTCGGGCTGCTTCTGAATGGCATTCTTGAGCTGGATGATCGCGGCCGGATGATCGCCCTTGGCCTGGTACTCGCGCGCTGAGCGGATCAGGTCGCCGGAGCTTTCGTTGCGACACCCGGTCAATGCGGCACCCAGCGCCGCGGCCAGAACGACACCACGCAGCACCCTCGACACGAGGGGTCGCTTGTTGATCATGCTTGTCACCTCGGGTCACTCATGCTTGCGCAGGCCAAAACGGTTGAGCAGGTCATACAGGGTCGGCCGGCTGACGCCAAGAAGGTCGGCGGCCTTGGACAGGTTACCGTTGGCGCGGGCCAGCGCGCGTGCCACCTCGCGCCGCTCGGCGCCGTCGCGCGCCTCGCGCAGGTTCAGCGGGACATCGGCCGTCGTCGGCGTGGCCATGCCGAGATCGCGGGCCTGGATCACCGGGCCCTCGGAAAGTATCACTGCCCGCTTGATGACGTTCTCGAGTTCGCGCACATTGCCCGGCCAGTTATGCCGTTCAATCACTTCGAGCGCCTCGTCGCTGATGCCAAGGCGGCCGCGCTTCTGCTCGTCGGCGAACCGCCGCACCAGGGCGTGCGCCAGCAGCACGGCGTCGCCCGGCCGATCGCGCAAGGGCGGTACCGTGACGACGATTTCGGCCAGGCGATAGAACAGGTCCTCCCGGAACGAACCGGCCGCGATGCGTTCGCGCAAATTCTGGTGCGTAGCGCAAACAATGCGCACGTCCACCGGGATCTCCTCGCGACCGCCGAGCCGCTCGACCGTCCGCTCCTGCAGGAAACGCAGCAGCTTCGCCTGCAGCGACGCCGGCAGGTCGCCGATTTCGTCGAGGAAGAGCGTTCCGCGGTTCGCCGTCTCAATCCGGCCCGGCGTCTGCTTGTTGGCTCCGGTGAACGCGCCGCGCTCATAGCCGAACAGTTCGCTCTCGAGTAGTGTGTCCGGGATCGCGGCGCAGTTGATGGCAACGAAGCGGTTCTTGCCGCGTACGGATGACTCGTGCAGCGCGCGCGCCAGCAACTCCTTGCCGGTGCCGGACTCGCCCAGCAGCAGCACGGTCGCATCGGTCGACGCCACCTTCTCGATCATGCGGCAGACTTCCAGCATCTCCGGCGCACCCGTGGTGAGGCCACCCACGCCGCTGGCGCGCACCGCCAGCAGGCGGCGATTCTCGAGCTGCAGGTCGTGCATGCGAAAGGCCCGGTCAATGATCAGCGACACCACACTCGCGTCGAACGGCTTGGCAAAGAAGTCGTGCGCACCGAGCGCCACCGCACGGCGCGCATTGGCGCTGTCGTTCTGGCCGGTCACAACAATGACCTTCGTGTCGGGCGCGAGCTCGAGGATCTGCTCCAGCGTGCGGAATCCTTCGCCCACGCCGCCGGTCTCCGGTGGGAGCCCGAGATCGAGTGTGACGACGGCGGGTTCGACACGCCGCACCTGCGCGATCGCCTCCTCACGGTCGGACGCGACCGCAACTTCGTAACCATCGAACGCCCACTTCATCTGCAGCTGCAGCGCGGGGTCGTCCTCCACGACCAGCAGGGGCCGTCGCTCTTCGGTCATGCTACCGCTCCCTCAGTCGCCGGCGACTCGGCGACCGCACGCAGTCTGACGCGCACGCTCGTCCCGACGGAAGGCTCGCTCTGCACGTCGATGCTGCCGCCGACCTGTTGCACATACTGCTGGCACTCGAAGGCGCCTATCCCCATGCCCGTGTCCTTCGTCGACTGGAATGGCCTGAACAATCGCTCACGCAGGAACTCTGCCGTCATTCCGGATCCACGATCACTGACCTCGATCAACACTTCATCCCCGATGCGCTCGCTACGCAATCGCACTGCCGGCTCGCGACCCGATGCGTCGAAGGCGTTCTGCACGAGGTGGGCCAGTACGCGCTCGAGCCGGTCCTCGTGAGCCCACGCGAGGATACCGTCCGCCACTTCAAGCGTCAGTCCGGCCCGCCCTGCCGAACGCAGGGCATGCACCCGTTTGGCCACAGCCGCCACATCGACCGGTTTCGGGCGGTCACTTTCTGTGCGGTCGGGACGCAACTGCAGCATCAATTGATGCATGCGGCCCACGACATGTTCGATGGTGCGCAGCATGTCGCGCTGGAAGTCCGGATTATCCCGGTGCCGCTCGACGTTGGAGAGCAGCAGTTGCAGTTGTGCGATCAGGTTCTTCAGGTCGTGCACGATGAAGGTCGACAGCCGGTGAAAGGCGTCGAACTTGCGGGCTTCGAGCAGCGCCTCGGTTGCCATCGCATACGCCAGATAACTTGCCGCCTGGCGACCCGCGGTCTTCAGCAGATCCCTGACCTCCCAGTCAATCTCGATTTTGACGCGTGGACTGGTCAGCACGACATAACCAACCAGTTCGTCTGCCGTCTGCAAGGGCACGATCAGCCAGGCGTCAGGCAGGTTGGCAATGGACGCGGGTATGACGACGTTGTCGTAGCTGGCCGGCCGCGTAAGCACGTCGCTGATCTCCAGCACCCAGCCGGTGCGCCGCAGGAAAGTTGGGAACGGCGCGGACTCCGTCTCGACGTCCTCGATCGTCGGAAGCGACACTCGTGCCACCTGGCGATACTGCCCCGAGCTGTTCTTGAGCCACAGGGCGCCGCCGGGGCTCTCGACAAGGTCACCCAGTGCCTGAATGCATGCCGCCCAGGGCTGCGCGGCCGTCATCGACGTCAAGGTGTTCGTGAACTTAAGCCACTCCTGCCGATAGTCATAGCGATAGGTAAAGAAGTGTTTCGCGACAAGTACGCGGACTTTTGCTCGAAAGGTCGCGGACAGGCCGACCGTCACTAGCAACAGCAGGGCCGCGAAAACCAGCGCCGCCTCAAGGGCGCGCCCCCAGGAGCCGCCCGCATAGCGCAGGATGAACCCGGCACCCGCCATTAGCATCAGGTAGGCGCCGGAAGCAGCCAACGCGGTCGAACCTACAAGCACACCGCGCGAGACGGAAAGCTCGAACGACCAGTTTTGGGTACGGTCCAGCGTCAAGACGAACAGCGGAACTGTCAACGCCTGTGCGAAACCGCGCGCCGCCCACAGGTCAGCATCGAGCGCGCGGAACAGCAACGCATCCGAATACAGGACCAGGTCATAGGCCAGCAACCCACCGAAGGCGAGCAGAAGTGGCCGGACCTGCCATCGGGCTGCCGCCGGCGTGCGCCGATAGCATTGCTCGACCAGCACCAGGCCGAAGATCGCGATGGCGAGCGCTGCGGCGAATCCGACGGGATGGGAGAACCGCTCGGTTTCGATCCCTGCCGGCGGCGGTACACCGAGCAGCCACTGAATGACAACCAGCGCGACACCGATGCAGACCATCGCAATCCACCACGCGCCGGCGCGCTGGGCGCCTCTGCTGCTGTCGCGCACGCCGAGGAGTGCAAGGAGAAATCCAAGCGTGGCCGCCGATCGCAACAGATCAAGCGTGAAGGCCGACGCCCAGGCAATCAGGGTCGACCAGATCGCAAAGGCACAGGCCGCTGCGGCAGCCAGCGCCGTACTGAGGACGAACGCGAGCAGCATCGCCGGTTTGCCACCCGGCTGCCAGCGGACCGCCAGTCGCAGGGCGAGGCCGACGAAAGCAAGTACGGCCACGCCGTATGACCAGACGCCGGGGTTCGAAAGCGAGTCGCTGCTCAATCAAGGCCCTGCCAAAAGTGCTTGTTCCCGGATGGCGCCGAGGTCCCTCCCAGGACGCTTCCGCGTGGCTGATGCATGGCCTCCACAGTCGCGGCTACCCCGGCTGCGGAGCGGCGCGCAGAGTAACAGTCCCACCCCGGAATGGATCGGGCGATTAACTGGACGACGCCGAGCGCCCTTGCTGCACCGCACCGCACAGCGCGCGCATTGTCGAAGATTCCTTCATTCGCTGCGTCGATTGCCCCACGGCTCCATGAGCAAGCGACAGATCTGTGACGTGGACACCGCCGAGATGTGAGCAATGCAGACTGCTTTCTCTTGTCCCCATCGTCGGCCAACGGCATGTTCATGGACGTATGCCTCGCTAAACGAGGACACTGGGACCATCGAATGGGTTTCGGTCGATTCCGGATTCGGTGGTGTGTCGGGCCGACCTCCGGACCGAACGACTGGTCGGTCGTCACGATGGTCGACTTCTGCACGAGCGGCGAAGGCATCAGCGCCATTAGCCGATGCCAGCGGCATCTACTTGGATCTGAACGGCAGGGGGCTAGGGAAGGGACCGGGACTCGGGCAAAGAGTTGCTCTCGGTGACCGGACCGTCGATCCGGTTGCGATGTGTGACCCGACTGACTCTTGCCACGCCTGGCAGTTTGCGAATTTCATCGAGAGCCGACTCCGGGACTTCGACCACGATGGCGTTGCGCACGATCTGGACCCGAGCCCGCTCCTCGGCTTCCCAGCGCTGCAGCCGCTCCATCAGCAGCGTCTGTGCGGCATCGATCTCATGCCGGTAGGCCACACGCTGCGCTGCGGTAAGAGAAGGTTTCGCCAACAGCGGCGGCATCTCGAGGTCAATCCAAACCTCGACCCGATCCGACATCTGTTGCCCAAGCGCTGGTGCCTGCGCAATGCTTCGAAGGGGGTCAGGCACCCTCACCTCCAGCACTGTTTCTGCTTGCGTCGATCGAGCCAGGGCGACAGGTCCGGTCGCGACCAAAGCCAGGCTGAGCAAAGCTGCCCCTCCCGTGCACCCCGACGTTGACAACCTGAAGTGCATGCAAATGTGCCCTCCCATAAAATCGACATCATCGACTCTTGCGGACCGGGCTCGATTGGTTGACGCACCGCAGGTCATGAATCCAAACTCACTTGCGCCCGCAGATTGCCATTGCAGCGCTCGGCTACCTGGCAGCCGCCAGGCCCGCGCTCCCGGTCCAAATGACGGCAGACTTTACAGTCGACGCGACTGGAGATCGGTGCGGCGCCTCAACCAATTGTTTCGTAAAGGTTCGTAGCTGAAGGCACGGAATCTGCTTACCACGACGCAATTACGACTCTCAAAGCTACTCGGCCATGAAAAGACTCGTTGCTGCAACCGCGTTCTTTCTTGTGACGTCTGCCCAGGCGGGCACCATCACGGGGTTCACCGGCGACTATGACGTCGCGAACTGGACCACGGCCTTTACCGACCCCTGCACCAGTTGCTACACGATCGCTACGCCGACTGAGTTAACTTTGGGGGGCGCGAAGGGCGAAGAAGCGCTCGACCAATTCACCGATCGAACTATCACCGTGCCCACCGAGGCTGTCATTAGGTTCGACTGGCGATACGTGACCGACGACGATCCGTTCTTTGACCCGTTCGGCATTATCTACAACGACGGTTCGGGCATCATCTTCACGCCACTGTCAGATGACTTGGGCGGATCGCCGCAGACGGGCTCCCAGTCGTTCGTCGTCGATGCTGGAGACATCTTCGGCTTCCGCGTGTGGTCGTTGGATAGCCTAAACGAGGCATCCACGGCGATAATCTTCAACTTTAGTGTCGAAACCGTTCCCGAGCCAGGTAGCCTTGCCTTGTTCGGCATCGCTGTGCTGGCGGCGGCCGCCGTTCGGCGCCGCCGTTTTGTCGCCTGATCGCACCCGAAGCAATCACAGAACATCCCGCTCAACATGGTCGGCCCAAGGGTCGACCATCTTTTTTTTCGGAGGAGGCCCAATGAATCGATTCGCCCTATGCGCGCTTAGCCTGAGTTCGGCCGCGATTCTTGCCGCCTGCGGCGGCGGTGGATCAGACGCAGTTGTGCAGCCGACCCCGGCGGGTGTGTCAGCGCCGGTTGATTCTGCGCCCGCTGATCCGACTGCGGCGCCCGATGCGGGTGTTTTCAAGGCGCAGTCGCTTCAGCCTGATGGCGCCGGGGTCGAATCGGCGTCCATCGATTCGCGGCTGCGACGAGCGTCAGGAAAGATCGACGTTTGGGTCGCCCTCGACCAGACCTCGCTGGCGCGTACCCGGGCGCTGCTCGCAGATAGCACCGGCATCCCCCGCGTGCGCGCGTCGAGTTCCGGCCAAGGCGGCACGGCGTCCAAGCGGACGGAGTCGACGGCTGTGAAAGCGGCTATGGCCACCCAGCGCGCCGCTATCCTTTCCCAACAGACCGCGCTGAGCCAGTCGCTGGCGGGCCTGGGTGCCGTCGAACTTGGCCGCGTTTCAGTGGCCCACAACGCCATCGCGGTGAGAATCGATGCATCGCAACTGAAGTCGGTCGTGGCTATCCCCGGTGTTCGGAGCGTGCGGCCGGTAATCAATTACGAGCTGCACCTGGGCGAGACGGTGCCCTATGTGGGCGGCACGACGGTGCAGGGAATGGGTTTCGACGGCACCGGTGTCACGGTGGCCGTGCTCGACTCGGGCGTCGATTACACCCACAAGAATCTCGGAGGCCCGGGCACGGAGGCGGCCTTCAACGACTGCTATGCGCAGCGCAATGTCGCCCCAAGCGGTGCCTGCGCGGCGCTCTTCGGTGCGGCCGCACCGAAGGTGATCGGCGGGTATGACTTCGTTGGCGAGACCTGGCCGAACACGGCCACTCAGCCGGACCCGAATCCAATCGATTTTGAAGGCCACGGCACTCATGTGGCCGACATCATTGCCGGCAAGAGTGCCGACGGCACGCGCAAGGGCGTGGCACCCGGCGCCAAGATTCTGGCGGTCAAGGTGTGCAGCGCTGTCTCCAGCAGTTGCAACGGTGTCGCGCTGCTGCAGGGCGTGGACTTCGCGCTCGACCCGAACGGCGATTCCGACCTGAGCGATGCCGTCGACGTGATGAATCTTTCGCTCGGTACGCGACTACGGCCAGATCGAGGACGATCTGACCCAGGCGCTCACGAATGCCGTCAACTTCGGCGTGTCGGTTGTGGCATCGGCCGGCAACGGATCGGACCGCCCCTACAAGGTGGGCTCGCCGTCGATCTCGCCGGGCGTGCATCAGTGTGGCGCAGACGCAGGTGCCGAGCGCGAAGGCGATTCCATTGCTGGTTAACGCGCCGGCCGCCATCGCCGGTGCTCTACAGCAACACCGAGACGCTCGCGTTCGCTCCGGTCGGCAACAACGACACCACCGGCGACATCAAGACCGCGCTGCAGGCCGGTGGCCCCAACAACCTCGCCTGCGCTGCACTTGCCGCCCGGTTCGCTGGCGGGCAAGATTGCCCTGATCGACCGCGGCACCTGTTCGGTCAGCCTCAAGGTCGAAGCGGCCGCCAACGCCGGCGCAATTGGAGTCCTGATCGCGCTGGTCGCGCCGGGCGACGCCATCACCTTCTCATACGGCGGCGGGAACAACTTCGTGCCGTCGCTGGTGATCCAGCAGTCGCTGGGGAACGCGATCAAGGCACCGGCTGGCTGCCAGTCAAACTGTCAACGTTTCGATCAGGGCGGGCGCCCCGATCCCACTGGTAGGCAGCATGGCGGGAAGCTCGTCGCGCGGGCCGAGCATCAGCACCCAGGGCATCAAACCCGAGATCGGAGCACCCGGGGCATCTTTGTCGGCCGAGGTCGGCACGGGTGACGGGCAGACCGCGTTCGGCGGCACCTCCGGTGCGGCACCCATGGTCGCGGGCGCGGCGGCACTGATGGTGCAGGCGCATCCCGCTCGCTCGCCGCTGCAGATCAAGGCGATGCTGATGAACGGTGCCGAAACCAACGTCTACACCAGTCCCTCGATTTACCCGGGGCAGCTGGCGCCCATCACGCGCATCGGCGCTGGCGAGTTGCGTGTCAATCGCTCGGTGCTGCTCAGTGCGGCAGCCTGGGATACGGCAGCGAAATCGGCGACGCTCGCGTTCGGCGCCGTCGAGGCAGACCAGCAAATGACGGTTAAGCGCACGCTGACGGTGGAGAATTTCACCGGCACACCGAAGCAATTCAGCATCACCAGCAGCTTCCGCTATGCAGACGATGCCGCCACCGACGCGGTTCGCCTCCAGGCGCCATCGACAGTCAGTGTGGGGCCGAACTCCAGCACAAACATCGAGGTGTCGCTGTTGATCAACCCGACCAAGCTTGCGAGCTGGACGCTCGATGGTGGACCGCTTGGCGGCAACGGTCAGCTGCTGAACGGACCGGAGTACGACGGCTACCTCACGCTGGTCGCCGGAAGCGAGACACTCTCGGTACCCTGGCATGTGTTGCCCCGCAAGGCGGCCAATACCTCGGCGGCGCCGTACTCGACGCGTTCGGGCAGCAACCTGACCCTGAGAAACGTGGGCGCCGAAACGGGCGACTACGATCTGTTCTCGCTTACCGGAATCAGTCCGCAACTGCCGCCGGCGGCGCTGCCGAACCCCGGCGATAACTTCGCGGTAGTCGACCTCAAGTCGGTCGGTGTGCGCACTGTCGGGACCAACCTGCAGTTCGCGATCAGTACCTACGGCCGGCGCGCTCACCCGTTGTATCCCGGCGGGCTCGAGGTGGACATTGATACCAACGGTGACGGGATTGCCGATTGGTATGTCTATCAGGTGGAAAACGGTGGCTTCGGTGCCTCGGGGCAGAGCGTGGTGAGTGGTCCACGAATGCGCAGACCAACACGGCAAGCAGTTTATTTCTTCAACATCGCCGATCTGAATTCCGGCGACGTGACATTTACCCTGCCGTTGAGCGCAATCGGGGTGTCGACCGGTACGACGATTGGTTTCGACGTGTATGCCGTTCGACAACTACTTCACGGGAAACGTGACTGATTTCCTCGGCGGCATGAAGTTCAAGGTCGGCAGCGCGCGCTTTGAGCAAGCCACGAACACGGAGCCCGTTCGGCTCGGTGGCCCGCGCGACATCGGCTCGGGTGCCGTTCAAGACGGCCGTGGTTCCGGACGCCGACAGCACCGAACTGGGCTTGCTGCTGATGTATGGCCGTAATGCCGGGGCCGAGTCGCAGGCGATCGTTATCCCGAAACCGGTGCCTTGACTCGGGCGGTAGTCCCTAGCCAAGGGGGTCGCGCCGAGTGCGGCCCCCTTTTTTTGCCAGAGGCGACGCGGTCGAAATGTTGATCGCACGGCCCCCTTGTCGACCCAGCACGCGCAACTACTCGCTCTTGAGCCGCTCAAGTGCTACCGCTCACCGCGCAGTCGTGTCGTGACCTAAGGTCACTGAAGTATCAAATCGGCGGCCTTGGATTTGCTGGCTCCTTCCTTTGCCAGGCGGCGGCACGCGAGGAAACAAGGCGCCCTCGTGTATTATTCGCACCGCGGGGTGGAGCAGTCTGGCAGCTCGTCGGGCTCATAACCCGAAGGTCGAAGGTTCAAATCCTTCCCCCGCAACCAATAAAATCAAGTCGTTACGCAATCAAAAGCCGCTAACACAGCGGCTTTTTTGCGTTGTGGCCCACCGGTGGCCCAAATGTGGCCCATCTGTGGCCCACGACAGCGCCGCGAATTTCACAATGCAACAGAAATGACCGTAGGTCTCACCCCGGCGTGGCCCAATATCGACGACCTTCGGGCGAAACTCCCGACGGTCGCGAAGTGTTCGCGCGCCGATGACCTTAGGTCACACTCGATGCAAATCGGGCCACAACGACCTTAAGTTCGCATTAATCGGCGTCCCGAAGGTCAGATTGCGGCCTCGCGCCGGCGGCCCGTCAAAAACGTCAATCGGTGCCGGGACTTGCGTCACACGCTGTGGCCCACGCGTGGCCCATCTGGGCCACGGCCAGTCAAGCGCTTGACTGCGTTCAATGCTGCTGCAGCTACGCCTTGCGCATGCTCCGAACCCACCAACTTGAATTCTCGTAAGCGGCCGCCTGAAATATGCTCGCGCCCGCCGCTCTCGAATGGACAGTAGCCGGCCAAGACCTGCCACTGCGTTGCGGTGCACGATCTGCCAGAAAGCGGACTCGGCGGGTCCGATCCGGCCAAATCGAAGGACTCCGGGTGAGAAGTCAAATTGGCCCTTGTAACTTAGGTCATTATACATAGCGTAAATGCTATACTGCGATCGTGGCTTGGACCATTAGCTTCTACAGTCGGCGGGTTGAGGATGAAATCCTTGCCCTGTCGAGCGGCCTCGTCGCCCGTTTCATTCGATACGCGGAGCGCATGGAGGTCCATGGTCCAGATCTGGGCATGCCGCATACGAGAGCGATGGGCGGTGGGCTCTTCGAGCTGCGGATCAAGGCTGCCGAAGGAATTGCCCGGGTGTTCTATTGCACGGTCGTTGAACGGCGAATCGTCTTTCTCCACCAGTTCGTGAAGAAGACGGACAAGACGCCGCCAAAGGAGCTGCAGACGGCGCGGCTAAGGATGAAGGAGGTAACCAGTGGATAGCACCTTTAAGCAGTTTAGGTCCAGGGCGCTTGCGCGGCCGGATGTAAGGAAGGCTTATGACGAACTCGATGAGGAATTTGCGTTCCTGGATGAGGTGCTCAAAGCCAGAGCAGAAGCGGGGCTCACGCAGGCCGAGGTTGCGGCGCGGGTCGGGACCACTCAATCGGCGATTGCGCGCCTCGAATCGGCTGAACCGAAGCACTCGCCGTCCATCGCAACTCTGCAGAAGTACGCAAGGGCCCTCGGCTACCGAGTTCAGATTCGCCTTGTGAAGAGCGAACGAGGGGTACCTTCTCGCCGGAGTGGACGCGCCACAAAGGCAGCAGCGCGCCGCCCAGCTTAGACGTTGGGTGTGTTGAGGCCGTGGCCGAGTTCACCAAGCGCGAGCGTGGGCAGTTGCGTCGCCTTGCCAGCCAGGTATATGAGGCTGAAGTGCACACTCTTCTCGAAGAACTCGACTCTTCCTTTGAGCAGTGGCGCGCAGGAGAAGTGCTCAGCTCGGAGCTGCTCCAGACCATTCACGAGTTTCACCAGAACCAGTCCCGTGAGCTGTGGTCCACCTATCAGGCGCTTCACGACCCCGAGGTCGTTGCGCGGGGCTTAGCGCGAGGACTTCTCCTCGTGAGCGAAGTCGCACCCGATCTATTGGCCAGGCTAGGGCCCTCAGTTATTGGGTTCAACCGTTAGCAATGCACACCATCGCTGCACAACAACGCATTCGACTGGACCGGCCGCTGGCGCGCACCCACACCGCTTCGCGGCACGACGGCCCGTTGACGCCAACGTCAAGCGCCCGCGCTCGGGTAGTTCGGCCGTGTCCTGCATAGGATCTTTTGGCAATGCTCCGGACCGCGCTTTCGTTCGCGGCACGTATGGGGACGCCAGGTCTCAGGCCGGCCAATTGCTGTCCTGCGGCTACATCTTCAGAATCGCCCGATAGCGGACCTGGTCGCCCGCGCTCACGAGAGGCTGTAATGGATAGACGAGTCCGGTTGGCGCTTGTCCTGGTTCGCGCGTCACTGCTGGTCCCCATCCTATTGCCCATAGCTGCGCCGCAAGCTCAAGAGGCAGTGGCCGAAGTGAACGTCGAAGGCAGCGTCGGGTATTCGTACTCGAAGTTCTCGGACGAAGTGAAGGTCACATTGCAGGGCTTGGATGTTTCCGGTCGACTGAATCTGCCTATCTGGAGTTTCGTTGGCGCCAGCGTTTCGCTCGATGCAGGCTGGCCGCGAGCGGAAGTGGACATCTCGGCACTGATTCCGCCCGATACTTTTCTAGTTCCCTCCTCCTTTTCATGCAGCCATTCGCAGTGGTCCGCTGCGGGGCAGCTCTTCGTGCGCGACCCGTCTCTGGGACGGGTTAGAACAACCTACCGACAAGGCCGAGTCCCGAGCGGCTGCGGCTATTCGACCTCGACTGGCGAGATTGATGACAACCTAACCATCTCCACGTACGGTGTGGATGCCGAGTATTACCTCCCCAACTGGACCCTCGCGGCGGGCGCGTTTCGAAGCACGAAGAGGGACTCGTACGTCGATTGGTTCACGGGGGAGGAGTTCGACGTTCGTATGTCTGAGAATCGGTACTCAGTGGGAGGGAGTTTCTACCCAACGAACGAATGGAGAATAGGTGTGGATGTCGTGAGGATCGCCGGCGACACGGATCAGACGAGCTATGGTGGATCTGTCAGCTATCAACCGCCACAGCTTGGCAATCGCGTCAGCGGAGCCTTGATCTACAGCTATGTAGAAAACACAAGCACGATTGGGTTTCGAGTGACGCTTTATTTTGGTCCCCAGCCCGACCTCAAGACTCGTGACCGATACTACCGATAGCCGACCTGAACGAGTTCGGCCCAAGGCTCAACCCGGCCACAACCGGTCGGTCATACAGCGCCATGTAGCGCTGCGCCCTTAACCTCGGTAGAGGCAGCGACTCGACTGAAGGGGCGCGCGGGAATCGACTCAGGCGGCGGCGTCGTCGACGCCCCCTGCGAACCGATGACAACTCAACTCCTTAGCCAGCACTGCGTAGCACTCGCACGCGCGAGCCTCGAGTCCGGTGCGATCGACCACGGCGATATGGCCGCGGCGGTAGCGAATGAAGCCGGCGCGTTGCAGGTTCCCCGCGGCCTCGGTGACGCCTTCGCGTCGCACGCCCAGCATGCCGGCGACCAGTTCCTGCGTCATCACCAGCTCGCTCGAAGAAACTCGATCGAGGGTCAACAACAGGAAGCGGCAAAGCTGCTGTTCCAGCGAATGGTGCCGGTTGCACGCCGCGATCTGGGTCATTTGAGTGATCAACGAATGGGTGTAGCGGAGCAGCAGGCGCGTCAAGATGCCGCCGCGGGCGAATTCCTGCTTCAGCAGGCGGCCCTCGAGCCGATAGGCATGACCCTTCGTCTGCACCACGGCCGAACTCGGTGTGGTGTCGCCGCCCATGAACAACGAAATTCCGAGGACACCTTCGTTGCCAACTCCTGCGGATTCTGCCGTCGCACCGGACGCCATCACGTAGTGCAGGGAGAGGATCGCGGTAGTGGGGAAGAAGGCGTGCCTCGGCTGCTGGCCGGGCTCGTACAGCATCTCGCCGAGCATCATCGGAACCAGCTCCAGGTGCGGGGCGAGGCGTTCGAGTTCCACCGGCGGCAGGGCGGCCAGAAGTTGGTTCAGAGTCGGGCGCTGTCCGAGGGACATTGCGGGCGGCGGCGATTGCACCCGCTATCCCTTCATGGTCACTTCGACGCCGATGCCGCGATAACCGACGAAACTGCAGTGCCGGTCGAACATCGGCTCGCCGCTGACGCGAAAGCTCTGTGCCGATCCGTCGGCATTGACGCGGTTGAACTGGAAGTCCAGGAAGGGCTGGCGAGCTTCGATCGTTGCCCGCAGCACTTCCCGCTGCGCCTCGTCCCAGCCTGCGTCCTGGGCACCGTTCGCGCCTCCGGCCAGGGAATCGACCCGGATTCCGAGCATCTCCAGTACCGGGCCGGAAACCTTGGTGAAGGCTCCCTTCTCGTCTTGCTCCCAGTACCAATCGGAGGCCAGTTCGGTCAGGCTTCTATAGCGGGCTTCGCTCTCGCGCAGCTCAGCGGTGCGCTCCTGGACCGTCTGCTCCAGCACCTTGTTGTGCTCCTCGAGCTTCCTGTACAGCAGTCGCACTTCCAGCATGTTGCGGATGCGCGCCCTGACCTCGACCAGATCGAACGGCTTGCTGACGAAGTCCTTCGCGCCTGCCTGCAGCGCGCGCAGCTTGTGGCCAGGTTGGGCCGTGATCACGAGAACGGGAAGATAGCCGTTCGCATCGTTTGTATCGAGGCCTGCCATCACCTGGAATCCGTCCATTCCGGGCATCTGCAAGTCCAGCAGGATCAGGTCGTAGCAGGCCTTGCGATGCATCGCGCAGACCTCGTGCGGCTCCATGGTCGAGTCGACCCTGGTGTATCCGGCTTCGAGCAGCAGCTGCCGGAGCAGGCTCACGTTGACCTCCTGATCGTCGACGATCAGGATCGTGGCGTCGAGAATTTCGGAATCGGTGATCAACATGTGCCGCTCCTGGCTGGTTCCCGATCGGGTAACCCGTTCGAACGTTCCAGTGCAATGTTCAGCGCGCTCATGAATTCGTCGACCTTGATGGGCTTGGTGAGATATCCGAAGAATCCGGCCGCCAGTGCTTTCTCTACGTCGCGTGGCACCGCGTTGGCGCTGAGCGCGATGATCGGGATGTGCGCCGTCGATGGGTCCGCGCGCAGGATCTTCATCGCTTCGATCCCGCTGATGCCGGGCAGGTTGACGTCCATCAGGATCACCTCGGGCCGATAGGCGCGAGCGAATTCGATGCCGAGCTCGCCGTCGGCCGCACTCAGCATGCGAAGCTCGGGACGGCGCGCGATCAGTTGCTCGACGAGTTCCAGGTTGGCCGGATTGTCTTCCACGTAGAGCACGGTGTGCGGCGACGCGCCGTCCAACGCGTCCGGCCGCGCATGCGTCGCGCGCTCGGCGTCTCGAGCCCCCAGCTGCGTCGCGCGCGTCACGCTCAGGTCGATCCAGAACACGCTGCCCACGCCGACCGCGCTCTCGACGCCGATGGTGCCTCCCATCAGCTCGACCAGCCGCTTGGTCACGACCAGACCGATGCCGGTGCCTTCCTCCGCTCCGGCCTCTCTCCCGAGGCGGTTGAAGGGCTGGAAGAGTTGCGCGAGCCGGTCCGGGTCCAGCCCCGAGCCCGTATCGCGCACGCTGATGCGAACGCGGTCCGGCGGGCACAGCGCGTATTCGACGACCACCGAACCTTCCGGCCGGTTGTACTTGACGGCGTTGAAGAGGAGGTTGATCAGGATCTGCTTGACCCGCGTCCGATCGGCGTCGAGAAAGCACGGGACGTCGAAGCGCGGAAACGTCATCGCGATGCCGCGCTTGTGCGCCTGCGGTTCGATCATCGCGCGACACTCGAGCAGGACCTCGGCAAGCGAGACCGGCTCCCGTGAAAGCGTCACCTTTCCAGACTCGATGAGCGCCAGGTCGAGGATCTCGTTGATCAGTTCGAGCAGGTACCAGCCCGCTTTCAGGATCTGCTGGAGGCTTCGCATCTGGGAAACCGTCGGAGGCGGCGACCCGGATTCAATGAGCTGCGTGAATCCCAGGATCGCATTGAGCGGCGTACGCAGCTCGTGGCTCATCCCGGACAGGAAGTCGCTCTTCGCCCGGTTCGCGTTCTCCGCGGCAGCCATGGCCAGTTTCAGCTCGGATTCGGCGCGCTTGCGCAGGGAGATGTCGGTGCCGATCAGCAGGTATCCGATCACGGCGCCATCGTCGTCACGCAGTGCCGTGACCGACACCTGCGCCGGAAAGCGGCTGCCGTCCTTGCAGATGTAGGTCAGCTCGTAGATGTCCTCGATCCCCTGCGACGCCTTGAACGCGAGCGCCTCGAAGCCCGGCGCGATCGTGGTCGACAGCTCGACGCTCAATGCTTGGGCGTGCGCGATCACTTCCTGCGGATCGTGGATGTCGCTCGGCCTGATCCTGTTCACGACTTCGGCCGCGGTGTAGCCGAGCATTCGCTCGGCGCCGACGTTGAAGAGCTGGACGATGCCCGCCTCGTCGGTGGCGATGATCGAGAAGTTGGCGCTGTTGAGAATCGCCTTCTTCAACGCCCCCGCCTTGAGCAACGCGTCTTGACGCCGCGGTTCGGCGATGCGGTCCGCCCCGTCGGCGCGGTCGCCAGCGACGAGGCCGTTTGCTGTTTCGGACATGGGCGATTCCTGTCTGGATGACCTTGCGATGAGGGAAGGGCGTCGGCCGGCTCTTGCAGGAATCGCAATGCCCTCCCCGACATGGAAGCAGTCCAATGCCACGAAGTGTGACCGCATTGCCGTCGTCGTCCGTGCGCTGGCGCACACTCGTCGGCGCAACCCGCCCGCCGAGTCACGACGCGGCGGCCCCTGGACACGACGCTTCGTCGGCTCGGAACCTGCAGGATCGAAACGTGGTGCGGCAGCGGCGGTGATCGCGGCGGCGAAGCTGCCGGCGCTCGCGTGCGCGAGTGCCAAACCCCCGCTTGTCCACCGTGCCGCTGGTTCGTCGGCCGCGACCCGCTCGAGTTGATCAAGCTGCGCCGACCTGCCAAAGGAGTGAAGCATGTGGCCGAACTGCACGGTGGTTGCCAGTGCGCCGCAGCCGGCAGTCTCAGTGCGGCCATGTGCGGCTGTCTGATCGGCTCCCCTGACTCAAACTAAAGCGGTCAGAATCCGATGTCCAGTCAACTGCATAGCAGACACGCTTGCTCGCACCCGACTGGCAGATTCACCCGCTGCTGCCCAGAGACAGTCTGGAGCAGCTGAGTGATCTCATATGCTGATACATTTGGCGTCACACTCGAGCCGTAGCCCGTGATTCTGTAGGGGTTTCGGCGCGCCGCGGCCCGGCGGAAGCTCTCCCGATGGATGCGCGCGTCTACCGTTTCGGCGAATTCGTTCTCGATCCGCGGCAATACGAACTGCGACGCGGCGCGGCGCCATCTATCTGCAACCCAAACCTTTGATGTGCTGCACTACCTGCTGCAGCATGCCGACCGTGTCGTCAGCAAGGACCACCGAAGGCCTGCCTTCGGGCGCCTGAAGCGTGCCCAGAATCGAGTATTTTCTTCACCACACCCGGAATAAACCGCAATCTTCGCGGTCTTTACCCGTTGTAAGTGTCCGCGAGAGTTGGCAAACTAACTTCCAGTTGTTGGCATCGCGCGTGCGATGTTCCGGTCTCCAAGACCGGGGGTTAGCAGCACCCAAAAGTGAGCACTTTGAGTCCTTGTTTAGAAGGAGTCGCGTCCGACCGTGCGCTTTCATTGCGGCCGGCGTTGGAGTGGTCCACGTCTCACTGGGGACTTGGCATCTCAGCCGAGTCCTGAGGACCTCGATTTTTGAGTGAAGTGGCGGAGGTCATCGCCGTCGCCGAAGCGGCTTCTCTGCTTCTGAAGTTCGAGCCTCGATCCCGCGCTCTCCCCAAGGAGAGCACCACCGACACGCAGGGGCAATTCGCCCCGACTCGCGCGCGCTGGCACTGCGCAAGATCGAGATCTCGTCAGCGTTGGGCGAAGAGGAAACAGGCTGTTTTCCTCGCGCGCTTCGCCGAAGCAGCGACTCACCGGCAACGCCCGGTAAATCGCTCACTTGAGCCTCATCGCGAGAGTCGTCAGACACCGAAGCCGCGCCTCGTGGTTTGCGTCGTGGCGCACGTCGGCTGACACCGCCGCCGATCGACCGGGCTGTTCGAGCCGTCGATCGTCCTCTGCGGCTGGAGCCTTTCCTCAAGAGAAGTTGCTGGGTGCCTTCGTGGCACCGCGATGGAGTCAACAGGTCGGCGACGAAACGCCGCCGCGGAGACAATCCGCGCACTCTTACTTGAAGGTCCGCAGTGCCCTGGTGGCACTGCGATGGAGTCGACAAAGTCGGCGGTGAACCGCCGCCGCGGACACCATCCGCGCATTCTTACTTGAACGACTTGTGACCCTGCAAACGAAACAGTCATCGAAAGGAAATGAATTGAAAACGTACTCGACTCATCTGCCGACCCTTCAAGGTCGGACTGTCATTTTTTATCCAGTATTTGCACGGCGCCCTCCTATCTACACGTCACCTTTGGCTCCATACGTCGGCCAGATAGCAGCAATGCGTGCGGAGGGCCAGTCCATCACAGAGCTACGCGCGTGGGTCCAGAGGCAGTCGGGAAGGAAGCCATCCGAGTCGGCGATCTATCGAGCCATCGCACGAAGCAAAAGGAGTTCGAAGTGAACTACGCTATCCCACCCGCCAACTACGACGTCACGGACCACACCTACTGGGTTGACTCGGCCGCGGACAAGGCTCACCGGCGACATGCCATGGGCATCGCACTTCGCAAGACGCAACTCGGTCCTCGAACCGAAGAGTGCAAAGACCGACCGATTCACTCCATTGGCAGCCAACGAATCTTCGCGATCAACCTTGTTGCCTTCGCACGGTTTCTCGAAGTGAACCACGCCGGCAATCTCAAGTCCTTTCCGGTTGATGCTCCGGAGGCCTACCTCTATGCACGAAGTCTGCGCGTCGGCGAGGGGCAAACTCCGGTCTGATCGCTGGGCACTGCAGATTCTGACGGGCCGTCGACTGCCGTTGTTCGAGCCCGCCCGGCCGCAGAAGCTCAGATCGAAGGCGTACACCGCCGAGCAGATCGCTGCTGTCGCGGCGCACCAGACGCCTATGTATGCCTTCTCAACGTGGCTGGCTGCCGCGATCGGCCTGCGCGGCATGGAACTGATCACGATCGGCCCGCTGGATCAGCAACCGCGCGATCCACGTCCAACCCCTCGCTACTTGCACGCGTACATGGCACCCGGCGTTCTGTACTCAGTATCGGGCAAAGGCGGGCTCGTTCGTACTGTCCTTGTTCCCTGGCCCTTCGTCGCACAGTTGGAAGCTCGCCGCAGGCCACTTCCCGTCATCGTCAGGCACGAAGGCAAGAATCTCACGAGCTACTACGACATCCCGGGGGGCCGGCGTTGGGCAGCCTCGTTCACCGAGGCGTGCCGGCGAACCTTCAAGAAGTCAGCCGGTGCGCATGGACTGCGCCACACCTACACGCAGAGCCGGATTGATGTCTTGCTTGGGCATAACGTTCCGGAACGAGACGCCAAGAAGGCCGTCAGCGTAGAGATCGGGCACTTCCGCGTGGATGTTGTCGAGATCTACCTGCGTGGCACTTGGAACCCGGCGGACTGGTAGTGGCCGCGAGAACGCGGGAAACTTCCATTGCGGCAGCGCCCGCTACGTTAGACGAGCGGCGGTACGCCGCAGGGCGCTCTGTCCGCCATGGCGATGGCAGGTCGACAGTCCATGGTGCATCGAATTTGATGCGCACACTCGCGGTTCGAGATTGCTGAATCTGCTCGCCCAGCCAGGCAATCTGCCGCGAAGCGCCTGGCGCCTCCATGCGAAACATGCAGGTTGAATCGACCCCAGCACAACCTTCCGAGCGCACTGCGCGGCCAACCGTAAAAATCTCCGACACTTTGAGCGGATTCCGACCAGTGGCGCATCGATATCTGGACGGGCCGCCGGCCACACTCATAGAATCATGCGAATATGTGCTGGTGTACAGCGTTCCGACGCCGATTCAATTTCGTAGCGAACCGGAGCGCACTCTCAGACGCCGAGATGTTTGACGTCAAGTTTGTTGATGCGGGGTGAAGGGCATGTTGCGAACGCTTTCAAAGAATTCGCTCTTCGGCGACAGCTACAGTCGCACTAAGCTTCATTGCTTGCCTCCGCCCCCCCGGCACATGCAATTACAGTACACGGGCGCTTGGGACCCTGCTTTCGGTTCGGCATTCCCAGACCTCGGATGGCGAGGTGAGGCAACCTTCTTCATTCCAGACGCATGCCTGTCGCAGACCGGATGGGTATTTAACTTCGACAGTTGCTCTTCTTCCGGAATGAAGCTCGTTAGTGCCGAAGTCGAGTTCTACAAGTTCAGTGACCCTACGAACACGGCGTTCCAGGAGACGCTTTGTTCGACGTCTCTTCGCCATTTGTTTTAGCATGAAGCTCGAGAACGGTTTGCTGACGGGCGTACTTGGGCACATTCAACTACTTCATTCCGTCCACCCTGCCAATAGCGGGCGGCCCCTATACCGACTTCGTCCTGCTGTTCGAAAACGACATTGCGAGAATGGGGTTCGTCTCCGATCCTCCCGAAGGTCACAAGACAGCGGGATTCAGTGACAGAAATCCGCCTGACGGCACCCCCTTCATCACGTTCCGTGTCGTCCCGGAACCGACGACTCTGTTGTTGCTACTACTTGGGATCGGCGCCATTGGCTGACTGCGCGCGGCGACCCATCCCTAGCGGCTCCATGAGGCTGGCTAAAACGGCAAGCCGTTCGCTTGTAGCGGCCCTAAGCGCAGGGCAATCCAGTCGTGGCCTCGTTTGACCGCGCCTCCGCGTTTCGACTAGGGCGTCCTCAACGTCCCATTCGCGACCCTCTTGCAGTCCGCTCCATCGATCGCACTTGTGATCGCCTCTCCGATAACTCGACAATTTTCTCTGGACACCGCAGTTCGGCACGCGGCGATCTCGCCAGGCTCAGGCGCTCTCTCGCTTTCGCCACTGCCGCCTGAGATTCGCATAGCGGCCCGGTCGGCTGTCCCTTCTGGTGAATCAATTCGCGCGAAGTCTTCCAAACAGCCAAGAAGCTCCTCCCACATTTCGAATGTTCTTGAAGCCCAGCGAAGCTTCCATCAGCCGAGCTTCGTGCCGACATCAAATGACCATTCTCCATAGCACACTTTGCCAAGCCAGCGCAGCGCGTTTGCCTCGCCTCGCTTGTCGGCAGCCTCACTGCACAGCGTCAATGAACGCTTCAACCACAGTTCGGCCTTATCCGTCAGTTCTCCAACTTCGAATTCCACCTCGCCAGATAGCAGCTCGCACGCGCCTTGAGTTCCTGGTACTTGATCTCGCTCGCAATCGCCATGCATTTTCCAATTGCGTTCGGGCCTCTTCGACCTCGCCTAGTAAGCACTGATCTGTGCCAGGTGCGACCAGTCCTATTGCCTCTCCGCGCTTGTCACCCAATTCTGGAAGATCTTGTGTGCCTCGCGTTCCCCGCGCCAGCCCCGCTCGCATCGCCCGCCTGGAGTCTCGCGGGTGAAAGGTTGAAAAGTGTGGCTGCGATGTCGACCGGACTGCCCAGTCGCGCCGCAATACGAGACACGTTCTCCAACATCGACGCGCCTCATTGTGGTCGCTCTGACTCTCGGCCAACCGGGCGCCCGACATAAAGTGCCCAGGCATGGGCAAGTCCGACATCGAATCGCCGGCAACGCAGTGCAGCGCGCAAGATAACTTCGGCCCTCGCTTGTGTATCCGCGCAGCTGCCAGAACCGCATCAAGGCAACCGCCATCTTTACGGCGATGAATTGATCGACTGCCCCGAAGCGCCAGCGACTATCGCGCTCCGCACGTTGTCCAGATCAGCCTCGATCCGCTGAATCCACTCAGCCTGCTCAGGCCCAACGATTCCGTCGCGGGCGGCTTGGTGACCGCGAAATAATGCTCGCAGTGGCGGCTCAGCAGACATTCGGCAGTTCGCCACTGATGCTCAACTTTTTCCCGTGCATAGTCCCGAATCGTCTCCAGCATCCGATAGCGCCCAGCTGGCATCCTTCCCGTCCAGCATCACAAGCGACTTCTCCACCAACGATCCGAGGATGTCCAGCACGTCGTCGCCGGACTGATCGGCTCGGTGCCGCACACTTGCTCCGCTGCCGCCAGATCGAAACTCCCACGAAGACGCCAAGCCGGCCAAAGAAGTGTCTGTTCCGCTGGAGTTAGCAAGTCATAGGACCAGTCTACGAGTGCGCGCAGAGTCTGCTGTCGCTCTTGCAGCACGCGAGCGCCACCAGTCAGGATCTTGTAGCGGTCCTTCAAGACGGGCATTGATTTCGGCGACGGTAAGGACCGTACGCGGGCTGCGGCGAGTTCGAGGGCCAGAGGGATGCCCTCCAGGCGAGCGACCAAATCAGCCACCGCGGGGGCCTGGTCCGCGTCTAATGCAAACGAAGGCTTGTGTTGCTGAGCCCGCTCTAGAAATAGACGCACCGCCGGCGAGCGTTTCAGCTCCTCTATGCCCGCGTCGCGGCCAGGCACAGGCAATGGATGCAGAGGGTAGCTCTGTTCCCCCGGAATACGCAGCGCCTCGCGGCTCGATGAAAGCATCCGCACGTGCGGTGCCGTCCGCAGGATCGCGTGCGCCAATTCTGCTGAGGGCTTGATCAAGTGCTCGCAGTTGTCGAGAACGATCAGCGTGCGCTTCGCCTTGAGGTGCGCACAGATCGACTGCAGCAACGACCGATCGGGCTCCTGCTGCACGCCCATGACCTGGGCCGCCTCGGCGACCACCAGAGCGTCGTCGCGCAGCGGTGCGAGGTCGAGAAACCATACCCCGTCGGGAAAGCGATGGATCAGTTCGGCCGCGACCTGCAGGCAGAGCCGGGTTTTGCCCAGTCCGCCCATGCCCAGGAGAGTCAGCAAACGTGCCTTGTCAAGCAGGGCCTTGACCTCTTCCAGCTCAACTTCCCTCCCGACAAAGGACGTTGACTGGAACGGCAGGTTGTTCGGTATGTCCTTCACCGGCAGCCACCAGTCAGCGGCTTGCACAACGCGGAAGACTTTCTCGGAGTCCGGCGGCGGAGCGAAACGGGTCGCAGTCTCGCCCACCTCGAAGAGCTCGATCGGGTCGGCGACGCCCTTGACCATCCAGTGCCCGTGCGAGACAACCTTGAGCTCAGTCTTGCCAAGGTCCTCGCGAGCCTCGGTCGTCAATAAGGTCTGGCCGCCGCGGGCGAGCGACATCACACGCGCGGCCGTCGGCTTAGCCAGACCTTCGACTTCAATGGGCTTGGCACCGAGCGCAATGTCAGCCGCGCTGTTCTCACGTAGTGTGACCGCTCCGACGTGAACGCCTGCGCGCGCCTTGAGCGGAACGGGCAGCCCCGCGAGGGCGTGGTGATAGGCCAGCGCGTACGCAGCAGCATCGGCCGCGCCATCGAACAGCATCAGCATGCCGTCGGTCTTGTCGATCTCGCGACCCCGAAACTTCGGCAGCAGGTCGCGCGCCACGCGGTCGTGGGACGTCCACACTGCCGCCATCGCCTCGTCGCCGATCGACTCAGCGAGCTTCGTGCTGTCGACGACGTCGGTCAGGAGCAGCGCGCGAAATTCATTCATGGGGAAACGCTATGACTCCGTGGTTCGCTCGATGCGTGTTTGACGGGAATTCTCGATGTTGGCTCGACGATGAGCTTTTTCGACACCTCATCGCATCGCGCAGAATCAATTCTGCAGCGGCAAGGCGCCCGATCGTCGGCGGCGACCGCTCCGAAACGCTCCGAAGTGTACGGGCTGACCGGCGATGCGAACGAGCGCCGAGAGCACGTCGGAATTCGACGTGCGAAGCAAGTATGGCGACGACAGCCGCGACGGTCATCTAGCCCGGCCGCGCAACACCCCAGCTGACGTATCCGGCGACGCGCGGCGCCCTCGGCATGTAGTCGCTGTGAACCTCTTCAAGCCTGAAGCCACCGTCCTCGATCAGGCGCACGATCGAGCGGTTCAGGTTACAACCGCCGGCCAGACGTCCCCATACGCCATTGAGGCGGTCCTGCCACTGCCGGACGCCGGGGTCGGGCGCGGCGCCGTGTTCGCAAAAAAGCAACTGGCCATCGGGGCGCAGGACACGTCGTACCTCGCTGAGCGCAGCACCCGGATCCTTCACCGTGCACAGGCAGAACGTCACGACGGCGGTGTCGGCGCTCGCGCTGGGCAGTGGAATGTTCTCGGCGACCGCCTCGATGCAGCGCACATCGAGGCCACTGGCCTCGATGTGCGGCTCGGCCAGCTTGTGCATCGGTGCCGAGGGCTCGATGGCCCAGATCCACTCCACCTGCGACCTCGTGTAGTACGGCAGATTCAGGCCAGATCCGAATCCCACTTCCAGGATCCGCCCGCGCGCCCGCGGTACGACGCGCCGACGCTGTCGCTCGACCGCCGGACTGGCGCAGACCCAGTGAGTCAGGCGCGGAAGTAGATAGCGATCGTAGATGTGCACGGGTAGTCCAAAGCCTTCGGCCGCGCAGCGGAATGCTTCCGAGGGCTTCGGCGAGGATAGCGCCTGTAATGCGGGCCATGGACTTCCCGGTAGCATCTCCACCGCCCGAAATGAGAGACCGCCCCGTTCGCCTGCCGATTGTCGACGCGTTGCGTGGCTTCGCCGTGGCGCAGATGATCGTTTATCACTTCATCTATGACCTCAACTACTTCGGCTGGGTAACTTTGCGGATGCTGACCGACCAGCCGTGGACCGGCTGGCGCGCGGCGATTGTTTCCCAGTTCGTGTTGCTCGTCGGTGTCAGCCTGGCGCTGCGGAGCGCCTTCCGGCCCGATTCACGCGACTTCTGGCGACGCTGGGCGCAGGTCGCCGGCGCCGCCTTGCTGGTGTCCGCCGGCAGCGCACTGGTGTTCGGCCCTCGGGTCATCTGGTTCGGCATCCTGCACTTCGTCGCGGCTGCCTTGATCATCGTGCGACCCCTCGTCCGACTGGGCACCTGGAATCTGGTACTGGGCGTCGCCGTCATCGCTGTCGGCCTGCTCTATTCGAATCCCGCCTTCAACGAGCCACCGCTGGCCATCGTGGGATTCGTCTCCGCCCTGCCACGCACCGAGGACTATGTCCCCCTGTTCCCGTGGCTCGGCGTCGTATTGGTCGGCGTGGGCCTGGGAAGCGTTTGGCAGAAACAGGGCTGGAAGGTCCCGGCGGCGCTGCAGGGGCTCAACGCTTCACCCCCGCGGCTGCTGGTCTTCTTGGGGACCTGGGCGTTGACCATCTACCTCGTTCACCAGCCTCTGCTGATGGGCGCGCTCGCATTGCTGAAACGCATCGGATTCTGACTCTCTCGGTAATGGCAGCGGCGTCAGTGGCGCGTAGCTTGCCCCCCGACCACCGCGGCGCCTGCATCGCGCGCGTGCGTCTCCGTCAATGCAATCGGCTGAGGCTCCCCTGTTCTCCCAGCGGAATCACGCGTTCCGGGACGTCCTTGCGCAGCCATTCGGGTTGCAGCGTGATGTGATCGATTCCGAACTCGCGCCGCAGGATGAAGCGCGCCTGGTGCAGCACCACGGGCCAGCGCTCGATATCGTCCACCAGCACATGCGCCGAGAGTGCCGATTTGCCCGGCACCATCGACCAGACGTGCAGGTCGTGCACCGACGCGATGCCCGGAACCGCCGCCAGCGACCGGCCCACCGTGGCGTAGTCGACGTTCTCCGGCACGCTGTCGAGCAGGACGAGTGTCGTCTCACGCAGTACGCCAAACGTGGAGCGCAGGATCAGCGCCGCCACGAACATTGAGAGCAACGGATCTGCGATGAGCGGTCCGCCGAAGTAGATAACGACGCCAGCGGCGATCGCGGCCACCGAACCCAGAAGGTCGCCCATGACGTGAATGAACGCCGCGCGCGTGTTGACGTTTTCCCGGTCACGCGAGAGGCTCCACGCCACTGCGATGTTGACGAGCAGGCCGATACCCGCGATGACGAAAACCCCGAGTCCCTTCACCGGCACCGGACTCTTGATGCGGTCAATGGCCTCGTAAAAGATCCACGCGACCACGGCCAGCATCGCGATCGCGTTGACGAAGGCCGCAATCACCTCGATGCGCGCCAGGCCGAAGGAATGCCGGTCCGAGACCGGTCGCCGCGCAATGATGTTGGCCGTGAGCGCAAAGAGAAGCGCGGCAGAGTCGGTCGCCATGTGCCCAGCGTCCGCGAGCAGCGCGAGCGAGCCGGACCACAGGCCACCAACCACCTCGACTAGCGCGTAGGCCAGCGTGAGTACGACCGCCGTCGCCAGCGGCCCCGCACCGTGCGGACGCGACCGATGCGTGTAGTGGCTGTCGCCGCGCTCGTGCGCGCCGAGCGTAGGGTGGCCGCCGTGTCCGGCGCTCATGGCAGCCTCGCCGCAGCGAAGCTCAGGCCGTGGCCGCCAGCTGCGAGAGATGAACGTGGCATCCGGTCTTGATGCGCACTTCCTCGGACGTCACACCCGACGCCAGTTCGACCCCCTTGAGGCCCTCGGCCGTCACGTCGAACACTCCGAGGTCGGTGACGATGCGGTTGACCACGGCGCGCCCGGTCAGAGGCAACGTGCACTTCTGCAGGATCTTGTGCTCGCCGTTCTTGGCGCAATGCTCCATCAGCACGATGACGCGCTCGACCCCCGAGACGAGGTCCATCGCCCCGCCCATGCCCTTGACCAGCTTGCCGGGGATCATCCAGTTCGCCAGGTCGCCGTTCTCGCTGACCTGCATCGCGCCAAGGATCGCCAGGTTGATGTGTCCGCCGCGGATCATCGCAAACGAGTCCGCGCTGGAAAAGAAGCTCGATCCCGGCAGCGCCGTCACAAGTTGCTTGCCGGCGTTGATCAGATCGGCGTCGACTTCCTCCTCGGTAGGAAACGGGCCGATGCCGAGCAGTCCGTTTTCCGACTGGAGCATCACGTTGATGCCGGGCGGGATGTAGTTGGCCACCAACGTCGGCAGCCCGATGCCGAGGTTGACGTAAAAGCCGTCCTGCAGTTCCTTGGCCGCGCGCGCAGCCATTTCTTCACGGGTCCAGGGCATGAGCCGATTCTCCTATTTCTGCCGCACGGTGCGCTGTTCGATGCGCTTTTCCGGCGTCCTGTTGAGCACGAGTCGCTTCACGAAGATCCCTGGCGTATGCACATTGTCGGGGTCGAGCTCGCCGTTTTCGACAATCTCCTCGACTTCGGCGATGGTTACCTTCCCGCACATCGCGACGACGGGGTTGAAGTTGCGCGACGTCTTGCGGTAAACGAGATTGCCCTGCTGGTCCGCCTTCCACGCCTTGACCAGCGAAACATCGGCCCGGATGCCACGCTCCATGACGTATTCCTTCGCGCCCCAAATGCCGTCGAACACCTGAGTCGGCTTGCCCTCGGCAACGATGGTGCCCACCCCGGTGCGCGTGAAGAACGCCGGGATGCCGGCGCCACCCGCGCGCATGCGCTCGGCCAGCGTGCCCTGCGGCGTGAACTCAAGTTCAAGTTCACCGGCAAGGTACTGGCGCTCGAATTCCTTGTTCTCACCGACGTACGACGAAATCATCTTGCGGACCTGGCGCGTGGCGAGCAGGAGGCCTAACCCGAAGCCATCGACGCCGGCGTTGTTGCTGACGCATGTCAGGCCCTTGACTCCACTGTCGCGCAACGCTGTGATCAGCGCCTCGGGTATGCCGCAGAGGCCGAAGCCACCCACGGCGACGGTCTGGTTGTCCTTCACCACATCGGCCAACGCCGCTGCGGCGGACGAATACACCTTATTCATCGAATCCTCCGCTGCCAGATGCCGCGAAGTTTAAGTGATCGCCTCGCGTACTGCTTCGGGCCAGGGCATGGACTTGCCGGTGCCGTAGTCGTACCAGACGATGACCGAGCGCCCGGTGGCGTAGGCCACCCCGGGCTCACCCTCCTTCTCGATGGAGAGCGACATCTCGACGCTGGAGCGGCCGACCCGCGTCACGATCTGGCGGACGAGCGCGGTGCCGGGATACGTCATCGCGCGCACGAAGTCACAGGACACATGCGCCAGGATCGGCGCTTCGCCGGTGGGCAGCGTCGAGAAACCCAATTGCTGGAACCAGCGGATGCGCGCCTCTTCCATCAGGCGAAAGTAGATGACGTTGTTGAGGTGCGACATGGCGTCCATGTCACCCCATCGCAGCGGAATGTCGACGACAAACTCCTTCATCACCCGAGCCGATTTCTCCGCGCCTGTGCGGCTGTCAGATCACGTCACTGACATTCCGTCGTCCGCCGCGATGATGGCGCCGTTGATGAACTGCGACTCGTCGGCGACGAGCAGCAGCAGCACGCCGTCGAGGTCCTCCGTGCCGCCGACCCGTTTGCGTGGAAGCATCTGCATCAGCTTGCGGCCACCTTCGGTCTCCCAGTACGCATCGTTGATCTCGGTTCGGATGTAGCCGGGGCAAATTGCGTTGACGTTGATGCCGAATCGACCCCACTCCAGCGCCTGTGCCTTGGTCATCTGCACCACGGCGGCCTTGCTCATGCAGTACAGGCCGATCTGCGGCAGCACGCGCAACCCCGCGACCGAGGCGATGTTCACGATACGGCCGCGAAAGTCGGCCTGGCCCTTGCCGCGCGCGATCATGCGCTGCGCCACTTCCTGGGCCACGAAAAATGCACCCTTCACGTTGGTGCCGACGACGAAGTCGAAGTCGACCGGCGTCACGTCGACCAGCCGCTGTGTCGTCGAGACACCCGAGTTGTTGACCAGGATGTCGATCGGCCCGACTTCGCGCTCCGCTTGTTCGACGGCAGCGCGGACCGAGTCGAGATCCGTGACGTCCAGCGGAACGACGTGCGCGGCACCACCAGCCGCTTCTATCTCCGCCCGCAGGTCCTTCAGGCGCTCGATGCGCCGCGCCGCCAGCACTGTCAGCGCTCCATTGGCGGCCAGCACGCGCGCGAACCGGCTCCCGAGCCCGCTGCTCGCCCCCGTTACAAGCGCGACTTTTTCCTTTAGGTTGGTTCTCATCTCCGGCCTCGGCGCACGTCCCAAACATGATCGCACAGTCGATTGCGGCCTCTAATCAATCTCCGGGACAATCCGTGTCTTGGCGCAATGATCGTGACGAGGGCGAGATGACCGGTCCGCAGGCAATCGAACGTGAGGCGATGGAGTACGACGTGGTTGTCGTCGGCGGTGGACCGGCGGGCCTCGCGGCCGCCATTCGGCTCAAGCAGCGGGCGGCTGAGCGGGGCGCGGAGTGTTCTGTCTGCGTGCTCGAAAAGGGCTCGGAAATCGGCGCACACATCCTCTCTGGCGCGGTGATGGATCCGATCGCGCTCGCCGAACTGTTTCCGAACTGGAAGGAACTCGGCGCACCGCTGACGACGCCGGTCAGCGAGGATCGCTTCTACATCCTGACCGAGACCAAGGCGATCTACAACCCGCACTGGCTACTGCCGGCCTGCTTCATCAATGACGGGTACTACGTCGTGAGCCTGGGCAACGTCGTGCGCTGGCTCGGCCAGCAGGCCGAGGCGCTCGGCGTGGAGATCTTCCCGGGATTCGCCGCTGCGGAAGTGCTCTACGACGAAGACGGCGCAGTGCGTGGGGTCGCCACCGGCAACATGGGTATCGGCAAGGACGGAAAACCGACGGGCAGCTTCCAGCCGGGCGTGGAACTGATCGGCAAGTACACCCTGTTCGCGGAAGGCGCACGCGGACACCTCGGCAAACAGGTTATCGAGCGGTTCAGGCTGCTCGAAGGCCGCGATCCGCAGACCTGGGGCATCGGCATCAAGGAGGTCTGGGAGGTCGAGCCTTCGAAGTTCCAGGCTGGGCTGGTCGTGCACAGCGCTGGCTGGCCGCTCGACAGTTCCACCTACGGCGGCGGCTTCCTTTACCACTTCGACCAGAACCTGGTTTCGATCGGCCTCGTGGTGGGTCTGGGGTACGTCAATCCCTACCTGGAGCCGTTCCAGGAATTCCAGCGATACAAGACGCATCCGATGATCCGCTCCTTCCTCGAGGGCGGCAAACGCCTGTCGTACGGCGCGCGCGCGATCAATGCCAGCGGATTGCAGAGCCTGCCCAAGCTCGTGTTCCCGGGCGGCGCATTAATCGGATGCGATGCCGGCTTCCTGAATGCGCCGCGCATCAAGGGCTCGCACGCGGCTATCAAGACCGGCATGCTGGCCGCAGACGCGGCCTTCGACGCGGTCTCGGCCGAACGCAGCCGTGACGAACTGCTTACCTACCCCGCCGCATTCGAATCGAGCTGGCTGCACGACGAATTGCACCGGGCGCGCAACTTCAAGCCCTACCTGGACAAGGGCCTCGTCGCCGGCGCCGTGATGTGGGGCGTTGACCAGATCGTCTTCCGCGGCAAGGCGCCGTGGACGCTGCACCGGACGAAGGCCGACCACGAGAAGCTGAAGCCCGCCGCCGAGTGCGCGCCGATCGACTACCCCAAGCCGGACAACCGCATCACGTTCGACAAGCTCTCCTCGGTGTTCCTGTCGAATACGAATCACGAGGAGAACCAGCCCGCGCACCTGACCCTGAAGCAGGCGACCGTCCCGGTTCAGATCAATCTCGCACGCTATGCCGGGCCGGAACAGCGCTACTGCCCCGCGGGCGTTTACGAGTTTGTAAAGAGCGACGACGGGTCAGACCAGCTGCAGATCAACTTCCAGAATTGCGTGCACTGCAAGACCTGCGATATCAAGGACCCGACGCAGAACATCGTCTGGGTCGTGCCCGAGGGCGGCGGCGGGCCGAACTACGTCAACATGTAGTCGGCCGGATCGGCCGCGCGCCGACTGCAGCAGCGCATTGCGCTTGAACGCCGCGCCCTTTTGGCCGACGATGCTCCCTTCGCACGCGAACCGTAAACCGAGGGGGAGCACATGTCGTACTCGAGCTATCACAAGCGCGCCATTTCGAGCCGCGAGCTGCATCCCGAAACGCAAATGATGTCGTACGGCTATGACCCGTTCCTCTCGGAGGGAGCAGTCAAGCCACCGGTGTTCCTGACGTCGACCTTCGCATTCCGCACGGCCGAGGATGGCGCGGCGTTCTTCGACGTGGTCGCGGGTCGCAAGCCCCGCCCCGCCGATACGGGCGCCGGCCTCGTGTACAGCCGCTTCAATCATCCGAATCTGGAGATCGTGGAGGACCGCCTGGCGCTCCTCGACGGCGCCGAAGACGCGATCGTGACCTCGAGCGGCATGGCGGCAATCGGCACCGTGCTGCTGACGTTCCTGCGGCCCGGCGACCAGGTCGTGCACTCCACGCCTCTCTACGGCGGCACGGAGACGCTGATCCGCAAGATCCTGCCCGAGTGGGGCATCGGCGGACATCCCTTCGCCGATGGCCTGTCACCGGAACAGATGACGGCCGCGCTTGAAGCGGCCGCGGCGCGCGGGCGCGTGGGTCTCTTTTACCTGGAAACGCCGGCCAACCCGACCAACGCACTGGTCGATCTCAAGGCCGTGGTCGCAGCGATCGACGCCTTCGAACGCAAACACGGGTATCGCCCGATCTCGGCGTGCGACAACACGATGCTGGGCCCGATCTTCCAGCACCCGATCCGCGAGGGCATCGACCTGTCGGTGTACTCGCTGACCAAGTACGTCGGCGGCCACAGCGACCTCGTCGCGGGCGGCGTGACCGGGCGCAAGGACCTCGTTGGCAAGCTGCGCCTGCTGCGCGGCGCCTTCGGCTCGCAGCTCGACCCGCATTCTTCGTGGATGATCGCGCGGTCGATGGAAACACTGGTGCTGCGCATGCGGCGCGCGGCGGCTACCGGCAGCCGCGTCGCCCACTGGATGGCGGACAACCCGATCCGCAAGGTTAAGGTGCTGCATCCGCAGCTCATCGCCGACGAGAACTACCAGCGGGTCTATCGCGGGCAGTGCACCGGGGCCGGTTCGACGTTTTCGTTCGTGCTCGATGGCGGGCGTGACATGGCGTTCCGGTTCATCAACGCGCTGACGCTCTTCAAGTCCGCCGTCAGCCTCGGCGGGACCGAGTCACTGATCTGCCACCCGGCATCGACCACGCACTCCGGCGTGCCGCTCGAACTGCGGCAGCAGATCGGGATTTCGGAGGGGCTGATCCGCGTGTCGATCGGGCTCGAGCACGAGGAGGACCTGATCGCCGACCTGGAGGGGGCGCTGAAGGTCTGCTGAGCGAGGTGCCAATACCGCGCACGGCGAGGCAGCTCGCGTCGCCGTGCGGTGGGCCACCCTGCCCGCCCTACGCCTGCTTGAGCACGCGTTCGAGCCAGTAGGTGCCGACGATGGTCTTGACGTCGGTGACGGTGCCGTCGCGGATCCAGTCGAGCAACTGCTCCCATGGCGCAGTGAACACTTCCAGCACCTCGCCCACGTCCAGCTTGGCACCCTCGTGCGTGAGGCCACGTGCGAGAAAAACCTCGATCTTCTCGTCGCTGTAGGCGATGGCGTTGTGGAATCCGCCGAGGTAGGTCCACTCGCGCGCGACGTAGCCGGTTTCCTCCCGCAGTTCACGCTGCGCGCAAGTCAGCAGCGCTTCGCCTGGATCGATCTTGCCGGCGGGAAATTCGATGAGGCTGCGGCCGAGCGGGTAGCGGAACTGACGTTCCAGCACGACTCTGCCATCGTCGAGCAAGGGGATCATCATCACCGCACCCGGGTGGCGCAGGTACTCGCGCGTGCTCTCGTGGCCATCGGCCGCACGCACATGATCGACGAAGAGTCGCAGGAAGACGCCGTCGTAGGCCAGGCGGCTGTCGAGAGTGCGCTCCGCCAGCGGATCGTCACCGGACGCACCCGGCGGCAGCGTGGGATCAGCCACCGATCGTGCGGATCATCGCGTCGGTGCAGAGCTTCAGCAGATACTGAGGCAGGATGCCGAGCACCAGCACCAGCGCACCGTTGATGGACAGCGCCACGCGCATGTCGGTCGTCGCAGAGATCGGCGCCGGCGCTCCGGCCGGCGGTTCGTCGAAGTACATGATCTTGACGACGCGCAGGTAGTAAAACGCACCGACCAGCGAGAACATCACGGCGATGATCGCCAGCCAGAGCATGCCGCCGTGCAGCCCGTCGCCCAGCAAGGCCTGCAGGACGACCAGCTTGGCATAGAAACCCACAGTGGGCGGGATGCCGGCAAGCGAGAACATCAGCAGCAGCATGACGAAGGCATACCAGGGACTGCGCCGGTTCAGCCCCTTGAGGTCGGCAATCTCTTCAGCCTCGAAACCGCTACGAGCGAGCAGCAGGATGACACCGAAGGTGCCGAGCGTCGTCAGCGCGTAGGTGATCAGGTAGAACATCGCCGCGCTGTAGGAATTGACGGTCGACGTCGGGCTGCCGCCGACCACGCCCGAGAGCATCGCCAGCAGTACGAATCCCATCTGCGCGATCGTCGAGTACGCCAGCATCCGCTTTAGATTGCTCTGCGCGATGGCTGTCAGGTTGCCGAGCACCAGTGACGCCACAGCCAGCACGATCAGCATGCGCTGCCAGTCAGCCGCCAGCGGCAGCAGGCCTTCCACCAGGATGCGGAAGGTCACCGCGAACACGGCCAGCTTGGGCGCCGAGCCGATCAGCATCGTCACCGGCGTAGGCGCGCCCTGGTAGACATCCGGCACCCACATATGAAACGGGACCGCACCGAACTTGAACGCCAGACCGGCGACGATGAACACCGTGCCGAACACCAGCGAAACCCGGCTGGCGACGTGGCCGGTGACAACCCGGTCGGCAAGTTCGTTGATGTCGAGCGTGCCACTGGCGCCATACAGCATGCTCATGCCGTAGAGCAGGAAGCCCGAGGCCAGCGCGCCGAGTACGAAGTACTTCATCGCCGCCTCGCTCGACACCGCATGGTCG
>CAVPDC010000022.1:0-480015 GCA_963702595.1 uncultured beta proteobacterium | reverse complement strand
TCGCACCAGCACCATGCGGCCAGCCTGATGCCAGAAGCCCGCCTGCCGGCGCTCGAATTCCGTCACCACACTTTCGAGCGCCGGCAGCGCCGCGCTGTACAGACCGGCTTCCGACTCATCGCGTGCCAGCACCAGACGATCAACGGGCAAAGCAGCCGCGTCGTCGTTCTCCGCCGCGGATAGCCACTGACCCTGACGCGACAGCTCGAGCGCACGCTCGAACTGCCCACTCTGGCGCAGCGTGACTGAGCAGTTCAACAGCAGGCGACCTTCAGAGTCGCGCAGGCCAAGGCGGCGTGCAGCATCGAGTGCCACGTCGAAGGCGGCCACAGCTTCGCGCAGCCGACCGGTATGACCCAGCGCGGCACCCGAGTCTCCATGCCAAAGCATGCGCAGCGCTTCATCGGACTGGGCGTCGACCCGAGTACGCAGCGGTGCCAGCAGCGCCACTGCTTCGTCCGCGCGCCCTAGGCTGCACAGTGCTGTGGCCATGTGGCAGGCGGTACGAACCTGCCACTCGTGGTCGCCTAGCCGCTTTGCCAGCGCCATCGCGGACTGACCCGCTTCGAGCGCGGCCCGCGGCTCGCCGCGCTCGGTCAGCAGGCCGGCGAGTTCGCTGTGGGCGCGTACGCGCTGTGAGTCGGTGCAGGCGGCATTGAGCAATGCGCGGCACTCCTGCACCGCCGCGCCGTCGAACTTGGACTGATTGAGTGATCGCACCCGACCGACTAGCGCGTTGAAGCGCTCCTCGTCCAGGCCAGCATCGGCAAACGCCTGCGCCGCATGCTCGTACAAAGCCGCCTCCTCCTGCAGGCGCGCGGCGGCCTCGGCGCGCAAGGCCGCAGCGACGAAGGCTCGCCCGGCTTCGGCCGGCATGCCGCCATAGCGCCAATGCCAGGCCACGCGTGCCGGCTCCGCGTTGTGGGCGGCGAGCCATCGCGCGCATTGGCCGTGGACGCGCCGCGCCACCACCGGCGGCACGCTACGCAAGACCGCGTCGCTCACGAGGTCGTGCGCGAAGCTCTCGTCGCGCAGCACAGGAGCGTCCTGGAGTTCGGCCCAGGCGCTGGCAAGCTGGACCGCACGCACACCGATCGCCGACTCGGCGAGTTCGATGCTGAAGTCCACGCCGGCGATCGCGGCCACCCGCGCCAGGGTGAGGGCGGCCTCGCTGAGGCGCTGCAGCCGGCGCTCGATCAAGGCGCCGACGCTCAGCGGGCGCGGCAACTCACCGCGCGCCAGAGTGCCTTCCATGAGTCCATGCTTGAGCGTCTCGAGCACGAACAGCGGGTTGCCACCGGTGTGGCGCAACAGCGCTCCCGCCAGCGTGGCGCCGTGCAAGGCCGGGATGGCAAGCGCATCGACGATCGCCTCGATCGCACCTTCGTCCAGCGCCGTCAGCGTGACGACGCTGAGCCGCTGCAACTCCGTCAGCGCAGTCCGCAACTCCCGAGCCGCAGGGGACAGCTCGGCCGGACGCGCCGCCAGTAGCCAGCACCGGGGCGGTTCGGCCTGCGCTGCGAGACTGGCGATGAGATCGATCGTTGCCTCGTCGGCAAAGTGCAGGTCGTCGAGCGCAATCACCTGTACGTTGCGCTGGCGGAGCAATTCGGAAACGGCGGTGGCCATCGCGCCGGGGCGCAGCGGGTTGAGCGCGGGGCGCGCAGCGGATGCCGCCCCGGCACTTTCGGAAGAACCCGACTGCGCAGGCGCGGCCGGCGCGACCGACGACGTGATGTGGGCAAGGGCTTCGCGCGTCGGGGCGTCGAGACCGGCCGCGCCATCCTCCAGCAGCGGCCGCAGCAGCCGCGCCAGTGTGGCGTAAGGTGCACCGGCGTCGCCGGGGCGGCCAGCGGCACTCAACGCTGCGCTCGCATCGGCCAGGATCTCCGCCATCAGTCGGCTCTTGCCGAGGCCCGCCTCGCCTTCGAGCAGCACCACTCGGCCTTCGGCCCAGTGCTGCGCCACGGCAGCGCGTTCGCTTGCGCGACCGGCAAGACGAGGCGGCCGTTTCAACGCTACCGGCAGTGCTGCGCTCGACCCAACCCCCGAGCGCGGTACAGCCGTGCGCGCGCTGTGCTGCGCATGACTGCGCAGCACAGCGGCCAGTTCTTCGCTCGGCGCAGACGGCCGGGTGTCGAAGTCGGCGGCGAGCATCTCACTCAGACGCCGATAGGCGGTCAGCCCGGCGGCGGAATCCCCGCGCAAGTAGTTGAGCCGCATCAGTTCGCGATGATGGCTCTCCGCACGATGGTCCAGTGCGAGCAGTGCATTGGCGGCGGCCAACGCGGCGTCGAGGTCGCCAGCCTCCTCGCTACCGGCAAGTTGCTGGCGCGCGGTCTCGAGCAGACGGGCGTGCCGCGCTTCACGCTGCTGCGACAGCCAGGCCGCGAACTCCTCGCAGTCCTCGTACTCGTGGCCGGCAAGCAAGGGTGCCGGTGAGAGGTCATCAGGAGCTTCAATCAGCATTTCTTTCACGCTCAACGCGCTGTCACCCTCGACCAACGGGTGGTCGAACAACTGCCGGAAGCGCAGCAATTGCTGGCGCAGATTGCGCCGCGGGTCGTTCGAGTCGGGCCAGAGCAACGAAGCTACGCGCAGCCGGCTGATTCCGGGCTCCAGCGCGGCAAGCGCCAGCAGTGCGGCGGCGCGGCGCTCCAGTGCAACGACGCGCCCATCGGGCAGCACGACGGCCGGGTCGCCATAGAGGCGAACTCGCAATTCGGCGCTCGCTGCAGGCTTTTGCATGACCGAATCATCGCTGATACGGACCGGCCCGGTTACCGTGTGAAGCGCCATGTCCATGCGACGATGCCCTGGTCGAGGCGGCCCTCCATCGAACCGTCGGCGCTCACCGGCCGATAGGCTTCTGCCGTGCCGAACCAGGCCACGGGCAGGGTCTGCGTCGAACTGACGCGTGGACAGGTGAATTGCACCTGCATCAGCTTGATGCCGTGGCCGCGGTACTCGGTGGGGCGGCCCTCGGCATCGCGCTTGAGGTGCAGTTCGCCGTCGCCTTCGGTCAGATCGGCCGCGCCTTCGACCTTGCAATGGCGCCGGGTTCCGCTGACGCGCACGTTGCCGACAGGAACAAAAGTGTCGGTCGCATCCGGCTTGATGACCCAGGTCACGCGGCCTTCCGCCAGCGCCTGCATCGGTCCGCTGGTGCGCGCGCTGAAACTTCCACCGTACCGCTGGTCGTTGCTGAATGCGACGCGCTCCTCGGCGATGCCACGCCGCGAGACGCTCTTCAGCGCCACGTTGCCGTAGTCCTTCGGGTCGGCGCCCGCGACGTAGTCGAAGCGGCCTGGGGCCTTGTCGACCCGCTTCGGTTCCAGCGTGTCGCGGCCGTCAAACGTGGCATCGATCGGCAGGGGCAGTTCGACCTGCTCGATCCTGTGGCGCACCGCCGCTTCGAAGTTCTTGCGTTCTTTGGGATGCGTAGCATTGGTCGCGCCGCCGCCCTTCACCGGCGCGCGCACCAGCAGTTCGACACAGGCGCCGCCGCGCCATTTGGCCTGCGCTTTCTCGAAGATCGAGGTCAGCGCCGTATCAAGCCACAAGTACGTCAAGGTGGCGAGGTACATGTTGGCCTGCGGGTCGTCACCGGGACCCGCGCCGAAGCGGATGTCCCGCTTCCGGTTGGTGACCTGGACAGTGTTGTCGGCGGACCGCACCGTGCTCTCCACGGCCGTCGACGTGCCAATGGTGAAGCTGCCGCTCGTGGCCTTGCGGGTTGCGGTGGCCTGGCTGGCCGCGCTCGTCGGGCTTTGCCCACCGCGGGTGGAATGCTCGTAGCGCAGTTCCTGGTCAATGCGCGACATCAGAGCCTGGTCGTTGACGCTGGCCTTGGCCTGTCCCTTGGCACTGAGGTTCACGCTGTAGCCGGCTGTGAAGGCCGCATTGGCCATCGCGTTGTCGCCGCTGCCCTGGTACACCACGTCGGCGACGACCTGACCGTCCTTGTCGGGGCAGTAGTCGAGGCTGACGGTCAGCCGGGCCCGCGTGTTGATGCGTGACTCGCCGCGCACCTCACGAACTTCGAAGTCGCCATGCAGGGTGACGCGCGAACCCGAGCCATCCACACGCATCGTGGTTCGGGTGCGTCGCTCGCCGGCCGGGCCTTCGGCATCGGCTGCCACCGCGTCGGTGCTTTCCATCGACTGCTCGCCCGCCGGGTCGAGCCCTAGCACGCTCTGGAACAGGCCGATGCCCGTGCCGGATGTGAGCGTGCTGGCGATGGCCTGGCCCTCGGCGCCCAGGGCTTGCTTGAGCCCCGCGGCAACTGCCTCGCGGCTGGTAGGAGCGGATGACGGCGCGGTACCTTGTTCACCCGTCCATTGCGTGACGATGATGGCTGCCGCACCGAGTGAAGCCGCCGCGCCAAGCGCCAGTCCCCATCGCATGATGTGTCCTCGTCCTCTTGAAAATGGCTCAGCGTGGGCAATCCGGCGCCGGCTCGTCCTTCTTCGCAGCGCCGCCCAGAGCGCCCAGCACCCCACCGATGGCGGACCCGACCTGGCGCCCATAGCCGCCGCCGATCACCTTGCCGCCGACCTCGGCCCCGGCGGCTGCCCCGGTCACTGCACCGTCGGCGGCGGTCGCGGTGGGGGGCGGGCAGTTGGGCTGGGTGCGTGCGTATCCGGCCGCGCCGGCCGTCGGGCTCGTTGCGGCGGCGGCCGTTGCGGCCGGTGCTGTTGCGGCGGATGCCACGGCGGCCGACGCGTTGCTTGTTGCCGTGCTGGGTGCGCTGCCGGGCGTGGAGCCGGCCGCCGCGCTCGACGCGGCAGCACCCGAACGGCGCAGTGCGATCGTCATCGTCGCCTTGCCGCCGGTGGGCCCGAGCACATCCAGCGTACGCGTGGCCTCGAACGACTGCGCGTCGCGCGGCATGTCGAACACCTGAACCGGCAACAGCGGCAGGGTCAGCCGGGCCGTGGTGCGCTGCACTTTGGCGTCGCCGCTGTCCCACTCGCCCGCGGCGGCGGGCTTGTCCATGCGGACCACCTTCTGTGAGGTGGAGCGCACCTGCGCAGGGTCCAGGTCGATGGCCGGCGGCTCGAAGTGCAGCTTGCCGTCGACGCGGTCGATCTGCAGAAAGGGATTGTTCAGCCTCGCCGCGCCGGGGCCCTCCGCGGCCAGGGCGATGCGCGTGCGCAGGTGCTGGACGCGGCCGAACTTGCCGGCACGTTCGCGGTTGAGTTCGCCCGCGCCCTCGCCGTCGGCCTTGCCCAGCCGCTCGGCGCTGTCCATCACCTCTTCGGCGTCGAGCTTCATCCAGGCCGGCGTGCCAGCGTTGCCGGCGCGGCTGATCCACGAGTCGTAGCGCTGCTCGTTGTTCTTGTCCGGCATGTTGCTGGCCACCGCGCCTCGCACCTTCTGCGTGTAGTTCAGCGTGCCGCGCACCTCCTGCTGCACGCGCCAGGTGATCTTCTCGCTCACCAGGGTGTCCGGGCCGCGCGGCTCGCCGGGTTTGCCCGTCTGCTGGCCGGCTGCCTCATAGCGCACGGTGTAGTCGAGGGTCCATTGGGCGTTCGCTGCGGGTGCCGCGGCCAGCAGCAGGGAAGTGCACAGCGCGGCGGCAAGCAGCAGGTTCAGGCGTATTGGCATCGAAAGCTCCGGACAGTTGTGCATGATCGAGCGAGTCATTCGATTGGTCAGGGCAAGGTGGCCTCGAGCACCGCCGCCTCCGACGTGAGCACCACGCGACCATCCGGCCGCACTGCCATCCCGCCGATCCGGTTGAGCTGCGGCTGCTGGCTGCCCAATCGCACGCCCGGCTGGCCAGGCAAGCCCATAACGGTGGTCACTACGCCGGCAGGGGTCATGCGCCGCAGGGTGCCGAAGTCGGCAATCATGAGATTGTCGCCATTGCCGATGGCCAGCCTTCCAAGCTCCGTGAAGCGCGCCGCCGCACCTGTGCCGTCGGTGGTGCCGAGTACCTGCGCCGTGCCGGCCACTGTGGAGACAACGCCTGCCGGTGAGATGCGCCGGATCGTGCGGTTGCCGGAGTCGGCCACGAACATGTTGCCGTTGCTGTCGAAGGCCAGCCCCGTTGGACTGCGGAAGCGGGCGCTCAGGCGGTCGCCGTCGGTTTCGCCATCGCCGGCGCCGAAGTCGCCCCGCACGCCAGCCCAGGTGCTCACCGCGCCTTGGGACGTGATGCGGCGGATGGTGCTGTTCTGGTTGATGTTCTCGCTGATAAAGACATCGCCGGCGCCGTCGATGGCCAGGCCAAGGATCTGGCCGAAGCGCGCTTCGGTGCCGACCGCCGCGTCAAGGTAGCCGCCCTCTGCCGGGTTGCCCGCCAGCAGCGCTGCCATACCGCTGAGTGAAACCCGCCAGACCGCGTTGGAGCTGGCGGCCAACAGATCGCCGTTGGCGTCCCGCGCCAGCAGGCGGGGCCTTATCGCCGCGCTCAGCGTAGTCACCACGCCGCTCGGCGTGACCTTGCGAATACCGCTGCCGACGTCCGCCACGTAGGCATTGCCACTTGCGTCGAGCACCACGCCGGCCGGGCCCGCGAAGCGTGCCGCTGCCCCGTTGCCGTCGCTGCTGCCCGTGGACAGGACCTTGCCGACGAAGGTGGCGGCGTAGAAGTCGGTCGTAGACAAGCGCCGCAGCGTCGAGGTGTCGCCGATCAGCAAGTCGCCAGTCGGCGCTGCAGCAATGCTGCCCGGGCCTTCGTAGCGCGCGCCCGTACCGACGCCGTCGCGCGGCGGCGCCGCGTCCAAGAAGCCGGACACCGTGGTGACCGCACCATCCAGCAGCCCGATCCGCCGTACCGTGCGGCCATCGGTGGCATACAGGAATCCGCCGGTGCCGATGGCCAGACCGCCGATGCCAAAGAATCGCGCAGCAGGGCCGGTGCCGTCCACGTTGCCCTGCTCGCCTGCTGCGCCTGCCACGGTGCTCAGAACACCCGCAGGCGTGATGCGCAGCACCGTGCCGAACAGCGACCCACTGCCGCTGCCGTAAAGGTTGCCGCCAACATCGACGGCCAATGCGTCCACGGAGCCTGTCGCATCGGCAAAGGTGTAGAAGGTGGAGACCACGCGCGCCGGCGTGATCTTGACGATCCGCTGCGGCTGGCCGGTGAAGCCCTCGGCGCCATACAGATTGCCTGCCGCGTCCATGGCCACGCTGATCACTTGGTTGGCCCACCCGTCGGCCGCGCTGAGCCAGACGCTGATAACCCCCGCGGGCGTCATGCGCAGGATGCGGTTGCCTACGGAACGCTCGGGGAAGTAGAGGTTGCCGCTGCTGTCCACGGCAATGCCCCCATCGTTGCCGCGAAGGGCGGTGGCCGCATCGGTGAACGTGCTCACCTCGCCAGTCGGTGTGACCTTGCGCACGCGACCCGCAATTCCGTCATTGAAGTAGGCGTTGCCTGCAACATCGAAGGCGATGCCCCAGCGAGGGCTCATGGTCACGCGTGCCTGCGCACCGGAGCCATCGACCAGCCCTGGCCCGCCGATGTCGCCAGCAAGTAGCGACAGCCCCTGCGTGACCGGCGTGACGGTCAACGTTGCGCCGCTGCTGGTGGCGCTCGGATTGATGCCGTTGCTGACCGTCACCGTGACCGTAAAGCCGCTGCAGAAGACGGTCAGATTGCTGAGTGTGACGGTGGCGCCGCCGTTGCTGTATGTGATCTGCCCGCTGCAACTGCCGATCGTGAAATTGCCATTGATCGACGGCAAGGCACCGCCGTTGAGCGTGGCCCAGGCGTAGCTCAGCGGCGCGGTGCCTGTGGCGGTGACGCTGAAGGTCGCGCTGCCGCCGACCGTGGTCGACTTCGGCTGGGGCTGTTGCGTGATAGTTGGCGGCACCGGCGCAGGGCTCACCGTCAGCGTGGCGACCGTGCTGTTTGTGGTGGTGGCACTGTTGGTTGCAGCCGCGCGATAACGCCGCCCGCTGTCCACGATGGCAAGTGGTCCGACCGTGCACGTGGCAGTGGTGCTCGTGCCGCTCGCTGGCGGATCGGTGCGCATGCAGAAGGGCGCGATCGAGAGCGGCGTAAAGTCGTTCGGATCGCTGGGCGGTGCCGACTGCCAGTCGATGCGCGGCAGCGGGTTGCCGGTGGCCGTCACGGTAAAACTCGCGGTCTGGCCGGCCACCACGGCGATGCTCGCCGGCTGCCGGGTGAAGCTCGGCGCGACCGGTGCCTGCGTGACGGTCAGCGTGGCAGGGCCGGAGATCACACAGCGGGTCGGGGCTGCACACACCGCCACCTGGAACTGCGCGCCGTTGTCGGTAAGCGCCGTGGTGGCCAGGTTGAACGTGGCTGCGGTGGCGCCGGCGATCGGGGCGAATGTGGAGCTGGTGTCGGCGCGTCGCGACCACTGATAGGTCAGAGCCGTTGCAGGCGTGATGCTGGCCGACACACTGAAGCTGGCAGGCTGTCCCTCAACCACGCCGGCACTGGCAGGCTGCTGTGTGATCGTCGGCGCCGGCGGAGGCGGCGGCGCGCTGACGTCGCGGATGCGGATTGGAATGACCGCGTTGTACTCCCACGGCCCGGCGCTGGCCTGTGCCCACAGCGGGCGCACCACGCCGTTCGGGTTGCGGGCGCTGGCGACCTGAGCGGGCGTCACGGTGATGGTGAACGTGCGAGTAACGTTCTGCGTGACTTCGAGGCCATCTGGTGCCTCACTGCTCCACGCGATGCCCGCCTGCCGACCCACCAACACGCCGCTGGCACTGCCACTGAAGGTCGAGCCGGTGTCGAGCAGGTCGGTTCGCGCGATGAGAGGCGGGCGGGTCCACGTCATGCGCGCGGTCAATACGGTCGGCGTGGTGATCAGCAGCACCGGCTGGATCGCACTGTAGGTCGTGTCCTGCGACACCGGGAAGGGATCGCCGCTGTCAGTCAGTAATTCGAAGCGCAGTACGTTGAAGGTCGGACAGTTCTGCGCGAATGGCGAGTTGGACGGCAGGTTGTTGGTGCAGGCGCCGACCGCGACGTACGACAGCGAGTCGATGCTCGCAGTCAGCGCGTCGACGGCCCCGCTATCGGTGCCGATCACCGCCCAGCGGCCGCCGGGCTCGGCTTTCATCAGGAACGTCGGCCGGCCCGCTGCCTGCGCGACGTTGGACGGCACGCGGATGGCCACCGGCTGGTTGAACACCTGTCCATGCGGCGTGATTGCGTAGACAGCGCTCAGCAGATCGATGCCACCGGGCAGTGGCGGTGCGCCGCTACCGTCGCGGGCAATTCGAAAAGTGACGTCGCTGTCGACTGCACCCGGCGGGACCCCCAGCCGCACGCGGTCGGGACCATCGACGAAGCCGCCGGCGGCGCTGATCGTGGCGCTGCCTTCGCTGGGCGGCGGCGCCGGCGGCGGCACGGCAGGGTCGTCGGAGCCACCGCAGGCGGTCAGCCACACGCTCATCGCTATAGCCATGCACGCCGCAAGCGTTGCCCGCGCCCATCGCTGCAATGTCGAGATTCCGGTCATGACCTTCCCCTGGGTTCCATGCGTCTGGGATTGCTGTGTGCAGTCCAGGCGCGCTGCCGCGCTTGGCCCTCGAAGTAGGCTTCAGCTACGGCACGGTGATGTCGAGCAGCGCGTGATCCGCGGTCACCAGCAGCCGGTTGCTCGAGATCGCGTGTACGCCGCGGCCGTTGCGCAAGCGCGGGTCGGCGCCGAGCACCACGGCGATGGCCTGACCGGCCACTCCGACCACAGTGGTTACGACGCCCGCCGCAGTGATCTTGCGCACGGTCTCGCCGTTGGCGCCGGAAATCACGAACAGATCGCCGCTGGGGCTGATGCTCAAGGCCGAAGGCGGCGTGAAGCGGGCTGCGTTGCCGGTGCCGTCCGTGCTGCCTGCGGCACCCGCCAGTCCCGCCAGCGTAGTCACCGACGCCGGCTGGCGTGATGCGCCGTATCGTGTGATTGCCCTGGTCGGCGACGTAGACGTTGCCCGCGCTGTCGACCGCCATGCCGGTCGGGTTGGCGAAGCGCGCCGCCGCTCCAGCGCCGTCGGCGCTGCCCGCGAAGCCAGGCGAACCCGCCAGCGTCGTAACCACGCCTGCCGGCGTGACGCGGCGGATCGTGTGGTTGCCCCAGTCGGCTACGTACAGGTTGCCGGCGGCGTCGGCAGCGAGTCCGTTCGGATTGCGGAAACGCGCCGCTGCACCGGTGCCGTCAGTGCTGCCCGCCGCGCCCGGCGATCCGGCCAGCGTCGTGACCACGCCCGCAGGGGTGATGCGGCGGATGAGGAAATTGTCCCAGTCGGCGAGAAAAAGGTTGCCGGCGGCATCGATTGCCAGCCCACCGGGGAAGTTGAAGCGTGCCGCGCTTCCCGTTCCATCGGCGAAGCCGAACACGCCGACGGTTCCGGCCAGGGTGCTGACCGCGCCGGCGGGGGTCATCGCGCGCAGCGTGCTGTTGCCGGAGTCGCCGATGTAGATCGTGCCCGTGGCCGAATTGATCGCCACGTAGTTCGCCGTGTTGAAGCGCGCGGCAGCACCTGTGCCGTCGGCGCTGCCGATGGTGCCAGGCGTGCCGGCGAGCTGGGCGGCGTTGAGCACGATCGGGTTGACGGTAAGCGCGGCGCTGGCGCTGTCGACGCAGACGTTGCTGGCTTGTGGCCCGGTGCACAGGCGCACGCTGAACGTGGCGCCGCTGTCGCCGATCCCCGTGGCGGCCGTGGTGTAGCTGGCCGAGTTGGCCCCGGCGAGATCGGCACCCGCTCGCCGCCATTGATAGGTGATGTCCGTGCCGGTGGCGACCGTCGTGAACGTGGCGGTCTGCCCGACCGTGACGGCGGCGTTGGCGGGCTGCGTCGTGATGGTGGGCGGGGTGGGAGTAGGCGCCGGAGCTGGCGCCGGTGCCGGAACGGGGGCGGCCGCCGGCGCGGGCACCGGTGGCGGCGGATCGTCGTTGCCGCCGCAGCCGGCCAGCGCCAGCATGCTGAGACCGAACCACAGGGTGTTAGCGCCGCGCTTCTTCATGGTTTGCTCACCTTCGAGACCTCGCAGTTGGTCTCACCGGCGCAAACGTAGAAGTCAGGGCGTCACGTGAACGTCACGCCGAGTGGAACTGCAGCATGACTGAGCAACAGACTCGAGGCTCAGCCCTTGCATTTTCATAGCTTTCGCGCGAGGAGTCAGGCCTTGACGTCCGGTATCGGGCTGAAGAAAGCGGCTGCTTCTGGGAGTCTTCAATGGTCGCATTCGGGTCGAACTGGGGCGAAACGCAGTTGCTGATCCCGTCGGGATGTGAGTGCTGGGACCCGCCATTGATGGGTCACGGTCGAGCATCGCGATTAATCGTCATCCGAATTGCCGCACACGTCGCGTAACGAGTGCGGCTTTCTGCATCGCTTCGACGACGCTGCCCTCCTACGCTGCTCTCCACGTTGGCTGAAAAGCCGGCGAGGACGATCTGGCCACTGGCCTGGTCGACTTCAACCCGCAACACACGGATGCCTCCGGGCAACCCGCCAGGAGATCAGGATGAACCGCCTTGCCATGAACACGCTGTTGCGTTCCACGTCCGCGACGCGGCGCGCGCTCGCGCTGCTCGCGACTGCCACCGCGGCCGCCTCGCTTGTGCTGTCGGCCGCACAGGCCAGCACCTCCGAGTGGCCGTATGACACGGCCGCGTATGACGACACCGAAGTCTTGGTGGCGTTCGAGGAAAACTTCCCATCGTCTTTCGAGACCGACTACGCGCTCTCGCTCGAGCTGCCGGTCTACTATTTCGCCGCGCCGACGTTTCCGCCGATGGCGAGCTTCGGGGAAGAAGAAGCGCCGCTGATGCTCGCCGGGCTCGACCCGCTCGCGACGCCGTAACGTCGGAGTATTGCAAGCGGCCGGCGCGCACGCGCCGGTCGTTCAGGTCACCAGGATCACGCGGAAGTCATTGACGTTGGTGCGCGTCGGTCCCGTCACGACGAGGCTGCCGCCTGCCGCAAAGAAGCCGTAGGCGTCGTGCGCGTCGAGCGCAACGCGCGCCGGCATGCCGGCCGCCGCAGCGCGCGCGGCAGTGTCGGGGCCGAGCCAGGCCCCGGCGTTGTCCTCGCTGCCGTCGATGCCGTCGGTGTCGGCGGCCAGCGCGTGCACGCCCGGCATGCCGTCGAGTTCGACAGCCATTGAGAGCAGGAACTCGCTGCAGCGGCCGCCGCGTCCGCGCGCGCCCGGCGGCAGCGTGACCGTGCATTCGCCGCCCGAGATCAGCGCCACCGGCCGTGTGAATGGCGCCTCGTGCGCGCGCAGTTCGCGCACCAGCGCGGCATAGACCTTCGCGACTTCGCGCGCCTCGCCGATCACGGTGTCGCCGAGGATCACCGGCTTCACACCGGCGCGGCGGAACACCTCACTTGCCGCCTGCAGCGATCCGCGCGCCGTCGCGACGATGCGGTTCTCCACACCGGCCAGGCGAGGATCTCCAGGCTTCGGCGTCTCGGCGATCTCGCCGCGCTCGCCGCGCGCGAGCCAGTCGGCCACACTTGCCGGCGGCGTGACGTTCCAGCGTCGCAGCACAGCAATCGCATCGGCATAGGTGCTCGGGTCGGCCGCGCACGGCCCGGACGCGATATCAGCCGGCGCATCACCGGTGACATCAGAAATGATCAGCGCGACGACCGTGGCGCCACGCGCCGTCGCCGCCGTGGCGAGGTGGCCGCCGGCGATGCGCGACAGATGCTTGCGCACGACGTTCATCTGCCCGATCGGCGCGCCGCTCGCCAGCAGATCGCGCGTGACGCACTTCAGATCCTCCATCGGCACGTCCGCCACTGGCAGCGAGAGCAGGCTCGAGCCGCCGCCGGAGACGAGTACCAGCAGCAGGTCACCTGCGTCCAGCGCGGAGACGCGCGTAAGGATCTCGGCGGCAGCGGCTTCGCCCGCTGCATCGGGAACCGGATGCCCCGCTTCGATGACGCGGATGCAACGCGTCGGCAGGCCATGCGCGTAGCGCGTGATGACGAGCCCGTCGAGGTCGACCTCGGGCCAGGCCCGCTCGACCGCGACGGCCATGCTTGCCGCGGCCTTGCCGGCGCCAACGATGAGCGCCCGCCCCGGCGCCATCGGCAAGTGTTGCGCCAGCATCTGCAAGGGGTCGGCCGCCGCTACCGCTGCCGCAAAGCTCTCCTTCAGCAGATCGACCACAGCGGACATGAGCTACTTCAGGATCCTGAACAGGTTATGGTGCGCGTCGGTGAACGTTGCCAGATCGGGGCGGTCGGCAATCGGCGTGGCGACATAGCGCAGCGCATCCGACTCGAGCAACCGGCGATTCCGGGTCACGAGAACCTGGTCGGTCGCCGACAGCCAGTACTCTGGCCCCGTGTCCGAGCCGGCCGGTGCGTCGGAGACCAGCACCGCTTCCATGCCGAACTCGCTCGCCAACCGCTTCACCACCGGCAGCAGGTCGATGTAGCGGTTGGTGGCCTGGAACACGATGACGCCCTCGGTCGCAAGATGGCGCACGTAGAGCGCCATCGCTTCGCGCGTCACCAGGTGCATCGGTATCGAGTCGCCGGCGAATGCGTCGATGCCGAGCACATCGTAACGGCGCGGCTGCTCGCGTTCGAGTGACAGGCGGCCGTCGCCGAGCACGACTTCGATCTTCGCTGCGGTATCGCGCAGGAAGGTGAACTCGGTCCGCGCGACATCCACGACGCGCGGCGAAATCTCATAGAACGTGAAGGTGTCGCCCGGCCGCCCGTATGAGGCGACGACCCCGGCCCCGAGGCCGATGATGCCCACCCGGCGCGGACCGGGATGGATCTCCTCCAGCGCCGCGAAGAGCCGGCCGTAGCCGGAGCCCGGCCCGAAGTAGTCACTCGGCATGTTGCGGTACTGGTCGCCCAGCAGTTGCCCGCCATGGATGATGCCGCCGTGAAGCATGGCGCGGTAAGGCACGGGATCGGTGCGGTCGCGCGTGCGCACGACACCATAGAAGTCGCGCTCCATCACGCGGAGGTCCTGCGCGTATTCCTGAGCGCCGCGGATCGCGAACAGTGCCGTCGCCGCCACCACCGCCACACCGATCAGCCGCTTCCAGCCCGAAAGCTGCAGCAACACCAGCAGCGCGAGCAGCACGAGCGCAATGTTGACTTCGAAGTAGCCGCGCAGAACCAGCGGCGCCACGATCGCGACCAACACGGCCCCCAGGGCGCCGCCCAGGGAAAGCATCAGGTAAAACCGCGTCAGATAGCGTGGATCGGGCCGCATGCGCGCCAGTTCACCGTGGCAGAACATGCAGGCGACGAAGAGACCGGCAAAGAACACCGCGGCGGCAAGCTTCAGATCCAGAGACGGAATCAGCCACGCCATCGCCGGCACGGCGAGCGCGACCAGCACCACGAACACCGGCCGTTGATACCAGCGCGGATGATCGAAAGCGAGCACGAAGGTCAGCAGATAGAGCGAGAGGGGAAGCACCCAGAGAAACGGCACGCTCGCCACGTTCTGCGTCACGTGATTGGTGACCGCCAGCAGCATCACCGAACCCATCGCCGCGAGCGCAAGCCAGCGTAACTGGTCGGAGGTCGTCGGGGCCACCGCGGCCGTCTGGTCGAAGGCGTCGGGCGCGGCTTCGGCGTCGTTCGCGCCGCGCAAGGAGACCCATGCCGTGGCGGAGCAGATCAGCACGAACGCGAGGTACAGGATCGACCAGCCCCAGCCAAGCTGCGGCAGCGAGAACCACGGTTCAAACAGAACCGGGAAGCCCAGCAGCGCGATCAGCGATGCGAAGTTCGACAGCGCAAACAGTCGATAAGGCACCGCTTCCTTGAAGCGGCGCCAGTACCACGCCTGCAGCAATGGTGTCGTTGTCGATAGCAGGAAGTAGGGCAGCCCGATCGTCGCCGTGAGCAACAGCAGGATCCGCAGGATCGGTGCCTCGTCACCCTGCGGCTTCCATTCGGTCGAGGCCAGGATCGGAAGCGACAGCAACGACACGATCAACAATCCGACATGCAGGTAGGTCTGCCGGCGCGCGCCCAGCCGATGCGTCAGGTCGGCATACGCATAGCCCGCGAGCAGCGTCGACTGGAAGAAGACGAGCGCCGTCGTCCACACTGCGGAAGAGCCGCCAAACCAGGGCAGGATCTGCTTCGCGATGATCGGCTGCACCAGAAAGAGCAGGAACGCCGACAGGAAGATCGTGGCGGCGTACGGCAAGACAGCGATCCGCGCGTTCGACTGCGCAGTCGACTCGATGGCAGACATGAATGGGGGTGAGTGTGATCGAGCAAAGGCGCGATTATCAATGATCGCGTGGAGTGCTGCGATCGCAGGCCCGCCCTGTCCGGTGCAAGCGGCGGACCGATGTCCGATTGTCAGCACTGCGCCGGGGGCACATTCGGCTGCGTTTCCCTCACTCCGCCCCTACTGTCCACTCACGCCGTAGTCAACCGATGCGGTGGTGAATCGATGATCAACCATCCCCTCGCGGGATTCAGAGAGGTGCACCATGAAACGCAACGAAAGCAAGGAAGCCCGTTCGATCAAGACCTCGGCGCTTGCCGCCATCGCTGCCGCGCTGCTCGCCTCGGCGCTCGCCGGCTGCGCAACGACCAGCGACTTCGACGGTTCGGCCAGCGCCGAAATGCCTATCGATCACGGCACAGGCGGTGGCGACCAGTAAGTTGCGCCACCCATCTCCGGAGCACCCCGTCCCCGGGGTGCGTCCGGCACACTTCGCTCAGAGCAGCGGACTCACCAATCGCATGAGGTTCTGCACGAGTTGAACGTGAAACGGGCGCTCGCGCCACTCGGCGAGCCTGACTTCCTCCGAGCCGTGGATGTAGCGCGCCTCGATGGCCTCGAGCTGCTGCGCGATGCTGCGGCTATAGAACAGAGCAACGACCTCTTCGTTCAATTCGAACGAACGCAGGTCCATGTTGCAGGAACCGACCCACGCGACCTCACCGTCGATCGAAACCGACTTCGTGTGCAGAAAGGCCTCGCGGTAGGCATGGATGCGCACACCCGAGGTCAGCAGTGATTCGTAGTACGAGCGCTGCGCGTTGGAGACCATGAACTGGTCCTTGCGATAGTCGACGATGAGGTGCACCTCGACGCCGCGCTGCGCGGCCGTCTCGAGCGCCTCCTGCAGCGCCTGGCTCGGGATGAAGTACGGCGTGGTGATGACGGCGCGATGGCGCGCGGCGTAGATTAGGTTGACGACCATGCGCTGCGCGCGCTGCGTCTGCGAGGCGGGGCCGTTGGGCAGGATCTGCGCCGGACAGTCGCCGGCAATGTGCGGCTCCGGAAACGCGGTCTCGCCGAGGAACTCGGCGGTTTCCTCGTACCAGTCGGCGCCGAAAACCATCTGCAGCTGTATTGCCGTCGGCCCTTCGATGCGCGCGACCAGTTCGCTGTAAGTGAGGCCCGGCTTGAAATCAGGCCCGACCATGTTCTGCGACCCGGTATAGCCGATGCGTCCGTCGATGACGACGATCTTGCGGTGATTGCGCAGGTCGAGCCGCTCGGGCTTGCGCCACCGGAATGGCAGCGCGACACGCGCGTCGATGCCGAGGCTTTGCAGCCTTGGAATCACGCTCGGGATCATCGGCCGCGAGCCGAAGGCATCGATCAGCACACGGCAGCGCACGCCTCGCTCCGACGCGCGGGCCAGAGCGGCGATCACCGGCTCGGTGTGCGGATCGACCTGGAAGATGTAGTAGCACAGGTGCACGGTCTCGCGCGCGGCATCGATGTCGGCCGCGATGCGCGCCAGGGTCGTGGAATAGTCGGTCAGCAGTTCGACCGCATTGCCGCCGAAGTTGGGCAGGCGGGCGAGGTCGGTCGACAGGCGCACGCTCGCTTCGTACGCGGCCGGAACTGCGGGCGGCTGCGTGCCCGGCAGCGCCATGTAGCGGGGCCGCATCGGCTCGACGAGTGCGAAGTATTTCTGTAACCGCTCGAGCCGCCAGCGCGGCAGGCGCGGCCGCCCGATCAGCACGTAGGCGACCAGCCCGACCCAGGGCAGGAAGAAGATCAGCAGCAGCCACCCCTTGGCCGCCTCCGGCGAGCGCCGCGTCGGCACGATCGGCAGCATGACCAGCCGGATCGCCCAGTCGGCGATGACGGCCAGCGTGCCCCAGTGCAGCCAGGTCAGCTCAGGCATCGCGCTCCGCTGCGGCGCGTGCTCAGTCGGCGCCGGACCGCTCCCATGCCGACTGCGTTCCGCCACGGAGGGCAGCGAACGCAGTGAATGTGGGGGACATCACTCAGTGGCCGAGGATCTTCGACAGGAAGTCCTTGGTGCGCTCGCTCTTGGGGTGGTCGAAGAATTCGTGCGGGTTGTTCTGCTCGACGATCTGGCCCTGGTCCATGAAGATGACGCGGTCGGCGACAGCCTTGGCAAAGCCCATCTCGTGCGTGACGCAGAGCATCGTGATGCCCTGGCCGGCGAGCTCGATCATCACGTCGAGCACTTCCTTGATCATCTCCGGATCGAGCGCCGAGGTCGGCTCGTCGAACAGCATCACCTTCGGCGTCAGGCACAGTGCTCGCGCGATCGCCACCCGCTGCTGCTGGCCGCCGGACAACTGCAGCGGATACTTCTGCGCCTGCTCGGCAATGCGCACCCGCTTCAGCTGCGTCATTGCGCGTTCCTCGGCCTCGGCCTTGGGCATGCCCGCGACCCACATCGGCGCCAGCGTGAGGTTCTCCACCACCGTCAGGTGCGGAAACAGATTGAACTGCTGGAACACCATGCCGACTTCGCGCCGGATCTTCTCGATCGCCTTGATGTCATCCGTGAGCTCGATCCCGTCGACCTTGAGCGTCCCTTCCTGGTACTCCTCGAGCCGGTTGATGCAACGGATCAGGGTCGACTTCCCGGAACCCGACGGGCCGCAGATGACGATGCGCTCGCCCTTCTTGACGTGCAGGTCGATGTCGCGCAACACGTGGAAGTTGTTGCCGTACCACTTGTTGACCTTGTCGAAGGTAATGATGTGTTGCGTCATGGCAGCGCCCGTTGGCTATCGCGTCTTGCTGCGGTTGAGCTGCTTCTCCACCCACAGGCTGTAGCGCGACATCGCGAAACAGAAGGTGAAGTAGATCAGCGTGATGAACAGGTAACCCTCGATCTTGAACGGTCGCCAGTCGGCGTCCGAATTGAGAGCAAGCCCGAGCGCGCCGGTCAGCTCGTAGAGCGATACGATCGTGACCAGCGACGTGTCCTTGAAGATCGAGATGAAGTTGTTCATGATGCCCGGGATCACCATGGCGAGCGCCTGCGGCAGCACGATCTTGCGCTGCGTCTGCCAGTAGGTGAGCCCGAGCGAGTCGGCCGCCTCGACCTGGCCCTTGGGGATCGCCTGCAGGCCGCCACGCACGATCTCCGCCATGTAGGCCGCGGCGAACAGCGTGATGCCGACCAGCACCCGGACCAGGACATCGATCGTCAAACCCTGCGGCATGAACAGCGGGAACATGAACGACGCCATGAACAGCACCGAGATCAGCGGCACGCCGCGGACCAGCTCGACATAGATGATGCAGAACGTGCGGATTGCGGGCAGCTTCGAGCGGCGACCGAGCGCAACCAGAACCGAAATGGGGAACGCCAGCACGATAGACAGCGTGGCCAGCATGATGGTCAGCGGCAGTCCACCCCAGCGGTCCGTCGTCACCACGGAGAGCCCCGCGACGCCGCCATACATCAAGGTGAAGAACACCGCCAGCACAGCGACCCAGACAAGCGGCAGCCAGGGCTTCCAGAACCTGCGTATACAACTCAGCATCAGCAGCCCGACCAGCAGTCCCGTCGCGATTTCCGGGCGCCACTGATCGGCGTAGGGGTAGCGGCCGAAGATGATCAGCCGGTACTTCTCGACGATGACACCCCAGCATGCGCCTGTGCCGCGCGCCTGCTGGCAAACCTCCGCATTGGGCTGGAAGACCGCCTGAAAGATCGCCCAATCCGCGAGCCGCGGCAGAAAGTACAGCGCCAGCACGATCATGACGACAGTCGTCAGCGCACTCTTCCAGTCGGCAAACAGGTTCGTGCGCACCCAGTGCACGACGCCGGCCTGCTTGATCGGCGGCGTACGCGGCGGAATGGGCTGGAAAACGGCGCTCATGGGGCTTTCGCTCTCGTGTACGCGGCGCGACGCGCCGCACGTGCACTCGAGCGACTAGCGTTGGTGCGCCGGGCTCCAGGCGGCTGCGCGCCCGGCGCATATACAAAGGCAGGCACACGCATCCGCATCATCTTTCCTTGATCGCGGCGCGATTGTTGTACCAGTTCATGATGAACGAGGTGGTCAGCGACGTTGTCAGGTACACGGCCATGATGATCGCGATGCACTCGACGGCACGACCGGTCTGGTTGAGCGCGGTGTTGGCGATCGACACGACGTCCGGATAACCAATGGCGACCGCGAGCGACGAATTCTTCGTCAGATTGAGGTACTGGTTGGTCATCGGCGGGATGATCACGCGCAGCGCCTGCGGCAGGATCACGAGCCGCATCGACTGCCCCTTGGACAACCCGAGGCTCGAGGCCGCCTCCACCTGACCGTGTGAGACAGACTGGATGCCGGCGCGCACCACCTCGGCCACGAATGACGCGGTGTAGAAGACCAGTCCGAGCAGCACGGCCATGAACTCGGGCGTCACCGCCGCCCCGCCTTCGACCATGCCGTCGCCCCGGCTCGGCAGGTTCCACGCCGTCGGCGCCCCGCCGATCACCCAGCCGAGTACGGCACAGGCGATCACGATCGCGACCGGCACCCAGAACATGCTGCGCACGCGCCCGGTCTCTTCAAATTTTCGCCGTGCCCAGCGCCGATAGGCCCAGGCGAAGCCAAGTCCGATCACCGCGCCGACAGCCGCCAGGCCCTGACCCAGTCCCAGCTCCGGAATCGGATACTGAAACCCGCCCTTGCTGAGGTAGAACAGCCCAAACGCGGACACTGGATCGAACGGATCGGGCAGCACCTCCGTGAAGACGAGGTACCACATCAGCAACTGCAGCAGCACCGGAATGTTGCGGAACAACTCCACGTAGCCGTAGCAGAGCCCGCGCACCAGGGCGTTGTGCGAGAAGCGGCCGATGCCGAGCAGGGTGCCGAGGATCGTCGTCAGGATGACGCCGATGATCGCCACGCGCAGCGTGTTGCCGATGCCGACGAGGAAGGCTTTCCAGTAGGGATCGAGCGCGTCGTAGTTGAACATCGGCTCGCCGATGTCGAAGCCGGCAGGCTGCAGCAGGAATCCGAAGCCGCTCTGGATGCCACGCGCTCGCATGTTCTCGAGCGTGTTGTTGGCGAGGAACCAGGCCGCCAGCGCGACCAGCAGGATCGCGATGATCTGGTAGACGAGACCGCGAAAGGCCTGGCTGCGCCAGGACCAGTCACGTCGCTTCGGCGGAGCCCGCTCCGGCATTGCCTGTGCCATACGTTTGTTCAGCGAAGCCCGAGCGGGCTGCCCAAAGCGCCGCCCCTCTCTCCCTTGGGAGAGAGGGGTCGGGGGTGAGAGGGAAAGCTAGACATGCGCGTTCGCGCAATGCGCGAACCGCGCCTCCTGTTCGCTCTTAGCGAACGGGAGGCGCGTACATGATGCCGCCCTTGTTCCACAGGCTGTTCAGACCGCGCGGCAGCTTAAGCCCGGAGTTGGGGCCGACATTGCGATCGAAGATCTCGCCATAGTTGCCGGTTGCCTTCAACGCATTGACCATCCAGTTCTTGTCGAGCCCCATCAGCTTGCCGGTGTCCTCCGACGTGCCGACGATCCGCATGATGACCGGGTCCTGGCTGGTCTTGGCCATCTCGTCCACGTTCTTCTGCGTCAGCCCGTACTCTTCGGCCTCGACCAGGCCGAACACGACCCACTTGACGATCGTGTACCACTCGTCGTCACCGCGCCGCACGACCGGGCCGAGCGGCTCCTTCGAGATCAGCGTCGGCAGGATCAGGTGCTCGTTCGGATCCTTGGCCTCCTTGTTGCGCACCGAGGCAAGGCCCGACGCGTCCGTCGTGTAGGCCTGGCAGCGTCCCGTGAAATAGGCACCCGTCGCGGCCTCGACCTTTTCGAACACGACCGGCTTGATGCCGAGGTTGTTCGCCCGCGAGAAATCCGTCAGATTCTTTTCGGTCGTCGTGCCGGACTGCACGCAGACGGTCGCGCCCTTCAGGTCTTTTGCGTTCTTGATCTTGCCCTTGACCGGCACCATGAAGCCCTGCCCGTCGTAGTAGGTCGTCCCGGTGAAAAACAGGCCGAGCGAGGCATCGCGCGTCAGGGTCCACGTCGTGTTGCGCGAGAGTATGTCGATTTCACCGGATTGCAGCGCAGTGAAACGCTGCTGAGCATTCAGCGGCACGAACTTCACCTTGTTGCCGTCGCCTAGCACCGCCGCAGCCACCGCACGGCAGATGTCGACATCGAGGCCCGTCCAGTTGCCCTGGCTGTCGGCGGCGGAGAAGCCCGCCAGGCCGGTGTTGACACCGCACACGACACTGCCTCGCGCCTTGATCGCGTCGAGCGTCTTGCCCGCATGGGCGGGTGCCGACGCCAATGCCACAGCGGCCACCAGTCCCCCGGCGAGGATCCTGCCTGCATTCTTGATCATCCTAATGCTCCTTTTTCGAGAACCCGCCGCGCGGGTGTGTGCATGTTGCACGATCTTCGTGCGCTGGGACGCGCCCGAACGACAAATCTAACGTACTCGACGGCTGCACGCATCATTCGTGCCACCCAAGGGTTGTTCCCAGCCGGGCAACCATTGTGCGGCGCAAGACCCCCGGCCTCGACGGTGACGAACCCGGTCGTTCAACCGCCGACTTCGTCGCCGACCTTGTCCGTCGGGAACGTGAACTGCTCGCGCAGCAGCGGGCTGACGGGGATGCCGAGCGTGATGCCGCGCGGCGGTATGGGGTTCAGAAACCAGCGGCGATAGGCGGTGTTCACTTCGCCGTCCACCATCGCACGCGACAGCACGAGGTCGACGAACTTCTTGAAGTCGGGATCGTTGCGCCGGAGCATGATTGCCAGCGGCTCCACGGTCGTGAACTCGCCGACCACGTCCCACTGCTGTGGCTCCTTGGTGTTGGCCCGCAGCGCGAACAGCACGATGTCGTCGTGCAGATAGGCCGCGGCCCGGCCCGCGTCGAGTTCGGCGAAGGCGGCGTCGGAATCCTTGACCTCGAGCTTCCGGCCGTTGAACAGCCCCTTCGCCACGGCTGTGTCGAGGTACTGCGCGTGCGTCGATCCGGCGTTCACGACCACCGTACGGCTGCCGATGTCGGACAGGCGCTTGATCTTCGCGTCACTGCGCACCAGCAGCCGCCCGCCGGCGAAGTAGTGCGTCACGGTGAACGCCACCTGCTTGCGGCGCGCGGCGGTATTGGTCGTGTTGCCGCACTCGAGATCGGCCTTGCCATCGACGATCGACGGAATCCGCTGCGCGGCCGAAACGGCGAGGTACTCGACGCGCAGCCCCGGAAACTTGAGTTCACGACGCAGCGCCTCCACCACTTTCATGCAGAGATCGAGCGCGTACCCGACCGGGCGCTTGTTCTGGTCGAAGAACGAAAACGGGCTCGAGGATTCGCGGTGCGCCAGCGTGATGACACCGGTGTCGCGCACCTTCTGCAGAGTTGGCGGCTGCGGTGGAGGCGTCGGCGCCGGCGGACTCTGGGCGCCCCCTGGGACCGGTGCCAGCGCCAGCAACCCCGATGTCAGCAACGCCACCACGGTCCGGCTCATGGTCATGCACCCACCCCCTCGTCTGAGACGGCGCGAGTGTAGCCGCCGCACGCTGCAGCGGTAACCTACTCGGCCGCTGCCGCGGCGGCGGGCATCAGCGCCTCGGCCTTGGCACGCTCGCGGATCTGGATCTCCCACATGGCCGCGTAGGCGCCACCCCGCGCCAGCAGCTCCGCATGCGACCCGCGCTCGACGATACTGCCGTGGTCCATCACCAGGATCTGATCCGCGTGGACGACCGTCGACAGCCGGTGCGCGATGACGAGCGTCGTCCGGCTGCGCGCAATGCCTTCGAGCTCGTCCTGGATCACGCGCTCGGTGCGCGAGTCCAGCGCCGACGTCGCCTCGTCGAAGACCAGAATTGCGGGGTCCTTGAGCAGCGTGCGTGCAATTGCCACCCGCTGCTTCTCGCCCCCCGAGAGCTTGAGTCCCCGCTCGCCCACCAGCGTGGCGTAGCCGTCGGGCAGCGACTCGATGAAGTCGTGGATGTGTGCCGCGCGCGCGGCGGACTCGACCTCCTTGCGGCCGGCGCCCGGTCGCCCGTAGGCGATGTTGTACTCGACCGTGTCGTTGAAGAGCACGGTGTCCTGCGGCACGATGCCGATCGCGGCGCGCAGGCTCTCCTGGGTGACAGAACGCACGTCCTGACCGTCGATCAGCACGGCGCCCGAGCCGACCTCGTAGAAGCGGAACAGCAGTCGCGCGAGCGTGGACTTTCCGGAACCGGTGGCGCCGACCACAGCGGTCGTCGTGCCGCCGGGAATCGTGAAGTCGACGTTGCGCAGCACCTGGCGCCGCGCGTCGTAGGCGAAGTCGACGTTCTCGAACCGCACTTCCGCTCCGCGCACGACGAGCGGCCGCGCATCAGCAGCATCGGCGATCTCGCGGTTGTGTTCCAGCAATGCGAACATGCGGTCCATGTCCGCCATCGCCTGCTTGATCTCGCGGTAGATGACGCCGAGGAAGTTGAGCGGGATATAAAGCTGGATCATGAAGGCATTGACCAGCACCAGATCGCCGATCGACATCCTCCCCTCGACGACACCGACGGCGGCACGCCACAGGATCAGAGTCAGCGCAATCGCGATGATCACCTGCTGCCCTGCGTTCAACACGTTCAGCGACTGCTGCGACATCACCGCCGTGCGCTGGCTCGCGGCCAGCGTCTCGTCATAGCGTCTGGCCTCGTAGTCCTCGTTGCCGAAGTACTTCACCGTCTCGAAGTTCAGCAACGAATCGACCGCGCGCGAATGCGCCTTGGTTTCGAGTTCGTTCCAGCGGCGCCGCACGACCGTGCGCCAGTTCGTCACCAGCACGGTGAACACGATGTAGACGGCGAGGCTGACGCCGACGATGGCGGCAAACCACACCTCATAGTTCCAGACGAGATAGGCGACGACGAGCCCGATCTCGATTAGCGTCGGCAGGATCGAGTACAGCGTGAAACTGATCAGCGACGAAATGCCGCGGATGCCCTGGTCGATCTCCCGCGTGACCGCGCCGGTGCGACGCTCCAGGTGATAGCGCAGCGAGAGCGAATGCAGATGGCGGAAGGTCTTCAGCGCCAGCGTGCGCATCGCCGCCTGCGTAACGTTGACGAAGAAGAACTCGCGCAGCTCGGTGAAGAGCGACGTCGACAGCCGCAGCAGGCCGTAGGTGACGACCAGTGCCACCGGGACGACCAGCATGCCCGCGGCAGACTGCGCCGCCGGCGCGAGCCGATCAACGATCTCCTTCAGCAGAATCGGCACGCTGACTGTTGCCAGCTTTGCTGCCACCAGGCACGCCAGCGCGAACAACACGCGGCCCTTGTAGGCCCACAGATACGGCAATAACGTGCGCAGCGTCTTCCAGTCGTCACGCTCGGCGCGCGTCGATGGCAAGGATTCGCGAGGGGGTGACCACCTCACGCGTTTGCTCCTCGTGTACGCGACCGCTGCGCGGTCGCACGTGCACTCGGAACGGCACGCACGCTGCGCGTGCGCCCAAGCACAGTCAGTCGGCTGCGCTCCGAAGCGGCCGCGCGCTCCGCCGAACGGCAACAGCACGGCACCCTCCCCGCCCTCCCGCCGAGCGGGAGGGTGATGAGGCGATGCGTACACTTGCGACGGTCTGAGGTCATTGCACGATTATCCACGCGCCAACACATGAACTTTGCAGGTAAATCAGTCCTGATTACCGGCGCCAGCGAGGGCATTGGCGCGGAACTGGCGCGGCAGCTGGCGCGCGAAAAGTCTCACCTGGTGCTGGCGGCGCGGTCGCGGGACACACTCGAGCGGGTGGCTGCTGAGTGTCGCGCATTCGGTGCCGAGGCGATTGCGGTCATCGCCGACGTCGCGGTCGAGGACGACTGCCGACGCCTGATCGATCGCGCGATAGAGGCGTTCGGGCGGATCGATGTGCTCGTCGCGAACGCCGGTATCTCGATGCACGCGCGCTTCGCCGAGATCGAGGACTTTTCGACCTTCGAGCGGCTGTTTCGAATCAACACGATGGGGACAATCTGGTGTGTCCGCTACGCCTATCCGCACCTGAAGGCGTCGCGCGGACTCATCGTCGGCGTCTCGTCGCTGGCGGGCCGGACCGGCGTGCCGGAGCGAACGACGTACTGCACCAGCAAGTATGCGCAGACCGGCTTCCTTGACGCCCTGCGGATCGAGGCAGCCGACGATGGCATCGATGTGATGGTCGCTTTCCCGGGCGTGGTCGCCACCGAGATCCGGCGCCGTGGCTGGAACGCGCGCGGCGAGCCGGCCGGAATCTCTGGGCTTTCAGAATCGGGAGCCATGCCGGTCGATGAGTGCGCCCGGCTGATCGCCGATGGCATGCGCGCCCGCCGACGCGAAGTAGTGATGGGGGCGCGCGGGCGCATCGGGCTGTGGCTCAAGCTCGTTGCGCCGGCCGTCGTCGATCGCATGGCACGCGCGGCGCTGGCCAAGCGTCCTGAAGCGGCTGCGCCGAACGGCACGAGGAGTACTCGACGATGAGTCCGCTGCAACTTCCCGACGACCAGGTTCCCGTGTTGCGGATGATGCCGATGCCGGCCGACGCCAATATCCACGGCGATGTATTCGGCGGGTGGATCATGGCCCATGTCGACATTGCGGGCGCGGTTCCCGCCGCGCGCCGTGCCAACGGACGGGTCGCGACTGTCGCCGTGACATCGTTTCTTTTCAAGAACCCGGTGTTCGTTGGCGACCTGGTGAGCTTCTACGCCAATATCGCCAAGACCGGCCGGACCTCGATCACGGTCGATGTCGAGGTCTACGCCGAGCGCAACCGGCTGCAGAAGGAAGTCGTCAAGGTCACCGAAGCCACGCTGGTGTACGTCGCAACCGACGAGCGCCGCCAGCCGCGCGCACTGCCGGAGCTGTGACGCCCCACCGTAGTCGAGGCGCTCAGTACGCGAGCTCTGCCGCTGTCTTGCCGGCGAGGTAGCCGCCGACAACGGCGGCCAGCAGGCCATTGCCTTCGAGGTACCCGCCACCCGCGTCGCCCGAGACTCCGCGGGCGGCGCCTCCGGCCGCGAGCAGATTGGGCAGCACGGATTTGTCTGGCCTCAGCACACGGCCTTGCGCATCGATCGCAAGCCCGCCTTCGGTGCCGAGCAGCGCGCCTGTGACCTGCACGCCGTAGTACGGACCAAGGATCATCTGCGCCGCGCGAAAAGTGCGGCCGAACTCGTCCATGTCTTCATCGAGCGCAAGCGCATTGACGAGTGCGATGGTCTGTTCCAGGCCGCCGCGCCCGATACCCAGCGCATCGGCGAGATCCCGCAACGTCGTGCCACGCTTGACCAGCGCCTTGGTGACGGCCTCTGGATAGTTCGGCATCGTCAGGCCGACTTCGTGGATGCGCTCGTCGTAAATATTGAAGGCGATGCCCTCCGGCTGTGCCAGCACGAAAAGCGCGCTCTCCGAATAGCCCTCGTGCTCGTTGCCGAAGCGCTCCCCCTGACGATTGACCTGGATGGCGCCCTCCGACATCAGCGCCCACGGCAGCTGCAGTCGCTGCGGCATGACGACCGAACTGTGGGCGTGGAAGCCGTCGATGTCCTCGATTGCGGCGCCCAGTTCGCCGCCCCACAGCAGCGCATCGCCCTGGCTGCCGTCGTGGCCGGCAAACGGCAGCGCACGCACGTCCGGCAGGTGACGGCTGACGAGTTCGACGTTGCCGGCGAATCCGTTGGTCGCCACGACCAGCGCTGAACAGCCGATATCGGTCACCTCGCGGCCGCGCTGGATGCGCACCCCGCGCACGCGCTGATCCTCATCGACGTAGAGGTCGGTGACGCGCGAACTTGGCTGCAGGCGCACTCCGCGCGCCGCCAGGGCGCGATACAGCGCCGACAGCAGCGCCGTCCCACCCCGTTCCGCCAGCGCGTGCATGCGCGGCACGCCATGGCCCGGCGGAACGCCGTCGACCAGTTCGAAGCTCAGGCCGCAGGTCGACTCGAGCCAGTTCAGTGTCTCGGCAGAAGCGCGGGTGTAGGCCTCGACCAGGTGCGCGGCTGACCGCCCGTTCGACTTCGACTGAATGTCGGCGGCAAAGCGCTCCGGCGTGTCGTCGACCTCACGTGCCTGCTGGGCGCGCGTGCCCGCCGCGGGGATCATCCCGGACGAGCTTCCCGTCGCGCCGGCCGGCGACGAATCGCGGTCGAGCACAAGCACCTTCGCGCCGAACTCACGCGCCGCCAGCGCTGCCAGCGCGCCGGCCGCACCGGCACCGATAACGATGACCGGCACCGACGTGGCGAACGATGGCAGGGAACCGCGGATGATCGCCATGGGCTCAGTAGGCCGCGAGTTGGGACTCGATCCAGCAGGCAGCGGCCAGCGCTCGCTCGTCGTCGCCGGGGCGTGCAACGACCTGCAGGCCCAGCGGCAGTCCACTCTCGCCATGCGCCACAGCCTTCGGCAGTGGCACACTGATTTGCGGGCCTCCCAGCAGATGCCAGGGCCGGTTGAATTGCGGGTCTCCGGTGGTGCCGAGCCCCAGGGGCGCCTCCCCTGGTGCACTCGGCGTCAGCACAATGTCTGCATCGCCGAACAGCTGGTCGATCGCCGCCGCGCACGCGCGCCCAAGCTGCAGCGCATCGACGTAGTCGCCTGCGCCGATTCCGCGCCCTTCATCGATTAGTGCAACCAGGCGCGCCGACAGCGCCTCACGCCGATACTGCGACTCAGGTCCCAGCGCGCGCGCGGTTTCGAACAACTGTACGGTGCGCTGGGCATCGGCGAGGCGGCTGAACGCCGGCTCGCCCGCCTTCGAGTCGTACGGCCACGCCAGCTCGCGCACGCGGGCGCCACGCGCCGCCAGCAGGCGGGCCACCTTTTCGAGCGCCGCCAGCATCGAAGGCGCCAGCTGAGAAGACCACGGCGTTGCCGTCCACGCGACGGACGGCGCGCGGGCCTGGCCCGGCGCATGCTGCCATTGAGGCTGCAACGCGAGCGCGGCGCCTACCAGTGCGACGTCCTCGACACTGCGCGCAAATGCCCCGACCACATCGAGCGTGTCGGAAACGGCCTTGACGCCTGCACGTGGCACGGAGCCTCGCGTCGGAACAAAACCAACGACGCCGCAAAATGCGGCCGGACGGATCACCGAACCCGCGGTCTGGGTGCCGATCGCAAAGGGCGCCATATGCGCCGCCACCGCGGCCGCCGAACCACTCGACGAGCCGCCCGGCGTGTGCTTCGGTCCTGCCGGGTTGCGCGTCGGGCCGGGAGTGAAGTTGGCGAGCTCTGCGGTCACCGTCTTGCCCAGCACGAAGGCGCCGGAAGCACGCAAGGCCGCCACGCTCGCGGCATCGGCCTGAGGTACGTGACCCAGAAAGATCGTTGAGCCGTAGTGGCTCGGGATATCCGCGGTATCGATGTTGTCCTTGATCGCCGCCGGCAGGCCGTGCAGTGTCCCGCGCCACTCCAGGCGATCGAACTCGCGTGCCATGGCGATTGCGCGGTCCGCTTCGAACCAGGCAAACGCACGCACCTCAGGTTCACTTTCGTGGATAGCGTCGATGAACGAGTGCGTCACGGCTTCGCACGTCACATCGTGAGCTGCGATCATGCGCGCCAGTTGTGTTGCCGGCAGTCGATTGAGCGGTCTTCTCATGGGGTTCCCCGGATCTCAGTCGAATCTACCGCAGGAGTCCTCTGTCGCGACTGCGACCGGTCAAGAAAAAAGGGCGCCACCGGGCGCCCTTTTGAATCCACAGCCGACGCAGATCGAATTGCGGCCGGCGAACCGCGCATATTGCCGCGTCGCCGCCGGATTCAGAGAAAGAGGTCGGGCAGCAGTTGCCGGCTGCCGGGCACCACGGAGTACTGCGCGAAGTCCGTGACGCCTGACTTTGTCAGCACCTCGTCATCGATGAAGAAGTTGCCCGTGGTCGTGGCAGCATCGGACGTCAGCACAGCGTACGCCGCGTCGGCCATGATCCCGGGCGTGCGGCAGTGCTCCGGCTTTACGCCAGGAATCATCTGCAGCGCCGCCGTCTGGATCACTGTCCGCGGCCACAGTGCGTTGACCGCGATCCCGTGCTTGCGGAACTCCTCGGCGTGACCCAGCACGCACATGCTCATGCCGTACTTCGCCATCGTATAGGCGACATGAGGCGCGAACCAGCGCGGCTCCATGTTGAGCGGGGGCGACAGGGTCAGGACGTGAGGATTGCGCCTGCGCTCGCCCGACTGCTTCAGATACGGCAGGCAGGCCTGAGTGCACAGGAATGATCCGCGCACGTTGACGCCGAACATCAGGTCGAACCGCTTCATCGGCGTCGATTCGGTCGGCGTCAGGTTGATCGCGCTCGCGTTATTGATCAGGATATCGATGCCACCGAAAGTCTCTGCCGCCATCTTCGCGGCCCGGACCACCTGATCTTCTTCGCGGATGTCGCACTGGAGGGCGAGAGCCTTGCCGCCGGCAGCCTCGATCTCCGCTGCCGCGCTGTGGATCGTGCCGGGCAGCTTCGGATTCGGTTCAACGGTCTTGGCGGCAATCGCGACATTGGCACCGTCCGCGGCTGCGCGCCTGACGATCGCGAGTCCGATGCCGCGGGACGCGCCCGATATGAAGATGGTCTTGCCCTTGAGGTTCATCGTGTCTCCGCAGTGGGTCGGGGTGCTGCCGCGGCTGCAGTCAGCGCGGCGATGTGGTCGGCGAGCCGCTCGGCCACGCGGGCGTAGAGAGCACGAGCCGGGTGAAATCCGTCTTCGCAGAACAGGCTCGGGTGCGCCACGCCCTCCATGTCGAGGTGCGACACGCCCGGCAGGGCCGCGGCCCAGCGCTTCTGAGCGCGGTTGTTGCGACGCGCCGCCTGCCCGGCATACCAGGCCAGGGGCCTGGGCAGCGCAGGGAACAGCTCCATTTCAGGCAGCGCCGGGAAGACGACCTGCTTGACACCCGCATGAACGTGCAGCCAGTCGGCGAGCTGCCGCCGCTGCCGCAGCGCGAACGCCAGCGGCACCTCCTTGGTGATGTCGTTGACGCCGACGACGATCACCGCGACATCGGCCGGCTGCGGCCGCTCGTGCAGGAGCTTCTGCAGCACGCCTTCGGAGGTCAATCCCGATTGCGCGATCAGTTGCCAGCGCACGGCGCCACCGAGTCGCCGTGCCAGATTCTCCGCGAGCGGGCGCGCCAGCGCGTCGCGCTGCGTGCGCGCACCGACACCCGCGGCACTCGAGTCGCCGGCCACGAGAAGGCGCAGCGCTGTCTCGCCCTGCCCCACCGCGCCGCGACGCGGACCGCGCGGCTCCGGCAGTTCCAGCGCGGCCTGCCGGAGCCGGCGTGCCTGCGCCATCAGCAGTGGGCCGAAGGCAATACGTGTCGCGAGGTCCAGCATCAGCCCTTGGGCCAGAGGATCATCTGGGTGCAACGGAACAGCGCGATCGTCTTGGCGCTTTCGATGTGAGTGACGACCGCGTCCCAGACCTGGGTTGTCCTGCCCTGGTGGGCACAGGTCGCGACCGACCGCAGCGTGCCGTCGGTGGCGGTGCCGATGAAGTTCGACTTGAGTTCGATCGTCGTGAAGTTGGTCGCGCCCGCGGGCAGGTGTGCGATCGTCGCGTAGCCGGCCGACGTATCGGCCAGCGCAATGACCGAGCCCGCGTGCAGGAAGCCGTTAGGCGCAAGGTATTGCGGGCGGATCGCGTACTCCATCGTCAGGCTGCCCTCGCGCACTTCGACGACCTTCATGCTGAACCACCCGGGCAGGTTGTCGCCCGAGCGGCTGTTGAGCTTCTCGAGCGTCATTTCGTGGCGCAGCGGCATGGCGGGCTCCGCCCCGGCTCAGCTGAATCGCGAAAAATCGGGCCTGCGCCGCTCGAAGAACGCTGAAAACGCCTCCTTCGCTTCGGGGCTGCGCAGCATCTTCTCGAACGACTTCGCCTCTTCCATGATCAGCTTCTCGGTCATCGATCGCCACGAGAGCTTCATCAGGCGCTTGGTTTCACGCACCGATGCCGGAGGCAACGCATTGAAGCGCTCCGACTGCCGGATCGCGTAATCCAGCACCTCGCCGGGCGGCAGGATGCGGTTGACGATCTTCATCTCCAGCGCCTCCTCGGCGCTGATCGGCTCCGCGAGCAGCAGCTTCTCGGCCGCCATGTGGTAGCCGGCCGCGAGCGGGATCGTCAGGCTGGAAGCGAATTCCGAACACACGCCCAGCGAGACGAAGGGCATCGAGAACATCGCGTTATCGGCGCAGTAGACGAGATCGCAATGCATCAGCATCGTCGTGCCGATGCCGACCGCGGCGCCATTGACTGCGGCGATCACCGGCTTCTCCGACAGCCCGAGCGCCTGCATGAACTGGAACACCGGCGCGTCCATGCCCGCCGGCGGGTTCTTCATGAAGTCCTCGAGGTCGTTGCCGGCGGTGAACACATCCTTCTCGCCGTGGAACAGTATCGCGCGCACGGTGCCGTCGTCGTGCGCGGCAGCGATCGCGTTGGCCATTGCCTGGTACATCGCGACGGTGATCGCGTTCTTCTTTTCAGGGCGTGCGATCGCGATGCGCGCAACACCGTTGATGGTCTGGACTGCGATGCTCACGTCGCCTCCTGGTTCACTTTCCGGCGCGATTCGTCAGTGCAACGAACTGCGCGAATTCCTTCAGAGAGCGGGCCGCCTGCCCGCGGACCTTGTCCTGCACGATGGGCGTGGCGCCAAGCAGCCAGCCCTTCCACCCCAGCGCCTGGCCGGACCAGCGCCACAGGCTGAAGCTGTCGACCTGCTGCACGATCTTGCCGGCCGCGATGACCATCTCGGTATGCACCCGGTTGACGACGACGCGCTTGGTCGGCGTGAAGGTGTAGCGCGCGGACCAGTCGACCTTGGCCCGATCGGGCGTGTCCTCGAGGATCTTGACATCGATCTCGAGGTCTTCCGCCTCGGAGAGCAGCATCTGCCACATCAGCCGCGCGCCCTGCGCCGTCAGCCGCGGGAACACCGGATCGCTGAAGGTGGCGTGGCTCGCATAGAGCAGCCCCATGGTGTAGAAGTCCCGCACCATAAAGGCCTCGTAAAAGCGTTCGGCAACTCCCATTTCACCCTCGGCGTATCGATTGGGCGACGAGCCAGTCGCGCGCCTGGCTCCAGAGCGATTCGGCGCGGCGTCGCCGGAAAAAGCCGAAGTGGCCGATCCGGTCGACACCGACGTCACTCGGCGCCAGCCGCCGCATCTCGCGCGCTGCACCTGCATAGAACGCGTGCAGCGACTCGATGTTGCGCTCCGACAGGTACTCGTCGTCCGTGAACGAAAGCGAGAGGATAGGCTGAGAGAGCTGCGCGTAGGTGACACGCCAGGCCCGGTTCTCGACTCCGAACAGGTACTCCGGGTTCGGGCACCACTCGCGCCACTGACGTATGACACCATGCGGAACGGCGCCGATCATTCCGCGCCTGCGGGCCGGGAAGTACCCGAACAGCGGTAAGACCACGGGAACAATGGCGACTTCGTCTGGCTTTGCCAGCGAAGTCGAACTGGCTTTTCCGCTTTACGTGCACGTGCGAACCCGAAGGGTTCGCGTACACGCAAAGCGCTAGACGCGCTCAAATATCCCCGCCGCCCCCATGCCGGTCCCGACGCACATCGTCACCATGCCGTACTTCAGGTTGCGCCGGCGCAGCGCATGCACCAGGGTCGCCGAGCGGATCGCGCCGGTCGCGCCGAGCGGATGGCCGAGCGCGATCGCGCCGCCCATCGGGTTGACGCGGCTGGCGTCGAGCCCGAGGTCGTTGACGACGGCGACGGCCTGCGCCGCAAACGCTTCGTTCAGCTCGATCCAGCCCATGTCTTCGGCCTTCAGCCCTGCGCTCGCCAGTGCCGCCGGGATCGCGTACTTCGGACCGATGCCCATGATCTCGGGCGGCACGCCCTTGACCGCAAAGCTGATGAAGCGTGCCAGCGGCGTCAGGTTGAACTGCTTGACGGCGCGCTCCGACGCCAGGATAAGCACGCCGGCGCCGTCCGAGGTCTGCGAGCTATTGCCCGCCGTCACGCTGCCCTTGGCCGCGAACACCGGTCGCAGTTTCGCCAGCGCCTCCGCACTGGTGTCCGCGCGCGGACCTTCGTCGAGGCTGACCGTCCGGGTCTTGATGTCCAGTTCGTAGCTGCCGAGGTTGGGAAACTTCTCGACCACCTCGATCGGCGTCATCTCGTCGCTGAACTCGCCAGCCTTCTGGGCGGCGATTGCCTTCTGGTGCGATTCGACCGCGAATGCATCCTGCATCTCGCGCGTGACCTTCCACTGCGCTGCCACCTTCTCGGCGGTCATGCCCATGCCGTAGGCGATGCCGACGTTCTCGTCCTTCTCGAAGATGTGCGCATTGAACGACGGCTTGTTGCCGGACATCGGCACCATGCTCATCGACTCGGCGCCGCCCGCGAGCATCACGTCAGCCTCGCCGACGCGGATTCGGTCGGCGGCGATGGCCACCGCATTGAGCCCCGACGAGCAGAAGCGGTTGATCGTGATACCGCCGGTCGTGTTCGGCAGCCCGGCGAGCAGCACCGCGATGCGTGCCATGTTCAGGCCCTGCTCGGCCTCGGGCATCGCGCAGCCGATGATCGCGTCCTCGACCGCCTTCGGGTCGAGACTTGGCACCTGCTTCATGGCGGACCGGATCGCCGCGACCAGCAGGTCGTCCGGCCGCGTATTGCGGAACACGCCCTTCGGGGCCTTGCCGATCGGCGTGCGCGTCGCGGCAACGATGTATGCGTCTTGTACTTGGCGGGTCATCTTCGTTTCCACCCTTCACATTTTTTGGCGGGGGTTCCAAGGGGGCTGGCAAGCCCCCTTGCGTCTAAACAGAACAGCCGTCGAAGGCAAGCCGGTCAGTTCCTGACCGGCTTGCCTGTCGACATCATTCCCATCATGCGTTCCTGCGACTTCGGGTGAGCCACCAACGTCATGAAGAACTTGCGCTCCAGATCGAGCAGCCATTGTTCGTCGGCCAGTGCACCGGCCTCGACGTCGCCGCCGCACATGACGTCGGCAATGCCCGACGAAATGAAGAAATCGTGCGCGCTGATGAAGCCGCCGTCGCGCATATTGGCGAGCTGCGCCTTGATCGTCGCCACGCCCGTGCGTCCGGCCACCGGGAACCCCAGCGGCTTCAATGGCGGTCGATGGCCCGTCGCGTGCAGCGCGAACGCTTCGCCGATTGCGGTCCACAGCAGTTCGTGGCTATTGAAGACGATCGTGTCGGTCGGCCGCAGGTAGCCCATCTGCTTCGCCTCAAGCGCCGACTTCGATACGTTGGCCATCGCGGCATTCAGGAACCAGTTGCGCATGAACGGGAACACGTCGGTGGCGCCCGCCGCCTGCGCGGCCTGCGCCGCGTGCAGCGCGCCTTCCTTCAGCCCCCCGGCACCCGGGATGAGGCCAACGCCGACCTCGACCAGGCCGATGTAGCTCTCGAGTGACGCCACAGCCTTCGAGCAGTGCAGAATCAGCTCGCAGCCGCCGCCCAGTGCCATGCCGCTGACGGCAGCGACGGTCGGAACCTGCGCATACTTAAGGCGCATGAAAGCGTCCTGCATCTTCTTCTCTTCGACGCCGATCGCCTTCACACCGCCGGACATGAACACCGGCATCATCGCCTGCAGATCGGCACCGACCGAGAACGGATCGTCCGGCGACCAGATGACGAGGCCGCGGTACTTCGATTCGGCGAGATCCACCGCCTTCAGCAGTCCGTTGATAACGCCGGGCCCGATCGCATGGACCTTGGTCTTGATCGACAGGACCAGCACCTCGGCAGCGAGCCCCGTTTCGAGCGTCCACAGGCGCACCGCGTCATCCTCGAAGACTGTCTTGCCGCCGCTCGCGCCGGTCGGCGCGCCTTCACCGAGCAAGGGAGCGCGGAAAATCTGGCGCGCATAAACGGGCAGCGTCGAGCGCGCGACGAACTTCTTCTTCGCCGGCGACCATGAGCCCTCGGCGGTGTGCACGCCATTGGCCTTGGCCACCGGGCCGTCGAACACCCATTTTGGCAGCGGCGCCTTCGACAGCGCCTCTCCGGCATCGATGTCAGCTTGCACCCATTCGGCGACCTGCTTCCAGCCGGCGGCCTGCCACGTTTCGAAGGGGCCGGTCGCCCAGCCGAAGCCCCAGCGCAGCGCGAAGTCGACGTCGCGCGCGGTGTCGGCGATCGTCTCCAGGTGCACCGCGATGTAGTGGAACGCGTCGCGGAAGATGGCCCACAGGAACTTGGCCTGCGGATGATCGGTGTCGCGCAGCAGCTTGAGGCGCTCGGCCGAATCCTTCTTCTTCAGGATGCGGGCGACCAGTTCGTCGGCCTTGCCGGTCGACTCGACGTACTCGGCCTTCTTCGGATCGAGCACCTTGATGCTCTTCCCTTCCTTGCGATAGAAGCCCGCGCCGGCTTTCTGGCCGAGCGCACCCTTCTCGACCAGTGCCTTCAGCACGGCCGGTGTCGCGAAGTTGGCCGCGAACGGATCGATCGAGGCCGGCAGCGTGTCCTGCATCGTCTTGATCACGTGCGCCATCGTGTCGAGCCCGACGACATCGGCCGTGCGGAACGTCGCGCTCTTGGCGCGGCCGAGCTTGCTGCCCGTGAGGTCGTCGACCACGTCGTACGACAGGCCGTACTTCTCGGCCTCCTTGATGGTCGCCAGCATGCCGAAGATGCCGACGCGGTTCGCGACGAAGTTCGGCGTGTCGTTGGCGCGCACGACTCCCTTGCCGAGCGTGGAGGTCAGGAACGTCTCGAGATCGTCGAGGATCGCAGGTTTCGTCGCCGGCGTCGGGATAAGCTCCACCAGGTGCATGTAGCGCGGCGGGTTGAAGAAGTGCACGCCGCAGAAGCGGGCCTTCAGTCCGGCGTCCAGGATTTCGGCGAGCTTCGCGATCGGCAGGCCCGAGGTGTTCGAAGCGAAGATCGCATCGTCGCGGACGAAGGGCGCGACTTTCCTGTAGAGATCGTGCTTCCAGTCCATGCGCTCTGCGATCGCCTCGATGATGACGTCGCAGCCCTTGAGCAGCTCGAGGTGTTCCTCATAGTTGGCCGCCTGGATGTACTGCGCGTCTTCCTTCACGCCGAGTGGTGCCGGGCTGAGCTTCTTCAGGTTCTCGATGGCGCGCAGCACGATGCCGTTCTTGACCGGCCCCTTCGCGTCCGGCAGGTCGAACAGCACGACCGGAACGCGCGCATTGACGCAATGCGCTGCGATCTGCGCACCCATGACGCCGGCGCCGAGCACGGCCACCTTGCGTACGACGAAATTGCTCATCTTTTTCTCCATTGTTCATGCGGACGCAGGCCCGCCATGATCTCGTGCGTTGATCGTCAGAACGCCTCCGCGGGCAGCTCCATCAGGTTCTTGGCGCCGGAGCGCGCCGTGCGGATGTGGTACGCGGTTTCCGGCAGCAGCCGCTGGAAGTAGAAGCGCGCCGTCGTGAGCTTGTGGCGATAGAACGGATCGACGTCGTCACCGTCGGCCTGGATGCGGTCGAGCGCCACTTTCGCCATTTTGGCCCAGAAGTAGGCGTAGACCAGGTGCCCGACGATGCGCATGTAGTCCACCGCGGCGGCGCCGGCCTCCTCCTGGTTGGCAAAGGCCTTCATGCCGAGTTCCATCGTCAGCTTCGTGACCTTGTCGCCGATGTCGGCCAGCGGCGTGATGAACTCGTTCATGTCGGTGCGCGTGCCGTACTGCTCGATGAACTCCGTGACCAGCTTGCCGAATGAGCGAAGCTTGGCGCCGTTGTCCATCAGCACCTTGCGGCCGAGCAGGTCGAGCGACTGAATCGTGTTGGTGCCCTCGTAGATCATGTTGATGCGGGCGTCGCGCACGAACTGCTCCATTCCATTCTGGCGGATGTAGCCGTGGCCACCGTAGACCTGCTGGCACTCGGTCGCGCACTTGTAGCCGTTGTCGGTCATGAACGCCTTCACGACTGGCGTCATCAGTGACATCATGTCCGCGGCGAACTTGCGCTTCTCCTCGTCGGCGTGGTGCAGTTGCAGGTCGGCCATCAACGCGACCCAGTAGGCGAAAGCGCGCCCACCCTCGGCGTAGGCACGTGCGGTCAGCAGCATGCGACGTACGTCGGGATGCACGATGATCGGGTCGGCCGCGGTGCCGGGCGACTTGATGCCCGACAGAGAGCGCCCCTGGATGCGGTCCTGCGCGTAGGCAGCCGCGTTCTGGTACGCAACTTCGGTCAGGCCGAGCCCCTGGACGCCGACACCGAGCCGCGCGCCATTCATCATGACGAACATCGCATTCAGGCCCTTGTTCGGCTCGCCAATGAGCCAGCCGGTGGCGTCGTCGAGCACGATCTGGCAGGTCGCGTTGCCATGGATGCCCATCTTCTCTTCGAGGCCGGCGCAGTACAGCCCGTTGCGGGACCCGATCTTCGCGTCGGCACCGCTGCCGACCGGCACGAACTTCGGCACGACGAAGAGCGAGATGCCCTTCGTCCCCTGCGGCGCATCCGGCAGTCGCGCCAGCACGAGGTGGACGATGTTCTCGGCCATGTCGTGCTCGCCAGACGAAATGAAGATCTTCTCGCCGCTGATCTTGTAGCTGCCGTCCGGCTGCGGCACGGCCTTGCTGCGCAGCATTCCGAGGTCCGTGCCGCACTGCGGCTCGGTCAGGCACATGGTTCCGGTCCACTGGCCCGATACAAGCTTGGGCAGGTACAGGTCCTTGATGTCCTCCGACGCGTGCTTCAGCAGGCACTCGTAGGCACCGATCGTGAGCCCCGGATACATCGCCCACGCCTGGTTGGTCGAGTACTGCATCTCGTAGAAGATGATCTGCAGCAGATGCGGCAGACCCTGCCCGCCGTACTTGGTCTCGCCGGCGAGGCCCTGCCACCCGGCCTCGCAAAACTGCTCGAAGGCCTCCTTGAAACCATGCGGCGTCTTTACTGAGCGCGTCGCCGGGTCGTACGTACAGCCCTCCTCGTCGCCGACCATGTTGGTGGGCAGCAGCACGTCCTCGCAGAAGCGGGCCGCTTCCTCGACGATGTGGTTGACGGTGTCCTCGTCGAGGTCCGCGTAGCGCGGCGCCTGCTTGAGTTCGTCGACCGCTCCCAGCACCTCGTGAAGAATGAACTGTTGGTCCTTGAGCGGGGCCTTGTAGATGGGCATGGCAACTCCTACGCCGGCTTGCGCGACGAGGTTCGTCGCGATTGGGTTCGAGGTGGATGGTTAGGGGTGACTGCGGCGGCGGCGACGAGGCGCGTGAGTCCGGTGCGCGCGCGGCGGGCGCTGCCCGCGGAGCGAAGCAGGCGCGCGTCCTGGTGCATGGCAAGCATCAGGCCGTAAATTTCGAACACCATCTGCTGGGCATCGATGTCGGCCTTGAGGTGCCCCTCATGGACCGCCTGCCGGATGGCCTTCAGCAGTTCCGCCTTCCAGCCGGCGATGATCGCAACCATCGCGTCGTGCTGAGGGCCGGGGCGGTCGTCGTACTCGACGGCGCCGGCGATCATGATGCAGCCACGCGTCAGTTCGCGCGCCAGGAAGGCGACCCAGCGGTCCAGGATCGCCTGCAGCCGCGGCAGGCCGCGCGGCTTCCGCACGGCAGGCCGCAGCACTTCCTCGATGAAGCGGCGCACGTATTCACGCAGCACCGCCAGCTGCAGGTCTTCGCGCGAACCGAAATGCGCGAACACGCCGCTCTTGCTCATGTGCATCTGGTCGGCAAGCGTGCCGATCGTCAGGCCCTCGAGCCCGTCACGGCTCGCGGTCGCAAGGGCGGCCTCGACGATGGCGGCGCGCGTCTGGTCACCCTTGCGAGGGCGCAGCGCGGTAGCGATGGTCGACAGGGCGGCGGCGATGGGCATGCAGGGGGACGCGAAGCGCGGGCTGCGCGCAGGAAAAAACGAACGTTCGTACTATTTCCGAGCCAGGCCCCTGCCGTCAACCCGGGTTCTAGAGTGCGAGGCCTATTGCTGCGGCGCGGAAATCGCGGTGCCTTGCACGGCCTCGAACATCGCGAACGCCTGGGCGACGTGCGCGACGAAGAGCCGCACCTTCAGCGAGAGGTGGCGGCGGCTCGGGTAGACAGCCCAAATGTCGCCGGTGGCGCCGGTGTACTCGGGCAGTACGCGAACGAGCTGGCCGCGCCGCAGAGCGTCGGCCAGCAGAAAGTCGGGCTCATAGATGAGCCCCAGGCCGGCCATAGCCGCCGAGCGGAGCGCCTCACCGCTGTTGGCGTGAAGCTTGCCGGTCACGCGTACCTCGTGGACTCGGCCGTCGGCTCCAAAGAGGCGCCAGAGGCGGGGCGTGCTGGAGTAGGCGTAGGTCAACCCGTTGTGCTCTGCCAAGTCCTCCACGCTGCCGGGCGTCCCCCGCTGTTCGAGATACGAGGGCGCCGCACACAGCAGGAGCTGCATCGTGCCGAGGCGCCGCGCGACGAGCCGGTCGCTTCCGACCGGCCCAACGCGCACGGCCAGGTCGAAGCCCTCTTCGACCAGGTCGACCATCCGGTCCGAGACCACAAGGTCGAATTTCACGGCGGGATGCCGCGCCAAGAAGCTCGCTATAGCGGGTGCCACGCGCTGCTCGGCCATGCTGTGCGAGCAGGTAATGCGGACCGTGCCGCGCGGCTCGGCGGCGGCCTGCCCGGCGATCGCCTCGGCCTCGGCCAAGTCCGCCAGCAGCGTTACGCAACGCTCGTAGTAGGACTGCCCGCTCTCCGTCAGCGACAGGCGCCGCGTCGTGCGATTGAGCAGCCGCGTGCCAAGGTGCTGCTCTAGATCGGCGACCAGCCGCGACAGGGAGGACGTCGACATGCCGAGCCGCTCCGCGGCGCTGACGAAGGTCCCGGATTCGACCACCCGAACAAACGCTTCCATGGCCAGCCAGCGATCCATGGGCTAATTATCCCGTAAGGCGGGCTAATTATTTGCGCAAAGCCATATTTATCTTGCATGACGGGATCAATAGAGTTCGTCCTGTCCGGCCCATCCCGCCGGTCCCAATCACGCAATGGACAGGAGAACTTAAATGGTTGACCCCCGCACCGCCCCCTACGCCGCGCTGCTGCTGCGGCTCGCGCTCGGCACGATGTTCGTGGCCCACGCGCTGCTCAAGGTCTTCGTATTCACGCTTCCAGGCACCGTGCAATTCTTCGAGTCGCTCGGGCTGCCCGCAGCACTCGCCTACGCCACCGTCGCGGCCGAACTGGTCGGCGGCGCCCTGCTCATACTCGGCATCGGCACCCGCTGGGTCGCCGTCGCGTTGATTCCCTTCCTGCTCGGCGCCACCTGGGTCCATCTGGGCAACGGCTGGCTCTTCAGCGCACCGAAGGGCGGCTGGGAGTACCCGGTGTTCCTGACGATCGCCACCGCGGTCCAGGCACTGCTTGGCGACGGCGCGTTCGCCTTGGGCAACCGCTTTGCCACCCGGCCGGCCGTGCGACTGCAGGCCGCTTGAGCTGTCTCACACTCACAGGAAACCGCAATGAAACTCTATTTCTCCCCCGGTGCATGCTCCCTCTCACCGCACATCGTCGCGCGTGAGGCCGGGCTGCCCATCACCCTGGTGCGCGTCGACACCAAGGGCAAGAAGACAATCACCGGCGATGACTACCTGTCGATCAACGGCAAGGGCTACGTGCCTCTGCTCGAACTCGACGACGGCACGCGGCTGACCGAAGGACCGGCCATCGTGCAATACCTGGCCGACCTCGCGCCGCAGAAGAGGCTCGCGCCCGCCAACGGCACGATCGAGCGCTACAAGCTGCAGGAGTGGCTCAACTTCATCACGTCGGAACTGCACAAACAGTTCTCGCCGCTGTTCGATCCGTCGATGCCCGAGGACGCCAAGGTCAAGTTCCGCGACAAGATCGCGGCTCGCTTTGAATGGATCGTGGCGCAGCTCGGTGACAAGCCCTATCTCACCGGCGAGGAGTTCACCGTTGCGGACGCGTATCTGTTCACGGTGGCCAACTGGACGAAGTACACCGGCATCGACCTCGCCCGCTGGCCTGTCCTCCAGGCTTACCTGGCCCGCGTGGCGGCACGGCCTGACGTGCAGGCCGCACTGAAAGAAGAAGGACTGCTGAAGTAAGGAAGGTTCATCATCAGGGCGGCGTGCGCAGGCACGCCGCTGCCTTTCGCCCGGAACCCGCCGACACCATGACACCACTGCCCACGCTCTTCATCTCGCACGGCTCGCCGATGCATGCGATCTCCGCCGGTCGCGCCGGGGAGGCGTGGGTGGAGCTCGGCCGGCGCCTGCCGCGACCGCGGTCGATCCTCATCGCTTCGGCGCACTGGGAGACCGAGCTGCCGATGGTGGCCACATCGAAGCAGCCGGAGACCATCCACGATTTCGGCGGCTTCCCGCCAGAGCTTTACCGGATCCGCTACCCGGCGGCGGGTGCCTCCGACACAGCGCAGCGTGCACTCCAGCTGTTACGCGATGCGGGTATCAGCGCGACCGCGAACGGCTGCCGCGGACTCGACCACGGAGCGTGGGTGCCGCTGTTGCGCCTGTACCCCGACGCCAATGTTCCGGCGGCGCAGATTTCGATCCAGCCGTCGCTCGACGCCGAACATCATCTTCGCGTCGGGGCCGCGCTGGCGCCGCTAGTGCAGGATGGCGTGCTGCTCATCGGGTCGGGACACATGACCCACAATCTGAGCGAATGGATCGCGGATGCCCGGCGCCGCGGCTCGATGTCGATCAACGAAAGTGAGCCCGATCCCTACGTTGTCGAGTTCACCCGGTGGGTCGACAACGCGCTTCGATCGGACGACCGGAAAGCGCTCGCCGCCTGGCTCGAGCAGGCGCCCCATGCGCGGCGCGCGCACCCGACGCCCGAGCACTTCCTGCCGCTGATGGTCGCGGCGGGCGCCGCGGGTCGCGGCGCGTTGGTCGAACACATCGACGCCGGGGTGGACAGTGGAGTGCTGGCGATGGATGCCTATCTCTTCTGGCCGAGCAGCACGACAGTCGCCGTGCACTGACGCTGCGTCGGTCGCCTACGCCGCGCTGCGCAGCGGTGGAATTTCGTACAGGCGGCCTTCGGCCAGCGCGACCACCCGGTCGCCCGGCTCGCGTTCGAAGCGTGCACCGCCGGTGAACGCACCGAAGGCCGGCAGCACGGCCAGCCCTTCACGCAGCCAGAAGCACGGCAACCGCACGCTGTCGTCGGCGCGCCCATTCAGCCGTACCGCCGGATGCAGATGCCCTGCGAGCGCCGCCGCGCCCGGGACGAATTGCGGGTGATGGCAGAACGCCAGCGAGTTGACGCGCCACGGTTCGGTCACGACCTCGATATTCAGTTCATGGGGCGGACGACCGGCGGACAGGTCGTGGTTGCCTTCGACCAGCACGATGTCCAGTTTCGCGCGGCGCCCGCGCCAAGCCGCCAGCGCCGCCAGAGTCGCCGGCGCATGCGCCTCGCGTGCGTGCAGGAAGTCACCCAGGATCACCAGGGCGGCCGGTTCCAGTGCATCGATCAGGCCATCGAGGCGGCCGAGCGTTTCCGTAGTGGTCCCCTGTGGCACGGGTACGCCGAGTGCACGAAAGGCAGCGGCCTTCCCGAAGTGCGCGTCGGCGATGACCAGCCAGCGACGCTCGGCCCAGAACGCGGCACCGTCAGCGAGCAACCCCCAACGCGCACCGCCGAACGAGACGGGCAGGCTCGCGACCGTTCTCACAGCGGCGTCACGGTATAGCCGCGCGCGCGCAGCAGCGCCACCAGGCCGTCAGGGCCGGGAAGATGCAATGAACCGACCGCGAAGACGTAGCTCCGTCCCTCCGCCATCAGAGCTTCGATGCGCCGGACCATGGCCGGGTGCCGGCCGAGCAGGATCGTGTCGACCGTGAAGCGCGCCCCGACGGAGTTCTGCGCGCGCATTTCGGCCAGCAGCTTCTCAAGCGCCTTGCTGTCGCCTGTTTCCCAAGCCTGCGCGATACGATTGATCTCGCGCCGCGCCGCGTTGGTCTCGACCGCCTTGACGGCATCTTCTAGAAACGCGACCTGTGTCGAAAACGACGCGCGGTCGAAGAGTTCGAACTGCCCTTCGATGCTTTCCAGTTCCAGGATGGGCTTTCCGCCCTGCTTGGCAACGCGGGTCAGGTAAGCCTCGACTGAGAGCGCCGGCATGTAGCCGGCCTGGGCCGCCTCGAAGAGCGCCAGTACGTTGCCGAGCATCCACGGCTTCATGCGCCACAGCGGCGTGACTTCCAGCTGGTTGCGCGCCGCCAGCACTTCGATGCGGGCCTTCAGCGCCGCAGGAATTCGGGTCTCGAGGCCCGGTTCACCGGCCGCGTAGACCGCGTACTTCTGCGTGGCTGCCAACGCCCTGGACGAATCGGTGACATCGGCCTCGAGCACGATGGCGTCCATGCGTTCGATGCGACCCAACTGCGCGGTCGGCAGCGGATAGAACTCCGGACGACCCACGTGGATCGTGCCCATCAGCAGCGAAACCTGGCTGCCCTTGCGGATCTCGTAGATGAAGCCTCGGCGTGCGCTCGCCTCGTTGGACTGTGCCCAGGCGGACGACACCACGAACGACACAACCATCAGCAGCGCCAGGCGCGCGCGGGCAACATTCAGCAACAGCATGGGAACGACGCGGCGGCACGCGCCACGTTCAGTGAGGATGTCTGGATTGTAAGAGCGCTCCACCCGAGCCATCGGCGCGACGGTCATGCCGATCGGTTCGACTTTATCGGACAGCGGAGCTCAGGGCCTAGGCCGGCTCGGCCTGCGTGACCGATCCTCCGGCCTGCTCCGTGAGCGGCTTGATGTAGCGCAGGATGCCAGGGTCCTCGTCGTCGCGGTGGGGACCGTAGCCGCGCTTGCGCATCAGGTCGCCCATCTCGTCATTGTCCTTAAGCACCAGCCCGATGAGTTCGGTCAGCCCGCGCGCACGCGCCGTTTCCTCGAGCGCCTGCATCAGCACATGGCCGACACCGCGCCCCTGCCACGCATCCTCGACGATGACGCCGAACTCGGCCGTCTTGCCGTCCGGATTGCACGTGTAGCGGGAAATGCCTCGGATCTCGTGCTGTTCATCCTGTGGATCGATCGCGACGAAGGCCATTTCGCGGTCGTAGTCGATCTGTGTGTAGCGCACCAGGCGCTCCATCGTCAGCTCGCGGATCGGCGCATGGAAGCGCAGGTACGACGTGCGCGGGGAAAGCCGGCTGATGAAGCGCCGCTCGGCCTCGGCGTCTTCCGGCCGGATCGGACGCAGTTGTATGCGCGCGCCGCCCTTGACCGTGACCTCGCGCGCGAGAGCGCGCGGGTACGGATGGATCGCGAGGTGCGAGTAGGTCGCATCGGCCGCGAGCGGCTCGTCGGAAACCTGCACGCGGGCGTCGAGAGCGATGATGCCCTGCGCGTCGGCCAGCAGCGGGTTGATGTCAAGTTCACGCACCGCCGGGATCTCGCACGCCAGTTCGGAAACGCGCACGATCACTTCGATGAGCTTCTCCAGGTCGACGGCCGGTGCGCCACGGAACGCGTCGAGCATGCGTGACACACGCGTGCGCGAGATCAGCTCGCGCGCCAGGAACGCGTTGAGCGGCGGCAGCGCCACTGCAGAATCGCGGAAGATCTCGACGGCTAACCCGCCCATGCCGAAACTGACCACCGGGCCGAAGTTCGGGTCGCGCGTCAGCCCGACGATCAGCTCGCGACCCTGCGGCCGCACGACCATCTTCTGCACCAGAACGCCGACGAAGCGTGCGCTCGGCGCTCGCTCGGCCAGTCGCTGTGCGATGTCGTCGAACCCTCGCTCGACCTCGTCGGCGGTCTGCACGCCGAGGATCACGCCGCCGACGTCGCTCTTGTGGGTGATGCCGTCGGCGCGCACCTTCAGCACTACCGGGAAACCGAGTTGCTGCGCCGCCTGGCGCGCTTCCATCGCGCTGCGGGCCATGAGTCCCATCGCGGTCTCGATGCCGAACGAGGCCAGCAGTGCCTTCGAGTCCTGTTCGTCGAGCGTGTGGCGGCCGGCGCTGCGCGCGCTGTCGATGATGCGACGGGCCGCCTGCACGTCGAATTTGAGTTCATCGACACGCGGTGGCGGCACCTGCAGCCGCAGCTCGCGGTTGCGGATGTACTGCGCGAGGTAACTGAACGCCTCGACCCCGCGCTCCGGGCTCTGCAGCGCCGGCATCGAGGCCGCCTTGAACACCGCGCGTCCGCGGCCCGCGTCCTTTTCTCCCAGCCACGCGCTGACCACCGGCTTTTCGGCGGCGGCGGCGATCGGCAGCATCGCGCGGGCCGCCTGCTCGGCACCGACCTTCGGCGTAGGCGCAAACAGCACCAGCACGCCATCGTTAGCGCGATCGTCGATTAGCAGCCTGAGCGCGGTCGCCATCCGCTCGGCGTCGCTGTCGGCCAGCACATCGACCGGATTCGCGTGCGACCAGTTGGGCGGCAGCGCGGCATCGAGCGCCGCTTGCGTCGCGTCCGACAGCTTTGCCAGCTCCACGTGATTCTCTTCGGCCGCATCGGCGGCCAGAGCCCCGGGCCCGCTTCCATTGCTGACGATCGCCAGCCGGTTGCCGCGCGGCAGCCGCCCGCCGGCCAGCGCTTCCGCGGCGCCGAACAGTTGCCCGATCCTCGGGACTCGCACGGCGCCGACGCGCCGCAGCGCGGCGTCGAACACCGCATCGTTGCCGACCAGCGCCCCGGTGTGACTCATGACGACGCGTGCACCCGCGGCATGGCGCCCGGCCTTCAATACGATGACCGGCTTCACGCTGGCCGCGACTCGGATGCTGGACATCAGCGGCCGCGCGTTCTCGATGCCTTCGAGATAAAGCAGGATCGAGCGCGTCGCGGCGTCGCCGGCCAGGAAGTCGAGGATCTCGGCCACCGAAACGTCGGACTCGGCCCCGGTGGCCACCACTGACGAGAAGCCGAATCCCGCGGTCCAAGCGTAGTCGAGCAGCGACGTCGTTACCGCGCCCGACTGCGACACCAGCGCGAGTCCGCCCGGCCGCGCCATCGTTTTGGCCCAGCTCGCATTCAGCCCGATGTCCGGCCGCATCAGCCCGAGGCAGTTCGGGCCCATGACGCGCACGCGGGCGGCGCGCGCGCGCTCGACCACGTCACGCTCGAGCCGGCGACGCTCCGGACCCTCTTCACACAGCCCCGGCGACAGCACCAGCATCGCAGGAATGCCCTTGCGACCGGCGTCGTCGATGATTCCGGGCACGTTCTGCTGGCCGGTGACGACCACGGCCAGGTCCACCTTGGTCGGCAGGGCCGCGATCGATGGCAGGCAGGGATTTCCGTCGATCGTGCGATGCCGCGGATTCACCGCATAGACATCGCCCTTGAAGCCCGCCGCCATCACGTTCGTGTAGACGAACCGCCCGAGCGAGTCGTGGCGCGGACTGGCGCCGACGACCGCGATCGATCGCGGCACCATCGCGGGTCTCAGGTAGTGCACCGAATCCATGCTCACGGCAGTTTGATCCACTTTCGCGCACCCGCTCCCGGGGCCGAGCAGGCGGCAACCGGAATGTGGCGGTGCAGCAACAGCGTTCACGTTATCAGATCTGCGCGCGACTTCCACTATGCGGGGCCTCGAATTGGCGTTGATGCGCATCAATCGTGCCCCGGGGCCGGCCCGTAGTCTCGGGGCGGAACCTTTCGGAACAAAGATGCCGTTGACTCCCAGCGATCTTGCGGATCTGCACGCGCGGCTGCGGGCCCTGCGCGAGCAGGTTGGCGGCGCCGTGTCAGATCGCCTGCACCGTCACGGACTCGACTCGCACGAGGACGCCGCGCTGCCCAATCGCCGCCTGGACACCGACGACGATGCGGCCGCCGAGGCCGCCACCTCGCTCGACATCGTGCATGTTGCGCGCGACGCCGAGGAACTCGAACTGCTCGATGCCGCGCTAGCGCGCGTCGCGGACGGCGACTACGGCGCCTGTATCGACTGCGGTGAGGACATCGCCCGCGCACGCCTGCTCGCGAATCCGGCGGCAGCTCGCTGTACCGAATGCCAGGAGCGCAGCGAACGGGCGGCGCTGGTGGCGCGGCGCACGCGCAGCTGAGCGGTCGCACGCCCAGGAACACAGGGGAATCGTTATGGAAGCACTGAAGCTGCTGTTCACCAGCGACGTCGGACTGCTGTCGCTCTTCACCATCGTCGCCGTGATCGGCATGGGATTCTGGTTCCGCCGCTTCTTCAACAAGCAGATCGAAGCCGAGGAACGCGCGCAGCGCTGACGACCGCGCTCTTCCGGGCCGGTCGGCCGCCGCACGCGGCTCCATGGCCTGCGCTTTCCGTTGGCATCGTCCTGTCGCGGGCCGACCGTAGAATCGGCCGCATGTCTGTTCCGCGCCCAACATGAAGGTCAACGGCGAAGCAATGCGCTCGATCTGGCCGATCGGCGAGGCCGCCGTGGGTGTGATCGACCAGCGCGCGCTGCCACACCGGCTTGAACGGCGCGCCCTCCGCTCCACGGCGGAGGTCATCGAGGCGATCCGGTCCATGGCCGTGCGCGGTGCGCCGCTGATCGGTGTGACCGGCGCTTACGGGCTCGCGCTGGCGCTGCGTGCCGACCCGTCGGACGCCCATCTCACGGAGTCTCACCGAGTGCTGCTGGCGTCGCGGCCGACGGCCGTCAACCTGCGCTGGGCGCTCGAACGAGTGCTGGCCAGGGTTGCCACACTCGCGCCGGACCAGCGTGCCGCCGTGGCGTGGGCCGAAGCAGGCCACATCGCCGAAGAGGACGTCGAGCTGAACCGCGCGATCGGCGCCCACGGCGCCGCGCTGTTGCGGGCGCTGCACACGAACCTCGGGCGCCCGATCAACGTTCTCACCCACTGCAACACCGGCTGGCTCGCCGCCGTCGACTACGGCACCGCGCTGGCGGCCGTCTATGCGGCGCACGATGACGGCATTCCGCTCCATGTGTGGGTCGACGAGACGCGGCCACGCAACCAGGGACTGTTGACAGCATGGGAGCTCGCCGCACACGGCGTGCCGCACAGGCTGATCGTCGACAATGCGGGCGGACACCTGATGCAGCATGGCAAGGTGGACATCGTGCTGGTGGGTGCTGATCGCGTTTCGGCGCGCGGCGACGTCGCCAACAAGATCGGGACCTACCTCAAGGCGCTGGCGGCCGGCGACAACGGCGTGCCGTTCTACGCCGCCGTGCCATCGCCGACGATCGACTGGCGCATCGACCAGGGGCTGGAGTCGATCCCGATCGAGGAGCGCTCGGCCGACGAGGTGCTGTGGGTCCAGGGTCTGGATCGCAACGGCGAGCCCTCCGGCGTACAGCTGATGCCCGCCGGCACGCCGGTCGCCAACCCGGCGTTCGATGTGACACCCGCCCGCCTCGTGACGGGCATCATCACCGAGCGTGGCGTGGCGATCCCCACGCAACTTGCGGATCTCTTTCCCGACCAGCGCCGGGCCGCCTGATGGACATCGCCGAAGACGGCCCCGAACTGCGGCAACGAGTCATCGTGACGGCGCTCGCGATGAACGCGGCGGGCATCAACGTCAACAAGTCCGGCAACGTCTCTGCGCGTGTCCGCCGTGGCGCGACCGCGGGCTTCGTCGTCACGCCCACCGCGGTGCCGTACCACGACCTTTCGGCGGGTGACCTGGCATTTGTGACGCCGGGCGGCGCGGCATATGGCGAGCTCGAGCCGTCCTCGGAGTGGCGGTTCCACCACGACATCTACGCCGCGCGCCCCGAGTTCGCGGCGATCGTGCACACGCATTCGGCGCACGCCACCGCGCTCGCCTGTCACGGGCGCGGTATCCCAGCGTTTCATTACATGGTGGCGGTCGCGGGCGGCGCGGACATCCGCTGCGCGCCTTACGCGACCTTCGGCACCCAGGCGCTGTCGGATTACGCGGTCGCGGCGCTCGAGGGCCGCCGCGCCTGCCTGCTGGCGCATCACGGCGTCATCGCCTGTGGCCAATCGCTTGATCAGACCCTGGCCTTGGCAATCGAGGTTGAGCACCTGGCGCGTATGTATCTCGCGGCGCTGGCGGTCGGCGAGCCACCCCAGCTCGACGGCACCGAAATGGAACGCGTGCTGGAAAAGTTCAAGCATTACGGGCCGCACAGCACGACGTCCTGAGCCCGGGACGCCGCAAGCCGGCAACGCCACCGGTATTCGGGCGTTCAGCCTACGAGGCCACCGTCACAATGGCGCCACACATACCGCATTGATGGCATGCTTGCGCCATGACGCCTCAGGCTTCAGCGACCACCGGCACGGCCGTACAGGCCGGCGACTTTCGGGGCAGTGTCCGCGCCACGCTGTGGCCGACGCGCTCGCTTGTTTCCAATGAGCGCTGGTTCGACGAACTGTATGTCTGGACCGAGGGTGGCAATGCCTCGACGACGCAGCGGGCGCGGATCCAGATCGACGCGATGCGCGATGCCTTCCAGTGGCTAGACTTCGATCTCGTCGAACGCGTCGGCATCACCATTTCCTTCGGCACCGTCGAGCGCGCGCTGGAGCCGTTGACGGCGCTTTTCGAAAGCAACGTCCTGCTCTCACACCGTGTCTCGGTACTGCTGCGGGGCGCGCCGCAGCGCCTGCGCTCCCGCTATCGGCTGCGCGGGTTTGTCGACATGCTGCGTGGACTGAAGATCGGCGTCGGCTACCGCATTTCGGCGCCACGCGTCAGCATGGAACTGTCAGGCGTCGACCTGGTGCGGCCCAGCTTTGCGAAGGTGCTCGCCCCCACCAATGTGCGCCCCGACGTGTGGAAGGACCTCGCGCTCGAAGTCCGCGCTCTCGGGCTCGACACCAAGTCCACGATCGTCGGTGCGATCGAGACCAAACAGCAGCTCGAAGGCGCCATTCAGGCCGGTTTCGAGCTGGGCCAGGGTCGTGCGGTCCGCATGCCCTATCCCCCTCCCGTAATTCCGAACACGGCATAGGCTTGGCGGCCGCGCCCGATTTGCCCGAGAATCGGTGCATTGAATCGCGTCAGTGAACGCGAACACTCCATGGGCAGCAACGAACCCCGTCCCGAACCGGGCACGCGCCAGGTCGAACTCGACCCTACGCTGGACCCGCTGAGCCGCTTCGGCACGCGGGTGCGCGCGCTCGTGTGGCCGACCCGCACGCTGGTGGGCTCCGAACGGTGGTTCGACGAACTCTACGTCTGGACCGCCGACTTCGAGCCCGACCGTTCGTTGCGCGCGCAGATCCAGCTGGCGGCGCTCGAACACGCGTTCACGATGCTCGAGCATGAGCGGGTCGAGCGCATCGCTGTCACGATCTCCTTCGGCTCGATCGAACGTTCGCTCGAGGCGCTGGTGCGCACACTCGACTCGCATCGCCTGACTGCGCACCGGATGTCGATCCTACTGCGCGGCGCGATGGAGAGGATGCGCTGGCCGTACCGTGTGCGCGAGTTCATCGATCTGCTGCGCAGCTACCAGGTCCCGGTCGGTTACCGCTTCGCCGAGCCGCGCGCGAGCATGGAGATGAGCGCCATCGACTTCGTCGCGCCCGACTTCGCCAAGATGCTGGCGCCGATCTCGGTGCGCGAGGAAACCTGGTTCGAGATGGCGCGCGAGGTCAATGCGCTCGGGCTGACGCGCGAGACCTTCGTGCTGGCCGGCATCGAGCGGGAAGAGCAGCTTCGCCTGGCCAAGCAGACCGGATTCGTCCTGGGGCAAGGTCGGGCGCTCAAGAAGCCTTACTTCCCACCGCGGGTGATGCGGCCGCGGTAAAACCTGCTGGCGGCCACCGCAAGGTCCGCGGCTCACCTACCTCGCGAGCTCGCGCCAGCCGATGCGGCGTGCGTCAGTTACACCACTTCCGACATTTAGCCCGCGCGTCTCCTTGACGCCAGAAGCTCCCGTCGTGATGACCTTGAGCGAGAGACTCTGCAGGCGAATGATGGCGTTACCCACCGTGAGCGTCCCTGAGCGGAACAAACCAACGTCACCGTTGGACGACGTACTGACGGCCTGGCCCGTTCGGTAGTTGAACTGATAAATCCAGCTGTCGCCACCCGCGGTACACGCGTTGTTGTTCGGAACGTTTGTCGTGACAACGAGAGTGCCGAGTACAAGCTGGGGCTCCAAATTGACTCGCTCGCCGACGGAGGGGAAGTCGACAAACCAGCCGCCGTCAATGCCCCAGTTGACAGCATCGCCCTTGATACGTCGCTTGCCGCCACCCGCCTCCACAATCGTCTGCGGCTTGAAGGTTCCGGTGCTGCGGGGACTTCCGAGCGGCGCGCCCGCATCCTTGATCGCATAGAACGTCCCGGAGTACGACCAGTCCCCGGCGGGGGCAAGGGTCGTGGGGTCCTGCAGATCCGACGATCCGAGGTAGCGGCCAGTTCCCACGAAGATCACGCGCTTGCTCTCGATGAGCCCGAGCTCGGGACGCGTTGTGATGGGCTGGTACTTGCCAGAGGCGTCCTTCAACGTCGCAAGACGCAGGACTGCGGGCGGCGAAACGCCAAGATCGAACCGCCACAGATTGCCTTTCAGGTCACCTCCGTAGACATACTGAGTGGTGTTGTCGCTGTCCGGGTCGCGCGCCCAGTTTGAAACCCGGGCCAAGCCCGACGGATCGGTTGAACTCCCAACCCCCGTGCTCACCTTATGTAGCAGCGCCCCCGAAGCTAAGTCGAGTACGTACAGATAGCCGCGACCGTCGCCGGGGCTGACGTTGTTGTAGCCCGAGGTGACAAGCGCCACCCACTTGCCGTCAATTGACCGCTTTGTGACGACGGCGTTTCCGAAGGAGAGTCCGAGGTCTGCATCGTTTCGAGAGCACAAGGAGGAGTTTGAGCAGAACTCCCACAGCAGCGTCGGACTGTTGGGATTTGTGACGTCGAGGGCGTAGAAACCGCGCCCGCCGCCGTTGAATCCGCCGATAAGTACGGTCCGCCATTGGCCATTGAAGAAGGCATCCGCAACCGAGGGCGACCCGTCCACGAAATACTCGTGGGACGTCGCATACGAGGCTTCAGCCAGCCGGAAGAGCTTGGGCAGCAGCGCCCTTGGAGCAAACGCCCAGACCTCGGCCCCCGTCGTCGCGTCGATCGCGTGGAGCATGCCATCGTTACCCCCGATATAGACCATCGGCCGGCGCAATGCATTGGCAGACTTAAAGTCGAAATAGGACGGCACATCGGCATCGCCGTAGCTGCGACGTGGATCCCGGACGAAAGCGGGACGTGAGCCGACCAAGTCGCCAAGCACGTACTCGCGCTCCCGGTACAGGTCCTCATGCTGTCTCTGGCCGCGCAGGAAGTTCACAAGGTTCTCGCCGTTGTCCACCGCAGCTCGCTGGGTCGCGTCCAATGTTGCGCACTGCGACAGCGTCGAGCACTTGCCGGTGAAGTACGCGCGCGTAGCCGCGTCCATCGACGCCCATGCGAACGGCGTAAGCATTCCTCCCACGTTCGTATAGATCACGCGTTCATCTGTATCTTTCGACACAGCGGCGTTAAGCTGGTCGCGCGCCGACCACTCGACCTTCGCCACGACGTTCCCCGTTGCTGGGTCGATCCTTTGCGCAACAAACTCCCCGTCCCAACGTGTCGTGCGGTAGGTCGAACTGTAGATCGCGTTGTCTGTCGTCGTGATGTTCGGGCTGCTGGTAGCCGAAGCGGCGGCCGACCCGACCAGTACCCGCAGATCGGCAAGTGCCGTCACCAGCCCGTCGTAAAGTGTCTCGGCATCATTTGCACTGACGAAGCGTCCGCGACCGTTGACGGCGGCGTGCCACAGATCGTCCAGCTTCGATGGATCGTCGTTGTCGTTGTTAGGTGGTATTGGCCAGTTGCAGACAGCGCTGGACGACTGCCAGGCACAACCCGTGTTGCCGGACTTGATGTCGTAGAAGTCGCCGAAAGTAGCTGATTCGTAGTTCGGCATGTAGCGCATGAACCCGCCGAGCCCGAGGCCGAGGGTGAACGTCATCATGTGCTGACCGGGGTTGGAGTCACGCAACGTGGTCGGAAAATTGTTCTCGCCGACGTCGATGCCGAGTGCACCGGTCGACCCGTTCGCGCGGAGGTCCATGCTGTAGTAGTACATGGCAACGTCGGCCAGCGTGTCGGTAGCACCGAGGTTGCCATCGAACGCACCCGAGGTCCGGGTCGAATAGCCGCTGTCTACGTTGTCGTTGTTTCCGATCGCCGTGCCATTCACGCGTTGCCCGGCGTTGTTGTTCCAGTATCCGTCGGTGCTCAGGATCGCCACATTGGCCTGGCACGAATACTGGACCGGATCCTGGTTCATCCCGGAGTTGATCCCCGTCTTTATGCCGGCGTAGTGGCGACCTACTCGCGACAGCGCCTCGCGCAACGGCGTCATGCCACTCGGACTGACCGCATAGAGCTTCGAGTACCAGTTCGCCCGATGCGCGCCAGCAAACGTGTCGATCGCAACATACTTGTTCGAGCTGACCGGCGAGCCCGGATTGATCGTGATGAAGCCCACCCGATAGCGGCCATCGAGTTCCAGGAACGCGTAGCCAACGGCCGTCTTCATCGTCTGCATGCGCGTGCTGTAGTACGCATACCAGTTGGCGAAATTCGTCATCTCCTCAGCGTATGTGCAGGTGGGCGCGTTGAGGCAGTCGGATCGGTTGGGCCTTCCACCGTAGGTGGGCTGGGTCGGCACGATATCCACGCGCTGGAATCTTCCGTAACGCGCGCGTTTGTGATTGGTGGACCAGGACTCCTGGCAGCGCGGACGCCCGCTCGTGGAACCACTGATCGATCCGTTGGAGCCGGCATCCGTCGCGTTCTGACAGAACCTGACGGGCGCCGGATACACATACTTTCCGGTCGGTGTGCCTGAAAGCGTGCAGTCGGTCAGGGCGACATCGCTGCAATGCTCGACCGGCAGGATGTTGTAGTAGAAGGGGTTGCCGCTCCGCTCCCTTGGGAAACGGAAGGACCCGGAGCTCGTTCCGTTCGGGTACCCGTTGATCGACGTGCTGTTGTAAAGAAACGGGTTGCCGGTATCGACACCGTTGCGCCGGCAATTGACGGTGTCGGTGGGGCTATCGCCGCTGTTCTTGCAGTAAACGACCTCGGGGTATCCGCTGACGAGATTGATCGTCGATGAGCCGACGAAGGCATTGACCTTCACGCTGGTCCACGGCGACCCGAAGCTCTGCATCAAGTTGCCGTTGCCGTCGATGGCAGGCGAGTAGCGGATCTGCGGGTTGTAGTAGATCGTGTTGAACTGATACGCGTACCAGGGCGGATTGCCCTCCAGCCCATTGGTCGTGGTCGAGGAACACGTGCTGTTGTTGCATCGAGTCTTGTCGATATTGCTGTCGTTTACGGCCTCGGGCATGAATCGCGACGCCATACTGCCCGAATCGTCGAGCAGGAACATCACGTTTGGCTTTACCTGCGTAGCCAACGAGTACGTCAGTGGCGTATTCGAGATGTCGGTCGGCTGCGCCCATGCTGGCGCCATCAGTGCAGCCGCAAGAAGATTTAGAATCAATCGGATCGTGGAACGCATGGCTGCACCTACAGAGCGACAAACGCCTGAACGAGAGAACTCGTATTGCGCGGCCCCATAACCCGTACCGTGATCCGGTAATAGTTCTGCGCGTTGCCGGTGAAATTGGTCGCATCCCCTGCGTAGCTTCCGCCCGCTGCCGCTGCCGATCCCGCTGTCAGCAGAGAGCAGGAGACGCCTGGATCATTGGAATTGCCGGGTGCCGAGCACATACGATGAACTACCCAATCAACCGAGTTGCCGGCAGCGTCACCGTCGATACGGCATGCAGCGCATTGCTGCCAGAGTGCTTGATCGTCCCAGTTCGGTTCGACGATGTTTGCGTAGTAACCGCTGCCGGGAGCAGAGTCGTTAAGGACCGGCGTACCAACCGTTGACTCCAGCCACTGCACCGCATTCAGCACACCCGCGTCCGATGAGTGAACCGACGCATTGCGAAATGCAATATTTCCAGCAACAAGCTGTTGCGTGTCTGTCGATCGTGTCAGGGCGATTACCGAGATCATCATTGCCAGCAGTGCGACAAGCACCACCATGAGGACCGCTCCTCCCTGCCTCGCCCGATTCATGCGGTTGATCACGCAGGCCTCCAGATCATGTTGCGCAGACTCACGGTCGTCTCGAACACCCGGTAGCGATAGCAGCGCCAGTTCGGATCGGCGCTCAAGTCAAATTGGCCGGCAAACCAGCTCGGAGGCACTTCCGTAGTCGTGCAGGCTCCAGAGGCTGGATCCGGGCGCTCCGGCAACGCGCTGCGAGCCACCAATCCCATACGCACCGCCGAGATGGAACCCCAGGCATTTGGTGTCGCCGGCGCAATTTCGTCCCACACGTCGACCGTGCCATCTCCGTCGGTGTCTCGTCCGTACTGCGCCTGCAGTTGAACAATCCCAGAGGCGACCGGCAATGCTGTTGTTCCCTGCAGCAACTGGTCGACGACCAGGGTCCCGTTCTGGATGTAGTAGCGGTTCACGCCCGGCGTAGCGCCGAGCGGGAAAACCATGCCCGACAGCGTGTAGTTCGGCCCAAGTCCACCAGGACGGTTGTAGCGGGAAACTGCCCAAGTTCCGATCGGCGTGCGGTAGTTGCCGCTGGTTCGCGTGAGCTTGTCTTGCTGCCCTGGGGGCTCGAGGACAGGCGTATTCGTCGCCTGATGCAGCGAGCAGTCCGCGCCCGGCTCGCCAATGACCATGAGGTGCCCGGACTGAAGTCCAAAGCCGTTGTCGATGCGCAGATCCGCCGTGTTGCTTGGGGTCACCTGAGTGAGTCTCAAGGGCGCGGGAACCGCATTGCTGCTGCTAAAGACAATCTCGATCGTGTCTGGCGCCGTCCCAGCACCCTGCGTGACATTCGCGGGCGTGAGCAGGAACTCGACATCCCGCGGCGGATCGGTTCCACCGTCGTAGGCCAAGACTCGACAACCCAGAAGGCCGGGCGTGTTCACGCCAAAGCCTGACATCCGGAGGTCACGCTGCAGCGTGAAGAGGGCAACGGTTCCATCGAAGGTCGCGTCGCCGCCGGACGTCGCCGTGCGACGGTAGCCTTCCGACGCGGCAAGAGTCTGATAGATGGCCAGTACCACCACCAGGGAGACGACCATCGAGATCAGAAGCTCGACGAGGGTCATCCCGCGCGAGGAAATTGCAGGGCGGCGCACGCTACGGGCCCTGCAGCGTTGCTACTGCCACGTGCGTTCGGCGATCGCCATCCCGGGGCCGCCAGGTCACGGTGACGCGCACTTCCTCGCCCACGACTTCAACAGAGGCGTCTGCTGCCGGGAGGGACTGCTGCAGCTGCGCCACCCATGGCGCGATGCGCGCCGGTGCTGTGGTGCTGATGCCGCCATAGGCGTACTCCGCCATGTGAGCACGGTCTACCCACAGTTCGCCGATCAGGCGATCCGCGAGCAGCGCGGCATCGACCCGCAGCTTCGCGTCCGTGAAGCTGTTGAACGCCGACGCATGCGCACTGAGCAGGCCGAGCACACCGATGACAAAGATCACCGTGGACACAAGAACTTCGACCAGCGACATGCCGCGTACCGACCGCCGCGTCGGCCGAGCCAGCGCTGTCCGTCGGCGACGATTGACGCCCGTCATTGGCAGGCCCTCGGATCGCCGGCGTGAAGCGACGGGTCACACATGCGGACGCCCCCTCCAACACCGAGCGCGAGGCGAAGCACACGTCGCTCTTTCTCAGCCAGTCCCGGGTTCGCAACGTCGATCGAGGTTGCCGTCGGCGATCCATCAATGTTCGCAGCGATGCGGCCGAGAGCGTCAAACGTAACGGTGGTCGCACCATCCGGAACGATTACGAGCTGCGGTTGCGCAGACACCTCCAGCGCTGCCCGCGCCTGGATCACCCCGAGGCAGTCACCGGGATCATCGACGTCTGGTGTTCCTGCATCCACGATGTTCGAGCATCCGACAAGCCAAGAAGAGGTCGCTCCGTCGGTGACGACGAACTGGACCATGCGGTTGCGCCGCATGGCTTCGACGCGCGCCAATTGCAGACCGTTCAAGACTGACTCCGCGGAGGTTCGCGTCTGGGCGTTACCGATCCAGCTTGTGAACGCCGGCACCGCCTGCGAGTACAGGATTGCAGCAACGGCGAGTACGACCGCGAGCTCGACCACGGTCAAGCCGCCCTGCCTGGCTCTAGTTGCCGCGCTCATCGTGTCACCCAGCGCGTGGCTGCGTCCGCCGGAAGGGAGCCCCATTTCGCAGGCAGACCGGTCGTCGCACGGACATTCGCCTGGTTGATCGAGTACGCGAATCCCGCCATCGAACCCGCGCCATTCGCCGAGGCGGTGTAGGCCTGACCCGCCGCTGCGATGACACAATTGAGCGCGAAGTTCTGGAGATTGGCCGGAACCGCGACGCCACAATCACCGTCGGCGTTCCGGTAGGACCGGTTGTCCTGATAGAACTGTTCCATCCGCACGCGGTACTCCGACAGCGCATTCGTCGCTTCGACCAGGTTGCCGCGCATGATGTAGCGCGAGTAGTTCGGAATCGCAATGGTTGCCAGGATCGCCAGCACCGTCATGACGATCAGCACTTCGATCAGCGTGAAGCCGCGCGTGCTTGCGGGTGGAGCAGCATGCAACATAGTGAGTAGCGTCGAATCCATGCAGTTGTGTGAGGCAATAACACCGCAGTCGCGCGGCCCGCAGTCTCACGAGGTAACGGATTCGCCACCGCTTTTCTTGAGCAGACGACCGCGCAAAGGCCATGGCGCCCGACAAGCGGCAAACCGTTCGTCGACCCTTACACAGGAGCATAGAAAAAATCTGACAGAAGTGCGGATTCACCGACATTGCACGACGCGCAATGCGCGTTCGGTGATCGGTCGGCTTTAAATTCGATGGCGGGCGTTGAGCCACACCACATCAACGGCTGGCGTCGATGGTCTCCGACGAGCGGATCGCAGACTCTTGGTGGCGGAATCGCTCCGCCATTGACGCTGCAAGCACTTGTCGCCCCAAACGAACCGTTCATTCCTAGGGCGGCGTTTGAAATGCCGAAGATGGAACCGTCAATTCAGCCCTTCTGAATACCGTGTACTCGGTACGATCGCTCCCCAAGCACGGTCAGGTATGTCTCGGATAAAGCAGCGAGTACAGCCCGATGCGTGCTCCAGACTTGATCAACCGGGGCTTCCCCGCAAAAGGAAAGCAATGAAATTGATTCGCACAACCCTGGCAGGCGCGATTGCCATGGCCACCGCGCTCCCACTGGCATCGCATGCGGCAACGGACTTCGACACGGGTGCCGGTGCACTGAGCGCAACGGCGGATCTGACATTCAACGTCGTCATTCCGCGTTTCATCTTCCTGCGCGTCGGCAGTGCTGTACCGGCAACAGTAAACACCCTAGTGTTTGCGCCGACCGTCGCTGAGATGGAGAACTCGACTCCGATCCTGGGGACCGGAGGTGATGCGACGGCTTCCGACGTCACGATCACCGCGCGCGGCAATGCCGGCAACATGACCCTGGCTGCCAACAATCCGACCAATTTGGTGTCGGGCGGTAACAACATCCCGATTACAACGCTGACCGGAACAAATCAGACCGGCTCGATCGGCGTTCCGGCCTTTGGAGGGAGTGTCGCCCTGACCGCAGTGAGCGGCGTCTTCAACCAGACGGGCACCTGGCGCTACTCATGGACCAACCCGGCGGCAACGGTCTATCCGGCGGGTACGTACGTGGCCACCGCGACCTACACACTGTCGGCGCCGTAACGCGCCCGCGGCCCCGCAACATGAGGGCCGCGGCCAGTATCCTTCGCGGCGGAGCTGTGGGGGCGTCGAGATCGGCCGGTGTAAACAGCCGGCCGATTTGTTTGAGATGAGTGAAAAGAACAGTCCGGCAATAACTTGCAGCGCAGCCAAGCGTCGGCGGTTGATCGCCGTGCGCTGCCTGCTGTCGCTCGCGCTCGGTGCTCTGAGCCTGGCGGCACAGGCGGCGTCCAACTTCGCCACCGGCAACTCCGGAACACTGACGACCTCCGTTAATCTGAACTTCAGCATCACAATCCCCCGCTTCGTGATGTTGCGGGTGGGGTCGGCCGCGTCAGTTAATACATTGGCGTATGCGCCCACGGCGAATCAGATCGTCAATTCGACCGGCGTGCTACCTACCGGAGGCGACACCGGCTCCGGCAACACCGACGTTACTGTGCGCGTGATCGGTAACGGCGGCGGCAACGTCACCCTGACGGCCGTCACAAGCGCCCCCAACCTGGTGAGCGGAGCTAACACGATGCCCTGGACCACGCTAACGGCGTCCAGTCCCACGGGCTCGATCACCGTGCCGCCGTTTAACTCCGGCAGCACCGTACTGACACCCAGCGGTGGTGTGGTCAACCAGTCGGGCTCGTGGCGTTACACCTGGACGAGCCCGCCAAATACGGTCTATGCGTCGGGCACCTATGCCGGCACCGTGACGTATACGGCCGCGATGCCATGATCCGAACGCAACCATGAACTCGGTGGGGACCGACACAAGCACCACTCGTCATCGCGGGCTGCGCCAGGCGGCGATCGCTTGCGCACTGTCGGTTTGCGCGCTGCCGGCAATCGCTTTCACGGTGAGCATTCCCACCGGGTCGCGCACCCTCTATCTTCAGGTCGGCGTCGGCAGCTTTACAGGAACGCTGCAGGGAGGCGGCAACCCCGGAGTCAATTTCACGGTAAACACGGTGTCCGTGACCGTACCTGCCGCCCAGGTTGGCACGGGATCGGCGCAGGCGATGACGACCAACAGCACTGCCGCTAACAGCTTCTGGGACAACTTCACGTTTTGTTCGCCTCCGGCTCAACTCTATGTTGGAGGCTTTTATCGGCGTAACAACACTCAGGGCGGTGCAGGCGCCACCCTGACCGCGACTGTGCCGGCAACGCTCAGCAACGGCAGCGGCGGCACGATTCCGTTTTCGCAGATTTCCTGGACCAGCAGCGGCATCAGCGATACCGGTACCCAACCATTCCCGGCTGGCACGTTCGTCGCGGGCTCGCAGCAGACCATAGGCACGATCGCGCGCAACCAATGGGCTGAGAGCTGCCTGACGTTTACCTATGCCAACGCTGCTGTCGTACCTGCCGGCACGTACACCGGCACGGTCGTCTATACCTTGAGCGCACCGTGAAGCACGTTGTGGCGCTATTGCTAGCCGCCCTGAGTCTCGCATCAGTCGAGGCAACCACGTATCGCGTCGACGAATCGGGGACCTTTCCAGCCGAATCGAGCGCACCGATGCGCTGGCGCCACATTGCGCCATCGCGTGGCGGAGACAACGCGATCGAGGGTTCGACGACAGTCAATGTGCGCCTAAACCTTGCGCCCTGGCTGAACCGCAACGGCCGGCTCTTTCTCGTGTTGCCGCAGCAGCCGTTGGTCCAAGTTCGCGCCAGCTGGACGACACAGGGCCGACTGATGCCGGGGCAGCTGACGTCGGGCGAACGTCAGCTTGTCTACTCCGGACCGATCACCACTCGACTGCTCGAGGATACCCTCGCTCTGAAGTTGGAAACCGACGGCACGCGCCTGAGCAGCGCGATACGACTGCAATTTCACTTTGAGATCGACGTGGAATGAAATGAGAAGCCCATCGTTTCTGTTCACATCCCTGACAGCACTGGTCGCAGCAACGACGGCTCCGATGGATCCTGTCGTGGCACAGGGATTCGCGGCGCTGGTGTCACCGCCGCGTTTCGAGCTGCGCGCCAAGCCTGGCGAACGACAGCGTGAGGTCATGGAGATTACCAACGGCGGCCAGTCACCGGCGCGTTACCGCTTCCGAACGGCCGACTGGGCGCTTGGCGCCGATGGCCAGATCATTGTCTACGAGGAGCTGCAGCCGACGAGTTGCCGGCCGTGGGTGGCAATCGAGCGCGGCGTTGTCGAAGTGCCGGCAGGGGGGCGCCTGCGCTACCGGTTTGAAGTGACGCCGCCGGCCGATGTGACGGCCGGCGAGTGCCGCTTCGCTGTGCTGATTGAGGGAGACGATCCGGCCGTCGCCTCCGGCGAAGGCTTCCGGCTACCGGTCAAAGGCCGGATTGCCATCGTCGTCTACGTCGCGGTCGGCGAGGCCGTACCTAAACTCGAAATTGAGAAGACGGGCTGGATACAGCAGAATGGCCAGCGCGTGCCGGCGCTCTTCGTTCGCAACACCGGCAACGCACATGGGCGTCTGGCCGGGTTCCTGAGCGGAACGGACAGTGCGGGACGACGCATGGACTTTGCTCCGTCGTCGCTGCCTGTCCTCCCAGGCGAAGTTCGCGCCATCGCCCTGACGGCGACCAACGACCGCGACGAGCCGGTTGAGCCCAAGGGTCCGGTCACGATTCGTGGAACCCTCGAGTGGTCCGGCGGCCGCCTGCCGTTCGAGCAACGGTTCGACTGAATCTAGATGCGAGCAACCGCCACAGCGCAGCTGCTCGCCTTCGCGACTGCCGTCATCGGCATTCCGTCCCTGGCGCAGCAGACTGCGCCAGGCAATGGCGCGGCATCCGCCGTGTACGAAGATCGCTTGATCGACGACGGGACACTGCCGCTCGATCTCTGGGACGGCATGTCCCCGTCCCGCGACGCCAGTGGATGGCCGCGCGGCTTGCGGCTGGACGGCATTTGGTCGCAGGTACGCCGCAACGGCAGCACGACCGCTCAGGGCGGAGTGGGCGTCGGCGCTTTCCTTGCGACCCCGGACTACGGCGCCTTCAGTTTTGATGGCCTGTTTACCAACGGCTACGACAGCTCGATTGCGACGTTATGGCAACGCGACATGCCGTTCGATGGTGGCTGGCGCGCCAACAACGGCTTCGGGATGCTGAATTCGCCGGCGATCGATCTCGTGCGCTTCCAGCCGCGCATTTTCCTGTCTACGACGCCGATGCTGGGTGCCGTCACCGAGTGGCGCAGCCCGCAAGCCGTGCAGGCAATCGCCGGTTTCGGCGAGCCCGGTGTCTACTACGGCACGTACGTACCGGAGTTTCGGCGCCTGGGCGGGCAACTGACCAACTTCGGCGCGCAGTTTGCGTCGGATCGAAACTGGACCGCAGGCTTCCAGTACTCCGGCGCGAACGACGTCACCAGCGGCTTGCAGTCATCGCCGGGCGCGCGGGAGTTCAGCTCGCGCTCACTGCTGCTGGCCGCATCGCGTCAGGATGCGACCAGCCGCTTCCAGTTCAATGTAATGGAGAGCCAGAACAGCTTCTCCCAGGCACACCATGGTCTCTGGTTCGATGGCATCGTGCGCTCCGGGCGACTGCAGCACTCATTTGGCCTCTTTCATCTAGAGCAGGCATTGCTCTGGGGCAACCAGCCGGTGGCAAACGACCTGCGCGGAGGCTACTACCGCGCGTTCTATGCGGACCCACGTTGGCTCTGGGATGCCGGCGTCGACTACACGGCGCCGATCGATGGCGACGCGCCGGCAGCGACGTTTGCCAATGGCAGCGTGCGCTACCAGTTCAGGCGTGACCTGAGCGCGGGCACGGGAGGCAACGTGCGACTCGCCGATTCGACAGCCTGGCAAGGATTCGCCTATGTCGAGCATGTCGAATCGTTCATGACCGGACGGGCGCAACTGAACCGAGCGGAAGATGGCGACAGGCAGGAGACCGTGCTCAGCCTCAACCAGACTTGGAGTGTGCCTGCAGGCACTCGACTCAATACAACACTTGCCTTCGGTCGCTATCAAAGTGACCGCCTGGATGCATCGAATCAGATCTCCCTTGCGGCCTACGGCGGCGGTGACATTGCCCGCAACCTCGCACTCGACCTCAACGTCTTATGGAACCGTACCTATAGCGATGCCGACCCGACCAGCGCAACCGGCAGCGTCGTGCTCACCTGGAGCATCCTGCCCGAACTGCGGCTGATCGCGACCGCTTACCGCAGCCAGGCATCGAGTCGCCAGCCGCTGACCATCACCTCTCCGCTCGATCCGATTGTCCCTTCGAATATCACTCGCCTGAATGACTCGGGCGGCTTCTTGATGCTGCGCTACGAAACCCGAGCCGGTAGTCTGGGAGCACCCTTGGGAGGTCCGCCGGGCGCAGGATCCGGCCGGGTAACCGGAACGGTCTTCCTCGATGAGAACGAAAGTGGCCGACTGGAAGCCGGTGAACAGGGTGCGGCTAACGTAACCGTGATCATCGATGGACGCTACTCGACCCGCACGGACGCACAGGGCCGCTTCGAGTTTCCCGCCGTCGCATCAGGTCCACACAGAATTACAGTTGTGCCAGACAACGTGCCCCTTCCTTGGATGCTGGCCAACGAAGGCCGCGTGGAGATCGAGGTGCCGGTGCGCGAGACGGTCATCGTGGATATCGCGGCGCAGCGGCCGCGCTGAACCGCGTCAATCCTTCCACGGCCGTCCTATTTCGAGCAGCGCCAGCAGTCGGACTTCCGCGTCACGCACCCTCTCCTGCTCCCGCACCTCTGACCAGTGCATCGCCGCGGCGCGGACCTCCTCAGAATCCGTGATCTCGCTCAGCACGCTGCGCGCCACCACGGTGTCGTTAAGTTCGCCTAAAACATCCTGCAACTCGGCCAGCGCCTTGACGTAGCGCTCCGTCGGCTCTGCCGGCAGCGCAACCGACATGACGTCCAGCGCGTAGCGCAGCCGCTTGGCGAGGATGCGCACGCGGTGGCGGCGTTCCGGTGACAGCGCGGCGAAGAATCGGGCGGCGTCGAAGAGCCGCGCATGCGCCCGGGCCAGCACGTTGGGCGCGCGGCGCGCGAGCCGGCCGCCCTTTGGCGCCGGTGTCATCGTCCAAGCCTGCAGCGTGAGCGCGAGACGCGCAAAGCGCGCGCTCGAAAGCGCAGCAACAGCCTTGCGGTGTTCCTGGTCGCGCCGACGGAGCGCGCTTTTGTGCAAAGTGCGCATCCGGGCGCGCAGCGCCGCCGGTGCCGCGGTCACCATGGCTGGCAGCGTCGACTCGACGAGCACATCCCAGTCGCGTGCCGCTCCCAGCGTCTGTCCTACCCACCGCAGTTCATTCGCGAGGGACTCGGGGAAGTCCCTGTGCTTGCGATCGAGCAGGCGCAGCGCGGAGCGCATCCGGCGCAGGGCCACCCGGGCCTGGTGCACGAACTCCGGATCCCGCCCTTCGTGCAGTGCTTCCGTGTTGGCGAGCAACACCGAAAGTCCGTGGGAAAGAATCGCGCGCAGCGCTGCGCCGGACGACATGTCGGGCGCGAGTTGATCGACGAAGCCGCGCGCCGAGGCCTTGGTGGGAAGTGGCGCAGTGCCTGAGGCCAGGCGATGACCACGCTCGGCCTTGCTGCGGACCATGGGCACAAGAGCCACGCTGTGCGCGCCGCGGCCCGCCAGCCGGAGCGCCAGCGCCAGCAGGTCTTCCGCGCGGCCCTCCTTCAATTCGAGTTCGAGTTCGGCAATCGGCTCGACAGCCCGCTTGCGCCCGACAGTCGCCTCGATGCGGCCGCGGTCCAGCGCAACTTCGATGCGGCTTGACCGGAAGTCCACTTCCCACAGCGTGCGCGCAAAGCGCGTGCGAAACACGGGGACCAGCTTCCGGGTGGCGCGATGCTGCGCGAGCAGAGCCGGCAGCGGCGTCTCGCGCAAATTGCCGCAAATCGATGCGAGGCACACCCTGGCGCAGCGTGGCAGGCGCTTCCCACTCCGGTCGGGAGCTGAGGCCGCCGGTGGCCACAGCCGCCGCCTTCAGCGTCTGGACCCAGTCGCGGCCGACGCGACGCAGCCGCAGCGCCATGCCGTTCGCCTGAAGCAGGCGCGTGGGCGTGTCGAAGTACGTGGCATCGAGTCGCAGCGTGCGCGGGGCAGCAGACCGCAACACCGCAGCGTGCCGCAGCGCCTTGTCCGCGCCCGCGGGCAATCTCAGCTTGAGTTCGGTCTCGCGCGGGCTATCCATGTTGACCGCCCACCTCTCGGACGAAATCCGGCGCCGCGTCGCCTCAGGGCTTGATGCGGTCGACCGAGCCTTCGATCCGCACCGCACCGGCGCCCTTGCGCTCCCACATCAGGCAGTAGTCATCGGCCTGCGGCGCTCTGAACGTTGCGTCCGCGGTCTGGATGGCGCCGGACCTGACGGGATAGTGAACGTCGTTGCCGCGGTGGTAGTGGATGTTGAAGTCCACGTCACCGGTGGCGCGGAAGCGGTAGCGGATGTGCTCGCCGGCTTCGAGCTTCAGGCAATGCTCGTCGAAGCCACGCTCCGGCACGTCGAGCGCGAAGTTTCCGAAGCGGGCCGGCGCCGCACTGGTCAGTGCAGTCACCAGGAGCAGAGCGATCGAGGCGAAGGTTCGCAGCATGTGTGAATGATCGCATGCCATGTCATGCCCTCCCCCGGCGTCCGCCAAGCAGCAGCAGGGCACCGACCGCTGCGCACACGACGGCCGCCACGGCGAAGCACGCGGCGTAACTCCCGGTCGCGCGTTGCAGCCAGCCGAACAGGAAGGGCAGGATCACGACCCCGACGAAGGTGAAGAACAGGCACCCACCGGTGGCTCGTCCCGTTTCGCCGGCCGGGGCGAGGCGCGCCACTTCCGAAAGATAGACGCCGTTCCAGCCGATGGCCGTCGCTCCCAGCGCCGCAGCGACCGCAAGCACGCCCACCATTGGCCATGACGCCGTGATCAGCGCCGCGGCGGCGGAGCCGGCCGCCATCAGGAACCCGATCAGCGCAAGCACCGCACGCGGTGCGCCCGTCCGGTCCGAGACCGCGCCCCAGGCAATGCGGGCAACGACGCCGGCGACGCTGGCGACGGTGAGCGCCGTGCCCGCAGCGACCAGGCCCAGTCCGATCTCGGTATGAAGATAGGCCACGATGAATCCCGCGACCGACATCTGCATGCCGGAATAGAAGAACGACACCAGCGCCATCGTGCGTAGTGCGGGCGACTGCGCGACCAGCGCGAGTCCGCCGACCAGCGCGCCGGCAGACAGTCGAGCGTGGCGGTCGCGATCGTCATCGAGTGGTTCGCGCAACGGTTGGGACACGACGGCCACCGCCACGCAGACCGCTGCCACGACGACCAGCGCCACCTGCCAGCCGAAGGCCACCGTCAGCGGCGGAACGATGAGCCCTGCCAGCGCCGTGCCGAGTGGGACTCCGGTCTGCTTGATCGAGAACGTCAGTCCCATGCGCTCGCGCGGCGTGGTCTTGATCAGCACGTGGCTTGACGCCGGAGTGATCGGTCCGTAGCCCACGCCGACGACCAGCGCCGAAGCGGCCACGGCCAGCATGGCGAGCCAGCCCGCAACCACCCCGAGCACCAGCATGGCGAGCAGACCCGCGGCGCAGATAAGCAGGCACGCCTGCGACAGGCGCATCGCTCCGTAGCGCAGCACGACGCCACCACCGGCCAGCGCCGCCATCGATGCGCCGATATAGAGCAATGCAATGTAGGTGCCGACCATCGAGGCCGGCACGCCGAGTTGCTGCGCGATCACCGGCGAGATCGAGGGGATCGTCAGCGCCGCGCACGCCGTGGCGGCCTGGATCGCCGTCGTGGCGACCAGCGTGCGGGTCGCCAGTGTCGTCAATGGATCTCCACGCGGCGCGAAATCATTGCTCGTGCGAACTGGCAGGAAGTATGCCGGGAGAGTCCACCCGCATGACACCGCGCCAGGAAAGCGGCGACGTGTTCAAGCGATGCCGCCGACGATACCGGTCGCCGCGGCTCCGCAGCGGCCGGCCGGCTTCAGCTTTTCTCGGCGAGCCCCTTCAGGTTGGTGAGCCCGGCCTCGAAGTCCGGACCCACCATGCGATCCATCAGCAGACCGAAGTAGCGATTGACCGGGCTGCCGCCCATATCGCCTTCGTTCGTCCACGTGACGCGCGTGCCGGCACCTTCCGGCACGAGCAGCAACTGACCGCGCGAGGTCATGCCGAACTCCGGAAACGAGAGCGTGTAGTCGAGGCGTTCGTTGGGCACCGCGGCGGTGAATGCCATCTCTCCGTTGCCTTCGGTCTTGCTCTGCCACGTCCACTTGGCCCCGGCCCCGCTTTCCGCGCCGGCATACGACATCTGCATGGCTGGGTCGCGTCGGTTCCAGACCGTCCATTGCTTCCACTGCCGCGGATCCACGATCAGCGGATAGATCTTGGACGCCGGTGCGGCAACCTGCACCGAGCGCTGAACCTTGAATCCGGACGGCAACAACAGCCCGATCACCAGCAGCAGTGCGATGACGGCCACCACGGTGAATGCGATGCGCTTGAGCCACTTCATGTTCGCCTCCCTAGCCTAATATGGCGCGAGAGCCTAGACCCAAACATGCCAATTGTCCCCACGGTTCGTCGCGCTGCCCTTGGCTTGCTGCTGAGCGGTGTCCTCTCGGCCTGCAGCCTGCCAGGCTCGGTCAAGCCGGGTGATACGCAGGATGCCGTGCGGTCCACCGCCGGTCGCCCGACGGCCATCATCACGCTGCCCGGCGGAGGCGCCCGCTGGCAGTACTCCGGGCAGCCGTACCTCCAGTCGGTATGGAACATCGACATGGATCCGCAGGGTCGCGTCGTCGGCGTCGAGCAGATGATGGACGATGCCGCGTTCGCGCGGATCCGCAGCGGCGCGGACACACGCGCCGAGGTCCTGCGCGACTTCGGCCCGCCGGCGGAGACATTCTCGTTTCCCCTGAAGGATGAGACGGCGTTCATGTATCGCTACTTCATCCATGGCGGCTTTTATGCGGCGATGTTCGTGTACTTCGATCCGCGCGGCGTGGTGAAGCGCACCGAGACCGGAATGGACCCCTGGCGCGTTCGCGACGGCGACCGCCGCTAGCGGCTGCTCGGGTAAGACCGAATTCCGTGTGGGCGTCCGACGCCCGAGAATTCGTGGCGCCGACTTCGAAGCAGCCATGGAAACTCCCCCGCCCGGAAATCCGCTGTCCCTGCAGGACAAGCTCGACCAGATCTCGCACGACCGCAAGGTGCTTACGGTGCTGCGCGACCTCGTGCGCCACGGATTGCATGACGGCGATGCCGTCCGGCATCGGGTCTCCGGAGCGCACGGCTGGGTAAAGGTGCTGCGGGCCGAAGACGACCCCCTTCCGGTCGTAGTACTTGACGACGGCACACGCACGGAATTCCGCATCGAGGACTGGAGCCGAGCACCGGCCTAGTGGCTGTTACAGGTCAGTAGACCCGGGCGCTGCTACCGGCCCGGCGCCAACGCTCAGCCTCCACGCAGGAAAACCCCTATGCGTGGCACAATCCGCGCAGCCATGGCGTATGTGTCGGACTACATTCCGAAGATTCTGATCATCGACTCCCAAGGCCAGCCGGTTCGGTGGGCGTTGATGCAGCGGGCAGCGCGTTACTACGCGTCGGGCAAGGTTGTCACCGAACTTGGCGATAACCTGTTCGGAATGGCCGGCGGCCTTCAGGAGGCCACGGGCCTGCGTTCCGAATTCATCACCAGTTCGATCGTGATGATCCGCGGGCGCCACCGGATTCCCTTCGGCCATGCGCACGTTGGCCTGACCAAGCACCGGCTCTTCGTCCGCGACCGCCACGTCTGCGCCTACTGCGGCGGGCACTTCGCCGAACTCGAACTGACCGTCGAACACATCCTGCCCGTCTCGCGCGGCGGCCGCCACGAATGGACCAACATCGTGACCGCCTGCCGCTCCTGCAATACGCGTAAGGGCAGTCGACGTCCGGAAGAGGCCAACATGCCGCTGCTCTACGTGCCGTACGCGGTGTGTCGCAACGAAGGCTTCATCCTCAGCAACCGGCGCATCCTCGCAGATCAGATGGCGTTTCTCCAGGCGTCGCTGCCGCGGCACTCGCGCTGGGCGCACGACTGATCGGCGCGCCACGCGGGTGCGTCGGCCACGCGACTGTCGAATAGTCGGCGGCGCGAAAGCGGCGCAGTCCGTGGTCCCGATGGCTGCTTGCCCATAAGGTTCGAGCCATCCGATTCGTTCCGAATCGGCGCGTGTTCCAGACGAACACGTGAACCCACTGCGGAGACTCGAAGATGCAACACTCATCCAGTTTAAAGTCCGGGCGCGGCAAGTCGTCTTCTCGCGCCGGCGGACCCGGCACCGCGGCGCTCTTCGGTGCCGCCGCCACGTTCCTCGTCCTGCTCGGCGTTGCGGCCGTCGCGGACGCTCCTCGCGAATTGACGGATGCGGCGCAACAGTCCCCCTCGAGCGAGGCCATCGAAGTCGCGCCCGCTGCAATCCCGAAAGTGGCAGCGGACAATTACGCGCTGTCACACGCCGCCGGCCAGTACGAAGATACAGGCCCGCAGATCAGCTATGAAGTCGAAGTGTCCGGCTGACGAAGTGCGCGCTGGCGTGACGACACGAGCACTGGCTGCGTTGGTCGCGGCGCGGGCCAGCGGCTTCAGTGGCTCGCCAAGGGACCACGTCCTCACGGACGAGAACTGCTGGACAACTTGAACTAGCGCAGGCGCTCGAGGAGCCGGCACGCCGGCTCCAGCGGTTCCGTGCGCACGTGCTGGCTGTGCGCGAACGCGACCTGGACCGACGCGGCACGCAGCAGGCACTCGACTCCGCACGCGTCGTCCTGGACAGCCCACACCAGCGCCCCCGACACTCCGTCGAGTTCCGGCGTGTGAATTGCCAGGCCATCGACACGCTCAGCCGTCCGCGCGTACGACAGGCGCTCGTCATCCAGCGCACCCGTGAAGACGACGACCGGCTTCATGTAGACCGCGCCGTCGACGCGTCGGGATTGCGAGACAGGATAGCCGGCCAGCACATAGAGCGAGGTCCTGCGATCGACTTCCGGATCCGCGTGCAGGTGCGTAGCCGGCACCGCCTTCCAGTTGGCGCGCAGCCGACGCACGAAGGCAGGATCCTCCAGCGTCACCAGCGCAATGTCACATTCAGGATGCACGAACACGCGGCACCGCGTCGAGCGCAGGAACGCCCAGGTGCCATCGTTCGGCAGCGGGACCGCGAGGTCCCCGACGGTCGCGCAGTCGAACGCATGCGCTGCGGTCAACAGCGCGTGCGTTTCGCCGTCGGCCACAAGCGAAGCCGTGGCCAGCGGCTGGACGCGACCGTCGATGATCCGCACTATAGGAAATACGCGCGGCAGCAGCGCCTCCCGCACGGCGTGCGCGCGCTCCGGCGAGATCCGCCCATGGATGCGGATCGGAATCGTCTCAACCGCTTTCCAGGCCATGCGCCCCAATCAAGCTTGAGCGATGCACGGATCCTAACGTGCGGAAGCCAGCCCGAATACGCTGAATAGCCTGCGAACTGCAGTGCACCGATCAGGCGCGCAGATGCCGCCGCTGCCGATCCAGCGTCGCACCGCGCGCCGGTGGCGCGCCTTGCCGAGCGGGCGTCGCGGCAAGAAACGGCAGCCGGCCACGCGCGCCACTGTCCGTGTAGTCCACAGCCAGCAGCCGCGTCGCATCATCCGCCGCCATTGCCCCGCGGATCAGCCAGGCGTGCAACTGCACATACAGTTCCTCGTTCGGCAGCGCGTGCGTGCGCTGCGTCGTCGCAAACAGCCAGTCGGAGAGCGCCATGAAGCGCTCGAAGGGCGTGCGGCCGAGCAGCAACGGCAAGGCGCGCGGGAAGCGTCCCGAATTGGCGATCCGATCCCAGTAACGGGCAAAGCGCGTGATTCGCTGCATCGTCGGCGCATCGATCAGGCCGGTCGAGATCACCTCGTAGGGTGCCTCTGCATTGAAAAGCATCGCATGCCGCTCGGCGTGGCGGGCGATCGGTGCGCCGCGCAGCCGTTTCAGCACGCCCAGTTGTATCTCATGGGGGCGCAGCGCGACCAGGCGATCGAATCCGGCCGCCAGCGACGCGAGATCCTCCCCCGGCAGTCCGGCGATAAGGTCGACATGCAAATGAGCTTGCGTCTCGGCCCGGAGCCAGCGCAGGTTGGCCTCGGCCGTCTCGTTCTTCTGCCGACGCGAGATCAGCGCCTGCACCTCGACATTGAAGGTCTGGATGCCGATCTCGAGCTGCAGCGTGCCGGCCGGGAAGCGCGCCAGCCGCCCGCGCAGCGTCGTTGGCAGGTGATCCGGTATCAATTCGAAATGCAGGAACGGTGGATCGTCGCGTGAACGTTCAATCCGTTGCAGGAAGAAATCCAGGATTGCGGACGAGGCCTCGACACGCAGGTTGAAGGTCCGGTCGACGAACTTGTAGCGCCGTGCACCGCGCTGCCAGAGCGTTTCGAGTTCCCCCAGGAAACGATCGAGCGGGACCGGCCAGGCGGTCCGGTCGAGCGCGGACAGGCAGAACTCACACTTGAAGGGGCATCCGCGCGACGCCTCGACATAGACGTGACGATGCCGGAGGTCATCGTCGGAGTACTCGGCGTAGGGCAACGCGATCTCGGAAAGCGGGGGCTGTTCGCCGGTATGGATGCGCGTGAGCACGGGCGGCCCGTGCAGCAGCTGTCGCGCCAGTCGCGCGAAGGTCACATCGCCCCAACCGGTGACGACATGGTCCGCCAGCCGGCAGATCGGCTGGCGCTCGACCTCGTGGCTGACCTCCGGCCCGCCGACCACGACGACCAACTGCGGCGCAGCAGCCTTCAGCAGCTCGATGACCCGGGCCGTCTGCTGCACGTTCCAGATGTACACGCCGAAGCCGATGACCCGCGGCTGCAACGCGAGCAGGCTCTCCGCGATCTGCGCGGCCGGTGTCCGGATCACGAACTCGCGGATCACCGTCTCCCCACGCAGCTCGCCCAGGTTGGCCGCCAGGTAGCGCAGACCGAGCGACGCGTGGGCGTAGCGGGCGTTCAGCGTGGCGAGCACGATGCTTGGCATAGCGCAAACGAGCATACCGGTGCATCGCCGCTGCCGTGGCTAGACTGAAATTGTGCGAAACGGCGAAAGGGGAAGACTGTGCATCTGACATTCCATGGCGCTGCTGGCGAGGTCACCGGATCGAGCCTGGTCGTCGAGGCCGGCGATGCCCGCTTCCTGGTCGACTACGGCATGTTCCAGGGCGGGCGCGAAGCACCGCGCAAGAACCGCGAGGCCTACCAACGCGACCTCGGGCGGCTCGACTTCGTGCTGCTCACCCATGCGCATATCGATCACTGCGGCCTGCTGCCTCGCTTTGCGGCAGACGGCCGGCGCGGCCCGCAGATCTACTGCACGAAGCCGACGGCCGACCTGGTTCCTGTCATGCTTAAGGACAGCGCCCATGTCCAATCGCGCGGCAACCGCCAGGGCGCGCGTCGGCGTGGCCCGAAGTTGCCGGAAGAGGCGCCGCTGTATGTCGCTGAAGACATCGATCGCCTTGCGCTGCGACTGAACGCCGTGCCGTACGACGTCGAGTTCCGGCCGCACCCTGCCGTCTCGGTGCGCCTGCGCAGCGCGGGGCACATCGTCGGGGCGGCGTTCGCCGAGATCCGCCTGCGCGACGGACCCCGCGAGCGCCTCCTGGTCGTGTCGGGCGACCTGGGCGAGGCGTCGCCGCTCGTGGTGCGCGACCGTGATCCGCTGCGTGAGGCCGACGTGCTGGTGCTCGAGTCGACCTACGGCGATCGCAACCACCGCTCGATGGAAGAGACCGAGGCCGAACTGATCGAGGTCATGAACGACGTGCTGCACGAGCGGCACGGGAACGTGATCGTGCCGGCATTCGCGCTCGGGCGCACGCAGGAATTCCTCGTGCTGCTTTACCGCCTGGCCAAGGCAGGTAAGGTGCGCGTGCCACTGGTGTTCGTGGATTCCCCGCTGGCCAAGCAGGCCACCGATGTGACGTTCCGGCACCTCGAGGCGCTCGACGAGCTGGCCCACGAATTCCACCTCGCCGAGCGCGCGCGCAAGCTGCCGTTTGCCCTGCGCTACACGGAGGACGTCGACGACTCGATGTTCCTCAACTCGATCCGCAACGGCGCGGTGATCATCGCGGCGAGCGGCATGTGCGAGGCGGGACGGATCCGCCATCACCTGCGGCACAACCTGCCACGGCGCGAGTGCGGCGTGCTTTTCACCGGGTTCCAGGCCGCCGGCACGCTCGGCCGGCGCCTCGTCGATGGCGTACGCGCGGTGAACATGTTCAACGAATCGGTGCCGGTGCGCGCCTCGATCCACACGCTCGGCGGCCTTTCGGCGCATGCCGGCCAGGACGCGCTGATGGGCTGGCTGGCCGGGGCGCAGCGCAAGCCGAAGATGACCTTCCTGGTGCACGGCGAGCCCGAAGCCTCGCACAGGCTTTCGGCGCGAATCGCGCGAGAAATGAAGTGGCTGACGACCGTGGCCGAGCCCGACACCCGCTATGAAGTCTGATCATCCGGCCGCGGGCGAGACAGCGCTCCGGGTGCGGCGCGTCGGCATCGATACCTACCGTGAGAACGTCGCGTACCTGCATCGCAGGTGCCCGCTTTACCTGACCGAGGGATTCCAGGCGCTGTCCAGAATCGAAGTGCAGGCCAACGGACGCTCGATCCTCGCGTCAGTCAACATCGTCGACGACGCCGCGATCGTCGGCGAAACCGAAGTGGGCCTGTCCGAAGACGCCTACCGCGCGCTCGGCGCCGAGAGCGGCGCGCCGGTACGCGTGGAGCACGCCACCCCGCCCGCGTCGATGACGGCCCTGCGGCGCAAGATCGGCGGCGAGCGGCTCGAGCGCGACGACTATCACGCGATCATGCGCGACGTCGCGCAGCAGCGCTACAGCAAGCTCGAACTGGCGGCGTTCGTGGTCTCGACCGGGCATTTCGACCTCGACCGCGAGGAAGTTGTCTTTCTGACCGAGGCGATGGTCGCGGCCGGCCGCCGGCTCGACTGGCGCGAGCGCCCGGTGGTCGACAAGCACTCGATCGGCGGCATTCCTGGCAACCGAACCTCGATGCTGATCGTGCCGATCGTCGCCGCGCACGGCATGCTGATCCCGAAGACCTCGTCGCGCGCCATCACGTCGCCGGCCGGCACGGCCGACACGATGGAGTGCCTGGCCAACGTCGAACTCACGTTCGAGCGCATGCAGGACATCGTGCACGAGCTGCGCGGCTGCCTTGCGTGGGGCGGCACGGCGGATCTGTCGCCGGCCGATGACGCGCTGATCGCGGTCGAGCGCCCGCTCTCGCTGGATTCCCCCGGCCAGATGGTCGCCTCGATCCTGTCGAAGAAGATCGCGGCGGGCTCTACGCACCTGGTGCTCGACATTCCGCTCGGGCCGAGCGCCAAGGTGCGTTCGATGCCCGAGGCACAGCGCCTGCGCAAGCTCTTCGAGTACGTGGCCGAACGGCTGCATTTGGCGCTCGATGTCGTCATCACGGACGGTCGCCAGCCGATCGGCAACGGTATCGGCCCGGCGCTCGAGTCACGCGATGTGATGCGCGTCCTGAGCGGTGACCCGCGGGCGCCGTCGGACCTGCGACAGAAGGCGCTGCGGCTGGCCGGGCGGGTCATCGAATTCGACCCGGACGTGCGTGGCGGCGAGGGCTTCCCGATCGCCCGCGACATCCTCGATTCCGGACGGGCGCTGGCGAAGATGAATGCCATCATCGATGCACAGGGGCGCCATGAATTCGACCCCGAGCGCCCCGGACTCGCGCCGCAGTCGTTCGAAGTGGAGGCGCCCCGCGAGGGGATCGTCAATGCGATCGACAACGAGCGCCTCGTCCGGCTGGCACGGCTGACCGGTGCACCCAAGGTGCGCGGCGCCGGCGTCGACCTCTTCAAGAAGCTGGGTGACTCCGTGCGTCGCGGCGAGCCGCTGTACCGCGTGCATGCCGGGTTTGCCTCGAATCTGCGCTTTGCACTGGCCTGGGCGGCGCAGGGCAACGGCTACACGATCGGGGAGCTTGCCGCGGATCAAGCCGTGGCGGAGTTCTGAATGCTGCTGCACTTCGACGATGAACGCGACTACGCGGTACGGCTTGTGACCGCGGCCGGCCTCACCCTGGCACCGATCGAGCGCCACCGCTTTCCCGACGGCGAACTGAAGCTCCGCCTGCCGACACCGGTGGCACCCCATGCGGTGCTGCTGCGTTCGCTGCATCGCCCGAACGAGAAGCTGATCGAACTGCTGCTCGCCGCACGCGCGGCGCGCGAACTGGGCGCGCGGCACCTGACGCTGGTTGCGCCCTATCTCGCCTACATGCGGCAGGACGCAGCGTTCGCGCCGGGCGAAGCCGTCAGCCAAAGGATCATTGGGCGTTGGCTTGCGGATCTGTTCGATGCGGTCATAACGATCGACCCGCACCTCCATCGCGTGGGTAGCCTCAAAGAGGCGGTGCCCGCTGGGACCGCGATCGCGCTTTCAGCCGCGCCTTTGATCGGCGGGTCCTTCAGCACCACCGACGTGCTGATGCTCGGACCCGATGCAGAAGCCGAGCCCTGGGTGCGCGCCGCCGCCGCGGCCGCCGACTGCGACGCGGCGGTGTGCCGCAAGACGCGCCGTGGCGACCGTGACGTCGAGGTCACGCTGCCCGCGGTTTCGTTCGCGGGACGGCACGTGGTCATCGTCGACGATGTCGCCAGCACCGGACGCACTCTGGCGGCAGTGGCACGCCAGGCCCTGGCCGCAGGTGCCCGACGTGTCGACGTGGCGGTCACGCACGCACTGCTTGTCGACGATGCTGACGCTGTCCTGCGCGCAGCCGGGGTTAACGACTTCCTCAGCACCGACACCGTGCCGCACCCGAGCAATCGCATTAGCACCGCCGACCTGATCGCCTCCGCACTGCGCACTCTGCCGCCCTGATTCGCTCACGTCGCGGCTCCGACGGTCACTTCGGAGCGTCCAACCACATCGGCGTGCCGCCTCCGGCCTCCGACTTGATTCGGCCCTGTAGATACTTCTCGGTCCCGCGCCGAAACTCCAGCGTCATCAGGCCGCAGGTTGTTGGAGGGCCGCCATTGCCGACCAGCTTGATGCCGTTGGCAGTGATTTTTCCTTGCTGGATCGGCTCGTCGGCCGCGCGGCACCATGGCTGGCTGCCCGTGTTGGTGAAGTCGAATTTCCCTTCGAAGCTTCCGTCCGGGTTGATCTTCGAGATCTTCACCACGATGTCGCCGCGGTTGCCGCTGTGACCTGCGGGACCCTGCTTCTTCTCCCATCCGCCCCTGAGTGTGATCGGCGCCTGCGACGGCTCGATGAGCAACGTCCCCTGCGCAAAGGCCGAAGTCGCCACAAGCAGCGAGCCCAGAATCAACATGACAGTTCGATTGAACATAGCTACCTCCTGCGTTGCACCGCTGCACGCATATGAAAACCCTCTCTATTCAATCTGGTTCTCAATGGCCACCGGCGCTTGATCGACATCAACGGCGTCGCACAAGGCAACTTCTTGCGAGTTGATGCTTTGCCGAGTGCCGGCGACGCAAGTCAGATTGCTCAGGAACTCGCACGGCGCGGCACTTGCGCTGATCACCTCGACCGACGGGGTCAGGTGCGACGTCAGCTAACCGGTGATTTCGGCGTGCATGAAGGAAACGGTAGCGTTCTGGCATTTCGCCCCGGACTAGATCGGCTACGCCGAGAACTTGAAGGGGAAGCTTCCGTTTATCGCCAGGCCGACCGACAAAGACTCAGCTCGCTGCGCGCTGTAGTTCGCCAGGGCTTCAGGACGGCCAGCGGTGCGCATCGGAAAACCTCAGTCCGCGGCGCCGAACACCGCCGCGGCGGAGCACAAGAAAAATCGCCCGGGCCAGAGTGCGGCACCGGGCGACCAATCCGCCATCGGCAGGCCCAGGGCCTGCGGGCGACTACTTCAGGTGCTTGCTGACGTACTTGGTCAGTTCGAACATCGAGGCCTGCGCCTTGCCGAACAGCGCCTTCAGCTTGTCGTCGGCGTTGATCATGCGACGGTTCACGGAGTCCTGCAGCTTGTTCTTCTTGATGTATGCCCAGATCTTGCTGGTGACTTCGGTACGCGGCATCGGAATCGACCCAACGATCGCCGCCAGCGGGCCACTCGGCGTCAGCGGCTTCATGAACGCCGCATTCGGCTTGCGCTTGACCTTGGCCTTGACGGCCTTCTTAACAGTCTTCTTGGCTGCCGCCTTCTTGACGGCCTTCTTCACGGTCTTCTTCGCCGCGGCCTTCTTGACGGCCTTCTTGGCGGTTTTCTTTGCTGCCTTCTTCGTTGCCATGAGTTCTCCTCAGTAAGAGTTGCGTGCCACAGCGACAGCGTTCTCGACTGAAACTCTCAGAGAGCGCTCTCGTTGCGTGGTCGCGATCCTAGAGCAAACGCAACGAATTACAAGAGGAAAAATGACATTTTCAGAGGGGAATTGCGTGTGAACAACGACGTTTTCCCTCTGAAAACGTCCGTAGGGTCCGTGCAAGACACCACGATTGGTGTACTAGATCTTGGTCAGCACTGCCCGACTACACAATATCTTGTATGCCGCGCCGCGCCGCCTTTTCGAGTTCGGCGAGCATGCGCTCGATTCTTGCGCTCAGCTTTTCGGTCGTCACCTGCTCCCGCAGCCGCTCGACCATCAGCGGAAACGCAAACGGCGTCGGGCGTGCAAGCATCCGGTAGATGACGCGCTGGCCACGCATCCGCTCGAGCGCCTGGCGCAGGCGGACGATGTCGAGCTCCTGCTCGAGAACTTCGCGCTCGGCCTGGCCCAGCAGGCGATTGCCAGCGTCGTACTTGCGGAACACCTCATAGATAAGGCCCGAGCTCGCCTGCAGCTGCTTCATCGACTTCGGCGCGCCCGGGAATCCCTGGAACACCAGCCCGGCGATGCGCGCCACCTCGCGAAAGCGCCGCAGCGCCAGCTCGCCGGCGTTCAGGCTCGCAAGCACGTCGTCCAGCAGGTTGTCCTCGCCGAGCAGCATGCCGGCACGCCGCTGCCAGGCACCCATCCAGTCGATGTCGACGGGCGACAGCAGCTCGAACCCGTAGTCATTGATGGCAATCGAGAACGTCGACGGGGTCGCCTGCCCGATCCGGTACGCCAGCAGCGACGCCAGGCCGAGATGCGCGTGGCGGCCGGCGAACGGATAGACGAAGAGATGTCGACCCTCGCGCGACCGCAGCGACTCCACCACCAGCGCGTCGCGCGCCGGCACGGCTGACCAGCGCGATTGCAGCTCGATCAGGGGCCGCGCCAGCTGCATTTCCGGCGCGTCGTAATGCCCGGCGACCGCGCCCTCGAGTTCGCGCAGCGCGGCGTCCGCCATCTCGGTCGACAGCGGCATCTTGCCGCCGGCCCAGCGCGGCACCACGCCACTGGCACGCTTCGCCGGCTGCACGAGCGCGGTCATCTCGTGGATGCGGACAAGCTCGAGCAGGCGGCCCCCGAAGACGAAGGCGTCGCCCTTGCGCAGGCGCGTGATGAACGATTCCTCGATCGAGCCGACATTGCGGCCGTTCATCATCTTCACCAGCATCGAGGCGTCGGCCACGATGGTTCCGACCGACATGCGGTGGCGCTGGGCGATGCGGCGATCCTCGACGCGGAACACGCCCTCGGCGTCGGGCACGACGCGCCGATATTCCGGATACGCCCGCAGCGCCTCGCCGCCACGACCGACGAAGTCGAGCGCCCAGGCGAACTCCTCGTTCGTCAGGCTGCGGTAGCTCCATGCGCCGCGGATCTCGGCCAGTGCTTCTCGCTCGCGAAAGCCGGTGCCGAGCGCGAGCGTCACCAGGTGCTGGACCAGCACGTCCAGCGGCTTCTCCGGCGCACGCCGCGTCTCGACCCGCCCCGCGGCGACCGCCGAGCGCGCCGCCGCGGCCTCCACCAGTTCCAGCGTGTGCGTCGGCACGATCGTCACGCGCGACGGCCGCCCCGGCGCATGTCCGCTGCGTCCCGCCCGCTGCAGCAAACGCGCGACGCCCTTCGGGCTCCCTATCTGCAGCACGCGCTCGACCGGCAGGAAGTCGACTCCGAGGTCGAGGCTCGATGTCGCGACAACGGCCTTGAGCCTCCCCTCCTTGAGGCCGCGTTCGACCCAGTCGCGCACTTCCCGGTCGAGCGAGCCATGGTGGAGCGCAATGAGGCCGGCCCACTTCGGCCGCGCCGCGAGCAGCGACTGGTACCAGATCTCCGCCTGCGAGCGTGTATTGGTGAAGACGAGCGTGGTGGACGTACTTTCAATCTCGCGCACCACTGGTTCGACCATCTGGATGCCGAGGTGCCCGCCCCACGGGAAGCGACCAGGTTCGTCGGGCAGCAGGGTGTCGACGACGATCTCTTTGGCCACGGCGCCGCGGACCAGTACGCCCGGTGCGCCGGCAAGCAGCACCTCCAAAGCATGCTCGGTGTTGCCGAGAGTGGCAGAGAGGCCCCACACCGCAAGCTGTGCTTGCGGGTGCGGACTCTCTGCCACCTGTGGTGGCGTATCAAGCCCACCACCCCCCCGCCCCGCCTCGAGGCGGGGAGCCACGGCGTCGTCTCCTGCGCGCTGGCTCGCGAACATGCGTAGACGCGCGAGCGCGAGTTGCAGCTGCACGCCGCGCTTGTTGCCGAGCAGTTCGTGCCACTCGTCGACGACGACGAGTTCGACGCCTCCCAGCAGCGTGGGCGAGTCGGGGCGAGTCAGCAGCAGGGTCAGGCTTTCTGGCGTAGTCACCAGCGCTTCGGGCAAGCGTTGCGACTGGCGCGCGCGTTCGCCGGTGTCGGTGTCCCCGGTGCGCACACCGACCTTCCAGGCGAGACCCAGTTGAGCCAGCGGCGCTTCGAGTGCTCGCGCCGTGTCTGCCGCCAGGGCGCGCATCGGTGTCAGCCAAAGCAGGCGCAGGCCGCCGCCAGCGACTTCACCCGCGAGCGCGCGATTGAGAAGTCCGAACCAGACCGCGTAGGTCTTGCCGCTGCCCGTGGTCGCATGCAGCAGACCCGAGCGACCGGTGGCGATGTGCTGCCAGACCTCGCGCTGAAAGGGAAACGGCTGCCAGCCCTGGGCGGCGAACCAGCCCTCGGCACTCGGCAGCGCCAATTGCCCGCCGCAGGTGCCGGGCTTTGCCTCGGCGAGTACCGTATCCGCCTCTGCAGCGGTCTTCCGCTCACGTGCCAACCGTGCCCGTCGCGCCCGTAACTGGGTGCCGACGTTCGAGCCGGGCGGCAGGCCACGACGCTGTTCCGTCACTGCCGTGCCACGCGACGGTTGGAGGGCAACTCAGAATTCAGGAGCACGTCGACACGAGCAGCAGGATTCAACTGTCCCCATTGAACCGCAATCGGGATAGGGGCCGATCATCGCTGATCGGGCCCCTCCCACACCACCCGGCATGCGGGTCCGCACCGGGCGGTTGGAATCGTTGAGGTCGATGCGCGCTGAGTTCCCCGACGCACCGCCTGAGCCTGCTGGTTCTCGATCCGCCCGTACTGGTTTCTCACTGCCAGCGCCGGCTCGGGCTTCACCCTGACCAACGACACGGCGAGCTTCGCCGAAACGAACATCTGAGACCCTCCAGTCCAGAGAACCGAGGGACATGCCCTCCGATTCCTTCGGCCCTTCGCCCCAAATCAGCGGCTACTACGGCCTCGGCTGACTTCTCGCTCCGGCTCATCACCGTCGCCCTTTCAGGCACAAAGCGAGATCTCCCCAGGTAAGAACGCGATCCTTCACCGCACAGTCGTCGCATCTACGTCGTCCGGCCTTGACCACAAGAGCTTCGCGATCATTGGCTCGCTCGCCCTGCCTGACGCCGCCTCACATGCGCTTCGTGTTCCTCGACTCGCAGTTTCGCTCCACGCTTCCTTCCCACGCTCGGTCACCCTCACGCAGTTACGCTTCACTTCGCTCGCTGTGGTCAGCTCGCGGGAGGACTTGCACCTCCAAGATCGCGCCCATGCTGGGCGCACCAAAAAGAAACGCCGCCCGGAGGCGGCGCTGCGGGGCGAGCGGACAATTATGAAATGTTGAGAATCTTCATCGCCTTGGCGAGCGTGTCGACCGACTCCTGATGCTTGCCGGCCTTGTGCAGCGTCTCGCCCTCAGCGCGGTACTTCTTGACCTCGGCCATCTGCTCTGCGGTGAGTTTCGGGTTCTTTGCGAGCGCTTCGTCGATCTTCTTCATGTCGGCGGGACAATGGAAGGCCCATGCCCCGGCAGAAAACAGCAGCGTTGCAATTGCGAGCGTGATGCGCTTCATCGGTAAATCTCCTGGAGGGTCAATGCGGACTTTGCGGCTCAGCAAAGCGGAAAACAGTCTAACGCCGGCACCGCAAGCCGGCGCAATAGTCCGGAGGCAATCATGGTGACTTGGTTCGCGCTGCTCCGGCGAGCCAGCTGCGCTGGCCTGATTCTCTGCGCCTGCGGCCCGCTGGCGGTCGTCAACGCTGAGGAAGTCGTGGACTTCCGTGTCGCAGAGCGCCGTTTTGAGGCCGATCTCTTCCGCCCATCGGTGGCGCCGCGCGGCACCGTCGTGCTGGCCCACGGCTTCCTGCGCGACCGGCAGAGCCTGGGCGCGCTTGCCCGCGAACTGGCGGATCGCGGCGCCCTGGTTCTTGTTCCCGATTTGCCGTTCCTCGCCGATCCCGTCGCCAACGCTGCCGCCCTGACCGCGATCGTCATCGACGTCCGCGGCGGGCGCCTCGGCCCGGTGCCCGCGAGAACCGTCCTGATCGGATTTTCCGCGGGTGGCCTCGCGAGCCTGCTGGCGGCTGCACGAACACCGGGAGTTACAGGCTGGATCGGACTCGATCCGGTCGACCGCGACGGCGAAGGCTTGCATGTCGCGGCGCGCGTCAGCGCGCCCGCCGTCATCCTGCGTGCCGTGCCGCACTCGTGCAACGCGTGGGCAAATTCACACAGTTGGGGCGCATTCCTTCCGCGCCTGAGCCGCGATGTACTGGTAGAAGCTGCCACGCACTGCGACTTCGAGAACCCGGGCGACCCGGTCTGCTCCGCCGCCTGCGGCGCACCTGACCCGCAGCGCCAGGTGGCGATTCGTGCGGAGGTAGCCGCTACGGTCGACGAGTGGCTGCGATGACAGCCCGGCGAAGCTCCGGCAGGCACCGGCTCAAGGACCGACCGACTTCGCGTTCTGCTCCAACAGCAGCGTCTCGATGTCGTTGATCATCATCGCCGGGTGCAGGTAATCGAGCGCATAGATCTCCCGCCCGATACCGTCGCGGTCGATCAGGAAGAGCTTCAGCATGTGATTGATCGTGCGAGTCGGTCGCGCGGTTTAGTCGGAGACCGGTGCACTGCCCCTCGGGGGAATCCCGCGATGTCGCTGCTCGCTGCGCTCCTACCTTGCGGCGGCGGGCGAGCACGCGCCGAGCCGGCGCTCATTGCAGCGCCGGCGTATCGATCCGGTCGATAAGTGCTGCGGCGCGGTCTCAGATGCCCAAGACCGCACCGTCGGGATCACGCAAGGTCGAAGCGATCCAGGTTCATCACCTTGCTCCAGCCCGCCACGAAGTCACGCACGAACTTCTGCTGTGCGTCGCTGCATGCGTAGACTTCCGCCAGCGCCCGTAGTTGGGAGTTCGAACCGAAGATCAAATCAACGACGGTACCCGTCCACTTGATCTCACCCGTTGCCCGATCGCGTCCTTCCAGTACGCCCTCCGATGTTGCGGACTTCTGCCACTTCGTGCCCATGTCGAGCAGGTTCACGAAGAAGTCGTTGGTCAGCGTCTCCGGGCGCTGGGTGAACAAGCCGTGCCTGGACTGGCTGACGTTCAGGGCGCGCAGGCCGCCGATCAACACCGTCATCTCAGGGGCCGTCAGCTTCAGTAGCTGCGCCTTGTCCACCAGGATCTCCGCGGCGACTCCCTCGAGTCCCTTGCGGGCGTAGTTGCGGAAGCCGTCAGCCATCGGCTCGAGCACCGCGAAGGATTCCACATCGGTCTGCTCCTGCGACGCATCCATGCGGCCCGGCGAAAACGGGACCTTCACATCGTGGCCGGCCTTCTTCGCAGCGGCCTCGACGGCCGCGCAGCCGCCCAGCACGATCAGGTCAGCCAGCGAGATCTTCTTGCCGCTTGAATTGCCAACTGAGCGCGCACCGTTGAAATCCTTCTGGATCGCTTCCAGCTTCGACAGGACCTTCGCCAGTTCGGCGGGCTGGTTCGCTTCCCAGTCCTTCTGCGGAGCAAGGCGGATGCGCGCACCGTTGGCCCCACCGCGCTTGTCGCTGCCGCGGAAGGTCGCCGCCGACGCCCAGGCGGTCGTCACCAGCTGGGATATGGACAGGCCCGACGCGAGGACCTTGGCCTTCAACGCGGCGATGTCCTGCTCGTCGACCAGTTTGTGATCCACGGCGGGAATTGGGTCCTGCCAGATCAATACTTCCTTCGGCACCAGTGCGCCGAGGTAGCGGGCCCGCGGACCCATGTCACGGTGCGTCAGCTTGAACCAGGCGCGGGCAAAGGCGTCCGCAAACTCCTTGGGGTTCTCGTGGAATCGGCGCGAAATCTTCTCGTAGGCCGGGTCCATACGCAGCGACAGGTCGGCCGTCGTCATCATCGGCGGATGCTTCTTCGAAGGATCGTGCGCGTCCGGAATCATGTGTTCCGGCTTGCAGTTCTTCGCCACCCACTGATGGGCGCCGGCCGGGCTCTTGGTCAGCTCCCATTCGTAGCCGAACAGCATGTCGAAATAACCGTTGTCCCACCGGGTGGGATTCGGTTTCCAGGCGCCTTCGATGCCACTGGTGGTCGTGTGCACGCCCTTGCCGGAGCCGAACTTGTTGATCCAGCCCAGCCCCTGCTCTTCGATGCCGGCCCCTTCGGGCTCGCGGCCGACCAGCTTGGGATCACCTGCGCCATGGGCCTTGCCGAAGGTGTGGCCGCCGGCCACCAGCGCCACGGTCTCTTCGTCGTTCATGGCCATGCGCGCGAAGGTCTCGCGTACATCACGGCCCGAGGCCACCGGATCCGGATTGCCGTCCGGGCCTTCCGGGTTCACGTAGATCAGGCCCATCTGCACGGCGGCCAGCGGGTTCTCGAGCTGGCGGTCGCCGGAGTAGCGGCTATTCGGCTGGTCACTGGTGGCCAGCCAGCTCTTCTCCATGCCCCAGTAGACATCCTCTTCAGGTTCCCAGATGTCTGGACGGCCACCGGCGAAGCCGAAGGTCTTGAAGCCCATCGATTCCAGCGCGACATTGCCGGCGAGGATCATCAGGTCGGCCCAGGAAAGCTTGCAGCCATACTTCTGCTTGATCGGCCACAGCAGGCGGCGCGCCTTGTCGAGGTTGCCGTTGTCGGGCCAGCTGTTCAGGGGCGCAAAGCGCTGGTCACCTGATCCTGCACCACCGCGACCGTCGGCCGTGCGGTACGTGCCGGCACTGTGCCATGCCAAGCGGATCATCAGGCCGCCGTAATGGCCCCAGTCAGCGGGCCACCACTCCTGCGAATCCGTCATCAGGGCATGAAGATCCTTGACCACGGCGTTCAGGTCGAGGCTCTTGAACTCCTCGGCATAGTTGAACGCCTCGCCCATCGGGTCCGACTTGGCAGTGTGCTGATGCAGGATGTTCAGCCGCAGCTGATTGGGCCACCAGTTGGCGTTGGTTTGGGCTCCGCCCCTCACCGCAGGATTGATTGCGGCGCCCGAGAACGGGCACGTCATTTCGTTTGGCATGGTTCTCTCCGTTGCTTGTCTGCGCTTGACTGCTAGAACCAGTCTAGGGATTGGGCAACCTTCGGACAAATTGGCTTTGGCAATGCGATCGATAGCGCCGAACGGCGAACCTGGCGAGCCAACCTCTGGGACCGCGCGGCCACACCCTTCAAGGCAGCGGGTTTCGTCCGATAACAACAGGACTGGTCGAGAAAGAACAGTAAGGATCAACCATGACACCGTTGCTCTTCGGCCTCGCCATCGCTGGCGCCCTCGTGGCTGCTGGCTTCCTGCAGTTTCGCTGGCGGCACCAACGGGCCAACTTCATCGACCGGTACGATTTTCCGCGCGGCGTCCGCGAACGGGTACGCAAGCGCTATCCCCACCTGACCGACAGCGACCTCGACCTCGTTTTCTCGGCGCTGCGTGACTACTTCCACCTCTGTCGCAAGGCCGGCCGCCGCATGCTGGCAATGCCGTCGCAGGTGGTCGACGTCGCCTGGCACGAGTTCATACTGTTCACGCGCAACTACGAGGCCTTCTGCACGAAGGCGCTCGGACGCTTCCTGCATCACACGCCGACCGAGGCGATGCCGTCGCGCACGATGGCCAGCGATGGCATCAAGCGTACGTGGCGGCTGGCCTGCCGCCGCGCCGGCATCGACCCGCTTGCCGCCACGGCGGTCCCGCTGCTCTTTGCCATCGATGGCCAACTCGTCATCGAAGACGGCTTCCGCTACACGCTGAACTGCACTGCGCTCGCGGCGGCCGGCAGCACGGCGAGCTACTGCGCGAGCCACATCGGCTGCGGTGGTGGATGCGGCGGCGGCTGCAGCGGCAGCGGATGCGGGGGTGGCGGCGACAGCAGCGGCGACGGTGGAGGCGGCTGCGGCGGCGGCGGGGGCGACTAAGTCCCGCCCCGGCGTCGCCAGCTGCGCACGGCCAGCGCCAGCAGCCCCGCAGCCAGGCCCCAGAACGCCGATCCGATCGACCACAACGTCACGCCCGAGGCGGTCATGACGAACGTGATCAGCGCGGCCTCGCGCGTCGCTTCGTCCTTCAGCGCAGCCGCCAATCCATTGCCGATCGTGCCCAGCAAAGCCAGCCCGGCGATCGCCAGCACGAGTTCGCGCGGAAACGCGGCGAAGACGACCGCCACGGCGCCGCCGAAGAGTCCCACGAGCAGATAGAGAGCGCCCGCCGCCACGGCGGCCGCATAGCGCCGCGCCGGGTCGGGATGCGCCTCGTGACCCATGCAGATCGCCGCGGTGATCGCCGCCAAGTTGAAGGCATAGCCGCCAAAGGGTGCCAGCACGGCCGTCGCCACCCCGGTGGTCACAATGATCGGCGACACCGGCGGCGCGTAGCCGTGCGCCTGCAGCGTGGCGACGCCCGGAACGTTCTGCGAGGCCATGGTCACGACCAGCAGCGGCAGCGCAATGCCGATCGCGGCCGTCCATGAGAACTCGGGCGCCACGAAGACCGGCCGAGTCAGACCCGTCGGCCAATCGAACTCGCCGAAGAGCCCCAACACGCCGGCGCTCGCGGCACCGACGGCCAGCGCTGCCGGCACGGCGAAGCGCGGCCAGGCGCGCCGCCCCAGCAGGTAGACGACGAACATCGCGAACACCAGCGTGAACTGCGTCTTCATGGCACCGAATGCCTCGAGCCCGAAGCGCAGCAGCACGCCCGCCAGCATCGCCGCCGCGAGCGACACCGGCAGCCGTTTCATCAGCCGGTCAAAGGCGCCACTCAATCCAATCACTACGATCGCCAGCCCGGTCAACACGAAGGCGCCAATGATCTCCGCCATCGGCACGCCACTGACACCGGTGATCAGCAGTGCCGCGCCTGGCGTCGACCACGCCGTCAGCACCGGCATGCGGTAGCGCAGCGACAGCACGATCGTCGTGAGTCCCATGCCGATGCCGAGCGCCCACATCCACGATGCCGTCTGCGCCGGTGTCGCGCCCGCGGCGCGCGCGGCCTCGAACACGATCACGGCCGAACTGGTGTAGCCCACCAGCACTGCCACGAAGCCGGCCGTCAATGCACCAAACGAAAAGTCCTTCATGCCCCGCCGCCCGTCGAAGGGGCAGAGCCTAGCTCAGCGGAAAGCCCGCGCCGCACCGCTCCGACTCTAAGACCTCGCGCCACAATCGGAAGGCAGCGCCCCTGCCGTTGCCTTGCGCGCGGCCGCCCGGCCGCTCCGAAGGACGCGCGCGTAGCTTCATCGCTGCGAGTGCACGTGCGATGCGCAGCATCGCGTACACGAGCAGCGCATCAATAATCCCGCCCGCCCGCCAGCGCGACCGCCGCGAAGCGGAGGATGCCGTAAGCGACCCAGTTCAGGGTACGCCGCAGCAGGCCGCGTCGCGCAAAGGCTTCTGCCTGCAACTTGCGCGAGCGTTCATCGATGGCACGCTCCAGGTCGGCGCGCAATTCGCGCGCGAACGCAGTGTCGTACACCGCGACGTTGGCCTCACGCGCCAGCAGAAGGCTGTAGGGATCGATGTTGCTGGAGCCGACGGTCGACCAGCGGTCGTCGATGACGGCCACTTTCGCGTGCAGGTAGCTCTCCTTGTACTCGTGGATCTCGATGCCGGCGGCCAGCAGCTGTCCATAAAGCGCCTCCTGGCCGTAGTGCTGGAGCGCGTATTCGACCCGACCCTGGACCAGCAGCCGCACCCGCACGCCACGTTGAGCACATTCGATGAGCGCCCGGCGGAACGTACGACCGGGAACAAGGTAGGCCATTGCGATCAGCACATCGGACCGCGCTTGGCCCAGGGCATCCAGGATTGCGTACTCGATCGTGCGCCGGTTCCGGACGTTGTCACGCAGCAGCAATGACGCACGCACGCCGTCGGGCAGCGGAGCCGGCACCGACTCCAGAGCGAGGTCCTGCAGCGAACCCGCGCGCCGCCGCAACTGCACCAGCTCGAGCGTCGACCACAGGCGCTTCATCGCGTAGGCAATCGGCGCGACGATCGGCCCCTCGCACATCACCGCAAAATCGAAGCGCGGACCCAGATCAGATCCTTCCGCATCGGGATGATGGTGGTCATCGATGATGTTGATGCCGCCGACGAAGGCCAGTTGATCGTCGACCAGCACCAGCTTGCGGTGCAGACGGCGCAACAGCCTGCGTTCGAGCCGCCACCACCGTTCGGGGCGAAAGATCACGACCTGCGCCCCGACCGCCTCGAGCCGTTCTTTCAGCGTCAGGGCAAACGAACCGGTGCCGAAGCCGTCCACGATCACGCGCACCGCCACGCCGCGATCGGCCGCCATCGCCAGCGCGTCGCTGACGCGCAGACCTACGCCGTCCTGCGCAAAGATGTAGGTTTCGAGGTATATCGAACGTGCCGCGCCTTCGATCGCCGCGAGCAGGCTGGGGAAGTACTCGTCGCCGTTTTCGAGCAGATGAACCCGGTTGCCGCCGTAGACCAGCGGCCGCATCGTGATGTCGAAGCGGGAACGCCGGCGGCCCGGACGTTCGCCGTCGGTCATGCCACTTCGAGATCCGCGATCAGCGGCATGTGGTCGGAGCGCTGCGACCACTCGATGCCCTTCGGCACGCGTACTTCGTGCACGTTGAAGCCACGCACGTAGATACGGTCCAGCGACAGCCACGGCATCATGCTCGGGTAGGTCCGCGCGACCTGCGAGCGATTCGCCTCGCGCCACGGCATGAACCGATCGAACCGGCGACCGTTGCGCTGCCGGCGGTTGAACTCCGCCGCCGCTTCGAGCACGTCAAGCTCGCGATGCAGGACCTCGTCGACACCCTTTTGCCAGTCGTTGAAATCGCCGGCGATGATGAGCGGCGCACCGGCCGGCACCTCGCTGCGGACGAAGTCGATGAGGAACTCGGCCTGCCGCACCCGGCTGCGCTTGATCAGACCGAAGTGCGTGTTGATCAGGTGGATGTCGAGCGGACCGCGCTTCGACTCGATGTGCGACACCGCATGCAGCAGCCCGCGCTTTTCCAGCGCATGGTCCGAGATGTCGTGGTTCAGGAACTGGCCGATTGTATGGCGCGAGACGATGGCATTGCCGTGATGTCCGTGCGGGTACACGGCGTTCATGCCATACGCACGATGCACGTAACTGTCGGTGCACAGCACGTCGAGCTGGGTGCCGTTCGGGTGGCCGGGCCGCCGTGCCAGACGCTCGTTGCGCTCCTGCACCTCCTGCAGGAAGCAGATGTCGGCATCGATTGCATGGAGCGCGACGCGCAGGTCATGGATGCGGGAGCGCTTGCGCAATCCCATGACACCCTTGTGAATGTTGTACGTCGCGACGCGAAGCAGCATGCCGGGAGTCTGGCTCAATCTGCCCCCGGCGCAAGCGAGAAATAGCGGTCGAACAGGTGCGGATCATCGAAGTGGCGGCGTCCGACGAACGCGGTCGCATGATGGCCCCACTGCCGCATCTGGCCGGCGGAAGGCACGCCCATGGGCCAGAAAAGATAGCGCTCGGCGCGCTCGGTGCCCGGTACCAGGCCATCGGGGCCGAAGATGCTGCGGGTTCCACCGCCCGCGGCGGCCGGCACCGGCAGGGCTCGCAGCACGTTTTCGTCCAGCAACCGATACGGAATGCCCGGCGCGGGCGTGTTCGTGTCGATGCCGACGCGCTCGATGTTGTGGTCATGCGCGCCGAGGAAGACCATGACACGCTCGTCCGCCGCCGGCGAGTACAGCACCTGCGGCACGAACAGCGATTCATCGAGCGGGCCTTCGCCGTCGCGCGGCGCCGGTCGCTCGCGCACGCGCTCCGTTGGAAAGAACATCTGGAAGCAGCCGCAGGCATGGATCGAGTCGTAGACGAGCGGCCGGCCGGCGGCATCGAGAGTTACCCGCCACACCACGGCATCAAGATGGCCCGCCACCAGGTCGAGCGTGTGGGCTGCCGGCCGCGCCGGGAACCAGAACGTGTAAACCAGTTGCAACGCAGCCGCGCCGTTAAACTGGGTCCAGGCAACGCGCACGTAGGCCGCGGGATCGTAGGTGTTGACCGCGACACTGGCGCCCTGGACCGACGCACGCCACGTGAGCGCGCCGATGCGATCGTTGCCGTCCACGGTATCGACGATCAGTACCGGCGCATGCTGGACCAAGAGTTGCCACGTGCGCTCGGGCGTCAGCGCCGGCATGCGCAGCGCCGTAGCCGTAGCCGGGCTCACCCATCCGGCCACCGGTCCTTCGGACTTCGTGGGCGCCGGAACATAGCGGATCCGCTCGCCGCGTACGAGCAGTTCGGGAAAAGGTGTGGCGAACAGATCACGCGTGGCCTGCTGCCAGGACGCCACGCCGAGCGCAAACGGAAACAGCGTCACCGGATACAGGCCCACCAGACGCTGCGCATCGACATAGGCGTCAGGCACCTTGGCGGACGCCGCCGCGTGAGAGGCCATCGGCCGCGCGGCGGTGATGAGCTCCGATCGGCAACGCGCGAGCGCATCAGCTTCGTTGCCCGAGACCGACAGGTTGGACGACTCGAAGCGGCGTGCTTCAGCATCGAGCGCGGCCAAGCGATCCAGCTTGCCTGCGGCGATCGCCTGCGGCTCGCCGTTCGCCGGCAGCCACCTTTCGGTGAAGCGATCCGCCCGCAGGTAGGGATACCCCGGGACGCGCACCTCCTGTGCGTCGCGCCGACCGGCTGCATCGACTCGAATGTCCAGCGCCTTGAGTAGGCGGAGGCACTCGCCGACCCTGTCTTCCTGCGTGAGCTGCGATGCCGCCGGCGCCACTGCATACGGGTCGCCCGGCGTCGCGCAGCCTGCCAGCACAAGATGGGCGCAGGCGAGTCCGGTCGTGAGCCCGCTCCAGGGGCGCACGGGTTGCCGCAGCGCTGCCGGGCGCGCAAGACGATTGGTGGTCTTCACCTTGGAATGGTCCAAGGCCGACCCTGCGATTTTCCGGAAGGGTGTGACATTCAGACGCAAGCTCTTCGAGCGATGCAGGCTCATGAACCGCATTATGCGCAACGATGGGCCTGTCATGAAGCCGAGGTCACGGATCAGCGTCGATTGCTATCGCTGGCGTGCGGCCGCGCGCCGCTCGCTTTCCTGGACGACGGCGCGCAATTGCTTCTCGAGGTTCTGCCGCACGGCCGCCGACCCGATCGCGGGTGGCGGCGGCAGACGTGAAACGATCAAGGCGGTGTAACGCAGAACCACAGGGCCACGCGCTACAGCTCGCTCGAGTTCATAGCGGCCCTCGAATGTTTCGATTGCGCGACCTTTGAGTACGCCCAGGTCGAAGCTGAGCGCACGAGCGTGCGCCACCCGCTGTCCGCGATGCTCGATGTCGAGCTGCACCTTGAGATCCTGCGCAAACAGCAGGAAGCGGAACTCCCCCTCCTGCTCGACCCGCAGGCGCTCGCCATCGCGCCCCTCGCGAGTCCTTTCGACGACGCGGCAGGCGCGAATACCCGGCATGTAAGTGGGCAGCGCCGCGTAGTCGGTGATCGTTTCCCACACGATGGTCGCACCGGCGTCGATCCGACACTCGGCGTCGGCCTCGAAGGTTCGGCCCTTGCGCCGCACGTCCACCCTCACCCCGTGCCCGGTCTCCGGCGCCGCGCGGCTCATGTTCTGCACACTCTCGTCATCGGCGCCGCGCAGCGAGTCGTTGCGGGAGCGCCCGAACCGCCTGCACGTTGGTCCAAGAAAAGCACGCGTCGGCCGCTTCGCGCCATGGCAACCAGCGGAATGCTGTGTGCTCACCGGCTGCGAGCCGTGGTTCGAACTTCATCCTGACCTGCAATGCGAACACATGCTCCGTGTTCTCGGTGACACCCGGCGCGTAGCGATGTCGCCAGTGAGGATAGATAGAGTAGCGATTCAATTGGTTCCAGTCGTCAAACTCGTTTGGCGACTTCTCGAGTCCGGTTTCTTCGGCAATTTCGCGCGCACAGGTGAGCGCCAGCGGTTCGTCCATCGATGCGCGACTGCCGGTGACCGACTGCCAGAACCCGCGATGATCGGCGCGCTCGAGCAGCAGCACTTCCAGGTCCGGGGTATGGATCACCACCAGCACCGACTCCGGGACCTTGAACATGGCCGTCAACGCCGACACCTACCCAGCCGGCCCGACAAGCGCCGCTCGCCGACCGGCCATAGGTGCGCAGCTCACACCGGGCCACGCGGCGCGCGGGCAGTACTTGAAGGCGAGGCTCACGCCAGGCGTACGCGGCACGGCCCGCTACTTCTGGTTCAACTCGCCACCGTGACGCGGTTGCGGTGCCGCCGTCGCCGAGCCCGTCGCCTCCGGCCGGGCCTCACCGCGCAGCCGAATGTGCAACTCGCGCAGCTGCTTCTCGCCGACCGGCGATGGCGCCTTCGTCAGCAGACACTGCGCGCGCTGCGTTTTCGGGAAAGCGATGACGTCACGGATCGACTCGGCGCCGGCCATCATCGTGACGATGCGGTCGAGCCCGAATGCAATGCCCCCGTGGGGCGGTGCGCCGTATTGCAGGGCATCGAGCAGGAAGCCGAATTTCTCACGCGCTTCCTCGGCGCCTATTTTCAGTGCGCGGAAGACCTTGCTCTGCACTTCCTCGCGGTGAATCCGCACCGAGCCGCCGCCGATCTCCCAGCCATTTAAGGCCATGTCATAGGCCTTCGCCAGCGCCTTGGACGGATCGGTCTGCAGGAAGTCCTCGTGACCCTGCTTCGGGCTGGTGAACGGATGGTGGGCCGCGACGTAGCGCTGCTCTTCTTCATCGAACTCGAACATCGGAAAATCGATCACCCACAGCGGCTTCCAGCCTTCGGCCGAAAGCCCGTGCGCGCGGCCGAATTCGCTGTGGCCGATCTTCGTGCGCAGGGCACCGAGCGAGTCGTACACGACCTTGGCGCGGTCGGCGCCGAAGAAGATCACGTCGCCGTCGGCCGCACCGGTGCGCTCGAGCACCGCCGCCAGCACGGCATCGTTCAGGTTCTTGACGATCGGGCTCTGCAGGCCATCGCGGCCCTTCGCCTTTTCGTTGACCTTGATGTAGGCGAGCCCCTTGGCGCCGTAGATCTTGACGAACTCGGTGTATCCATCGATCTCCGAACGCGGCATTTCGCCACCGCCCGGCACGCGCAGCGCGACGACCTTGCCGTCCTTCATCTCGGTCGCACCCTTGAAAACCTTGAACTCGACGTCGCGCATCAGCTCGGTGACGTCGGCCAACTCCATGTTCACGCGCAGGTCGGGCTTGTCCGACCCATAGCGCGACATCGCGTCGGCGTAGGTCATCACCGGGAACGGCTTGGGCAGCGTCACGCCCATCACCTCGGCGAACACCGTCCGGATCATCTCTTCCATCAGAGCGCGGATCTCGGTTTCGTCGAGGAACGAGGTCTCGACGTCGATCTGCGTGAACTCGGGCTGGCGGTCGGCCCGCAGGTCCTCGTCGCGGAAGCACTTGACGATCTGGTAGTAGCGGTCGAAGCCCGCGACCATCAGCAGCTGCTTGAAGAGCTGCGGCGACTGCGGCAGCGCGAAGAATTCGCCGGCGTGCACGCGCGACGGCACTAGGTAGTCGCGCGCGCCTTCCGGCGTGCTCTTGGTCAGCATCGGCGTCTCGATGTCGACGAAACCATGCGCGTCGAGATACTTGCGCACCGCCATCGCGACCTTGTAGCGCAGCATCAGGTTTCTTTGCATCGGCACGCGGCGCAGGTCGAGCACGCGATGCGTCAGCCGCGTCGTCTCGGACAGGTTGTCGTCGTCGAGCTGGAACGGCACCGGCACCGAAGGGTTGAGGATCACGAGTTCGGTCGCGAGCACCTCGACGGCACCCGACACGATGTTCTCGTTGAGCGTGCCCTCTGGCCGCCGGCGCACCTGGCCGATGATCTTCAGGCAGAACTCGTTGCGCACCTTTTCGGCGTTGGCAAACACCTCGGCCCGGTCGGGGTCGCAGACGACCTGCAACAGGCCTTCGCGGTCGCGCAGGTCGATGAAGATCACGCCGCCGTGGTCGCGTCGGCGATGCACCCACCCAAAGAGAGTGACGGTCTGGCCAATGAACTTCTCGTCCACCCTGCCGGCATATTCGGTACGCATGGAAAACTCCGCTTCGTAGCTCGCGGCCGGCGCCGCGACGACTCGACGCGCCGGCGCAACCGCGCAAAACCTATGATTATCCCTGAGGGACTCGTATTTAGCTTGGAGGCCGGGATGGCCGGAAGTCGCTCGAGAACCCGGCACGTAGGGGCCGGACAGCGCTACCTGCCCGACCCTACCGGTTTCGACGATTCGACGATGCGCACGGGAAAATGGAACGAGCAAAACCCCCAGCGCGCCTGGCAGCGCCGGCACACAGCATCGGGTGGCTGCTCGTCATCATGGCCAGAACCATAACAGGGGACCGCGCGCCGTTCAACGTCGCGCGCAAACCGCCCTATTGCGACGCCGGAGCCGGCGGAGCGCTGGTCAGCGCGGCCGGTCGGGTCGACCGGCCGCCAGGCTCCACCACGCCAAGCGAGACGTGGTACTTCAGGGCATCGTCGATATTGACGTCCACGTCCCGCACCCGTGACGGCGGCATCATTAGCACGTAGCCCGACGTCGGGTTGGGGGCAGTCGGCACGTAGACGGTGACCCAGCCTTCGCCAAGTTCATCCGCGACCACGCCCGCGGGCTCGCCGACGATGAACGCCAGCGTCCACTGCTCCGGCTGCGGGAACTCGACCAGCACGACCTTGCGGAAGGCGTTGCCCTTCGGCGAAAGCATCGTGTCGGACACCTGCTTCACGCTCGAATAGATCGACCGCACGATCGGGATCCGGCCCAGCAGCCCTTCCCACCAAAGCAGCAGCCGGCGCCCCACGATGTTGCGCGCAAGTACGCCGGTGAAGAGCACGACTGCGACGGCCAGCAACGCACCAAGGCCAGGAATGCGGAAGCCGAACAGCGCTTCCGGCCGCCACGCCGGTGGCAGCAACAGCAGCGACTGATCCATCCAGCCGATGATCGTCTCGATGATCAGTAGGGTGATTCCGAGGGGAACCCAGATCAGCAGACCGGTGACCAGGTACTTCCGGAACATGTCTCGACTCGTTATTGCTCGGACCGACGCCATGGGCCGGCTCGAAATGAAAGAGCCGCGGTTCGGCCGCGGCTCCCGAAGGCTCCGAGGATAGCCGATCGCACAAAACCGCCTGGCTGAAGCGCGGAGCGATACGTCAGGACGAGGCCGGGCTCGGGCCGCTGGCGGGCGCCGGCGAAGGGGATGGGGATGGAGTTGGCGCCGTCGGCGCAGCATCGGCCGTCTTCGCCGCGCTGGGGGCGCCCTCCGCGGGCTTGGCGGCGTCCGCCTTCACTTCCGCGTCGGTCGACTTGCCCTCGCCCTTCGCATCCTTGGGCTTGGTTCCGTTGCCCTTGAAGTCGGTCGCATACCAGCCGCTGCCCTTCAGTTGGAAGCCCGCAGCAGTCACCTGCTTCACGAGGCTGGGCCGCTGGCAGGCCGGGCACTCGGTCAGCGGCGCGTCGGAGATCTTCTGCAGCACCTCGACTTCTTGGCTGCAGTCCTGGCATCGGTAGGCGTAGATCGGCATCGGTTGCTACTGGTTACCTATTCGCCGGGATTCTAAGGGAGGGGTTGCGATCGCCAGGTCGCGAGATAGGGGCTGAATTCCGCCGGATCAAGCCCCCGCTTGGACTTTGCGGAGGCCTGTTGCACACTGCCCGCCGCTCCGGAGGGAAAAACATGGCAACAGGAAAGCGAACCGGTCCCAACCCTGCCCGCGCCGCTCTCGAACGGCTGCAGGCCCCGCAGGCGGACAAGATCAAGGTCGCCGTGACCGACATCGACGGTGTGCTGCGCGGCAAGTACCTGCAGAGGGACAAGTTCGGCTCCGCGGTCGAGGGCGGCTTCGGCTTCTGCGACGTCGTATTCGGCTGGGACATGATGGACTCGGTCTACGACAACACCGCGGTCACCGGCTGGCAGCATGGCTTCCCCGACGCACTGGCACGGCTCGACCTCGCGACCGGACGGCGCGTGCCGTGGGATGACAACGTGCCGTTTTTTCTCGGCGAGTTCATCACCGCCAAGGGCGACCCGTATCCGATCTGCCCGCGCCAGACGCTGCGGCGTGTTCTCAAGCGCGCCGAGAAGCTCGGGTTCCAGGCCATGTGCGGCCTGGAGTTCGAATGGTTCAACTTCGCCGAGACACCCTACTCGTGGGCGCAGAAGAAGGGCGTGGACCCGACTCCGCTGACGCCGGGCATGTTCGGCTATTCGCTGCTGCGCGCCAACGCCAACCGCGGGTACTTTAACGCGCTGATGGACCAGATGCTGCAGTTCGGCGTGCCCATCGAGGGCCTGCATACCGAAACCGGCCCGGGCGTATACGAGGCCGCGATCCAGTTCTCGGACGCGCTGGAGTGCGCCGATCGTGGCGTGCTGTTCAAGACCGGCGCCAAGGAGATCGGCGCGCAGTTTGGAATCATGCCGAGCTTCATGGCCAAGTGGAGCGCGCAGTACCCCGGCTGCAGCGGCCACGTGCATCAGTCGCTGTCGGACGGCAAGAAGAACCTGTTCTACGACCCCAAGGGCCGCGCCGGCATGAGCAAGGTCTTCGAGAGCTTCCTGGCCGGACAGATCGCCGCGCTGATGCAATTCGCGCCTATGTTCTGGCCGACCATCAACAGCTACAAGCGACTGGTCGACGGATTCTGGGCGCCGGTCAAGCCGACCTGGGCGATCGACAACCGCACCGCCAGCTTCCGCGTCATCCCCGGCTCGCCGAAAAGCACGCGGCTCGAAACGCGCTGCCCGGGGGCGGACATCAATCCGTACCTGGCGGTAGCGGCGCTGCTCGCGGCCGGGCTGCACGGGATCGAGAAGAACCTGAAGCTCACCGCGGCACCGATCACTGGCACCAACCAGGGTTCCGAGAACATCGCGCGCGCGCCTCGTTCACTCAAGGAAACGACCGAGATCTTCCGCCGCTCCGACCTGGCGCGAGACTGGTTCGGTGATCTCTTCGTCGATCACTTCGCAGCCACTCGCGAGTGGGAGTGGCGTCAGTGGCAGGACTGCGTCACTGACTGGGAGCGGCAGCGCTACTTCGAAATCATCTGACGCGTCGGATCCCGCAACGTGTAGAGCGGAGTATTCGTCCGCTTCGGATGCATCCCATTTATTGGGGTCGTGCTTGCGTCAGAAGTCGTGTCCGCAAGCGACGGACCACTGCGGCATAAAACGTCGTGGCAATCTCCACAACGCTCGTGACGTCCCGGTAACTCAGTGCCGTCGCCTTGGCCCGGCCTTCCGCGCGGGGTTCGGCGCCGTCACTTACTTGGCTCCGCCGACAGCCCCGGTTGCCATCCCCGCCTGAGCGCTCGACTGCGGCCCACCGCTTCGCATCGCCTTCTGTCCTGTTCTGACTCTCCCCTGCAGTTGGCCGCGAAGCGCGGCGCGAACCGTCGCCCGGTGCGACGAACTGCGCCTGCGGCGGATGAAGCGCGGAGCGGCGCCTGGGCGCGATGAAACCGGCCCTGCAGTTCGCGCCGCGATTTCTGCACCCCGTCGCAAGTCGCTCGCCGACGAGCCGTGCCCTGCCTAGAGTGCGTTCATCGACACCGAACACTGCTCCGCACGAAGGGACCGAACGATGAACACCAACTACTCGACCCCCGCCCGCGTCAAGCTCAGCGCCTTCGTCGGCGCCGTGATTGCCAGCATCGTTGTACTGGGCAGCACCGTGGCCGGCATGCAGCCGACCGACGAGTTCAACGGCCAGCTGGTGGCGGCGGAGCGCGTGGTCATCACGGCCGCCTCGAGCGCGTCGGCGACCCGCTGAGCGCGGCGCGCTGACACGCACGGCGACCGGTCCCGCCACGCGCATCGCACACCCCGCGCCGTACCCAGCAAAGCCCGGCTTCGGCCGGGCTTTCGCATTTCTGTGCACGGCACACCGCGAGCGGCGGTGCTGGCGATTTCGGTGCCGGGCACTTCTGTACATGGCAAGCTCCCAGCCCCCCGGCGGGGCCCAACGTCGGTGGGTCTTCGCCGCGGTTCGGACGTGACGTCGTACGATGGCACTCATGATCACCGTCCACCACCTCGAGGCTTCGCGGTCGCACCGCATTCTCTGGCTGCTCGAAGAACTCCGCGTGCCCTATGAGCTCAAGGTCTATCGCCGCAACAAGGCCACGCGGCTTGCGCCACCTGAACTGAAGAAGATCCATCCGCTGGGGAAGTCCCCGGTGATCACCGGGGACGGCGAAGTCATAGCCGAGTCGGGCGCGATCATCGAATACCTGGTCGAGAAATTCGGTCCGAAGGCGCGTGGTGAGCTGTCCCATCTGCAGCCGCGGCCCGGAACGCCGGAACATCGGCAGTGCCGGTTCTGGATGCACTACGCGGAAGGTTCGCTGATGAACTGGCTGCTGATGAAGCTTGTGTTCCAGGCGATCCCCCGGCAGAGGATGCCGTTCTTCGCGCGGCCCATTGCACGCGGCATCTGCAGCAACGTGCAGGCGAAGCTCATCGATCCCAACCTGGTCACTGCGCAGCAGTTCATCGAGGACCATCTCGGCCGCAGCATGTGGTTCGCGGGTGACGCCCTGACGATGGCGGACTTCCAGATGAGCTACGCAGTGGAAGCGCTGCTCGCGAGTCGCGCGAATGCAGACGGCTCGCCGAACCTCGCGGCGTTCCGGGCACGCGTCGCGGCGCGGCCGGCCTACCAGCGCGCACTCGAAAAGGGCGGGCCGGTCATTCCGCAGACCTGAACGCCATCAGGCATTCAGACATTGCCGTCGCGGCGTGTCCGAGTAGAAGTGCGCGCGATTCCTGGCCGTGAGACGACGCCGTGGCTCGCGGCAATGACGGACTGAACCGATGCTGATCGTCACGACCTTTGTTCTGCTGGTTTTCGCCTACAGCCTGTTCTCGCGCCGCCTGGCGAGCACGGTGATCACCGCGCCGATCGTCTTTGCGGCTGCCGGCGCACTGTTGGCCCTGATCCCTGCCGCCGCCGGAGAGCTGGTCATCGACCGCAAGGTCTTTCTACTGATCGCCGAGATCGGCCTGGTGATGACGCTGTTCACCGACGCCGCCCGCGTACGTCGGCAAGCCCTCAGTGGTGACCGCAACCTGCCGGTGCGTCTGCTGACCACCGGGATGCTGCTGACGCTCGCGCTCGGCGCCATGGCGGCGATGATGTGCTTCGCCGGCCTGACCTGGTGGGAAGCGGGCATCCTCGCCGCGATCCTTGCGCCGACCGACGCCGGTCTAGGTCAGATCATCGTCTCGAGCCCGCGCGTGCCTGCCCGCATCCGCCAGGCGCTGAACGTGGAGGCGGGGCTCAATGATGGTCTGTCCGTGCCCTTCCTGATGCTTTTCATTGCCGGTGCCGCTTCATTCGGCCAAGGCGCAGGTGCAGGCGGTGTGCTGGCACGCTTTCTCCTGGAGCAGATCGGCTACGGCGCGGCGATCGGCGTGGCGATCGGGCTGGGCGGAGGCCTGCTGCTCGGGCTAGCGGAGAGGCGGCGGTGGATGTCCTCGGCACTGGCGCAGCTCGGCGTTGTGGCACTGCCGCTGATGTGCATGATCGCCTCAGAGGAGTCCGGGGCCAGCATGTTCATCGCGGCCTTTGTCGCCGGCCTCGCAGTCCAGATTGGCTTCCCGCAGGTGATTCGCCACAGTGTCGAGTTCACCGAAGACTGGGGACAACTTTTCAACTTCTTCGTGTTCTTCCTCTTCGGCCTCTACGTGGCCCGCACCTGGCAGGATTTCACGCCGGCCGTCATGCTCTACGCGGTCCTCAGCCTGACCGTCGTGCGCATGCTGCCGGTCGCGCTCGCGCTCCGCGGTACCGGCATGAGCCGCGCCACGGTGCTCTTCATGGGGTGGTTTGGCCCGCGCGGACTGGCTTCGATCGTCCTTGGATTGGTATATCTCGAACAGCAGACGAGCCTGGCCGGCGAGGACACGATCCGCCTCGCCGTGATGGCGACCGTCTTGTTGAGCATCGTGGCGCACGGGCTGAGCGCGATGCCCGGTATCGCGCGCTATGCCCGGCGCGTGGAAAGCCTGCCCGCGAACGCGCCGGAGAACATCGCCACCAACGAATCACCCGCGCGCGGGAAATAGGCCGCTCGTGTGAGCTCGTTGCCACCGCGAATGCGCGCCGGCGTTGACATCGTTCATAGTGCCTGCCGACCTTCGGCAGGCAGGCACCGCTGCCGCCTAGTTCAGCATTGAGCGCGGCCGGCCCGGCTCCCGCTACGGAGCACCCAGCAGCAGGTAAAGACTCCAGCGGTTGGCGCCGACACCTACACCGAAATACGCGGGCCCGAGGAAGGTGTCCGCGCCGAGGAACGCGGAGCCCGACCACGCGGTGCCCGCGGAGGGCAGTCCGTCACTGCGATCGCTCACGCGACCCACCTCGGCCGAGCCGCCGACATAGATGCCCGAACCGAGCAGGTCCGGCAGCGGCAGCGTGCGGTTGTAGTACATCACCCGGCCAAATGCGTACTGTCGTCCGGCGAACTCGTTGATGCGGTACGCCGACAGGTTAAGCGGACCGCCGAGCGAGAACGACTCGTAGGCCGGCATGTCGGAGTTGAGCGACGAACCGCCTTTGGCCGCCACGTTGAACGTGTGCGGCCCCCAACTTTTGACCACGCGCCCACTGGCTTCCACCCGGTTGTAGCTCACATTGGACCCCAGCGAGTCCATCGCCGCGTAAGCCGTCCCGACGAGTCCGTACCCCGAGCGGGCGAACCACGCGTTGTCGGTCTGGTCGATGAAGATCGCCGCGCGCAGCCCGGCCGTCGTCTCCCGAATCGACGGCAGCACCGGCGATCCGGTTTCGACGCGGGCATCGACACGGGACATGACATAGCCAACGCGCAACTGACCCCAGGTTCCCAGTACGGCACCGGCATCCAGACCGCCCTGCAAGACGCCGGTCAGGTAATCGGCGACCTTGTCCTCACCGACGAAGACACTTCGGGTCTGCTGTCCGACGTAGGCACTCGGGGCAACGAACCACTTCCCGGCCTCATTCAGCGGCTGGTAGAACTCCGTCCGGAGAAACGTGTCCTGCCCGACCTGGACCTCCGTGACCCACTCGGCGCCGAGACGATTGATCCAGCTCCGGCGGTACTGGACCAGCGCATTGAACTGGCTGTCTCCTGAGAAGTCGCTCGCCAGCCCCAGACCGAAGCGCAGGTAATCCGGGCCCCATGACTTCTCGACTGGTTCGATGAGCATCGCGCGCGGACCCGTTTCGCCGCCGACTATCTGGTAGCTGATGCTTTCGAAGTCACCGGTGCCGTAAATGCGGCGCAGGTCCGCACCGAGTTTCTCGTCGGTCAGCGGTTCGCCGGGCTTGCTTTCGACGAGCGACAGCGCCACCGCAGGGTTCGTGCGATTCAGGCCCTCGACGCGTATCTCGTCGACGGTACCCAGCGCCTTGGCCTCGGCCACCTGCCGCATGCGCATCGCCGCGTACTGCTCCGGCGGCACGCTGTAGCGCGCGAGTTGGCCTGCCATCGCCCGAGTGGCCTGTTCGCCGATCGTGATGGCGTCCTGGGCGCGCCTGAACGAACCCGAGGAGATATCTCCGAGGTCCGGCGAGATCAGCACGTCTCTGGCGCTCAGGCTCTTGATCTGCTCGTCGACGGTCTGCATGCCGAGGAAGTTGATCAGCTGGGCCGTGACGCTGAGCGCCGAAGTCAGCTCTTCGCGCTTCAGTGGCGGCGTCGAGATGTTGACCGCGATGATCACATCGCCGCACAGTCTGCGCGCCTCGTTGATCGGGAGATTGTTGGCGATGCCGCCATCGACCAGCAGCCGGCCATCGATCTCGACCGGTGCGATCGCTCCCGGCACCGACATGCTGGCCCGCATCGCCTGCGCCAGGCTGCCGTGGTCGAGCACGATGGACTGCCCGGTCTCGATGTCGGTCGCCATCGCTCGAAACGGAATTGGCAGCTTGTTGAAGTCGCCGATGCCGAAGGCGGGCGTCGCAAGTTCCCGGAAGAAGGCTTCGATCGAAACACCGGCAATCACGCCCTTCGGCAGCGACAAGCCGCCGTCCTTGACGCCGAACTCCGGCTTGAACAGCGTCTTGTAGTCGTCGAACTTGCGGCGCACCGCGATTTCCTTGCGCGGCGGTGCGTCACGGAAGAGATCGTCCCAACGGGCCGCGACGACAAGCTTGGCCATTTCATCGGCCGACCGCCCGGAGGCGTAGGTGCCACCCACGATCGCGCCCATGCTGGTGCCGGTGATGCAGCTGATGGGTACACGCATCTCCTCCAGCACCTTGAGCACACCGACGTGCGCGAGCCCGCGTGCGCCGCCGCCGGAAAGGGCAAGCCCGATGCGCGGCACGCCCGGTGTCGCTGTTCCCGCCGCGACCTCGACGGCCGGTTTCGCGGATGGCGTTGCCGCCGGCGGTGACTGCGCCATCGATGGCATCGAGTAGGCCAGGCCGGCGAGTACAGCGCCAGCGAAGACGCTCGAGGGTGGGCGGCGGTGAGACATGAGGGTTGGCTCCATCGGAAGTCGGGCATGCCCTCCATGCGCACCACGCCGAGGGCCACCGGTGCCGCTTTTTAGCAGGTAAGCGCCGGCCGCAAACTGACTCCCGGCAATGGCCGCCACAAAGCAGTGCGGTCCCGCGGACCTGTCGGTCCGGTTGGGCCGGCCGGGCCGCCGTCGGCGCGTGGGATCATGAGCCCGCGCGGCGACGGTATGAGCATGCCGCGCAGCCCACGTTTCGGCAGCACGACGTGTGCGCGTTCCACGACGCCGTGCGCTTCAACGCATCACAAGCGTCCGAGCGCACATCCTCGCGAACGATTCAGGCGTGCGGGCCCTAGCGACGGAAGCCACCTCCGCGGAAACCGCCCCCACCAAAGCGATCGCCGTAGCTGCCGCCACCGAAGCGGCCACCCCCCCAGCCGCCACCGGCAGAGCGGTCCGCCTCGCCGCCGTAACGGCTGCCCCAGCTGTCCGCGCCACTTGCGCCATAGCGGCTGCCCCAGCTGTCGGAGCCGCCGCCGGAGCGGTCCCAGCCGCCACCGCCGTAGCTGTTGGTCCGGTCGGCCGCGGCGCTTCGTGCCTGCTGCTCCTGGCTCGCCCACGCCGTGTTGCCCGAGGCGCTGCCCCAGCCGCTGGCCGAATGCTGCTGCCAGCCGCCGCTGCCATCGCTGCGATAGACGTTGCCGTCGGCACCGGCCACGTGCGTGTTCTGCGGCGTGCCGTCGTTCCAGGTCTTGGTTTGGCCGGTGTTCGCGTTGTAGGTCGTGGTCGTCGCGTCGCGGCTCACGCCCTGCGGACCCGCGCTGGCCGAGACGTTGCGATCGATCGAACTGCCGCCCGCACCGGTGGCCTGCACGTTTGAGCCGTAGCCGCGCTGGCCGGTCTGCGCGTTGTAGGTCTCGTTGCGATTGACCGATCCGGTTGCGCCGGAAGCGGTGTTGATCGTGCGGTTGTAGCCCTGCGAGCCCTGTCCCGTGTACGGGTTGTAGCTTCGCTGCGCATTGTAGGTGCCGCTGGTTCCGCGATCGGTCGAGTACGAACCGGTGGCCGTGGTGCCGATGCTGCCGCCGGCGTTGTTGTACCAGGTGCGCGTGCCCGACGACACACCGGTGCCCCAGTTCCGGTAGACGTTGGCACTGGCCGAGCCGCAGCACGGATAACCGTAGTAGCCCGGGTGGTAGTAGGCACCGCCCCAGTAGGGCTCGGCCCACGCCGCGGTCGCCAGTCCGATGCCGAAGCCGTAGGTGAAGCCGACGTACGGGTTGTAGACCGGTGCGGCGGCCACGCCCCAGGTGACCGGCGCGCCGTACCAGACGTTGCCGATCCACGGCGAGTAGACGTAACCGGTGCCGTAGACGACGGTGCCGCCGACGTCGACTACCGTGCCCATGTAGCCCGGCGTGTAGCCGACGTAGACCACGGTGTCGGTGTAGCCGTAGACGCGGACATAGGTCACGTAGTGCAGCGGCGAGGCGACCGGTATCGTGTAGATCACCTCGGGCACGGCCGTCGCCACGGTCCAGGGACCGGTCACCGCCGGCGCGGTGAACCAGACGCCGGCCTGCACCGCGTAGAAGCTGGACGGGTTGACCTGGATGACCGGAATCTTCGCGTTGGCGGCATAGGCGAGCGGCGTGCCGGCAACCGGCTGCCAGGCCGGCGCACCGTCGAACACCGGCGTGAACGTCGGCCCGCCGGCGCGCGCCACGCTGGCGGTCTGCGGAATCGAGTTGGCGATCACCGCTTCCTGCGCCTGCGGAGTGCCAGCGACCGAGGCCAGCACGATCGAGGCCGGCGATCCCTTGGCCGGGATCTGCCGGAACGACGGCGGCAGCGCGTTGCTGGCGACGAAAGTCCAGGGTCCGCCCAGCCCGGGCGCGCGATACCAGCGTCCGGCGAGCAGCACGTAGTACGCGTTGTTCGTCGTATCCACCAGCACGTCGGTCGCGCTGTTGGTCGCCCACAGCAGCGGCGTGCCGGTGATCGGCACGAGGTTGGGCTGGCCCTTGAAGACCACGAGTTCGGTCGGAGTCTCGGTGACATGGATCGCCGGCACGGCATTCGCCAGCGAGGGCTTCGGCGTCGCGCCGGCGCCGTCGAGCGGATCAACCGTGCCGGCCTTGATCAGCCCCTTCGCCGCGTCGGCCAACCCCCACGGAACGAAGCCGGCCTGGCTCCACGGCCCGGCGAGCGAGGTCGACGACATCCAGCCGTCGTAGACCTTCAGGAACCAGGTGTCGGTAGAGCGTCGGCGCGCAATCAGCGCCTGCGTGTTGATGACCCGCTCGAAGCGCGCGTCGCTCATCGCCTTGACGACCGGCTTGCCCTCGATCGGAATCAGAAGCGCCGGTCCGTAGGCGACGATGACGTTCGGCGGGTCGTTGCGCACCGCGTGGCCCGTCGGCTTGACGGTCTGCGAAGCCGCCAGCGAGGCCTCGACGCTGTCGAGCGCCATCGTGGCCAGGGCGCCGTGCAGCGCCTGGCGCAGGCCCGCCAGGTAGGCCGCGCCGTTGTCGGGCAGCGTCGGGAACTTGATCTGGCTGACGCTCACGTCTTCCAGCGTGACAGTACGGGTGGAACGATCGACGTCGGTTCTCGCGCCGCCCCACAGCACGCCGAAGGTTTCGTTCTTCTCACCGCTCGGCCGCAGGGCGACCGCGACCCGCCAGTTCATCTGGTTGCCGGTCCACGATTCGATCTGCGGCTGGTAGATCAGTGCGTCGGCATTGGACAAGGTGACATCGCGCGGCCACGGATCGGCCGATTGCGGCGGCGTCGTTGCTGCCGCCGGCGACGCTGGCGCGGTTACCGTCTGGCCTGCCAGTGCACTGGTAGCAGCCGGACTTGCCGGCGCCGAGGCATTCGAGCCGATCGCCGCAACCATCGAGCCCGCCATCGGATTGGGCGCCGCTGACACGGTAGTTCCGGCATCCGTGGGCGGAGGCGGCAGCGCGCCGACTTCGCCACCCGAGCTGGCACATGCAATTAGGCTCAACGCGACCGCTCCAGCACTACAAACCCGGGGCAGTGCAGGGAATCTCGAACTCATGGAGGACCTCGAACATTCAGACGCATGGCGTGCACTTGCCGCGCGCTTGGACAACGAGGCCGAACTCTACCGCGAGCAGGTTGCGCGGTTGTGCGTCCGCACTGCCGGCCCCGCCTGCGACGCCCGGACCGGCTCTGTGCTGCCCAATCGCCCATGACGCCCCGCGATGCAGTCCAACGCCATCGCGGCATCGCGTCCGTCACCGATCAGCCCGCCGATTTCCGCACCGGCGACCGCACGCGGTATCGCAATGCCCCGATCTCCTACGAGTCGTCGAGCTTGCCCGACGCGATCGGATCGATGAGTCTGCGTCCGATCTCCATTTGCAGTTGACTCGCCCGCCGGCGCCACGACCTCGGCTGACACCTCATGTCACGCCGACGCTCGCTTGTTCCCGACCTACCGGACCCTACCGGTTGATCCGGACGAGTGCCTAAATCAGCGGATCCGGAGAGGCTTTGATGATCCCGTCGAAAGGCGACTCCATTTCGAGTACGAGGAACAGCGCAACGGCCACCGCCAGCGCGGCCAGGCACAGGGCGGTGAAGACAATGCCGTTGTTCGGCGCAAACAGTCCGAAGCTGCCAAAGGTGATCGTGAGCCAGAACGTAAGGGCGATCAGAAGCGCTGTCGGGACCGAGCGCGCGCCGGCTGCCACTCCCAGCCAGCGACCTTCCAGCAATGTCTCGGCAAGGCTTTCCGCGCGCAATAGCATGGCGCGCTGGAAATCGTCACTCGGTTGCAGCGCACGGATCGCGTCTGCAGTGTGCTCGCCGTGCGTCACGGCGCTGCTGCGCATGGGGTCGACTTGAAATCGACCCTGTCCCATGCGCAGGCCAGACGTCGGCCACGCGGGCCTTCACCAGTTCGACAAGTTCGGCGCGAATGGGCTGCGCCGGCGGTCCGTAGCGCACCAGCAAGCGATCGAGCGCAATGACATCCACGGCAATCTGTTTGACGGCCTGTTCGACGGAGTCGAAGGAACTCTTGGCGGAGGCTGTGACCAGGCCGAGCACGAGCGCGGTCATCGTGGCGATCAGCCCGATCGCCAACTTGACGGTGTCTTGCGAGGCGGCTTCCACATGATGCTCAGGTAACTGCGCTTGCAAACGCATGCCGAGCAGCGCACCACCGAAACTGCAGACAAAGACGATCAGCCCGAAAAACGTCGCAGACACTGGTTCACCCGCCTGCGACGCCAGGTCAGAAGCGGAAGCTCACACCGATGGCCACACCGCTGAAGGTCAGTGACTCGACTGGCTTGCCCTCGTCGAAGTCGTAGTCGAGATAGCGGTAGGCCATGCCCAGATCGCCCCAGGAGAACGAATACCCGAGGCCGACGACGGCCTGCCAGGTCAGCTTCGAGTCGCCGGTACCGATGTCGGCTTCGTACGGCACGAACCAGCGCCGCTCGTCGCCGAAGCGCAGCCGTCCCCGGACACCGATGATGCCGTCCCAGTTCGTCTCGCTCACTTGGGTCGTGCCGGCGCGCGCGATGCCGAGCGGCCCGGTGCCGGTGAAGGCCCAGTTCAGCGTCTGCTCCATGTCCAGCATGCGCGCACCGAACAGGATGGCGAGGCTCGACTCCGGCGACTCGATCAGGCTGTAGGTGCCGGCCAGCGTCAGGATGTTGGACTTGATGTCGAGCCCCAGATTGGCGCTGATGCCGGCCGCCAGCGGCTGGCCGTTGATCGAGAAATTGCGGGTGCCCGCCTTGTCGGCGCCCAGATCCGCATACACCCAGTCGACGAGCCCGCCCCAGTGGCCGCGCTGGAACTCGAGCGTGCCCATGAAGGCCATCTTCAGGCTGTCGAGTACGTCTTCGGCATCCACATTCAGGCTGGCGCCGCCGGTGCTGACCGGGAACTTCGTAGTGCCGCCGATCGCCGGGAACCAGCCGTACACCGTTGCCCGCAGCGCCCACTCGTCCGCGGGTGCCGGCGACTGGGCCCGGGCCGGCAGCGCGGCTGCAGTGCCGAGCGCAGCAACGAGCAGCGGGGCCGCCAGGCGGCCGGGTCGCAGGTCTGGAATCATCGGGGTCTCCTTGATGTTGTTGATGCGGGGTCTGCGTCAAGGCGTGGGCACGACGGTGTAGTACACACCGTTGGCTCCGTACGATGGCTTGAACCAAGTGTTGCCGTTCAGGTAGTAAGTCACTCCGTTCTTCGGAATCGCGATCGAGCCTGCCGGCAGTGAGGCGTAGTTGAGCCCCATTACATAATTGCCGGCAGCCGTTGCGCCCGCTGCAGCCGCCCCAGTGGCGACGCCGGCGTTGTAGGCGCTCGTCGCTCCGGTCGCGCCGGCCGCGACGCCTGCGTTGTAGGCGTTGCTGGTCGCCGCCGCCGTGGTCGCGCTGCCGGCCGCGACCCCGGCCGCGTAGGCGTTGGAGGAGGCCGCCGCGGCGCTCGATGACGCTATCGCGGCACCCGCCGCGACCCCGACGACCGCGCCGGCCGCCGCCGCGCAGCCATAGCATCCGGTCGAGTAGTACGGCACCGCGACCGGCGGGTGATACGCCGGGTAGGTCGGGTAGGCCCCCGGCGGGTGGTAGTAGGTCGCCCCGCCCGGATAGGTATGGTAGGCGCCAGCGCCGGCCTCGCCGGAAGTGGTGCCGCCGTACATGTTCTCGTGCGTCGTGCCCCCATAGGTGTTGTGCGAGGTGCCGCCGCCATAGACGTTTTCGTGCGTCGTTCCCTGGCCCGCGGTGTAATTGGTGCCGCCGCCCCAGCGGTTTTCATGGGTCGTGGAGCCTGCAGTGTGACTCGTGCTGCCGCCGGCGCGGTTGGCACTGGCCCAGGCCCAGGCATCGCCGGCCCAGACCGCCCCGACACAGAGTGTCAGCACAACGAGATGAAGGGTTCGCATCGGGATCTCTCCTTTACTTCGAGGCCGCCGGCTTCGCCTTCACGGCAGCCGGTTTTGCGCCCGTGATCGGCTTAAGGCCGGGCGGCAGGGTCACCTTCGGCGCCGCGAATGCCATGCGGCCCGCCTGCGCCACCTTGACCGAGGCAAACGTCTCGGCCGGCAAGACGCCGTCGAGCTTCCAGTCCGACAGCTCGAGTTCATGGCGCAGCCGCAACGGGTCCGCGCTGAACTGCGCCCGCACGCGCCGAGGCAGCTGGTCTTCGGCGCCGATCCAGATCTGCAGGAACACATCGTCGTTCGCCCAGGCAACCATGTTCGTCTTGACGCCCCCGACGATGCTGGACGGTCCGATGACGAAGGCCAGCTTGCCGGCCGCCAGCGCTTCGTAGGGATCGGCCACGACGAGATCCGTGAACGGGAAGAAGATCGATGCGGTCTCGTACGCTTTCTTCAGCATGGCGTCGATGCTCGCCGGGGCGTCGGCCACGGCGGCGAGATTCTCCGCTGGCGCGAAGGCGATCATCGACTTGCCGTCGAAGTAGAACTCGGACGCCGGACCGTCGCCCTGCATCAGCACGCGAAAGCGGTCGGGGCGCTGCAATGCGACCTCGTAGCGCTGCGTGTAGACGATCGGCGGGCCGAGCTTGCTCGGAAACTCGAAGCCTGCGGTGGCGGTGAACGCGAGCGTGCGTGCCGCCGCCAGCCGCTGGCTCATCGCCTTCAGCAGTTCCATCGCGCGCGGCTCGAGCACCATCTTGAACTCGGCCGCGGCGGGCCGCGCAGCGGGCTTGGGCGCAGGCTTCGTCGCCTTGCTCGCGGGCGGGGCGGCGGAAGGTGCCCCGGTCTGGGCTACTCCGGACAGCGGCAGCCCAAGGCAGCATGCCAGAACCAGCACGACAGTCACGACGTTCAGTCTCATCGACTCACTCCTGCGGCGACGCTGCGCATTACGGGATCATCCCGCACTCGAACATCTTGTTTGCCACCGGCGCCGCAATCTTGTTGATGAAGGCCTGACGCGCCTGGGGATCCTTGCGCAGCAGGGTGATCAGCTCCTGCTCGCGCTCGGTCTTCGGCTGGCTGCGTGCCTCCCACAGCTGCTCACAGGTCGACGTCTGGTACTTCTGCACGACCCGGCCGGCCATCATGTCGAGAATCGGGTACTGCGCCAGCGCGACGCCGGCGCCGAACATGCCGGCCAGCAGCGCGGCCTTCACAAGTCTGGTTGCAGGTTTCATCGGAACGGGGTCCTCAAGGTTGTGGCCGTTCGGGCCGCGAAGTTTCGCGGCCAGCAACCGGCAGGGTTGGTTGTGACTACTCGATCATGTGGTGGGACCCGATCAGCAATCGGCTAGCGGGCCCGCACGAAGTAAACGTCGAACTTCTGCTTCGCCACTGCCTGGGTGTAGACGCCTGCGAGCCGATCGTTCGTGGCGTCGTAAACGAGTGCGTAGTTCGAGCCGTCGTAGCCGCCGGCGCGAAGTTCCACGTAGACGCTGATCGTCGCGCCATCACGCGCCGCTTCGGCCCGCGCGAACGGCAGTGGCCGCGGGTTGGCATAGCTGGCGTCGAGCTTGCCAGCCGAGTCGACACCGCGGATCTCGATCACGTAACCGCCGTCGGGCCGCACCCAGCGCCCGCGCAGCACGTCAAAGCCGCGGTCGCCGGCCTTCGGTGCGCCGGCCGGCGGCGCTGCCCACTGCGCCCGCGCGATGCCGGCCGCCACTTCCAGTGTCAGCCAGCAGGCGCCGGCGGCAGCGATCAGCACGGCCCTGCGCGCCCGCCTCATGTCGACAGGGCCATCGCGTCGAGCGGCAGGTGGACCGATGACCGCATCGACCACTTCAGTCCTTCTTGACCATCGCGGCTTCGAGCTTCTTGATGTCGGCCGGCGACAGCTGCGGGCGGTCGAGCTTGACCGTCACTTTGTTGAGCTTGCCGGTGAACGCGAACGGCGGCTTGTAGTCGGCGTCGTTCACGCCGGTCAGTGTGTCGGACCCCACATCGAAGCTCTCGTCCCACTGCAGGATCATCGGCAGCGTGCGCGGCATGGTCTTGGTGGCGACCACCTTGCCGTTGACCTTCAGCGTGCCGGTGCCAGGCCGGCCGACACCGCTGAAATTATTGAAGGCCAGCGTGCCGGCACCGAGGCCGTCGTACTTGAAGTCGAACTCGATCATGTGCTTTCCGGGCGGCAGCGCATCCGGGGCCTCCCACTTCACGCGCTCGAGATCGACCAGGTTCCAGAGGAACACCGGTTTGCCCTTCAGCAGGTAGAAGCCGTACCCGGCGAAGCGACCGCCCGAGGTCACGAGCATGCCTTCGGCGCCGCCTTGCGGCACCTCGATGTCAGCGGTGATCGTGTAGGACGAGTTGAGAATGAACGGTGAATCGCCCTGCGGCAGACCGACCATCGGCCGTGTGTAGACGAACTCGGTACGCCCGGCGGTGATGTTCGGCCGCGGCGCGACAATGCGCGCCGCCACCGACGCGTCCATCGGGAAGACCTGGTACTTCCTGGCCTCGGCGATGAACTTGGCTTTCATCTCCTTGACCTTGCCTGGGTTCTTCGCCGCCAGGTCGGTGGTCTGGCTGAAATCGGCGTTCAGGTTGAAGAGTTCGAGCACCTGGTTGTTCAGCGGTTCGGGGTTGGCCGGCCCGAACGCGTCCCACGGCGCGCGGTTGACTTTGGTGGAAAGGAACCAGCCATCGTCGTACAGAGCCCACTGGCCCATCATCTCGAAGTACTGCGTCTTGTGGCGTTGCGGCGCCCTGGCGTTGGCCGCATCGAAGGTGTAGGCGAAGCTCGTGCCCTCGATCGGCGCCTGCTTGATGCCATCCACCGCGAGCGGTGCCTTGATGCCGGCGGCCTCGAGGATCGTCGGCACGACGTCGATGACGTGCACGAACTGCTCGCGCAGCGCGCCCTTGTCCTTGATGCGCGCCGGCCAGGACACCACCATGTTCTGGTTGATTCCGCCCAGCGCCGAGGCGTTCTGCTTGAACCACGAAAATGGCGTGTCGAAGGCCCACGACCAGCCGGCCGACATGTGGTTGTAGGTCTGCTCGGTGCCCCAGACGTCGTAGAACTTCATCTGCACGTCCACGGGGACCTGCACGCCGTTGAAGAATGCCACCTCGTTCGGCGTGCCGTTCGGGCCGCCTTCGGCGCTGGTGCCGTTGTCGCCGTTGATGTAGATGACCAGCGTATTGTCGAGCTTGCCCAGGTCCTGGAAATGCTGGATCACGCGGCCGATCTCGTGGTCGCTATAGGCGGCGTACGCGGCGAAGATCTCGACCTGCCGGATGAAGAGTTTCTTCTCGTCGGCCGTCAACTGGTCCCAAGGCTTGAGCATCTGGCTCGGCCACGGCCCGAGCTTGGTGTCCTTCGGGATCACGCCGAGCTTCTTCTGGTTCTCGAAGATCTGCTCTCGCAGCTTCTCGTAACCGCCGTCGAAGAGTTTCATCGCACGGACCTTGTCGACCCATTCCTTGGTCGGGTGGTGCGGTGCGTGCGTAGCTCCAGGCGCGTACTTGATGAAGATCGGCTTGGAGGGGTCGGTCTGGTGGATGCGCGTCATGTAGTCGATCGCGTCATCGGCCATGCCGGTGATCAGGTTCCAGCCCGGCTTGCCCTCGAACGGGAAGATCTGCGTCGTGTTGCGAAACAGATTCGGCTGCCACTGGTTGGCGTCACCACCGACGAAGCCATAGAAGTATTCGAAGCCCATGCCGCTCGGCCACTGATCAAACGGCCCGACCTGGCTGGCCGCGAAGGCCGGCGTGTTGTGGTTCTTGCCGAACCACGAGGTCGAATAGCCGTTGTCGAGCAGGATCCGCCCGATCGTCGCCTTGTCCCTGGCGATGATGCTGTTGTAGCCGGGGAAGCCGGTCGATTGCTCCGAGATCACGCCGAATCCGGCCGAGTGATGGTTGCGCCCGGTGATCAGCGCAGCACGGGTCGGGGAGCACAGTGCCGTGGAGAACACGCGGTTGTAGCGCAGCCCTTCGTTGGCTATGCGGTCCATCGTCGGAGTCGGAATGACGCCGCCGAATGTCGAGGGCACGCCAAATCCGGCGTCGTCGGTGATGATCAGCAGCACATTGGGAGCGCCCTTGGGCGGCACCACGCGCGCCGGCCACCACGGCTTGGACTGCAGAGCACCGTCCTTGATCACGCCGCCAAACTTCGGATCCGGTGCCGGCAACTGGGTATTGGGGACCGTGGTCGTGGCGCTGGGCGAGCCCAGCGTGCCGGTGACCTGCTGGGCCTGTGCCCCGCCAATCACCACCATGCTCGCGATCGACACGAGCCACGCCTGCGCAATCTTGCTCATCAAATTTCCTCCCGCCACCGTCCGGCGGCTATCGTGACCGCAGATGGAACCGAAGCCCGTTTACTCCGGGCACAGTATTTGCCAAATTGCCGCCACCAGTCGCGGCGACGTTTGCTCCCGACACCTTTCAGAGCGGGATACCCCCGCTTCCGCATATACATCGATGGCGAAAGCACCGTAACGCCGAACCCTCAACGGAGCCTGTCCTATTTCGAGCGGCGGACGCGGATCTTGACTCAGAGGCCGCGGATGGACTTGACAATTTCGGCCAACTTGTTCAGGTTTCGCGGCTTTCCCGACCAGGCTAAATGAGATCACCATACGATGACAGTTAAAGTGGCTCGCGCCAAACAGCGCAGGCTGAAGGTTGTGCCTCAAGGCCACGCCCGCCCGAGTGCGTGGGGGGACGTTAGCGCAGGACCTCTGCGAACGATTCCGGTCGCGCTTCGTCAGTGCGGGGTCTATCCGGTGCCCGTGCTCAAAGAAGCAGGCCTCACGCTTCGCGGGCTGAACAACGATGCAAACCGGATCCCGTTTCCGACGGGGGGCCGGCTGATCGCTCGGTGTGCGGAGCTCACCGACACACCCCACTTCGCGCTGCTGATGGGGGCGAACTTTGATCTGCCGATGCTGGGTCCGGTGGGATACCTGATGCGAAACGAGGCGTCGGTCGGCGCCGCGCTCCGCAGCCTGATCCTCCGACATCATCTGCACGATCGCGGCGCCGTCCCCGAACTGTCGGCGCTCGATGACCGACGTTCGGGCCTCAGTTACTCGGTCTACGCGCTGGATACTCCGGCGCGCGGGCTCATCGAAGAGTTCGGGATCGCGATCGGACATCGCATGTTCAAGTTGCTGTGCGGGCCACGCTGGCGCCCGATCGAAGTGCGCCTGGCCCATGCGCCTCCGCGCGAAACGCGACCCTATCGCGATCACTTCGAGGCACCGGTGCGATTCAACGCAACCATGTCGATGATCGTGCTTGAAACGCGCTGGCTGTCGTCCCCGGTCGTTGGCGCTGACCCGGACCTTCATCGACTCCTGAAGAGCCTGCTCGACACGCTGGAACGCCGTACGCCCAGGCATCTGACCGACCGAGTCCGTCGCGTGCTCCGCACCGCCGTGCTGGGCGGCACGGACAACGCACCAAGCATTGCCAACCTCTTTTCGGTCAGCGAGCGGACGTTGCGCCGCCGCCTCACCGCCGAAGGCGCCAGCCTGCAGGAGCTGATTGCCGAAGCACGTCGGCTTGTGGCCCAGCAGTTGATCGAGGAAAGCCAAATGCCGCTGGGCGACATAGCCGCCGCCTTGCACTACTCGGACATCAGCGCACTGTCGCGCGCCTTTCGCGGCTGGACAGGACAATCGCCGCGCGCGTGGCGCCGCGCTCATCTGTCCGGCCATGCGTCTGGCCGCGCCTGATTGGAAACATCAACGCGCGTCCGCCACGCCCCAAAGCTGCTTCAGCCGCGCATCGCGGCCGCAGTTCGCCCGATAGAACTTGTAGCGGATCGGGTTCTTCAGGTAGTAGTCCTGGTGATACTCCTCGGCCGGATAGAACGTTCCGGCGAGCGAGACGTCTGTGACAATCGGCGCCTTAAACGGCTTTGACTTCTGCAGCATTGCCTTCGAAGCCTCGGCTTCCTTCAGCTGCCGCGCATCGAGCGCAAAGATGCCGGTGCGGTACTGCGAGCCGACGTCGCAGAACTGCTGATCCTTCACCGTCGGGTCGATCGTCGGCCAGAACTTCTCGAGCAGTTGCGCATAGGTCACTCGCGCAGGATCGAACTCGATCTTCACGGCCTCGGTGTGCCCGGTCCAGCCGGCCGAGACTTCCGAGTACGTCGGGTTCGCCTTCCGGCCACCGATGTAGCCCGAGGTCGTCGCGACGACGCCCTCAACCTTGTCGAAGTCCGACTCGACACACCAGAAACAGCCGCCGGCGAATATCGCGGACTCCGTCCGTGCGCTTGCCGGCTTGGTCTGCGCCGACGCGGCGCCGGTCAGCGCCGCCGCAAGCAGCAGCCACGCCCAACGATGGATCACGCGACCTCCGGTTCGAACTTCAGGCACACGCCATTGTTGCAGTAGCGCTTGCCGGTCGGCTTCGGTCCGTCGTCGAAGACATGACCGTGGTGCCCGCCACAGCGCGCGCAGTGGTACTCGGTGCGCGGGAGGATCAGCTTGTAGTCAGTGCGCAAGCCGAACGCGCCCGGCAGCGTTTCGAAGAAACTCGGCCAGCCCGTGCCGCTGTCGAACTTCATGCTGCTCGCGAACAGTGGCAGGTCGCAGGCGACACACTTGTAGGTGCCACGCCGCTTTTCGCCGTTGAGCTTGCTTGAAAACGGCGCTTCCGTTCCCTCCCGGCGCAGCACGCGGTACTGCTCGGCCGTCAGTCGCCTGCGCCACTCGTCGTCGGTCAGTCGCAGCGTGTCGCTGCGTCCCGCGGGCGCAGTGTCCGCTGCAGAGGTTTTAAGGGCGCCCAGTCCGCCCAGGGCGAGCCACGAGAGCAGGTTGCGTCGAGACATCAAGGCGGGCTCCTTTCTTGCCACTCCCGATGGAGTGGATCTACACCAGTGACTCATCAGTCGCCCGGCGTCGGCATTTCTTACCAGCCCCTCGCCATTATCGCCAGTGCCCATGACTCCAACGGGGTTGGCACCACCGCGACCTACGGCCCGCAGCGGCTCGCCGCGGCGGACGGAATCCACACAGCCGTGCTGGCGAACCACATCGGCCCCGCGGGGATTCGCGATCGCGTTTAATGCCCACACCCGACCGTCTAGGGCCGCTGGCGCGGGGAGCCGCTCAGGCGTCAGATTCCAGCCGCGCTGCGCAGCACCGCGCAGCCGCGCCGGCTTCTGCGGCCTCTAGGAGGTCAGGTCATCGCCGGCGCCGGTTCGCGCACCGGCGACGGCGGCGATAGGTTCTGGATCCGTACGAAGAGCTGCCGGTACTCCTCGTCGGTTTCCGCGCTGAGGCGCGGATCGCCGTTATCGGCGAATGCTCGATAGACCTCATCCCAGTCCGCGGCGGTCAGGTACTCGCGCGCAGCGGGAATGATCACCCCTGCCTCGAAGCTCATGTGCCGCTGCTGGACAGCGGCGAATCGCCGAACGGCCTCTACAAACTGCTCATGCCCATTTTCGGGATCGGCCTCGTAGCGGGCGATAGTCTTGTCCAGCTCGTCGACAAGACGGGCACTCTCGCGATGCTGGCGCTCAAGGTCGTCGAGAGAATCGTTGAACTCCGAAGTGCGCTCGCGCAGCTTCTTGAAGAGAAAGTGCTCTTCCTTCGGGTGATGCAGTTTCTCGGGGAACTCACGGACATAGGAGAGCATCGCTTTCAGCAGCTCGAAGCGGGGCGGCTCGCCCGTTGCGCGCACTTCGTTCGCCAGGAGATCGAGCCCGTGCACGACCGCGGCCAGCGAGCGATGTTCGTCGCGCAGTACTGCGATGGCGGGAATCAACTCGGATGCCGGCGCATTGCTCTCCACTGCCGCCACCAGCACCGGAATGGTCGCCTGCTGCAGCACCTTCTGTGTCTGCGAACCGAGCATCAGCCCCTTGAGGCCGCGGCGTCCATGCGAGGCCATGAAGATGAGGTCGCAGCCGCGTGATTCGGCCGCCAGCAGGATCGCTTCATGAGGGCGGTCGGCCGTCACCTCCATGACGTCGTGCTCGACGCCAAATTCACGTGCAGCAACTGCCGCCTTGGCCAGGATGGCGCGCGCCTCCCCGGCGATCTGGTCGTTGTAGGCGCCGGGCCACATGACGCGCTCAAGGGCCGCCACGCTGGTGGCGCCGTAGTCTTCCTTCGCATGAAAGAACGTGACCTTGGCGCCGATGGACTTCGCGAACAGCACGGCCTGCCGTACGACTTCCGTCGACAACAGGGAATCGTCGATGGGAACGAGAAGGTGGCGATACATGGTGACGCTCCTTGGTTGCTGCCTACAGGCTGCTACACGTGATATGCCGCCAACCCGTTGTTGATCAAGAAAAATTAGAAGGGTTCGTCGCATTTCCCGCCTCAATTTGTCGCCTCGGCGCCCGGCGGGCAGCGCATCGCGGCACTCCGCCAGAGCGGGAACCGGCCCCGTGCTGGCACCGTCGACCGATCGGTGGCCTCCATGTCCCCATGCCCTATAGTCAGCGTTGTTCCGGCACAACCTTGATCACAAAGACTGATGGGTCTCATCAAGCAGACTTGCAGCGCGCTGCAGAACGCAGCGCTGGCGGCACTGCTGGCGCTCGCAATCGCTGCAACGGCATCGACCTCGACGGCGCAGACACTGCGCTACGCGAGCGCGTTCGATCCCAACTCGCTCGATCCACACGCGCTCGCACTCGTCTACCAGACCCGGGTCGTGACGCAGATCTACGAGGGCCTTATCAATCGCGACCGCGACTTCGGCCTCGAACCTTCGTTGGCCACGGCGTGGAAGGCAATCGACGCCAAGACCTGGCGCTTCCAGCTGCGCCCCGGCGTCCGCTTTCATGATGGCACGCCGCTGACGGCCGACGATGTCGTGTTCTCGATCGAGCGTGCGCTCGCGAAGACCTCACAACGCACCTTCCAGTTGCGCGGCGTGACCGGCGCGCGCAAGGTCGATCCGCTGACGGTCGACATCCTGACGGCGGCGCCCGACGCGGTGCTGCCGCAGAAGTTGTGGCTGATTGCAATCATGAGCAAGGCCTGGGCCGAGAAGCACGGGGTCCAGTTGCCGCAGGATTACAACGCCAAACAGGAAACCTACGCGGTGCGCCATGCCAACGGCACCGGGCCGTACCGACTCAAGAGCTACGAGCCGGACCAGCGCACCGTGCTGGTCCGCAACCCTGACTGGTGGGGCTGGTCAACGAAGGGCACCGGCAACGTGCAGGAGGCCGTTTACATCGTGATCCAGTCGGACGCGACACGGCTGGCGGCGCTTGCGTCAGGCCAGGTCGACTTCGCGATCGACCCGCCGTTCCAGGACGTCGCACGGCTCCGGCAGGACAAGACGCTGAAGCTGACGGAAACGACCGACATCGGCACCCAGTATCTCGGCTTCGACCAGAGTCGCGGCGAACTGCAGCACGGCACCGCGCGTGGCAATCCGTTCAAGGACCTACGCGTGCGCCGCGCGGTGGCGCACGCGATCGACATCAACCTGATCATCGGCAAGGTGCTGCGCGGCCAGGCGGTGCCAGCCGGTTCGCACATTTCCAAGCTGGTTGACGGCCACGTGCCGGAACTCGAGAAGCGCCTGCCCTACGATCCGGCGGCCGCTCGCGCGCTGCTGAAGCAGGCCGGCTATGAAGACGGCTTCGCAGTGACGCTCGATTGCGTCAACGTGACGTTCCGCGCCGCCGTGTGCCAGGCGATCGCCGCGATGCTGGCGCAGGTGAACATCCGCGTCAATTTCCAGCCGTCGCCCAGTGCCACCTTCTTCCCGAAGCTGACCCAGGCCAACACGAGCTTCTTCGAGTTCGGCTGGTCGCCCGGGGCCGACCCCTGGGCCACGTTGAACTCGATCGTGCGGTCGCACGACGGCGCCGGCAGCGGTCAGTTCAATGGCGGGCGTTACTCGAACCCGACGCTTGACGCGGTGATCGACGGCATCCGCGTGGAGCCCGATCTCGCCACCCGACGCCGCATGGTCGGCGAAGCGCTGCGTCTGATGCACGATGACCTGCCGCTGATTCCACTGTACCGCCGCACGCTCGCGTGGGTCATGCGGCCAAGCATCGAGGTTGCGATGTGGCCCAGCGACGTGCTCGAACTGCGCTGGGTGCGCATCGACGGATCTTCAAAGGCGCCCTGACACCATGTCGATTTCCCGCTTCTCCTTCCCGACGATGATTCACTTTGGCCCCGGCGTACGCAAGCTGGTCGGCGTGCACCTGCGCGAGCTGGGCCTGCGGCGTCCACTGGTCGTGACCGACCGCGGCCTGGCCACGCTGCCGGTGCTCTCCGAGTTCCTGCACCACCTGCACACCGGACTCGACACCGGCGTCTACTCGGGCGTGCACGGCAATCCGGTCGCGTCGCAGGTGTCGCTTGGCGTGGCAGCGTTCAAGGCCCACCGCGCGGATTGCGTCATCGGCTTCGGCGGCGGCGCGGCGCTCGACGTTGCGAAGGTGGTGGCCGCGATGGCGGTGCACGACGGCGACGTCATCGAGTACGCGTGGGACCATCCGCAGGTACGGCCGCTGGTGAACCCGCTGCCGCCCTTCTTCGCGCTGCCGACGACCAGCGGGACCGGCTCCGAGGTCGGCCGCTCGAGCGTCGTCAGCGAAGACGACACGCACGTGAAACGCGTCGTTTTCTCGCCGAAGCTGCTGGCACGTGAAGTGTTCGCCGACCCGGAGCTGACGCTCGGGCTCCCGCCGGCGGTGACGGCCGCCACCGGCATGGACGCATTGACGCACAACATCGAGAGCTATCTCTCGCCGGCCTACCACCCGCTGTGCGACGGCATCGCACTAGAAGGCGCGCGCATCGCCGCGCGCGCGCTGCCGCTGGCGGTTCGGGACGGCCGGAACCTTTCGGCCCGCGCCGACATGATGATGGCGTCGATGATGGGCGCGATTGCATTCCAGAAGGACCTTGGCGCAGTGCACTCGTGCGCGCACGCGCTCGGTGCGGTGTGCGACCTCCACCACGGGCTCGCCAACGCGCTGATGCTCGAGCCGGTCATGCGCTTCAATGCGGAAGCGGTGCCATCCAAATTTGCCGAACTCGCGCACGTTGCGGGCCTTGCCTCCGCCGCGGACTTCGTCCCGTGGCTGACGCGGCTGAAACGCGAGATCGGCATCACGCCCTCGCTTGGCGCCGCCGGAGTAAAGCGCGAACAGTTTCCGCGGCTCGTCGAGCTCGCGGTCAGGGACACCTGCCACCAGACCAATCCGCGCAAGTGCACCGACGCGGACTTCCAACGCTTCTTCGAGGAGGCGTACGGATGAGCCCTCGGCCCGGTCGCCCGAAGCAGGGCTCGCGCGCGCCAGTTGGGACGGCACGCCGCGCCACGGTGGCACCGTGACCTCACGCCCGAAGATCGGCATTTCGGCGTGTTTTTTTCATGCGGATCCGGCGCGCCCGATCTTCACTGGCAAGACGCTGCAGTACGTTGAACAGTCGATCGTGCACTGGGTGCAGTCGTCGGGCGCGCTGGCGGTGGTGATCCCCTCGCCGGAGGGACCGACGCAGCGAGGCGATGTCACGCTCGCCGATTACGCGGAACTGCTGGATGGGCTCGTGCTGGAGGGAGGCTCCGACATGTGGCCCGGCAGTTACGGCGAGGAGCCGCTGCGGCCGGAATGGACCGGCGATCGCATCCGCGACCAGTACGAGATAGCCCTGCTACGCGCCTTCATCGACGCCGGCAAGCCGGTGCTCGGCATCTGTCGCGGACTGCAGGTGATCAATGTCGCATTCGGCGGCACGCTTTACCAGGACATCGCCACGCAATTGCCCGGCGCCATCGAGCATCGCAACGCCAAACTGTATGACCAGAACTTCCACACGATCGAAGTCGTGCCCGGGACTCGTCTCGCCGAGCTGTATCCGCACCCAGGGTTCAAGGCGCCGGATCGCCCTTCGCCGCATTACGTGGTGAACAGCGTGCACCATCAGGGCATCAAGGATCTCGCGCCGTACTTCGAGATCGAGGCGCGCTGTCCGAATGACGGCGTGATCGAGGCCATCCGCCACAATGCCCGCGGCCCCGTGAAGTCGTATGTCGCGGCCGTGCAGTGGCACCCCGAGTTTCACGACTGGAACAACGCTGCCATCCTGGCCGGCGAACCCCTGCTGTCCGATTTCCTTGCGGCGGCACGCGCCGCTCGAAACGCAACCAAGGTTCCATGCTGATCGTCACCAATCCCGCGAACGGCCGCGTCATTGCCGAACTGGCCGAACACACGCCCGACGCCGTCGCGTCCGCGTACCTCGCTGCGCGTGCCGCCCAGCCCGGGTGGGCAACGCAGCCGCTTGCGGTGCGGCTGGAGGCAATACGCCGCTTTCGGGCCGAACTGCTGCGGGAACTCGAGCGACTGGCCGCGATACTCACGTCGGAAGTCGGCAAGCCAATCCGGCAATCGCGCAACGAGCTGAACGGTTTGCTGGGGCGCATCGACTTCTTCCTCGCAGAATCAGAGCGCACGCTCGCGCCGCGCCAGGTCTTCGATGAAGGCGGAATGCGCGAACTGATCACGCACGAGCCACTCGGCGTCATCGCCAATATTTCTGCATGGAACTACCCGTACTTCGTCGGCGCCAACGTATTCGTGCCAGCGCTGATCACCGGCAATGCGGTGCTCTACAAGCCTTCGGAACACGCCACGCTGACGGGACTCGAGATCGGCCAACTGCTGCACATTTCCGGCGTGCCGCAGGACGCATTCAAGGTGCTGGTCGGCGGTGGTACGGTAGGTTCCGCTCTGCTGGTGCAGCCGGTCGACGGCGTGTTCTTCACGGGCTCTCACGCGACCGGCGCGAAGATCGCGCAAACCATCGGGCCGCGCATGATCAAGCTGCAGCTGGAGCTCGGTGGCAAGGATCCGACCTACGTCTGCGAAGACGTCGATATCGCGGCCGCTGCCGCCTCGCTCGCCGACGGCGCGATGTACAACACGGGCCAGAGTTGCTGCTCGGTCGAGCGCATCTACGTTCACGCGAAGATCCACGACGCTTTCGTCGAGGCCTTCGTCAAGGAAGTGCGCGCCTTCACGATCAGCGAGCCGACCGACGAAGCGGCCTACATCGGCCCCCTGACGCGCGCGCCCCAGCTCGACGTGCTGGACCGGCAGGTCGCCGATGCGCTCGCCAAGGGCGCGAAACTGCTGGTCGGCGGACACCGCCTGCCAGGCCCCGGCAACTGGTTCGAGCCGACGGTGTTCAGCCAGGTCGATCACTCGATGGACCTGATGCGCGAGGAGAGCTTCGGGCCGATCATCGGCATCCAGAAGGTGGCGGACGACGATGAAGCGATTCGGTTGATGAACCACACCGAGTACGGCCTGACGGCGGGCGTCTACACGAAGGACGAAGCGCGTGCCCACCGTATCCTCGCGCAGGTGCATGCAGGCTCGGTCTACTGGAACTGCTGTGACCGCGTGAGCCCGCGGTTGCCGTGGAGCGGCGTCGGACACTCGGGCGTCGGTCTCACCTTGTCGACCTACGGGATCGAGACTTTCACGCGGCCGAAGGCGTGGCACCTGAAGTCGTAGCGCTCGCGATGTACGCGACCCTTCGGGTCGCACGTGCATCGCTCGCGGCACGGCCGCTGCGCGGCCGCAAAGCCTAATCTGACGGGCTCGCTTCGGAGCGGCCGTGCGCTCCGCCCGCAGGACAACGGCAAGAAGAGGAGATCGAGGTGGCAGACGAGGCACTGACGACGCAAATCCGGCCGCCGCAGGCGGCACGGATCGTGGTGATCGGGGGCGGGATCATGGGGTGCTCGGTCGCCTACCACCTCAGTTCGTTCGGGGAGACCGACGTCGTGCTGCTCGAGCAGGGGCGGCTGACGTCGGGCACAACTTGGCATGCCGCGGGGCTCGTCGGCCAGCTGCGCAATCACGAGAGCATGACGCGGCTCGTCCGCTACTCGACCGATCTGTACTCACGCCTCGAAGCGGAAACGGGACTTTCCACCGGCTGGAAGCAGTGCGGCTCGCTGGCGGTGGCGCGCACCGACAACCGCATGGTGCAGCTGAAGCGCACCGCCGCCGTGGCGCAGGCCTACGGCGTGACCTGCGACGTTATCTCGGCAAGCGAGGCAGGCGATCTCTACCCGATCATGGCGACCGCCGATCTCAAGGGTGCCGTGTGGCTGCCCGGCGACGGCAAGGCCAATCCGGCCGACCTGACCCTCGCGCTCGCGAAGGGCGCGCGTAATCGCGGCGTGAAGATCTGCGAAGGCACGCGGGTCACCGGCGCCGTGACGCAGTCCGGCGGCAGCAAGCGTATCTCGCAGCTCGAGTGGATCAACAAGGCCGGGGAATCCGGGCGCATCGCCGCCGACATCGTCGTGCTCACCGGCGGACAGTGGTCGCGCGCACTCGGACGCAAGCTCGGCGTCGCCGTGCCGCTCTTTTCCTGCGAGCACTATTACATCGTCACCGACACGGTCCCCGGCGTGCATCGCGACCTGCCGGTGATGCGCGACCCGGACGGCTACATCTACTTCAAGGAAGAAGTGGGCGGATTGCTGATGGGGGGCTTCGAGCCGCACGCCACGCCCTGGCTGCAAAGTGCGCAGCACCGCGGTGGCATCCCGGAGAACTTCGAGTTCCAGCTGCTGCCGGACAACTGGGACGCTTTCCAGATCCTGCTCGACAACGCGATGATCCGCGTGCCGGCACTCGAGCAGGCCCAGGTCAAGCAGTTCTACAACGGCCCCGAGTCGTTCACCGCCGACAACAACTTCATCCTCGGCCCCGCGCCCGGCATCGACAACCTGTACGTCGGCTGCGGCTTCAATTCGATGGGCATCGCCTCGGGCGGCGGCGCCGGCAAGGCGCTCGCCGAGTGGATCATCGGCGGCGAGCCGACACTCGACCTGTGGCCAGTCGACATCCGCCGCTTCGCGCGCTTCAACGCGAACGAGACCTGGCTGCCGGACCGGATCGCCGAGGTGCTCGGCATGCACTACAAGATGCCGTGGCCCAACCGTGAACTGGAGTCGGCCCGCCCGTTCCGGCGTTCGCCGCTGTATGCGCATCTGCGCGACGCAAACGCGTGCTTCGGTTCGAAGATGGGATGGGAGCGCGCCAACTTCTTCGCACCTTCGCCAGCACAAGCAGCGATCGAATACGGCTGGGGCCACCAGAACTGGCACCCGTGGGTCGCCGCCGAACACCGCGCCTGTCGCGAAGCGGTGGCCGTGTTCGACATGAGTTCGTTCGCCAAGCTGCTGGTACAGGGACCGGACGCCTGGACCGCGTTGCAGTGGCTGGTCGCCAACGACGTGCCGAGGACTCCAGGCGACACTGTGTACACGGGCATGCTCAACGAGCGCGGCGGCTTTGAAAGCGATTTCACGATCACCTGCCTTGATGACGAGCAGTTCATGGTCGTCACCAGTTCGGGCTCGGCAGTACGCGACCGCGACGTCATCGAACGCGCGTTGCGCGCGCGCGACTGGCGCGCAACCGTCACCGAGGTCACATCGATGTTCGCGATGCTGGCAGTGATGGGTCCGCAATCGCGCGAACTGCTGAGCCGCGTTTCGACCGCCCACTTCGGCAACGATGCGTTCCCGTTCGGCTCGTCGCAGGAGATCGACCTCGGCTATGCGACGGTGGGCGCCACGCGACTCACTTACGTCGGCGAGCTCGGCTGGGAACTGTACACACCGGTGGAGTTCGCGGTCGGCGTATACGAGCGGTTGATGGACGCTGGACGCGATCTCGGGCTGGTCAATGCCGGCTATTACGCGATCGACTCGCTGCGACTGGAAAAGGGTTACCGAGCGTGGGGCCGCGAACTGACGCCCGACATCAATCCCTATGAGGCGGGCCTCTCCTTTGCCGTCAAGCTCGACAAGACAACGGACTTTCGCGGTCGCGCAGCATTGCAGGCGCTGAAGGACGCCGGCGGGGCCAATGCCATGGCCCGCCGCGTCGTCTCGCTGGTGGTCGAGGCGCCGCACACCAACCTTTGGGGCGGCGAGCTCATCCTGCGCAACAACTCGCCGGCCGGCTTCGTCACCTCCGCGGCTTTCGGTCACACGCTCGGCAAGCCGGTTGCTCTCGGAATCCTCTCCAACGCGCACGGCGCCGCCGACAAGGCATGGATCGAGGCCGGCACCTACAAGGTCGACCTCGCCGGGGAGCGCTACGCGGCCCGGATTTCGCTGAAGGCGCCGCTCGACTCCGCGACGGCGCGCGCGTGACCCCACCCGGCGCTTTGTCAGACTTAGGACATCAGCGCGTGGCACGCCACGTCGGCCTGCGGTTCCCGACTCCTACCGTTGAAGCCTGAATCGGCCCACCTGTGGAAGGCTCCCGCCTGGGCGCTTTCGCTGCTGCTCGCGTGCCTTGGCATGCTCGGGCCGTTCGCGATCGACACCTACCTGCCGGCGTTCGCCACGATCCGAACCTCGCTCGACGCCACGACGCTGCAGATGCAGCAGACGCTGTCGGCGTACCTCTTCGGCTTCGCGGCGATGAACCTGTTCCACGGCGCGTTGGCCGACGCCTACGGCCGGCGACCGGTCGTGCTGTGGGGCGTGGCTGCTTTCACGTTGGCCTCGATCGGCTGCGCGCTTTCGCAGACCATCGGCCAGCTGATCTTGTTCCGGGCCGTGCAGGGCCTCGCGACCGGGGCCGGCATCGTCGTATCGCGCGCGATCATCCGGGACATGTTCCCGCCGGCCCAGGCGCAGCGCGTGATGTCGCAGGTGACGATCTTCTTCGGCATCGCGCCGGCCGTGGCACCGATGATCGGCGGGCTGCTGTACGTTCACATCGGCTGGCGCTCGATCTTCTGGCTGCTGGCGGCAGTGGGACTCGCGCTCTGGCTCGCCAACTGGCGCGTGCTACCCGAGACCCTGCACAGGAAGGACGTCCAGCCATTCAACGCGCGCAACCTGTTCAGTGGTTATGCAAAGCTGCTCGGGCATCGCAACTTCATGCTGCTGGCGCTGGCGAGCGGCATCCCATTCAACGGCATGTTCCTGTACGTGCTGTCGGCGCCAGCCTTTCTCGGCGAGTTGCTGGGCCTCGCGCCGACGCAGTTCTTCTGGTTCTTCTGCATGACGATCAGCGGCATCATGGGCGGCGCGTGGCTGTCGGGACGGCTGGCCGGGCGCATCAAGCCACGCAAGCAGATCCGCTACGGCTTCACGGTCATGGTCGTCGTGTCGGTCATCAACGTACTGGCCAATGCGTTCTTTACGGCGCAGGCGTGGTGGGCCTTGCCGCTGATCGGGCTGTTTTCCTTCGGCTGGTCGCTGATGGTGCCAGTCGTCACGATCCTGGTGCTCGATCTCGTGCCGGAGCGGCGGGGAATGGCTTCATCGCTGCAGGCGGTCGTTGGCAGCGTAGCCAATGCGCTGGTGGCAGGCGCGCTTGCACCCGCGGTGATGCATTCGACCCTGGGGCTGGCCGTGGCGTCGTTCGGCATGATGTGCATCGGGCTCGTCGCCTGGCAGATCGTCCGGCGCAAGCTGCAGTCTCACTGAGCGGTACGCGCCGTCGCGGCGAAGACCAACAGCGGGCACAATCCCGCTCCAGAACAACAATCCGGAGGCGGCGATGCTGATCGGCGTACCCAAAGAGATCAAGGTCCACGAATACCGCGTCGGCATGACGCCTTCGTCGGTACGTGAAGCCGTCGCGCGTGGGCACCAGGTAATCGTTGAAACCATGGCCGGCGCGGGCATCGGTGCCGCCGACGACGATTACCGCAAGGCCGGCGCGGACGTCGTCGGCACTGCGGCCGAGGTCTTCAGGCGCGCCGACATGGTCGTCAAGGTCAAGGAACCGCAGGCGGTCGAACGCAAGCAGCTGCGTGCGGGCCAGGTGCTTTTTACCTACCTGCATCTCGCGCCCGATCCCGAACAGGCGAAGGATTTGGTTACCAGCGGCGCAATCTGCATCGCCTACGAAACAGTCACGTCGCCCACCGGCGGCCTGCCGCTGCTGGCGCCGATGAGCGAAGTGGCGGGCCGGCTGGCGGTACAGGCCGGCGCGCGCTGCCTGGAAAAGTCCGCGGGCGGCATGGGAATACTGCTGGGCGGGGTGCCGGGCGTGGCTCCGGGGCGCATCGTGATCCTTGGAGCCGGCGTGGTCGGGACCAATTCCGCGCAGATGGCCGTCGGCACCGGCGCTCAGGTGGTGGTGATCGACAAGTCGACCGATGCCTTGCGTCGGATCGACGCGATGTTCAACGGCCGCGTCGTCACCGTCTTCTCGAACCAGGACAACGTCGAGCGCGAGGTGCAGCGAGCGGACCTCGTGATCTCCGGCGTGCTGATTCCCGGAGCCGAGGCGCCGAAGCTGATCACGAAGGCGATGTTGCCGAAAATGAAAGCCGGCTCGGTGATCGTCGATGTCGCGATCGACCAGGGCGGCAGCGTCGAAACCAGCCGCCCGACGACGCACGCAGAGCCCACGTATGTCGTCGATGGCGTCGTTCACTACATGGTGGCCAACATGCCGGGCGCGGTACCTCGCACCTCCACTTATGCGCTGAACAACGCCACGCTGCCCTTCGCGCTGGCGCTCGCCGACAAGGGCTGGCGCAAGGCGCTGCACGACGACCCGCATCTGAAGGCGGGCCTCAACATCGCCGCCGGCAAGGTTACGTACAAGGCGGTCGCAAAGGCCTTGAGTCTCGGCTACACGGCGGCCGATGCCGTAATCGCTTGAGTCTGTACGGGCGCTCCCCAGTACCCGGTTGCATCGCGCCGCCTCGGTGTTCCGGCGTTTTAGGTCGTCTCCGCGGAAACGGTTACCGATGGATCCACAGAGGCCTGCCGCGCCGACCACGTCGTGAGTCTTGAGGTTTCCTTTGCAGTTCTGCTGGCCGCATTGCTGCACGCCAGCTGGAACGCGATGATCAAGGGCGGCAGCGACGTGCTCCTCGACACTGCAGCGATCGTCGCCGGCGCGGGACTCGTGGCACTGCCGTTCGTGTTCCTCGTGCCGTTGCCCGCGCCGGCGAGCTGGCCGTACATCCTCGCGTCGGTGGCGACGCACGTCGCCTACTACTACCTGATGATCAACGCCTACCGCGCCGGTGAGCTATCGCTGGTGTATCCGCTGATGCGCGGCGTGGCGCCGCTACTGACCGGGGTGATCGCAATCTTCTGGATGGGCGAGCGGCCCGGGCCGGTCGGCTGGCTCGGGATGGCGATGATTTCGATCGGCGTGATCGCGCTGGCACTGCGGCCGACACGGCTCGGAGCCGCGTTGCAAGGTCACGGTCGGGCGGTCGGGTTTGCGCTTGCCAATGCAGGTGTCATCGCGCTTTACACCATCATCGATGGTAGTGGCGCCCGGATCGCTGGCAACACGTGGTCGTACATCGTGTGGCTCTTCGTGCTCGACGCCTTGCCTTTCACGGCCTACATGCTGGTGACGCGTGGCTCTTCCTTCGTCGAAGTCTTGGTGCAGCGCCGCACGCGAGGCCTGATCGGCGGAGGCTTGTCGGCAGCGGCCTATGCGATCTCGGTGTGGGCAATGACGAAGGCCCCGGTCGCCCTGGTGGCCTCATTGCGCGAAACGTCGGTGCTGTTTGCGACGCTTATCGGCGCGCGGCTACTCAAGGAGCACCTGACACCGCGACGTTGGGCCGGGATCGGCGCGGTCGTCGCAGGGGTCTTCGCACTCAAACTGGCTTAGCGTCCCCCGTCCATCTTCCGGCTTGCTGTCTTTTGGTCAGTTCCCGCAGTGCGACCGCTGGCAACCCCTCGTGCCGCGAGTCGCTGGCGGAAGCGTCGGAATTGTTTGCAGCCGCAGAAAGTGCTTCGCCGCAACATTCTCCTAAGTTGATGAAATTAAATGAATTTGCAAATCTGGCACGTCTGATGCTTACTCCATGGCTACCGATCGGATGTCGGTCTGTGGCTTAGCACCCTAGGGGGGAAAAATGAAGAAACCGAGTTTGAGGACGCTTGCACTGGCAGTGGCGCTCACCGCAGCGACATCGACGGCATCGGCGACGCTTGCCGTGCACGAATTCTTTGCCGACGCCAATTTGAGCGTCGACGCTCTCGGCGTTGATGGTGCAGGATCGGGCCTGCTTCAGGCAGAGGCTGCAGCCGGGTCGACCGTACTGAGGGCTTACCTGTACACGGCGGACGTCTGGGGCGGCGGAGTGGCCCCGGTCACTTTCAATGGCACGCTGCTGAATCCGGCGATGGGTACTTTGCTGACGCCGAACGCCAACCCGGCCAATACGATCCGGTACGACGTCACCGCTCTCGTGAAACCTACGATCGACGGCGGCCCGGGTGGAATATACGACTTCAGACTGTCGGAAAGCGGAGATAACGACGGCTCGGTACTGGTTGTCGTGTACAGCAACGCATTGACGGTCGGTGGCTCCGCGATCATCCTGGATGGCGAGCTGGCGACGGGGGGTGACACCGTGACGTTGAATTTCGCGTCGGCGTACACAACCGGTGATTTCATCATGTCGCTGGCTTCCAGCTTCAGTTACAACGGCCCCCCCGCGACAGGACAGGTCACAACCGTTGACGTCCAGACGAGCAGCAACCCCGCCTCTCGTCGACTGACAAGTTGCGCCGGCGGAAATGATGATGCGGTTCCCCCGTTCGTTTCGGACAATGGCCGGCTGATCACGGCCGGGGGCGTGGGTGACAATCCGAACAACCCGGATCCGAACTGCAGTGTCGCCAACCAGGACGATGAGTTGTACAACCTCGCATTCGGCAACTCGGCGAATGCATCGCCCTTCATTGCTGCGGGGGATACGTTCCTTCGGCTGTTGACGCGCAACCCCAGCAACGATGACAACGTGTTCGGCCTGTTCATCACGTCGACGTTCGAAATCGAGGATCCGACCGAGGTGCCTGAGCCGACAACGCTGGCACTGGCAGGATTGGGACTTGCTGGACTGGCGGCCATGCGTCGCCGTCGCCAAAAATAGTCAACGGTTCTTTGAACTTGAAAAACGGCGCCAGTGGCGCCGTTTTTTTTGCTCACAGGACTTTCGAAGTATCACGGTGCTGCCTTCCAACCAAGGCTAAACTCGATTCTTCATTTTCCACGGTTCGCTTATGAAGCAAGCACCCTTCATCGTCACCGCGTCCATGGTTATGTTCCTCACGACCGGCCAAATGGCGCACTCCGCCGTCAGCGAATCGGCCCCGTCGGTCGATCTCACAATGAAAGAGGAGTCCCCTGCGGCAGCCGAGTTCCGCGCCGGGATTCAGAAGCTGGTCAATGGGGACATCAAGGGCGCCGAAAGTTCGTTTCGCAAAGCGAATCAACTGGCACCGAAGTCTCCCGAGCCACTGGTCGCACTGGCGGACATTGAAGTACGGAAGGGCAATCCGGCCGCGGCCGAATCGGTGCTGCAGCAGGCGCTGCAGCTCGCGCCGAACAACGTGGCGGTGCACGTCGCTCTCGGACGCTTTTACCGGAACCGGGGCGACCTGAACCGTGCCAAGGCCGAGTTCGAAGCCGCCAAGCGACTTTCACCGGCATCGACGCCGGCGCAGATGGAACTCGCCGATGTCTACCTCCGCATGGGAGACCCGTCGCGCGCTGTCCTGGAGTATGAAAGGGTTTTAAAGGTCCGTCCCAACGACGCCGCGGCGCAGTTTGGCCTTGGAGTCGCCTTGGCAGGCGCCAAGCAAGCCAACGAGGCTGCGGCGGCCTTTGAAAAGTCCGCCCGACTCGCACCCAAGGACCCCGAGCCGTTACGAATGTTGTCGCGTGTCGAAGCAGAGCGCAAACGCTTCCCCGAAGGTCTCGCGGCGTTGGACCGTGCCATCAAGATTGCGCCGAAGTCGACTGCGCTGCAGATGGACCGCGCGAGCCTGCTTCTGGCCAGCGGTGATTCAAAGGGAGCTATCACTGCGGCGCTAGCGGTCGTGAAAGCGAACCCACGCGATGCTGGCGCTCACGGGCGACTGGGCAATTTGCTCGTCGCGACCGGCGACAATCCGGGTGCACGCCAAGCCTATGCGCGATCCCTTGAGCTCTCACAAACAGATGCGCAGATCCTGAACAATGCCGCATGGCTGGAAGTGGAGGCCAAGGGCGACCTCGCGAAGGCCCTTGGATGGGCCAGACGCGCCACTGAATTGCAGCCCAAAGAGGCCGGCTACTTCGACACGCTCGCCTGGGTGGAACGAGCGCGAGGGGACTTGCCAAAAGCCGAAGCTGCTCTCAATCAGGCGCTTGCCCTCGCGCCGAAATCTGCAGTCCTTCACTATCGGCTTGGAATTGTCCAAAGCGAACAAGGCGTTGCGGCCAAGGCGACGGAGTCCTTCCAAAAGGCGCTCGCGATCGGACTGCCGGCCCAGTATGCCGACGACGCAAAGCAGCGTCTGGCGGCGCCGAAGAAGTGATTGCACTGCGCGCGGACGGGCTCAGAAAGCCTACGACACCCTTGAGTCGTCGACGTCTGGCGGACGTTAGTCAACTCGTCATGCGGCTTTGCGTGGGGTCGCATCAGTAACCGTCTTGATTCCCATGTCCTTGAGCGTCTGCGCCACCGCCGCGACCACATTGCGCATCTCGTTGGCATCGATCGCACCAATGCAGCCGACCCGGAAGGTCTCGACCTGCGTGAGCTTGCCGGGATACAGGATGTAGCCGCGGTCGCGCGTCCTGGCGTAGAGCGACTTGAAGTTGTACGCGGGATCGGCCGGCGCGTGGAAGGTCACGATGATCGGCGCCTGCACCTCCGGCTTCAGGAAGGGACGAAATCCGAGCGCGGCCATGCCGTCGATCAGCGTGCGGCAGTTGCCTGCATAACGCGCGAGGCGTGCCGGCTGTCCGCCCGCTTCCTTGTATTGGTCCACGGCAGCGCGTAGCGCGGCCACAACGTGGGTCGGCGGCGTGTAGCGCCACTGCGTCGTCTTCTCCATGTAAACGTACTGATCGTGCAGGTCCATCGCCAGCGAATGGGCGTTGCCGGCGCAGGCCTCGAGCACCTTCTTCCGGACGATGACGAAACCCATGCCCGGCACGCCTTCCAGGCACTTGCCGCTGGCGGCGATCAGCGCATCAAACGGCACCCGGCCCGCGTCGATCGGCAGCGCCGCAAACGAGCTCATCGCGTCGACGATCAATCCCTTGCCGCGCTGGGCGCACACCTGCGCGATGTCTTCGAGGTCGTTCAGCACGCCCGCGCCAGTTTCGCAGTGGACCTGCGCGACATGCGTGATCGAAGGCTCAGCCATCAGCGCCGCATCTACGATGGCACCCGTCGCCGGCTGATCTTCCGGAACGGGCAGGTCGACGGCTTCACGGCCGAGGTACTTGCAGATCCTGACAATGCGCGCGCAGTAGGCGCCGTTGTTGGGCACCAGGACCTTGCCGTTGCGCGGCACCAGGGTTCCAATCGCCGCTTCGACCGAGAACGTGCCGCTGCCCTGTAAAGGCACGCAGGTGTACTCCTCGCCGCCGTCGACGATGTCGACCAGGTCGCGCCGCAAGCTCGCCGTGATCGCATTGAACGAGGCATCCCATGAGCCCCAGTCGCGCAGCATCGCCTGCTTGGTCGCGAGCGAGGTCGTGAGCGGCCCCGGGGTAAGCAGGATCGGGTCGTTGCCGACGATCATCGTTGTCTCCTTCAGTTCTTGGCGGTATTGCGCCACGCCTGCGTGCGCCGGATCAACCACCATTCGAGCGCGAACAGGATCGCCGTGACGACCGCCGAGGTCGCGACGATCAGGGTCGCCATGGCGGCGGCGGAACCAATCGCGCCTGCCTCGTCCAGTTGCAGGATCGAGATCGACGCGAGCGTCGTCTTCGGTGAATACAGGAACACCACCGCCGAGATCGTCGTCATCGCATTGACGAAATAGTAACGGCCGATATCGAGAATCGACGGCAGGCACACCGGCACGGTCACGCGCCAGAAGGTCTTGTAGAACGGGACCTTCAGCGACGCCGAGACCGACTCGAACTCACTGTCGATCTGCTTCAGCGCCGTCACTGCCGTCAGGTGGCTCGACGAATAGAAGTGCACGATCGTCGAGAGCACGAGAATCGCCATCGTCCCGTACAGGAAGTTGAGCGGGTTCGTCGGCAGGTTGAAGAAGAGGATGTAGCCGATGCCGAGCACCATGCCGGGGACCGCCATCGGCAACATCGCCTGGAATCGAATCAGCGGCCGCACGAGGTTCGCACCGCGCGTTTTCTCCAGCCAGTAGGCCCCGGCGAACGTGATCGCCGCGCCGAGCACCGCGCACCAGGCGGCCATCACGAGACTGTTGCGGTAGGCGTGTTCGATGCCGGCCTCCTCGAACCCGTAGGTGTAGTGAGTCAGGGTCAACGATAGGTTGTAAGGCCAGAACTTCACGACCGAGCCGAACGCCGCCATCCCCACGACCAGCAGCAGCAGCGCCGCGACGATGGCCACAAACACGAACAGCAGTCCGTCGCGCAGCGCGGACGGGCTCGCCTGGTAGGGCACGCTGCGCGCCGTCAGCAGGGCCTGCTGGCGCCGCTGCATCAGGTTGTCGATGAAGTATGCGACGAGCGCCGGCAACAGCAGGACGAGGCCGACGACTGCACCCATCGAAAAATTCTGCTGGCCAATCACCTGCTTGTAGATGTCGACCGCGAGCACGCTGGTATTGCCGCCGATGACCTTGGGCACGCCGAACTCCGACACCGCCATTGTGAACACCACCATGCAGGCCGAGATCAGGCCGTACTTGGCGCCCGGCAGGGTGATCGTGAAAAACTTGCGCCGCTCGCTCGTGCCGAGCGCATCGGCCGCCTCGTACAATCGTGCGTCCGAGAGCGCCAGCGCCGCCATCAGGATCATGACCGCGTGCGGGAACGACGCGAACGTCATTGCCAGCACCATGCCCGGCATGCCATAGATCGATGTCAGGCCGACCCATTCGAGCATGAACTTGAGCGCCCCCTGGTTGCCGAACAGGTAGATGAAGGAGATTGCAGCGAGCAGCGACGGCGCCAGGATCGGGATCATCGCAAGGTTGCGCCAGATTCCCTTGAAGGGGATACAGCTGCGCTGGATTGCGTAGGCAAAGACGAAGGCCAGCGGCACCGTGACCGCCGTCGTCAGCAGGGCGAAGGTCAGCGTGTTGCGCGTGGACTGGGCCAGCGCGGGCGACTGGACGTACTGAATGAAGTTGGCCAGCCCGACAAATTCGCCGCCACGGCCTTCGACGCTGCGCACCAGGATGATCGCCAGCGGCACCGTCAGGAAGACAAAGAGCGCTGCGGCCAGCAGCACCAGTCCGCCCCGCACCGCCAGAGCCTCGGACAACAGCGCGAGGCGACTCGGCGCAAGACCCATCGACGTGCGAGCCGCGACGGCGCTCACGGCGGTTGACTCATACGGCGGCCGCCTCGTCGGCAAACACGCGCACGCGATCGACGCGCAGCGCAATCTCGACCTCGCTGCCTTCGCAGACCTCGAGATCGTGCAACTGGTTCAGCGAGTAGGAAATGACGAGCGGCTGGCCGATGGCCTCGCAGCGCAGTTCCGCCAGGCAGAACGTGCCAAGGTAGTCGATGCGGGCAATGCGGCCACGCAGCCGGTTCGGCAGGCTAGCGATGTCACCTTCGACATGACGATCCTCCGGCCGCGTGTAAATGCGCACCTTGCGGCCCGCCGGGTGTTCATCGATCGGCAACTGCAGTTCGGCGCTGCCGACGCGATACCGCCCGGCCCCGAGGGCCTCCCCCCGCAACACGTTGGCCTTGCCGAGGAAGTCGGCCACGAAAGGTGTAGCGGCCCGTTCGTAGACTTCACTGGGAGTACCGACCTGGTCGATCCCGCCCTGGTTCATCACGACGACCCGATCGGCCATCGACAGCGCTTCTTCCTGATCGTGCGTGACCATGATCGTCGTGACGCGCAACCGGCGCTGCAGTTGCCGGATCTCGCCGCGCAGCCGCTCGCGCACCTTTGCGTCGAGTGCCGACAGCGGTTCGTCGAGCAGCAGCAGGCTCGGCGAAGTGGCGAGCGCCCGCGCCAGGGCGACACGCTGCTGCTGGCCGCCGGACATCTGGCTTGGGTACTTGCGACCCGCATCCGGCAGGCCCACGAGCGCGAGCAGTTCCCGCACCCGGTTCCGGATCTCCGTCTTCGCCTTGCGGCGATTGACGAGCCCGTAGGCGACATTGTCGGCGATTGTCAGGTTGGGAAACAGCGCGTACGACTGGAACACGATGCCGTAGTCACGCGCCGCCGGCGGCGCGTGCGAGACATCGCGGCCGTTCTGCAGGATGCGGCCGCGCGTCTGTCGCTCCAGGCCGGCGATGATCCTGAGCAGCGTGGTCTTGCCGCAGCCCGATGGGCCCAGAAAGCACACCAGCTCGCCCGGCAGGATGACCAGGTCGATCGACTTCAGCGCGACGAAGTCGCCGAAGGCCTTGTGCACGCCTTCCAGACGCAGGGCTTCGGCTGCCTTCTCAGTACTCATCGCTGCTCGGACAAAAGTACGCCGGGCCGAACGCCACCTGCGTCCGGACCCGGCGCGTCACACGGGCGGTTGTGCCGTCCTGACCGATTTACTTCGGTGCGGCCTTCGACTCGTAGCGCTTGCTCCACTCCGCCAAAATCTTGTCGCGGTTGGCAGCGGCCCAGGCAAAGTCATTCTTCACCAGCCGGCTGGCGTAGTCGGCCGGAACGTTAGGCAGCGGCTTGGAAAGTGCCGGCACCGCGACGATCGCAAAGTTGGCTGCGTAAAGTCCCATGGCCTCGTCCGACACTGCCCAGTCGATCAGCTTCTTCGCCGCGTCCATGTTCTTGGTGCCCTTGGCGATGCCGACCGCTTCCAGGTCCCAGCCCAGTCCTTCTGTCGGGAACACCAGCTCGATCGGCGCGCCGCGCGCCTTTTCACGGTTGGCGCGGTACTCGAACGAGATGCCGATGACGTATTCGCCCGCAGCAGCAGCGGCGCAAGGCCGCGAACCCGAGTGCATGTACTGCGCGATGTTCTCGTGCAGGCCGTCCATGAACGCCCAGCCGTCCTTCTCGCCCCACAGTTGCAGCCAGGCGCTGACGTCGAAGAATCCGGTGCCCGACGAGGCCGGGTGCGGCATGACGATCTGGCCCTTGTAGATGGGCTTGGTCAGGTCCTTCCAGGTCTCGGGCTTCGGGATGTTGCGCTTGGCGGCTTCCACCGTGTTGAAGCAGATCGTGGCGCCCCAGACATCCATGCCGACCCAGGCCGGCGGATTCTTCGGATCGCGGTACTGCGGCGAGATTCGTGCCAGGCCGGCAGGCGCATAGGGCGTCAGCATGCCCTCCTTGTCGAAGATCGCCATGCTGGTGGCCGCGACTCCCATGATGACATCGACCTTGGGGTTGGCTTTCTCAGCCAGCAGCTTGGCGGTGATGATGCCGGTCGAATCACGCACCCAGACGATCTCGATATTCGGATTGGCCTTCTCGAACGCGGACTGGTAGGCCTTCAATTGGTCAGTCTCGAGCGCGGTGTAGACCGTCAACTGGGTCTTCTGCGCGTTTGCGCCGAAGGCGACTCCCGCCAGCACGGCCGCTGCGAGCGCCTTGCCGGCGATGGTTAGCAGTTTCATCGACTCCTCCTTAAGGCCCCGTACGGAAATGTGTGGCGGTTCGTCACAGGACGGAAACGAACAACCCGCAAAACTAGCGCACGCGCTTGACACTTCGGTGACGGATCTGAGCCCGCTTCTGTCTACCCCGGCCCGAGCGCAAGCAGTCTACGCAGCGCCAAAATTCAATGTCAATTGTTTTTTGCAGATTGTTGACAATCTGTGTAGTCTTGTGCCATGAGCGCCGTTTCCACCGTCGTCCCGCACCCGACCATTGCGCTGCTGCGCGCCAACTCGCTCGCGAGCGCAGCGCAGCAGGAGATCGAGCGGATGATCCTCGACGGCGAAATCGCACCGGGGGCCAAGCTCACGGAAGCCTGGCTCTCGGAGCGGCTCGGCGTCTCGCGCGGACCGATCCGCGAGGCCTTCCGCATGCTCGAGGAAGCGGGCCTGTTACGGCAGGAGAAGAACCGCGGTGTATTCGTGCGCGACATTCCGCACGACGAGGCCGCCGAGATCTACGACCTGCGCGCGGCGATGGACGAACTTGTCGGCAGGCGTCTTGCCGCCTGCATCACATCGCCGCAGATGAAGACGCTGCGCACCATCGTCGACCGGATGGAACAGGCGGTGAAGGCGGACGACCGCGACCAGTATCACCTGCTCAACCTGCAGTTCCACGATCACCTCGTCGAGTTCGCCGGCAATCGCAAGATGGCGGCGATCTACGGCAAGCTCGTCAAGGAACTCGCCCTGTACCGGCGACGCAACCTCGTCGACGGCGCCGTGCTGCCTCATTCAGCGGGCGAACATCGCGCGATCCTGAAGGCCATTGCCTCCGGCGATTCCGAGCAGGCGGGCAAAGTCATGTACGAACACGTCATCGAAAGCAAGGAGCGCGCGTTGCACGCCGCCGCCTTCCCGCCGCCCTCGCGCGCGCGGGCCGGTCGAAAGGGATAAGCCACGTCATGTTTGAAGTGAACGGCCGCCGCTACGCGGCTCCGCGCCAGCCCACTGTCGTCGTCTGCGTCGACGGCTGCGAGCCCGACTACATCGCCCAGGCGGTGGCCGGCGGCCACATGCCCTGGATGAAGCGCGTGCTGGCGGAAGGCACCGCGCTGGTCGGCGACTGCGTGGTGCCGAGTTTCACCAACCCGAACAACCTGTCGATCGTGACCGGCGCCCCGCCCTCGGTGCACGGCATCTGCGGCAACTATCTCTACGACGTGGCGAGCGGCACCGAGGTCATGATGAATGACCCGAAGTGGCTGCGGGCACCGAGCATCCTCGCCGCGCTCGCCGACGGCGGCGCCACGGTGGCGGTCGTCACCGCCAAGGACAAGCTGCGCAAGCTGCTCGGGCACCGGATGAAGGGCATCTGCTTCTCGTCGGAGAAGGCGGATCAGGCCACTGTCGCGGAAAACGGCATCGACGACGTGCTGCCGCTGGTCGGCATGGCCGTGCCCGACGTCTACAGCGCCGAACTCTCGGAATTTGTCTTCGCCGCGGGCGTGCGCCTGCTCGAGACGCGGCGGCCGGACGTCATGTACCTGTCGACGACCGACTACGTGCAGCACAAGCACGCGCCGGGCGATCCGGACGCCAACCGCTTCTACGCGATGCTCGATCGGCTATCTGGCCCGGCTCGACGAACTCGGTGCAGTCGTCGCCCTCACCGCCGACCACGGCATGAACTCGAAGACGAAGCTCGACGCCAGTCCCAACGTCATCTTCCTGCAGGACCTGCTGGACGAGTGGCTGGGCGAGGAGCGCCGCGCGGCCGCTCCGGTGGCGCTCGAACCGCAGCGCGAAGCGCGGAGGTTTTCGTCGCGGGCGCGCGTGATCCTGCCGATCACCGATCCGTATGTCGTGCACCACGGGGCACTGGGTTCCTTCGCGACGATCTACCTGCCGGCCGACGCCATCGGGGACGTCGCGGCCCGCCTGCGCAGGCCTCATCGGCATCGAGGTCGTTCTGTCACGCGACGAGGCCGCCGCGCGCTTTGAACTGCCGGCCGACCGCATTGGCGATCTGGTTGTCGTTTCCGAGCGCAGCGTCGTCCTCGGCACCGGCCGGGCGCGGCACGACCTGTCGCAGCTCGAATTGCCGCTGCGTTCGCATGGCGGCACGTCGGAACAGCGCGTCCCGATCATCCTGAACCGGCGCATCGCAGGCCTCGACACGAATCGTCGCTGGCGCAATTTCGATGTGTTCGACCTCGCGCTCAACCACGCCCAATCATGAACGCTCCCCTCGCCGCCCCGCGCTGCGAAGCGCTCCGCATCGCCGGAGAGAAGGTGGCGACCGAACGCAGCTTCGAGGTCCGCTTCCCGTACACCGGCGAGGTTGTCGCTACCGTCCCGAAGGCGACCGTCGATGACGTCCGCCGCGCGATTGCGACGGCGCGCGCCTTTCGCGCCCGCCTGACGCGCTACGAGCGCTATCGCATCCTGATGCGCGCCGGCGAGATCATTGCCAGCCGCCGCGACGACATTGCCCGCACCATCACGCTCGAGTCGGGCCTTTGCCTGAAGGACACGCTGTACGAGGTCGGCCGTGCGTCGGACGTGCTGCTCTTTGCCGCCAACCAGGCGCTGGTCGACGACGGCCAGGTGTTCTCGTGTGACCTTACGCCGCACGGCAAGAGCCGCAAGGTTTACACGCTGCGCGAACCGCTGCAGGGTGTTATCACGGCCATCACACCGTTCAACCATCCGCTGAACCAGGTGATCCACAAGGTCGCGCCCGCCGTGGCGACGAACAATCGCGTGGTGCTCAAGCCGAGCGAGAAGACCCCGCTGGCGGCCTATCTGCTGGCCGACATCCTCTATGAGGCCGGCCTGCCACCGCCGATGCTGTCGGTAGTGACCGGCGACCCGCACGAGATCGCCGATGAGCTGCTGACGCACGCCGATGTCGACCTCGTCACCTTCACCGGCGGCGTAGCGGTCGGCAAGACCATCGCCGCCAAGGCGGTCTACAAGCGGCAGGTGCTCGAACTCGGCGGCAACGATCCAATCATCGTCATGGACGATGCCGACGTCGAGGAAGCGGCGACGCTGGCAGCGAGCGGTTCGTACAAGAACTCGGGCCAACGCTGCACGGCAGTCAAGCGCATGCTGGTGCACCGGGCGGTGGCCGACGAATTCGTCGAGCGGCTGGTGGCGAAGACCCGGGCAGTGCAAGTGCGGCGATCCGCTCGACGCGGCGACCGACATGGGCACCGTAATCGACGAGGCGGCAGCGGCGGAATTCGAGCGCCGCGTCAACGATGCCGTGCAGTCGGGTGCGCGCCTGCTGGTAGGCAACGAGCGACGCGGGGCTCTGTATTCGCCCACGGTGCTCGACCAGGTGCAGCCGGGCATGCAGCTTGTGAAGGAGGAAACCTTCGGCCCGGTCTCCCCGGTCATCCGTTTTGGTTCGCTCGACGAAGCGATCGCCATTGCGAACTCGACCGCGTACGGCCTGTCGTCTTCGGTCTGCACCAACCGGCTGGACGTCATCACGCGCTGCATCGCGGAGCTGAACGTCGGGACCGTCAACGTGCGTGAAGTGCCGGGTTACCGGCTGGAACTGACGCCTTTCGGCGGAATCAAGGACTCGGGCCTGGGGTACAAGGAAGGCGTCCAGGAAGCGATGAAGAGCTTCACCAACGTCAAGACCTACTCCTTGCCTTGGTGAGACGGCGCGGACAAGCGATCGGCGATACGGGCAACCGGTCGCCATGGAGGTAACAACCGCAATTGACGACTTTGCTGAATCTGCTGGCCGCAATCGCCCTGCTGGTCTGGGGCACGCACATCGTCCGCACCGGAGTGCTGCGGGTCTATGGCGCCGTGCTGCGCAAGTTCCTGGCACGCAGCATGAACGGCCGTACCACGGCCTTCTTCGCGGGCCTCGGCGTGACGGGGCTGCTGCAGAGCTCGACCGCGACCGCGCTGCTGACGTCGTCCTTCGTAGCCCAGGGGCTGCTCACGACCTCGGCCGCGCTCGCCGTCATGCTGGGCGCGGACGTCGGTACCGCCCTGATGGTGCAGGTATTCGCACTCGACCTGCGCTGGCTGGCGCCACTGGCGATCATCGTCGGGGTCATCGTGTATTTGTCGCGCCGCAACGAGCGTGCCGGCCAGATCGGCCGCATCGTGCTCGGTCTGGGCGTGATGATTCTCGCGCTGCAACTGATCACGGCGGCAACCACGCCACTGGCCCATGCGGCCGGTGTCAAGACGCTGCTCGCACAGTTGTCCGGCGACACGCTGCTCGACGTGCTGATCGGCGCGATGTTCGCGGTGCTGTCGTACTCCAGCCTGGCCGTGGTGCTGCTGGTGGCCACGCTGGCGGCCTCGCATGTGCTGCCGCTGCACGTGGCGCTGCCGTTGGTGCTCGGGGCCAACCTGGGCAGCGGACTCCTCGCGCTGCTGACGACGATGAAGTCCGATGCGGTGACGCGGCGCGTACCTCTGGGCAACTTCGTGTTCAAGGCCGTCGGCCTCGTCCTGGCACTCGCACTGCTGCCATTCGTCATGCCGAAGCTGCTCGGCCTGCGGGTCGAGCCCGGCACGTTGGTGGTCGCCTTCCACCTCGCCTTCAACGTGCTGCTGGCGCTGACCTTCATCCAGTTTACGGGGCGGGTGGCCCGGCTCACCGAACGGTGGCTGCCGGACGTTCGCAGCCCGGAAGGCGCGGGCCAGGCGCGCTATCTCGACCCCGTCGCGCTGGCGACACCCCCGCTCGCGCTCGGCAATGCCGCGCGCGAAGCGATCCGGCTTGCGGACACCGTGCAGGACATGCTCGACGGCCTGCTGACCGTGCTGCGAACCAACGACACACAGCTCGCAGAATCGCTGCGGCGGCGCGACGATGAAATCGATCGCCTGTATTCCGCGATCAAGCGGTACCTGGCGCAGATCAGCCGCGAGGCGCTGGACGCCGGTGAGGCGCGCCGCTGGACCGAGGTGATCCAGTTCACGATCAACATGGAGCATGTTGGCGACATCATCGAGCGCGGCCTGCTGGACGTCGCCGAGCGCAAGATCCGCCACGGCCTGTCGTTCTCCGACGCCGGCATCACCGAGATCACGGACCTGCATGCGCGGCTGGTCGCCAATCTTCAGCTGGCGGTAGCGGTGTTCCTCAACGGGGACCTCAAGTCCGCCCAGTCGCTCATGTCGGAAAAAGTGGCGTTTCGCGAGCTCGAGATGCGCTACGCCGACCAGCACCTGCTGCGGCTCTCGGACAACACGCGCCAGTCGATCGAGACCAGTTCTCTGCACCTGGATCTGCTGGCGGACTTCAAGCGCATCAATTCGCTGTTCTGCTCGGTGGCCTACCCGATCCTCGAGTCGGCCGGCGTGCTGTCGAAGTCGCGCGTGCTGGGCGAACCGCCGGCGCTGTTCGAACCCACCGAGCCACGGACGACCTGATGGCCCTGATGCTCGAAGACATCGAGCGCCTGTATGCCGCAAAGGGCGATCGGATGTACACCGGCGAGCCCGTCACCCAGCTGCAGCATGCGCTGCAGTCGGCCGACCTTGCCGAACGGTCCGGCGCGAGCGAGGCGCTGGTGCTCGCAGCCTTCCTGCACGACATCGGGCACCTGATCAACGACCAAGGCGAAACCCCGACGCTGCGGGGCGTGGACGATCGCCACGAGCATGTCGCCCTGCCCTTCCTGCGCGGACTGTTCGACGATGCCGTCATGCAGCCGATCCGCCTTCATGTCGACGCCAAGCGTTACCTCTGTGCGCATGGCGACGGCCGCTCGAGCGGCGCGGAATACTGGATCGCACTGTCCGCCGACTCCAAGCGCAGCCTGGAACTGCAGGGGGGCATCTTTTCGGCCAGCGAGGCCGACGCGTTCATCGGTCAACCGTTCGCTGCCGATGCCGTCCGGCTGCGGCTGTGGGACGACCTGGCCAAGTCCGCCGACGCCCACATGCCACCGCTCGAGCGCTACCTCGGGCTGGCCGACCGCTTGCGACTGCGCTAGGCCGGTACACGGCGGCGACGCGAGCGGCGATAATCCGCGCCACTGCAAGCGCCGCCGCGGCGCCGTTCCGAGGAGTTCGCATGAACCGTCTCATCCTGCCGGCCGTCGCACTGCTACTGCTCGCCGGCTGTTCCAAGGCGCCTGAAACCCAGGGTCCCGGCGCAGCCTCGGCGCCGAGCACGGAGATCGCGTGGATGCGCCCGACGGCCGTAGCCGATGTCGACCGCGCCTTCGAGCAGGCAAAGGACGCCAACAAGCCGGTGTTCCTGTTCTGGACCGCGGCCTGGTGCCCGCCCTGCAACCAGGTCAAGAGCACGATTTTCACGCGTCCGGAGTTCATCGCGAAGTCGCAGTCATTCGTCCCGGTGTATGTGGACGGCGACACGCCGAGCGGACAGGCACTCGGCAAGCGATTCAGTGTCAGCGCCTATCCGACGATGGTGCTGCTGCGACCCGATGGAACCGAGATCACCCGACTGGCCGGCTCGGTCGAGCCGGCGAAATACATGCAGGTGCTCGACCACGGCATCGCCGGCGGCTCGTCGGCACGCGAGGCGCTGGCCTCCGCGTTGTCCGGAAATGCCGTCAGCGCTGAGGACTGGCGCCTGCTGGCGTTCTACGCGTGGGAAACCGACGAGCAGCAGATGATCCCCAAGCCGGAGGTTCCGGCGACGCTGATCCGGCTGGCGCAGGCCTGCCCGAGCGATCAGCGCGAGGCGGCTTCCCGACTTACGCTGCAGGCGATTGCCGCGTCGGCCACCGCGAAGGGTGAGGTCAAGCCCGCGGCCGACAAGGCCGATGCGCTGGCGAGCGTGCGCAGCATCCTGGCGCGACCGGAACTGGTGCGCGAGCACTACGACCTGATCTCTGGCTACGCCGCCCAGATCGTCGGCTACACGACGGCGCCCAAGTCACGCGAGCGCGAGGAACTGCTTGCCGCGTGGAGTGCCGCGCTCGACCGCCTTGTCACGGATCCGACCCTGTCCAACGGCGGCCGCATCGCGGCGCTGAGTGGCAAGGTGGATCTGGCGCGGCTCGACAACAAGTCGGGCCCGCTGCCGCCCGCGCTGATTGCGCAAGTGCGTGCCGAGGTCTCACGCGTTGACCGCGAAACGACCGACCTCAACGAACGTCAATCAGTCATCACCGGTGCCGGAGCGGTGCTCGCCGACGCCGGTCTGCTCGACGAGTCCGATGTCCTGCTGTCGGTCGAACTCGAACGCTCGCATTCGCCTTACTACTACATGCTCGGCCTAGCCTCCAACGCCCGCAAGCGCGGCACGCCGGACAGCAAGGTCGCGGCGATCGAGTGGGCGCGCCAGGCCTATGAGACTTCGAAGGGCCCGGCGACGCGCCTGCAGTGGGGCGGCGCCTACGTCAACTACCTGCTCGAACTTGCCCCGGCGGACGCAGCTCGCATCGAGGCCGCGGCGGTCAGCGTCGTCGCTGAAGCTGCGGCGAACCCGGACGCCTACTCTGCACGCAGCCGCAGTTCGCTCGAGCGCCTGAGCCAGCGCCTGCAGAAGTGGAACAAGGACGGCAAGCACGACGCGACATTGGCTCGGCTGCAGGAGAAGGTGGCGGCGAGCTGCGGCTCGGAGTCGCTGTCGCCGGCGGACCGCTCCGACTGCGAAGCCCTGTTCGCACCAGCCAAAGGTGCCTGAGAGCACCGTGGGGCATCGTCGCTACAGCGCGCCGCTGGCACCCGCCGAGGAGCGTGAGTTCGTCCCGTTCGCGCACGAGTTGATCGGCACCGCGTTCACCACGATCCGCCCTTACTTCATGTCGGGCACCGCGGTCGTGACAAAGAACGACGCATCGCCTGTCACGCTGGCGGACCGCAACGCCGAGACCGCGATGCGAACGTTGATCGAGCACCGCTATCCCGATCACGGCATCATCGGCGAGGAACACGGCACCAAGGCCGGAGTGCACTACCGCTGGGTACTCGATCCGGTCGACGGCACGCGCGCCTTCATCACCCACTGCTTCCTGTTCGGTACATTGATCGCACTGGAGCGCGACGACGGTGCCGGCTTCCGGCCCGTACTCGGCGTCATCGCGCACCCGGTTGCCGGAGTCGCACTGATCGGTCACGGCCAGGACTGTGCCCAGTATGCGAGCGACGGTTCGGTGCGGCGCGTCCACGTGCGTCCGTGTTCACGACTGCAGGAGGCGACCGTGCTCGCCACCACGCACTGGAGCACCGGCGAACAACGGGGTGCCGCCAACACCGACCGCATCGAAGCGATCATTGCGCGCGCGAAGCTGTATCGCACCTGGGGGGACTGCTTCGGCTACTTCGCGCTCGCGACCGCCGGCGCGGACCTGATGCTCGATCCCACGCTCGCCCACTGGGACGTCGCCGCGATCGTGCCGGTCGTCGAGGCGGCCGGGGGGACGGTGACGAGCTGGCGCGGCGGCGATCCTCTGGCAGAGCTGTCGCTGATTGCCAGCGCCGGCGAACTGCACGCCGAAGTCCTGCAACTACTGCACGGCAACTCGAACTAGCTCAATCGGCCGGGCCGTGCGGCGCGGGCGCCCTTCCTCGCCACCGGTCCGCTGACTGCAGCACCAGTTCGCTCAAAGAGCGGGACTGCTGCATCGTCTCACGCTGCCAGCGGGCGTCGTTGCCTCCGGTGCGGACCCAGCGCTCGATCTCGTCAAGGGCATCGACCGAGCCCAGCTCGCGCGCATGAGGGCGGCATGCGTCCAGCGTGCGCAGGACCGCCATGTGCAGCGGCGTCGACTCGCCACTGATGCTGTCCAGCACCTGCCCCTCGAGTCCGAATCGACACGCCTGGAAGCGGTTGTAGTTGTAGACCAGGTAAATGTCCTCGGTGACCGTTTCGTCGTGTTCGAGCAGCATTCGGCAGATCGCCTGCAGGTAGGCCGCGAGCGCTGCGGCCCGCTCGACCGTCAGCGGCGTGTCGAAGACCCGGACCTCGATCGTCCCGTACTCAGGCTTCGGGCGGATGTCCCAGTAGAAGTCCTTCATGCTTTCGACGACGCCGAGCCGGCGGAGCTTCTCGAAGTACTGCTCGAATGCGGTCCAGTCGGTCAGGAACGGCGCCCGGCCCGAGAGCGGGAACGCATTAATGCTGTTCAGCCGCGAACAGTCGAACGATGTATCGACGCCCTGAAAGTAGGGGCTGCTCGCTGCCAGCGCGACGAACTGCGGAATGTAGGTCGATAGCTGATGCAGCAGGCGCATCGCCTGCGTACCGTTCTCGCAGCCAATGTGCACATGCTGTCCGAAGACAGTGAACTGCTTGGCTAGGTATCCGTAGAGCCCGGCCACATGACGAAAGCGCGGACGGTCGTAGATCTGCCGGTCATACCAGCGCTGGAACGGATGCGCACCGCCTCCAGCGACCTCGATGTCGAGCCGGTCCGCGCCGACCACCAGTGTGTCGCGCATAGCAATCAGCTCGGCGCGCAGTGGTGTGTAGGCCGTGTGTACCGACGTGCTGACTTCGAGCATGCTCTCGGTGATCTCCGGCTTGATGTCGCCCGGAAATGGCTTGCGGGTGACGAGTGCGATCAGGTCGGAGGCAGCGCGCGTCAGGTCGCCGCTGCGCCGGTCGATCAGCTGCAGCTCGAGCTCGACACCGACCGAGAGAGATTGTGAAGCCTTGAAGTCCAGCATGCCTTCGTTCATCGGTCCGCCCGCGGGTGGGACTCATCGACTACGTGCAGGAACGCCCTTGGCCTCATGGCTCCGTCCTCGCCTCGCCGCTGCTGCGCAGCGCGTAGGCCAGCGTCAACGCGCCAACGATCTGGAAGATGATGACGCTGGCCAGGAGCACCGCACCGGCCTGCGCGCCGAGTTGCGGATCAATCTGCGTCACCTGCTGCGTCAGCATCAGCGCGATGGCCGACATCGGCAGCAGTCCCAGGCCAATGAGCAGCCCTTTGTGCCAGACGATGCCGGTCAGCGGCGCCATGAGACCCACGGCCGTCACCTTGCATGCAGTACGCGCCAGCACCAGTGCGAGCGCCGGCAGACCGGCGTTCAGCAGGACACCGAGATCTACCGTGGCTGCTGAAAGCGCGAAGAAGAGCATCAGGGCGAGTGCCGACACCAGTCCGAAGTCGCCACCCGAGAAGCGGCGTTCGCGATCAAACGCCCGCGCGAACGCGCCACAGGCCAGCGAGGCGAGCAGTGGGGAAAGCCGCAGTGCGAGCGCGGACGCAAACACGATCCATACGACCGCCAGCATCAGCGTGAGCTGCGCGGCACGATCGCGCCCGACGAACCCGGCAACGAGGAGCAGAATGCGCGCGCCCAGCGCGGCCAGCGCGAGCGAACCGGCGATCAGGTAGAGCGGATGCAGCAGATAGTCGTCGAGCAGTCCGCGCGTTTCGACCCGAGCCCATGCAAGCAGCAGCGTCGAGAGCACGACGGCATAGATAGTATTCAGCGCGGTCAGAAGCAGCACGCGCTCGGTGACCTGGCCCTGCGACCTCGCCTCGCGCGTGACGGCCAGCACCACGGCCGGCGACGTCGACATGCTGACCGTGGCGATCAGCGCGGACGCCAGTGGCGCGACCTCGAGCCAGCGTAGGACTGCAAAGACAATTGCGAACGTCAGGCCGCTTTCCAGCAAGCTCGCGCCGAGCAGGGCGGGATTGCGGCGCAGCCAGCCGAACGAGACGCGCTGACCCAGATCGAAAGCGATGATCGCTGCCGTGAACTCCAGCGAAAACTGCAGCGTCGCGGTCGGGAGCTGCTCCATGTTCAGCGCCCGCAACAGGTAGCCGCCGGCACCGAAGCATGCGCCCGCGGCGAGATATCCGAGCAGCCGCGGCGCCTTCAGCCAACGCGCCGCCACCTCTCCGAATGCCGCAGCCAGCAAGGCCAGTGCAGCGACCGCAACGGCAGCGGGAAACGCAGGTGGCCAATCAGGCAGGAAGCTCAGGTCCATGGGAGTCGATTGCGGTGCTCCGGCATCGGGTTGCCGGGGATTTGGAACCCGCATCGTGCGCAGGTCAGGACGCGAGGCGGGACGTTGGCAGGAAGCCGCAACTGCAGCGGCACGCCGACCAGCCGACCTTAGCTCCCGCCAGAAAGCATCGGAATACCGGATTTCGCCTACGTGATATTACCGAGCGGCACGCGCGCCAGCGGTGCAGTGCGCAGCACATATATGTAGCCAGCGCGCTGCCCGTCGTGATCCGTTTCAACGGCCAGGAATCCGCCGCGCACCTTCCGTCCGCGCTTCGCCTGCGCGGCTGCTCGCTAGAACGGAATGTCTTCGTCCATGTCGGCGATATTGGTCGCCGGCTTGGCCGCCGGCGCAGGGCGCGCCCCTGCCGAGCGGGCCGGCGCCGGGGCACGTGCCTCATCCCCGCCTTCAAGCTCCGATCCGCCACCCATCCCCTCACGCGAACCCAGCAACTGCATGTTTTCGGCAACGACTTCGGTCGTGTACTTGTCGTTGCCGTCCTTGTCCTGCCACTTGCGCGTACGCAGCCGACCTTCGACATACACCGGCCGGCCCTTGCGCAGGTACTCGCCAGCGATCTCCGCCAGCCGGCCGAAAAACGCCACCCGGTGCCACTCGGTTTCTTCCTGCTGCTGGCCGGTGGCGTCCTTGTAGCGGCGCGTGGTTGCGATCGACACGTTGGTGATCGCCGCGCCGTCGGCCGTGTAGCGGGTCTCGGGATCGCGCCCGAGATTGCCGATCAGGATCACCTTGTTGACGGATGCCATGTTGTTCTCCTTCGGAGGCGAGGAACCCAGCTTTCAGCGCGGCGGCTGGTGTGGGTCCGGGAGCGATGAGGTTTGTAGCTATAGTAACAAGTTCGCCTCTCGCAGTTCGCCTCCCTGATGGACGAAATCCGCATCCGCGGCGCCCGCACCCACAATCTCAAGAGCATCGATCTCGATCTGCCGCGCGAGCGGTTGATCGTCATCACCGGGCTTTCGGGGTCGGGCAAGTCGTCGCTGGCATTCGACACGCTCTACGCCGAGGGCCAGCGTCGTTACGTCGAGTCGCTCTCGGCCTATGCGCGACAGTTCCTGCAGCTGATGGAGAAGCCGGACGTCGACCTGATCGAAGGACTGTCGCCGGCGATCGCGATCGAGCAGAAAGCGTCTTCACACAATCCGCGCTCGACGGTCGGCACGGTGACCGAGATTCATGACTACCTGCGGCTGCTGTTCGCCCGGGTGGGCACCCCGTACTGCCCAGACCACAAGGTGCCGTTGCAGTCGCAGAGCGTCTCGCAGATGGTCGACGCGACGCTCACATTACCGGAGGACACGAAGGTTCTCGTCCTGGCGCCGGTGGTGCGCGAGCGCAAGGGCGAGTTCATCGAGTTCTTCGACGACATGCAGGTGCAGGGCTTCGTGCGCTTTCGCATCGACGGTGCAGTCGTCGAGGCCGAAAGCGTTCCTGCGCTGGCGAAGAACGAGAAACACTCGCTGGATGTCGTGGTCGACCGCCTGAAGGTGCGCGCGGATGCCAAGCAGAGGCTGGCCGAGTCGTTCGAGACGGCGCTGCGACTGGCCGACGGGCGCGCGCTGCTGCTCGACCTCGACAACGGGCAGGAACTGGCGTTCTCTAGCCGTTTCGCGTGCCCCGTGTGCAGCTATTCGCTGGCAGAGCTGGAGCCGCGGCTCTTCTCGTTCAACAATCCGATGGGCGCCTGCGAGGCCTGCGACGGCATTGGCACCGTGGAGTACTTCGACGAACAGCGCGTCGTGGCTCATCCGGAACTGGCATTGGCGAGCGGCGCGATCAAGGGCTGGGATGCGCGTAACCAGTACTACCACCAGATGCTGGTCACGGTCGCGCAGCACTACGGGTTCGATCTCAACCAGCCGTATGACCAGTTACCCGAATCGGCGCAGCGCGTGATCCTGCACGGGTCCGGCGAGACCGAGATTCCCTTCACCTACACGAACGAACGCGGCCGCAAGATGGTGCGCCGGCATCCCTTCGAAGGCGTGATCCCGAGCCTCGAGCGGCGGCTTCGCGAGACCGACTCGCTGGTCGTGCGCGACGAACTGGCCAAATTGCGCAGCCAGCGCGCCTGTCCGGCCTGTGAGGGCTCGCGGCTGCGGCGCGAGGCACGTAACGTGCTGATCGGCGACGGTGAGCACCAGCGCGGCATCTGGCAGATCTCGGCGGCGCCGCTGGCAGAGGCAACGAGGTACTTCGAGTCCCTGACGTTCACGGGTTCGAAGAAGGAGATCGCGTCCAAGATCGTCAAGGAGATCGGTTCGCGGCTGCATTTCCTGGTCAACGTCGGCCTGGACTACCTGTCGCTGGATCGCTCCGCCGACACGCTCTCGGGTGGAGAGTCGCAGCGCATCCGCCTCGCATCACAGATCGGGTCGGGCCTGACCGGCGTGATGTACGTTCTGGATGAGCCCTCGATCGGACTGCACCAGCGTGACAACGACCGGCTGATCGGGACGCTGAAGCACCTGCGCGATCTCGGCAACAGCGTCATCGTCGTGGAGCACGACGAGGATGCAATCCGCGCCGCGGACTATATCGTCGACATGGGTCCGGGCGCCGGCGCACACGGCGGCGAAGTTGTGGCTCGCGGCACGCTCGACGAGATCGTGGCCAATTCGAGGTCGCTGACAGGCCAGTACATAGCGGGGAAACGCCAGATCGAGATTCCGGCCGACCGCACGCCGCCGTTCACGCACTGGCTGAAGCTGATCGGCGCCCACGGCAACAATCTCAAGAGCGTCACGCTGGATCTGCCGATCGGTCTGCTGACCTGCATCACCGGTGTCTCAGGTTCGGGCAAATCGACACTGGTCAACGACACGCTGTATGCCGCCGTCGCGCGCCATCTGTATGGTTCTGCGGCCGAGCCGGCGCCTTACACGATGCTCGAAGGTCTCGAGCATGTCGACAAGGTGATCAGCGTCGACCAGAGCCCGATCGGCCGCACGCCTCGCAGCAACCCCGCGACCTACACGGGACTCTTCACGCCGATTCGCGAACTCTTCGCCGAAACGCCGACCGCGCGCGAGCGCGGCTACGAGGCTGGCCGCTTCTCGTTCAACGTGAAGGGTGGCCGCTGCGAGTCCTGCCAGGGTGATGGCGTCATCAAGGTCGAGATGCACTTCCTGCCGGATGTCTATGTGCCCTGCGACGTCTGCCACGGCAAGCGCTACAACCGCGAAACACTCGAGGTCCACTACAAGGGCCGCAACATCGCCGAGGTGCTCGACCTTACGGTCGAAGACGCCTTCGAGTTCTTCAACGCCGTGCCCACGATCGCCCGCAAACTGCAGACGCTGCTGGACGTCGGTCTCGGCTACGTGCGGCTCGGCCAGAGCGCGACGACGCTTTCGGGCGGGGAGGCCCAGCGCGTCAAGCTCTCGCTCGAGCTTTCGAAGCGCGACACCGGAAAGACTCTCTACATCCTCGATGAGCCAACGACCGGGCTGCACTTCCACGACATCGCGCTGCTGCTCAAGGTGCTGCACCAACTGCGCGACGCCGGCAACACAGTCGTCGTCATCGAGCACAACCTGGACGTCATCAAGACCGCAGACTGGGTGGTCGACCTCGGGCCTGAGGGCGGAGATGGAGGGGGACGCATCATCGCCGCCGGACCTCCCGAGCAGATCGTGGCCAGCGCAGAGAGTCACACCGGCGCCTACCTGGCGCCGGTACTCGCACGCAGGCGCCGCAAGCGCGCTGCGTAGCGCCACTCAGAAACCGACGGTTCCCAGCACGCTGAAGTCGCCGCCCGCGGGACGCAGTACGACCGCCTCGCCCATCGCCGTCGCGCGGCCCGTCAGGGCAGAGATATTGACCTGGTGCGTGACCAGCACCAGCACTCCGGGGCCTTTCCACTCTGCGATGCGGGCACGCAGCGCGCGCGTCTGCGCGGTCGCGGCCGATCGATCGTCGAAGAACGAGTTCAACACATCCAGGTAAGCCACCGGCAGCTGCGGAAAAGCCAGTCGCGCCGTGTCGGCACAGCGGCACCAGCGGCTCGACTCGACCTTCGTTACGGTGACACCGCGTTCGGCCAGCGTCCGCCCCATCGCAACGGCCTGCTTCCGCCCCGTTTCGGACAGGTTGCGCTGCGTGGCACAGTCATCGATCCGAAACCCTGGGGGATCACCGATGCCGGGCACGGTCTCGGCGTGACGGACGATCAGCACGGCGCCGGGCTCGCGCAAGGCGGTCAAGGTTTCCACGGCCCACGCCTGCCAGGCGACGAGCAAGCCCGTCGCCAGCACCACTAGCGCCCGCATCTTCGGTTTCATCGCTCCAGCAGCCTTTCCTCGGCCAGTTCCAGGGACTCTGGCACGCCGCGCAGCACGATCACATCGCCGACCTGCAGCTTCATCTCCGGACTCGGATCCGCACCACGAATTCCGCGCCGTCGCACGGCGGTGACTTCGGCTCCCATTTTCTGCAGGCCAAGATCAACCAGGCGCCTGCCAATTGCCCGGGCACCCGCATCGATCGGCACTGAATGCAACCGCTCATGGGATTCGCCCTCGGGCGACAGGTCTTCGTCTCCGGTGCCATGAAAGTAGCCGCGAAGCAGGCGATAGCGCTGGTCGCGCGCCTCGCGCACCCGCCGGACCACCCGAGCGACCGGCACGCCGAGCAGCACCAGGGCATGCGAGCCAAGCATCAGGCTGCCCTCGATGACTTCGGGCACGACCTCGGTGGCTCCGGCCTGCATCAGCTTGTCGAGATCGTGGTCGTCCTGCGTCCTCACTATAACGGCGAGGTTCGGGCGCAGCTCGTGAGCGTGGTGCAGCACTTTCAGCGCCGACCGCGTATCCGCGTACGTGACGACCAGAGCAGCCGCCCTCCGTATGCCAGCCGCGACTAGCGTCTCGCGTCGCGCCGCATCGCCATATACAACCGAGTCACCGGCCGCGGCGGCTTCACGAACGAGGTCCGGGTCGAGATCGAGCGCGACATAGCCGATTCCTTCCTGCTCGAGCATCTTGGCCAGGTGCTGGCCGCTACGGCCAAAACCGCAGATGACCACGTGGCGCTCGATGGCGATCGCGCGCTGAGCAATCTGCGCGATCTCGAGCGACTTCTGCAGCCACTCGCTCGATGCCAGCCGCATCACGATCCAGTCGGCGTGCTGCACGAGCAGGGGCGCGGCGAGCATCGAAAGCAGCATCGCTGCGAGGACGACCTGTAGGATCAGATCGTCGAGCAGGCGGAACTGCCCAGCGAGTCCGAGCAGCACGAAACCGAACTCGCCCGCCGTGGCGAGTGCCAACGCGGCACGGATCGAGGTCCCGGACGCCGCTCCGAAGATACGCGCCAGCAGGTATATGAGGCCGAACTTGAACGCCACCGGCACGGTCAGCGCCAACAGCACCCAGCCGAAGTGATCGACCACGACCCGCGGATTCAGCAGCATGCCGATCGTCACGAAGAACAGTCCCAGCAGCACGTCGCGGAACGGCTTGATGTCTTCTTCGACCTGATGCCGGAACTCGGTCTCGGCGATCAGCATGCCAGCCACGAATGCTCCCAGCGCCAGCGAGAGCCCCGCGACCTCGGTCAGCCACGCAAGTCCGAGTGTGATCAGGAGCACGTTGAGCGTGAAGAGCTCGTGCGACTTGCGCTGGGCAACGAGGTGCAGCCACCAGCGAAGCACGCGTTGCCCGCCGGCCAGCAGGACGGTCAACAGTAGCGCCGCCTTGAGGATCGCGGTGCCGAGGGTCCAGCCCAGGTCGTCGGCGTGGGCGGCCAGCGCCGGGAGCAGGACCAGCAAAGGCACGACGGCAAGGTCCTGGAACAGCAGAACGCCGACGATGCGCCTGCCATGCTCCGTGTCCAGTTGCATGCGCTCGGCCAAAAGTTTCATAACGATGGCGGTCGACGACATCGCAAGCGCCGCTCCGAGCGCGAAGGCCCCAATGAGATCGACGCCAAAGTAGCGGCCCAGCAGTGCACCGGCGACCAGCACACCGGCGATCGTCAATCCGACCTGCGCACCGCCAAGCCCGAAGACGATGCGCCGCATCGACTTCAGGCGCGCCAGCGAGAACTCGAGGCCGATGGAAAACATCAGGAATACGACGCCGAACTCCGCCAGATAGCGCGTCTGCTTGCTGTCCGGCACCAGCCCGAACGCGTGCGGTCCGATCAGAATGCCTACCGCGAGGTAGGCGAGCAGCGGCGGCAGCGACAGCAGGCGAAAGGCGACCACGCCTAGCACTACGGTTGCCAGCAGAATCAGCGTTACTTCCAGACCTGAAGTCATCGGTCGCGGTGCAGGGCAGAGTCAGGCGCGCTGGTTAAGCAAACGTCATGCCAGCGCAGTTAGCGCGTGTATTATCGCCGCAGCTTTCCGAGCGCCCTTCAGCCACCGCCTTTCACACTGCAACGCCCCGCACCAGTCGATGCCCGCCGCCGCCCCGACCATCGAAGCGAACGACAGCGCGCTGGCGCTGGCGCGCGAAGTGATCGAGATCGAGGCCAGCGCCGTTGCCGCGCTCGCTTCCCGGATCGATGCAACGTTCGGCAAGGCGGTCACGCTGCTGCTTCGCTGCCGCGGGCGGGTCGTCGTCACCGGCATCGGCAAGAGCGGGCACATTGGCCGCAAGATCGCCGCCACGCTGGCTTCCACCGGGACGCCGTCGATGTTCGTGCATGCGGCCGAAGCCGCCCACGGCGACCTCGGCATGATCACCCGTGACGACGTTCTGCTTGCACTGTCGTACTCCGGCGAAGGCGACGAGCTGCTGACCATCGTCCCTGTGGCCAAGCGCGAGGGAACCCCACTGATCGCGATGACCGGCAGCGCCGGTTCCGCACTGGCCCGGCTCGCCGATGTCCATCTGGATGTGCATGTCGAGAAGGAAGCCTGCCCGCTGAACCTGGCACCGACGTCTTCCACGGCTGCGATGCTCGCCTTCGGTGATGCACTGGCGATTGCCTGCCTCGATGCACGGGGATTCGGCCTGGAGGATTTCGCCCGCTCCCACCCCGCCGGTGCACTCGGTCGGAAGCTGCTCACGCGGGTCAGTGACGTCATGCGCAGCGGCGATGCCATCCCGTGCGTCCCGAGCACCGCCACGGTCATGGCCGCCCTGCACGAGATCACGCGCAAGCAGCTCGGCATGACCGCTGTGCTCGATGGACAGGGAGCCCTGGCCGGCATCTTCACCGACGGCGATCTGCGCCGGTTGCTCGAGCGTGTCGGCGATGTGAGGTCACTGGCCGTCATCGACGTCATGACTCGCACGCCGCTGACGATCGGCCCCGACGCACTGGCGGCCGAGGCCGCGCAGCTGATGGACCGCAACCGCAAGAACCAGCTGCTGGTCGTCGACCGGGGCGGACAACTGGTCGGCGCGCTGAACAACCTCGACCTGATGAACGCGAAGGTCATCTAGATGACGGCCGAAGAGCGCGCGGCGCGGGTACGACTCGCGGTCCTCGATGTCGACGGCGTGCTGACCGACGGCAGGCTCTACTACGGACCGCAGGGAGAAGCACTCAAGGCCTTCGACGTGCGCGACGGCCACGGCATCAAGATGCTGCTCGCGCGCGCGGTCGAAGTCGCGATCCTGTCGGCGCGCAATTCGCCGATCGTGGCCCGGCGAGCGGAGGAACTGGGTGTCGTACGAGTGCTGCAGGGCCGCGGCGACAAGGCGGCCGGATTCGACGAACTGCTCCGCGAGGCCGGCGTCACCGCCAGCGAGACGGCATTCATCGGCGATGACCTGCCCGACCTTCCGGTGCTGCGGGCCGCCGGGTTCGCCGCCACCGTCGCCGACGCGCGCGATGAGGTCAAGGCCGCCGCGCATTGGATAGCCCCCTGCCCCGGCGGCCGCGCCGCCGTCCGGGCCTTCGCCGAGTTCATCCTGCGCGCCAAGGGCGTTGACATCGCGGCAATGGTGCATGGATGAGAGCAACGTTCAGCGAGCCGTTGTACCGGACGCGGGCGCCGGGCCGCCCCAAGCCCGCGTCCCACTTCAAACCGTGCCGAGCGCACGTGCGACGCAAAGCGTCGCGTACGCGAGGGACGCTCGGCTATGCGTGATCGCATCACCGCCATCATCGCCATCGTGCTGCTCGCGCTGCTGGCAGGCTCGACCTATTGGTACTCGGTATCGACCCGCCTTGGAGCCATTCCAAGCGCGGTATCGCGCGAGGGACCGGACATCATCGGCGAGAAGGTCACGATGACGCAGTTCGACGCGTCGGGCCGCGCTGTCAACAAGCTGATCGGCGAGCGCATCACGCACTACCCGAGCGACGATCGCGCCGAAGTTGTCCAGCCCCGCATGGTCAGCCTGCGCGAAGACCAGCCGCAGATCGACGCACGCGCAGACCGCGCATTGGTGGAAGAAAGCGGTGCACGAGTCACCCTGACGGGCAACGTGACGCTGGTCCGCGCCGCCGGCAAGGACGGCGAGCCAGCCATGCGCCTGACGACGGAGAAGCTGGTCGCGCTGCCGGACGTCGAACAGTTCGCGACCGACGCACCGGTCGCGATCGAAAGGGGCGGTTCGCGCATCAACACGGTCGGAATGGACTACGACAACATCAAGCGCAGCGTGAAATTCAGATCGCAGGTTCGAGGCACGATCGAGCCCGCGCCTGCCAATCGGGAGGGACGATGAACCGCCGATGGATCGCGCTCGCCCTCACTGCGTTGCTGGCGAGCACCGCGCAGGCAGAGCGCGCAGACCGGGAGAAGCCGCTTAACTACGAGGCCAACACCGGCGAGTGCGATGACCTGAAACAGGTGTGCGTGCTTGTGGGAGATGTTGTTCTGGTCAAGGGCACGATGCGGGCCACCGGCGAACGCGTTCAGATCCGCAAGGACCCGGAGGGTTACCAGTACGGCCTGATCGAGGCGGCGCCGGGCAAGCTCGCGACGTTTCGCCAGAAGCGCGATGCAACCCAGCCGGGACCGGAAGAATTCGTCGAAGGCTTCGCGGAACGCGTGGAGTACGACGAAAAGGCCGACACGGTGAAGCTCATCGGTCGCGCGCGCGTGCGCCTGCTGGAAAACGACGCGCAGCGTGACGAGCTGCGTGGCGATGCGATCACCTATGACCAGCGCAACTCCAAGTACTTCGTCACGGGCGGCAAGTCGGCCGCCGATCCGAACAATCCGGACGGCCGTGTGCGCGGCACCATTGCGCCGCGTTCGAATGCACCGCAGACAGGCACGCCGGCACCGCTGAAACCGGACACGAAGGTCGCCAACCCCAGGGCGGACTAGGATGAAACGACATCCAGGCTCGCGCTCGCTCGCGGCCGATCACTGACATGGAAGCCCGCACCCGAGCCGGCGATGCCGCCACTCCGCTTGCGCGCGAGCGGAGCACGTTGACCGTCGAGCGTCTGCAGAAGCGCTATGGCAGCCGCACCGTCGTTAAGGATGTTTCACTCACGGTCGAAAGCGGCGAAGTCGTCGGGCTGCTTGGCCCGAACGGCGCCGGCAAGACCACCTGCTTTTACATGGTCGTCGGACTCGTGCCACTCGACGACGGCGACATCCTGCTCGACGCCAAGTCGATTGCGCACCTGCCGATCCATCGAAGGGCGCGCCTCGGGCTGTCCTACCTCCCACAGGAAGCCTCGGTCTTCCGGAAGCTGACGGTCGAGGAGAACATCCGCGCCGTGCTGGAACTTCAGATCGACGACCAGCGGCGGCCGCTGCCGAGGAACGTCATCGACGATCGGCTCTCCGAGCTGCTCGATGACCTGCAGATCGCGCATTTGCGAACCAACACCGCGCTCTCGCTCTCCGGCGGCGAGCGGCGACGCGTCGAGATCGCGCGCGCGCTGGCGGCAAGGCCCCGCTTCATCCTGCTCGACGAGCCGTTCGCGGGGGTCGACCCGATCGCCGTGCTCGAGATCCAGCGCATCGTGCGATTCCTGAAGGAACGCGGCATCGGCGTACTGATCACGGACCACAACGTGCGCGAGACGCTCGGCATCTGCGATCACGCCTACATCATCAACGAAGGCGTGGTGCTCGCCGCCGGCCGCCCCGACGAGATCGTCGGCAATGAAACCGTGCGCCGCGTCTATCTGGGCGAGCACTTCCGGATGTAGCAATGCTCGTTGAAGTACACGTGCACTACCGCCCGCGCGAGGCGTGTTCCTTCCTGCCGATGATACGTGCGCGGGCGCCCGGCCGCCCGAAGCCCGCGCACCAAGACAGTCGCTGCGGGTGCACGTGCGACGCGCAGCGTCGCATACACCCGCAGCGCCACGCATGAAGCCCAGCCTCCAGCTTCGGCTTTCGCAGCACCTGGCGCTGACCCCGCAGCTGCAGCAGTCAATACGGCTGCTGCAGTTGTCGACGCTGGAACTCAACCAGGAAATCGAGCTGGCGATGGCGGACAACCCGCTGCTCGAACGCGACGATGATCCACTCGCCGGCTCGCTGCACCTGCGCTCGGACGGCTCGATCGAGCAGGCCGCGACCACCCCCGGCAGCGAGGCCACCGGCGGCGAGGCCGACAGCAGTCCCACCAACGAACCCGAAGTCGCTCAAGACTCGATGCTCGAGTGGGGGCGCGGCGAGTCGCGCACGGACGACGATGAATCGAGCGCAGTCGACTGGGCGGCGACGCGGCCGTCGCTGCGTGATCACCTGCTCCAGCAACTCGCCTGCACCCAGGCAAGCCCGCGCGACCGGGCACTTGTCGAGTTCCTCATCGAGGCCCTCGACGATGACGGCTATCTGCAGCCACCGCTCGAGGAGCTCCTGTCCATGTGCCCGGACGCCGCGGAGGTCGAGCCCGACGAGCTGCGCTCGGCATTGCGCCTGCTGCAGAGCTTTGATCCGCCGGGCATCGGGGCGCGTGACACCGCCGAGTGCCTGCGCCTGCAGCTCGAAGTGCTCGCGCACGGCGATCACGCCCCCGTGGGACTCGACCTGGCGCGGCGAATAGTTAGCGAGCACTTGCCTCTGCTGGCAGCGCGGGATTTCCTCAAGTTGAAGAAGGTACTTGGATGCGCCGATGATGCGCTGCGGGCAGCGCATCAATTGATTCGCACACTGGCGCCGCGGCCGGGTGTAGCCTTTGGTGACATTCGCGCCGATTTCGTCGTGCCAGAAGTGTTTGTTCGGCGGATCAGGGATCGCTGGACTGCCGTACTAAACACAGAAGTGATGCCGCGACTGCGGGTCAACCAAGCGTATGCCGACATTCTCAAGCGGGGACGAGGCGATCGCTCGGTGGATCCGGCCCAACGGGGACAGTGGACGACGCGTGTACAGGAAGCACGGTGGCTGATTCGCAATCTCCAGCAACGCTTCGATACGATCCTCCGCGTATCGCAGGCCATCGTGGACCGGCAGCACAACTTCTTCACGCATGGCGCCGTTGCGATGCGTCCGCTGGTCCTCAGGGAAATTGCCGATACGGTTGGATTGCACGAATCCACCATTTCGCGTGTCACATCCAACAAGTACATGGCCACGCCGCACGGCGTGTTCGAGCTCAAGTTCTTCTTCGGCAGCCACGTGGCGACCGAGGCAGGCGGGGCGGCGTCGTCCACGGCGATCCGCGCATTGATCAAGCAACTGATAGGAGCTGAAGACACCCGGAATCCACTCTCGGACAGCAAGCTCGCCGAAATGCTGGGTGAGCAGGGCATCGTGGTTGCACGGCGTACAGTCGCCAAGTACCGCGAGGCCATGAAAATCCCGGCCGTGGCGATGCGCAAGTCGATATAAGCGCGCCGCGGTGCACGCCGCAGCGTTGTTCGAACCGACTGACTCCATCTTGGGGGTTTGCATGAATCTGTTGATCCACGGAAACCATGTCGAAGTCACGCCCGCGTTGCGCGACTACGTGGCCGGCAAGCTGAGCCGCGTCGAGCGGCACTTTGACCAGGTCATCGATGCCAACGTGCAACTGACGGTGGAAAAACTTCGACAGCGAGCCGAGATCACGCTGCGAATGCGCGGCAACAACATCCACGTGGAATCGGAGGACGGCGACATGTATGCGGCGATCGACATGCTGATCGACAAGCTCGACCGCCAGGTCCTTCGGCACAAGGACCGGGTCAAGGACCATTCGGCCGATGCACTGAAGCGCCAGCAGGCGTTGCAGCAGTCCCAGTAGTTCGTCCGGAACGTTTGGTGGCGCGCCTCGGCGCGCGCCAGCGGTCCGGCTCCAGCCCAATTTCTTCGCTTTCTCAATAGCGGCCGCTATTGCGATGTCTCGCGGGATGTCACCGCCATGCCAACCCCGCTCCGGCTCAGTGGAAGCACTCCTCCAATCGACTTCCCGGGGGCGCTGCGGCGCGACTATGCGGGTGTATGATCCGCGCCTTCTTTTTCAACGGCCCGCACTCCGCGCGTGGCGGAAAAGACTCCGGAAAGCTGCGGTTTCCCGACGGATGGATCGCACGCCGCGCGCCTAGCCTTGCATCTAGTTCCGGCCCTACTCCAATCTGATGAACCATCTCTCAAGGCTGCTGCCCGCTTCAAACGTACTGCTGGACTTTGCTGCCTCCAGCAAGAAGCGGGCGTTCGAGCAGGCCGGGCTGATCTTCGAGAACCATCAGGGCATCGCCCGCGCCAAGGTGTTCGACAGCCTGTTTGCGCGCGAGCGCCTCGGCTCGACGGGGCTCGGCCAGGGCGTGGCCATTCCCCACGGCCGGATCAAGGGCCTCAAGGATGCCGTCGCCGCGTTCGTACGTGTGTCGGAACCCATCCCGTTCGACGCGCCCGACGGCCAACCGGTCGCTCTGATGGTGTTCCTGCTGGTGCCCGAGCAAGCCACTCAGCAGCACCTCGACATTCTTTCGGAGCTTGCCCAGATGCTGTCGGACAAGTCGTTCCGCGAAACCCTGCTGATCGCGACTGATCCGAATGCCGTGCACCTGGCGCTGACCACGTGGGAGCCGGTGCGGCCAGCCGCCTGATCGGCACCTGACGTTTCCGTCGCGGCAGCCGTTGCGGTAGCCTCCTGCGCACCCGCCGCGAGGCACAAGGCAGGTGCGAGGATCGTTCGATGCCGACCTTCAATTCGCTGTACGAAGACAATCGCGAGGCGCTGCGGTGGACCTGGATCGCCGGTCGCGGTTCGTCCGAGCAACTGCTCGACACCCCGGCCACGGCGGGCCTCGCCAGCGCCGATCTCGTCGGCCACCTCAACCTGATCCATCCCAATCGCCTGCACGTGCTGGGCAAACCGGAGGTCCGCTATTACACGCAGATGGAGCCGGGGCGTCGACTGCACTACGCCCATGAACTGATCGCCGGTAAACCGCTCGGCATTGTCATCGCCGAGGGCCTTACGCCGCCCGCGGAACTCATCGAGTCGGCGGAGCGTGCGGGACTTCCGACCCTCGCATCACCGCAACCGGCCGCCGAGATCATCGAGGTACTGCGCATCTACATCGCCAAGGTGCTCGCTGCGCACTGCACGATGCACGGCGTGCTGATGGACGTGCTCGGCATGGGGGTGCTGATCTCCGGCGAGTCCGGTGTTGGCAAGAGCGAACTGGGGCTCGAACTCATCAGTCGCGGCCACGGCCTGGTCGCCGACGACGTGGTCGACCTTTCTCGCGTGGCGCCCGACACGATCGAAGGGCGCTGCCCGCCCCTGCTCGCCAATCTGCTTGAAGTGCGCGGCCTGGGGCTGCTTGATATCAAGTCGATCTTCGGCGAGACAGCGGTGCGCAGGAAGATGAAGCTGCGGCTGATCGTCGAATTGCGGCGCTATGGCGCGACCGAAACGATGGAACGCCTGCCGCTGGAAGGACAGACGCAGGACGTGCTGGGAATCCCGATCCGCAAGGTGCTGATACCGGTTGCCTCGGGTCGCAACCTCGCCGTGCTGACCGAAGCCGCCGTGCGCAACACCATCCTGCAGTTGCGTGGCATCGACACCATGCGCGACTTCCTGCAACGGCACCAGCAGCAGATGAACGGCAGCTAAAGAGGACCGCGCACGCGTGTTGTAATGGCCGGGACCGCGCGCCCGCGCACGACGGCCAAAACAACAACTCGATCCAAGGGAGAGAACATGATAAAGAGCCTGCTTTTGGCGGCCTGCTTGGCGGCCCCGCTGGCCACCCTGGCTGCTGATGCCCAGACAGCGCAGCAACAGAAAATGTCGGCCTGCAACAAGGAGGCCGGGGCGAAGAAGCTCGAAGGCGATGCCCGCAAGAAATTCATATCGGAATGCCTGTCAGGCTGAACGTTCGTCCGCACGGTTGACGGCGAGGGCGCACTTCGCGCCCTTTTTTCACTGTGCGGGCGGCGTGTCAGCATGCAACAATTGCAGTTCACCTCACCCGCCGCTGGATGCGCATCGTCCTCGTTACTGGCATGTCAGGCTCGGGCAAGTCGGTCGCAATCCGGCTGCTCGAGGACGCAGGCTACTACTGCATCGACAACCTGCCCGCCAGATTCGTGCGGGATGTCTGCGCGCTGCTCGAGAGCACCGACCACAGCAACGTCGCGCTGTCGGTCGATTCGCGCAGTGAGGCCTCGCTGGACGATGTGCCAGGCATCATCGCCGCGCTGAGGGACGCGGGGCATGACGTACGGGTGCTCTTCCTGACGGCTTCGAACACTGCGCTGGTGCAGCGTTTCTCCGAGACGCGGCGGCGACACCCGATGTCGCTCCGGGTCCAGCCGGAGGGCGCGGAGGCGACGCTGGCCGAGTCGATCGAACTGGAGCGAGAACTGCTGGCGCCACTGCTCGAGGTCGGACATGTGATTGACACCAGCGACCTGCATCCCAACATGCTGCGACAGTGGGTGCGCGAGTTCACCGGCATCCCACCGTCAGCGCTGGTGCTTGCCTTCGAATCCTTTGCATTCAAGCAGGGCGTGCCGGTTGCCGCCGACTTCGTGTTCGACGTCCGCAACCTGCCAAACCCCCATTACGACCCGCAACTGCGCCTGCTGACCGGCCGCGACGCGGCGGTCATCACCTACCTCGAACGCATCGCCGCAGCGACGGCGATGCTTGAGGACATCGCCGGCTTCATCGGCAAGTGGCTGCCGAGTTTCGTGGCCGACAACCGCCACTACCTGACCGTCGCGATCGGCTGTACCGGTGGACGCCATCGTTCCGTCTACATGGTGGAGCAGCTCGCACGGCGCTTTGCACAGCACGACGACGTGCTGGTGCGCCATCGAGCGCTCGGGGACTCCTCGGCCTGATGCGTCTGCCGCTGTTTCCGCTTTCGACGGTCTTGTTCCCGGGAGGCGTTCTGCCGCTGCGCATCTTCGAGGCCCGCTACATGGACATGGCGCGCGACTGCCTGCGCAACGAAACCCAATTCGGCGTGTGCATGATCACCGACCCGAAGGCCACTGAAGCGAGCCGCGACGCCGCGGTTGCCAAGGTCGGTTGCGGCGCCACCATCGCCGGCTGGGACATGCGTCAGTTGGGGCTGCTCCACGTGCGGGCCATCGGCTCGCGGCGCTTTCGCGTCGTCGAATCGACGACGGAAGCCAACGGACTCAAGGTCGCCGAAGTCGAATGGCTTGAGGACGATGCGGACCAACCCATAGCTCCGGAACATGTGCCGTGCGTCGAGTTGCTTGGTCGCATCATCGATGACCTTCGCGCCCAGGCCGCCGAGCGCCGGCGCGAGTCGCAGGACGACGACATACTGGCCCAGCCACCGTTCGAAGAACCCTTCCGGATGCAATCGAGCAGTTGGGTCTCCAATCGCCTGTGCGAAGTGCTGCCGGTTCCGCTGAAGGCCAAACAGAAGCTGATGGAACTCGACGACGGCCGCGCGCGGCTCGAGATCGTGCACACCTACCTAAGGCAGCACGCGGTGTTCAAGTAGTCACGCGCGCGCCGTTCAGTTCCAACAGCCTGCGTATCGGTGCCGGCAGCGCCGCGTGCTCGAATCGTTCAGGGCTGAGCCACTCCACACCGGCCGCCTCGGCAGCCGCGCAGGCCCGCGTCGCCCGCAACACCCGGGGGTGCATGACGAAACTGTAGTGGCTGAACTCGTGCCGCACCGGCTCCAGCCGCTCGACCACGCTTGCAGTCAGAGCGAACCGGTGCTCGATCTGTTTGGCGAGATCAGTGTCGGACACTTCCGCCTCAAACTCCGGAAGGCTCAGCAGTCCGCCCCAGATGCCCGCCGGCGCGCGCCGCTCGAGCAGGACGGTGCCAGAGGCATCGCCAATCAGGGCGAGCGTCGCGGCGCGCAGCGGACGAGCCTTCGACGGCCGCGGCGCCGGCAGCTCAGCGATGCGGCCCTCGCGCCGCGCAACACAGGTCGCGTTCACCGGACACCGCGGGCACTGCGGTTGACTGCGCGAACAAATGGACGAACCCAGGTCCATCAGGCCCTGGGTGTATGCCCCGATGTCAGAGTGCGGCAGCTGCTGCTCCGCGATGGCCCACAGCGCGCGCTCCACGGTCGACACTCCGGGGTGGCCAGGGACGGCGAAGTGGCGCGCCAGCACGCGCTTGACGTTCCCGTCCAGTATCGCCGCCCGCTCGCCAAAGGCAAACGCCGCGATCGCGGCCGCGGTCGACCGACCGATGCCCGGCAGTCGCGCGAGCTCGGCCGCAGACCGGGGAAACTGCCCGGCATGTTCCGTTGCGATCACCTGGGCACAGCGATGCAGATTGCGCGCCCGCGAGTAGTAACCGAGTCCCGCCCAGGCGGACAGGACCTCGTCGGCAGTCGCGACGGCGAGGGCTTCGACGTCCCGGAACCGCTCGACGAATCGCTGGTAATACGGGATCACCGACGCGACCTGCGTCTGTTGCAACATCACTTCGGACAGCCAGATGCGGTACGGATCGCGCGTGTTTTGCCACGGCAGGTCGTGCCGTCCATACACGCGCTGCCACGCGATGATGCGTTCGGAGAACATGTGAAGCGGAGATCAGTTCGTTCGCCGGAGTGCCCCCGGCGGCCCGCCATTATGGAGCGCCGGTTCCGGCACGCGCGGCCCTGGTGGACGCGGGTTGCATCGCCGCTGGCACGCTGATGATTGACGAGAATTGCCTGGATGCCGCCCAGCGCCGTTCGCGGCCCGGCGGATGCGGGTGGTTACGCTGCCAGCGCCTCTTCCGCCAGGCGCAGGTCGTCGGGTACGCGAGAGCCGATGAACTGGATGCGTTCCGACAGGCGCCTCACGTCGGCCAGTCGCGACTGTGCCTCCTCGAGTGCCTCTTCGAGTTCGGCAATGCGTTCGTCCAGCGAGCCCTGCGCGTCACGGATCTTCGAAATCGACTCCGCACGCTTCCGGAGCTGCGTGCGCTGCTCCCGCACCTGCAGCTCGATCGGCGGCAACAGGGACTTGACCCATGCTTCGGTATCGCGTTCCGCCGCCGAAAAGATCTCGCGCGATTTCGACACCACCGTCTCGAAGAAGCGCTCCATCAACGTCCAGCGGTCGCGCGTCAAAACGGCGAAGGCGCCAAACTGCGATTTGTAGGCCTGCTCGGCCCGTTCGAGTTCGGCGATGTACGTGTCAAGCGAAAAGGTCATCGGCGGGCTGAGGCTCCAGCCCAGCTCTTCGGCAAAGCGGCGCTGAACCCCGAGCACCATCTGCTCGACCTCGAGCGCCTTCACGTTCGCCCCGCGTAGCAGTCCCCGCAGATTGGCGAAGTACTCGCGGACTGCGGACGAGATCGTCGGCGAGAGCTGCGTCTTTCGCATCTTGTTGCGAGTCGCGATCACCTGCGCCCGCAAGGTGCTGACGCGCAGGTTGAGGACCAACGGGTCCGAGAGCTTTTGCAGGACCGCGCGTGCCGCCACGATCTTGCGCACGACATCCTCGAACTCGCGCTGCTCCGCCAGTGCCCGGCGTGTCATGCGCTCGATCGAACTCTGGTTCTTCCCCTGCAGGCCCCGAAGCTCGAAGAGCTGCTCGATGACGCCGCGTTCACGCGCAGACAGAGTCAGGCGCGCCTCGGACGCCACCCGCTCGACCTGCGCGACAGTCTGGTCGCGAACGATCTGCTGCTTTGTCGGCACCAAGAGGTCGATCAGCGCTTCCTCGAGCAGCGGCAGACGGCTGGCGTCAAGCAGGGTCGAGTCGTTCTGAACCTTGGCGACGAGGCCTTTCTGGGCGCTCACCGGAAACACGCGCATCGGATCGAGGTCGAGGGTGGCGGCCACTCCGGCACACTGGCGGCGCACTTCCCGCTCAATCTCGCCCGGGGTCTTCAACGGGTCCCACAGGCCATCGATCTTGTTGAGCACGGCGATGTGGTTCTTATGGCCCGCATCGCCGACGACGTGCTGCCAGACATCCAGGTCGCTCTTAGTGACTCCGGTATCGGCGGCGAGCACGAACAGCACGGCATGGGCATTCGGCACCAGCGATAGCGTCAGCTCCGGCTCCGTACCGATCGCGTTCAGTCCGGGCGTATCGAGGATCACCAGGCCGTGCTTGAGCAGCGGGTGCGGGAAGTTGATCACCGCGTGGCGCCACTTCGAGATCTCGACCATGCCGTTCTTGTCGAGCGCGATCACCTGCGCAGGATCGTCCTCGTCGTACAGTGCATAGCTGCGCGCCAGCTCGACCGGCACCTTCACGGTCTCGGCGACGATCTTGAACGCGTTGAGCATGCCGTCGGCGGAACTGGTGTCGAGCGGAAAGACCTGCCACTCGTCCGACCTGCGCTTGAAGTCGGTCGTCGTTCCGTGCCGCCCGCGTGTCTCGATCGGCAACGCGCGTATGCAGGGCGGCAGCGATTCGTCGTACAACAGTTCCGTCGGGCACATCGTCGTGCGCCCAGCCGACGACGGCAGGATGCGCTTGCCGTAGTCGGCGAAGAAGATGGCGTTGATCAGTTCAGACTTGCCGCGCGAGAACTCGGCGACGAACGCGATGACGAGCTTGTCCTCGGCCAGTCGATCGAGCGCGACATCGACGCGGCGCGCAGCGTCGCCATCGAGCATTTCCGCGTCGGCCAGCCACTGGCGCAACTGCACAATGGACGATGCGAGCGCATCGCGCCACTGGCCGTATTCCTCAAAACTCGAAGCAAGCTGGGCCATTGGCCACGCGTCAGGGCAAGGTCGAACCAATCTATCACAGGGTCCTCTGCGGGCGGCCACTCGCCATGACATGAAAACGTACCGACATACGGTGCAAATCGAAGCACGCCTCGCCCCGCAAAACGCTTTGAACGGCCGCGGTCAGCGCTGACAACGCGGGCAGTAGTAGGTCGCCCGTTGCCCCTGCACGATGCGTCTGATCGAAGTCGAACAGCGCCGGCAAGGGAGTCCGGCGCGCTCGTACACATTGGCTTCGAGCATGAAGTAGCCTTCGTCGCCTGCCGCCGAAACGAAGTCCCGCAATGTGCTGCCCCCGACGCCGATGGCCTCGGAAAGCACTTCACGCACCGCGCCGGCGAGGCGATCACAGCGCTGCCGACCGAGGCGCCGAGCGGAAGCGCGCGGATGGATACCGGCGCGAAAAAGCGCTTCGGACGCATAGATGTTGCCGACCCCGACGACGATGTCGCCCGCCAGCAAGACCTGCTTGATCGCGGCCGCCCGCCGCCGCGTCTCTCGATATATAAGCGCGCCGTCGAAGCGAAGGTCGAACGGCTCGACGCCCAGCCCCGCCAGCAATGCGTGGTCCTGGACCGGCCCCGCCGTCGTCGGGTGCCACAGCAGCGCACCGAAGCGACGCGGGTCATTCAACCGGACGATGTGCGCGGCGAGGATGATGTCGACGTGATCGTGTCGCCGAGGCGGCGGCGCAGCCGCACGTGGCCAGACCCGCCAGACGCCCGACATGCCCAGGTGCGAGATCAGCGTCCCATGCTCGAACCGCCACAGCAGGTATTTGCCGCGGCGCTCCAGTGCTTCGACGCGGTAACCCGCTACCGACGGGCCCAGGTCGCGCGGCACGGGCCAGCGCAGGCGCGCATCGCGCACCTCGATCGCCTCGACCGTCCGACCCTCGACAAACGGGGCCAGCCCGCGCCGCGTAACTTCGACTTCCGGCAATTCAGGCATCGCTATGGAACCGATTGCGGCGAGCGCGTTCTGATAATGTGGGGTTCATTCGGCTCGTCGAGCGCCACCGCGCGCACTTCCACTTCATGCAGGTCCTGATCACACGTTGCACCGCTGCCGCGTTGCGCTTGTTGCTGCCGCTGACTGTCTCAGTTGCGATTCTAGGGTGCGCATCGCGGCCTGAGACTCTGACTCCCTCCGTCGAGAGCGGCGTGGCGCCTACGGCGCAGCCCACTCCGGCTGCGGCGGGCAGCGGTACGCCCGAATTGACGCTGTCGCCTGCCGCCGCCCCGACCGCACCAGCCCGCCCGGGCGCAGACGTGATTCCTGAGGTGCCGATCACCGGGGCGCTGATGTATCAGTTGATGGCTGCCGAGTTGGCCGCGCAACAGGGCGAACTCGGAGCCGCTTACTCGATCTACCTGAAGCTCGCGCGCGAAACAAAGGATCCGCGCCTCGCGCGCCGGGCCACGGAACTCGCCGTGCAAGGCCGGGCCATTTCGCAAAGCGTCGAAGCGGCGGAACTGTGGCGCCAGCTCGCGCCGGAGTCGCGAGACTCCGGACAGGCGCTCGCGCTGCTGTATGCAAGCAGCGGTCGATTCGATGAGGCGTTTCCCCTGCTCGCCGCCGAGGTCAAGGCCGCGGCCTCGCCGGCGGCGGAACTGGCGCGCATCCAGCGCAATCTGGCGCGGGTTCCCGACCGCAAAGGCGCCTTTGGCCTGCTTGAGCGCCTGGCGCAACCGTACCGTGATGACGCTGATGTCAGGCTGGTACTGGCCGGCGGCGCGCAAGCGGCTGGCCTCTCTGGCCGCGCCGTGGACGAGGCGAAGGCAGCGGTTGCGCTCAGGCCGGACTACGAGCGCGCCATCCTTGCGGCCGCACAGTTCCTGCAGGCTACGGATCGGCCGGCGGCACTGGCGATGCTGGAGAAGCGGGCGGCCCAGCCTGGCGCGTCAGCCGACGTGCGCCTCGCCTACGCGCGACTGCTGGTGGCGGACCGCAAGTACGGCCCGGCACGCGCGCAGTTCGAGCAACTGCTGCAGGCGGACCCGAAGAATCCGGACCTCGTCTACTCGCTGGCGTTACTGTCTCTGCAGGGCAACCTCAACAGCGACGCGCGCACCTACCTGCAGCGCTACCTCGCACTGGTAGAAAGCCAGGACAGTGGCGAACGCGATCCGGACCAGGCCTATCTGTACCTCGCGCAGATTGCGGAGGAAGAGAAGCAATACGCCGAGGCGCTGCAGTGGCTGCGCAAGATCGAAGGCGGCGACGAGTACGTGCAGGCGCGAGTGCGCGAAGCGCTCCTGCTGACCAAGATGAAGCGCACGGAAGAGGCACGCAAGCTGCTGCGCAGCGTACAGGCCAGCTCTGCCGACGAGCGCACTCAGCTGCTGCTCGCCGAGGGCCAGTTACTGCGCGAGATACACCGCTACGACGAGGCGTACAAGCTGCTGACACAGGCGCTCGAGAAGTCGCCCGACAACGTGCCCCTGCTCTACGACGCCGCCATGACGGCCGAAAAGCTCGACAACATCGACGCCATGGAGCGGCACCTGCGCAAGGTCATCGAGCTGCGCCCCGACTACGCCCACGCGTACAACGCGTTGGGCTACACGTTCGCGGATCGCAACGTCCGGCTGCCGGAGTCACTGCAGTTGATCGAGAAGGCGCACCAGCTTGCGCCGGAAGATCCCTACATCCTCGATTCGCTCGGTTGGATCTACTTCCGTATGGGTGATCTCGCCGCAGCCCGCAAGTACTTGGAGCTCGCCTACAACGCAAAGCCCGACGCCGAGGTGACGGTGCATCTGGCCGAAGTACTGTGGGCCAGCGGCGACCAGGCGCGCGCGCGCCAGCTCCTGCGCGACGTGCGCGCCAAGGAGCCAGGTAACGAGTTGCTGAAGTCGACAGTCGCCCGCCTGCGCATCGGCCTCTGATGCAGCGTTTGGTGTTCCGGGTCGGGTTTGCGACGCTCGCGCTCTGGCTGGGCGCCTGTGCAACTCCGACAGAGCCGCCTGAACGTTTTTACTCGGGCCGTTTCGCGGCCACCGCAGCCAGCGGAGAGCGGCGCGAAACGGTCAGCGGCCTCTTCACCGTCGAAGTCCGCGGAGCACGACAGACGATCGATCTTTCCACGCCGGTGGGGACGACGGTTGCGCGGATCGAAATCGAGCCTGGCCGAGCCACCGCCACCGGTCCGCAGATGCAGACAGCCAGCGGCCCCGACGCGGATCAGCTGATCGAGGGCCTGACCGGTTGGCGGCTGCCTGTGGCGGGTCTCGCTGACTGGATCGACGGTCGCCCGAGCCCTGATCGCCCCGCCTCCACACAGCGCGATGGCGAGCGCATCACCGAAATCGTGCAGGACGGCTGGACGATCCGGTATGCGGAATTCTCATCGGTCACTCAACGCCCGCGGCGCTTGCAGCTGGAGCGTTCGCCCGTCGGTGCCGGCCCGGCACTCAGCGTGCGAGTGATTGTCGATGAGCCAGCGCCGTGAGCAGTTGCTGAACTTACCCGAGTCGAAGTCAGGAAGACAGCGCACGGCGCCGCGATGATGGACTGAAGCGATGGAACGCGCGCTTGCCCTGCCGGCCCCGGCGAAGATCAATCTATTCCTGCATGTGCTCGGACGCCGCGCCGACGGCTATCACGATCTGCAAACGGTGTTTGCCCTGATCGACCTGGCGGACTGGATCGACCTCGAGCGCCGGGACGACGGCAAGCTGCAGCGCACGGGTGATCTCATCGGCCCGGCCGACGACGACCTCGCGTTGCGCGCTGCCCGCCTGTTGCAGCAACGCACCGGAACCCGATTTGGGGCCGATATACAAGTGCTGAAACGCATTCCCGCCGGCGCCGGACTCGGCGGCGGCTCATCGGACGCCGCGACAACCCTGATTGCGCTGAATCGCCTGTGGAACGCGGCACTCGATCGAACCGACCTGGCCGCGCTGGCGCTGGAACTGGGCGCCGATGTCCCGTTCTTCGTGCACGGTTTCAATGCCTTTGCCGAGGGCCGCGGCGAGCGATTGAGTCCGATTGCGCTGCCCGCCGCCCATTACGCGCTGATCTGGCCCCAAGTTCATGTTTCGACAAAGGAAATCTTCGAGGACCCCGGTTTGACACGAAATACCAAAGCCACGAAAATGTCCGACTTTTCTGCGGCGCCCGGGGGGTTGCTCCACGGCGGTAGGCCGGACCTTCGCACCGCACCGGTTCTATTTGGGTCCAACGATCTCGAGACTGTCGCACGGCGCAGGTTTCCGGACATCGATCGAGTCGTCGCGCACCTCGCGCAGTTCGGTCCGACGCGAATGACCGGCTCAGGCTCTGCGGTCTTTACAGTCGCGAGCGGTGAAGAAGCGGCGCGCGCTGCCGTGGCGGACCTGCCGGCGGAGTGGGTGGGATGGGCAGTGCGTGGCTTGACAGAGCACCCGCTGCGAGCGTGGTAACCGGCGCGCGGCCGGGGCAGCAAGCGCGGTGGCAATGCGAGCCGCGGTAGGAGTACAGCGCAAGTTTTAGCGCTGGGGAGTCGCCAAGCTGGTTAAGGCAGCGGATTTTGATTCCGCCATTCGAGGGTTCGAATCCTTCCTCCCCAGCCATTCATCACAGCGCCGGAATCAGCCTGGCACCGATTCGATGCCGCGCTTCCGGTGACCGCTTTCTGCAGCGCGCCCGCCGAGGTCGAACGGGCGCCCTGACCGGCAACGAACAGGAACCGCCGGATTGGCGTCGCGAGCGACTGAGTCATGGCCTTGATGGTCCCCGACAATCTGATGGTGTTCACGGGTAACGCGAACCCGAAGCTCGCGCATGCCGTGGCACAGCAGATCAACATCCCGCTCGGCAAGGCGCAGGTGTCGCGCTTCTCCGATGGCGAGGTGACAGTCGAGCTGTTCGAGAACGTGCGCGGCAAGGACGTCTTCATCCTGCAGCCCACCTGCGCCCCGACGAACGACAACCTGATGGAGATCATGATCATGGCCGACGCGCTCAAGCGTGCATCCGCCGGTCGGATCACCGCGGCGATTCCCTACTTCGGCTACGCACGGCAGGACCGGCGGCCGCGCAGCGCCCGCGTCGCGATCAGCGCGAAGGTGGTCGCCAACATGCTGCAGGTGGTCGGCATCAGCCGCATGCTGGTCATGGACCTGCATGCAGACCAGATCCAGGGGTTCTTCGACATCCCGGTCGACAACATCTACGCCAGCCCCATCCTGCTCGGCGATCTGTGGAAGCACAACTACGACAACCTGGTCGTCGTTTCGCCGGACGTGGGCGGCGTGGTGCGCGCGCGTGCGCTCGCCAAGCGCATGGACGCCGAACTCGCGATCATCGACAAGCGGCGGCCACGGGCCAATGTGTCCGAGGTCATGCACATCATCGGCGAGGTCGAGGGTCGCAACTGCGTGATCATGGACGACATGGTCGACACCGCGAACACACTGTGTCAGGCAGCCCAGGCCCTGCGCGAACAGGGGGCGTTGCGCGTAATGGCGTACGCGACGCATCCGGTGCTGTCGGGCAAGGCGGTTGAACGGCTGACGGCCTCGGTCATCGACGAACTGGTCGTCACGGACACCATCCCGCTTGGCCCAGCCGCTGCGGCCTGTCCGAAGATCCGGCAGCTGTCTTGCGCAGCATTGCTGGGCGAGACCATTTCGCGCATCGCGCGCGAGGACTCGGTGAGTTCGCTGTTTATTGAATAGGCGCGCAAAAGTAGACCCCTACTTTTGCGCGGAATAGTTAGAAAAAATCGCTGGCAAAGCCAGACGATTTTTTGATGGAACTGCAACGCAGAGGCACGTGCCTCGTGTTCAGGTCGATGTGGGCGGCCGCCCACATCGAAATTGTCCGTTGTGACTGGTCGCGGTCCGCGGACGACAACTGGAGTGTGAAATGAAAGTCGTAGCAACCAAACGAGATGCGCAAGGCACGAGTGCGAGCCGCCGCCTGCGCCATGCCAACAAGGTACCCGGGGTCCTGTACGGCGGCACCGGAGCCGCGCAGGCGATCGAGGTCGAGCACAACCCGCTCTTCCATGCACTGCGCAAGGAAAAGTTTCACGCGTCGATTCTCGACATGGAACTCGACGGCAAGTCGGAACGCGTGCTGCTGCGCGATTTCCAGATGCACCCGTACAAGGCACTGGTGCTGCATGTCGACTTCCAGCGGGTCTCCGAGAACCAGAAGGTTCACATTCGTATTCCGCTGCACTTCGTCGGCCAGGAGGAGTCTCCGGCGTTCAAGGTCGGCGGTGGGCTGATCAGCCACATCATGTCCGAGGTCGACGTCGCCTGCCTGCCCAAGGACCTGCCGGAGTTCATCGAAGTCGATCTCTCCGGTCTGCAGGCCCACCAGACGGTGCGCGTGCTCGACCTCAAGATGCCGACGGGCGTGACGCCTGTACTCAAGGGCAAGGAAAACCCGGTCGTTGTTGCCGTGTCGACACATGGCGAGCAGGCCGAGGAGGAAGTCGCCGTGCCAGTGGCGGCCACCGAAGTTCCGGCAACTGCGCAGAAGGCACCGGTGGCAGCGCCGGGCGCCGCACCGGCCAAGGGCGGCAAGGAAGACAAGGAAAAGGGCGGCGACAAGAAGAAGTAAACGCCCCGGCTTCCCGGGCAAACCGAACGCGCCTGCGCGTCCGGCACAATCGAGCCCGCTGCCTGCCCGGCAGCGGGCTTTTTCATTTCTGCAATGACTGACGAACTCGAGCCTCCACGGGGCATCCGTCTCTTTGTCGGACTCGGCAATATCGGCGCCGAGTACGAAGCCACGCGCCACAACGCAGGCTACTGGCTGGTCGACGCCGTCGCGCGCCGGGCAGGTGTCCGCTTCACGAGCGAGCGCAAGTTCCACGGTGACACGGCTCGGCTGCGCCTTGGCGGCCACGATGTCTGGCTGCTGAAGCCGACGACGTACATGAACCGGTCGGGCCAGGCAGTCGTCGCGCTCGCGCTGTTCTACAAGATCCTCCCCACGGAGATCCTCGTCGTGCACGACGAACTCGACCTGCTACCTGGCGCCGTGAAACTCAAGCGTGGCGGCGGCACCGCCGGCCACAACGGACTCAAGGACACGCAGGCAAAGCTGACGACAGCCGATTTCTGGCGGCTGCGCATCGGCATCGGTCACCCGCGCTCGTTGCAGCTTGAGCAGGACGTCGCCGACTTCGTGTTGCATCCCCCTCGTCGCGATGAACAGGCCGCCATCGACGAGGCGCTTGAACGTGCGGAGTCGATCGTCGAGCTGCTGGCCGACGGGCGGTTCGAGGCGGCGATGCTGAGGCTGCATACCAGACCGGGAGGCACGGCGCCGCAGGAGTCTTAGCCGTCGCCGGCGAAGCGACGCCCAGCCGTTTCCGGCCCCGCAGCATGACGATGTCCACAGCATGGATCGAAGTACGCGCCGGTGAGCGCGCGCGCCGCCACATCGCAAAGCAGGGCCTTGTTCCTGCCGACATTGCCTGCATTCCCGCCGCCGCCGGCGGTCCGAAGGGCCTCGTGCTGATGCCACTCGATCGCCTGCTGATCGCCGAATGGTTGCCGTCCACGGCCCGAGTGGAGTTGGTTGGCGCCTCGATCGGCGCCTGGCGCATGGCGGCGCTGGCGCAGACCGATCCGCTCGCCGCCCTGGACCGGCTGCAGCACGCCTACGTGCACGAGCAGAACTACAGTGAGCGCCCGACGCCGAAGCAAGTCGCTGCCGTCTGCCGGGTACTTGCCCGTTCTGTACTTGCGGACGGAGGCCTGCGGATCCGCGCAGGCGCGGCCCTGTCTATCCTCACGGCGCGTGCGCGGGACGGACTGCAGTCACACGGGCGCCGTGCATTCGCGCGGGCGGCACTCGCCAATGCGGCCGGGCGGCGCCACCTCGCGTCGCACCTGCGGCGGGTGGTGTTCGCGGCCGGCGGCACGTCGCAATTCAGCGCGCCCTTCGATGCCTTCGGCCTCGAACGCATCGCACTGTCGGCGGCGAACGCCGAGGACGCCCTGCTGGCTTCGGGCTCGATTCCGCTCGTGTGCGACCCGGTGAGCAACATCGCCGGGGCTCCGCCCGGCGACTACTGGGACGGCGGCCTCATCGACTATCACCTGCTGCTGCCCTATCCGGATCTCGAGCGACTGGTGCTCTATCCGCACTTCGTACCGTGGGTGACACCCGGGTGGCTCGACAAGTACCTGCCCTGGCGTGCCCGCCCGCGCGGCCACGACTGGCTGTCGAACGTACTGCTGATCGCGCCGTCGCGGGCGATGCTTGAGCGCCTGCCCGGCGGCAAGCTGCCCAACCGCAGTGATTTTTACCGCTACGGCACCGACCACGCCGCGCGCATCAAGGTGTGGGAACAGGCCATCGCCGAGGCGCAGCGCTTCGCAGATGCGGCCATGGCCTGGCTGCGGTCGCCCGACCCTGCCGTAGTGCAGCCGCTCTAGGACTCCGGCCGGTCGCGTGGGACGTAGGTCAAATAGTCGTCGAGGGCATTAAGCGCGACCGGCTTCACCATCACGATCAGCGTGTGGCTCAGTTCGCCGATGACGTAGTTCTGGCGCCGACGGACTTCGACGTACCCGTTGCGCAACCAGAAGCGATGTCCGCGCCGGTTGCCCTCGACAACCCCCAGCCGCAGCCAGCGGGCACCGCTCCCGACGGCCCACGCTTCGTAGCTCGCGTAAACCTCGGCGGCGAGTCCGGACCCCTGGCGCGCAGTGTCGACGATGAAAAAGCCGAGGTGCGTGACTCCCTCAGCCAGCAAATCAGTCGCGACCGACACCTCCCCAACGATACGGCGCGTCGAACGATCCCGTATCAGCCACATTGGAAGCGTGCTGTAGGGCATGTCCGCAGGAGGTTTCGCATCGATGTCCTGCAAGGCGTCGTCGGCTGCTGGGTTGTGCCCGTACACCATCCGCCAGTACTCGGGATTCGCCTCATAGAACACCTGGAGTTCGGCGGCGGTGGAGCGATCGGCCTCTGTCGCGATCCAGTCCGCGCCGGGCCGCAGCGGACTCAACTCAGTTCCAGCGCCATTATGAGTTCGCCCTCATCCTCCTTGCCGGTGTAGCGGAAACCGAGAGACTGGTAGAAGCGGCTGAGGCGCTCAGCTCCCTGGACGTGCGAGACGAGGAGCCGCTCCGCACCGGGGCGCGCGCGCACATGCTCAACCAGCCGCTCGACCGCGAGATGGCCATAACCCTTGCCCTGGTGACGGCGGTCGATCATCAGCCGCCATAGGAAGAACTCGGGTTCCTCGGGCGCTTCCGCCAGCGTGTGGTCGTAGAGCATGACGAAACCGACCAACTCGTCACCGGCATGAATGGCACGGAACCACGCTTCCGGCGAAAAGTACCCCTGCGCTATCGACACGGCGTTCGGCGCCACCTGCTTGCCGCCGTCTCCGGCGTCGAGCTTGCACACGGAGGACACAGTGTCCTTCGTCACTTCCCTGAGTTCGACAGTCATGGTCATTGGGAAAGTCTTCAAAGGCTTGCGATAATTGCACGCTTTCGCCCACGCGGCGCACCGGACAACTCCCAATGGCCTTGAAATGCGGCATCGTCGGACTGCCCAATGTCGGCAAGTCGACGCTCTTCAACGCGCTCACCAAGGCCGGCATTGCGGCCGAGAACTATCCGTTCTGCACGATCGAACCCAACGTCGGCATCGTCGAGGTGCCCGATGCGCGCTTGACTGCACTCGCCGCGATTGCGAATCCGCAGAAGGTACTGCCGGCCACGGTCGAGTTCGTCGACATCGCCGGACTGGTGGCCGGCGCGAGCAAGGGCGAGGGCCTTGGCAATCAGTTCCTCGCCAACATTCGCGAGTGCGATGCGATCGCGCACATCGTCCGCTGCTTCGAGGATTCAAATGTCATCCACGTCGCGGGCAAGATCGATCCCATCTCCGATATCGAGGTCATCAACACGGAGCTGGCGCTCGCCGACCTGCAGACGGTCGACAAGCAGTTGGCGCGCTACACCAAGATCGCCAAGAGCGGCGGCGACAAGGAAGCGAAACGACTGGTCGATGCGCTCGAGAAGATCCTGCCCGCACTCAACGAAGCGAAACCGGTGCGCTCGGTCGACCTCTACGATGAAGAGAAGGACGTGCTGCGGCCACTGTTTCTGCTGACCGCGAAGCCGACGATGTACGTCGCCAACGTGGAAGAGCACGGGTTCGAAGGCAATCCACTGCTCGAACGCGTTCGTGAGTACGCCGCGAAGGAAGGCGCGCCGGTCGTGGCGGTGTGCGCCAAGATCGAAGCCGAGATCGCCGACCTGCCCGACGAGGACAAGGAAATCTTCCTGGCCGACATGGGCATGCACGAACCTGGACTGAACCGGCTGATCCGCGCCGGATACACATTACTGGGCCTGCAAACCTATTTCACTGTCGGCCCCAAGGAAGTGCGCGCGTGGACTATCACTGCCGGCAGCACGGCGCCGCAGGCGGCCGGCGTGATTCACACCGACTTCGAGAAGGGCTTCATCCGCGCGCAGACCATCGGCTACGACGACTTCGTCGCCCACAAGGGCGAACAGGGTGCGAAGGAGGCGGGCAAGATGCGTGCCGAGGGCAAGGAGTACATCGTGCGCGACGGCGATGTGCTGAACTTCCTGTTCAACGTCTGAGTCCCACGATGGCTGCTTCGATCGCACAGCTCTTTCTTTACCCGGTCAAGGGATGCCGCGGCATCGAGATCGAACGGGCCACTTTGGCTGCGACCGGGCTCGAGGTCGACGGCATTGGCGACCGCGAATGGGTCGTCGTCGACGCCGATGGTGAATTTCTGAGCCAGCGCGAACTTCCCCAGATGGCGCTGATCGAGACGCGCCTGACGTCGACCGCGCTCCGGCTGAAAGCGCCGGGCATGCTTCAGCTCGAAGTCCCCTTCGCCAGCGAAGGCGACGTCGTCAATGTCACGGTCTGGAACGACACGGTGGCCGCCGTCACACAGGGCGAAGTCGCCGATGCGTGGTTCTCGCGCTATCTCGGCCAGCCGTGCCGCCTGATGCGCTTCGATCCCGAAGCACGGCGGCTCTCGAACGTGCGCTACACCGGCGCGACGCCGGCGCCCTACAAGTTCGCCGATGCCTTCGCACTGCTGATCGCGTCGACCGCCTCGCTCACCGACCTCAATGCGCGACTGGGCAAGCGCGGCATTGCTGCGGTCGGCATCGAACGCTTTCGCCCGAATATCGTGCTGGACAGTGTCGACGCGTTCGAGGAAGACTATGTCGAACGGGTCACGCTGGGCGATGCCGAGTTGAAAGTCGTGAAGCCCTGCGTGCGTTGCTCGGTGCCGAATGTGGACCCTGCGACGGGTGTTCCCTCGACCGAGCCCGGCGGCACGCTCGCCATCTATCGCGACAACGCCCGCGCGGGCGGCATCACGTTTGGCGTCAACGCGATCGTCGTGCGCGGCGCCGGCTGCACCCTGGCACGCGGCGACGCCGCGAGCCTGACGATCGGCTTCGGCTAGGTCGCCGTTGCTCGCCTGAGGCCGTGAAAGGTCCAGGCGCGCCACGCCGCTTCGAGCGGCCCCTGCGCATAGCGGGCCAGCCACCAGCGACTAAAGACGACCTGCAGCGCAAACACGCCGAGCGCCAGTGCACTCACCTCGGCATAGCTCGCGTTGATCCCGAGCGCGAGTCCCCAGCCGGAAAGCAACGCACCCATCGCCACCGATTGCAGCAGATAGTTCGTGAGCGGCATCCTTCCCGCAGGCGCGAGCCAGTGCACGACCAAAGCCGGCGCATGCCGGAGGAACACGACGGCGTAGAAGACCGACAGCGCCGGCCCCAGGAACTGCAGCACCATCACCCAGGCCGGCAGTAGTACGTTCTCTTCGAGCGACACATGGGTAGCGGACCACATCCCGTAGCCCAGCGCGGCGGGCAAGCCGACGGCGAGGCCCAGGGCCGCTGCCCGGCTCCACGCGGGGGTGCCGAGAGCCTCGAGCCAGCCGGACCGGTGCGCGAGCATCCCAGTCATCATCAGCGCGACGACACTGGGTAGGGCAAGCAGGTTGGCCTGCACCTGCCATAAGAAGATCCCCGCGCGCAGCGGCCACTGTTCCAGGTACCCCAGCCGGACGCTCGCCTCGAAGTTCAGTCGGGCCTCCTCGATCCACTCGACCGGCACGCTCGACGATGCACCGATCGACGGCACGATGAGCAGCAGCGTCCAGAGCGCGGCGAAGATCCACCAGGCCAGGGTCGCGCGCGCAATGAAGACGACGTCGCGATCCGCGTACAGCAGCAGGACGAAGCCTGCCAGCGCATAGGCATGCGTGATGTCGGCAAAGTAAAGGAACAGGCCATGACCGATGCCGAACACAAAGAGGAACACCAGGCGGCGGCGATACGCCGCACGCGGATCCGCGACCGTGGCCTTCAGCTTCTGGTAAAGCAGCGAGAAACCCGCCCCGAACAGCATGCCGAAGAGCGGCATGAACTTCCCGGCGACAAAGGTGGCCGTGGCGAAGTGGGCAATTCGGTCGAAAGCACTTGCCCCGGTGTCGAGGAAACCGATCGGATTGATCGCGCCGTAGAGAAAGGACTGGATATTGACCAGCAGGATGCCTGCGAGGGCAGCACCGCGCAGGGCATCGATGCGCGGGTCCCGCGCGCTCGTTCCGTTCAAAGCGGCATCAGTTCTCTGACGCGCCCGCGCCACCCATCTGCTCGATCTTGACCTTGAGCCACTTCTCGACCGACGGGAAGACGAACTTGCTGACGTCGCCACCCAGCGTTGCGATCTCGCGCACGATCGTGCCCGAGATGAACTGGTACTGATCCGAGGGGGTCAGGAACATTGTCTCGACGTCAGGCAGCAGGTAGCGGTTCATGCCCGCCATCTGGAATTCGTACTCGAAGTCGCTGACCGCGCGCAGACCTCGCACGATGACGCGCGCCTGCTGCTCGCGCACGAAGTCTTTCAGCAATCCGCGAAAGCCAGCCACTTCGACGTTCGGGTAATGCGACAGCACTTCGCGCGCGATGGCGATGCGCTCGTCGAGCACGAAAAACGGCTTCTTGGCCCGGCTGTCCGCCACGCCGACCACCAGCTTGGTGAACAGCCCTGCCGCACGCCGCACGAGATCCTCGTGGCCGCGGGTCAGCGGGTCGAACGTGCCGGGATAGACGGCGATCACCATGGCATTGTCTCCTCAGCGGCCCGGTCTGCGGCCGGGCGCGGGGGATTATTCATGCAGACGGCTGTCGCAGCAAATGAAAAGAAACCTGCCCCGCCCGGCCGCTCCGGACGATCTCCAGGCCGGCCTGTTGCGCCTGGTCCGGGGCAAGGGCGGTGGGAGCCTCGAGGTACAGCAGTCCTCCTGCCGCCAGCAGCCGGCGCGCCGCGGCCAGCGCCGGACCTTGCAGACCGGCATCGAAGGGCGGATCAAGGAAGATCACATCGAACGAGCCCGGCGCGAGCGCCGCCGCGACCGACAGTCCATCGCCGGACCGTACCTCGACGGCGGTGGCCGCCAGCCGCTCGCGCGTGGCACGCAGCGACTGAAGCGCCTGCGGATTCGATTCGACCAGCAGCACGGAGCGCGCACCCCGCGAGGCGAGCTCGAATCCGAGCGCGCCGGTACCAGCGAAGAGATCAAGACCGCTCAGCGTTGAAACATCGGGCCGCAGGTGCTGCAGCCAGTTGAAGAGCGTTTCGCGCACCCGGTCGGGCGTCGGGCGCAGGCCGGCAACATCGGGCACCGGCAGCGGCGTCCGCTTCCATTGACCGCCGATGATGCGTACCTGGCGCGGCGCCCCGTGCAGACGATGTTGCGCTGTCATCGGCGTGAGCGATGGCTTTGTTACACTCGTCCGAGACTTCGCGGCAATCTTTTCGCGCTGTCGATTCACCACTCCTTCCGACTGTTTCTCCCGCATCGTTTGATGATAAGCCCCGCTTCTGCCGACGGCGCCAAGGGCGGATGGCTTGCGAGGCTCAAGCGCGGACTCGACAAGACACGCGTCAACATCGTCGGGCTCTTTTCCGGCGGGGTCATCGACGACGCGCTGCTCGAAGACCTCGAGATGGCGCTGATCGGGGCCGACGTCGGTGTAGCCACCGCCGCAAAATTGATCGACACGCTGCGCGCCGAGATCAAGCTCAAGGGCCTGAAGTCGGCCGACGAGGTGCGACTGGCCCTGCGCGACGAACTGGCGCGCCGGCTTGCGCCGGCCGAGGGTCGCTTCGATCTCGCGCACGACAAGCCCTACGTCGTCATGGTCTGTGGTGTCAACGGCTCAGGCAAGACGACGTCGATCGGCAAACTCGCCAAGTGGTTCGCCGGACAGCATCGTTCGGTGCTGCTGGCCGCGGGCGATACCTTCCGTGCGGCAGCGCGTGAGCAACTCGCCGTCTGGGGCGCACGGAACAATGTCGAAGTTGTCTCGCAAAGCGGCGGCGATCCGGCTGCCGTCGTCTTTGACGCAGTGAGCGCCGCCAAGGCACGCGGCGTCGATGTGCTGATTGCCGACACGGCGGGCCGCCTGCCGACCCAGACGCATCTGATGGAAGAGCTGAAGCGCGTCAAACGCGCGCAGGACAAGGCGCTGCCGGGCGCCCCCCATGAGGTGATCCTGATCGTCGACGGCACCAACGGCCAGAACGCGCTGGCACAGGTCCAGGCCTTCGACGCCGCGGTCGGCTTGACCGGGCTGGTCGTGACCAAGCTGGACGGCACGGCCAAGGGCGGCGTGCTGGTGGCAATCGCGGCGTCCCGTAGTGACAGGCCACTGCCCATTCTGTTCATCGGCGTCGGCGAAGGCATCGACGACCTGCAGCCCTTCTCCGCGGCCGAGTTCGCCGACGCCCTGGTCGGGTCGGGAGCGGCGCAATGAACCTCGCCGCCGTCGACCTCGGATCGAACAGTTTTCGTCTCGAGATCGGACGTGTCGACGGTTCGCACATCGAGCGTGAGGGTTACTGGAAGGAAACCGTTCGACTGGCCGCCGGGCTCGACGAGAGCCACAAGCTCAGCAAGAAATCGATCGATACCGCTCTCGAAACCCTGGCGCGCATGAACGAGCGGCTGCGCGGCATGCCGCCACAGCAGGTCCGCGCGGTCGGCACCCAGACTCTTCGTCTCGCGCGCAACGTCAACGACTTCCTGATCGAGGCGCAGAACACGCTCGGCTATCCGATCGAAGTGATCTCCGGTCGCGAGGAGGCTCGGCTCGTGTTCGAAGGCTGCATGCACACGCTGCCGCCGTCGGACCTGCGGCGCCTTGTCGTCGACATCGGTGGCGCCTCGACCGAGGTCATCGCCGGTCGCGGCTTCACGGCGCAGAGCGCCGAGTCCTTCAAGGTAGGTTGCGTCAACACCTCGCTGCGTTTCTTCAAGGACGGCCGCATCGATCGAGCGTCACTGAAGAAGGCACAGGTAGCGGCCGCTGCGGAGTTCGAGGAAGCGATCGATACGTTCTCGCGCAGGAACTGGGACGAGGCATTCGGATCGAGCGGTACCGTGGGGGCCGTGTCGGAGATCCTGCGCGCCGAGGGCTGGTCCGACGGCCGCGTTACGGCCGAGGGGCTGCTCAAGCTGCGTCATGCACTGCTCGAGGCCGGCGAGATAAAGCGCATCAGATTGGCGGGCATGAAGCCGGACCGGCAGGAAGTGCTCGCGGGCGGCGTCGCCGTGCTGTCGGCGGTCTTTGAAACGTTCGGCCTCGACGAGATGAGGCCCGCGCGCGGTGCACTCCGCGTCGGCCTGCTCTACGACCTGCTGGGACGGAAGGAGCAGAAGGACCTGCGTGACGCCACGGTTGAACGCATGCTCGAACGGTTCAGCGTCGATCGGGCCCAGGCAGCGCGCGTGGCCGGAACCGCCAAACGGCTCTACGAGGAACTGCTGCCCGCGGCGTCAGTAGAAATGAAGAAGCGGCTGGCGTGGGCCTGCCTCCTGCACGAGGTCGGCTTTACGATTTCGCACAGTGACTATCACAAGCACTCAGCGTATCTGGTGCAGCACGCCGACCTGGCGGGATTCTCGACCTCCGACCAGGAACGCATCGCCCAACTGGTGCTGGGACAACGCGGCAACCTCAAGAAGGTCTACGAGGCGCTCGAGGACCGCGAGCGCTCGGCGAAGATTCTGGCGCTTCGGCTCGCAGTCATCCTCAATCACGCGCGGCGCGATGTCGAGTTGCCACGCTGGTCGCTGAGGTTCGGCCGCTCGATCGAGTTCGGCCTCGACAGCGACTGGCTGGTGCGCCACCCGCTGACTCACTATCTACTGGAAGAGGAAGCGATGCAGTGGGCGCGCATCGGCATCGCCTTCAGCCTCAGGCCGCAGTGACGGGTACTAGCGGCCTGTAACAGTCGATTTTGGAGTGAAAGGCAAGGGTGGCCGAGCCGAGTGCGCGAAGCGAGCCGCGTCGAATGGCCTTCGCTTATTCGCAAGGCGAGCGACAAAGCAATCGGCCGGCCCGGCCCGCAAGGCGCTGCTGAATTGGCTGTTACTAGCCACTAGAGCAGATCCGGGCTGATGACCGCGCGCAGGACAGTCTGCTCTTCGCCGTCACGCTCGCGCGAACTCAGCCACCAGACACCCGACTTCTTGACGGCCCATTCACGGACTTCGCCGGCGAGCAGGAAGCTAGCGACATGCCCCAGCGTCGGCTGATGGCCGACGACGACCACTGGCACTTTCGAACGCGGCCAATCGGCCGCCAACAGCACATCGCGCACGCTGGCACCGGGGGCAACGTCCTCGACCGTCTTCAACTTGCGGTGCGTGACTTCCGCCAGGGCCTTCGCCGTCTGCTGCGCGCGCGTCGCGGGACTGACGAGAATCCGTGCGCTATCGGGCAGTTGCGCGTGCAGCCACTCCGCGACCCGGCGCGCCTGCTTCTCGCCGCGCGGCGTCAGCTTGCGGCCGAGATCCGGCTCGCCGATCTCGGCTTCCGCGTGGCGCCAGAGGATCAGCTCCATTTCAACTCGTCACTCGTTCGGCCAGCAGACCCAGCAGCTGCTGCTGGGCCGAGACCGCCTTGGCGCCACCGCGCGGGGGCCGGTATTCACCATTCGCCGTCAGCGTCCAGGCATCGCGGGTGTCGTCGAGATAAGGCTTCAGTCCTTCGTCGATGACCCGGAGCGCCAACTTGGGTTCGAGCACGGGCCACGCGACTTCGATTCGCCGGAACAGGTTGCGCCCCATCCAGTCCGCGCTCGACAGGTACACCATGGGCTTGCCGTCATTGCGGAAGTAGAAGATGCGGTGGTGTTCGAGAAACCGGCCGACGATCGAGCGCACCCGGATCGTCTCCGACAGCCCCTTGACCCCGGGCCGCAACGCGCAGGCGCCGCGCACGATGAGGTCGATCTTCACGCCAGCCTGCGACGCGGCATAGAGCGCCTGTATCGTCGCCTCGTCGGTCAGGGCATTCATCTTGGCAACTAGGCGGGCCGGCTTGCCGGCCCGTGCCAGCTTCACTTCGCCTTCGAGCGCGGCAATGAGCCGCTTGTGCAGCGTGAACGGCGCCAGCCAGAGCAGCTTCAGGCGCTCGACTTTGGTGAGACTCGTCAGGTGCATGAACACCTTCTCGACGTCGGCGCAGAGATCCGCATTCGCGGTCAGCATGCCGAAGTCGGTGTAGAGCTTGGTTGTGGTCGGATGGTAGTTCCCTGTTCCCAGGTGGGCGTAGGGGACCAGTCGCGACCTGCCGCGTGATTCTTCCCTCCGCAGCACCAGCGTCATCTTGCCGTGGATCTTGAGGCCGACGACGCCGTAGACGACCTGCGCACCGACGGCCTCGAGCCGCTCGGCGAGGTTGATGTTGACCTCTTCGTCGAAGCGCGCCTTCAGCTCGACGATGACGGTCACTTCCTTGCCGCGCCGCGCTGCTTCCTCGAGGATGTCCACCAGTATCGAACTGATGCCAGTGCGGTACAGCGTCATGCGGATCGCGACAACCTTGGCGTCGGTCGCGGACTGGCGCAGGAACTCGATGACCGGCTCGAAGCTCTCGTAGGGGTGATGCAGCAGGATGTCGTTATTCCGGATCGCCTCGAAGAGGTCGGCGCCGGCCGCAAGCTTGGCGGGCCATGCAGGCTCAAAGGGCGTCCAGCGCAGCTGCGGTGCCGTCAGGTGATCCACCAGCTGGTTCAACCGCACCAGATTGACCGGCCCGTCGACGCGGAAGACCGCCTGCTCCGGCAGCTGGAACTGCTCCTGCAGCAGGGCCTGCAGGTGCGGCGGACAGGTCGCGAGCACCTCCAGGCGCACCGCATTGCCAAAGTGGCGCTGCGTGAGTTCCATGCGCAGCGCCTGCCGCAGGTTGTGGACCTCGCGCTCATCGACACTGAGATCGGAATCACGGGTGACGCGGAACTGCGAGAACCCGCCTAGCTCACGGCCCGGAAAGACATCCTGCAGATGCGCGCGGATCACCGACGAGAGCATCACGAACGCCTGCTTGCCCGGAACCAGGCCCGGCGGCAGCGGGATCACGCGCGGCAGCACGCGCGGCACTTTGAGGATCGCGATCGTCGACGGACGACCGAACGCGTCCTTCCCGCCAAGCTGAAGGATGAAGTTGAGCGACTTGTTCAGCACCTGCGGGAACGGATGCGAAGGGTCCAGCCCGATCGGTGACAGCAAAGGCTTCACCTCGCGCGTGAAGTACTCGCGCACCCATGCCCGTTGCGCGTCGTTGCGCTGGGCATGGTTGAGCACGACGATGTCGCGCCGTTCGAGTGCGGGTCCGATCGTCTGGTTGAACAGCGCGTACTGCTGCTGCACCAGCGAGTGGGCCCGCTGCATGATCTCGGCATAGGCCGCTGCCTGCGGCGAAGCGCCTCGCGACTCGCGGATCTCCTCGCTGAGGTCGGAGATGCGTACCTCGAAGAACTCGTCGAGGTTGGAGGAGACGATGCAGACGTAGCGCAACCGCTCCGCCAATGGGACAGCCGTCCGGGTCGCCATGGCCAGCACGCGTTCGTTGAACGCGAGCATCGACAGCTCCCGATTCAGGTAGAGCTCGGGGCTGGTCTGCAATTCGAGCTTTCGATGAGGCGGCTTGCGCTTGTTGCGTCGGACCATAGTGAGTTCGTGTGACGCCTCAATGACAACCGTACAATCGCGGCGATCATCGCGACGTTCTGACACGACTCATTTTAGTCGTCGACCTGTCGCTCGCCGCTCCGCCGTATGGATGCCTACTCGAACCAGGACCTGCCGCCGCTGATCGTCTTCGATCGGGTCGACAAGCGATATGGCAGCCGCAACGTGCTTTCGCAGCTCAGCTTCTCGATTGCACGCAATCAGTTCGTACTGCTGTCCGGACCCTCGGGCGCTGGAAAGTCGGCGGTCCTCAGGCTGATCGCCGCACTGGAACAGCCGACCTCCGGTTCGATCACCGTCGCCGGCGAGCCATTGGGACGCCTGAAGCCGCAGATGTTGCCGCTGCTGCGGCGGTCGATGGGAATCGTGCTGCAGGATCTCATGCTGCTCGACGACCGCGACGTCCTGCAGAACGTCGCGCTTCCTTGCGCCGCGGCCGGCATCGCCTGGCGCGAGGCACTGGCGCGCGGCGCCACGGCGCTGCAGCGCGTCGGCCTCGGCGGAGCCGCGGGGCGCGCCTATCCGCGGGAACTGTCGGGTGGCGAACAGCAACGCGCGGCACTCGCACGGGCGCTGGTCAATCATCCCGCGCTGCTGCTGGTCGACGAGCCGACGGCACACCTGGATCCGCTGGCCGCCGCGCACATCGTCCACCTGCTCGAACAGTTTGTCGTCGCCGGCGTGACCGTTGTCATGGCCTCGCACGGCGAGAGCGTGGCGATGCCGCCACGCGCGCGCGTCATCGCGCTTGAATCCACGCAGGTCGCGGCATGAGCGCGGTCGCGACGCGGTGGTTCGCCCTGAAGCGGGCAACAGCACTGATCCAGGGTCAGCCTGCAAGCTTCCTCCTGAATGTCACCCTGGCCGGGACGGCGCTGGCGGTACCGCTTTTCCTGGCGATCCTCGCGTACGCGCTGGCTCCATGGACCACACGCATCGAGGCAGGTCCCGAGCTGAACGTCTTCGTTGCACTGGGAACCACGCCCAGCGACCTGGAGCAGATGCGAATGAAGCTGGCTGCCGTCGATGGGGTCACCGGAGTGCGCCTGATCGCGCGCGACCAGGCCTTTGCCGAACTGAGCCGCCGCTCCGGACTCGCATCAGGTGCGGCCCCGGGCACGAATCCGCTGCCCGACGTCCTGGTGGCGCGCTTCGCGGCAATGGTCGGACCCGAGGTAGTCGAGCGCGCGGCGGCGTCGGTCCGTACATGGGCCGGGGTCGATTCCGTCCGACTGGACATCGAGTGGTTCCGCCGCGCCAGCGCACTTGCGCGAGCGGCAGGCATCGTCCTCGTCGTGGTGGCCGGCCTGACGCTGGCACTGATCGCCCTCGTGTTGATTGCCGCAGTGCGATTGCAGGCGGAGTCGCGACGCGATGAAACCGCGGTTCTCCATCTCGCCGGGGCCCGGAATTCGTTCATTGTCCGTCCGTACGCCTACGCGGGAGCGCTGACTTTGGGCCTGGGAGCCGCACTGGGGCTTGCCATCGCTGTCGGCAGCACTCTCATCGTCGAGCCTCGCATCGCGGCACTCGCAGCCGCCTTTGGGCAGGACTTCCGCCTGACGATGCCACCGGCATGGTTGGCCGCGGCGATCGTTCCCGCGGCCATCTTGCTTGGGCTGGCGACGGCCAGTATCGGCGCCCGGGCAGCGATTTCCAGTTCTTCGCTGACAAAGTAAGCGAACGCTCACACCTAGTGAACGTGTTGTAGGCCGGTTACCTGAACGATTCACTCAGGATTGAACTTTCTCCCGAGTCGCCCTTCTAAATCTTTAGCACTCAACGGATGAGAGTGCTACATTTAAATCAAAGGGGGTAAGTTCAGTGACGAAGACCCGTTCGAGTGCTGCAGTCGCCAATGCCTTGATCCCGGCTGCGTCGCATGCCTTGGTACTGCACCCGGGCAGCGTCGGTAGCATCGATGCTTACATCCAGGCGGTCAATCGCGTCCCGCTGCTGACGGCAGACGAGGAAGTTTCGCTGGCCCGCGAATTCCGCGACCGCGATGACCTCGATGCCGCAGGCCGGCTGGTGATGTCGCATCTGCGCCTGGTGGTTGCTGTCGCCCGCAACTACCTTGGCTACGGACTGCCGCACGCCGACCTGATCCAGGAAGGCAACATCGGGCTGATGAAGGCTGTGAAGCGCTTTGATCCCGAGCGCGGTGTGCGGCTGGTGTCCTTTGCACTGCATTGGATCAAGGCCGAGATCCACGAGTACATACTGCGCAACTGGCGGCTGGTGAAGGTTGCAACGACGAAGGCGCAGCGCAAGCTGTTCTTCAACCTGCGCAGCATGAAGCAGGGCTTGGGCACGATGTCGCCGGACGAAATCGAAGGTGTGGCGCGCGTACTGAACGTCAAGCCCGAGGAAGTCTCTGAAATGGAGACCCGCCTGTCCGGCGGTGACATCGCTCTCGAAGGCCGAATCGAAGACGGCGAGGAGGAATTCGCTCCGATCGCCTACCTGGCCGACGAAGACTCGGAACCGACGGAAGTCCTGCAACGGCGCCAGCACGACATGCTGCAGTCCGACGGCGTACGGCAGGCCATTGAGCGGCTCGACGCGCGCAGCCGCCGCATCATCGAGGCTCGCTGGCTCATCGAGGATGCCGACGGTCGAGTTGGAACGGCCACTCTGCACGATCTGGCCGAGGAATTCGGAGTTTCCGCGGAACGAATCCGCCAGATCGAGGCCAAAGCCTTGCTGAAGCTGCGCGCGGAACTCGCCGCCTTGGCGTAAGCGCGGGCACGCGGCGTACGGCCTGCAACTGTTGTAGCAGTATCCGCCTCCGCTCCCCCCCTCTCCTCCGACGAGGCGGATCATGGCCCCAGCCTAGCTGGGGCCTTTTTTTGGCCCGCCGCCCGATAATTCCCCGATGGAGTCGCTGGACTTAAATGCGCCGCCACTGCTGGCAGGCGGGACGTCAGTGCGTTCCCTGGCGCGCCGTGTCGCGACCGCCGTCGCGACGCCTTCGCCTGGGCTGGTGGAACGCGCCCGAACAATCAGCGGCCCGGAGTCCGTCATCGGGCGGGTGCAGTCGGGCGGCGCTTGGAACGACAGCGACGTGCATGGCGCGCTGGTCCGGGCGCTCGATCCGCTGCCCGGGCGCGCACTGCGGCAGACGTTCGAGTGGTATCAGTGCCGCGGCGCTTTCTTCCACACCGACGCGCACTACGCCGATGTGCTGTTCGGCGTCTGGTACATCGAAGGGCCCCCGGTCGACATCGTGTTTGCGCGCGCATCGCTGCGGGTTGCCGCCCGCCCCGGCACGATCGTCGTGTTCGATCCGTTCGAGGTTCATGGCGTGCTGTTGCCCGGAGCCACGGCATACCGTGCCGATGACTACGCTCATTGCATTGCCAGCGTGTTCGTCGGGTTCGAACTGGAACTGGACGACGCCGTGCGAGCCGCCTTCGATCTCGGTAAGACCGCTGCTGCTGCACGGATGGTTTCCAGCAGCACGCGGGTGATGCCGACCACCGGCGCCTTCGAGTCGCCGCCCGACTAGAGCAACTTGCGCAGGTCGCTGACGATATCGTCAACACTGGCCCCGTGGCGGAGAAAGAGCCGCACGCGACCGTCCCGGTCGATGACGTAGCTGCCCGCCGTGTGGTCCATCGTGTAGGACGTGGCCGTCTTGCCGGGCACCTTCTGATAGAAGATCTTGAATTCCTTGGCCGCCGCGGCGATCTGCTCGGGCGTGCCGTGGAGGGCCACGAAGCTCGGGTCGAAGCCGGGCACGTACTGCGCCAGCACGGCCGGCGTGTCGCGCTCCGGATCGATCGTCACGAAGATCACTTGCAACCGGTCGGCATCGGCACCCAGGCGCTTCTTGACCTCGGCGAGGTCCGACAGCGTGGTCGGACAGACGTCGGGGCACTGCGTGAACCCGAAGAAGATCACGACCACCTTGCCTCGATAGTCTGCGAGCTTCCGAGGGCCGCCACCGGCGGACTCGAGCGAGAAGTCGCGCGCGTACTCGGCGCCGGTGATGTCCACCGCTTTGAAGGCGGGCGGCGAGCACGCCACCGCCAGGAGAGCCAGCAACACTGCCGCTACGTTGCGCAGGGATGGCAGCAGGCGAAGGACGAGCACGATATCGGCGCCGATCTCGTCACACGTAATGGTCGGCCAGCAGCGCAGCAAACAGCGCGGCCAGATAAACGATCGAGTAATTGAAGGTCGCCCGGGCTACCGCCGGATTTGGCGCCCGATACAGCCGCCAGGCGTAAACGACGAACACGGCCCCGAGGGCCAGCGCCGCGGCGAGGTAGAGCGCACCCGCCATCTGCACCGCATAGGGCAGGACAGTGGTCGCCACCAGCCCGATCGTGTACAGGAGGATGTGGAGCCGAGTCAGCGGCTCGCCGTGCGTCACCGGCAGCATCGGCCAACCGGCCTTGCGATAGTCCTCGATGCGATACAGCGCCAGCGCCCAGAAGTGCGGCGGAGTCCACACGAAGATGATCAGTGCGAGGAGCCATGCTTCGGCCGGCGCGCTGTTGGTCACCGCGGCCCAGCCGAGTACGGGCGGCATCGCGCCGCTCATGCCGCCGATGACAATGTTTTGTGGCGTATGCGGCTTAAGCAGGACTGTGTACACGACGGCGTAGCCAACGAACGTCGCGAAGGTCAACCACATCGTCAGAGGGTTCACCTGCGTGTAGAGCACCCACATGCCCGCGCCTCCGATCAGACCCGAGAACGCAATGGCCTGTACCGGCGTCAGGTCGCCCCGCGGCAGCGGCCGCATGCGCGTGCGCGCCATCTTCGCGTCGACGTGCTGCTCGATCAGTGAGTTGACCGCAAACGCCGCGCCAGCCAGCAGCCAGATCCCGAGCGTCGCTACCGCCACGGCACGCAACGATGGCAGTTCCGGCGTCGCGAGGAACATGCCGATGACTGCGCAAAAGATCGCAAGCTGCGTCACGCGCGGCTTCGTCAGCGCCCAGTACTGAGCCAGCAGATGGCCCAGCGATCGCTGAGAAGCAGATAACTCGCGCATCGGGGTGTGGGAAGGCTGTGGCGGGGAAAGCGGCGATTTTACCGGCTACGGGCGCCGGCCGCTCTGAAGTTGACCACGACCAGCAGGGCCACCAACAGGGCTGCCCCGCCGCTGTGCATGACCGCCGCGACCAACGGCCAGTTGAGTATCACGTTGGACAGCCCGGTCGCCAGCTGCAGGACCAGCACTGCCAGTATCCAGCGCGCGGTGCGGTCGAGTCCGGCAACCCGCCAGGCCCTCCAGGCGAGCGCGCCAACCGCCGCCGCCGCGACGAGCGCAAAGGCACGATGCACCCAGTGGATCGTCACCAGTGCCTGAAATGGAATGAGCGCGCCTTCCCCGGTCTTGCCGAGGTCGCGCCAGAGCGTGAAGGCGTGTTCGAAATCGAGCGGCGGAACCCACGCACCCTGGCAGAGAGGAAAGTCGCTGCATGCGAGCACGGCATAGTTCGTGCTGACCCAGCCTCCGAGCGCAATCTGCAGCAAGGTGACGCCGAGTGCCGCCGCTGCGAGCGCCCGCAGTCGATGGGCCACTGGCGCGACCGGCAGGCGGGGACTCTCACGCAGTGCCAGCCATACCAGCAGCGCCAGCAGGCCGATGCCACCGAGCAGATGCACGGTCACGATCATGGGCTGCAGCTTTTGCGTCACCGTCAATGCGCCGAAAGCGCCCTGCAGACAGACCCACACCAGCGTTGCCGTCGCCAGCCACGGCGACGGTGCCGCGGCCGACGTGCGCACACGGCGCCACGCCTGCACCGTAAGAATGATGATCAGCAGGCCGACGCCCATCGCGAAGTAACGATGCAGCATCTCGATCCAGGCCTTGGTCATCGTCACCGGCCCGGTCGGCTGTGCGGACTCGGCGGCGCGTATCGATTCGCCTGCGGTCAGCGGATTCGAGTGCCCATAGCAACCCGGCCAGTCCGGGCAACCTAGGCCCGAGTCGGTCAGGCGCGTGAACGCACCGAACATGATCAGGTCGAGCGTCAGAAACGCAGTGACCCAGGCGAGCTTTCGATATTTGGCCGGGTCCCGCGACAGCGCGACGTACGCGAGAGGCACGGCCGCAACAGCGACGCCCTTCGCCGCCAGCCAGAAGAGTGCCTGTGGCTCCATCAGTCCTTGCGCTCGACGCGCACCCAGTGACTCGACGCTGTCAGCAGGCGCGCAAGGTCCTTCTTCACCTTCTGCGGCTCGGGATCCCGCGGCCAGCGCAGCATCACGTTACCCATCGGGTCGACCAGCCATACGATGCCTTCCTGCGCACTCGCCCCGTCCAGCGGCAGGAACTCGCGCACCGCGCTGGCGGGAGCTCGCACGATGTGAGTCCCTCCGTAGTCGCGCCGCACGGGCGTGGAGAGCGGCGCATCGTCCGTGACCAGCCAGACGCGCTCGACGCGGTCCTGCTCCTTGCCGGTCATCAAACGCTGCTGCCTCATTTGCAGCAGTGCCGCCCGGCAGGGCTCCGTACAGTCGGCCTCACTCGTGCTGACCATGACCCACTTGCCGGCAAGCGAACGGAACGAGAATTCCTTGCCATCGAGCCCCGTCATGCGCATCGTGGCGGGAACCGGCCGCGGCGGGACGAGCAGCGTGCCGTAATTCGTCCGCCCACTGGGCGGAGCCACGTAAAAGGCGAAGTACGACGCGAGGACCGGAGCGATGCAGACCGCGAGCACCGCGTAGAGCACCCGGTAGCGCTTCCAGTGTGAGGCGGGCGGGGCCGCCCCGGTGGCCGAAGGACCGTTCATCGTCGCGTGCCGCGCAGCGCCCGTGTGCCAAAGAAGATCGTCAGGCCGGCGGTCAGCGCCGCCAGGCCATACCACTGAAGCGCATAGCCGCGGTGCTTTTCGACCCCGCTCGCGGGCCGTACCCAGACGCGCTGCAGGTTATCGGCAGAAGAGTTCGTCTGCTGCACGACGAAGCGCGCAACCGCGATTCCCGTGGTCCGCTCGTAGTCCTCGGGCTCGAGGTTCGGCCAGATGCCAGGCACGCGCAGCGACGGCGGGGCAGCGAGTTCCAGCAATCGCGGCACCCGCGCGACGGCCAGCCCTTCGATCTCGACGCTGCCGGCGGGACTCTCGACCCTGGGCATCCGTGCCGGATCGCGCGCGTCGCGTGCGATCCAGCCGCGGTTGACGAGCACGTTCCCGCCATCCGGCAAGCGCAGCGGCGTCACGAGCTGGAATCCCGCGACGCCATTGAGCGAGCGATTGTCGACGAAGACGGCGCGCTCGGGCAGCAGTTCCCCCTGCATCCGGGTGCGGCGCGGCAGGTGCGCAGACACTTGCGCAAAGTCGGCCCTGGAACTCACGAGTACCGGCGTCATTGCCTCGGCCGCGTCCAGCTGTGCCTGAAGTGCTGCCTTGTCATCGCCGCGCCGCGTCTGCCAGGACCCCAGCGCGACGCCAAGCGACGTGACCGCGACGCCGACGAGGATCGCACCCAGCACGCCCAGGGAGGAGCGACGGTCCATCATCGGCACCGGTGGGATAATTGCGGGCACGCGCTCAATGCACCCATGCGCATCATCATCGTCATCGCTTTCATCGGCATCCTCGCCGCCCTCGGCTCCGCCCTTGTATTCCTGGTGCGGGACCGTGGCTCCACCAACCGGACCGTCAACGCGCTGACCGTGCGCATCAGCCTGTCCGTGGCGCTCTTCCTGTTCATCCTGTTCAGCTATTGGATGGGTTGGATCGAGCCGCGTTCCTACTAGGCTAGCCGGCGGCACAAAGAAATGCGGCGCCCGCAGGCGCCGCCATCCCGGGGCAGCGTTCGCCCCGGCTACAGCCAGTAGACGACGATATACAAGCCGATCCAGACCACGTCGACGAAGTGCCAGTACCACGCGGCACCCTCGAACGCGAAGTGGTGATCGGGCTTGAAGTGCCCGCGGATCAGCCGCGCCAGCACCACGCTCAGCATCACGGCACCGACGAAGACGTGGAAACCGTGGAAGCCGGTGAGCATGAAGAACGTGGACCCGAAGATGCCCGACGACAGCTTCAGGTTGAGATCCGAATAGGCGTGTCCGTACTCGTACATCTGGACGCCGAGGAATGTCACGCCGAGCAGCACCGTAAGTGCCAGCCAGCGGATCGCTGCGCTCCGGTGGTTGGCCCGCAGGGCATGATGGGAAAGTGTCAGCGTGACGCCCGAGGAAAGCAGCAGCGCCGTGTTGATCGTCGGCAGCCAGAACGGGCCGATCGTGGTGAACGCATCGATGACGCCGGCCGGACCGGAGTGCGGCCAGGCCGGATTGAAATCCGGCCACAGGAGCTTGTGGTCGAAGTCGCCCAACATCGGGGCCGTGATCACGCGGGCGTAGAACAGCGCACCGAAGAACGAGGCGAAGAACATCACCTCCGAGAAGATGAACCAGCCCATGCCCCAGCGGAACGAGGCATCGACCTTGCGGTTGTAGGCGCCGTGCTCCGACTCGCTCGCCACCACCGAGAACCAGCCGTACATCATGTAGACGAGCGTCGCGAGGCCGATCGCCAGCGGGATGTAGCCGATGGAAGTGTGGTTGACCACCAGTCCTGCGCCGATGCCGGTGAACGCCATCGCGATCATCCCGACCATCGGCCACTGCGCCGGCGCCGGTACGTAATAGTCCGGAGCCGCTCCCCCGTGCGTATTGGCCATTTGCTCCTGCTCCCTCTCTTAGTCTGTCGCTAGCTCACTACCATTCGAACCACCAGCACCAGCGTCAGTACGAACAGCGCCGCCGCCCCGATGCCAGCAATGATCACGTAGACCGGATTCAGCCGAACCGAATCCTTCTCGTACTCTGACCGCCGCCGTACGCCGAAAAACGACCAGAGGACTGCCCGCATCGTGGGCAGGAAACCCGCGCTGCCGGCAGACGGCTTCGGAAGACCCACTTCATCACCCGATGTCATGCGTCAACTGCTCGGCGTCACCGCGCGCTCGGCCTGTGGCCTCGCGACGGCACCCGCTACTTCGAAGAACGTATACGACAACGTGATCGTATGCACATCGCGCGGCAGGTCCGGGTCGATGAAGAACACGACCGGGAACTGACGCGTCTCGCCGGCAGCGAGCGTCTGCTGCTGGAAGCAGAAGCACTCCAGCTTCTGGAAGTGTTGTGCCGACTGCAGCGGCGCGTAGCTGGGGATCGCCTGCCCCGCCATCGTGCGTGGCTGCAGGTTCACCAGGTCGTAGGTGACGTGCACCAGCTCGCCCGGATGCACCTGCAGGTGGTTCACGTGTGGCTTGAAGCGCCAGGCACCCTGCGTGTTGGCATCAAATTCCACGGTGATCGTGCGCGAGCGGTCGACCTGCGTGTTGCGCGCCGCACGCACGGCGTTCTCATCACGCGTAGTTACGATGTTGATGCCGGTCACTTCGCAGATCTTGCGGTACAGCGGGATCAGCGCCCAGCCAAAGCCGAACATCAACACGCTGATGATGACGAGCTTGCGCAGAATCGTCCGGTTCTCGTGGCCGACCGGGGACGCGGGATCATGGTCGCTCATCGCGCGGCCGCCCTCAGCTGCCCAGCATCCAGCGGCGCGCGATGACGCCGGCAAAGAACACCAGAACGACCGTCGCCAGAATCAACGCGGTGCGACGATTCTGGCGCCGCTCGTCGGTGTTCTGTTCCATCACGAACGATCGCTTCCTGCGTCTACTTGACGACGGGCGGTGTTTCGAACGTGTGGAACGGCGCCGGCGACGGCACCGTCCACTCGAGACCGCCATCTTCGGCGCCCCACGGGTTCGCCGCGGCCTTCGGCCCGCCCTGGATGCACTTGACGACGACGTACAGGAACAGCAGCTGCGTGAAACCGAAGCCGAACGCACCGATCGACGCCATCAGGTTGAAATCCGCGAACTGCAGCGGGTAGTCCGCATAGCGCCGCGGCATGCCGGCCAGCCCGAGGAAGTGCATCGGGAAGAACGTTATGTTGAAGAAGATCATCGACAGCCAGAAGTGCCACTTGCCGAGCGCTTCGTTGTACATGTGCCCGGTCCACTTCGGCAGCCAGTAGTAGGTGCCTGCGAAGAGGGCAAACAGCGAACCGGCCACCAGCACGTAGTGGAAGTGCGCGACCACGTAGTAGCTGTCCTGCAGCTGGATGTCGATCGGCGCCATCGCCAGGATGAGCCCCGTGAATCCGCCCATCGTGAACACGAAGATGAAGCCGACCGCGAACAGCATCGGCGTCTCGAAGGTCATCGAACCCTTGTACATCGTCGCGACCCAGTTGAAGACCTTCACGCCGGTCGGGATCGCGATCAGCATCGTCGCGTACATGAAGAAGAGCTGCCCGGTCACCGGCATGCCGGTCGTGAACATGTGGTGCGCCCACACGATGAACGAAAGGATCGCGATGGAGGCCGTTGCGTACACCATCGACGCATAGCCGAAGAGGGGCTTGCGCGCGAACACCGGGATGATCTGGCTGACGATGCCGAAGGCCGGCAGAATCATGATGTAGACCTCGGGGTGCCCGAAGAACCAGAAGATGTGCTGATACATCACCGGATCACCGCCGCCGGCGGCATTGAAGAAACTGGTGCCGAAGTGGCGATCCGTGAGCGTCATCGTGATCGCACCTGCCAGCACCGGCATCACGGCGATCAGCAGGTAGGCGGTGATCAGCCAGGTCCAGACGAACATCGGCATCTTCATCAGCGTCATGCCGGGCGCGCGCATGTTCAGGATCGTCGTGATGATGTTGATCGAGCCCATGATCGACGACGCGCCAAGGATGTGCAGCGCGAAGATCGCGAGGTCCATGCCCGGGCCCATCTGCACCGTCAGCGGCGCGTAGAGCGTCCAGCCGGCCGCCGTCGCGCCACCTGGCACGAAGAACGAAATGACGATCAGCAGCGCCGCAGGTGGCAGCAGCCAGAAGCTGAAGTTGTTCATGCGCGCGAACGCCATGTCCGGCGCGCCGATCTGCAGCGGGATCTGCCAGTTCGCGAAGCCGACGAAGGCCGGCATGATCGCGCCAAAGACCATGATGACGCCATGCATCGTCGTCAGCTGGTTGAAGAATTCCGGCTTCCAGAACTGCAGGCCCGGCTGGAAGAGTTCCATGCGGATGCCGAGTGCGAGCACGCCGCCGAAGAAGAACATCGTGAAGCTGAACCACAGGTACATCGTGCCGATGTCCTTGTGGTTGGTCGCGAACAACCACCGGCGCCAGCCGTGCGGATGATCGTGGGCGTGATCGTGTCCGGCGTGACCGGTCGGGGTGTGGACGACTGCGCTCATCGGTGCTCCTGGTCCTGGTTCTCTTTGCAGCTGACTACGACTACTTCCGTGCCGACTTGAATTCAGCCGGTTGTACCTCGCCCGCGCTGTTGCCCCACGAGTTCTTCGTGTAAGTCGAAACGGCGGCAAGCTCAATGTCCGACAGACTCTTCCAGGAGGGCATCGCGTTCTTGCCGTTCAGCAGCATGGCGATCTGCTCTGCTTTGCTGGCGACGACCTTGCTGCCGGCCAACGCCGGGAACGCACCCTGCACGCCCTGCCCGTTCGCCTGGTGGCAAGCCTGGCAGTTGGCCTGGTAGACCGTCGCCCCGCGCGCCATCAGTTCCGCCTGAGTCCAGGTCTTGTTCGGATCGTCCGCGAGTGCCGCCATCTGCTGCTTCTTCGCACTGACCCACTTAGCGTAGTCCTCGGCTGAAACGACCTGCACGACGATCGGCATGAAGGCGTGGTCCTTGCCGCAAAGCTCTGCGCACTGGCCGCGGAAAGTGCCGATCTGCTCCGCACGGAACCAGGTGTCGCGCGCAAAGCCGGGGATCGCGTCCTGCTTCACGGCGAACGCGGGCACCCACCAGGCATGGATCACATCGCTCGCCGTCGTGATGATTCGCACTTTCTTGTTGACCGGCACGACGAGCGGGTTGTCCACTTCGAGCAGGTAAGTGTTCGACTTCGGTTCGCGACCCTCGATCTGCGCCGCCGGTGTGGCCAGCTGCGACAGGAACGCGATGCCCTCGCCCTCACCCCGCAGGTAGTCATAGCCCCACTTCCACTGGTAACCCGTGACCTTGATTGTGAGATCGGAATTGCTGGTGTCCTTCATCGCGATGACGGTCTTGGTGGCTGGCAGCGCCATCACGATGACGATGATGAAGGGAATCACGGTCCAGACGATCTCGACCGTCGTGTTCTCGTGCCAGTTGGCCGCGACTGCACCCTTCGACTTGCGGTGCTTCCAGATGGAATAGAACATGACGCTGAAGACGGCGACGAAGATAGCCGTGCAGATGATCAGCATCAGGTTATGGAGGCTGTAGACCTCCTCGGCGATCGGCGTCTTGGGCGGCGCAAGGTTGAACCGGCTCTGGATCGCCACGGCACTGCTTGCCGCACCCCACATCGCGGCTGCAAGTGCAGCGCGAACCATCGAGACTTTCGACACCATTGTTGTAGCCATCCGTCCGCTATCGGCTCATTCCTACTGGACCACCCAGGCGCCCCGCCGAACGAGTGCGCCGAGGGCCCCCCTTAGTTCGCGCCCGAGTGCCGAACGCCTTTCGTCTACCAGATACCGTCCCACTTCCACGCGCTGGCCTTTGCATGCGAGGGTCAGCCGGACCCGTTTTCCCAGGTCTGCACCGCGCTCCTCCAACTCGACCTGAACCCAGGTCGCGTCGAAGCTGAATTCCAGCCTGCGGCCGCCCTCATGCCGCTCGACCTTCAGGACCCCGCCGCTGAGATCGATTCGCTCGTAATCCGCGGCATGGCGTCCGTAACAGACAAATGCCGCCGCAACGGCCACGATCTCGAGCCCAACAAACGGGAGCACCAGCCACAGCCCCTCGGCCGCGAAGACTGCGCCGAAGACAAACGACACCGCGACCAGCGATGCAAACACGCCCGCCAGTTGCCGCGGGCTGGCAGAGCAGTTCCGTTTTATCAGCCAAGTCGTGGGCTCGGCCACGTCTCCCATGCGTCTCCCTCAGCCGAGCCAGCGCGAAAGGGGCGGATTATATGCAAAGCGCGGACCGCAATGCGGCATGCGCGGTGACCGGCCGGTCGCGGGCCCGCCGAGGCGCCCCTGGCCGAGGGCGATTGCCTGGCGGCACGTCCCGACGCCGTGCCGAGCGTCGCCCGCGAAGCCGGCGCCCGTCCAAACTGCTGGCCGGCTACTCCGCGGGAATCCGCAGGTTCTGCCCCGGATAGATCTTGTCCGGATGGGACAGCATTGGCTTGTTCGCTTCGAAGATCTTCGTGTAGGCATTGGCGTTGCCGTAGAACTCCTTGGCGATCTTCGACAGCGTGTCGCCCTTGACGACGGTGTAAAACTTGGCCTCGGGCTGCGACAGATCGACCGTCATCATGTCCTGGACGCCGGCGACGCCGTGAACGTTGCCGGCTGCCAGAATGACCTTCTCCTTTGTCGACTGGTCCTTGGCCACCCCGAACACCTTCGCGGTTGCGGAAGCGCCATCGAAGGTTACCGTCAGCGCCGTCACGGTCAGGCCCAGCGTATTGATGTAGTTCTCAATGGCGGTGGCCGCCTCGCGGTTCGCTTCGGCCAGGACGGCAGGATCGGCCTTCGCCGGTGCCGCTTGCACTTCCTGGACCTTCTTGCCGAATAGTTTCTCGCCGGCTTCCTTGAAAAATGAGATCAGGCTCATGTCTGCTCCTTGTGTGGGACTGCGGAATCCATCGCCCTGCCTTACCCGGCCACGAGCGCACTTTACTGCTTTCCGCGTGGCAGGCCTTGACGCAGGGACTCCAGAGAGACTTTGTTCACGCCGACCGACCGCGGCGCGGGCTTCCAGGCATGCCCGTAGGCCACCTCGAACGTGAGTGGGATTCGGCCCGCGCTGTCGCGACGCGCTGCCAGTGCCTCCAGCAGAAGGCGCGCCCGTCGACCGGACGGCAGCGTGGGCCAGCGTTCGTCCAGCGGACTCGCGCCCAGGGCCCGCACCTCATCACACAGCTCGCGCGGACTGCGGTAGGTGAGCGTAATGGATTCGACATCCATGACCGGCGTCGCGAAACCGCTTGCCACCAGCATGTCACCAAAGTCGTGCATGTCGACGAAGGGCATCGGACGTGCGTGCGGGAGCGTCTCGGCGACAGCTGCTCGCAACTCCTTCAGCGTGTCGGGCCCGAAGCAGCTGAACATCAGCAGGCCGCCGACGCTCAGGACCCGCTTCCACTCAGGGAAGACCACATGCGGGGTCGGATGCCAGTGAAGCATCAGGTTCGAGAACACGAGATCCACCGTGTGGTCGGCGAACGGCAGGCGGGCGGCATCCGCCAACACCCAGCGCGGGGCCTGGCGCCACCAGCGAGCAAGGCCGAGTGCGCGATGCTGCTCGTCACGACCCGAGCGCATCATCGCCGCGGAGAGTTCGACTCCGATCCAGTCGGCGTCCGGGTAGCGCGCCAGCAGCTCACTGCGGGTCCGTCCCATACCGCAGCCAACGTCCAGCATGCGGCTTGGAGCCAGCCGGATGTACTCGAGGCGACTGATCAGGCGATGCCCGACTTCGCGCAGCAGAAGGTCGTGCGAGGCCAGGCGGCCGGCGCAACGGTCGAACTGGCGCGCCACCGTGACAACCCGCGCCGCCATGCGCGGCGGCGCAACGATGCCGGGCGAGATGTCCGAGATGCCTGGGCCGAGCGGCATGATGTCGGGCAGTATAGGGACGCCGGTAGGCCGCGCCTGCATGCGCTCCTCTGCGGAAATTCGCTTCTTCATGTCACCGATGTCGACCGACACACGCCGCCCGCGCTGGCTGGCTCCACGTTGCGTAGTGTGCGCAATCGAGCCCGGCGCTCCCCTGTGCGCCGGCTGCGAGTTAGACTTCTTCTCGCCGCTGACAATTCGTTGCGCTCGCTGCGCCGTGCGGCTGGAGACCGCCGCCGCGATGTGCGGCCATTGCATCGCACAGGAGCCTGCATTCGACGCTACGCGGGCCCTGGCGGACTATGTTGCTCCGGTCTCGGGCATGGTGGGCGCGCTCAAGTTCGCGGCGCGACTGGATCTCGCCGATGTGTTTGCTCAACTGCTCGCGGCACGCGAGCCGTTCCAGCGGGAAGCCGACGTCGTCATCGCGGTACCGCTGTCGCACGAACGCGAGAGCGAACGGGGATTCAACCAGTCGCGCGAGATCGCGCGCTGCTTTGCCCGCCTCGTCGATCTGCCGCTGCGTGACGGAGCCCTGCTGCGGACTGTGCATGCGGCGCCACAGCAGTCGCTGGCACGCGATGCACGTCAGCGCAACGTTCGTGGCGCGTTCGCAGTCGCCGGCGACGTCCGGGGCTGGCGCGTCGCGGTGGTCGATGACGTGATGACCACCGGCAGCACCCTGGACGAAGTCGCTTCCGTGCTGAAACGCGCGGGCGCGGTGCGGGTCGTGAACCGGGTGGTCGCGCGGACGCCCTGACATGTTCAACGTCGTTCTCGTCGAACCGGAGATTCCACCCAACACCGGCAACGTGATCCGGCTGTGCGCCAACAGCGGTGCGCGCCTGCATCTGATCGAGCCGCTCGGCTTCGACCTTTCGGACAAGCAGTTGCGCCGGGCGGGACTGGACTATCACGAGTACGCCGAGTTGCAGGTGCACGCAAGCTTCGCCGCGTTGCTCGCACGCGAGCAACCGCCAGCCGAACACATGTACTGCTTCACCACGCGCGCCTCCCGGCTCTACACGGAGGTCGGGTTCCGGCCTGGCGACTGGCTGGTGTTCGGAGCGGAAACGCGCGGCCTTGCGCCGGCGCTGCGCGATGCCTTTGCGCCCGACCGGCAGCTGAAGCTGCCGATGCGCGCCGGCAACCGCAGCCTCAACCTCTCGAACGCCGTGGCAGTCGTCGTCTATGAAGCCTGGCGACAGAACGACTTCCGCGGTGGCGACTGACTTAGCCGCAGTTCAGGTCGGTTCGGCGCGGGTGCGCCTTTCGCATTTCGGCGGCATGCAGTTCGAGACGGTCCAGCAGCAACTCCGGCGTGTGATCGACGATCAGGAGGTCCCAGTGCTCGGGCCGGATGAAGCCCTCGCTGGCGGCGTGACGCAGGAAGTCGAGCAGCGGATCGTAGAACTGCTCGACGTTCAGGATCCCGACCGGCTTGGACTGCAGTTGCAGTTGCAGCCAGGTCACCATCTCGAACATCTCTTCGAGCGTGCCGTAACCACCGGGCAGGACCACGAACGCGTCACTGAGTTCGGCCATCATTCGCTTGCGCTCGTGCATCGATTCGACGACGCGCAGGTCGGTCAGCCGCCGGTGCGCCACCTCGGGACGCATCAGGTGACGCGGGATGACTCCGATGACCTGCCCACGGTGCTCCAGGGCCGAGTCGGCCAGCGCACCCATGAGTCCGACGTGGCCGCCGCCAAAGACCAGCGTCAGACCCCTCTTCGTGACGGCCTGAGCAAACTCGCGTGCAGACGCCACGTACTCGGGCCTCACCCCAGCCTGCGAGCCGCAGAAAACACAGATCGAACGAAACGTCATGCGACGCTGTTTTCGCGCTTCGGATCGCGCGCAAGGAGACGATCGAGCGCCTGGCGCGGTGTCGTGTCACCGGCGAGAACCGCACACACCGCCTCGGTGATTGGCATCTGGATTCCAGCGGCCCGCGCTCGCGCGAGCACGGCTGGCGCCGAACGGACACCTTCGGCCACATGTCCCAGCTGCTCGACCGCGGACTCGAGCGCCAAGCCACGTCCCAGCGCAAGGCCAATCTGCCGGTTGCGTGAGAGGTCACCGGTAGCGGTGAGAATCAGATCGCCGACTCCGGTCAGTCCCATGAAGGTCTCATGGCGAGCCCCGAGCGCGACACCGAGACGGCTCATCTCCGCCAGCCCCCGCGTAATCAGTGCGGCGCGCGCATTGGCGCCGAGTTCGCGGGCATCACTGATCCCCGTGGCAATGGCAAGGACGTTCTTGACGGTGCCACCGATCTCGACCCCAATCACGTCCGACGTCGAATAAACGCGCAGGGCTCCGCCATGCAGGGCTTCGGTCACCACATCGCAGAATCCAGTGGTGCCGGCCACCGTCAGTGCCGTCGGCAGCCCGCGCGCAACCTCAAGCGCGAAGCTCGGGCCGGAAACCGGTCCGCTGCGCCCGTTCGCTTGCGGCCATTCTTCGGCGACTACCTCGTGTGCGAGTCGATGGTCCTCCTCTTCCAGTCCCTTGCACAACCAGGCCACGGGTCCGGCAAACGCCGCTGCGGCCATTGTCCGGCATATCTCGCGCAAGGCCCGAGTCGGCGTGGCAATGAGCAGCAGGCCATGGGCTGCATGCTGGATCGCCGCATCAGCGTCGGCCGAGACGACCAGCGAGGCCGGCAGGGTGACGCCAGGGAGGTAGCGCTGGTTGACCCGCATCGAGGCGATCTCGCGCGCACTCTCATGATCACGCGCGTGCAGCACTACCGAATGGCGGGCGCTGGTCGCGCACGCAATCGCAGTGCCCCACGCCCCCGCGCCGAGCACCGCGATGTTCATCACACGCTAGGCGTTGGCTGCGCCGTTGCCCGACGCGACTTGCGCGGCGGGCGGCTGCTGCCCCGCAGTCTGCTGCGCCAGTGCTGCCATGCGCTGCTGATAGAAAGCTTCGAAGTTGATTTCGGCCAGGTGGATCGGCGGCAGACCAGTGCGGCTGATCAGGTCGGCGATGTTCGAGCGCAGGTAGGGGTAGACGATCCCGGGGCAGACGATGCCCAGGATCGCCGGCTTCTGCTCGGCCGGGATGTTGCGCATTTCGAAGATGCCGCCCTGCTTGCCCTCGACGAGAAACAGGACCTTGTCCTTGATCTTGGCAGTGACAGTTACCCGCACCACGACCTCGTGCAGCGCATCCATCACCGCCGCGTCCGTGACTTCGAGCTGCACATCGACCTTCGGGCCTTCACTCTCGAGGAAGATCATCGGCGCCGCCGGCATCTCGAGCGACGCGTCTTTCAGGTAGACACGCTGAACCTGGAACACCGGGGTCTGGGCGGCGGCGGCCGCGGGAGTCGTATCGGTCATTTGTTTTCCTGGTATCCCCGGCGGCAGACCCGCGGGGCAAAGGGGGTTGAGAAGAACTATTGCGCGAGCAGCGGCGTCAGCTTGCCTTCACGGTCAAGTGCAGAGAGGTCGTCGAAGCCGCCCACATGGGTGGAACCGACGAAAATCTGCGGCACGGTACGGCGCCCGGTACGCGCGATCATTTCGTCGCGGCGCGACGGATCGAGGTCGATGCGGACTTTCTCGATCTCGGTTACGCCGCGGGCCTTCAGCAACGATTCGGCGCGCTGGCAGTACGGGCAAACCGCGGTGCTGTACATCAGGACCTGGGCCATTGTTACTCCACTTCAGGCACGGACCGGCAGTCCGGCCTCGCGCCAGGCGGCCAGACCACCTCCGAGCACATAGACATCGCCGTATCCCTGAGAACGCAGCAGTGCCGCCGTCCGGCCGGCACTGGTGCCTGTCGCGCAGACCAAAAGCACTGGCTTGTCCTTCTTGAGTTCGCTGACGCGCTCCGCCACTTTGGCGGCCGGAATGTTGCGCGCGTTGGGGAGCGATCCCTTCGCGAATTCCTCCGTATTGCGAAGGTCCACGACCTGCGGATTGCGCGAATTGATGAGCTGTGTCGCCTGCAGCGTCGAAAGCGTGGGGCCACTGGCCTTTCCCCGCACCAGAGGCCAGACGAGCATGGCCCCGCTGATGAAGGCGACGCCGATCAGGAGGACGTTGTCGATGAAGAACTGCAGCACAGCGGTGTCGATTGGCTGCAGGCGGTATCAATCGCCGACAGCGAGGGCCGAAAAGCCGCAGATTATAGAATAGGCACGTTACCGGCCCCGAGGTCCCATCGCTTTCATGTTCAAGCTCGTGCTGCTGCGTCATGGCGAAAGCCAGTGGAATCTCGAGAATCGTTTCACTGGCTGGACCGATGTTGATCTCACCGAGCAGGGCCGGCAGGAGGCACGCGCCGCCGGGGAACTGCTGCGCAGCGAGGGCTTTGAATTCGACATTGCCTACGCCTCGGTGCTTAAGCGGGCGATCCGGACACTGTGGATCGCGCTCGACGCGATGGACCGGATGTGGCTGCCTGTGGTTCACAGCTGGCGCCTGAACGAGCGTCATTACGGCGCGCTGCAAGGCCTCAACAAGTCCGAGACCGCGGCGCGCTTTGGTGAACAGCAGGTGCTGATTTGGCGTCGCGCCTACGCCGTGGCACCCGATCCCCTGACGCCCGAAGATCCGCGCTGGGCAGGACGCGACCCGCGTTACAAGCATCTTCAGCCTCACGACATCCCGGCGACAGAGTGCCTGCGCGACACCGTCGCGCGCGTGCTCCCCTTCTGGAAGGACTCGATTGCGCCCGCGATCCAGCGCGGACGGCGCGTCATCGTCGCCGCACACGGCAACTCACTCCGCGCGTTGATCAAATACCTCGACAACGTCTCCGACGACGACATCGTCGGACTCAACATTCCAACGGCCCGGCCACTCGTGTACGAACTTGACGCTGAACTGCGGCCGATCAGGCACTACTACCTTGGCGATGCCGACGAGATCGCTCGCGCCACCGCCGCGGTAGCCGCGCAAGGCCGGGCCACCGCGGGCGCTTGAGCGGGCTGCCGAACTCCCGCACCCTGCTGCGCTGCGTGGCCGCCGGCGTTTGCGCCGCCGCCTTTGTCCTGGCCGATGCCAGCCTTGGTCAGCAGAAGTCTGCCGAGCGAAAGGCCAGCCCACCGGCGGCCCGCACCGGCAAGTCCGATGCACCGTCCCAGCCCAAGCAGCCGAATACGGTCACGCGCCAGCGTGAACTCCAGGGCGAACAGCGCGAGCTTCAGGCTGAACTGGCCAAGCTCAAGCGCCAGCTTGCTGCCAGCGAAGCGTCGTACTCCGAGGCGACTGACGCCCTGGCTGGACTAGAGGCGAATATCTCCGCAACCAACCGCCGGTTGCGGGACCTGGCGGCGGCGCGCCAGAAGATCGAACAGCAACTGGCCGCGCTGGAGCGACGCGAGCGCGACGTCGCGCAGAGGCAGGGCGCGCAGGAAGGTCAACTCGCGGCTCTGCTTCGCCAGCAGCAGGCGCTGACGTTGCGCGATCCGCTTCACCTCTTGCTCGAAGGCAAGGACCCCGGCCAGCTGACACGCGAGGGCGAGTATTTGGCCTATCTCAGCCGTGCCGCTGAGCGCATCGTTGTCGAACTACAGGATCAACGCGAGGAACTCTCAGAACTTAAGGTGCAATCAGAGCAGAAGAGAACAGAACTGTTAAAGATAGTCGAAGATGAGCAGCAAAGCCGCAACAAACTCGAGCAGGAGAACGCGCGACGTAAGCGCACACTAGATCAGCTTTCAAGGCAGATTGCATCTCAGCGGCAGTCGATTGGCCGACTCGAGCGGGACGAGAAGCGACTGAACGCACTTATCGAGCGACTCGCCAAAGTGCTTGCTGATCAGGCCAGGCAGGATGCGGAGCGCGCCCGCCGGGATGCGGAGCGCGCACGGGAGACGACGGCCCGCGCACGACCTCCCGAGGCCATCCCGACTCCGCCAAGTGCCGCCGAACGCCGCCCGACCGCCCCAATTTTGCCCCTATCTTCAGCGAATTTCGGTCAACGTAAGGGAAAAATCACGCTTCCCGTGGAAGGGACGATAACGGCTCGCTTCGGTGCTGCCAGGCGCGGCGAGGGCGGTGCCGCCGGTCCAACCTGGAAAGGGATCTTCATACGGGCGCCCGCCGGCGCCGAAGTCCAGGCCGTCGGGGACGGGCGTGTTGTCTTTTCGGACTGGCTGCGGGGGTTCGGCAACCTGCTGGTGGTCGACCACGGCGATGGCTTCCTGTCGATCTACGGAAATAATGAGGCGCTGCTACGGAACGTTGGGGACCCGGTCGCTGTCGGAGTCCCAGTGGCATTGGTCGGAAATACGGGTGGCAACGAGCACCCGGGCCTATACTTCGAACTACGTTTCCAGGGTCGTCCTTTTGACCCGCTTACCTGGGTCGCGGTGCGCTAAGTTTCCCCTGAGCGGCGTCCCGTCGCGGCTTCGGCTCCCGGAGGTGGCATGGCTGGCAGGTTACGCAGTGTTGGATTGATCGGTACAGGCGCCATCGCCGGCGTCCTGGTCAGCCTCGGCATCTCTGCATACGCGTTCCGCGATTCGCGTGGCCAGATCCCGCTCGAGGAGATCCGCCAGTTCACCGAAGTGTTCGGGGCCGTCAAGCAAAACTACGTCGAACCTGTCGACGACAAGAAGCTGATGCAGGAGGCGATCTCCGGGATGCTGGCCGGACTCGATCCGCATTCGGCGTTCCTCGACGCAGACGCGTTCAAGGACATGCAGTCGAGCACGCAGGGGGAGTTCGGCGGGCTGGGTATCGAAGTCGGCGCCGAAGACGGGATCATCAAGGTCATCGCGCCGATTGACGACACTCCGGCCGCGCGCGCCGGGGTCAAGGCGGGCGACCTCATCATCAAGATCGACGACAAAGTCACGCGCGGCATGACGTTGCCCGAGGCTGTGAAGCTGATGCGCGGGAAGCCGCGCACGTCCATCAACCTGACAATCGCGCGCAAGGGCGAGGACAAGCCGCTTGAATTCAAGCTGATGCGCGACGTGATCCGCGTGCAGTCGGTCCGCGCCAAGATGATCGAACCCGGCTATGGCTTCGTGCGCATTGCACAGTTCCAGGAGCGCACGGTCGATGATCTGGTCCGGCAGATCAACGAACTTTACAAGCAGGCCCCGCTCAAGGGGCTGGTGCTCGATCTGCGCAACGACCCCGGCGGCCTGCTGCACTCGGCCGTGGGCGTGTCGGCGGCATTCCTGCAGCCGCGCGCGCTGGTGGTCTCAACTGACGGGCGCAACGAGGATTCGCGTCGACGCTTCATCGCAGCGCCGGAGGACTACCTCCGCGGGCGTGGCGAGGATCTGCTGCAGAAGCTGCCGCCGCAGATCAAGAGCGTGCCGATGATCGTGCTGGTCAATGGCGCCTCGGCTTCGGCCTCCGAGATCGTGGCCGGCGCTTTGCAGGATCACAAGCGGGCGACCGTCATTGGCACGCAGTCGTTCGGCAAGGGGTCGGTGCAGACGATCATCCCACTGCGCCTCGAGGGCGAGGGCCCCGCAGCGATCAAGCTGACGACGGCGCGCTACTACACGCCGAACGGACGTTCGATCCAGGCTAAGGGCATCGTCCCTGACCTGGTGGTGGAAGACACGCCCGAGGGCAATTTCTCCGGCTTCAATGTCCGTGAGGCTGATCTCATGCGGCATCTTGAAAGCAACAAGGCCGAGGACGCGGCGCGCCGCGCAACTTCACCGGCCGGTGCGGCAACGCAGCCCGCTACGACCCCGGAATCCACGCCGGCGAACAAGGCGGCACCCACACGCCGCTACGAGTTCGGCAGCGCCGAGGACTTCCAGTTGCAGCAGGCGATGAATCACCTCAAGGGCAAGCCGGTGGACGTGGCGAAGCCCAAGGGCGAGAGCGTCGCCAAGGCCCCCGCGCGTTAGACGCACCGACGCACTAAACGGGCCGCGATGCGGCCCGTTTCATTTTGAGCCTGCCGTTGAACGACGAACAACTGCTGCGCTACTCGCGGCACATCCTGCTGAACGAACTCGGCATCGAGGGCCAGGAGCGCCTGCGCTCTGCGCACGCGCTTGTCATCGGCGCCGGAGGGCTGGGCTCACCGGCCGCGCTGTATCTGGCTTCGGCCGGCGTAGGCACCCTGACACTGGTCGACGGCGATCGGGTCGATCTGACCAATCTACAGCGGCAGGTGCTGCATACGACGGACCGCATCGGCATGCCGAAGCCGGCGTCGGGGCGTGTGATGCTCGCGGCGCTCAATCCCGATGTGCGCATCGAGACCATCGAGGAGCATGTCGAGGGCGCGGCGCTGGACGCGCTCGTCGCGCACGCCTCGATCGTGCTCGACTGCTCAGACAACTTCGCGACGCGCCACGCGGTAAACGGGGCCTGCGTGACGCACCGTCGCCCGCTGGTTTCGGGCGCGGCGATTCGCTTCGACGGACAGATCGCCACCTTTGACCTGCGTGATCCGGTGTCGCCGTGCTACGCGTGCCTGTTCCCGCCGGGCGACGGCGACGACGAGTTGTGCTCGATCATGGGTGTGTTTGCGCCGGTGACCGGCATCATCGGTACCGTGCAGGCCGCTGAGGCGCTGAAGATTGCGGCCGGCATCGAAACCGGACTCAGCGGCCGCCTGCTGATACTCGACGCGCTGACGATGCACTGGCATTCGGTCCGCGTTCCGCGTGACCCGCAGTGCCCGGTTTGCGCGGGACGATAAACAGCAACCCACCGGCAGGCCGGCACGGCCGGGTCCCGATGGGCCTATCGGGGCAAAGCGTGACCGGGCCGCAGCGCCGGCCGGCTCAGGCAACCAGCGTCGGGAGTTGAGCCTCGAGCGATTCGCCCGGGGGTTTGCGGAAACCACTCTTGGCAAAGCGGTGCCAGCGGCCAATGACGAACGCCACGACTAAGCCCGCGCGCGCGTTCGTGTCGAAACCCTCGGCAACCTCTTTCTCGCTCGCCGCCACGCGAAAGCTCTGCCGCAGCGACGATTCGATCCGCTCGAGCAGCTGGTTCATGCGTTCCTGCAGGCGCTCGTTCTCGTTAACCAGCGCGTCGCCGATCAGCACGCGCGTCATCCCCTTGTTGGTCTGCGAGAACTCGAGCAGCATCGCGACGATCGACCGGACCTGCTTGAGGCCCGACGTCTCGCGCGTGCTGATCTCATTGATGAGGCCGAAGATCGTCGTCTCGATGAACTCGATCAGGCCCTCGAACATCTGGGCCTTGCTGGCAAAGTGTCGGTAGAGCGCCGCCTCCGATACACCTAACCGTGCGGCTAGGGCAGCGGTCGTGACCTTCTCACCCTTCGGGTCCTCGAGCATCGTCGCGAGCGTCTGCAATATCTGCAGCTTGCGCGCACCGGGCTTACGCGGACTGATCGAACTAGCGGTCTCCATAGACGGGCAAACGGGGGTCGGTAGGGTGTGCCGGGAGCCAGGCGCCAAGGCCTGAACGTGAAGGCATACTATCCCAGAAACCCGCAGCCGCGAACCATCTTCCCGACCGTCGGCATGCCGTCAGCGGCTCGAATTGGGCCGCTCAACGGGGCCTTTCCGCAGGATCGACTCAGCGCACAGCGCAGAAGCAGTAGGCCAGAGATCGCGTCGGGTGTTCCCGCGCCTCCAGCACCAACCGCAACTCCTGCGGAGCGCGCGCCGGTAGCGAACCGGCCAACGCACGCGCCAGTCCGTCCCAGCCCAGGTCGTCACGCAGCGACGCGCCCAGTTGACCGAAAAAGAGAGCCAGGTAGCGATCGATCCCGCGCGGCGCGTGTTCGAGGTATTCGACACGGTAGCTCTCACCGAGCCCGGCGCGGCGCGCGGCCGACTTCAGCGCCAGATCCAGTCCGCCGAGATCATCGACCAATCCGCGCTCCTTGGCCTGCGCCCCGGTCCAGACCCGACCCTGCGCGACCTCGTTGATCTTTTCGGGCGTGGACTTGCGGTTTGTCGCCACAACGTCGAGGAAGCCGCGGTACGTATGGCCAATGCTCGCTTCAATGACCTGTGCCAGGCGCTTGTCCAGCGGCTGTGTAAGGTCGGTCGCGCCGGCAATCCACGTTGTTCCGGCACCCGCACTGCTGACCCCGACCTTCTCCATCGTGCCGGCAAAGCTCGGCACCAGCGCAAAAACTCCAATGGAACCGGTGATCGTCGCCGCATCGGCGACCACTTCGTCGCCACCCATGGCGATCCAGTAACCGCCGGACGCCGCCACGTCGCCCATCGACACGATGACCGGCTTGCCCGCCTTGCGCGTGAGTTCGAGCTGCTCGCGGATCAGTTCCGATGCACTCGCACTTCCGCCGGGCGAGTCGACACGCACGACCAGCGCCTTGATGTCGTCATCCTGCCGTGCTCGCTGGATCAGTTCGGCGGCCGCGCGCGCCCCGACCGTGCCTTTGCGGGCGTCGCCATTGACGATCTCGCCCTGCGCCACGACGACTCCGATGGCCGGACCCGTAGCGCTCATATCCACATAACGCAGGTATGAATACATCGAGATCTGCCGGAATGTCTCGGCATCGTCATCGCTGCGCGGGGCGCCGCGCTGGATCATCAGGGCGCGGAATTCGTCGCGTCGCATCAGTCCGTCGACGAGCTTCTCGTTCGCGGCCAATCCAGCGATGTCGCCGGCTGCCGCCTGCAGCCGCGCCGGCAGATCATTGATCGCCGCCATCACGCTCCCCGCCTTCAGCTTGCGCGAGCGCTCGACATCAGCGAGCCATGTCGACCACAGTCCGTTGTACAGGTAAGCATCGGCTTCCTGCGCTTCCGGTGTCGGCCCGGTCCGGGTGAAGGGTTCGCCAAAACTCTTGAAGCGGCCGGCCTGGAAGGTGTTCACCTTCACGCCGACCTTGTCGAGCAGGTCCTTGTAATAGGAGCGGTTACCGCCCACGCCGCGCAGCAGCAGGGCGCCGGAGGGGTGCAGGTAGACCTCGTCGGCGTGCGCTGCAAGGAAGTACTGACCCTGGGTATACGACTCGCCCCACGCGACGACCGGCTTGCCGCTGCCCCGCACGCGCTCGAGCGCGGCCCCGATCTCGCGCAGCGTAGCCAGGCCGGCGGAACCCATGTCGTCCAGCACGAGCACGACCCGCGTCACCTGCGGATCGCGCGCCGCACCGTCGAGCACCGCCAGGATGTCGCGCAGCCGCGTTTCGAACCGATCCCGGCCCAGCGCCTCGGCGATCGCCGCCTCCTGCGCGCCGACGCTGTATTCCTCGACGACATCGCCCTGAATATTGAGGACGAGCGCGGTGTCCGACTGCAGGCGCGGCGGCTTGTCCGACGAGAACCAGCCGAAGAGCAGCACCCCGACGATCATAAGGAACAGCAGGTTGACGACGAGACGGCGCGAGAAGTCCAGCGCTCTCCACAGGCCTCCGAAGAAGCGACGAATCAGTCCAGGGCGCGCCGCCATACCAGCTCCAGGTGCAGTGTCGGAAAAGGGAGCGTGAGCTTAGCGCGTCGGCGCAATGGCCACGTGTCAGCGGGGCGTGCGACGGGCGAGAGCGTGCAGGGTGTGGATACGCAGGCCGACGTAACTTCCGGCCAGCCGCCGCCGCGCAGGCTGCAGGCCATGGCGGGTGATCAGCACTGTCTTCAGGCCGAGCCCCCGGGCCGACTTGAGATTGCGCGCGGAGTCCTCGATCAGCACGGCGTCGGCAGCGCGGATGCGTTCGCGCGCCAGCATCGTCCGCAGCATCAGCTGCGAGGGCTTGGGCCGGAAGCTGCCATGGATTCGCATGCGCTCGATCGTGTAACGGGCGGCAATGTGGGAATGCAGCCGCAGTTCGCGGAGCACGGAGCCGGCATAGGCGCGAGGCGCGTTGGTCAGCAGCACCTTGCGGCCCGGCAGCCGCGCAAACAGGCGCGCAAGGCCGCGTTCTGCGCGCAGCAGTTCGGCGACATCGAAGTCGTGTGTTTCTCGCAGGAAGTGATGCGCATCAACGCCATGGTGGCGCACCAGGCCCAGCAAGGTCGCGCCATAGCGACGCCAGTAGAGCGTTCGCAGGCGGTTGGCCTCGTCGCGCCCCACCTCGAGCTCGCGCGCGACGTAGTCGGTCATGCGTCGATCAATCGTGCGGAAGATGGCGTGCGATGCGTCGTGCAGGGTGTCGTCGAGGTCGAAGAGCCAGACGGGTCGGCGGCGGGAACCTGGCAACGCCTCGGGCACCGGGCGTACGTGCGGCCGCACGGTCCGCGCATGCCGCAAGGCGCGAGCCTCCGCAGGGCGCAAACGTGACCGCTGGTTCGAATGCACTCCGGCGCTACGAGCCAAATGACGCCTGGTCAGTGGCTCTTGATCATCGTGCCGACCCCCTGGTCGGTCAGGATCTCGAGCAACAGGCAATGATCGACCCGCCCATCGATGATGTGCACCGCATTCACACCGCTCTTCGCGGCGTCCAGAGCGGAGGAAAGTTTCGGCAGCATTCCGCCCGAGATCGTGCCGTCGGCGAACAGTTCGTCGATCTCCCGCGCCGACAGCCCGGTCAGCAAGCGGCCGTCCTTGTCCAGCACGCCTGGAGTGTTGGTCAGCATGACCAGCTTTTCCGCCTTCAGGATCTCGGCGATCTTGCCCGCGACGACGTCGGCGTTGATGTTGTAGGACAGGCCGTCCGCGCCGAAGCCGATCGGCGAGATCACCGGGATGAAGGCGTCGTCCTGCAGTGCCTTCACCACCGCCGGGTTGATGGCCTCGATCTCGCCAACCTGGCCTATGTCGTAAGTCTTCGCCGGATCGTTCTTGTCGGGCATCCTCATCTTGCGTGCACGAATCAGGCCGCCGTCCTTGCCAGTCAACCCAACCGCCTGGCCGCCAAAGGCATTGATCAGCATCACCAGTTCGCCCTGCACTTCACCGGCCAGCACCCACTCGACGACTTCCATCGTCTCGGCGTCGGTGACGCGCATGCCCTGGATGAAGGTGGACTTCTTGCCAACGCGCTCGAGCGCCTCGTCAATCTGAGGGCCACCTCCGTGTACGACGACCGGATTCATGCCGACCAGCTTCAGAAGCACGACGTCGTGCGCGAACGCCTCCTTGAGGTTCTGGTCGATCATCGCGTTGCCGCCGTATTTGACGACGATCGTCTTGCCGTGAAAGCGCCGGATGTACGGCAGCGCCTCGGACAGGATGTCGGCCTTCAGCTGGGGGGCGATCTGCGCGGATTCCATGGCGGGTGAGCTTCGCGAGAGGGTCGATAACGAATTCGGCATGAACCGATGCGCGCGCATGTTACCCCGCCCCTCCCTGCCGTTCGCCGCGCAGGCGCTCGAGAGCGCTACGATCGCCCTCTCGCGAACTGGAGACGAACTATGGAGCAGGTCTTTCGGATCGAGGGCATGCATTGTGGTGGCTGCGTGGCACGCGTGACTCGCGCACTGAAATCCATCACCGACGACGTCGAGGTCACGCTCGATCCGCCGCAAGCGACGCTGGCCGTACCGAGTGCGGTGACCGCCGAAGCGGTGCAGGCCGCCGTTGCAACCGCCGGTGACTACACCGTCCGCGCAGCCTGAGCTTCAGCCTTCGTCCGCGCCCTTTTTCAGTCTGACCCTCGCGGCCGCGCGCTCCGCCTTGCGCGTCGGACCGTGTGCTCCGGCCGAGCGCCGGCGCGCGGCGGTCGCCAAAGGATTTCGCGGCCGCGGCACCGGCACCGCGATGACGGACTTCACGCGGCGCGCCGCTCGCTTCGCCACTAGTGCTTGTGCGCAGCGCCCGCTGCAGCGGCCGGCGCACGGGTCGCGACCTCGACTTCGATCGGCTGCGTCACCAAACGCTTGTCCTTGGTCTCGATGCGCAGTTCGAGCGGCACACGTTCGCCTGCCTTGAGGGGGCGATTCAGGTCCATCAGCATCACGTGGTAGCCGCCCGGCTTGAGTTCGACGCTGCGACCCGCCGGCAAATCAAGGCCCGCGACCGCCCGCATGCGCATCACGCTGCCCTCCATCACCATCTCGTGGATCTCGACGACGCCCGCCACGGGGCTGGCGGCGCCGATGAGGCGTGCCCCGTCGGTCGACTTCAACGACATGAAGGCTCCGGTCGCGGTCTGTCCCTGCAGCGCAGGGCGCGCCCACGCGTCCGTGACCTGCACCTGGCCGTGACTTGCGCCCGCCCACGCCAGCAAGGCCATCCATGCGAAGAATCGAATCATGCGAACTCCCGGAAAGAGTCCGAAATTCTACCGGTCGTCGGGGGTGGACTCGCGTTCGTGCGGGCCATGCGGTGGACGAAGGCGTGGATCAACGTGCGCCGCCGCCTTGACCAGCAAATGTGCCGCGACGGGTGCCGTCATGAAGACAAACAGCGTAATCAGCAGTTCGTGCAGGCTGGCACGGCCGGCCGCCGCAAAGTAGCCGATCGACGCCAGCAGCACCGCCCCGACGCCAACCGTGCTCGCCTTGGTCGGCCCGTGCAGACGTTTGAGGAAGTCCCGGAACTTCACCAGACCCCACGCACCGACCAGTGCAAAGGCGGCCCCCAGCACCACCAGCAGCGACAGCACGATGTCGAGTACCAACGGCAGATCCCTCATTCGATGATTTCTCCCCGCAGCAGGTATTTGGCAAGCGCGACGGTGCTGACGAATCCCATCATTGCGATGATCAGCGCCACCTCGAAGAACACGGCCGTGTCGAAGTGGATGCCGATCAGAACCAGCAGCGCAACCGAGTTCACGTACAGCGTATCGAGCGCGAGGATCCGGTCGGCCAGCGTCGGCCCGCGCAGCAGGCGCCAACCCGCAAGGACCAGCGCGACGACGAAGGCGCCGGCCGCCCACGGCAGCACGGTGGCGAGCAGGTTCATCGCTGATCTCCTTCGAAGATCGCCATCAGTGGCCGTTCGTAGCGTCGCTTGATCGATGCGATGAGGTCAGCCGGGTCGTCCACGTGCAGCGCATGCACGAGCAGATGTTGACGGTCCTCGGACAGGTCCACCGACAGCGTGCCTGGCGTCATCGTGATGATGCTGGCGAGGCTGGCGAGACCGTAGGGTTCACGGATCGACAGCGGGATCCACACGAAGCCCGGACGGATGCGCTCCTCGGGTCCGAGGATCTGCCGCGCGACGACGAACGCCGAAGCAACGATGTCGAACAGCACGATGCCTGTGAGCCGCACGACGGCTCCCCAGGCGCCGATCCGCGGGCGGTCCGGACGCAGACGCCCGCTCCAGAGAGGAATCGCGATCGCAAGCACAGCCGCGAGCGCGATGTGACCGGCCGACACACTTCCGACCAATAACAGCCAGCCGACGAACAGCATGGCCGAGAGCAGCGGAGCCGGGATAAGCCGCATCACTGCACCTTCTTCATGTCGGCGCGCGGATTCCACGCCGGCGGCGCGGGCTCAGCACCGAGCACTGCAGCGATGTAACCCTTGCGATCGAGCAGCTGGTGTGCCGTAGCCTCGGCATAGCGCGCCAGCGGTCCAGCCCACAGCACGATGCCGCAGGCGATCACCAGCAGCAGCGCCAACGCGCCCCGTTCCGGCGGCGACACGCGTGCGGCGGCCGACTGCATCGCGTTTGGCGCTTCCGCCTTCCAGAACACCGTCGAACCGGCGCGCGCCAGCGCCACGACGATGCCAAGGCTCGACAACAGCACCACAACCCAGACAGCCACCGCCAGGGACTCCCCACGGCTGGCGACGAGCAGCATGCTCTTGCCGAGAAAACCGCCGAAGGGTGGCAAGCCGGCAACCGCCACGGCGAGCAGGAAATAGAGCGTCCCATAGCTGCCCGCCGAGGCCAGCGGCGCCGGCACCATTTCGTCGCCTGCGTGGCCGCGCGAAGCGACCATGGAGTCCACCAGCAGAAAGAGCGCGGCCGCCACGACGGTGCTGTGCACGAGATAGAACAGACCCGCCGCGAGCGTATCGGCCGACCCGAGGCCCACGGCCAGCAACAGCATGCCGGCCGAGGCCAACACGAGGTAGGCCACCAGTCGTCGCAAATGCCAGGCGGCCAGCGCCCCGAAGGCGGCCAGCGCCAGCGTCGCGAGTGCCAGCCACGGCAGCCAGGGTTCCGCCACAAACGCCGCCGCCCCGGCCTCCGCGCCGAACAGCAGCGTCGTCGAGCGTGCGATGCAGTAGACACCCACCTTGGTCATGATGACAAAGAGCGCCGCCACCGGTGCGGTCGCAGCCCCATAGGTGTCGGTCAGCCAGAAGTACAGCGGAAAGATCGCAGCCTTCACCCCAAAGACAACGATCAGCAGCAGCGCGGCGGACTGCAGCAGTGCGGCACTTTCGGCCGGCACCGTCGGAATGCGCTGCGCAAGGTCCGCCATGTTCAGCGTGCCCGTCAGGCCGTAAAGCGTCGACACTGCCAGCAGGAACAGCGCCGAACCCGTCAGGTTGAACACGACATAGTGCACCGAGGCGCGCAGCCGCACCGGCCCGGCGCCATAGAGCAGCAGTCCGTACGAGGCGATCAGCAGCACCTCGAAGAAGACGAAGAGGTTGAAAAGGTCCGCGGTCAGGAAGGCGCCGTTGAGCCCCATCAGCTGGAACTGGAACAGTGCATGGAAGTGCGGCCCGCGCTCATCGTGCCGACCGTGCGCCCCGCGCCCGCAGGCGTAGAGCACGCTGGCAACGGCAACCAACGCAGTCAGCACCAGCATCAACGCGGCAAGCCGGTCGAGCGCCAGCGCGATGCCAAACGGGGCCCGCCAGTTGCCCAGCAAATAAACACTGACCTCACCACTGGCGGCCATCACGACAAGATGCAATGCGATCACCGCCAGGGCAAGCGTGGCGCAGACCGACACTGCGGCCGCGGCACGCGGGGAGCGTCGTTCGACCAGCAGCGCGAGCGCGCCGGCCAGCAGCGGCAGCACGATCGGCGCGACGATCCAGTGCGATCCCGTCATCGCACACTTTCGCCGGCCGCCGCGGACGGTGATGCCGGTTCGTCGCAGTCGACGTGGTCGCTTTCCGTCTCGGCGCGCGCCCGCAGGGCGATGACCAGCAGCAGCGCCGTCATCGCAAAACTGATGACGATGGCCGTCAGCACGAGCGCCTGCGGCAGCGGATCGGCGTATTCGACCAGCGATGCCGCGCGTTTTCCGTCGATGATCGGTGACTTGTTGACGGCCACCCGGCCTGTCACGAAGATAAAGACATTCACCGCGTAGGACAGCAGCGTCATGCCGAGCACGACGTCAAACGTGCGGGCTCGCAGCAGCAGGTAGACGCCCGCGCCGGCCATCACGCCGATGAAAAGTGCGAGGAGCGCTTCCATCAGCGGACCGCCTGAAGCCGGCCCAGCGCCGCCAGCATCATCATCGTTGCGCCGACCACCGTAAGGAACACACCCAGGTCGAACACGCTGGCGCTCGCCAGCGGCACCGGGCCGAACCATGGCAGGTGCGGATAGTCGTAGGTGCTGGTGAGGAAGGGACTGCCGAACAGCCAGCTTGCCAGTCCGGTCAGACCCGCGATGAGCAACCCGCTGCCCACCCATGGCGAGAAGTCGCGCGGCAGCCTCTCCTCGGTCCAGCGCTGTCCGTTGGCGACGTACTGCAGGATCAGACCGATGGCCAGCACCAGGCCGGCGATGAAACCGCCGCCCGGTTCATTGTGCCCGCGCAAGAGCAGGAAGATCGCTACCAGCACGACAAACGGCAGCAACAGCCGTGAGACCAGCGCCAGCATCAGCGACACCTGACCGGAATGCGGCTCGGGCTGCGATGCGTGTCGGTGCGCGGTCGCCCGCGTTCCTGGAACCAGCAGCGCCGCAATGATGATCGCCGCGATGCCGAGCACCGTGATCTCGCCCAGCGTATCGAAGCCGCGGAAGTCGACGATGATGACGTTGACCGCATTCGCCCCGCCGCCGAGCGACACCGCATTGGCGAGGAAGTACGAGGCGATCGAGTCGAAGGGTCGCGTCATCACCATGAAGGCGAGCGCCGCGGTTCCGAGACCGGCCGCGACGGCGACACACACGTGCAGCACGTTTCGCGCCCGCTGCGCCTCACGCGGGCTCGCCGGCGGCAGCCAGTGCAGCGCCAGCATCATCAGCACGACCGTCACGAGTTCGACAAGCACCTGCGTGAGCGCCAGATCCGGCGCCGACAGGTAGACAAACACCCACGCCACGACCAGGCCTACTGCGCCGAGGAATAGCAGCGCCACCAGCCGGCGCCGGAACGTGACCGCCGCGGCGATCGCGAAGACGGCCCCCATCAGCAGGACCGCCGGCGCGATCGGCCCGGTCGGGGTCAACGGCGCCACCGCACCGATCCAGCCGCCGCGCAGAAACGGCAGCGCACCGGCGACCACGGCCACCAGCACCAGCATCAACAGGTACCACTGCAGGCTGCCGTTCTGCAGCGCCAGCGTCAACGCCCGTGCCGCCCCGATGCCGCGCTCGACGACGAGCAGGAACGCCTCTCGGCCGCCGCGCGGAAGCAGGACAACGCGGTGCAGGTTGACGAAGCGCTGCAGCCCGAAGTAGAGCGCGAGCCCTCCCGCCAGCGCGATGACCGACATGAGGAGGGGCAGGTTGAAGCCGTGCCAAAGAGCAAGGCTGTATTCCGGCAGCGGGCCACCCAGTGCCGCGGCCGCCGCCACCGCCAGCAGCGGTCCCACCGTAAACGCAGGAGCAATGCCAACGGCCAGGCAAATGACGACCAGGATCTCGACCGGCACGCGCATGAAGCGCGGCGGCTCATGCGGCGTGTGCGTCAGCCCGACCGGTTCTCCATTGAAGAAAACGTCGTGGATGAACCGCGCGCTGTACGCCACGCTGAAGATGCCCGCGATCGTCGCACCGACCGGCAACGCAAGGGCGATCAGCCGCGGACCCTCGGTTGCCACGGCGGCGCCGAAGAACATCTCCTTGGAGAGGAACCCGTTGAGCAACGGCACACCTGCCATCGCGGCGCTGGCGACCATCGCGAGTGCACCGGTCCATGGCAGGTACTTCCACAGCCCATTGAGGCGCCGCATGTCGCGCGACCCGGTCTCATGGTCGATGATGCCGGCCGCCATGAAGAGCGAGGCCTTGAAGGTCGCGTGATTGAGAATGTGGAATACGCCCGCCACGACGGCCAGCGCGTTGTCCATGCCGAAGAGCAGAGTGATCAGACCCAGATGGCTGATGGTGGAGTACGCGAGCAGCCCCTTCAGGTCATGCTGGAAGATCGCCAGGTAGGCGCCCACCAGCAGGGTTGCCAGTCCGGTCAGGCTGACCAGCCAGAACCACGCGTCGGAGTGTCCAAGCGCGGGGTACATGCGCGCAAGCAGGAACACGCCGGCCTTCACCATCGTGGCGGAGTGCAGGTAGGCCGACACCGGCGTCGGCGCCGCCATCGCGTGCGGCAGCCAGAAGTGGAACGGGAACTGCGCACTCTTTGTGAATGCGCCGAGCAACACCAGCACCAGGGCCGGCAGATACAGCGGATGGGCGCGGATGACGTCGCCAGCTGCCAGCACGGCATCAAGCTGGAAGCTGCCGACGATGTGCCCAAGCAACAGCACGCCGCCGAGCAGAGCCAGTCCGCCGGCGCCGGTGATCGTCAGCGCCATGCGGGCGCCCTCGCGGGCGTCCGCACGATGATTCCAGTAGCCGATCAGCAGGAACGAGGCGAGGCTGGTGGCTTCCCAGAACACGACCAGCAGAATCAGGTTGTCCGCCAGCACCACCCCCAGCATGGCACCCATGAAGAGCAGCAGGTAGCGGAAGAAGCGCGCCGCCGGATCGTTCGCATGCAGGTAATAGGCCGCATAGAGCACGACCAACGCGCCGATGGCGCAGATGAGCAGCGCGAACACCCAGGCCAGCCCGTCGACACGGAAACCGAAGGTCAGGCCGAGCGTTGGCAGCCAGTCGATCGACCAGCGCAGCACCTGGCCACGAAAGATCTCTGGCGCGGCCGCCAGTACCAGCGCCAATGCGGCCAGCGTGACGACGCCGGCCACCCAGGCCGCCGCGCGCCGCCGATCGTTCGGCACCACGCCGAGCAGCGCAGCGCCGGCGAAGGGCAGCAGCGCGAGCAGCAACAGGTTCATGCGGCGGTGCGGGGCTTGCGCACGAGCACGACGATCAGCGTGATGACCGTGATCGGAATGACAAAGCTCATCATCACCGTCGAGAACGGCTCAAGCGCGGCATGCTTCTGCGCGGCCAGAACCAGGTAAGCGACGTAGCAAAGGTAGTACAGCAGGAATACGCCGCCTTCCCAGCGCGCGATTTCGCGTCCGGTGATGAGCACTGGCAGGCACGCGAGTGCGACAGCCAGCATGACCCAGACATCGAAGGCAAGCACCGCCGGCGGCATGGTTAATCCCTGGGTGCCGGACGCCAGGCCGGCCAGCCCGAGGCAGCCGAGGATGTTGAACGTGTTGCTGCCGATCACGTTGCCCACGGCGATGTCGCGTTCGCCCTTGAGCGCGGCAGCAATCGAGGTCGCGACCTCCGGCAGCGAGGTACCCGCTGCAACGATCGTCAGTCCGATGATGAGGTCACTGACACCCATCGCCTTGGCAAAATTTACCGCCGCTGTCACCAGCCACTCCGAGCCGAAGACCAGCCCGACGAGTCCGACGATGATGAGCGCAAGTTGCACCGGCAACTTGGCATCCCAGGCACCGGCCTGCGCCGGACGGAAGTCTTCCGCGTACTCGGCCCGGGCCATGGAGGTCTGCCGCCGTGACTGCCTTACCAGGTATACCGTGTAGACGATCAGCAGAGCGAACAGAAGCGCTGACTCCCCAAAACCCAGCGTGTGGTCCAGGCCCAGCACCAGCAGCAGCAGCGATGCGCCAATCATGACCGGCACCTCCTGGCGGATCAGCTGGACGTTGACCACGAGCGGCGCAATCAGGGCGCTGGCGCCGAGGATGAACAGCACGTTGAAAATGTTGCTGCCGACGACGTTTCCGATGGCGAGGTCGGTCTTGCCGTCGAGCACCGCACCGACCGACACGGCCACCTCGGGCGCGCTGGTGCCGAAGGCCACAATGGTTAGCCCCACGACAAGCGGCGAGATGCCGAACGAGAGCGCCAGCTTGGAGGCTCCACGCACCAGCAGCGTTGCGCCGGCCACGAGCGAAGCGAGGCCCAGCGCGAACAGGAGGAGGTTCATCGGATTCCCATGGACGACCGTCGGGCAATGACCCGGTCGGCGCAGAGTATAGGGAGGCCACCGCGCAGATGCGGTGCCTCGGCGGATCCGCGTTTCCGCGCCTTGACGTATGAAGTCACCGCGCGCCGCCGTGAGGCGACGGGTGAGGCACGGGTCGCCCCGAGGCCTCGCGGCCCAGCTAGAGCACGTAGCGGGCGAGGTCCTCGTTACTTGCGAGATCCGCAAGGCGCGCGTCGACGTAGGCGGCGTCGATGCGCACGCGCCCCGGGCCGCCCGCCACCCCGCTGCCGGCCTCGAACGAGACTTCCTCGAGCAGCTTCTCCATGACCGTGTACAGCCGCCGCGCGCCGATGTTTTCTGTCTTCTCGTTGACCGCATAGGCGATCTCCGCCATGCGATGGATGCCGTCGTCGGTGAATTCGAGAGCGCAGCCGTCGGTGCCGAGAAGGGCGCGGTACTGCTCCGTCAGGCTGGCGTCCGTGGTCTTCAGGATGCGCTCGAAATCCCCGACGGTCAGGGAATCCAGCTCGACGCGGATCGGAAAGCGCCCCTGAAGTTCCGGAATGAGGTCCGACGGCTTGGCGAGATGAAACGCGCCGGATGCGATGAACAGGATGTGGTCGGTCTTCACCATGCCGTACTTGGTGTTGACGGTCGTGCCTTCGACCAGCGGCAGCAGATCGCGCTGCACCCCCTGGCGCGACACATCGGCGCCCTGCAGTTCGGCGCGTGATGTGATCTTGTCGATCTCGTCGAGGAAGACAATACCGTTGGACTCCGCGTTGGCGACCGCCTTGGCCTTCAGTTCGTCGTCATTCAGCAGGCGCCCCGCCTCCTCGTCCGTCAGCGCCTTCAGCGCGTCGGCGATGCGCATACGCCGCGACTTGCGCCGATCCCGGCCCAGGTTGGCGAACATCGACTGGATCTGCTGCGTCAGCTCTTCCATGCCCGGCGGCGCCATCACCTCGAGCGAGGGCGACACCGCGCTGACCTCGACGTCGACCTCCTTGTCGTCGAGTTCGCCCTCACGCAGCTTCTTGCGGAACTTCTGGCGTGTCGCGTTCTCGTCGTCGCGGCTACCCGCGGCAAAGCCGACGTCACGCGACGGCGGAACGAGGATGTCGAGGATCCGGTCCTCTGCCGCATCCTGCGCGCGCACTGCCACCTTCTTCATTTCGGCCTCGCGCGTCTGCTTGACCGAGATGTCGACCAGGTCGCGGATGATCGTGTCCACATCGCGGCCGACGTAGCCGACCTCGGTGAACTTGGTCGCCTCGACCTTGATGAACGGCGCATCGGCCAGACCGCGCGAGCCGACGCGCGATCTCGGTCTTGCCGACGCCGGTCGGCCCGATCATCAGGATGTTCTTCGGTGTGATCTCGGTGCGCAGCGGGTCGGGCACCTGCTGCCGGCGCCAGCGGTTGCGCAGCGCGACCGCGACGGCGCGCTTGGCACGGTCCTGACCGACGATGTACTTGTTCAGCTCGTGGACGATTTCGCGGGGAGTCATCATAAAAACTCACTGCTCGTGTACGCGACCGCTGCGCGGTCGCACGTGCACTCGCAGTGCTCAGGTTAGGCGCGCTCACTTCGGAGCGGCCGCGCGTACGCGCGCTGTTCAACTTCGGGGCTCGGCCGTTGGCCGCGGCGGGAAGGGATCTCACGCATGGCTGACACGTCGGCTGACGGGCGGGTGGCGGGTCAGTCCAGCGATTCGATGGTGTGGCTCTGGTTGGTATAGATGCACAGATCACCGGCGATAGTCAGGGATTTCTTGACGATGTCGGGCGGCGTGAGCTCGGTATGGTCGAGCAGCGCACGGGCGGCGGCCTGGGCGTAAGGGCCGCCGGAACCGATGGCGATCAGTCCGAGTTCCGGCTCCAGCACATCGCCGTTGCCGGTGATGATCAGCGAGGCCTCGTGATCGGCCACCGCCAGCATGGCCTCGAGGCGGCGCAGGATGCGGTCGGTGCGCCAGTCCTTCGCCAGCTCGACGGCTGACCGGACCAGATGCCCCTGGTGCTTTTCCAGCTTGCCTTCGAAGCGCTCGAACAGCGTGAAGGCGTCCGCGGTGGCGCCGGCGAAGCCAGCGAGGATGCGATCGTGATAGAGGCGCCGCACCTTGCGTGCCGTCTGCTTCACCACGATGTTGCCGAGCGTGACCTGACCGTCACCGCCCATCGCGACAGCTTTGCCGCGGCGGACGGAGACGATGGTGGTTCCGTGAAAGGGTTCCATGACAGTTCCCGGCCGTCAGGCACGGCCCGATAACGATGGACGCTAGATGGGGACGGTCAGACCCGACGCAACTGGACGTCGGCAACCGTATCGATGCCGAGCAGCGAAAACAGCGCGGCGATCAGATAGTTGAGGTTGCGAAATTCGACGCTCACCCCGCCCTGCCGCAGCTTGGTGAGTGTCGTGAGCAGTGCCGTCGCGGTGGAAAACTCGATGCGCTTCAGGTACGTGCAGTCGACCGCAAGCCGTTTCTCGGTCTTGGCGGCGGCCAGCAGTCGCCCGAACTGGGGTTCACCGTTGGCGCGCACCGTGCCACGCCACTGCAACCCGTCCTCGACTTCCTGCGGCAGATCGGCCGGAGTAGCGGCACGGGTCTTCAGGCTCGGTGGCGGCGGCTCCCACGACGGCGGCGAAACTTCGTAGGTGATGCAGTACTGGATACCGGTCTCTTCGAAGTCGTGCTGGCGCAGCAGCAGTCGGAACACTTCGAGCAGCAGCATCCAGCCGGCGTCGCTCTGGTCCCGGCGCCCCGGTTCCACCGCGGCCCGCAGCGGCGTGATGAGCTGGTCGGCGCCCAGGACCAGCAATTCATGGCTCGCCCGCTTGAAGGCGTTGATGACCCGCAGCAGCAGTTCGGCCCCGACCAGGTCGACTTCTCGCACTCCAGAGGCATCGAGCGTGAGCGCCTGGTGCTGCGCCGAGTGATTCTTCAACTGCTCTAGCACCTTGACGACGTTGGCATCGACGACGTCCGGCAAGCGAACGATTGGCGCGCCGTCGGCGGACTTGCCAGCCGCGATCGACCCCGCTTCGTCCTTGTACTCCATCCATGCCGGAGGCGAGCTTTCGAACCGGAGAACGTATTCGATGGTCAGGTTGTCGAAACTGCCCTTGTCGCCGCGCTGCTGGAAGAGTTCGAACAGCATCAGCCAGGCCCGCTGCGCGGCATCCCCGAGCGAGTCGGAGTGAATCGCGGCCCGCAGTCCCGCCTCGGCAGGCTCGATCGAACCATTGGCAAAGAGGATCGCCGCTTCGTCGATTGCGGAGCCCGACCCTTCGGCGTGCAGCTCGATCGCGTTGGCATTGCCCTGCCAGTCGTCGGTGCTGAGGTCGATCAGCTCGATCCCGGTTTCCTTCTTTGCAAGCGTCGCCGGCGGCAGCGACTGCTCGACCGGTTGCTGGGACAGTCGCCCTAGCGTGGAATTCGCCGCCGAGTTCGGAAACAGCGTCGCACCGCCGGACGGGCGCATGAAATCGCGCGCCATTTCGGACTCGATGGCGTCGATTTTCGCCGCCGTTTCCATCGCCAGCGTGCGGGCGAGGTCCTTGTCGGGCAGGGAGCTCTCAGTGTTGGGCGGCTTCGGCACCGTCGCCGACGCATTGCGACTGACCGGGGCCGCGAGCGGCCGCGCACTCGGTTTGGCTACGCGCGCAGTCGCGCCGCCTTTCGCCGCGGACGGCTCGGCAGTGTCCTTAGGATCTTTTTTGAAGAACGAGAAGACCACGCTGCCTTCTGGTTTCGTTAACTCTGAACAACCTACAAAACGGCCATCCACCCCCGTCGCAGCAAGTGAGCGTCCGCGTCGCGGCGCAACCTATGCCCGATCGCTCTGCGCGCAAGCGCGCAATGGTTGCCGCTCCTGCGACCGAGGTTCATCCCATAGTAACAACTTTGCCAACCGCCAAACCGTTGATCTGGGGGACTATCCCGCCTGTCGGCTACCCCTCACCCGACCGACCGGATTACTTTTCCGCCCCCGAAAGCTGGGCATCCGTCAGACGGTAATAAAGTCCGAACGGATCCTCCTTCAGCACGCTCAGCCGCCCTGCCAGGACCACCGGTTCGTAGGTGTGCTTTATCGCTGTCTTGGACTTCACTTCGACGATGTACTCCGGTCCGAGGGAAAGGCAGAACGGACAGTGCGGGGGCCGCATCGTCAGCAGAAAGTGCTTGTGCGTTTCGCCTGCAGTGATCGGCAACATGTAGCCCTGCAGTCGCACATCCTGCTGGTCGAGTTTGCGTACCTCCGGACTGAACTCCGGCACCACCTTCGTGCCAGCCTGCGCGTTCTTGACCTGTCCCAGCACTTTCCAGGACACCACACCCTTGACCTCGGGCAGGTCGTTAAGAAGCTGCGGATCTATCGGCAGCGCCAGTTCGGCGCCTTTTGGCCCGACCGCCTGCGCCATCACCGCACTGGTCAATAGCCCCGCGGCCAATCCGACAACGGCTCGACTGATCCAGCGATGCATGTGCTTTGCAATCATTCTGCCTCCACGGGCGGCATGTTCTCCGTCGGGCGCTCGCGCGCGCTCAGTGGCTGTGCCGCATTCCGCAATATTGTCCCACCGCGATGCCTTTGCAAGCCTCGCGCAGCTTCTCCTGACACTGACGCTCCGGCACTCCGGACTCCAGGCAGCGTGCCGCTTCCTCGTGTGCACGCGCCATCTGCCGATGCCGGGCAATGTCGTCATCACGATGCGCGCGTTCGGTCGGGCTGGTAGTGGGAGCCGTCTTCGCGGAACCAGTCGTCTGCGCGCCCGCGCACAGTGGCAGGCAGGCCGCCAAAGCCAGGATGACCGCAGTTGTTCTCATCAACTCCTCCGTCGGGTTAACCCTGAGCGAGCGTGCGCGCGACGTCCATGCGGCTGGCGCGCCACGCCGGCAGCACTGCGGCAAGCGTCGTAACCGCCAAAGCGACCAGCACGGTCGCCGCCAGCGCGGGCGCAAATTCCGCAGCAGACAGGGTAAAGGACCGCGCAGCCGCCAGCCAGTGGCCGACCACGGCGACGGCGCCCAGGCCGATGGCAAGCCCGGACACCAGTGCCATCGCGGCGAGCAACCACGCTTCCAGCATCATCAGCCAGGCGATGCGCGCACGGCCGGCGCCGAGCAATCGCATGATCGCTATGTCGTAGCGCCGTTCTTCGAGAGCATTGAACAACGTCACGAAGAGGCTGAGCAGCGACGAGCCAACCAGTATCCAGGCGAACGCCCGCATAGTGTCGATCCCGACGCCGACGACGGCAAACAGGCGTGCAATTTCGCTGGCGGGCGACGCGGCCATCAGGCGAGACTCGGCGTTGACCTGCCGCGGCAGGATCGCCGCCGCCATCGGTGATGCGTAGCGCACGATGACGGCCGTGATCTCGCGCTCCGCCTCGAGCGTCTTGCGCTCCTCGTCGTCAGCCGCTTCGCCCTCATGCAGACGCCAGACGCTGGCAGTGTCGGTGAGCACGAGCCGGTCGATGACCGATCCGGTTGGCGCGAGGACGCCGACCACCTCGTACTTCGCATCCTCGTGAACGGCGCCGCCCTCCGCCAGTCCGTGGGTGCCGAAGAGCATGCCGCCGACCGCCAGTCCACTGATGCGGGCAACCTCCGCGCCCAGCACAGCCTCCATGGGCCGTTCCCAGAACTTGCCGGCCGCCAGTTTGGCTTCGTGCAGGTCTACGTAGGCCAACTCGCTGCCGACGATGCGAAAGCCGCGAAAGCTGTCACCCAGCGAAAGCGGAATGGCCTGAGCCACGAGCCGGTTGCTGCGCAACTGGGCCAGCGCTGCCAGCGGCACGTTTCCGGTCGGGACATCGACCTGATAAACCGCCGACAACACAAGCTGCAGCGGGGAACCCTTGGCCCCGACCACGAGATCGACATGGCGCGCATCGCGCTCGAGCTGGCGCGAGAGCTGGCCTTGTACCAGCGTCACGAAGACCAGCGTTGCAATGCCGAGCGCCAGCAGGATCACGCCGAGCGCCGTCTGCAGCGGCCGCCGGCGCAGCTGGGCCAGCACGAGGCGCAACGAATTCACCGGACTACCCTCCGCGCTATGCGCTGAGGGATGAGCGCTTCAGAGCGGCCGTGCGCGCTCACGGCGGGCCGCTTCAGTTCGATCTCGCGCCGAAAGCGGCCGCGAACACGCGCATCGTGCGTTGCGACGACCAGCAGCGCCCCGGCGCGTTCGGCAGCCTGCAGCAGTTGGTCGAGCGCCCGTTGAGCGTTGTCGTCGTCGAGGCTGGATGTCGGTTCATCGGCCAGCAGCAGACGCGGCCGGTTGATGATCGCCCGCGCGATCGCAACGCGCTGCTGCTCGCCCAGGCTCAGCGTCTCGGGTCGGGCACCGAGCTTGTCTCCCAGACCGAGGTCCGCGAGCAGAGGCGCAGCGGTGGCGGTGTGCTCCACGCGGCCGGCGAGAAAACAGGCCAATGCAACGTTTTCCAGCGCGCTGAGACTGCCTAGCAGGTGAAGCTTCTGCGGCACGACGCCGATGCGCTGCCCACGCCAGCGGTCGTCATGGTTGGCCGCGGGATAAAGGTCATCGCCGTCGATCCGCACCGCGCCCTCGCTCGGACGCAGGATGCCCGCCAGGATGTGCAGCAGCGTGCTCTTGCCCGAACCGCTGGGGCCGACCAGCACACAGTGTTCGTCGTCACGCAGTTCTAGCGCCGGCGCGCGCAGCACCGTTGTGTCAGCGTAACGATGAACAATGGGATCCGTCGACAGCATCGATCAGTCCCGCAACCATCGTGTTGTCCAAGGGGGAGTTCCAAGAGGGGGAATTACACCCTCTTGCATCCTCAAGAAAGAATGTTTGGTGACAGACGCCTCGCGTCAGTCACCAAACATCTTCTGCTTGATCTCACGCCGTTGCTGCGCTTCGAGCGAAAGCGTCGCGGTCGGACGCGCAAGCAGGCGCGGGATGCCGATGGGATCGCCGGTTTCCTCGCAGTAACCGTAGTCGCCCGCTTCGATGCTCGCAAGCGACTGCTGGACCTTTTTCAGCAGCTTGCGCTCACGGTCGCGCGTGCGCAGTTCAAGTGCGTGCTCTTCTTCGATCGTCGCCCGGTCGGCGGGATCGGGCACGATAACCGTCTCGCGCAGATGCTCGGTTGTCTCATCGGCGTTCTGGAGCAGTTCGCGCTCCATCTGCTGCAGCCGGTGCTTGAAAAATGCCAGCTGCTGCTCTTTCATGTAGGCCGACTCGGGCATCTTCAGCAGTTCGCCTTCGGTAGGAAGACGCTTGCCGTTGACCATGACCGGCTCTTCGCTGCGCGTGGCCGAACGCGCCAGCAGGTATTCATGCGCGGCAGCGAGATCCTTGGGGCTCGGTGCGGGGACCGGCCGCGGCGCGACTGGTGCGGGGGAGACACCGATTGGAGCCGGCGCAAACGAAACCGGCGCTCGTTCGACTTTGACAGGTCTCGGAGCGGCCTTCTTCGGCGCAGGTTTGTCGGCGACCTTGGGCTGCTCCTTCGCGACCACCTTGGTCGGCTTGGCCAGCACCTTTGCCGGCGCCTTGGTCGGCTTGACCGGTGCTTTCGCGACCGGCTTGACCGGCTTCTTGGCCGCTTTGCCTTTGGCCGCCGGTGCCTTCTTGGCCGGGGCCTTCTTGGTCGGAACCTTTTTGACCGGTGCCTTCTTGGGCGCTGCTTTCTTGGCAGCGGTCTTGGCCGCTTTCTTGGCCGGCGCCTTCTTTGCTGCAGCCATCGTCTGTCTACCTCGTTGCGTCTTTGATCTGTGGAGAGCCGGATTCAGCGCGCAAGGCACGCTTCAAGGCCCTTGAGGATGGTGTCCCTCGGCAGATTGCGCCCGATGAACACGATCTTGCTGGAAGGCTTCTCGTCCTTGCCCCAGGGCCGCCCGACGTCCGCCCCCATCAGCATGTGCACGCCCTGGAAGATCATGCGCCGGTTGGACCCGTTCATGAAAAGCACGCCTTTATACCGGAGCATGTCGGGACCGTAAACCTGGGTCAACGCACCCATGTATTCCTCGAGCTTCGCGGAGTCGAATGGCTTCTTCGACTGGAACGCGAAGGCCTTAATCGCATCATCATGATGATGGTGGTGATGGTCATGATGATCGTGGTCATGTTCGTGCCCGCAATGCTCGTCATGCACGTGCTCATGATCATGCCCGTTGCCTGCCTTCGTGCGCGCCGCGTCCGGGTGCTCGGCGGCGAGGAACTCGGGGTCGATATCGAGAATCGCGTTGAGGTTGAACCCACGCAGGTCCAGCACCTCCTTCAGCGGTATCTGGCCGAAGTTGACGGGTTTGATCGGCGCACGCGGATTCATGCGCACGATCCGCTCGCGCAGCGACGCGAGTTCATCGGCGTCGACGAGGTCGGTCTTCGACAGCAGAATGCGATCGGCGAAGCCGACCTGGTTCTGCGCCTCGACCTGGGCATCGAGCGTGTCGTGGCCGTGCTTGGCGTCGACGACGGTAATCACGCTGTCGAGCAGGTAATAGGACGAGATGTCGTCCTCGATGAAGAACGTCTGCGTCACCGGTCCCGGGTTGGCCATGCCGGTCGTCTCGATGATGACGCGCTCGAAGTCGAGTTCCTTGGCCTCGCGCTTGCGCTTCAGGTCCGCGAGGATGCGAACGAGGTCGCCGCGCACGGTGCAGCAGATGCAGCCGTTGTTCATCTCCACGATCTGCTCGTTGGTCTCGGTCACCAGCAGTTCGTTGTCGACGCCTTCCGGCCCGAACTCGTTCTCGATCACGGCGATCCTGTGACCGTGCTGCTCGGACAGGATGCGGTTGAGCAGCGTCGTCTTGCCGGCACCCAGGAAGCCGGTCAGTACAGTGACCGGCACCAGATTCGCTTCATTCATTGGGGGCTTTCCATGCGAGCCCGCGCGTCAGCGCGGGCGTCAAAAGCGGGGCGGTAGTGTAGTGGATCGGTCGAGCGCGCCGCCGGACGCGACGTTGGGAGGTACCGCGCCTTACCCGACCCGAACCAGATGCAGTCCCTTGAGGTACTCAGACTCGGGCACCGTCATCATCAGCGGGTGATCGGCGCTCGCGCCGAGTCGGGACACCATCCAGGCCTCGACCCCGGCGTCGATGACGGCGCCGGCCACGATCTTCTGGAACAGGTCGACGTCAATGGCGCCGGAGCAGGAAAACGACAGCAGCGAACCCCCGGGCGCCAGCAGCCGCAGCGCATTGAGGTTGATGTCCTTGTAGGCGCGCGCCGCGCGATCGACATGGTGATGGCTCGACGCGAATTTCGGCGGATCGAGCACGATCAGGTCGAACGGGGGCTGCTGATCCTTCAACGCGCGCAGCGCCGTGAAGACATCGGCTTCCTCCCAGCGCGCTCGCGCGGGGTCAAAGCCGTTCAAGGCCATGTGCTCGCCGGCGAGCCGCAGGGCGTCGGCCGATGAGTCGATCGAATGCACGAACTCGGCACCGCCCGCCAGCATCGCGATCGAGAAGCCTCCGGTGTAGCAAAAGCAGTTCAGGCACCGCGCCCCGCGCCCCGTGCGCGCGAGGTGCCGCGCGGCCAGTTCTCGGGCCAGCCGCCGGCTGTCGCGCTGGTCGACGTAAAAGCCTGTCTTGTGGCCCCGCCGCACGTCGACGTGGTAGCGCAGCCCGTGCTCCTGCACGGCAATCTGCATGGCGGGCTCGTCGCCACGCAGCACTCCGCTGATCGCGGGGAGCCCCTCGCGTACACGCGTGGCGCCGTCGCTTCGATCGTAGAGGTCACGGCAGCCCGTCGCCGCCAGCAGCGCGTCGATGAGGACGTCGCGCCAGGCATCAACACCCGCCGCCTGGAACTGCGTGACCAGCTGGTCGGCATAGCGATCGACGATCAGTCCGGGCAGTCCGTCAGCCTCGCCGAATACGAGGCGTACCGCCGTCGTGTCGCTCGCCAGTGCGGCGCGTCGTTGCACCGCAAGCCGCACACGGTCGGCGAGCAGATCGGCTGTCACACGCGAGCTTTCGGCAAAGCTCCAGGCCCGCGCCCGGATCGATGACTCCGGCGAATACGCGGCCCAGGCGAGAAAGCGGCCGTCAGCCCCACGCACCTCGACGGTCTCGCCGGCGCCCGGGTTTCCCTCGATTCGACCTACCGCGCTGGCATAGATCCACGGATGCCGCCGCAGCAGCGACTTCTCCTTGCCGGGCTTGAGCTGCAGCCGGCTCACGACGCAACCCTGTGGCGGTGCGCAGCAGCGCCCGACCGCACCACCTCGGACACGGTCACGGCTTCCGCCTGGCGCGCGGGTGTGCCGCGTCGTAGACCTTGGCCAGGTGCTGCCAGTCGAGCCGCGTATAGACCTGCGTCGTCGAGATGTTGGCGTGTCCCAGCAGTTCCTGAACCGCGCGCAGATCGCCGCTGGACTGCAGCAGATGCGAGGCGAACGAATGCCGGAGTACGTGCGGATGCACGTGCACGCCCAGTCCGAGCTCGCGCGCGCGCTTCGCGAGACGGCTCTGCACGCTGCGTGCCGTCAACCGGCTGCCGCGCGCGGAAACGAACAGTGCGCGGGCATCGCAGCCCTTGATCGACGCTCGCGCGCTTAGCCAGCGCAGCAACGCCTCGCGCGCCGGGCCTCCGATGGGCACCGAGCGCGTCTTGCCGCCCTTGCCAAGCACCGTCGCTTCACTGCTTTCGAGATCGATCCAGCTGCGCGATCGTCCCTCGCCGGCTTCGGCGGCAAAGTGCTGCCAGTCGAGCGACAGCAACTCGGCCAGGCGCAATCCGCTGGAATACATCAGTTCGACCAGTGCGTGATCCCGGACCGCGATCCAGCCGCCCTCCCCTTCGTGCGAGGCCAGGCGGACCGCCTGGTCCGCCGTCAGCGCCTTCGGCAGGCGTTTCTCCCGGCGCGGGGCCCGGATGCCTGCCGCCGGGTTGCTTTCGAGACCGCGGTGCTCGGCCAGCCAGGCGAAGTACGACCGCCATGCCGACAGCGTGCGCGCCAGCGTCGCCGCCGAGCGGCCCGCCCCATGCAGGCGGGCGATGAATCCGCGTATATCGTGCGCATTCAGGTTGGCCGGCGCGCGCCCGGCGGCAAGTTCGGCCAGCCGCTCGAGGTCGCGCCGGTAAGCCGCGATTGTGTGGGCAGAGGCGCGCCTTTGCGTTCGCAACTCTTCTAGGAAGTCTCCGATCGAAGGCGCGAGAGCCATCTCAGGCGCGCATGCGGGCCAGTGCTGCGCTCGCAAGTTCGGCGATGCGTTCGAGGAACGCGGTTCCCATCGTGATGTGGAAGCGATCCTTGTCGGCGGATCCCAGCACCAGGAGTCCGAAGGTCTTGGGGTCGGCACCCACTCGCAGCGGCAGCATTGCCAGGCTTTGCACCGCTGCACCCTCTTCGAACCAGGTCGCCGCCTCAAAGCCGACGTTCGAGCCGCAAAAGGGCACTCGCATGCTGTTGGCCAGTGACACCGTGTCGGTTTCAACCCGCGCTGCACACGGCAGCGCGGCGTACTGCGGCTTCACCGACCACAGTCGCAACGCGCAGTGCGGCACGCTGAAGACCTCCTTCAGGGCCGTGACCACGGTATCAGGCAACGCCGCCGTGTCTTCTGTGAGAAGCAGCTGGCGAGCCCAGGCGATCAGGTTGGCGACGATCGCCTCATTCTCCTGCCCGTGGCGAATCATCTCGGTGATCCGACTTTCGAGCGACTTGATGCGCTCGCGCAGCATCAGCGACTGACGTTCGACCAGCGAAATGGCCTGGCCGTTCTGCGGATGCGGCAGCTGCAGCCCTGCCAGCAGTTCCGGATGCTGGTCGAAGAAATCCGGGTGGCTGGCCAAGTAGTTCGCGATGTCCTGGACTTGCATGGGGCTCCTGTCAGAGTTCGATCTCGCCTTCAAAGACCTTGGTGGCCGGGCCGGTCATCATGACCGATCCGCCGCTCCACTCGATCGTCAGCACACCCCCGCGCGTCGCCACACGCACAGGCGATTCAAGCATGCCACGCCTTATGCCGGCCACCACGGCAGCGCAGGCGCCGGTGCCGCATGCCAGCGTCTCTCCGGCTCCGCGCTCCCAGACCCGCAGTCGAATATTGTGGCGATCGAGGACTTGCATGAACCCGGCATTCGCCCTCTGGGGGAAGCGTCCGTTATTCTCGATGAGCGGCCCTTCGCTGGCGACCGGCGCCCCGTCCACGCCGGCGACAAGCTGCACCGCATGTGGATTGCCCATCGATAGCACCGACAGCCAGACCTCGCGCGTTCCGACTCGCACCGGCCACAAGATGTCGTCATGGTCGCGGCGCGGCGCAAGGCCAGCGGCGTCGAACGGCACCTTGGCGGGCTCGAACACGGGCTGGCCCATGTCGACCGTGACCTCACCGCTCGCGGCCAGACGCGGCTCGATGACCCCTGACAGCGTCTCGACCCGGATGGAAGACTTGTCGGTGAGCTGCTGATCGCGCACGAAACGCACGAAGCAGCGCGCCCCGTTGCCGCACTGCTCGACTTCGCCGCCGTCGGCATTGAAGATGCGGTAGCGGAAGTCGACACCCTCGCTTGAAGGCGGCTCGACCAGCAGGATCTGGTCGGCGCCGACGCCGAAGCGGCGATCCGCGATGCGTCGTACCTGGTCGCGCGAGAGATCAACCTTCTGCCGCACGCCGTCGAGCATGACGAAGTCGTTGCCCGCACCCTGCATCTTGGTGAAGCGCAATTTCATATACGTCGCAAGTGTACGCATCGGCTTCGCATACACGAGCGACACGCCTAATAGATCGAAGGCGATCCCTCCGGCCGCGTCTTGAAGCGCTTGTGCGTCCAGAAATATTGCGCCGGCATCCGCAGCACCCAACGCTCAAGCTCGCGGTTCATGCGCGCAGTGTCTTCCTCGATCGACTCCCCGGGGAAGTCCTCCCAGGGGGCTTCGACGTGAACGATGTAGCCATCGTCCGTCATCTCGGTCACGGCCACGACAACCTTGGCGCCTGTCACGCGCACGAGGCGAGACACCATCGGAATGGTGGCGGTCGGCACGCCGAAGAACGGAACGAAGATCGAGTTGCTCGGCCCGAGGTCCATGTCCGGCAGGTAATAGAGCGGCAGGCCTTCCCGGAGGATCCGGATCACGCTGCGCATGTCCAGACCTTGCCGCGGCAGCAGCACAGGGTCGCTGAATCGCTGTCGGGCCTTCAGCAGCCAGGCGTCCCATACCGGGTTCTTCTGCTTCGAGTAGATCGAGGCACCGCGCACCACGATGTTGGTGCGTACACCGCCGGCGTCGAGTCCGACGAAGTGGGGCGCGAGAATGATCAGGGGGCGGTTCGCCGGGTCCGTCAGATGGTGCCCGCCTTCCATGCGGATATACCGCTCGATCGCCTCACGGTCGGCATTCCACAGCACGGAGTGATCGAGCGCCGCGCGCCCGAGGCTGCGGAAGGTCATGCGACCCAGGTGACGACGCTCGGCCTCCGGCATCTGCGGAAAGCAGACTCGCAGGTTGTTCAGCGTGACGTGACGGCGCGACCCCGCCAGCCACCACACGAGGTCCGAGAACGCATAAGCCACTCGCGTGCGCGTGCGCTGCGACCAGTGGCGCGTCAGGTTGATCAGGAAGATCCCGAACTTTGCGGCCCAGAGGTTCACTTCGGCGCCTCGGTCGGCGGCGGCTCGGCGCCCGCGGGTACCTTGTAGCGGTTGTAGCCCCACAGGTACTGCGCCGGCCGTTCCCGAATCAAAGCTTCCAGGCCGCGATTCATCACGGCCGCATCATGCGCGGCGTCGCCGCTGAAAGGCTCCTCGAGTTGCTTCAGGTGAATGCGATAGCCGCGTCCATCTGCCAGCCGCTCGCCGTAGACGAAGAGCACGATCGCATCGAATTGTCGTGCCAGCCGGGCCGGCAGTGTCATCGTGTAGGCCCAGCGCTCGAAGAACGGAGCCCACGCGCCCTCGCCGCGCGACGGCACCTGGTCGGGCAGGATGCCCACCACTTCGCGTTCCTTCATCGCCTTCATCAGCATGCGCACGCCCTTTATCTCCGCGGGCGCGAGCTTGACGCCGTCGGCGGCGCGACCGGTTTCGACGATTCCGTGCAGGATCGACTTGCGCGGGATCCGGTAGAGCACCGTTATCGGGCGCGTTTTTGCCTCGGGTCGGAACGCCGCGTAAAACTGGGCCGTGACCTCGAAGCTGCCAAGGTGGGGCGCCAGAAACATCACGGGCCGCCCATCGGCGAGCACACGGTCGGCGATCGACATGTCGGCGACCTCGGTCCGGGCAATGATGTCGGCACGCGGACGCATCCAGATCCAGGCCGTTTCGAGCGCCTGCTTGCCGGCTTCGGCGGCGGCCGTGCGCAGCAGGACAGGATCGTCGTATCCCGCCTGCGCCAGGTTGTCGCGCAGGCGCCTGCGGTAGGTGGGAGACAGCCAGTACACCGCGGTCCCGAGCGCACCCCCGATCGCGTGCACCGTCGCGAGCGACAGGGACGCGATGCATTTGAAAAGCAGTCTGAGCACGGGAGTTCTTGGAGTCGCCGGCGGCTTCGTTCTTCAGGCGGCTGGCCTGTGCAAGGCTTGACCTATAATCCGCCTTCGCCGTGTTAACCGACAACTTGCGGGGCGATCCTCGAAAGCATAGCCGAGGGAAATACCGCTAAAGCGTCGCCGCTCCTCGGGAGTGCGCAACGCACCCGAAATTTTCTTGAAGGAGCGGGCCATGTCCAGCAATTTTCTTTTCACGTCCGAATCGGTCTCGGAGGGCCACCCGGACAAGGTCGCCGACCAGATTTCGGACGCCATCCTCGACGCCATTTTGGCGCAGGATCCGCGCTCGCGCGTCGCTGCCGAAACACTGGTCAACACCGGCCTCGTCGTGCTGGCTGGCGAGATCACGACCAATGCCCACGTCGACTACATCGAGGTCGCGCGCGAGACGATCAAGCGCATCGGCTACGACAACACCGAGTTCGGGATCGACTACAAAGGCTGCGCGGTGCTGGTGGCGTATGACAAGCAGAGCAACGACATCGCACAGGGCGTGGACCGCGCCTCCGATGACTTCCTGAACCAGGGCGCCGGCGACCAGGGCCTGATGTTCGGCTACGCCTGCGACGAGACACCGGATTTGATGCCGGCGCCGATCTACTACGCGCACCGGCTGGTCGAGCGGCAGGCCGACCTGCGCCGCGACGGACGTCTGCCGTGGCTGCGTCCGGACGCCAAGAGCCAGATCACGATGCGCTACGTCGACGGCAAGCCGCATTCGATCGACACCGTCGTGCTGTCGACGCAGCACGCGCCCGAGATGAGCCTCGGCGACAAGATGAAGCCGGAGTTCACCGAGGCAGTGATCGAGAACATCATCAAGCCGGCACTGCCGAAGGAATGGCTGAAGGACACGAAGTACCTGGTCAATCCGACCGGTCGCTTCGTCATCGGCGGCCCGCAGGGCGACTGCGGACTGACCGGCCGCAAGATCATCGTCGACACCTACGGCGGCGCCTGCCCGCACGGCGGCGGCGCGTTCTCTGGAAAGGACCCGTCAAAGGTCGACCGCTCGGCCGCGTACGCGGCCCGCTACGTCGCGAAAAACGTGGTCGCAGCCGGAATCGCGCGGCAATGTCAGGTCCAGGTCGCCTATGCGATCGGTGTGGCCAAACCGATGAACATCACGGTTTATACCGAGGGCACCGGCGTCATCTCGGACGAGCAGATCAGCAAGCTCGTCGCCGAGCACTTCGACCTGCGTCCGCGCGGCATCGTGCAGATGCTCGACCTGCTGCGTCCGATCTACGAGAAGACCGCCGCGTATGGCCACTTCGGCCGCGACGAGCCCGAGTTCACGTGGGAAAAGACTGATCGGGCGGCTGCGCTGGCGGACGCCGTCGGCGTGAAGCGCCGCGCGGCCTGAAGGGAGGCGGAGCAGCCTTTCGTCGGGGCTGACTTCGGCGCCAGCTGAAGTTAAGCGTCCGTCAATCGACGGGCGCGGCCGGAGACAAAAGTCGACCTCGCGTCGGCCTTGGCCGACGCCGTCGGCGTGAAACGCCGCTCCGCATGACCCAAGGCACGGCGCTGCTCATACAGCCCACTCACGCGTTGCCAGCCTGCTCAATGAGCCAGCTCGCCAGCGCGCGTACGGCGGGACGATCCGCTGCACGCGGCTCGATGACGAGGTAGTAGGCGCGGCGCGACGACAGCGCGTCGCCGAACGGGGCGACGAGCTGTCGCCGTTTCAGCAGTGCGTCGATGAGCGGGCGTCGCCCGAGCGCCACGCCCTGGCCGGCAACCGCCGCCGCGATAGCGGCGTCATACCCGGTCAGAGTGACCTTGCGCGCGGCATCGAGTGTGCCGAGGCCCATCGCCTTCGCCCACAGGTCCCATTCGAGCAGCACTTCCGGCCCCATTTGCACCTCGACGTCGAGCAGCGTGTGGTGCCTGAGGTCGGCCGGCGTCTTCAGCGGGCGCGCGCGATTGCGAGCGAGCGCCGGCGCACACACTGGCTGCACGGTTTCGTGAAACAGCGGCGCGCCCAACCGCGAGTCGACGCTCGCATACCGGATCGCGAGATCGAAACCGTCGTTCAAAAGATTGCGCTTGGCGAGGCTCGCATCGATGCGCACGTCGATGCCCGGATGCTCGCTGATGAAAGCCTCGAGTCGTGGAATCAACCACAGCGATGCCAGTCCTGGGGTAGTCGTCAGCGCGAGGACTTCGCGCCGTGATGGCGCTCGGATCCGCTCCATCGTTCCGCGCAGTCCGTCAAGCGCACCGCGCACGGCCTCTCGCAACCGTCTTCCGTCCTCGGTCAGGTCGAGCGCGCGATGGCGTCGCCTGAACAGGACGACGCCGAGGTCGTCCTCGAGCGCCTTGATCTGACGGCTGATGGCCGACTGCGTCAGGAATCTTTCCGCTCCCGCCTTCGTGAACGAAAGATGGCGCGCGGCCGCGTCAAAGCTGACCAGCAGATCGAGTGGCGGCAATCGCGACGGATCCTTTTGCATGCACTAGAGGAATGCTAAGCGTTCCAAATGAACGTTTGAAGGCGGCGCCGCTTAGGACGAGGATGCCCTCCACGCGACAACCGGATCGAATCCTCCACCATTCGCCAAGTTCATGCAAGAAGACATCGCCACCGCAGTGCCCGTGACCATGCCCGTCCTCGCCGACGCCTCGCGCGGGACCGCCGGCGGGCACGGTTCAGTGTGGGACCGAGTGACCGTTGCCGACGGACGATCACTTCGTGTACGTCGGGTCGGCCCCCAGGATGCCGGCGCCGAACAGGCATTTGTAGCGGGCCTGTCGCCGATCGCACGCTTCCGCCGTTTCCACTTCGGGCTGAACGAGTTGCCCGCGGCGCTGCTGCGGTCATTCGTCAGTGCCGACCAGCAAACACATGTGGCGCTGGTTGCGGAGACAGTGGATGACCGTCGCATCGTTGCCGGCGCGCGCTACGTGCTCGACGGCGCCAATCGAACGGGCGAGTTTGCGATTGCCGTTTCGGACGACTGGTAGGGTCTCGGGCTTGGTCGCCGGTTGATGCACCGACTTCTGTCTCAGGCGCGACACGCTGGCCTCGCGCGGTTGTGCGGCGATGTGCTGGCCGACAACGAACCGATGCTGGCGCTGATGAGACGGCTCGAGGCGCGTCTTGCGCCCGACCCGGAAGACGCTTCGCTGTACCGCGTTTGCATTGCGCTTTGACGGGTAGCGCAAGGCTCTACTGCAACCACCCGAGAACAGACAGGAGGCCACCATGGCTATCTCGAATCTCAACCCCGTGCGGCTGATCTCGTTCGAGTTCAAGGCGCCGGCCCCTTCACTCGCGCGGCGGTCCTCGCTAACCGCCACAGCGGCCACTCACGGTGCCGGTGCTTACGCCGTCAATCGCACGGGACCGGAAGACAACGCGGATGCGTCCACGGCAAAGCCCCGCCCGATCGAACCGATGTTGTTGCTGCACCAGGAGCAGGCCGAGACCATCCGCCTGGTCTTCGATGCGGTGAGTCGGGCGATACGAACCCTGACGGGACGGACGAAGAGCGCTTGAATCGCCGTGCATGTCACCCCGGGGTGCCTCGTCGACACCCGACGCCGGAAGCCCGGCGCGGGGGATGGCTGAATCGCTCGGCCGCGCTACAATCCGCGTCCGCCTCGAGGAGCGTTGCGACAGGACCTGTTGTCAGACAGGCGGCCTGCCAGGCTCGGGGCGCCGGCGCCAATCTGGTCCGCCGGCCGTGTGAACGGCGCTCGCCCACTTCTTTGACAGCTAAAGGAGCGCGCGAGATGAGCGCCGTACTCAAACCGACCCCCACCAGCGCCGACTTCGTCGTCGCCGACATCAAGCTTGCGGACTGGGGCCGCAAGGAAATCCGCATCGCCGAAACGGAAATGCCGGGGCTCATCGCGATCCGCGACGAGTTCGCCAAGCAGCAACCGTTGCGCGGTGCGCGCATCACCGGATCGCTGCACATGACGATCCAGACCGCCGTGCTGATCGAAACACTGCAGGCACTCGGCGCGGAAGTGCGCTGGGCCAGCTGCAACATCTACTCGACGCAGGACCATGCCGCCGCCGCGATTGCCGCCTCCGGAACCGCGGTGTTTGCGGTGAAGGGCGAGTCGCTCGACGACTACTGGGACTACACGCACCGCATCTTCGAGTGGCCTGATGGTGGCTACTCCAACATGATCCTCGACGATGGCGGCGACGCGACATTGCTGTTGCACCTGGGCAGCAAGGCCGAGAAGGACCTCTCGGTGATCTCGCAGCCGACCAGCGAGGAAGAAGAGTCGCTGTTCAAGTCGATCAAGGCCAAGCTCGCCGCCAGCCCGTCGTGGTACTCGGTGAGGCTCGCGAAGATCAAGGGCGTGACGGAGGAGACGACCACCGGCGTCAAGCGGCTGTATCAGATGGCCAAGGAAGGCCGCCTGGCGTTCCCGGCGATCAACGTCAATGACTCGGTGACCAAGAGCAAGTTCGACAACCTCTATGGCTGCAGGGAATCACTGGTCGACGGCATCAAGCGTGCCACCGACGTGATGATCGCCGGCAAGGTCGCGCTGGTCGCGGGCTACGGCGATGTCGGCAAGGGCTCGGCGCAGGCGCTGCGCGCGCTGTCGGCACAGGTCTGGGTCACGGAAGTGGACCCGATCTGTGCGCTGCAGGCGGCGATGGAAGGCTATCGCGTGGTGACGATGGACTACGCCGCCGACAAGGCCGACATCTTCGTCACCGCGACCGGCAACTTCCATGTGATCACGCACGATCACATGAAGAAGATGAAGGACCAGGCTATCGTCTGCAACATCGGTCACTTCGACAACGAGATCGATGTCGCGTCGCTGAAGCAGTACACGTGGGAAGAGATCAAGCCGCAGGTGGACCACATCATCTTTCCGGACGGCAAGCGCATCATCCTGCTCGCACAGGGTCGCCTCGTGAATCTCGGCTGCGGCACCGGCCACCCGAGCTACGTGATGTCGAGTTCGTTCGCCAACCAGGTGATTGCGCAGATTGAGCTTTACACCAACACCGAGAAGTATCCGGTGGGCGTGTACGTGCTGCCGAAGCACCTCGACGAAAAGGTCGCGCGACTGCAGCTGAAGAAGCTGAATGCGCAACTGACCGAACTCACCGACGTGCAGGCGCAGTACATCGGCGTGCATCGCGACGGGCCATACAAGCCGGATCACTACCGGTATTGATAGCGTCGGAAAGTTTCGCACCGGGCGCTATGCGCCCGGTGCACGATACTTTTCACTCCGACTCGTTTGAGCGCGCCCTTCGGGCGGCCGGGCGGGCGCGGCTGAATTCAACTGCACGTGGAGGACAAGCATGCGTCTGCTGCTGGTGTGGGTGCTCAACGCGATCGCGCTGTTGGGCGTCGCTTACATCTATCCCGGAGTTCAGGTCCAGGACTGGAAGGCGGCAGCGATCGCCGCGCTGGTGCTGGGCCTTGTCAACACGCTGGTCAAGCCCTTGCTGGTGCTGCTGACGCTTCCGGTCACGATCCTGACGCTCGGACTGTTCCTGTTCGTGCTGAATGCGTTGCTGTTCTGGGGTGTGGCCGAGATCCTTCCCGGCTTTCACGTTAGCGGCTTCTGGGCGGCTGTTCTGGGCGCGATCCTGTACAGCATCATCGGCTGGGCGCTGTCGCAACTCATCCCGGACCGCAAGTGATGCCCGCGCGGACTTTCAGCTTCGAATTCTTTCCGCCCAAGACGCCGGAAGGGGCGGAAAAACTGCGCGCGGTGCGGCAGAAACTCGGCGCACTGCGGCCCGAGTTCTTCTCAGTCACGTTCGGTGCCGGAGGCTCGACCAAGGAAGGCACGTGGAACACCGTGATGGCGTTGCACGGCGAGGGCTATCCGGTGGCGCCGCACATCTCGTGCATCGGCACGAGCCGCGAGTCGGTGCGTGAACTTCTTAATGGCTATCGGCAGGCCGGCATCCGCCGCCTGGTGGCGCTGAGAGGCGACATGCCATCGGGGGCCGCCGGTGGCGCAGGTGACTTTCGGTATGCCAACGAACTGGTGGAGTTCGTCCGCCACGAGACGGGCGACTGGTTTCACGTCGAGGTGGCCGCGTACCCCGAGTATCACCCGCAGGCACGCTCTCCGGTCGACGATCTCGCCAACTTCGCTCGCAAGGTCAAGGCCGGCGCCAATTCGGCGATCACGCAGTATTTCTACAACTCGGATGCGTACTTCCGCTTCGTCGACGACGCCGAGTCACTGGGCTGTTCGGTGCCGATCGTGCCGGGCATCATGCCGATCACCAACTACATGCAGCTAGCGCGTTTTTCCGATGCCTGCGGTGCCGAGATCCCCCGCTGGATCCGGCGCCGACTCGAGAGCTACGGCGACGACCGGGAATCCATTCGTAGCTTCGGACTCGATGTCGTCACCGATCTCGCCGAGCAACTGCTCGTGGCGGGCGCTCCGGGCCTGCACTTCTACACCATGAATCAGGCCGAGCCGACGCTCGCTCTCTGGCAGAGGCTGGACCCGCAGCGCTGAGTTCGCGGTTCCCGCCGGGACGCTGTCCGTTACACCGCCGAGTGCGGGCGGGCGGCCGACCCGCGTAGCGGCGCGAGTAGCCGATGCGCAACGCTCGCCAGCGTGTCGCCGGCACGACGGAAAATGGCAGCCACAGAGCGCCATCCCAGCGGCGGCTCCATCACCTCGACGCGGGCAAAACCCAGGCCTTCGACGACAGTCAGACCGCGCGACTTCAGCGCGACCTCGTCACCGCTGGCGGCAAAGACGTCCTGCGGCTGGCCCTCTTCCGTGAGCCAGACCCCGCCGTAGATGACCTTGATGCGGGTGCGGGGGTGCGACTCCAGGACCAGCATCTGTTCGTAACCGAGATCGACTGTCTTGACGAGAGTGGGGCCCCAATCCATGACGTCCTCCTATGCATTAGCCGCATTCACTTGATCGGCACAAATGCATTGAACTCCTCTGGGAGTACCGCGACAAACGTTAAGTTCGCAGCCCATACATGCTAAAAGTGCATGTATATTGGGTCATGGCCCAGTCCTCTGTCAGGCGTCGGCGCCGTCCCGTCGGACTGGCCTCCCTGCGCGGCTTCGAGAGCGCGGCGCGGCGCCTTTCGTTCACGCTCGCGGCCGAGGAACTCGCGCTGACGCAGTCGTCGATCAGTCGCCAGGTGGCTTCGCTGGAGCGGCAGATCGGCCGTCCGCTCTTCGAGCGCCGCACGCGGGCGCTCGAACTGACGCCGGCCGGCGACCGGCTCTACTCGATCGCGCGCCAGGCGCTGCTCGCGATCGATCGTTGCGTCGACGAGATCCGCGGCGACGGCGGCACGCCGCGCGTGACGATCGCCACCTACGCCTCGTTTGCATCTCTGTGGCTGGTGCCGCGACTGCCGGAGTTCCAGCGGCTGCATCCCGGCATCGACATCCGCATCGATGCGTCGGACCGCATGGTCGACCTGGAATCCGAAGACGTCGACGTGGCGATCCGCTGGCTGCGTCCAGGCGCGCCGGTGCCGACCGACGCCATGCTCCTGCTCACCGAGGACGCGAGCCCGGCTTTAAGCCCGCGCCTGCTGGCGACGCGTGAAACACCATTGACCGACCCGGGCGATCTGGCTTCGCTGCCGATCCTGGCGATGGACGAAACCGTACCGAGTGCGCCCTACAGCAGCTGGGCGCGCTGGTGCGAATTCGCCGGGGTCGCCCCCTTCGACGGCGCCGCTCGGCTGTACTTCACGTACGTGGACCAGTCGGTGCAAGCGGCCGTGCGGGGCCAGGGTGTGGCGCTCGTGCGCACGCCGTTCCTCGACGATCTCGTTGCCAGCGGCGACCTGATACTGCCGTTTCCCAAACTGAGGATGCGCACCGGCTACCGTTACTTCCTTATCGTCAACCGCCAGCGCAGTTCGGTGCCGCATGTCGTGGCGTTCCGGGACTGGATCGTGGCGGAGTTCCAGCGCGGGCCGCACCGGCTCACCTGAACGCGATCCGCTGCTTGAATGCCGGAACCCTGGGCGTCGGCCCAAGCCCACGGCTCGAAGGACAACCCACGCCCCGATGGGTCAGTAGATCGCGGCGTCCGTAATGACAGTGTCGAGCGCGATGTCGTGCACCTGCGGCTCGATCGTCTCCACGCGCGTAACCTCAAAGGCAACGCCGACGCACAGCGGCCACGGCACGGTCTGCGCCAGCGTGCGGTCGTAGTAACCGCCGCCATAGCCGAGCCGGAAGCGCCGCGCATCGAACCCGACGCACGGAATCAGCAGGCAATCGGGCTGCATCGGCCGACCGCGCGCCGGCACCGGGATGCCGAAGTCGGCGGCACGCATCGGCGCATCACGTACCCAGGCGTGGAAGTTCAGCACTTCGCCGGCCACGACCGGCAAGGCCGCCACCCTGCGCTCGTCGGCCTCGAGCCAGTCGGCGATGACGCCGCGCAGATCCGGCTCGCCCCGAATTGGCCAATAGAAGCCGACGGCGCGGACCTCGGCCCGGGTGAGCCACTCGGTGACATGGCCACGCAACGCCTGTTCGCGAGTTTCGCGGTCCCCAATCCGGGCCCGCGTCGCCACCAGGTGCTCGCGCTGCAACTTTCTTCGCTGATCCGTTTCCAAGGAAAGTCCAGAAATGCTTGGTTGAGATCGAGTATTCACGCGCAGCGACGCCGACGCGTACGGTAATCTTCACGCATGCACTTCACTGCTGTCTACACGTTCTTCACCGTTTGTGTCCTCGCTTGCTCCTCGGCGCTCGCGGCCAACGGATCCCAGGCGTCTATCGCGGGGGTTCCACCGCTATCCGCCGCGGACCAGCAGTTCCTCGTTGCGCGTGATGCGGCGCGCGCGGGTGATCGCGCCAAGCTGGCGCAGGTAGCGCCTCAACTCGCTGGCCACCCGCTGGCTGCTTACGTCGAGTACTGGCAACTTGTACCGCGACTGCGCAGCGCCGACCCGGTGGTCGCGACCGAGGTCGAGCGCTTCTTCACTCGCCATGCGGACACCTACATCGCCGATCGGCTGCGCCTCGACTGGAGCCTGGTGCTGGCCGACCGTGGCGACTTCACCAGCTTCGAGCGCGAAGTCGGCCGAATGGTCTGGAATACCGACGATTCGCAGTTGCGCTGCTTCAGCATCCTTGCGCGGTACCGCAATTCGTCCGGCTCGCAGTCCGACGTCGTCGCTCGTGAAGCGCGCCAGATGCTGGCCAATACGCGCGATTCGGCCGGTGATGGTTGCCTGGCGCTGACCGAGGCACTGCTCGCCGACGGGCGCATTTCCGTTTGGGAGCGAGTCCGCGCCCTCGTCGAACAGAACCAGTTGCCCACCGCCAAGCGGATCGGTGCCCGCGCGCTCGATGCGCGCGGGAAGCCCGTCGACCAGAAGCTGTTGACGCAAGCGATCGATCGACCGGCGGCATTTTTGACCGCGCATGAACGCCGGCTGACCGAAGTCCAGCGTGAACTCGCCACCGTGGCCATCGTGCGTCTCGCCCGCGACAGCCCGGGCGACGCGGCCGAATACGCCGCCGCGCTGAACCTGCACCTGACGCCCGAGCAGCGCGGCATCGTCTGGGGCCGCATCGGTCACATGGCCGCGCTGCGACTGATGCCGGAGGCCAACGAGTGGTATCGGCGCGGCGGCGAGCACGTCGGCATCGGGCCCGATGCCGCGCGGGTTGACGAAGTGCTCGAGTGGCAGGTGCGCGCTGCGCTGCGCGCCGGCGACTGGTCGACGGTCAAGAGCACGATCGACCGCATGCCTGCGACGCTGCGAGCGGATCCGGCCTGGGTCTACTGGTACGGGCGAGCGCTGAAGGCCGACAGCCGGCCGGCCGAGGCCCAGGATCATTTCACGCAGATCGCGGCCCAGTTCAACTTCTACGGCAAGCTTGCCGCGGAGGAACTCGGGCTTCCGATCACACTGCCGCCACGTGCCCCCGCCCCGACCGCGGAGGAACAGGCATCGATGGCTTCGAACCCCGGCTTCGCTCGGGCGCAGAAGTTATACGAACTCGGCATGCGCGTCGAGGGCAACCGCGAGTGGAACTGGCAGTTGCGCGGCATGACCGACCGACAACTGCTCGCGGCCGCGGAACATGCGCGGGCACAGGAACTGCTCGACCGCATGATCAACACCTCGGACCGCACGCGCTCCGAGTACGACTTCACGCAGCGCTTCCCATCGCCGTTCCGCGACGCGATGGTGCAGTACGCCACTCCGCTCGGCCTCGACGAAACGTGGGTCTATGGCCTGATCCGGCAGGAGTCTCGCTTCATCATGGATGCGCGGTCACACGTGGGAGCATCGGGCCTGATGCAGTTGATGCCGGCCACGGCACGCTATGTCGCGCGCAAGATGAACGTCAGCGGGTTCTCGCCGGCGCGGGTCAGCGAGCGTGACATGAACCTGATGCTGGGCACCGGCTACCTCAAGATGGTGCTCGACGATCTCGACGGCAACGCGGTGCTGGCGACCGCGGCCTACAACGCCGGGCCGGGCCGGCCGCGCGCGTGGCGCGCGGCTCTGGTCCGCCCGGTCGAAGGCGCGGTATTCGCCGAGACGATTCCCTTCAACGAGACGCGCGACTACGTCAAGAAGGTGATGTCGAACAGCGTGTACTACGCGGCGCTCTTCGAGAACAAAGCGCAGTCGCTCAAGGCGCGGCTCGGCACGATCGCACCTAAAGTCGCCGGCAGCACTGAACTGCCTTGACGTTGCGGCGGGCGGGCCTTTGCGCCGCCCGCGGTGGTCCCGCGCCGGCAGAGCGACCGCGTCCAGGGCTCTTGCGAGATTCGCCGACCCTTCGATCTCACAAACACGGCCCGAGAACCGCCGGCATAGAGTGCGGCATGGCGCCATGCTCACGCAAGCCCGGCCGAGTCACCGGCGCTATCGGGCTCGCGGCATAGAATCCGGCCTCATCCACCACCCGGTCGTCTACGTGCCTTACTCCAACGTACTTGTCATCGGCGGCGCCGGCTTCATCGGGCGCCACATCGTCAACCGGCTGATCGATCGCGGAGCCCGGGTCACGGTGCCGACCCGGCGTCGCTCACGCGCCGGCCACCTGATCACGCTGCCCACGATCGAGGTTGTCGAAGCCAACATCCACGATGACGCGGACCTGACCCGATTGATCGCGGGAAGCGACGCGGTGATCAACCTGGTCGGCATCCTCCAAGGCTCGCGCGGGTCACCCTACGGAACGGAGTTCGCCCGCGCCCATGTCGAGTTGCCGCGCCGTATCGTGCGCGGTTGCGAAGCGCACTCGGTGCGCCGCTACCTGCACATGAGTTCGCTCGGCGCCGACCCGAAGGGGCCGTCGATGTACCAGCGCAGCAAGGGCGACGGCGAGGCGGCCGTGCGCGCCTCCGGGCTCGACTGGACCATCTTTCAGCCTTCCGTCGTGTTCGGGCCGGAGGACAAATTCCTGAATACCTTTGCCACGCTCGCCTCGATCGCTCCCGTGCTGCCGATTGCCAATGCGCAGGCGCGCTTCCAGCCGATCTACGTGGGCGATGTCGCCGATGCGTTTGTGAATTCACTCGACAATCGCACGACGTTTCGCAAGTCCTACGAACTGGTCGGGCCGCGCATCTACACGCTGAAAGAACTGGTGCAGTTCGCGGCGCGCGCATCGGGCCATCCGCGCCCGGTGGTCGGGCTGCCCAGAAGCCTGGCGCGCGCTCAGGCGATCATGATGGAACTTGCCCCGGGCGAGCCAATGATGTCGCGCGACAACCTGGACTCGATGCAGCGTGACAACGTCGCCAGCACCCAACCCTATGTGCCGCCACCGGAACTTGCACTCGAACTGCACCCGATGGAGTCCGAAGCTGCTCTTTATCTGGCCGGCCAGAATTCCCGATCGCGACTGGGCAACTTCCGCGCACGTGCGCGCCGCTAAGGCAGCTCAATGGACCGATGCGCCGGCGCGCTTGCCGCAGAATGCCCTGATGCAACCCAGCGTCGCATTCGCCCCGCCAGCAAGCCGGGCACGGACCGCACAACACGCGGCGGACAGGTGATGTAATTGATTCGGGAACACGTACCCGCCAGGAATCCGCGATGAGTCGCATCCTCGTCATTGGGAACAAGAACTACTCGAGCTGGTCACTGCGCCCCTGGCTCGCCCTGACGCAGGCCGGAGTCGCGTTCGAAGAGAAGCGCATTGCACTTGATCAACCGCAGACCAAGGCGGAGATCCTGCGCCACTCGCCAAGCGGGAAGGTTCCATGCCTGATAGACGGGTCGCTCGTGGTGTGGGATTCGCTGGCGATCTGTGAAACTGCCAACGAACGCTACACCGGCGGCGCGCTCTGGCCACAGGACGCCGATGCACGCGCCCGCGCGCGCTCGGTGAGCGCGGAGATGCACTCCAGCTTTGCGGCGCTGCGCACGCACATGCCGATGGACACCCGTGCCCGCCTCGACGAGAAGGGCGCAGCCGCCCGGCAGCGTGCCGACGTAGCCGCAGACATTGCTCGCATCCAGGCCATCTGGACCGACTGCCTCGAGGGCAGCGACGGTCCATGGCTGTTCGGCGCATTTTCGATCGCCGACGCATTCTTTGCCCCGGTCGTGACGCGCTTTCGCACCTACGGTGTCACTCTCGCGCCGCCGCTCGCCAGCTACGCCGAGACCGTGCTGGCGCTGCCGGCGATGCAGCAGTGGATCGAGGCTGCGCAAGCCGAGATCCAAGTCATCCAATACGGATGAAGTTCTATCGCGTCGGCGGCTGCGTACGCGACGCGCTGCTGGGCGAGGACAGGCGACGCCGAGGCGACCTCGACGCCGCACTTGAAACCGACCGTGACTGGGTCGTCGTCGGCGGCACGGCCGACGAGATGGTCGCGCGCGGCTTTCGGCCCGTCGGCAAGGACTTCCCGGTCTTTCTGCACCCGGAAACGAACGAGGAGTACGCGCTGGCGCGCACCGAGCGCAAGACAGCACCCGGCTACCGCGGTTTTGTCTTTCATGCAGCGCCCGACGTCACCCTTGAAGCGGACCTGGCGCGCCGCGACCTGTCGATCAATGCGATGGCGCTCGACGAAGACGGGCGACTGATCGATCCCCACAACGGCGCGCGCGACCTCCGCGCAGGCGTGCTGCGGCACGTCGGGCCGGCCTTCATCGAAGACCCGGTCCGCATCCTTCGACTGGCGCGTTTCGCGGCGCGCTTTCCCGACTTTCGCGTCGCGCCGGAGACGGCGGAGCTCGTCCGCGAAATGGTGCGCAATGGCGAGGCCGACGCCCTCGTCGCTGAGCGTGTGATGCAGGAGATCTCGCGCGGCCTGATGGAACGCAAGCCTTCGCGCATGCTGGACGTGCTCGTTGCAAGCGGGTTGATCGATCGCTTGTACAGCGAACTCGAAAACCTGCCGGCCGCTACCGCCGCACTCGACCGCGCGGCGGAAAGCGGACTCATCCTGCCCGCGCGCTTCGCAGTGCTCGCCAGCGCATGCCGCAGCCCGCGCACCGTCGCGGACTTCATCGGCAAGTTGCGGGTGCCACAGGAAGCGGCTCAACTGGCGCGCCTTCTGGTCGAGCTGCGTGACACGCTCGGCGGCGTGGAATCGTCAGCGACGATCGTTGACGCACTCGAGCGCAGCGATGCGTTTCGTCGCCCCGAGCGCTTCGAATTGCTGCTGCAGGCGTTCGAGGTCGCCCACCAGACTTCAGCCGATCGATTTCGCAAGGCACTGCAGGCCGCCTCCGAAGTGGACGCCGGCGCCCTGGCGAGCCTCCATCGCTTCGATGCCGCCGAAATTCCTCGTGCAGTTCGTCAGGCTCGCATCGTTGCCATCAGCCGCGCACTGCACTCCGGAACACAAGAGGGTGGTGGGACCGGTTCGAGTCGGACTGGCTCAAACAGGGACGAGTAGTGCGAAGCTGAGCTGCAGCTTCGAGATGAGACGAGGCCCGGGCATCCGGAGCTCAATGATCAGTTGCGTGCAACGCCAGGGCACTCCTCAGGGACGAGCTGCCTTTCACGCGCAAAACGGGCTTGCCAGAAACCGTCGTGGCACCCTGTGCGACGAGCGCCACAGTGCGGTCAGTTGGGGCAGCCATGACGCTCGTTCAGGAACGGACGCGTGAACCTCATGCACGACCACGCAATCTCGGAACATCTTGCTGCAACACGACCCGCCCAGAGCGCGCGGCGTCGCCGGCCAGGTCAGTGGCGCGGCAGGTCTGGAGTCAACACCAACGTGCCTATTGCAGCTTGATCTCGCCGTCAAAGTTGACCTTCAACTGCAAGCCTGCGACCTCGAGCGTCACTTTCGCCGGGAAGGACTCCGCGCCGGAGATGGTTCGCGCCGCCATTGACTTCGCCACGGCCTGCTCGATTTCACGCTGCGAGCTGACGCCAACCATTTTCAGGAACTTGCGAATGCTGAGGTTAAATGTTTCTTCGTTCATGAGTGTCTCCATTGCCAGGACGAACTTGACCGACGCCTTCGACCGCCAAGCAAATGAGCGTCGGCTTCCAGACTTCGCTCAGTCACCCCGTTGAGCCGTCGACCGAGGGCAGAATCAACAACTCAACGATTTACACAACGAAGGTCGTGGTCCTCGGTTTCGCCGGAGCGACTAAGTTCTGCGACGACTTTCCGCAAACATACTCCGCCCCAGCCAACGCCAGAGCTTCGCATCGTTCGGCCCGGCGCCGCTGATCTTCAATCTGCCGGCGGCCACTTCAGTGGCAGGCTTCGAGTCGCCGGTCCAGATCTCGGTCAACGCGCGCACGGTCGACTCGACAATCACGTCGAGTTCATGGCCTGGATCGTCGCGGCAAAGGTCCGTCGTCTCGTTCTCGACCACCAGCCACCATAGCCGCTCGCGCGCCGGGGCGTCGGTGAAGCTGAAATGGATAACGACGCGCTGGCCTTTAGGAAACTGATCCATACGAGCAAAGCGGCGGATGTCCCACATCAGAAAGCCGGCGTCCAACTGTTCGCGCCTGAGTCGGCTGCCAATCCAGCGCGCCCCCCAGTGGCCGAGCCCGACCACGATCGGGCGTAACTCTTCGCCTGCTGCCGTCACGTGATACTCCCAGCCGCTTTCGGCACGCTTGCGCTCGATGATGCCGAGCTCCTCCAGCTTGCGCAGCCGCTTGGTCAGCAGCGTTTGCGACATGCGCGGCACGCCGCGACGGATGTCATTGAAGCGGCGGCTGCCGCACAAGAGCTCGCGGATCACCAGCGGCGTCCACAGTTCGCCGAAGACCTCAGCGCCGCGTGCCACGGTGCAGAACTGGCCATAGTCGGGCATTGCAGGCACTCCACTATCTGGACTTGAGGCGACCGCGTACAGCGCGCACTGTGCAGCCAGTGCAACTCGCGCACTTCCAAACGGAGACTAGGCTATGAATGACCGTCTTGCAGCATTTGACCCTGTCAAATTCAAGCAGACCACGCGCTCGCAATGGGAAACCGCCGCGGAGGCCTGGGACCGCTGGGGGTCTTTCATCGGGCGCTGGCTCAAGCCGGCCACCGACCGGATGCTCGACCTCGCACAGATAGGACCGGGCAGCCATGTGGTGGATGTCGCCGCCGGTGCCGGCGAACAGACGCTGACAGCCGCACGCCGCATTGGTCCAAGCGGCCGCGTTCTTGCGACTGATATCTCGCCCGGCATCCTTCGCTATGCGCGACAGGCAGCCGACGCCGCCGGTCTGAACGAACGTCGAAACGCTGGAGCTCGACGGCGAGCAGCACGACACATTGACGGCCGCGATTTTCGACGCAGCGATCTCCCGCGTCGGCTTGATCTATTTCCCCGACCAGCAGCGGGCATTGCAAGGATTGCATCGGTGCTTGAAGCCGGGCGGCCGCGTCTCCGCCGTCGTCTACTCAACCCCGCAAAAGAACGAGTTCTTCTCAATCCCAGTCAATATCATTCGCCGACGTGCGCAACTTCCGGCTCCGTTTCCTGGCCAACCCGGGCCGTTCTCGCTGGGCGCTGACGGCGTGCTCGCGCGGACTCTGGAAAGCGCCGGCTTTCGTGATGCCAGGATCGAGGCAGTCGACTGCCCCGTGGTCCTGTCCTCGGCCGCCGAGTGCGTGCGTTTCGAACGCGAGTCGTTCGGCGCGCTTCATCAGATGATGTCGGGCCTCAGCGAGGAAGATCGCGCGCGGACCTGGGAGGAAATTGAAGTCGAGCTGCGCGGCTTCGAGCAACTCGATGGTTTCATCGGACCGTGCCAAATGCTCGTGGGTGTGGCAACCAAATGAAGCGATGGACCGCGCATTCACAGGCATGCGAACGTGCAAGGGGAAGGCGTCACTCCGCTACGCCGCCATTCGCGCTGACCACGCAGGGTCGAATTCTGCGTCGCACCGCTCTCAAATACGTCTCGATTCGCAACAAGGGAACACAAAGTGCTGTTAGGTCAATTACCTTGCGACGTTTTCAGGCAACAATTTTGTGCTCGTAGTTCGGCAGCCGCGGCCCGAACCGCACGGGACCATCAGTGGAGATAGCGCAATGAGCAAGACACGATACAACTTGGGACTCGTCCTGGTCCTGGGCGCGGCGCTCGCCGCCCTGTCGGGTGCGCTGCAGGCGCGCGACCCCGGCGTCAACCAGCCCGGTGTAAGGGGAGGAACTGCGGGCGTAGGGGCGCCCGGAGTCGGCGTACGGGATCCCGGCGTCAACCAGCCGGGTGCAGCAGGAAACGTCGGCGGCGTCGCCCGGCGGCGCATCATCGCGACGTCTACAGTCGTTGCTACGTTGCCTCCCGGCTGCACGACCGTCGTCATCGAAGGCACAACATTGAACCAGTGTGGTGGAACCTACTATCAGCCCTCTGGTAGCAAGTACGTGGTCGTCAAGGTCGAGTGATCGCACGGTCCGGACACGGTGGCGTGTTCCGGATCCGGAGGCGCGTCGACGTCCGGTGTCGCGGCTGAGGAGCAGCCGCACGCTCTTCTCTGGTTACGTCCGCTTCGGTGCGATTCTTCCCGCGCAGCTGCATGGCTGCACTTGGCCGTGATGGCCCCGTCGCTCAGAACCAATGATCTGCAACGCATCGTCCAGAAGTTGTTCCATCACCCGCCCATCGCGAGTTTGTCGCACCACACATTGCTATGCCGGCGCGGGCACGAACGGGTGCAGTGAGTCGGCGGCGCCGCGTTGCACGATCCCGTAGCTCGATTCGGGTACCTCGTTCCAGACGCCCCGCAGGTCGCCAAGCGGTTCAGACACGATGAGCCGCGCATCGTCACAGTAGCCGGCGAAGTCCGGGTTATCGGGGTAGGTCGCCCGCAGCGTCGGAACGTCTGTGCTGAAGAAGAGCGACGGCGAGTTGCCCTCGGTCGAGTACCGGAAGGCCCACAGCCGCCCGCCATCAGAAGTTGCGACACTCATTCGGATCGGGTTTTCGACGCCGTGCCCGCGTCCGATTTCCTCGATCCGGTGCACCGCTCGTGCGACGGCTCCGGGAGGGTCGGTCTCAAGGCCGAGGGTCAACGCGAGGTAGAAGAAGAGCTCCGAGTCGGTCGAGCCTTCGATGAAGGGATACAGCGCCGGGGCGACGTCGAAGGCGAGTTCACGCTTGATGCGCGCGAACTCGCGGATGAATCCGTTGTGCATCCACAGCCAGCGGCCGTACCGGAACGGGTGGCAGTTGGTCTTCTGCACCGGTGTGGCGGTTGCCGCGCGGATGTGCGCGAAAAAGAGGCGCGTGCGGACCGCGGTGGCAAGCTCGCGCAGGTTGCGGTCGCTCCAGGCCGGCTCGATGCTGTGGAACAGCGCCGGTGTCTCACGTTCACCGTACCAGCCAAGGCCGAAGCCGTCGCCGTTGGACACCGTCGCGCCCATCGTCGCGTTCTGGCTTTGCGCGATCAGTGAGTTCTTCGGCGCGAGCAGCAGTCGGTCGATGTCGACCGGTGAGCCGGAATACGCGAGCCAGCGGCACATTGGCAGCCTCCCATGGGTTCGAAGTCCTCGAACGATGCCCGAAGTCGCAGCGCGGCGCATCGGGATTTGGATAGGTCGGGCCAAACACCCCCGCGCGGCATGGCGACCTGAATATGATCGAACGCGGTGGCTGCACTTTGAAGCGAACTGAACGGAAGCCCAGCACGGCCGAATTGGCCTAACTGGGTCTATCGAACGCCGGTCGCGCTGCGCCCCACTACAAACATTCGAGTCCCTCAGTTGGCGTTCCCAAGGCGGTCAGCCAGCGCGACTCAGAGGGCTCTCGCGGCAGTTTCGCAACCGAGACAGCCCGACCGGTGGGGTCAGTATCCTGCGTGCTCCTTCTCCCGATCATTGTGGCGGCTTGCGTGAAAAGAGCGATTGCCCTGTCCATCCTCCTGGGAATCAGCCTTGCCCAGCCAGCGATGGCACGACCGGATGTCGACAAGGCTGACGCGGCGGTGCGTGCGTTCATGGCGCAAGAAGGCATCCCGGCCGCGCACATAACGATCCTGCGCGGCGAAAAAGTCATTCTGCAGCGGGGCTACAGCTCGGTCGGATCTGACCGACCAGCGCCCGATGCAGCTTCGATATTTCCGCTCGGCTCGATCTCGAAGCAGTTCACTGCAGCGGCGATCCTGGCACTCGCCGACGCTCGCAAAGTGCGGCTCGACGCACCCGTCGGGGAGTACCTGCCTGAATGGTTCGCCAAAGAGCCAGGCCTGCGCGTGTCGCACCTGCTTTCGCAGACATCGGGGCTGGCGGACTTTCTCTGGCTCGAAGGCTACCGGCCTCTTGCGGACGATGCGGCGACGCCCATCGCCGCCTATGTCGCGCTCGCAGCCGCGGCGCCGCGCAGGTTCCCTCCCGGGGAACGGTGGGCCTACAGCAACACGAACTACAAGGCTCTCGCACTGATTGCCGAGCGGGTGACCGGCCAGCCGTTCGACAGCGTGCTCGCCAGCGTTGTGCTGCGGCCGGCCGGCCTCGAGGGCATAGTGTCCTGCCACAGCTTGCGGCCGGAGCAGTACGTAGCAGGCGTGTCGGGCGAAGGCAAACCCACCCCCCTCGACGCCAGCGCCGCCGCCTATGTCGGCGACGGTGGACTGTGCGCCAGTGCCGAGTCCCTGACAAAGTGGGTCCGTCTTGTCCTTGCCTCCCCCGACGCCAAGATGTCCCGGCTCGCGCAGGCAAACCAACTCACGGATGGCACGCAGGTTCCCTACGGCTTTGGTCTGTCGACGCGAGAGTTCCTCCGTCACCCGATGGTGTGGCATGGCGGCAATGTCGACAGCCACAGCACAATGATCGCTTACCTGCCGGGCGAGGACCTCGGACTCGTCATCCTGACCAGCCGGGGTTTCGTATGGCTGACCGAGTTGATGCCGGCGTTGATCGGCGCGGCACCACCGGCCAGCACCCCGGGCGCAGGCACGCCGCTGTCGGGTCGCTTCGAGGATGGCCTGTTCGCGTACACCGTTACGCCGGAAAGCGAGGCGATGCAGGTGAAGATCGACCTCATCGACACCCTGCGATTCATCGCCGCCGGCCCCCGCGAGTACATCGCCGAAAAGTTTCCGGCCACGTTCCGCATCCGGTTACCGGCGGATGGACCGCGCGATCACTTCGAACTTGATTGGGGGGAGGTCCGCTCCTATGCGCGGCGCGTAAAGGAGTAGTGCCTGGGCCGACGCCCTGGCGTCCGCAATCGGCCAACTCGGGTGGTATCCCTGAACGGTCGCTGATGCCCGACGTTTACCGGAACAGGCTATCCACCGGACCCTGGCAGGTTCTGGGCAATGCGCCATAGCACGCCACTCGGATCGAACAGCGTGAAATCGCGCATGGCCCACGACTGGTCCTCCGGCGAACTCATCCGCACGCCGAACCGCCCTTCAACACCGATCGCCTTCAGATGTGCGTGCCAATCGTCGACGTTCTCAACAAGAAGGTGCATCTGGAAGTTCTTGATGAATGCCGGCTGATTGAAGGCCTGCAGCAGAAAGGCAGTCTGGCCATGTCGTACATACGCCAGATCCTCGGAGGACCATGGGATCTCGAAGCCGACCGCCGCGTAAAACTGCTTTGCTCGCTCAAAGTCGCTTGCCGGGACAAAGGGCTTGGCTTCGATCGCAGTCAGATTCATGCTTGAGATTGTGACTGCTTTCTTGCGATGTAACCGTGCCCAGCCAACGTCGCCGGACCGAGCCACGCGACTCTTGCTGGCACGCGCAGTATGTGAACGTGCACTGAACGTTGCGGTCGCCCGCAACCTCCCACCGTGAACGGTCAGGGCGTGCGCTGCAGGAAGCGTGGAATCGGCAGCGATTCGAGCAGCCGGCTCATGGGTGAGGTGGCGACGCTTCGCTGCGATGGCAATGCATGCGGCTCGCCTGCGCGTGGCGCAACAACGGACGGCGCTCGCAGCCGCGTCGCCTCGAACGGCGGGCGGCGAAGGACCGGCGCGGCCGCCCGCCTAGGTCCTGCGGCAAGCGTGATGCTGTTCTGCGCCGCATGGCCCGCGGCCGGAGCCGGCTGCAGGATCGGTCGCAACCAGTCCAGGATTGGTTGCCATTGGTCGAGATCAACTCCGACGTCGGCCGCTGGCAGATCGAACAGTGTGAGCCCCCGCTCGATGCAGCGTACATAGGCTTGCGACTCACGCAGTGCGGCGATGAACGGCAGGCCCTGTTTCCCCGCCCACGTCTGGACGACCTCGGCCGCTTCGGTACGCGCGTCCAGCCTCATGCCGATCGCCGCCAGCTTGCAGCGCCCGGACGTCACGCGCGGCAATGTCCGCAACTCGGCCAGGCACTCGGCGGCGGACTCCCGGTCGAAGATCGAGTTGCAAACCGGCATGAGGATTGCGTCGGCATACATCACGACGCGAGCCAGGTCGAAACCGGTGAGGCCACCGGGGGTGTCCATGACGACAAGGTCGATGCCGGCGGGTGGGCGAACGAAAGATTTCGGGTCGACGGTCCATCCGACGATCTCGGCGCGAGCGTCGGACGGCACGGCGTTGCGCTGGCGCAGCCAGGTTCGGGTCGACTGCTGGCGGTCCACGTCGCCAAGCATCACGGCGGCGCCGGTGCTGGCGCAATAGGCCGCAAGGTGCGTGGCTAGGGTGCTCTTGCCACTGCCCCCTTTTCGATTGACGACTGCAACGACGGGCATGCCTGGAGCTTTCACGCGGACCCGGCCTGGGTGTCCCGGGACCGATCCGTGCCTTGGGAGCCCTCGAGAGGAGGACCTGCAAGCGATTGCAGCACACGCAACCCGCTTCGGCCCGAAGGAGAAGCGGGTGAAATCGACCTCAACTAACGGCCGGCGGCAGGCAAATGCGGCATTCCCTGGGCTTCGTCGGCGCTGACTCCGGCGGTCTGCCCCCGGCTGGCGCGGTCCTGGCCAGCACGGGTGCCGGAAGTGTCCGCTACGGCCTGCCCGCGAATCAATCTGGCCCACGGATGGCCGTTGCCTGGGACCAGACGGCCTGCCAGTGCCCGTGCTGCAGCTCGTACGAGTCCGTGTGCCAGCACTGGAAGGGGGTCCCACTTGCCACCGGCCGATCCAAGCTCGAGCGTTGCCTGGTATCGGACGATTGCCATGCGCTCGGTTGCCCTGACGTCGATCGGCCCGGCCTCCCATCGCCAGTATTGAAGGTTGCCGGATTCGATCTCCCGCAGGTATCGCTCGCGCCCGAACGTGCGCCCAGATGGCGTCACGAGTTGATACTCCTCCGCATGAAGACGCCACAGGAGTTCCATATCGCGCCCTACCAAAGCGCGAATCCGGGATCCCTCCAGTTCGCGAAAGTAATCAGTCGTCGGCATCACGGAGTGCTCGTCCTTGGCGGTGGAGTGATCTTAGAGGCGCCCGCGCACGCACGGATTGGCGCCGGCGAGCATGACTCTCGACGGGCAGACCGGCGCCGCTCTCGGCTCACCGTGGCCCACAACATCGACACGACGTGGCGGTGGCGCCGAGCGACTCTGCGCGCTACAGCCTTCGACAGCGGGTCACCCGTCCGTCTAGACTGCGCGGCCCACCCCTGCCGTAGGAGTCGAGATGAACATGCGCGTCCTGGCCTGCCTCGCCGTACTCGTCCCGCTGACCGCGGTCGCCGCGCCCAACGCAAAGGAGGGGCGCAAGCTCGTGCAGACACACAAGTGCGAGACCTGCCACCAGGAAAAGGTCTACGGCCCGGTCGGGACGATCTATCTGCGGCAGGACCGCAAGGTCACGAGCTGGGCGAAGCTCAAGTCGCAGGTCGCCGCGTGCAACACGATGCTGAACTCCGGGATGTTCCCCGAGGAAGAAGAACACATCGCAGCTTTCCTGAACGAGGCCTACTACAAGTTGCCTGCCAAGTAGGCGGCGCCGCGCGGGCCACCAGGCTCCACGCGCGGTTAAGTCGTACGGCTAGTCGAGCGGGTGCGGAATGAGCACGAAGTCGCGCCCACGGGTATGGCATCCGCTGCACAGCGGTTGCCCGGGCGCCTGAGACACCACGGTGCCGCCGGCTGTGGTGCCCAAGATCTCGTACCAGTACCAGCCCTTGCCGCCCTCGCTGTCCGGCGCCGTCTTTACCGATACGGCCCAGCCCGCCGGCTTCCCGACTTCGTCCAGCAGTTCCTTGACCGCTGCCGCGCCCTTCGGGTGGGATGCCGCCTTGGCCTCGAGTGACCGGTCCAGTGCCGGATTCAGGTACGTGAGCACCAGGGCCTTGTGCGGGCCCATCGATCGGTGCGGGGCGGACTCCTTGGGCCACTTTCTGTAATTGCCGCCCTGCAGCCATTTCAACAGCGCTGCAGATTCGGTCGGCGGCACGTCAGAGGACTCGCCGTGAGCCGATGGCGCGACGAGCGACAAGGCCACGGCCAGAATTCCTGCTGCGCAGGCAGTGTTGGGCATCCGGATCGTCTCCTGGAACGTAGGAAATGCGAAGTGCACCGAGCCGTGTCGACGTGGCACTTCAGAGTGCAATGTGGCCCCGTGGCCATCATCAACCCGGGTCCTTCGTTCTCGCCGCAACTCCGACGCCAGCCCGCCACGCTCCCGCGGAATGCAGCGAGCCGAAGCTTCGTGTCATTGTCTCCAGCGGTCAAGGTGCGTCGACGAAGAACTCGCGCGGCCGCCGCCAGAGGCTATGGCCGCGCCTCGCGGAGAGGTTCGGTGACGTCAGGCGTCGACGCCCGGCAGTGCCTCGCGCACGGCGTGCGCCGTGGCTTCGAGTACGCGCGCGATCGGGCAACACTCCGAAATCTGGCCCGTAGCGGAAACCGAAGCCGTCGCCCGCGTAGCGCGGAATCACATGCAGGTGGACGTGAAAGACCTCCTGACCGGCGGCCTCGCCGTCGGCCAGCAGGAAGTTGATCCCCTCGCACCGCACACCACTGCGACGTATCGCTTCCGCCAGGCGCTGGCCGGCTTGGAACATCTGTGCGCCGGTGTCGGACTCCAGCGTCGCGAGGTCCGCCGCGTGAGCGAGCGGGATGACGAGCAGGTGTCCTGGGTTCACAGGCCGGATGTCCATGAACGCGCACACCTGTTCGTCACGGTAAACGACGCTGGCGGGCACGCGGCCGGCGACGATGTCGCAGAACACACACGGACACGGAAGTTCTTGCGCAGCCACGGATTCAGAAGAGCCACGCCAGCAGCATCAACAGCAACGACAGCACGACGGTGCTGGCAAATGGCAGAAGCACTTCCTTGCCGTTGACCTTGAACCGGAGATCGCCGGGCAGCCGCCCGATGCCCAGCTTCTGCAGCCAGGGCTGCAGAGCTGTCAGGATCAAGAGCGCCAGGAAGGTGGTGAGAAGCCACTTCATCAGATGTTCAGTCTATAGGCGATGCAGGCGATCGCCCCGCGCAAAGCCGACCAGCGGGACGTCGATTCCGCGACCAACCGCCAGCACCTTGAAGAGTTCTCCCATCTCGGCCTCCGACACAAGCCGGTGCGCCGCGGCGCTGCTCGCGGGCACGTGGTGCTCACCGAGCCGATCGATCAGCCCGCAATTGAGCAGGAAGTGCGCCTGCGACGTGTAGCCGAGGACGCCGAGTCCGGCCGCATGCGCCGCCTCGGCGATCGCGCTGAAGTCGACATGGGCGGTAAGGTCATTGAGTCCCGGCCACCAGAAGGGGTCGGCATGTGCACGGTGACGGTAATGACACATGATCGTGCCCATCAGTCGCTGGGGGTGGTAGTACTCGCGGCGCGGAAAACCGTAGTCGACTGCGAGCAGGACGCCACGCCGCAGCCAGTCGCCTACCGAGGCCACCCAGGCACGCGCCTCGAAGCCGATCTCCGAGACGTAATCCGCGGGCAGTTCTCCAACGTCGCGCTCGATTTCCGCGACGGCGGTCCGCAGTTCGGGTGGCGCCTCGTGCTCTATCGAGCACGAAGCGCTCGTCCCGCAACCCGACCCCGCGCTCGACAATGCTGCCGCCGCGCCTCGCGAAAAGGCGGACCGGCATGACATCGAGCACTTCATTGGCAAGCATGACGCCCTCGAACCCGTCCGGCGGGGCGTCGAGCCACTCGACCGGTGCTTGCGCAAGCCGCTGCTGCTGCCTCTGGCGCAGGTCGGGAGAGACCTCGACGATCGCGTAGCGTGCACATGCCACACCCCGTGCGCGCAATGCCGCGATCAGGTCCGACGCGAGCCGGCCGGAGCCTGCGCCGAACTCGACGATCTGCGCCGGCATGTGTTCGAAGATCTGCGCGACCTGGGCGGCGAGCGCCTGTGCAAACAGTGGCGATATCTCGGGCGCGGTGACGAAATCGCCACCGGCTGTGGCATCGCCCAGCTTGGTTGTGCCCGCGCTGTAGTAGCCGAGCCCTGGCGCATACAGAACCTGCCGCATGTAGCGATCGAACGGTATCCAGCCGCCGTTTGCGCGGATGTCGGACGCGACCAGTGCGCGCAGCCGTTGGCTGTGCTCTCTCTGTTCGGTCGAAGGCTCGGGGAGTGAAGAATGTCGAAGCGGCATCGACCGGCATGGTAGCCAAGGGCCTGACCGTCGGCGCGAAGTCCGCCCGCTACACTTGCGGCCTTCCGGAGTGTTCATGGTCCAACGCCGCAGAAGCAAGTCTGCCGGCGCGGCGCTCGTCACGGGCGCGGCGCGGCGTATCGGTCGCGAGATCGCGCTGGCGCTCGCCCGCGATGGCTGGGATATTGCCGTGCATTACGCCACGTCGCGCGACGAAGCGCTTGCCACGGTCGAGGCGATCGAAGCGCTCGGCCGGCGTGCGATCGCCGTGAACCGGGACCTCGCCGTGGAAGCCGGCGTACGCAGCCTGCTCGCTGAATGCGTACATGAACTCGGCGACGTGACCTGTGTCGTCAACAATGCGTCGCTGTTTGAGTACGACGACGCCGCCACTTTCAGCGTCGAAAACCTGGTGCGCAGCATGCGTTCGAACGTGGCGGCACCGGTGCTGCTGGCGCAGGCGCTGCATGCGGCCCTGCCGGAACACGACCGTGGAGTGGTGATCAACCTGCTCGACCAGAAACTGTGGAATCCCAACCCGGACTTCCTCTCCTACACGCTATCGAAGTCGGCCCTGGCGGAAGCCACGCGCCTGCTCGCGATGGCGCTCGCGCCGAAGGTGCGTGTGGTCGGCGTGGCACCCGGCATCACGCTGCCGTCCGGTGACCAGACAGAGGCCGGGTTCGAGCAGTCCCACAGGCGCACTCCGCTCGGACGGTCGAGCCAGCCCGACGATGTGGCGGCGGCTGTGGTGTTCCTCGCCAAGGCACCGGCCATCACCGGGACGACCTTGCTGGTGGACGGTGGACAGCACCTCGCCGCCAGCCCGCGCGACGTAATGTTCCTCACCGAACCGGCCATGCCGCCGGCCGCCGTATGAGTTCCCGGCTGATGGACCCGCGGCTCGCCGACTGCCGGCGGCTGTTCCTGCGCAACTACGTCGTCGACGCGAACATCGGCATCCACGCATTCGAGAAGGCCGGCGCACAGCGCCTGGCCTTAAATGTCGACCTCTATGTGCCGTTGGCACTGTCAACACCGCGTCATGACCGCATCCACGAGGTTGTCGACTACGACTTCATCCGCGTGACGATCCGCCACCGGATCGAGCAGGGCCACATCAACCTGCAGGAGACGCTGGTCGACGACATCGCGCGCAGCCTGCTGGCGCACCCGGCCGTACGCGCGGTGCGGGTCTCGAGCGAGAAGCCGGACGTCTACGCCGATGTCGACGCGGTCGGCATCGAGGTGCTGCACTTCAAGGACGCCGCGTGAGCACGCCGCAGCCCGACGCTGCGACCTCCGAGCGGCAGGCCACTGAGCGGGCCGCGCGCGAGAACGTCAAGCTCGAGAAGCGCCTGTTGCGCCTGACCGGTCAGGCGATCTCCGACTTCAACATGATCGAGTCCGGTGACAAGGTGATGGTCTGCCTGTCCGGCGGCAAAGACAGCTTCAGCCTGCTCGAGGTGCTGCTGCTGCTGCGCGACCGCGCGCCGGTCCGCTTCGAGATCGTCGCCGTGAACCTCGACCAGAAGCAGCCGGGCTTCCCCGACGACGTGTTGCCACGGTATCTGCGTGCGCGCGGCATCGACTTTCATATCGAGACGCAGGACACCTACTCGGTCGTCACGCGCGTGATCCCGGCGGGCAAGACCTTCTGCTCGCTGTGCTCGCGCCTGCGGCGCGGGATCCTCTACCGGGTGGCGGGCGAACTCGGCGCGACGAAGATCGCGCTCGGCCACCATCGCGACGACATTCTGGGCACCTTCTTCCTCAACTTGTTCTATGGCGGTCGGCTCAAGGCCATGCCGCCCAAGCTGGTTTCGGACGACGGGCGCAATGTCGTGATCCGGCCGCTCGCCTACGTGAAGGAAGCCGATCTCGCGCGCTACGCGCAGGTCAGACAGTTCCCGATCATTCCCTGCAATCTCTGCGGCTCGCAGGACAATCTCAAGCGCAAGGAAGTCAAGCGCATGCTGCTCGATTGGGAGCGGCTCCACCCCGGGCGCGTCGAGAACACGTTCAACGCGCTTTCGCGCATCACGCTGTCACACCTGATGGACAGCAGGCTGTTCGACTTCGCGGGCCTGAAGGTGACCGGTGAACCGCGGGCTGACGGTGACATCGCGTTCGACGAGGACCCCTGTGAGCCTGAGGCCGAGCCGACCGCGGGCGTCATCCGCTTCGCGGAGGCGGAGTAAGGCCACATGCGCTGGCCCTTTCGACGGCGCCAGGCCGACGTCGCGGCCGAGACGCCTGAGCTCGATCAGCTGATCGCGGCGGCGATCCGCGCGCGCAGCTACATCGAGCGCATCGACTGGATCCGCTCCGCCCTGCGCTGGATCGAGAAGGATCTCGGCGCCGAAGTGAGCGACCCGGCCATTGCGCGCGCTCATACCCGGGTGCGCTTTCTGCTACAGGTCGCGGAACGCGACACGGACGGCGGTCGCGCGGTCCGCGACGTCTTTTGCCGGCTCGCCGAAGACCTCGACCTGGAGCAGTTCGCCAGTGTCGGCGGCATTCCGCGCCGCGCCGGCTTCGTTCGCGAGCTCTGGGAGCGGTGCCTGGCGCTGGTGCTGCCGCAGCCGGACTTCCGGCGCGAGCCATCGACGCTCGCCAGTGTGGTGCTGGGCCGGACGAGAACGATGGCGTGGATCGACCTGCTGCCCGGCGAGGACGCGCGGCGCCTGGCGCATTTGTTTGTCGGCGCTGAGACCTCCGCGAGCATGGATCTGGAACTCGGCGCCGCGATGCTCACGCTGGCTTCCGAAGCGCAGGCGGTCGGCCTGGCGTCGGAAATGAGGCGGCGCTTCGCCGACAGCAGTGCGCTGGAAAGCCCGTTCGGCAAGCTGGTGGCTGCCGTCGAAGCGTACCTGGCCGCGCGCGACGCAGTTGCGCGCGACGAGCTGCAGCATCTTGTGCGCGACTGCCGGCAACTGCTCGACACGGTGCACGCGCGCCATGCCGAGACCGGGGTCTCGGTCGATCTCTTCTACAGGACGGAGCGTACCCGGGCCCAGCTCGATCGCATTGCGCTGCTCGAGCAGTGGCTCGACGACGAAGACCCGCTGAACGTGTTGCGGGATGTGATGAACCTGGTGCGCGTCGAGCGCCGCTTCCAGGGCGTGCGCGCGCTGTGGCGCGAAAACATGCGCCTGCTGTCGCGACGCATTGCCGAGCGCAACGCCGAGACCGGCGAGCACTATATCGCCGGCACTCGCGCGCAGTACCGGAACATGCTCGCCATCAGCGCAGGCGGTGGCGCCCTGATGGCGATTGCCGTGTACCTGAAGTTCGCGATCACCGCGGCTCACATGCCGCTCTTCTGGGAGGGCTTCTTCGCCTCGCTGAACTACGCCGGCGTGTTCGTGCTGATCGCGCTTGCGCACTTCACCGTCGCAACAAAGCAGCCGGCCATGACGGCACCGGCGCTGGCCGCACGCATGCGGGACCTCGGTAGCGCCGGGCAGATGGATGCCCTCGTCGCCGAAAGTGCGGCGCTGGTCCGGTCGCAGGTGGCCTCGGTCTTCGGCAACCTGCTGGCCGTCGCGCCTGTCGTGCTGGCGATCGCACTCCTGTGGTGGCTGGTCGAAGGCACGGGGCCGCTGTCGGAGCAGAAGGCGCGCGACGTGCTGCGGGCGCAGTCGATCCTCGGACCCTCGTTCCTGTTCGCGGCGTACACCGGCGTGCTGCTGTGGCTTTCGGGGCTCTTCTCGGGCTGGGCCGACAACGTGTTCACCGTGCGCCAGCTGCACGCGGCGCTCGCGACGAATCATCGCCGGGTCCACCGACTTGGGGTCGAGGAAGCGCTCCGCCGCGCGGACTGGTGGCGCGACAACATTGCCGGACTGGCTGGCAACATCGGGCTCGGCGTGCTGCTCGGACTGACACCCGTGATCTTTGCGTTCTTCGGCCTGCCGATGGAAGTGCGCCACGTGACGCTGTCCACCGGCCAGGTAGCGGCCGCCGTCTTCTCTCTCGGCCTGCCGTCCCTGACGTCGTCACCGTTCTGGCTGGCCGTGGCGGGTCTCGCGTTGATCGGCGCGCTGAACGTCGGCGTCAGCTTCGGCCTCGCGCTCCGGGTGGCGATGCGCGCTGTCGACATCTCGGCGGGCGACCGTGCGCGTGTGTATCGCGCCATCCGACGGCAGCTCGTCGAGCATCCAGGCGAGTTCCTCTGGCCTCCACGCGACACGCTGCCCGCTGCCGTCGCCGGGCAGGACGCGCGTTGAAGGCTGAACTGCACGACGGCCCCGGCGAACACCGTTCGCCGTGGGCGCGGGCTTTCTTCCTCACCGCCGGGACGGTCGCGCTCGCGCTGGGCGTGGCCGGGATCTTCCTGCCGCTGCTACCCACGACCCCCTTCGTCCTGCTCGCTGCCGCCTGCTATGCCCGCGGCTCGCGCCGCTTCTACGAATGGTTGCTCGCGAACCGCACGTTCGGTCCGATCATCCTCGAATGGCGGCGACACCACAGCATTCCCTACCGGACCAAGATCACCGCCGTCGTGCTGATGTCGCTGACGCTCGGCACCTCGATCGTGTTCTTCGTCAAGCCGCTGTGGCTGAAGGGATTGCTGGCGGTGATGGGGGTCGGCCTCGCCGTGTGGCTCTATCGAATGCCATCGCGGGACCGGCCGCGTTGATGGCTGCGCGGCGCGTCCGCCGCGTCGAGGTACGGCTCGCCGAGTTCTTTCTGCAGCAGCTTGAGGTTGCGCAGGTGCGCGCGGAAGTAGACGTCGGCGATGTCCCCGGCCAGCGGGACTGCACCCAACGCAGCGTCGGCCAGAAGATTGCCGATCATCCTCGCCTGCAGCCAGCGCGAGGCGCCCAGTTCGCGCGCCTGTGCCACCAGGAAAAGGCCGATGCCAACGGAGAGCAGGTCGCCCGCCACCGGGACCAGTCCCAGCACAGCGTCCAGTCCCACGCGCGTGCGCAGAACCGGCACCTCGATCGCAGCATCCATCAGGTGAGAAATCCGGATCAGGCGCTCGCGCGCGAGTCGCCTGCGCTCGGCGTGATCGCGTATCGGCGCGGCATGAACGGTGCTAACCACATCGGACTCCCGGCAACATTCACCGGAATATGGAGGCGTGCCGCTGCAGCGCAAGCCTTCCCGGCGCCGCATCCCCGCGGCCCGTGAGCCGCGGCGCGGTTGCGCGCCCGCGCCCGCTTCGAACTCAGATCACCAGCGCTGCTGCCAACGCCAGGGCCAGCAGCCACCAGTAGACGGTGCCGGCCCCTGCAACGCGGAGCGGTGCCGGGTCGGGGATAGCGGGCACGGGAGCGACCCGACGTCGGCTCGTCACGGCTGCAACGCGCCGGGTTACCGGCTGCACGTCCTCCGGCCAGAGCACGGCCCGCGGTGCGGCGACCGGCTCAGGCGCCTCGCGCAGTAGCGTCATCGCCGTCAGCCAGTCCTGCATCGTCGCCTCGGTCACGCTGAGTGCCATGGCCTCGTCGGTCATCGCGTTCATATCGGCCCCCGCCCGGTTGAGTGTCCGGCGAACACCGCACCGGACGCATCTTGGCTGTCCGCTACCGCACGCGCTGCAGCAGTTTCAACGACGGAAGTGCGGAAAATTCGACGGCGGCATTGGGCTGTCGCCCATCTCACCCCCGCGGCCTCAGGAGCGCCGCGGTCAGCCCTTGCCGCCCTTGGAGGTCGACAGGAAGTAGGTCAATGCCGCGATGACGGCCGCGATCCCTGCTCCGAGACGCAGCAGGTCGCGCTCGCCATTCCAGGCGACGACATGACCAAGGAACAGGACCGCCAGGACAACGATGACGACACCGACCAGTTTCAGCTTGAGATCGTCGAAGGTGCGGATCTGAAGCCACTCCGGCAGCTTGAGATCCGAACTGATGAACAGCTCGTAGAGCCCGAGCGAGATCATCAACAGCACGGTCCCGAGCAGAAAAAGATCGACAATCTCGATGAACTCGAGTGCCAGCGCCTTGGCGCCCTTGCTGCTGACTTCGGCCTTGGCGATCGCCTGCACGATCACGAGGACCGTTTCAGCCAGGCCGTAGGCGAATAGCGCGAGCGAGGCCGCGAGTGAACCGACGACCGCCGCGATGACGAGGTAACGGCTGGCATTCAGGATCGGACGCAGCACAGGCGACCTCCGTCAGGCGAGAAACAATCGATAGGCCGGATTCTCGGTCTCGTCCCAGTGGCGATAGCCCAGGTCTTCGAGGAACGTCGCGAAGGCGCGGCGTTCGGCGTGCGGCACCTGCAGCCCGACCAGCACCCGCGAATAGTCGGCGCCCTGGTTGCGGTAATGGAACATCGAGATGTTCCAGCTGGGGGCCATGCTGGTGAGGAACTTCATCAGCGCGCCGGGCCGCTCCGGGAATTCAAAACGGTAGACCCGTTCGCCTTCCGCGAGTGCGCTCTTGCCGCCGACCATGTAGCGCACGTGTTCGGCCGCCAACTCGTCGTGCGTCAGGTCGACGGTGGAATAGCCGTTATGACGAAAGCTCTTTGCCAGCTTCTCGTTGTCCCCGGCGCTGGTCGTGCTGATGCCGACGAAGACCTGGGCTGCCGCGGCATCGCTGATACGGTAGTTGAACTCGGTGACACTGCGCTGGCCGACCAGTTCGCAGAACCGCCTGAAGCTGCCGCGCTCCTCGGGGATCGTGACGGCGAAGAGCGCTTCGCGCGCCTCGCCGACCTCGGTGCGCTCGGCGACGAAGCGCAGGCGATCGAAGTTCATGTTGGCACCGCAGGCGATCGCCACCAGCGTCTTGCCCTTGAGCTTCTCGCGCGCGGCGTAGGCCTTCATACCTGCGATCGCCAGCGCGCCAGCCGGCTCGAGGATCGAGCGCGTGTCCTGGAACACGTCCTTGATCGCGGCGCAGATCGCATCGGTGTCGACCAGCACGATCTCGTCGACGAACTGGCGGCACAGGCGGAACGTCTCCTCGCCGACCTGGCGCACGGCGGTGCCGTCGGAGAAGAGCCCCACCTCGTGCAACGTGACACGGCGGCCGGCGGCGATCGAACGAGCCATCGCATCCGAATCCACTGTCTGCACGCCGATGACCTTCACCTCGGGCGCGAGTGCCTTGATGTAGGCCGCGATACCGGAGATCAGTCCGCCGCCGCCGATGGCGACGAACACCGCGTAAATCGGGCCGTGCTCGACCGGATGGTGCTGGCGCAGGATCTCCATCGCGATCGTGCCCTGGCCCGCGATGACGTCCGGGTCGTCGAACGGATGCACAAACGTCAGCTTCTTTTTGGACTGCAGTTCCAGCGCATGCGTGTAGGCGTCCGAGTACGAGTCGCCGTGCAGCACAACCTCGGCACCGCGTGCCGCCACCGCCTCCACCTTGACCTGCGGCGTGGTGACCGGCATGACGATGACCGCGCGGCAGCCGAGTTTCTGCGCCGCCAGCGCCACCCCCTGTGCATGGTTGCCGGCCGACGCCGCGATGACGCCACGCTTCAGCTGATCGCGCGGCAGGCGCGCCATCTTGTTATAGGCACCGCGCAGCTTGAAGCTCTTGACGGGTTGCAGGTCCTCGCGCTTGAGCAGCACGCGATTGTGGGTACGCTCGGATAGCCTCGGCGCCTCTTCGAGCGGCGATTCAATCGCGACGTCGTACACGCGCGCTGTCAGGATGCGGCGCAGATACTCTTGTGCGGGCATGGTGCCAGCTCTCCTCCGACCGTAGAAGGTACCACGCAGGCCATGCCGGGGCTGGCCTACCATGCCGGCCATGAACGAAGTCACCGCAAGCACCGATGCACCGCCGTACTCAGGCCTGACGCCCGACGTCGTGTTGAACGCGCTGGACAGCGCCGGGCTCTACACGTCAGGGTCGCTCCTCGCGCTCAACAGCTACGAGAATCGCGTGTTCCAGGCGGGAATCGAGACTGCCGATGGCGGCAGCGGATTCGTCGTCGCCAAGTTCTACCGTCCGGGCCGCTGGAGCGATGCGCAGATCCTCGAGGAGCACGCGTTCATCGCCGAACTGGCGGCCGCCGAAGTACCGGCGGTGCAGCCCCAGATCTTGAACGGCCGCACGCTCAGCACGTTTGCCGGATTTCGCTTCGCCATCTTTCCCCGACGCGGCGGCCGCGCACCGCTGCTCGATGACCCCGAGGTCCTGGTGTGGATCGGACGCTTTCTCGGCCGACTGCACGCCGTGGGCCGCGCGCACGCTTTCCGCGCGCGGCCGGCGCTCGACCTTGAAAGTTTTGGCATCGAGCCACGCACTTACCTGCTGGAGCACGACTGGCTGCCGCGCGAGTTGCGCGACGTCTACGCGGGCGTTTCGCAACAGGCGCTCGACGGTATTGCCCGCGCCTTCGAACGCGCCGGCGATGTCACCCCGATCCGCCTGCACGGCGACGTGCATGAGGGCAACGTGCTCTGGTACGACGGACTGACCGATCGCGGGCCGCACTTCGTCGACTTCGATGACGCGCGCATGGGGCCGGCGGTGCAGGACCTGTGGATGATGCTGGGCGCCGACCGCGGCGAGCAGACGCAGAGGCTCGCCGACCTGCTGTTGGGTTACGAAGACTTCTGCGAGTTCGATCGGCGCGAACTGCACCTGGTCGAGGCACTGCGCACCTTGCGCCTGATTCACTACGCCGCGTGGATCGCGCGCCGCTGGAGCGACCCGGCCTTCCCGGCCGCGTTTCCCTGGTTCAACTCCCAGCGCTATTGGGAGGAGCGGATCCTCGAACTGCGCGAGCAGGTCGCGGCGATACAGGAGGAGCCGCTCGTGGTGTGAGTCGCCTCTGCCGCCGGCGGCGCTGCAACTGTGTCAGCGCGACAGCGCTCGCGCCGGGGCCGCGACCGCGGGCGGCCACACCGGGCCGGCGAGCGCCTCGACGGGGTAGCCGCGGTCGACGTCCGCACCGACCAGCCACCAGTCGCGCACCGGCAGCGGCAGCGGGCGCACTAGGCGCTCGGTCAGCCGCGTGGGCAGCGCCACGCCGTGCACGATGACGTAGTCGTTCATATCAACCTCGACCACCGCACCCCGCGTGCTGGCGAGGCCGTCGACGGAGAGCCGCAGCTGCACGAAGCGCCGATCGCTGTGTGCGACGCAGGCCATCACACGATCCTCGGCGGCGAGACCGAAGCCGGGCGTCAGGCGTGCCAGCAACCAGTCGCAATCCGTGCGGTTCACGCGGCCAGGCCCGAGCGCTTCCACCTGCGCACCCTGTTCCTTGAGAAACAGCGGGCCGAGCCAGAACAGACGGTAGGCGTCGAGCACCAGGGCGGCCGCCGCGCGCTTCTCGTCATCGGTTTGCAGCGCCCCGTTGACCCACACTTCGATCGTCGCTGGCGTGCGCAGCGCGAGCTTCACGCCGCCCGGGCCGCCGCTGTAGGACTTCGCCGAGGTGCGGGCGCCGACGACGATGCGCTCTTCTGCGGTGACGCGGAAATCGCGGTCCACCAGCACAGGCTGCACGCGCGCAACGGCGTCGTACCAGCGGCCTTCGTGCCGCAGGTTGATGTCGCGTACGCGCTGGTAGGCATCCCAGCCGTGTGCAGTGGCGGCGGCATCGAGCAGCGCCGCGCCGTCGGCGGTCGACTGCCGGACGGTGGGTGTGGGCAGGCTGGCGCAGCCGGCCAAAAGCGCGGCGAGTGCTATCAGCGGCGGGAAGAGGCGTCTCACGCAGTGAGTGTAACGAGTGCTATCCCACCGCCGAGCGGGGTCATCGCCGCCTCGCCGCAACGCAACAGATAGAATGCTTGCCCAAGCGTGCACACCGAGGCCGCCGCCGGCCACCCGCATGAACGCCCCCGTCCCGCCCCAGGGATTGCGCTCCGCCCCCGCCGTATTCGAACCGCCGGTTCGGCTGCGCGAGATCCCGTACAACTACACGTCGTTCTCGGATCGCGAGATCGTCATCCGGCTGCTGGGCGCCGAAGCCTGGCGTGTGCTGGACGAGCTGCGCAGCGAACGCCGCACCGGCCGCTCGGCGCGGATGCTCTACGAAGTGCTGGGCGACATCTGGGTCGTGCAGCGCAATCCGTACCTCGAGGACGACCTGCTCGACAACCCGAAGCGGCGCGCGGCGCTGATCGAGGCGCTGCACCACCGGCTGGGCGAGATTGAAAAGCGGCGCGAGCCGGCGGACGCCGTGCGCGATGCGAAAGTGGGACTGCTGCTGGCCGCTGCGCGCAAGGCAGTGCAGTCGTTCGAAGCGGCCTTCCGTGCGACGTGGGACCTGCGCAAGCAGGTGCGCCGAGTGCTTGCGCGGCACACGCGCGACGACAACATTCGATTCGACGGCTTTGCGCGCGTCTCCCATGTCACCGACGCGACCGACTGGCGCGTCGAATATCCGTTCGTCGTGCTGCAGCCCGATACCGAAGACGAGATTCCGGGGCTGGTGCGGGCCTGCGTCGAGCTGGGGCTCACGATCATTCCGCGCGGCGGGGGCACCGGATACACCGGCAGCGCGGTACCGCTGACGCCGCTGACCGCGGTCATCAACACCGAGAAGCTGGAAGACCTGTCCGAGGTCGAAGCCGTCGAGCTGCCCGGCGTCGGCGCGCCGGTGGCAACGGTTCGCTCCGAGGCAGGCGTTGTCACCAAGCGCGTGGCCGAGGCCGCCGAGCGCGGCGGCTTCGTGTTTGCCGTCGATCCGACCTCGGCCGATGCGTCCTGCGTCGGCGGCAATATCGCAATGAACGCCGGCGGCAAGAAGGCGGTCCTGTGGGGCACCGCGGTCGACAACCTCGCCTGGTGGCGCATGGTCGATCCGGACGGCAACTGGCTCGAAGTGCAACGTGTGGGGCACAACCTCGGCAAGATTCATGACGCGGCCGAGGCAGTGTTCGAGCTGACCTGGAAAGACGGCCGCCACCCGGCCGAGAAAGCCAGGGTGTTGCGCACGCAACGCCTGGTGCTGCCTGGCGCGCGCTTCCGCAAGGCCGGCCTTGGTAAGGACGTCACCGACAAGTTCCTGGGCGGCGTGCCTGGCGTGCAGAAGGAAGGCTGCGACGGGCTCATCACGTCGGCGCGCTGGGTCGTGCATCGCATGCCGAGGCACATCCGCACCGTGTGCCTAGAATTTTTCGGGCGGGCACAGGAGGCCGTGCCGGCCATCGTCGAGATCACCGACTACCTTGCGCGCCAACCCGGGGGGGCGATCCTGGCAGGGCTCGAGCATCTCGACGAGCGCTACCTGCGCGCGGTCGGCTACACGACCAAGTCCCGCCGCGGCAGTCTGCCGAAGATGGTGCTGATCGGCGACATCGTCGGCGACGACGACGACGCCGTGGCACGCGCCACGTCCGAGGTGGTGCGCATGGCCAACACGCGCACTGGCGAGGGTTTCGTCGCGGTAAGCAGCGAGGCGCGCAAGAAATTCTGGCTCGACCGCGCCAAGACCGCGGCGATCTCCAAACACACCAACGCGTTCAAGCTGAACGAGGACGTCGTCATTCCGCTGCCACGGATGGGCGAGTACACCGACGCCATCGAGCGCATCAACATCGAACTCTCGATCGAGAACAAGCTCGAACTGCTCGACGCGCTCGATGCCTACTTTGCGACACCCTTTGCGCTCGGCAAGACCGAGGATTCCGAACTCGATCGGCTGCCGCGCGAGGAGATCCTCGGCGATCGCGTCGAGCAGGCGCGCGAACTGATCGGCTACACGCGGCGCCGCTGGCAGTGGCTGCTGGCTCACTTCGACACACCGCTGGCGTCGTCGCTCGCCGAACTGGCCGGGCTGGGTCTCACACACCTTGCCGGCGAATCCGACCTGCGGTCGGCGGTGAGCGTCATCGACCTGCTGCAGGACCACACGATCCGCGTCTCTTGGAAGGCCGAGGTGCGGGCGCCGCTCGAGCGCATCTTCTCGGGCGCGACATTTGCAGCCGTGCTCGCCGAATGCGAGGCGATCCACCGGCGCGTCCTGCGTGGACGGGTGTTCGTCGCCCTGCACATGCACGCTGGCGACGGCAACGTGCACACGAACATCCCGGTCAACTCCGACAACTACGCGATGCTGCAGCGGGCCAACGCCGCGGTGGCGCGCATCATGCAGATCGCACGCGATCTCGACGGCGTGATATCTGGCGAGCACGGCATCGGCATCACCAAGCTCGAGTACCTCACCGACGAGGAGACCGCCGAGTTTCGCCGCTACAAGAACGCGGTCGACCCCGAGGGCCGCTTCAACAAGGGCAAGCTCCTGCCGGGCGCCGACCTGCGCAACGCCTACACGCCGAGCTTCGGCCTGATGGGCCACGAGTCGCTGATCATGCAGCAGAGCGACATCAAGGGCATCTCGGACGCCATCAAGGACTGCCTGCGCTGCGGCAAGTGCAAGCCGGTGTGCTCGACCCACGTGCCGGGCGCCAACCTGCTCTACTCGCCGCGCAACAAGATCCTGGCAACTTCGCTGCTGATCGAGGCGTTTCTGTACGAGGAGCAGACGCGGCGCGGCGTCTCGATCAAGCACTGGGACGAGTTCGGCGACGTGGCCGACCACTGCACCGTCTGCCACAAGTGCCTGGCGCCGTGTCCGGTGGACATCGATTTCGGCGACGTATCGATGGCGATGCGTGACCTGTTGCGCCGCATGGGGAAGAAGAAATTCAATCCCGGCACGGCTGCATCGATGTTCTTTTTGAACGTCAAGGACCCGCAGACGATCAAGATCGCGCGCACGCTGATGCTCGAGTGGGGTTACAAGGCGCAGCGGCTGGGCAACCGGTTCTTCCGCCTCGCCGCCCGGCAGCAGACCCGCCGGCCCCCCGCCACGACAGGTGGCCGCCCGCCGGTGACGCAGCAGGTTATTCACTTCGTCAACAAGAAGATGCCGGCCGGTTTGCCCAAGCGGACCGCGCGGGCACTGCTGGACGTCGAGGACGCACGCTACGTGCCAATCATCCGTGATCCGCAGCGGACCAGCGGCGACAGTGAAGCCGTCTTCTACTTCCCCGGCTGCGGCTCGGAGCGGCTCTTCAGCCAGGTGGGGCTTGCGACGCAGGCGATGCTGTGGCATGCCGGCGTGCAGACGGTGCTGCCGCCCGGCTACCTCTGCTGCGGCTACCCGCAGCGCGGCTCGGGGCAATTCGACAAGGCCGAGAAGATCATCACCGACAACCGCGTGCTGTTTCACCGCGTAGCCAACACGCTGAACTACCTCGACATCAAGACCGTCATCGTCAGCTGCGGCACATGCTACGACCAGTTGCAGGACTACAAGTTCGAGGAGATCTTCCCCGGCTGCCGCATCATCGACATCCACGAGTACCTGCTCGAGAAGGGCATCCGCGTCGAGGGCGTGAACGGCGTTCGCTACCTGTATCACGACCCCTGCCACAGCCCGATGAAGCAGCAGGATCCGCTGAAGACCGTCAACGCGCTGGTGACGACCGCGGACAGCGTGCGCATCGAGAAGAGCGACCGCTGCTGCGGCGAGTCCGGCACGTTTGCCATATCGCGGCCGGACGTCGCGACACAGGTGCGGTTCCGCAAGGAGCAGGAAGTCGAGCGTGGCGCCGCCAAGCTGCGCGCCGACGGCTTCCAGGGGGAAGTCAAGGTGTTGACCTCCTGTCCGTCATGCCTGCAGGGCCTGAAGCGCTACAACGACGACGCCGACATCGACGCCGATTACATCGTCATTGAAATGGCGAAGCACGTGCTGGGCGACAACTGGATGGCGGACTACGTCGCAAAGGCCAACGCGGGCGGCATCGAGCGCGTGCTGGTCTAGCGGCGCCGGGGCACCCACGCGCCTAAGATCCCGCCGCATGCAGCGGCGGATCACAGTGCGCCCGGCGCATGCCAGCGCGGACAACGACGAGATAGCCCGCATCGTCTCGGCGGTGCATCCCGATTGGCAGCGCACCGGGGCAGAAATTGCCGCCGCCGCATGCCGCCGCGGGCAGCGCTTTCACCGGAAGTTCGTCGCAGAAGTCGCGCCGGGGCAGCTTGCCGGGTTTGGCTTCCTCGAAGTGCCCGACGTGGCCGCGACTGCGGGGCGGCTCCGGGTTCGTGTCACCGTCGACCCGTCGCACGTCGGTAAGGACATCGGCGCGACCCTGTACCAGGCCATCGAAGCCGAAGCGCGGCTGCATGGTGCGACCGAACTCTGCAGCGAGGTGCTGGCCTCGCAGCCGCGGGCGCAGCGCTTCGCGCTCGACCGTGGGTTCATCGTCTACAACCGTCGCATCGAAAGCCGCCTCAATGTGCGCGACATCGATCCGGAGCGTATTGCGCGCAGCATCGACAGCGCAGCCGATCGGAACTTCGCCACCGGCCTGCGTATCGCGAGCTATCGGCAACTCACGCTGGGCGAGGAGGCGCCACGCCGACTGTACGAACTCTTCGTCGAGCTGTGGCGCGATGTTCCTTTCGGCATCCGTGGCGACGACCCGACGTATGAGAGCTTCGTTGCCGAGGAACTCGGAGATCCTGCATTCCGGTCGGCAGGGACCTTCATCGCGCTGGACGGGTCGAATTGGGTGGGCATGTGTGCCCAGTGCACCGGGCGCGACCATCTGCTGACGTCGATGACCGGCGTCGCGCGCCACTGGCGCCGTCGCGGCCTGGCGCGCTGGCTCAAGCTGCATTCGATCCGACACGCGCTCGAGTCGGAAGCCAGCGAAATGAGAACCTACAACGACGAGGCAAACACGGACATGCTCGCACTGAACCGAACACTGGGTTTCGTGCCGACCGAAATAGATCTGCGCTTGAAAAAGGAACTGGGATGACACACCATCCTGCGAGCTGTGCGCCGGACCGGGCGGACGCCTGGTCCATGATGACGGCCAGTTGCGCGTCATCATGGTCGACGAACCGGACTACCCGGGCTTCGTCCGCGTGGTCTGGAACGCGCATGTGCGCGAGATGACCGACCTCACGGCGGTCGAGCGCGCGCATCTGATGCAGACCGTGTTCGTGGTGGAGCGCGCGCAACGCGAGGTCCTCTGTCCGCACAAGATCAACGTCGCCAGCCTCGGCAACCTGACGCCGCATGTTCACTGGCACCTTGTCCCCCGCTTCGAGGACGACGCTCACTTCCCGAAGCCGATATGGGCCGAGCCCGTGCGTGGAGCCGACGCCGACGCCCTGAAGCAGCGGCAGGCTCTCGTACCCGCACTGACGCGCGCGATCGCGACCGCCCTGGGCTCCGCCGACGGCTAGCTCAGCGCCCTACCGACTGCGTGCCGACAGGCTGAACCGGAACGTTGCGCATCTCCTTGAGCAGCGCGTCCTGGGCGTCCTTGTCCGTGACTGTGGAGGCGCGCGACCCGTTGTCCCGCCGGATGATGTTGCTTCCGGTCTGAGTCTAACGCTCCTGGCGCTTTTCGATGGCCGCCAGATCCTCCAGCGTCGCGCACCCGGCCAGTGACACGATTGCGGCAGCGGTGAACATGACGAGAGCAAGGCAACGCATACGGGGCTCCGTCTGGACAGAGGGAAAGTTAGAGTCGATGACGGCGCCCGGGCTCGCGGGCGGCAGACTTCCTGCACGTTGCGCGTGGACCGATCGCGCCGGCGCGAAAGCATGCATCACTCAGCCCGCGCTGCAGGCGCGCACGCTCTGGGAGGGGAACTCTTTGGCGATCGCCCCGAGCTGCTGAGCTGCTTCGGCGTCGAGTTCGCGCATCTGCAGGCGTGTCGCGGACACGGCGGTCGGCTTGTCCGAAACCCGCGCGGTCTTCACGCCGAGCTTCGCCAGCGAAGCCATGTGCGTCTTAGCGAGTTCCGGGTCGCGGAACGACCCCAGGCTCACGCCCAGCCGCAGCGGGCCGTCGGTTAGAACGAGCAGATCCTTGACACCGCTCTTCTTCAGCTCCGCCACGGCACGATCGGCCTCGGCGCGGGTCTTGAATGGCGGCAGATAGACGAGATACCAGCCCGGGGCCTCGACAGTCCGCGCCGACTGGCGCGATCCGAGCCCGAGCCTGAGCAGTGCGGTTTCGACCCGGGAGAGATCCGGCCCGATGAAGTCGCCGAATTCGACGCAGGACTGGGCAACCGACAGGTCGATCCCCGCGCCGTTCGCGGCCGAGGGCGGCGCGGCGACGGCGGCGGCACGCGACTGCGCCGCAGCCCGCTCGCGCAACACCTGCACTTCACGCTCGCTGAGAACCCGAATCCGCTCAGGCTCGACCTGCCGAGCGATGCGTTCAGGCTCGCGCCCGCTCTCCGCGAAGCGGCCGAACACACCGTGCTGCCACGCAAAGAGCGCGACGTTCACGAGCACGAGCAACAGGAAGGCGAGTTTCATTGATCGATGGCAGGACGCAAGGCGCGGACTCGCACGGCAAGTCCCGCGAGGACCAGATTATGTTCGATCGAAAGTTCGAACTCGCTGCCCTCCAGACGCGCGGCAACGAGTTCGGCATCACCGCCGGAAATGAGCACCGCCGGAAGCCGCCCGAGACGCCGGCCGAAGCGCCGGACAAAGCGCTCGACCAGGCCGGCCTGGGCGTCGCGGACCCCGGTGGTGATCGCGTCGTCCGTCGTGTCGGGGAAGTCGACCGCCGCACCGTCGGCCTGCGGCAGTCCCGCGGTCTGGGTCGACAATGCCTCCAGCATCAGGCGCTGGCCGGGCGCGATGCAGCCGCCCACGAAACGCGCCTGCCCGTCGCTCACCTCGACGCAGTCGATCGTCGTCGCGGTACCGGCAGCCACGAGCACGAACGAACGCTGCGGCACACGCTGGCAGGCCCCGAGCATGCCGTGCCAGCGGTCCGCCCCGAGCTGCGTCGGATTCCGATAGCCGTTGAGCAGCACGAATTCGCCGGCATAGCGGGGCTCGGAGCGCAGCCACTCGATGCTCGTGCCGCGGGCGTGGGCGGCCACCTCGACCGCCGTCCGGGTTGCCCCGGCGGCGACGCTGCAGCCAAACGCCGCGGCGCGGCGCGGCACCTCAAGCCAGGCGGAGCCGAGCCGCGCCGCGAGATCATTCGTACCGCGGTGGTGTTCGACCTTCACCGGCCCCGGCGCACCCGCGGCATCCGTCACGGTCCACTTCAATGCCGTGTTGCCGATGTCGATCAGCAGCGTCATCGGTGCGACTCCGCCCGCCGCAGCGAGACATCGCCGACGTTGATCGCGCGCGGTCCATTGCCGGAGGCAAGCACCAGGCGGCCGAGCGTGTCGACTTCGATGACGCGTCCGCTGGCCGTGACCCGGCCATCGTCGATGATGTCGACCTCGTCGCCGCGCCCATGCAAAAGCGCGTTGTAGCGCTCGCGCACGGGAACGAAGCCGCGATCGACGTAGCCTGACACCATCGCGAGCAGCCCAGCGGCCATCTGCGCGATCCACGCCTCGCGTTCGGCTGCGAGCAGCGACGAGTCGACGACCTCCGCCAGGGCGGCCGCGGGCTGGCCGATGCCGGTGCGGTCGTCTTCCGACAGCCAGCCGTTCAAGCCAACGCCCACCACGAGGGTCGCGCGTCCGCCTGTGTCGATCCCCAGCTCACACAGCATGCCGGCAAGCTTGCGCGCGTCGAGCAGCACATCGTTTGGCCACTTCAGAGCGACCGGCACGCCGCGGCCATGGAGGTATTCGGCCAGTGCAACGCCGCCGGCCAGGGTGATCGCTGGCAGCGCCGCCGGCAGCGAGGCGAGCGGCACCGCTAGCGTGAACAGCAGCGCCGACCGGGGTCTGGCGCGCCACGTTCTGTTCTGCCGGCCGCGGCCGGCCGTCTGCTCGTCTGTCGCGCGCAGGATCGGAGAGTCGGGTTGCTGCTGGCGCGCACGCACGAGCAGATCCTCGTTAGTCGAACCTGTCGTCGCCACTACCTCGACCCGACAGCCGCCCGCCACGCCGGCGTCCGCCAGCCAGCGCTCGAGGGCGCCCGCCGACAACGGCGGCGCCTCGAAACGCTCAACAATCGCCGCGGGAACCGGCACAGGGGTGGAAGGACTCACGTGCGCGGAGGAGTTGAAGACCGATCGACTTTAACATCGGTGCGCCGTCGCAGCGACCTTGCATTTGTCATTGCCTGCGCATGGCCTAGAGTAGCGCCACGATGAATACCCGACTGATCCCGACACAGCGCATGCAGGCCTCGCCGATCGCACGCGCCGCCTTCGTGGTCTACGGGTTGCTGCTGCTCTATTCCGGACTCGCCCCGTGGTCGGGCTGGCGCGACCTGGGCATCGACGCCTGGGCCTACCTGACCGCGCCGGCACCTCAATACATTACGACCTTCGACCTCGTCGCCAACGTGCTCGCCTACCTGCCGTTTGGTGCGCTCATCGTTCTGGCGGTTCACCCGCGGGTGCGCGGCCTGAGCGCGATCGTGCTGGGCACGCTGGGCGGTGCGTGCCTGTCGGGCTCGATCGAAGCGGTGCAGACCTATCTTCCGACGCGCATTGCCTCGAACATTGACCTACTGGCCAACACGCTGGGCGCGCTCGCCGGCGCCGTCATCGCGGCGCCGCTGACGTCCACCGTGATCGACCGTGGACGTCTCGCCGATTGGCGCCGACAGTGGTTCGAGCGGCACGCCACGGGGGTGCTGATGGGGGTGGCCTTGTGGCCTGTCGCCCAGATCTATCCGGCCCCGATGCTGTTCGGCAACGGCGAGTTGCGCATCGCACTGGAACCGGTCGTCGAAGCTCTCGGCGGCCAGTGGTGGATGTTCGAGGCCAACAGCTTCGGGCCCGCGGAGTTCGTGCTCGCGGAGGCATTCGTCGTTGCGGCCTCGGTTCTCGCTGCCGGCCTCGCACTGTCATCCGTGACGCAGCCGTCCGCGCCGCGCTATCGATTGCTGATCGCGTTGCTGTGCGCTGCGCTCGCAACCAAGTCGCTCGCCAATGCCGTCCAGTTCGGACCCGACCGCGCGCTCGCGTGGCTGACGCCGGGTGCAATCGGCGGACTCGCGCTGGGACTGCTATCGCTCGCCGCCGCCAGTGGCGGCCGCCGGGTGTTGCAGGCCCGGCTCGCCCTCGTGGCGCTGGTCGCCCTGATGGTGGCGGTCAATGTAGTGCCTGACAATCCCTACCACTTGGCCCAGATGCAGGAGTGGCGCCAGGGACGTCTGCTCAATTTCAACGCGCTGGCCCATTGGCTCGCGATGCTATGGCCACCTGCGCTCGCGGTCGGGCTGCTCTCCTTCGCGCCCGAGCACGGCTAGCCATGCTGTCGTTCCTATAATGCATCACTCATCCTGAACCGTCGGCGCGCCATGAGCTATTACAAGCACCATGTCTTCTTCTGCCTCAACGAGCGCGACGACGGCTCGGCCTGCTGCGGTCGGCACCAGGCCAGCGAAATGCAGCAGTACGCGAAGTCACGCATCAAGGAGCTCGGGCTCAACGGCGAGGGACAGGTGCGCATCAACAAGTCCGGTTGTCTCGATCGTTGCGACGAAGGTCCGTGCATCGTGGTCTACCCGGCAGGCACCTGGTACACCTACGTCGACCGTGATGACATCGACGAGATCATCGACTCGCATCTGGTGAACGGCCGCGTCGTCGACCGCCTGCGGCTCTAGGGCCTGTTAACGCCTGGATCGCACATGCGTGACCTCCAGAAAGTTCGCAATCGAGGCGCGCTGCCGCCGGCAGGGCGGCTCCCTGTCCAGGCAGCGCAACGACGAGTGCGGCTTTACTTCCGGATCACCCGGAGGGCCGGGTCTTGGCGGGGCGCGCACGCAGCTAGGCGCGGCGACGAGACCATTGCCGAGCCACGGCGAGGAGCCGCAACAACGCTGCGCGCCCCGCCAAGCCCCGGCGGATGCGCGAGCTAGGCGTTAACAGGCCCTTATGACCCCGCGCGCGGAGAAGCGGCTGATCGACGGTCCGGTTGGCCGCATCGAACTCGCGCTGGACTGGCCCCTGGCCGGGCCGGCGAGCGGCGTCGCGTGCATCGGTCACCCGCACCCGCTTTACGGCGGCACTATGGACAACAAGGTGGCCGCGACGATGGCACGGACCTTCGCCTCGCTCGGATGGCTCGCGATCCGCTTCAATTTCCGCGGCGTTGGCGACTCCGAGGGTTCGCACGACCATGGGCAGGGAGAGACGTCCGACCTGCTGCATGTGCTGCGCACGGTGCCGGCCCTCGACGGCGTACGCGAGCGACTCGCCGCGTCCTATCCGATGGCGCTCGCCGGTTTCTCCTTCGGCAGTTTCGTAGCCGCACAGGCGGCTCGATTGATGGCGGAAAGCGCGCGGCCGGTCGACTACCTGGTCCTGGTCGGCGCGGCGGCCGGCAAGTGGCCGATGCCTGAAGTGCGCGCCGATACGCTGGTGATTCATGGCGAGCTCGACGAAACGATTTCGCTTGCCGCGGTGCTTGACTGGGCTCGACCGCAAGGCCTGCCGGTACTCGTCATTCCCGGGGCCGACCACTTCTTCCACCGCCGTCTGCCGGTTCTCAAAGCGCGGATAAGCGCGCACATCCGGGGCATGTCTCAGTTTGACGCCGCCGAGCAAAGTCATTAAAAGGTTTGCGTTCGGGGCTGCAGATTGCGCCCCAAGGCAAAAGAAGCGCCACTGACGGCGACAAGGAAACATGGACGGCTCAAGCGTCTACTCAAAGACTCCCAAGGGAGTTGCGGAAGTTGCAGCGCGCAGCGCGCAGCTTTCGATGACGACGCGCCGCGTGCTGATCATGGTCGACGGCAAGCGCACCATCGACGAACTCGCCGTGCTGCTGCGCCCCGGCGAGATCGATGCTGTCATCACTCAGCTCGAAAGTGCAGGCCTGATCCAGCGCAATTCGGCCACCCACGCCATCGATGTGCCGACGGTGGCGGGCCGGATGCTGGATCCGGTTTCTCCGTCGACTCAGGGCGGTGCGCCCGACGAGCAGAACCCGATGACGCTCGACGAGGCCAAGCGCCGGGCGGTGCGGGAACTTACCGACCGGCTCGGCCCGGGCGCCGAGTCCCTGGCGATCCGTATCGAGGGATGCAAGACGATCGAGGACTTTCGCGAGCGAGTGCGCGAGGCGGAACGGCTGGTGACTGCCGCACTCGGCCCGGCGGCTGCGCAGGACTACCTGCGCGCGCTGCGCAAGCGATAGTCCGGCACCCGGTCGGGGAACTCCGGCCGCCGCGCGCTATCGTACGAGTCTCCGCTCTGCGCGGTGTGCTCCACATTTCCGAAGTGCCCTTACTCCTGCTCCTGCTGCGCCGGGCTGTCGCCCCGCTCGCCGCTTGTCTGCTGACGGCGAGTGCGGCGGCCCAGGCGCCACTGCTGTCGGCCCGATCATGGCTGCTGCTTGATGCAAACAGCGGCGCGACGCTGACCAGTCATGAGCCCACGCGGCGTCTGGAGCCTGCTTCGCTCACCAAGCTGATGACGGCGTATGTCGTCTTCACTGCGCTCGGTGAGAAGCGGATCACTCCCGACGACCAGGTGACGGTCTCGAACGCTGCGTTCGCCGCGCCGGGGCGTGAAGGCGCGCGCATGTTCATCGAACCGGGCCGCGCCGTCACGGCCGGCGAGTTGTTGCGCGGCATGATCGTGTCGTCGGGCAACGATGCCGCCGTCGCCTTGGCCGAGCACACCGCGGGATCGCAGGCCGCATTCGTCGAACGCATGAATGCGGAAGCGCGGCGACTAGGGCTGACCGACACGCGCTTCGCCAACCCCACGGGGCTGTCTGATCCGCAGCAGTTCTCCACCGCGCGCGACCTGGCGCGGCTGGCGCAGCGCCTGCGCAGTGACTTTCCGCAGCACGTAGCGCTCTTCCGCGAGCGCGAGTACACCTACAACCGGATTTCCCAGGCCAATCGCAACCGGCTGCTCTGGAGTGATACGTCAGTTGATGGCATGAAGACCGGGCATCTCGAGGCGAGCGGCTGGTCGATCGTCGCGACGGCCGTCCGTCCGCGGGGCAAAGGCGACAACGGCTTCGAACGCTGCCTGATCGCCGTGGTGCTCGGCGCGCCGAACGACAGCGTGCGCGCGCAGGAGGCGCTGCGGTTGCTCAACTACGGGTTCGCCGACTACGAAACCGTGCGGCTCTTCCGTGCGGCACAGGTCGTCGCGCGCCCGGAAATCCTGAAAGGCGATCGCTCAGAATTGCCGATCGGGCCCGAGCGCGACGTGTTCGTGACCGTGCCGGCAGCCGAACTGCAACGCCTGGGCGAACGCGAGTTGCGTTCGGCGATCGAACGCCCTGATCCGCTCATTGCGCCGCTGACGAAGGGCGAAACCGTCGGCCGCCTCAAGGTGAGCCTGGCCGGCCAGGTCGTCGCAGATGCTCCTATCGTCGCGCTCGAGAGCGCGCAGGCAGCGGGGCTGTTCGGCCGCGCGTACGATGCGGTCAGACTCTGGTGGAGGAGGCGCAACTGATGGAATGGCACGAGGCAACGTGCTTCCTGAACGGCCAGTGGCGGCCGCTCGGCGAGGCGACCGTATCGGTCCTTGACCGTGGCTTCATCTTCGGCGACGGGGTCTATGAAGTGATCCCGGTCGATATGGTGGACGGTATCCGTGCGCCGTTTCGCGCGCGCGAGCACTTTGCACGACTGCAGCGCAGCTGCGACGGCATCGGCCTCGCCAATCCCTACGACGAGGCCAAGTGGTTCGACCTGCTCGACGCGATCATCGAGCGGCATCCGTGGCCGCGGCAGGCGGTCTACCTGCAGGTCACCCGCGGCGTAGCCAAGCGGGACCATGCGTTCCCGGCCGGCGTCCCGCCGACGGTGTTCATCAACACCTCGCCCTGGGCGACGATCCCGGCGGCACAGATCGAAGGCGGCGTGGCGGCGGTCACGCACGCCGACGAGCGCTGGCTGCACTGCGACATCAAGAGCATCTCGCTGCTGGGCAACGTGCTGATGAAACAGTATGCAACGGACCACGATGCTTTCGAGACCGTGATGCTGCGCGACGGTTTCCTCACGGAAGGATCGAGCGCCAACGTCATGGTGATCAAGGACGGGCGCATGCTTGCGCCGCGCCAGTCGCACCAGATCCTGCCCGGGATCACCTGCGACACGAGCTACCTGCTGGCGAAGGAACATGGGCTCACGCTCGAACTGCGCGCGGTCAGCGAGGCGGAAGTGCGCACCGCCGATGAACTGTGGCTGAGTTCCTCCGGCCGCGAGGTGTTGCCGATCACCACGCTTGATGGCCGTCCGGTCGGTGATGGTGCGCCGGGCCCGATGTACAAACGCATGTGGTCCTGGTTCCAGGAGGCAAAACGTACTGACGCCAAGCGCTGGCAGGCACGCAAGTCCGCCGGGGCGCGCGGCGCCATGGCCGCATGAGTGGCGGCGGGCCCGACGACGGGCCGCGCGGGCTCGAGTTTCCGACCGATTTTCCAATCAAGATCATGGGTCGGCGTGACGACGGTTTCGCCCAGGCCATCGTCGAAGTCGTGTTGCAGCACGCGCCCGACTTCGACGCCTCCACGCTCGAGATGCGCAGCTCCAAGGATGGCAACTACATGTCGCTGACCGCAACGGTGCGCGCGGTTTCGCGCGAGCAGCTCGATGCGCTGTATCGCGCGCTGACCAGCCATCCGATGGTCAAGATCGTTCTCTGACGCAGTGCCAGTGCCGCGATGATCGTGCGCCACCTGGGCCGTGCCGACTACGTGCCGACCTGGCGGGCGATGCGCAACTTCACCGGGCAGCGCAAGTCCGACACCGAGGACGAACTCTGGCTCGTGGAACACCCGCCAGTGTTCACGCTGGGCCAGGCGGGCCGACACGAGCACCTGCTGGCGGTCACCGACATTCCGGTCGTTCAGACCGACCGCGGCGGTCAGGTGACCTACCATGGACCTGGCCAGGTGGTGGCCTACCCGCTCGTCGACTTGCGCAGGCTCGGCATTTACGTCAAGGAACTCGTGTTCCGCATCGAGCAGGCCGTGATCCAGACGCTGGAAGGGCTGGGCGTCGACGCCCGCCGTGTCAGCGGCGCGCCCGGCGTGTATGTGCCTTGGCGCCATGGCAACGCCGGTGGCGAGCTGGCGGGCCACGCGAAGATCGCCGCGCTCGGGATCAAGGTTACGCGTGGTTGCAGTTATCACGGCGTCGCACTGAACGTGAAGATGGACCTGGCGCCCTTTGCCCTGATCAACCCCTGCGGCTACTCGGGCTTGCCCGTTGTCGATCTGGCCACACTCGGCGTCGCTGCCGAGCCGCACGTTGTCGCCGCTCGCCTGGCCGAGCGCCTGGCTACGCATCTGACGGCTTGAAAGCGGCCTCGTTGGCTACACTTGAGCACTCTCTGCCTCCACGCGCCGTCGGCCGCGCCCACGGCACATCCCCATGTCCAGCGACGCGCCACCTTTGATCCGCGACCCCTACGCCAAACTCAAGGGCGAGGCCAAAACCGGCAAGGTGTTCAAGAAGTTCGACATCAAGCCGGTTGCGGCAGGCGAAGCGCTGAAGAAGCCCGCGTGGATCCGCGTGAAGGCAGGCTCCGCCTCGACGCGCTTCTACGAGATCAAGGCGATCCTGCGCGAGCACAACCTGCACACCGTGTGCGAGGAAGCGACCTGCCCCAACATCGGCGAGTGCTTCGGCAAGGGCACGGCGACCTTCATGATCATGGGCGACAAGTGCACACGCCGCTGCCCATTTTGCGACGTCGGTCACGGCCGGCCCGATCCGCTCGATGTCAACGAGCCGACCAACCTGGCCCGAACAATCGCCGCGCTTAAACTCAACTACGTCGTCATCACGTCGGTCGATCGCGATGACCTCAAGGACGGCGGCGCGCAACACTTCGTCGACTGCATCCGCGCGACGCGCGAGCTGTCGCCCGCCACGCGGATCGAGGTACTGGTGCCTGACTTCCGCGGCCGGCTCGAGCGGGCGCTCGCGATCCTCGAAGCCGCGCCTCCGGACGTGATGAACCACAACCTGGAGACGGTGCCGCGGCTGTATCGCGAGTCGCGTCCCGGTTCGGACTACCAGCACTCGCTGACGTTGCTGCAGGAGTTCAAGCGGCGGGTGCCCGGCGTGCCGACCAAGAGCGGACTGATGGTCGGTCTCGGCGAAACCGACGACGAGATCCTGCAGGTGATGCTCGATCTGCGCGCGCACGGCGTCGACATGCTGACGGTCGGCCAGTACCTCGCGCCCACCAACCATCACCTTCCGGTACGCCGCTACGTGCATCCGGACGCGTTCAGCATGTTCGAGGCCGAGGCCGCGAAGATGGGCTTCTCGCACGCCGCCTGCGGCGCGATGGTACGCTCGAGCTACCACGCCGACCGGCAGGCGCACGCCGCGGGTTTCGTCGCAACGACGTGATCGGCATTCCCCAGAGCATCAGCGGTCCGATCACGATCGGCCTGATCGTGATCCTGGGAGTGTTCGTCTATCCGTGGCTGCTCGCACGGCCGCGCGGGCCGATCATCGTGGCTGCATCGACCGTGGCACTCGCGGCGCTTTTTGTCGCGTTCGAATCGGGCAATGCGGGCACCGGGGCGCTGCGGCTCCTGGGCGCCGCTGCACTGAGCTTTGCGCCGGTGCTGGCGGACTGGATCGTGGCGCGCATGCAAAAGAGCTCAAAGGCCTGAGTGCACCGCCTGCCGCCAGGCTTGCCGAATTGACGGCTGTAGTGACCACTTTTCACGGCTCCGACGGCTGGCGCGTGCGGCGCCTCATGCACTACGCTCGCGTGAATGCGGCCGACCCTCGGTCAACATTCTCACCGTTGAGCGACACGATGCTTCCCTGGCAGGAACTCTCGCTGAAAATCGCCGTTACGGCGCTGGTGCTGGCGGTGGTTTTGCCGCTGATCGGATTCGCCTTCACGCGCGACGGCTCCGAGGGGCTGCGTGCGCTGCGCACGGGCGCCATCGCCCTGGGCGTTGTCGCGCTGATCGCCGGCGTGGCCGTGGCGCTCGGAGAAGTCTGGCGCTAGAGATCCTGTGCCGCCGGCGGCGCAAGCATCAGCCGGCTTCGGCCACGAGCACCTGCGGCGGCAGCGGTGCGTCGAGCGCCGAACAGATCATCCGCAGGCTCGTTGCCGATCTCCAGTTCGTCTCGTCATCCACGAAGGCGACGGCGGTCGCGGCCTTGATCAACTGGGGCTTGATGAGCGGCGCCAGTTGATTGAGCTGATCCAGCGCCGCCGAAACAGCGTCGAGGCGGATATCGCCTGCTTCGACCAGGTTCAGTTCGACGCCGCGCAGCGTAACGGCGCCGGCGTTGAACGCATGTTCGGCGTGCTCCGGCGCGCGCACGGCGGCGACCAGCGACAGCATCAGGCCAACTTCGCGTGACACCGGCGAAAGCTCCGCAAAGCGTACCGGTACCGCGCGACCGGCATCGGGACCCAAGCGCCGCTTCAGTATCGTGAACAGCAGAAACTCGGGCACCGTCACGCGGCCATCGGCAGCGATCAGGAGGTGCGCGGTGCGCAACAGCAACGACCGCGTTTCAGTCGGCAGCTTGCGCAGTGCCGGCATGGCGACATCCACCAGCGGCTGCCGCGCGCCCGGCGGCAGAAGCTGGATCTGCTCATGGTAGCCGTCGGCAAGCGCCGCTGCTTCGGCGCCGAAGACCTCTGCGATCAGCGCCCGTTGCTGCCCGCGCAGTTCCTGGTCCTTGTCGACCAGCATGGCCAGCGCGAGAAGCTGAGCACCCATGCCATCGCTGGCTGCACGCCGCAATGTCTCGACCAGCGCGCGCTGAGCTTCGTCGAGCGCGAAGTCCCGATGACGCGGCGGCCGCACGGTTCCAATCTCTGCTGCCACGTTGGCGGCAGCGGCCGTGCCGGCGGCCATCAGGCCGGCGACCGGGCTGGTGCGATCGGGCAGCGCTTCGGCAGTCAGCGCCGCCGCGGCCAAACTAGCCGACGGCACATACTGTATCGGCGAGCGCGGCCGTGTCGATTCCTGCGTCGGCTCGAGGCCGCCGAGTGCGAGTGCCACGGCATTCTCGGGCGCCGGCATAGCGCCGACGGCCCGGCCATAGATCCGACGCAAGCGCTCATCCATCGGCGGATGGGTCGCGAAAATGCCACGCACGAAGCTAGGCCGTGCGGCGCCCAGGAACAGGTGCGAGAGCGACTCAGCCTGCGGATGATCGATCCTCGAGCCAAGACCGGACGCCTCACCGAGGCCCGCGATCTTGCGCAGTGCTCCGCCGATGCCCTCCGGATTCCGAGTGAACTGCACGGCGCTGGCATCGGCCAGGAATTCGCGCTGGCGCGATACGCCCGCCTTGATGAGCCGGCCGAAGAACACGCCGATATAGCCAAGCACCCATAACGCCAGGCCGGCCGCGACCAGGACCGCAATCGCGCTGCCGCTGCTGCGGTCGCCTCCACTGCGGCTGCGGCCGCCGAGTTCGAGCAGGAAGCGCCCGGCCAGCGCGACGATCAGCAGGCCGTAGAGCACGCCGATCAGCCGCAGGTTGAGCCGCATGTCGCCATTGAGGATGTGCGAGAACTCGTGCGCGATGACGCCCTGCAGTTCGTCGCGGCTCAGTCGTGTAAGCGTGCCGCGCGTGACGGCAACGATCGCATCGTCGATCGAGTGCCCGGCGGCAAAGGCATTGATCGAAGTTTCGGCGTCCATGACGAACACTCGCGGCATCGGCACGCCCGAGGCAATCGCCATCTCCTCGACGATGTTGACCAGTCGCCGGTCGAGCAGGTCACGCGTCGAAGTGTCGACTTCGCGTGCGCCCACCATCTGCGCCACCGCGACACCACCCGCCTTCAGGCGGTTCATCTCGAGCAGCGTCCCGCCGAAGATCAGGCCCAGGACGACTACGGTGTTGGTGAAATAGAAGCCGTTCGGCAGCACGCCGGAATGCCACCGCAGGCCAACCGGGGCCGACAACGTATGGAACAGCACGGTCGCCGCGACGTTGACTGCGATGACAATCGCGACCACAGCCAGAGCGAACAGCACGACGAGGCGCCGGCTGTTGCGCCGGGCGGCCTCCTGGTGTTCGAAGAAGTTCATCGTGCGAGCGCCATGGGCACTGGCCCGCGGGCCCGCCAGCCGAGCCCGGGCCCGTCAGGCCGCGTGGTCAGAACTGGACGCGGACCGGCTTGCGCTCTTCTTCGCCTTCGGTCGCCTGCAGCAGTTCGGCCGGCGCGAAGGAGAACATGCCGGCGATGACGTTCGTCGGGAACTGCTGCGACGCGGTGTTGTACGTCATCACCGAGTCGTTAAAGGCCTGGCGTGCGAACGAGATCTTGTTCTCGGTGCCCGTCAGTTCCTCGGTGAGTTGCATCATGTTCTGGTTGGCCTTGAGGTCCGGATAGGCCTCGACCAGCGCGAACAGGCGCGACAGCGCGCCCGACAGGGCACCTTCGGCAGCGATCAGTCCCTGCATCGCATTGGCGCTGCCGGGATCGGCCGCCGCCGCCGCGTTGGCCGTGACGGCGGAGTTGCGGGCGCTGATCACCCTTTCCAGGGTCTCGCGCTCGTGTTTCATGTAGCCCTTGGCGGTCTCGACCAGGTTTGGAATCAGGTCGTAGCGGCGCTTGAGCTGAACATCGATCTGCGCGAATGCATTCTTGAACTTGTTGCGCAGGCTCACCAGCCGGTTGTAGGCACCGACCACCCAGAACACGGCCACCGCGACAATGACCAGAATGACAATCCAGCCCATCTTGCCTCCCGTCAGGAACGTTCCCGCCGCCGACGTGCCGGTCGGCACATCGGGAGCGGCGCACTATAAGTCAAGGGGCCCACGACGCAACGGCTGAAGTGACCGTTGATCACCTTGCAGATGCCGATGGTTAACTGGAGCGGCAACGCGGGACATGTGCCGCTGCGCGGTGCCTTCGAGGGCAGAACCCCAAAGGCGTCGTCCCTGGCCAGTTCATTGGGCAGGTGGTGAATCCGTTCAGGGACGCCGCCGCGGTGCGGGGTGGCGGCGGGGCAGTGCCGGGCGCGCTGTTTGCGCGACTGCAGGGAGCGAGTTTCGCGCGGGCCAGCTGACGACCCGCAGCGCTAGGTAAGCCGGAGCATTAGCGGAGGCCGGTCTCGTGCGGTCACCTCTCTTTGCCCACTTTCTTTGGCGAAGAAAAGAAAGTGGGCGGCCCCGCGCCGTGAGCGGGCAGTCAAGGATGTTCGAATGCGCGACCCGCGAAGCGCTGCCGAGCTACTTGGCCGGCGGCGTCGTGGCCGGCGCGGCCGGAGTTGCGGCAGGCGCAGCCGCCGGCGCAGAACTACCTCCCACCGTCCGCCGGCGATCGACCTCCTCCTGAGTCGCGTACTCGAACACCTTCACGACCTGCTTCACGCCCGACACCTTGCTGGCCACCAGCGCCGCCACCTGGCCTTCGCGATCGGTGACATAGCCCAGCAGGTACACGATCTGTCGTTCAACGACGATTTCGATCGAGTTGAACGAGATCTCCCTGGTATTGATGAACGCGCCTCGCACCTTGGTCGCGAGTGCGGCGTCAGACGTCCGGTCCGACAGCGACGACGGCGGCGCGATCGCAAGTTCATTGACGACTGCCCGCACGTTCAGAGAGGCGGCAGCGATCTCGCCGGCCTTGGTCTTGGCGGCCTCGGTCGGCACCTCGCCCGTCAGAAGAACGCGGTGATCGAAGCTGTTGACCGCAATGTGGACGGGCTGATCCTTGAACGCAGCGCTCAGTTCATTGGCCAGGCGAAGCTGTATGGTCTGATCATCGACCTGGGCTCCCGTCGTTCGGCGGTCTGTAACCACCAGCGCGGTTCCTGCAACCACCGCGGCCACGACGATCGGCGCGCAGCCCGTCAGCGTGAGTGAGGCCGCGAGCGCACCGCCGGCCAGGCGAGCTATCCATTGTTTCATCAGGACTCCAAGAATCATGCCGCGAAGGCGTCGCGGATCCAATCGATTGTGCCATCGCCAGCAATAGTGACTACGTCAAAGCGGCATGCGGGCCAGCGTTCGCCGTAACGCGCGAGCAGCCAGTGCTGCGCGGCGCGCATGAGCCGCTTCTGCTTGTGGCGGTCGACGCTGGCGGCCGCGCCGCCGAACGCGCTGCTGCGCCTCATACGCACTTCGACAAACACGATCAGCTCGCGTTCCCGCGCGATGAGATCCAGTTCGCCTTCGGGATAGCGGACATTGCGATCGATCAGCGTGCATCCGTGGTCCGCCAGGTGGCGGGCGGCGGCGTCTTCGGCAGCGTCGCCCGCGCGCTGCTTCGGAGTGCGCAGGCCGGTAAGCCGGCGCGCGCGGGGAGCCGCAGCCGCCATCAGCGCGCGATCTCGACGCGTTCCACCCTGCCGTCCCGGTAGATGGCCAGCAGCGGAGTGCGCTCGACACGCAGCGACTGGTTGCGGTCGATCTGCAGGCGACCTGTCACTCCGTCGAGTTCAAAGCGGCGTTCGCCCTTCATCCAGACGACGGCGATCCGGTAGGCATCGATGCCCAGTGCGTAGAGCCGGCTCAACTCGGTGGATAGAGGGATCGATGGGGCCGGATAGACCATGACAGCGGGATGATCAGGCTGCAGCAGCCAGGGCATGTCGGTGAAACGCACGCCGTCGAGGTCGTGCGCGAGCGAGGCTGCGGTCGGTGAACTGCGCGGATCTCCGGCATACAGCATCGAGGTCCCGAAGACCTGCGCCTCGCGCGGGATCATCCCCCGCAGCAGAGCCGCATCCCGCGCCGTCACGGCCAGGAACACCGCCTCCAGCGTCGGCGCCGCCAGCAGAGCCGCGGCACGCGCCGTCGTTTCGGGAGTCCACTCGACCTGGACCGGAACGTCCCCGGCGGCCCGCAAGGCGCTTACGTAAGCCTGCGCGATCCTGCGTTCGAGACTTCCGGGGGTGGATACGACCGCAACGCGGGGGCGTGCATCGGCGCGACGTGTGCCGACGAACTCGGACAACGCAATCTTCACGATACGCTGCGCTTCGACCTCCAGCGACAACGCAACCGCCAGCATGTCGGGCGACGCGCCGTTTTCGAACTCCGGGAAATTCAATGCGACCAGGGGCGTCGCGACTCGTCGACCTTCGACGACATCGTTCACCGCGGCGCGCGGCAAGGGGCCGACGACGACGCCGACGCCGCGCTCGCGCGCCGATGTCAGGGCCGTTGCGAGTTGCTCGGAGCTGTCGTCGATCTCGACCACCTGGAGCGTGACCGTCTCGCCGGAGGCCCGGTGCGCCGCGAAGAAGCCGAGCCGCAGCGCCTCAGCCGGCCGGGCGAATCCAGTCGATTGCGCCGGCAGCAGCAGCACGACCGCCGGCCGGGCCATGGCCTCGGCCGACGGCGGCGTCGCCGTGCTGGTCGGCTGGGCGTGCGCCCCACATGCGACACTTGCCGCCAGCAGCAGGACGCGCAACCGAGAACGCAGGCGCATTGGACGGTCCATGGATCCGCGTGATCAACCACGGCTCGACGGCCTGACCGTCATGGCGGGGCTGGCCGAGCAGGAATTGCCGGCTGGGGCATTGTATGTAGTTGGCTTGCCTATCGGCAATGCTGCTGACATCACGCTGCGCGCACTGTGGGTGCTGGCGCGCGTCGACGCGGTGGCGGCCGAGGACACGCGGGTCACGGCACCGCTGCTGGCCCGCTATGGCATCGGCACGCCGCTCGTGGCGGCGCACCAGCACAACGAGCGACGCCTGTCGGGCACCCTCGTGGAGCGACTGCACGCAGGCCAGCGCATCGCGCTGGTCACGGACGCAGGAACTCCGGGCATCTCGGACCCCGGCGCGCTGATCGTGCGCGCCGCGCTCGACGCCGGGCGTCGCGTGATCCCGATTCCGGGCGTTTCGAGCACGGCGGCAGCCGTCTCCGCGGCGGGCCTCGGGGAGGGTCGCTTCCGCCATATCGGATTCCTGCCGACCGTCGCTCGCGAGCGCGAGCGACAACTGCGCAGCATCGCGGCGGATCCCGAGGCCAGCGTCCTGTTCGAGGCTCCGCACCGCATCCGCGCTCTGCTGGCGCTGCTTGCCGAGCTGCTGGCCGCCGACCGCCGTGTCGTCATCGCGCGCGAACTCACGAAGAAATTCGAGTCGATCTCTGCGCACGCGGCAGGCGCGCTGGCCGAACTGGCTGCCGAGGAACGCGGCGAGTACGTCGTGATCGTCGATGCAGCCCCCGCAGTCACCGCCCACGCGCTCGACGACGCGGCTCGTGGGTGGCTCGAAGTGCTGCTGGAGGAACTGCCGCCCGCCCGCGCTGCGGCGGTCGTCAGCCAGATGACCGGCGTGGCGCGCGAGACTGTCTACGAAGCTGCGCTGGCTCTGCGTCGTGGAGCCGCACCCAGGGGCGAGCGCACGCCACGCTGAGGTCCCGCATCCTGCGAGTGCGCCGGAGTGCGCCGCGAGCCGGCGGCCGCAGCACTAGCCAAGGCCATTCCTTCAGCGCAGCAGAATCGTCGTCGGACGTTCGAGAAGTCGCTCGAGTTCGCGCGCCAGGGACAGTGCGGAATCGCGATCCGACATCGTTCCGACAAGCACGCGGAACACGCCGCCGTCGCGCTCGACCCGCGGCGCACGCACGGGGATTGCCTCGGCAGTGTCAACGAAGGCGAGCAAGGCCGCCGTGCGCCCGGCCAGCGCGTCTGCGTTGGACTCCTGCGCAAACGCGCCGAGTTGCACGGACCAGCCACGCGCCTGCTCCGTCGTCATGGATGTTGCTCGCGGCAACTCGGGTGACGGGGCGGGGGCCAGCGTCTCGCCCGCTGCGTCATTCGCAGCCGCAACGGCGAGCGAAGCAGAAACCGGTGGGCTCGGCTGGAGCGGCGCACTCGCACGGGGCTTGACTGCCGGCGACGACGCCGCGGCCAGGGTAGACGACGGGTCAGGTCCGCCGCGTCGGAAGTTGCCACTCGCAATCTGGGCCGTCGTGATGCGCTCGATCTCGACTTCGCCCGTGCCGGCGGCCGCGATCCCGAGCTTGGCGGCGGCCGCATAGGACAAATCGATGACGCGATCATGCTTGAACGGACCCCGGTCGTTGACCCTCACGACGACACTGCGGCCGTTGCGCACATTGGTCACTCTGACATAGCTCGGCAGCGGCAATATCGGATGTGCTGCTGTCATGCCGAGCATGTCGTAGATTTCGCCGTTCGCCGTCCGATTGCCGTGGAACTGGCGTCCGTACCACGAGGCCATGCCGCGCTGGGAAAACGGCACGTCGCCGCTCAACGGCGTGTACGTGCGACCGAGCGCCGTGTACGGCTTGGTGGACCCCCGGTGCGGCGGCTCGACGCGAGGCACGGCATCGGGAATCGCGGCGACATCAGCCGGCACCCGATCCGGCGGCCCGTCGTCCTGGTAATAGACACTCTTCTTCGATGGCGTCGTGCCGCAGGCGGCGAGCAGCAAGGCAAGAGCGGCGGCCAGCAGCGGGCGCGCGCTGGCTGACATCAGCTCTGAACCAGCTTGCGGTTGGCCGATATCGACATCAGTATCCCGCACGCCATGCCGAGCGTGACGAGCGCCGTGCCGCCGTAGCTGATGAAGGGCAAGGGCACGCCCACGACCGGCAGGATGCCGCTCACCATCCCCATGTTGACGAAGGCGTAGGTGAAAACGATGAGCCCGATGGCGGCGGCGAGCAACCGGGCAAACAGCGTCGGCGCGTTGAGCGCGATCGCCAGCGCCCGCCAGATGAGGGCGCCAAACAGCAGCAGCAGTACCACGTTGCCGACCAGCCCGAACTCCTCGGAGTAGACCGCGAAAATGAAGTCACTCGTTCGCTCGGGGATGAACTCGAGATGGGTCTGGGTGCCCTGCATCCAGCCCTTGCCGAACACGCCGCCCGAGCCGATCGCGATCATCGCCTGCAGCGTGTGAAAGCCCTTGCCCAGCGGATCGGTCGACGGATCGATCAGCGTAAGGACGCGTTCGCGCTGGTAATCGTGCATAAGGGTCCAGGCCAGCGGCAAGGACGCGATACCGGCCACGATCATCGCGGCGAGCCATTTCCACGGCAGGCCGGCGAAAAATATGACGAACGAGCCCGCGGCGAGCACGAGCAGGGCCGTGCCCAGATCCGGCTGCTTGGCGATCAGCGCGACCGGCACCAGCACGATGAAGCCTGCCAAGATGAAATCGAGCGTACGCAATCCGCCTTCGCGCTTGTGGAAGTACCACGCGAGCATCAGCGGCAAGCCGAGCTTCATGATTTCCGACGGCTGGATGCGCCCGATGCCGACGTCGAGCCAGCGCTGCGCTCCCTTCACGATCACGCCGCCCACCGCGGTGGCCACCAGCAGGCCGACACCGACCAGATAGATCGGCACCGCGAGCCGCATCAGGAGCTGCGGCGACAGATTGGCCATCACGAGCATGATGGCCAGCGCGACACCAAAGTTGCGCAACTGGTCCGTGACGCGCCACGGGAAGTCGTTGCCGGCGGAGTACAGGGTCACGAGCCCGATGACGCCAAGGCAGCCGACGATGGCGAGCAGCGCCGGGTCGAACACCGTGACGTAGGGCCGGACCATCATGCCGACGCGGCGGGCGATCGATGCCTGCGTCATCGCGTGCTCCGTGTCGTGGTCGCCGGAGCGACCGCCACCGTGCGTGGCACTTCTTCCTCGTCGTCGCCGTCATCGGGAACGGCCGGCCCGGCCGGCTTCTTGCCAAGAAGGTAGTAGTCAATCGCGGCGCGGGCGATCGGTGCCGCCGCGCGCGCACCGAATCCGCCGTTTTCGACCAGCACGGCAATGGCGATCTTGGGATCCTCGGCCGGCGCAAAGGCGATGAACAGCGAGTGGTCGCGGTGGCGTTCGGCCGTGCGTGCCTCGTTGTACTTCTCCCCCTGCTTGATGCTGATCACCTGCGCCGTGCCGGTCTTGCCGCCAACCTTGTAGGGCGCTCCCTGGAACGCGACGCGACCGGTGCCGCTGATGTTGACGTCGACCATCGCATCTCGCACGAACTTCATGTGCTCGGGCTTCACCGATATCCGATAGCTCTCCTTCGGCACCGTCTGCCTCCGCTCTCCGGTGCGCAGGTCTTCCACTTCCTTCACCAGGTGGGGCTTCATGACGACGCCGTCGTTGGCCAGGTTGGCCGTCGCATGCGCCAGTTGCAGCAACGTGAAGGAGTTGTAGCCCTGTCCGATGCCGATCGAAATCGTCTCGCCGGGATACCACTTCTGCTTGAAGCGGCGTTCCTTCCAGGCTGTCGAGGGCAGGATTCCGGTCTGTTCGCCCTCGACGTCGATGCCGGTGATCTGGCCGAAGCCCCAGGGCTTCATGAAGTCGTGGATCGTGTCGACGCCGAGATCGTTGGCCAGCTGGTAGTAGTAGACATCGCTCGACTTGACGATCGAGCGGTGCATGTCGACCGCGCCGAGCGGCACCTTGTTCGAGTCGCGGAACACGCGGTTGCCGAACACGAACGTGCCGCCGTCGTGGATCACGGTCTCGGGCCGGCGCTTGCCGGTTTCGAGTGCGGCCAGCGCCAGGAACGGCTTGTAGGTGGAACCGATCGGATAGGTACCGCGCAGCGCGCGGTTGAGCAGCGGCTTGTCCGGATCGTTGTTCAATTCGTCCCAGTTCTTCGGGTCGATGCCGTCAACGAACAGATTGGGGTCGAAGGTCGGCATCGACACGAACGCCAGCACGTCGCCGGACTTGGGTTCGATCGCGATCAGCGCACCGCGACGGTCGCCGAAGGCCTGCTCGACCACACGCTGCAATTCGATGTCGACCGACAACGTGAGGTTGTTGCCCGGCATCGGTGCGGCGCGCTTCAGCGTGCGCACGGCGCGTCCACCGGCCGTGATCTCGACTTCTTCTACGCCGGTGACGCCATGCAGCTCGGGCTCGTAACTCTGCTCGATGCCCAGTTTCCCGATGTGCTCCGTGCCGTGATAGGTCGCCGGATCGCTCATCTTCTCGATGCGCTCCAGGTCGCGCTGCGATATGCGGCCGATGTAGCCCAGCATGTGCGCCCCGGTCTGCCCCAGAGGGTAGTCGCGGAAGAGACGCGCGCGCAGGTCCACGCCAGGGAACCGGAAGCGCTGGGCGGTGAAGCGTGCTACCTCCTCATCGCTGAGACGGGTCCGGATCGGCACGGTGTCGAAACGCTTCGTGTCCTCCAAGAGCTTGCGGAAACGACGCCGATCGCGCGGCTGTATGTCGACCACCTGCGCCAGCCGTTCGATCGTCTGGTCGAGGTCCGCCACTTTGGAGGGCGTGACCTCGAGCGTGTAGGCCGAGTAGTTGCGGGCGATGATGCGGCCGTGACGGTCCTTGATCAGACCGCGGTTCGGCGTGACCGGAAGTACCGCGATCCGGTTGAGTTCGGCCTGCGCGAGGTAGTCGTCGTGCTTGAGAACCTGCAGCCATGCAAAGCGGGCACCCAATAGTGCGAAACAGGCGATGACAAAGCCCATCGCGACCAGCACGCGGAGTCGGAAGTAGTGCACTTCGCGCTCGGGATTGCGCAGCGCGGACGAACGCGGGCCAAACGACAGATCGTCGCTACCGAAGCGGCGACGGCGGCGCAGCCAGGTTCTATTCGGCATGGGGACGGATGCAGGCGCAATCGGCGGGCGCGGCGGGCCGCCATGGCAACGGCATCAAACCACGGTCTCGCACTCGAAGGGGCGGCGGAAGAAACGCAGGCACAAGATCAGGGGATTATAGGAGCGCCGCCCCCGTTGCCATGCTCGGAAATCCGGCCGGATCGACACCCGGTCGCGACGAGCCGCCGGGCTGCGGTCTGCGGCTGGGGCCGGGGGCCGCCGTCCGTGCTGCTGCCGCCGCTTTTCACGGCCCGGTTTGACGATCCACAACGCGGTTTTGCTATGCGCGGCGATGATGAATCAAGGAGTTTTAATGGGCCGAACAATGCGGTCCCGAGTGTCCTTGTCCCTGCTTGCAGCCATCACCGTCGTCGCCGTCATGGGCTGCGCGGAACTCCTGCCGAAGTCGGCCGTGCGGACCGAGGTGCAGTGGGAGACCTTTGACGATGCCAGGGCGCTGGTGACAGCCATCCAGCCCTACAAGACCACCAAGGCCGATCTGGCCGGCCTCGGGCTCTCGGACGTCAACCCGGCCGTGACCCTGCTTTCCCACGTCGAGGTGGCGGTCCGGTTTCCGATCGGCGGCGTGATCAACGCGGCGGACGTCGACCCCGGCATTCGTGACTGCCTGATAGCGGGCAAAGGCTGCAGCGGCTACCAGTTGAACATCAGACACATCAACAACGACCGCGTCGGCAACTTCTGGCTCGACGCTCTCCGCTTCCGGCGCGAAACCGAGTCGCGCGGCTGGACCTTTACCGCGCTGATCCTGTTCGTTCAGGACCGCGCGGTCTATGCCGTCTATGGCGGTCAGCCCAACGTGCTCGAACTCCAGGTTGACCGCAACCCGCTCGGTCCGTTCCAGGGCTGGGGCGACTGGGTGGTCGGGACGATTACGCCGTAGACGGACGCGGTCCTCGTGTACGCAACATCGGGCGGTCCTCGTGTACGCGACCGATGCGCGGTCGCACGTGCACTCGGACTGGGAGCACATGGATTTAGTCGGCTGGCCTCCGGCGCGGCCGCGCGCTCCGCCAACCTTCAAGGGCACGGCACTCACCTCGGCCCTTTCGCCAAGCGAGAGGGAATCAGGCACTCCTCCCTTTCCCTCCTCGCCCGGCGAGGAGGGAAAGGCAATTCTGGCGCTGCGAGGTGCGTCGCGGGGCGGAATGCGTGGGCGTTGCTACTCGGCGCAGCGCGCGGCCGCTCCGGAGCGCAGCCGACAATTCAGTCTTGGGCGTTTCGCGCAAGGCGCGAAACGTACCGCCGCGAGTTCACGTGCGACCCGAAGGGTCGCGTAAGTGAGCGGCGCAAGCTAGATCGGCCGCGTCTCGTCCCGGTCCACCGGCCGCCGCTGGGGCGCCAACAGCAGCCAGGCAATCAGCGGCCAGATGACGGCGCCGACGAAGCTCTGTGAAAAGTAGATCCAGCCGGGCCACTCGCCGCCGACCCACATGCGGATCGCGAGCGAGGCGAGCTGCGACAACAGCAGCAGGGGCAGGATGTGGACCGCCTGCGCACCCAATGGGAACCACTGGATGCGTCGATGCAGGGTGATCGCTCCATAGGAGACCAGCGTATAGGCCAGCGCGTGCTGCCCGAACAGCGCGCCTTCGTGCACGTCCATCAGCAGCCCGAACACGAACGCGGCGCCCATGCCGACACGCCGCGGCTGGTGCACGTTCCAGAAGACAAGCGCCAAGGCGAGGAAGTCGGGCGCCACGGGAGCCCGGCCCCAGGGCATCAGGTTCAGCAGCAGCGCCAAAATGAGCGAGAACCAGATAAACAGCGGGTTTGCCGGACGCAGCAGGTACTCGCGGCGCGACAGACCACGATCGATGGCTTCGATCGGGTCCGTTGCGCGCAGCGCGAACGAGTCGCGCACCCAACGCTGCACGCGCACGATCGCGTTCATCGCTTGCCGCCTCCGCGCCGCAACGGTGCCTCCGGCTGGGCCGGGCCCGGCGCCGCCGGCAACGTCGACGGCTCGATCAGCAGCACCAGCAGATAGGTGTGATTCTCGACGCCGGCAGAGGGCGACAGCACGATGCGGGCGAACTGGTCCTTTGCCGCCCGCTCGACCAAAATGACTTTGCCTACCGGCAATCCAACCGGATAGACGCCGTCGAGCCCTGACGTGACGGCGACATCGCCATTCTCCACATCCGCGTTGGCCGCCATGAAGCGCAGGTCGAGCGTGCCGGGATCTGCCCCACCGAACGCGACGCCGCGCAGGCCGTTGCGCACGATCTGGATCGGGATCGACTGATCCTTGTCGGTTAGAAGCGTCACCTCGGAGGTATTGCGGAACACGCGGGTCACCTGCCCCACAACGCCGATATCGTCGATGACGGGGCTACCGGCGCGTGCGCCGTCGTCAGTCCCGACATGCAGCACGAGCTTGTGCGAGAAGCGGTCCCGCGACTCGTAGAGCACGGTTCCGAGGATGGCGTTATTTCGCGTGCGCTCGCGAGCCGACAGCAGTTTGCGCAGGCGATCGTTCTCCTGCTCGGACTGCCTCGCCTGCAGCAGCGCCTGGGCGCCCTCCACCTGCTGTCGTTTCAGTGCCTCGTTTTCACGCTGCAGTGTCGATACCGACGTGAAGTAGTTACCCACGGCATCGACGATGCGGCCAGGCACTAGCAGCGCCTGCTGCACGGGATAAAGCACGACTCCAACACCGACACGGACCGTCTCGAGCGCCTTGATCCGCGAATCGATGATGATCAACGCGATGGCCAGGAACGCGAAGAACGCCAGCCGCGCGCGTGCGGACACTCCCTGGTTGAACAGCGGCGGGGGGGCGTAATCCATTAGGCGGGCACGCGAAAGTGCAAACCTACTTTCGCGTGACTAGCTAGCAAAAGATCGGTGGCGGAGCCACACGATCTTTTGAAGTTTAAGTGCAGGGAAAACACGACGAGCGACGGCGTCGTGTCGGGGTCAGCCGGTCGCGAAGATGGTGCCGAGCTTGTCCATGCGCTCGAGCGCGATGCCGCAGCCGCGCACGACGCAGGTCAGCGGCTCTTCGGCCACCACGACCGGGAGCCCCGTTTCTTCCATCAGCAGACGGTCGAGGTCGCGCAGCAGAGCGCCGCCGCCCGTGAGCATCATGCCGCGGTCGGCGATGTCGGCACCGAGTTCCGGCGGCGTCTGCTCGAGCGCGATCTTCACGCTTGAGACAATCTGGTTCAGCGGATCGGTCAGCGCCTCGAGGATTTCGTTCGAGCTAATGGTGAAACTGCGCGGAATGCCTTCGGAGAGGTTGCGGCCCTTGACTTCCATCTCGCGCACCTCGGAACCCGGGAACGCGGATCCGATTTCCTTCTTGATCAACTCGGCCGTCGGTTCGCCGATCAGCATGCCGTAGTTGCGACGGATGTAGTTGATGATCGCTTCGTCGAACTTGTCGCCGCCGACGCGCACGCTGCCTTTGTAGACCATGCCGCCCAGCGAGATCACGCCGACTTCCGTCGTGCCGCCGCCGATGTCGACCACCATCGAGCCCGACGCTTCCGATACCGGCAGCCCGGCACCGATCGCCGCGGCCATCGGTTCCTCGATCAGGAACACCTGCGACGCGCCTGCGGCTTCCGCCGATTCCTTGATCGCGCGCCGCTCGACCTGGGTCGAGCCGCATGGCACGCAGATGATGATGCGCGGATTCGGCGCGAACAGGCTCGACGGATGCACCATCTTGATGAACTGCTTGAGCATCTGCTCGGTAACGGTGAAGTCGGCGATGACGCCGTCCTTCATCGGGCGGATCGCCTCGATGTTGCCGGGCACTTTGCCAAGCATCTGCTTGGCTTCCTTGCCCACGGCCTGGATCGTGCGCTTGCCATTGGGGCCGCCTTCCTGGCGTATGGCAACGACCGAAGGCTCGTCGAGCACGATGCCCTTGCCACGCACGTAGATCAGCGTGTTGGCCGTGCCGAGATCGATCGCGAGGTCGTTGGAAAAATAGCTGCGGAGAAAACCGAACATGACTGCCTTTTGTGGCTGTATTGCGTCCCGGGGCGCGCCGCGCGTCGGCGCTGCATTTCCCCAGAGGCGCGCAGAGTCTGGGAAGAATGCGCGATGATAAACTAATCACGCAACAAACTCGCTGCAAGCACTTGTTTTGAAAGGCTTCCGCAGCGCACTAATCCCCCGCAATTCCGCGCCCTCAACTCACGCCTCCGTTTCCTCGCCCGCTCATGTCGCTCGATCTTGCGCAAGTCCGCCGCGTCGCCGATCTCGCCCGCATCGATGTGACCGATGCTGAGGCCGAGCGCGTGCTCGCTCAGCTGAACGACATCTTCCGGATGATCGAGCGCATGCAGGCCGTTGACACCGACGGCCTGGAACCGATGGCGCACCCGCTCGGCGGTGCACAGCGGCTGCGCGATGACGTGGTGACTGAAATCGACGAGCGCGCCGGCAACCTCGCCAATGCGCCCGAGCAGCACGACGGGCTGTTCCTCGTTCCACGAGTGATCGAATGAGCGCCGCAGCGCGCAGCGCCGAGGTTCGCAGATGAGCGCCAGTCCGGATCTCGCTCACGCCACGTTGGCCGATCTGTCGCGGCTGCTCGCGGCACGGCAGGTTTCGGCCACGGAACTGGCGCGCGCCTACCTCGCGCGCATCGAGGCGCAGCGCGGGCTGAACGCCTTCCTGGACGTACGCCCCGAGGTCACGCTGTCCCAGGCCGCCGCCGCCGATGCCCGCATCGCCGGTGGCAACGCCACGTCGTTGACGGGGATCCCGATCGCGCACAAGGACATCTTTGTCACCAAGGACTTCGCCTCGACCGCTTCGAGCAGGATCCTCAAGGGCTACATGAGCCCGTTCGACGCAACAGTGGTCGAGAACCTGTCGCGGGCCGGCATGGTGACGCTCGGCAAGCTCAACTGTGACGAGTTCGCAATGGGCTCGAGCAACGAGAACAGCGCCTACGGCAACGTGCTCAACCCGTGGGACCGCGGCGCCGTGCCCGGAGGCTCGTCCGGAGGATCGGCCGCGGCGGTGGCCGCGCGCATCGCCCCGGTGGCCACCGCCACGGACACCGGCGGTTCGATCCGCGAACCCGCCGCCTTCTCCGGAATCACCGGCACCAAGCCGACCTACGGGCGGCCGTCGCGCTGGGGCATGATCGCCTTCGCTTCCAGTCTCGATACGGCCGGCCTGATGACACAGACCGCCGAAGATGCCGCACTCGTCTTCAATGCGATGCTCGGCTTCGATCCGAAGGATTCGACCAGCCTCGACCGCCCGCCCGAGGACTACACCCGCTCGCTCGGCATGTCGATCAAGGGCCTAAAGATCGGCGTGCCCAAGGAGTTCTTCGGCACCGGCCTGCAGCCGGATGTCGAAGCGGCCGTGCGCGCGGCGCTGGCCGAGTACGAAAAGCTCGGCGCGCAGCTAGTGCCGATCTCGCTGCCCAACGCCGAGCTCGGCATACCCGTCTACTACGTCATCGCACCGGCGGAAGCCTCGAGCAACCTCGCGCGCTTCGACGGCGTGCGCTACGGCCATCGCGCGGCGAAGTACTCCGATCTGAAGGACATGATCCGCAAGTCGCGCGCCGAGGGCTTCGGCGACGAGCCCAAGCGGCGCATCCTGATCGGCACCTACGTGCTGTCGCACGGCTACTACGACGCCTACTTCATCAAGGCGATGAAGGTGCGACGGCTTATCGCCAACGAATTCCAGCGCGCGTTTGCCGAGTGCGATGTGATCGCCGGGCCTGTCACCACCAGCGTGGCGTTCGGTTTCGGGGAGAAGGCGGCCGACCCCGTGGCGATGTACATGGCCGATCTGTACACGGTGCCCGGCAGCCTCGCCGGCGTGCCTTCGATGAGCATTCCCTGCGGCTTCGGCACCGGCCCGGTGAACAGCCGCCGGCCGGTCGGACTGCAGCTCATTGCGAACTACTGCGAAGAAGCCAAGCTGCTGGGCGTGGCGCATGCCTACCAGTTGGCGACCGACTGGCATCGGCGACTGCCGCCGGGCGCCTGACTTACCGATGTCGCAGCGCATACTGAATGCGAATCAACGGCTCGTCGATGCGGCGCGCGATCCGCTGGAGCGCGTGCGGCGACGGCAGGACCGGGCCGTCCTTCTGGCCCGCATGGGACAGGTGGACACCGCGCGCGAAGTGCTGGAACTGGCGCGCGCCGAGACCCCGGCGCATGCGACGCCCCCGCTGCTGCTGCGCTTCGAGTACGTCGATGCGATCCAGCTGTATTTTGCAAAGCGATTCGCCGAAGCGCGGACCGCTTTGCTCGGCGTGACCGAGCGCGCCCGCCGTGCCGCTGACGACATGGCGTTGGTCGGCGAATGCGAATCGGCATTGGCGCTCTTCATGCAACGCGAAGGAGATGTGCGCACCGCCGCGCGCTATGCGCGGGCCGTGCTCGCCAATTCCGGCGCGACACTGGAGTCGCGCTATCGCGCCTACCTGGCGCTGGGTTCGTTGCACCAGGATGCCTACGACTACGAGGAGGCCGCGCGACTCTATGGTGAGGCCGAAGGGCTGGTGCATCAGCTCGACGACGACATCGCCATGTCGAGCTGGCTGCAACGCTCTGCATTGACGCAGGCGGCGCATGCGCGTCAGGCCGCTGCCATGGACGAGCTAGATGGCCGCACGCTCGCCAACGCCATCAGCGCCCTCAGGAAGAGCATCGCCTTCGCCGGCGGCCTGGCTGACGGTCCGGACACGACGCTGGATCACCTGTTGCTCGCGGAAATGCTCGTGCTGCAGAACCGCCACGCTGACGCGATCGCACTGTACGACGCCTACCTGCCGAGCGCCGAGGGCGAAGGCTTCCTGCATGAAGTTACGGCCGCCATGGCCGACCGCGCCAGCTGCTTCATCAAGCTCGGACGTAACGAAGAGGGCCATGAGCAGCTCGAGCGTGCTCTGAAACGCGTCGACGAAACCACCCCAGCTGACATACGCGCGATCGTGCATTCCAATCTGGCTGCTGTGCTGAAGGCCGAGGGCCGGAAAGAAGAGGCCGGGCAGCATCACAGGCTGGGCGAGATGGCATGGCAGACCTATGCGCACGAGCAGCGGGAGGCGCGGCGCCTGCTGGCGGGCGATCCGGCCGATACGCTGCACTGAGAGGAGACCGGGATGACTTGGGAAGTGGTGATCGGTCTTGAAACGCATGCTCAGCTCACGACCGAGAGCAAGATCTTTTCAGGGGCCTCGACGGCGTTCGGTGCCGAACCCAATTCGCAGGCCAGCGTCATCGACATGGCGCTGCCAGGCACGCTGCCCGTGCTCAACCGTGGCGCGGTCGAGCGCGCGGTCCGCTTCGGGCTCGCGATCGGCGCGACGATTGCCCCGCGCAGCGTGTTCGCGCGCAAGAACTACTTCTATCCCGACTTGCCGAAGGGCTACCAGATCAGCCAGTACGAGATTCCGGTCGTCCAGGGCGGCAGCCTCAGCTTCGTCGTGCAGCCCAGGGGCGGCGAGGCCTACATGAAGACGATGCGCCTGACACGTGCTCATCTCGAGGAGGATGCGGGCAAGTCTCTGCACGAAGGCATGGGCTCGCACGCCGCGCTCGGCCACGGCATGTCGGGCATCGATCTCAACCGTGCTGGCACGCCGCTGCTGGAAATCGTCTCCGAGCCCGACATCCGCGTCGCCAGCGTCAGTGGCGCTGCTACGGAAGCCGTGGCTTACGCCAAGGCGCTGCATTCGCTCGTGGTCTGGCTTGGCATCTGCGACGGCAACATGCAGGAGGGCTCGTTCCGTTGCGATGCCAACGTCTCGGTGCGCCGCGTGGGCGACCCCGCGCTCGGTACGCGCTGTGAGATTAAGAACCTCAACAGCTTCCGCTTCATGCAGCAGGCGATCGAGTTCGAGGCGCGGCGCCAGATCGAACTCATCGAGGACGGCGACACCGTGGTGCAGGAAACACGCCTCTACGATCCCGACCGCGACGAAACGCGCAGCATGCGCAGCAAGGAAGACGCGATGGACTATCGCTACTTCCCTGATCCCGACCTGCTGCCGCTCGAGATCGCGCCGCAATGGATCGAGCGCGTGCGCGGTGAATTGCCCGAACTTCCCGGCGCGATGCGTGAGCGCTTCGTACGGGACTACCGCCTCAGTGAGTACGACGCGCAGACGCTAACCGCGTCGAAGGACATCGCGACATACTACGAGGCGGTAGCGCGCCCCATTGACGACAAAAAACTTGCAGCGAACTGGGTGATGGGCGAGGTATCGGCGGCAGTAAACGCGGATGACATCACTTTCGAATCGGCTCGCGTCAGCCCGGATCGTCTTGCGGAAATACTGCGCCGCCTAGGCGACGGAACCGTGAACGCGAAGGGCGCGAAGGAGCTCTTCTCACAGATATGGAGCGGCAAGTACCGTCTGAAGGCTGAAGGAATGAACGTCTCGATCGCGATCAATGAGGCGATCATGACCCTCGGCCTTGGCCAGATCTCCGACGCCGGCGCGATCGAGAAGATCGTCGACGAGGTGCTGGCAGCCAACGCGAAGTCGGTCGAGGAGTTCCGCGCCGGCAAGGAAAAGGCCTTCAACGCGCTGGTGGGCCAGGCGATGAAGGCCACGAAAGGCAAGGCCAATCCGGCGCAGGTCAATGAGATGCTGCGCCGCAAGCTTGCGGGCTAGGGTGCGAGAACCAGCGTGAAGTCGTTGACGACTTCCGTCGCGCCGACCGTGACGCCCTTGGTCTGCGTGACATAGCCGGTCGCAAACGCTTCCAGCGTGTAGGCCGCCGCGGTCGCGCTCTGCGGGGCAAAGACCAGCGGCAGCGTTGTCGAATACGCGGCTAGCCGAGCGGCATCGCGCGGCAGGCTGAGCGTATATTGCCCGGTCACCGCGTCTGCGTTGTCGTGTCCGATCTCCACCTTGGGCACCGTGCCGACCACCTGCAGCGCGCGCACCGCTGCGCCGACGTCGAGCGGCAGCACCTTGCCTTTCGCCACGCCCATCGGTGACGTCGGCAGCGCAATCGGCGCCGCGGTCGTGCTGACTCGTGTCGTTGCGCTGCTGGACACCGGCACCTCGGCGATGACCGCACTGGCCCGCCCGTTGGCGGTGAACACGACGTCAAAGGGCGACTGCGCAACATCGAGGCCCGAGAGCACGAAGTCGCCGACCGCGTTCGGGGTCGTGCTGCGGACGACGACGCCGCCCTTCTGTGCCGACACGGTGACGCCGGCTCAGCGATGGATCGACAGTGCCGACGATCGCGGTTGTCGAGCGCTGGATCACCGCGATCACCGGCTTCAGGTTGTAGCGGCCGCTGTTGCCCCGGCGTACGACCGAGCGGCAGGCGTCGAAGTCCAGCACGAGATCCGCCATCGTGTTCGCCTGCACGGTGAACGGATGGATCAGCTTCAGTCCGCTCTGCGTAGCACTTGGCGTGTCCAGCGGAATCTCGGCGCCGCTGGCCGACGGCACGACGGCGTTGGCCGGCGTGCCAGCACCGTTCGGGCGCAGCAACAGCCGAACCTGTGTGTACTGCCCCGCCGGCAGCGGCGTCTGTCCGAGCTCGGCCAGCACGCCATTGGTCAGGGCGAGCAGGTCGATGCGCGGGGCCGGGTTGAGCACGACCTCGCTCCAGCCGGAGTCGGAGTCGCTGGCGGTCGACGACGCGTGCACGCGCACGCGCTCGACGGTGATGTACACGTGGTCGTAGCCGCACGATGGCGCATCGGTCAGCGCAACCCGCAGCGTTCCCGCACCACCCGTGCCGCTTCCGCCTGGGCCGCCGGCGATAGGCGCGGTCACCTCACCCCCACCGCCGCAGGCCACCAATGCCAATGCGCCGAAGAGGGAGAGCAGCGCGCTCCGCGCGTTTCTGAGTGTTGTCATCATGAAGCCCCTTCAAGATTCGCCCCAGCCAAGTGGCGTGGGAATCTTTCCCTTTTTACCGCAACCCGGCGACCCAATTCGCGCTAGTCCAAAGGTCCTGTAGCGCGTCCTCGGCCCGGGTCACTCCCTCGACCCCCGGCCGCGATACGACGAAGCCGGAACGCGGGCCGTTGCAAGTTGTCTACGATCGCTCGCTTTAAATTTCCCGGACCGCCCATGCCCTCGCCGCGCCGCCATGCCTTGAATGCCCTGAGTACCGCGCTTCTGTCGTTGGCCGCCGCGGGTGCGCCGGCCTCGACGGTGCCGCCGCCGCTGCCGTCTCAACCGGTCACCGAGTCGCACTGGGGTGTCGCCGTTCCGGATCCCTACCGCTTTCTCGAGGACGTTAACGACCCGAAGGTGCAGGGCTGGCTGAAAGGACAGGCGACCGCGACGGAAGCGTTGCTGGCGTCGATCCCCGGGCGCGCGACCCTGCTGGCGCGCATGCGCGAGATCGAGAACGCGGCGGCCGGCCTCACCAGTGACGTCGTGCGCACCGAATCGAATCGCTACTTCTTCCAGCGCCGCAACCCCGGCGAGGGCCAGTTCAAGCTGGTCTGGCGCGATGGCGCCGACGGCGCTGACACGGTGATCGTCGATCCGGAGGCGTTGACGAAGGCCACCGGCCGACCACACGCGATCATGGACTTCGCGCCATCACGCGACGGGCGGCTGCTGGCTTATTCGGTCCAGGTCGGCGGCGGCGAGATCGGCACGCTGCACGTGATCGAGGTCGCGACCGGCAAGTCGGTCATCGAGCCGGTCGACCGCATCCGCTATGGCAGCACCGCTTGGCTCGACGACGGCAGCGGCTTCTTCTACTCGCGCCTCGTCGAGGGTTACGAGAAGCTGCCGCAGGGCGAACGCTTCCGTGACCGCACGCGTCACTTCCGCTCGCTCGCCGACGGCGTCGACCGTCCCATCCTCAGCCCGAGTCGCAATCCGGAGCTCAAGCTGCCGTCCTACGCCAGCGCTTACGTCTTCCAGATTCCCGGCACCCCGGTGGCTGCCGCGATCGTCTCCCTCGGCGTCGAGCGCAACCGCATGCTCTTCCTCGCCGACCTCGCCACGGCCATCCGCGGCGAGGCGAAGTGGCGCAAAGTCGTCGACGTCGACGACCGCGTCACCGACATCGCGTACACCAACGGCTGGCTCTACCTGCGCAGTTCGAAGGACGCGCCGCGCTTCAAGGTCGTGCGTATGCCGCTCGACCGTCCCCGAGATCGCGCTGGCCGAGACGGTCATCGCGCCGAGCCCGGCCGTCGTCGTCAGCATGGCCGGCGCACGCGATGGCCTCTTCGTCACCCAGCGCGACGGTCCGACCCTGTCGTTGTCGCGCGTGCGGCCCGCACCGGCCGGTGCACCCGTGAAGCGCGAGCCGATCGCGCTGCCCTTCGCCGGCAATGTCGCGATCGACTCGGCCAGCCCGCGCCTGGATGGCGTCGTGCTTGAACTCGGTGGCTGGGCACACGCAACCAAGCCGTGGCTGTTCGACGGCAGCACGCTGACCCAGCTGCCGTTCGTCAAGGCCGGTGCCTTCGACGCGCCGACCGACATCGAGGCACGGGAGGTGCGCGTCAAGAGCCACGACGGGGTCGAGGTGCCGATGTCGATCGTGATACGCAAGGGACTGAAGCTCGACGGCCGCAATCCGACCATCGTCTATGGCTACGGCGCCTATGGCATCACCGAGAACCCGTTTTTCAATCCACGCATCCTGGCCTGGCTCGAGCGCGGCGGCGTTTATGCCTTTGTCCACGTGCGCGGCGGCGGCGTCTACGGCGACGAATGGCATCAGGCGGGACGCAAGTCCACCAAGCCCAATACCTGGCATGACGCGATCGCCGCCACCGAATGGCTGATCGCCCAGCGCTACACCGCGCCCGACCGGGTCGGCATCTACGGCGGCAGCGCCGGCGGCATACTGGTTGGACGTGCAATCACCGAGCGGCCGGACCTTTTCGCTGCGGCCGTACCCGCAGTCGGCACGATGGACACGTTGCGCTTCGAGTCGAGCGCCAACGGCGCCGCCAATATTCCGGAGTTCGGCACGGTGAAGAAGGAAGATGAATTCCGCGCGCTGCTGGCGATGAGCAGCTATCACCACGTGAAGGACGGCACGAAATATCCGGCGGTGATGCTGGTGCACGGCGTCAACGACATCCGTGTCGACGTCTGGCAGTCGGCCAAGTTCGCCTCGCGAATCGCGACGGCCAGTGCCGGTGGGAAGCCGGTGCTGCTGCGGCTCGACTACGAGTCGGGCCACGGCCAGGGCAGCACGCGGGCGCAGTTGCAGGAGCGCAGCGCCGACATCTACAGCTTCATGCTGTGGCAGTTCGGCGTTCCGGAGTTCCAGCCGCTGCCCAAGGCCCCGACCGTCGCACGCTGAGCGCCGGTCAGGAAGAGCAGGTTGCGCGCATGTCGGCGCTGCAGAGTGACGGACGTCGGGAAATTCTTCGGATTCTCGTCCGGATAGAACAGCTGATCCGGCGGGAGCCCGGGACTTCCGACGGGCGGCCAGCCGCGGATCGCGACCACTCCCGGAATCAGAGCCGACAACGCGACAGCGCCCGAGTCCACGTCACGTTTGCAGACGAGGAAGACGGCCCCCGCTTTCGCGGCGCGGTCGCGCAGCGCGGCCACACTTGCCGGCGCTTCCAGCGAGAGCCCGCGGGTCTCCGGCGGCAGGACGAGCAGGAAGAACCGACCCTGGTTCTCCGCGAGCCCGGTCTGCACTGCCTGATTGAAGGTGAATCCGGCGCCACCGGCGATGTAGAGCCCGCCAAACCGGTCCTGCGCGGCAACGGCGCCCGCCAGCACACTCAACAGCACGACGAACCAGCGTCTCATTGCGGCTTTCCGCTGAACCGTGGGTCCATCAGGATATCCGTTTCTGGGTTGCGCTGGACCGGGCGCGCGCCCTGCGCCAGCAAGTCCTTGAAGCGCTTCTTTTCGGCATCGAACCGCTCGTTGATGCGCGCGATCTCCGACCGCGACTCGGCAAGGATCCTCTGTTCCGCCAACGCCGCCTGGGCGTTCAGCTCATAGGCGCGCTTGAGGCTGTCAGGCTGGGCGCGATTCTTGTAGAACTCCGACTCGTCGTCGAGACGCTTGCGGTCCTTGGCAAGGCTCGCCGTGCGCTCGGTCGAGCGTTTAATGCTCTCCTCTGCGCCCTCGAGCGCCTTGCGCCGCGCGGCCTCAATCTCTTCATCGTTGGCGTAGGCCTCGAGCAGCGACCGGTCGCGCCGGCGCTGCGCCAGTTGCCGCTCTTCCTCTTCGATCTTCTTCTTGGCCTCGAGCGCTTTTGCGCGCTGCTCTTCCGGGGTCAGCGGCCGCGAAATCACGCGCCGCACCGAGCCGTCGCGGTTCAACTCGCGGATGTCGCTGTTGGCGCACTCCGGCGGCGGCCGATCGGCACTGTAGGTCCTGCCATTGGCGATGCAGCTGTACATCGTCCCCGCGGGTGGCGGATTGGCCCCCTGCGCACGTGCCTGCACCGGCAACAGCGTCGCAGACAGCACCACCATGACAACCCCGGCGAGTGAGGAGGCGCCACCTAGAAGTGAATGCGAGTTACGCACCATAACGTTCCCGATAGCGTTCCACCGCCGGCCGAAAGCCGCGCACGTGTTGCGCCTGTGTAGTTCCCGATGCCAGGTAGTGCATCACGTCATCGAGGTTGGCGATTGCGAGGACTGGAATCCGGTAGATCGCCTCGACCTCCTGCACCGCCGAACGCTGCGACAGCGCATCGTCCGGCCCGGCGCGTTCCATGCGGTCCAGCGCGATCAGCACGGCCGCCGGAGTGGCGCCGGCGGCGCGGATCATTTCCACCGACTCGCGCACCGAAGTGCCGGCAGTGATGACGTCATCCACGATGGCGACCCGGCCCGCGAGCGGTGCGCCGACGATCAGCCCACCTTCGCCGTGGTCCTTGGCTTCCTTGCGGTTGAAAGCAAACGGCACATCGGAACCGAGCTCGGCCAGCGCGACCGCCGTGGCCGCCGCGAGCGTGATGCCCTTGTAGGCCGGCCCGAACAAGCATGTCGAACTGCACGCGCCCTTCTGCGCGCGCCGCCAGCAGCGTCTGCGCATAAAAACGCGCCAGCTTTCCCAGCAGCGCACCACGGTTGAACAGCCCCGCGTTGAAAAAGTACGGCGACAGCCGCCCGGCCTTGGTCTTGAACTCGCCAAAACGCAGCACGCCGGATTGCAGCGCGAACTCGATGAACTGCTGACGCAAGGATTGCACGTGCCCGCCGACGGAACCTGTGGTTCCGGCCCCAAATTTGTCCCAAGGCGGATTTTGCCGCAGGCGCGCGACCAAAAGGATGGAAAATGCCGCCGAATTCCGCCCTGCCGAGACGATTGCCCCGTGATCCGCATCCTCTCCCTGAATGTCAACGGTATCCGCTCGGCCGCCTCCAAGGGTCTGTTCCGCTGGCTGCGCAAGGCCGAGCCCGACGTTGTCTGCCTGCAGGAAGTAAAGGCGGACGAGGCGGACATTCCGGAGGCCCTGCGCTTTCCGGACGGCCTGCACGGACACTTCCATTGCGCGCAGCGCCGCGGCTACTCCGGCACGGCGCTTTATGCCGTCAAGGATCCGCGCGCCGTGCGGCTCGGGTTCGGCTCGCCCGAGTTCGATGCCGAAGGCCGCTATGTCGAAGCGGAGTTCAAGGAAATTACCGTGATCTCCGTGTACTTACCGTCGGGCTCGTCGGGCCCGGAACGGCAGTCGGCCAAGTACCGCTTCCTGGCCGAGTTTGCACCGCACCTGGAGAAGCTGCGCGCAAGCGGGCGCGAGGTCGTCTTCTGCGGCGATATCAACATCGCTCACAAGGAAATCGACCTGAAGAACTGGCGCAGCAACCAGAAGAACTCCGGCTTCCTGCCCGACGAACGCGCCTGGCTGACAAGGGTCTTCGACGAGCGGGGATGGGTCGATGTGTTCCGCCAGCTCGATCAGAAGCCCGAGCAGTACACCTGGTGGAGCAACCGTGGCCAGGCCTGGGCCAAGAATGTCGGCTGGCGCATCGACTATCAGATCGCGACACCGGCCCTGGCCGCGCGAGCCAGGCGCGCGGAGATCTATACCGCCAGGAGATTCTCCGACCACGCGCCGCTCACCATCGACTACACCGGACGCCTCTGATCCCCGATGCGACACACTGAACTCCTGCGCGGGCGCCTGCCCGAGAACATCGAAGGCCGGGCTCTTGCCTGGTACGTCGTCGGGATCATCGCGCTGCTGGCGCTGCTCGGCTGGGGCCTCGCCAAGCTCGCTCCGCCGCCGCCGCCGCGGCGTGTCGTCATGACGACGGGAGCGGAGGACGGCGCGTATCACCGTTACGCGCAGCGCTACCGCGAACTGGTCGCGCGCCATGGCGTCGAGCTGGTGCTGCGTCCATCGTCCGGGGCAGCGGAAAACCTCGACCGCCTCCGAACCGGCGCCGATGGAGTCGAGGTTGGGCTGGTGCAGGGCGGACTCGTCCGGGAGTCCGATTCACAGCGGTTGACCACGCTCGGCAGCCTGTTCTACGAACCCATCTGGGTGTTCTACCGGGGCAAGGCCACGATCGAGCGCATTTCTGATCTGCGCGGCCAGCGCATCGCGATCGGCATTCCCGGCGGCGGGACGCATGCGCTCGGCACAGCCGTCGCCCGCGACAATGGACTCGGCGAGGCACCGACGACGTTGGTCGAAATCGGCGGCCTCGCTGCGGCGGACGCGCTGATCGATGGCCGTATCGACTCGGCTTTCTACGTCTCGGCGATCGACGGGCCGGCTGTACAGCGACTGATGCGTGCCCCCGGGGTACGGATGATGGATGCCCGGCGCGCCGATGCCTACATCCGGCGCCTGCCGTACCTGCATAAGCTCGACCTTCCCGACGGACGTCGTGGACCTGAAGGCCGGCATTCCTCCGCAGCGCCTGACGATGATTGCGGTGACAGGAAACCTGATCGCGCGCGAAGACATTCATCCGGTGGCCGTCGAACTGCTGCTGGATGCCGCGCGCGAAGTGCACGGAGGACCATCGCTGTTGCACGGGGCGCGCATCTTCCCGGCGCCGATGGACATCGAGTTGCCGCTTGCGACCGACGCGGATCGCTTCTACAAGGAGCGCCCGTCACTGCTGCGGCGCGTGCTGCCGTTCTGGATGGCAGTGTGGGCGGAACGCCTGCTCTTCATCATGCTACCTTTGCTGGCGATCGCGATCCCCGCGTTCGCCTACCTGCCGAAGATCTACGACTGGCGCATCCGCAGCCGGCTCGACGGCTGGTACGCGGAAGTCAATCGCATCGAGCGCGTGGCGATCGACCGGGGCGGCGATGCCGCCGCTCAACTTGCAAGGATGGATGACATCGAGGCCCGCCTGAACCTCGTGAAGGTTCCGAAGGCCTACCTCGCTCACCTGTACACGCTGCGCGAACATGCGGGTTACGTCCGCAACTTGCTGCTGTCGCGCGTCGGCACACCACCCGGGCACTAGACCGACATCGCGGCCACACCGGCCAGCGAAAGCGCGAGCCCGAGCCAGCGCAGCGTGTCGTAGTGCCGCGGGCGCAGGGCCATGCCGCCCGACGACGGCGGAGGCTCGTTCGCCCGGTGCGACCGGCTTTCCCAGGTGTGAGTGAAGAACACGATGAGGGCCCCGCACCACACGAGCGCCACGGAGTAGCGACCCAGCGTCACCGACATGACAAGCAGCGACGCGAATGTGAGGATGCCCGCGTTCTCGAGAACGCGGCGCACGGCGTACCGTTGCGGGGTCGGTCCGCTCATGCGCATCAGGCCGCCAGCTGGTCCGGTTGCTGCAGGACTCTGTTCATTCGCTCGCTCCGAGCCCGATCGACCAGCCCACCGAGAGTATCGAATGCCCGGCACGCACGCGGCAACACGAATTGCTCGGTGAACACCAACATGTTCATCGCCTGCAGGCCCCGGTGCAGGCAGCCGTGGCGGCAGCGCGACCCCGGTGGCAACTGACTCCCTCCGTAGTGACCTCTGCTGCCGGACCGGACGACCGGCAAGTTCCTGCAGCATTCCGGGTCAGTCACGAACGTTGCGCCACTAAACTGCGCGCACTCATGCCGAGCCCGACCGCGTCCACGCCGACCGACGAGACCGACCCCGCCGCGGGGCGCCCGGCGCTGCGGCGCTCATGGCGCGACGTGTTGCGCGTCTACGCGGAACCGGCCGCGCTGCGCATGTTCTTCCTCGGATTCTCCGCCGGGCTGCCGTTGCTGCTGGTGCTGGGCACGCTGTCGTTCCGGTTGCGCGAAGCCGGCATCGATCGCGCCACGATCGGTTACCTCTCGTGGGTCGGCCTGGCGTATGGTTTCAAGTGGGTCTGGGCGCCCCTGGTCGACCGCTTGCCGCTGCCGCTGCTGACGCGCGCCCTGGGGCGTCGACGCGCCTGGCTGCTCGTGTCTCAGGCCATCATCATCGGCGGCCTGATTGCGATGGCCATGGGCGATCCGCAGGAAGGGCTGCGCGCGCTGACGATTGCCGCGCTCGTAGTCGCCTTCGCGTCCGCCACGCAGGACATCGCGCTCGATGCCTATCGCATCGAGTCGGCCCGGGTCGAAAAGCAGGCAGCGCTGGCGGCGATGTATCAGACCGGCTACCGGCTCGCGATGATCTGGGCCGGCGCGGGTGTGCTCTGGATAGCGGCGCGCGCGGCAGGCAGCGACACGGGCTACCACGCCAGCGCCTGGACCACAGCCTACTTCGCGATGGCGGCGTCGATGGGGGTCGGCGTCCTCGCGGTGCTGCTCTCGCCGGAACCTGCGGCCCGGGACGCGAGCATGCTCGCAACGCAGGTCGGTTCGCCTACGCCGGGCTCGCCGGCCGCACGGGTGCTCGCCTGGCTGCAGTCCGCCGTCGTGGGCCCGTTCGCCGACTTCATCGGTCGCTACCGTTGGCACGCGCTGTTGCTGCTGGCACTGATCGCCACGTACCGCATCTCCGATGTCGTGATGGGCATCATGGCCAACCCGTTCTACGTCGACATGGGGTACACGAAGGATGAAGTGGCCGCCGTCTCCAAGTTCTACGGCGTCGTCATGACACTGGCTGGCGCGTTTCTCGGTGGCGCACTGGCGCTGCGTTTTGGTGTGACCCGCGTCCTGATGCTGGGCGCCGTGCTGTCGGCCGCATCGAACCTGCTGTTCGCCTGGCTGGCGACACGGGGGCACGACCTGACCGGACTGATCTTCGTCATATCGGCCGACAACCTGTCCGCGGGCATCGCATCGGCGGCGTTCATCGCGTACCTGTCGGGGCTTACCAACGTCGCCTACTCCGCTACGCAATACGCACTCTTCTCGTCGGTGATGCTGCTGCTGCCGAAGTTCATCGCCGGATTCTCCGGCGCGTTCGTCGACGCACATGGCTACGTTGCATTCTTCACATCGACCGCCGCACTCGGCGTTCCGGTGCTGCTGCTCGTCTGGCTCGCCAGTCGAGTCACTGCGCGGCCGCTGGCCCCGCTCCCCGCTCAGGCCTCGCCGTCCCAGTAGTCCAGGTCGGTGTCCGGACGATGCATGCGTCCACCGTCAAGCAATGGCCCCTTGGTACGTGAGTAGGCCAGGTACTTGCCGGAGTCCGGGTACTCGCAGACCTCGGGCATTTCCTGGGTGCTGATCGACAGGTACTTGAGCGGCGCGTTGGACGTGTTGATGATCTGGTGCGGATACTCCGGCCCGGGTGGAATACCGATGACGTCGCCGGCCCCGATCGGGATCATTTCCCCGGCCACGCGCAGCGTGCCTTCACCCTCCAGGATGACGAACATCTCTTCCTGCGCGTAATGGAAGTGGTAGGGGCAGGATCGCTTGCCCGGCGGCACGATGTCGACGCCGGCACCGAGCTTCCGCGCGACCGTGCCGACGCGCGGGCCTGCCACGCTGCCACTGCGGGAACCGTCGTACAACGGCGCCCGCGTCGACTCGTCGAGTTCGATCTCGTTGAAATTGCGGATCAGCTTCTCGCGCAAAGAACTCATCGCATCCCCCCAGCACGGCACTCCGCGCGGCTTCAGCGTGTTTCGAACCGATAGATGGCGACCGTCGCGCGCAGCGCCGGCGCAAACTGCACCGGCCGGCCGTCTGCAAGCACCGTGCGGCCGGTGATGACCAGCCCGACGCGTGCGGCCAGGATCTCGAAGTCCTTCAGCGTACAAAGGTGAATGTTCGGTGTGTCGTACCACTGATAGGGAATCAGCTTGTTCACCGGCATGCGCCCCGCCAGCAGTGAAACGGCGTGCCGCCAGTGTCCGAAATTCGGAAAGCTCACGATCCCCTGGCGCGCGACGCGCGCCATCTCGCGCAGGATGCCCTCGACGTTGTGCATGGCCTGCAGCGTCTGCGAAAGCACGACGGTGTCGAACATGTTGTCGGCAAACAGGCGCAGGCCCGCGTCGAGGTCCTGCTGCACGACATTCAGACCCACCTTGACACAGCGGGCCACGTGGTCGTCGTCGATTTCGACGCCATAGCCACGGCAGGACTTCGCATCGCGCAAATGGGCCAGCAGCGAGCCCTCACCGCACCCGAGATCGAGCACCCGGCTGCCCGGCGCCACCCACTCGGCGATCTGTGCGAGGTCGACGCGCAGCGTCATGTTGCCCCCTCGCCCTTCGGGCCGCCCCTCCGCGGGGGACGCGAGCGCCTTCGGAGCCGCAGCGCGGCGCTCATCGCACGCACTCCGTCGCGATATTGTCGAAGTAGGCTCGTACCACCTTGTGATAGCGCGGGTCCTCGAGTAGAAATGCGTCGTGCCCATGCGGAGCGTCGATCTCGGCGTAGGCCACATCGCGCCCGTTCTCGATCAGCGCCTCGACGATCTCGCGCGAACGCTCGGGGGGGAAACGCCAGTCGGTGGTGAAGCTCGCGATCAGGAACTTCGCGGTCGCCGGCGCCAGTGCCTGCACAAGGTTGCCACCCGTGTGTCGAGCCGGGTCGAAATAGTCGAGTGCACGCGTGATCAGCAGATACGTATTGGCGTCGAAATACTCGGAGAACTTGTCCCCCTGGTAGCGCAGGTAACTTTCCACTTCGAACTCGACGTCGTAGTGGAACTGATAGTCGTCGGCGCGCATCGAGCGTCCGAATTTCTCGGCCATGTCGGCGCCCGAGAGATACGTGATGTGGCCGATCATGCGTGCCACGCGCAAACCGCGTTTGGGCACCACACCGTGGGCGTAATAGTCGCCGCCGTGAAAGTCCGGGTCCGAGCGGATCGCGGTGCGGGCCACTTCATTGAACGCGATGTTCTGTGCCGAGAGCTTCGGTACCGACGCGATCGCAATACAGTGCCGTATGCGGTGCGGAAACTGGATCGCCCACGACAGCGCCTGCATCCCACCGAGCGACCCACCCATCACGGCTGCCCATTGTTTGATACCGAGGACATCGGCGACGCGCGCCTGCGCGCGCACCCAGTCTTCGACCGTGACCACAGGAAAGCTCGCGCCGTACGGCGTCCCGCGCGCCGCGTCGGTCGACATTGGCCCGGTCGATCCGAAGCAGGAGCCGAGGTTGTTGACGCCGACGACGAAGAAACGTTCGGTGTCGACCGGCTTGCCCGGGCCAACCATGTTGTCCCACCAGCCGACCTTGCCGGGGTCGTCTGCATATGTGCCGGCGACGTGATGGGACGCGTTGAGCGCATGGCAGATCAGCACGGCGTTGCTGCGCTCCGCGTTCAGCCGCCCATAGGTCTCGATCGCGAGTTCGTAAGAAGCGATCGACGCGCCGCTCGTCAATTCGAGCGGAACATCGAACTTCATCGCCTGCGGCGTGACGACGCCTACGGAACGACCACTCACAGCAGAAACCTCGCCGGCGAACTCGCAACAAAAAACCCGAGGGGCGCGACGCCGGCTCGGGTTGGGGCAGCAAGGCTGCTTGACCTCTTTAGCGGTTTTCGGAGGAGTTTCTCCTCGCGCGCCCGCAAGCGAGTCGGCAAATCGGCGCAAGGTGGGCAGGCTAGAGAACTGCTTGCGGACTGTCAAACGGCCGCCAAGGGCAAACGACTAGACTAAATAGACGGATCGTCACCCGGTCTGGCTTCACCGGGGCCTGACGCGTGTCCGGCGAGAGAAAAGGAACAAACAATGAAACTGATCAAATGGCTGGCGACGGCCGCAACACTGACGGCATTTGGCTTGTCAACCGCGATGGCGGCTGACAAGGCGAAGCAGGAAGAAGTCCTGAAGTCCACGTCGGCTGCAATGGCCGCTTTCTATGCAAAGGAGCCAAGCCTCAAGGCCAAGGTCGAGAAGGCCCCCGGTTACGCCGTGTTCTCCACGTTCGGCATAAGCTTCATCGTCGGCGGTGCCGGCGGCAAGGGCGTTGTCCACGATAACGCGACCAAGAAGAACACGTTCATGGACCTGGCCCAGGCCAGCGCCGGACTTCAGCTTGGCGCCAGCGAAACGCGCTACCTGTTCGTCTTCAAGGACAAGGCCAACATGCAGCAGTTCATCGATAGCGGGTGGGATGCCACGGGCAACGTCTCCGCAGGCGCCGGTGCCGGCACCAAGGCCGCGAGCGCCAGCGTCGGCACGTTCTCGGGTGGCGACTTCTACCGGTTGACCAAGCAGGGTCTCGAAGCCGGCGTGACCGCTTCGGGCATCAAAGTGTGGAAAGACAAGGACCTGAACTAAGAAGCGTTCGCCGAGCGAGGCAGTCTCGCAAAGCAAAGGGCTCGGCATGCGCCGGGCCCTTTTTTATTCATGGTGCCTAGTTCGAACCCGCCGCTGCGACAGGCTCGGACTGCAACAACTGGCGGATCTTCATCGGGTCCGACATCCGTAGCACCCGGCCGGCGAAGCGGCCGGACTCCTTGGCCGAGAGCTCGAACAAGCGTTCCTTGACCTGCAGTATCTGCGAAGGGTGCATCGAATACTGCCGCAGGCCCATCCCGAGCAGCAGCTCGGTCATCTCGAGATCCCCGGCCAGTTCGCCGCACACGGAGACGGGCACGCGGGCCTTGGTACCGATACGTATCGTCTGCGCGATCAGGCGCAGCACGGCGGGGTGCGTCTGGTCGTACAGGTGGGCGACGGCACTATCGGTGCGGTCGATCGCCAGCGTGTACTGGATCAGGTCGTTGGTACCGATCGACAGGAACTTGAGCCGCTGCACGAACTCGGGTAGCGAGAGCGCAGCGGCCGGAACCTCAACCATGCCCCCCAGCTGGATGCGGGCGTCGTACTTGAGCTTGCGCTCCTTCAACTGTTCCTTCGCGCGGGCAACGAAGGCGGCCGCCTGCTCGATCTCGTGCACATGCGCGAGCATCGGGATCAGGATGCGCACGGTGCCGACCTCGGAGGCCCGCAGAATTGCTCGCAGCTGGGTCGAGAAGAGCTCCGGGTACGCCAGGCAGTAGCGGATCGCACGCAGCCCCAGCGCCGGATTCGATTCCGGCCGGGGCGCGCCGCGTCCCATGCCGAGCGTCTCGCGCGCGGCTTCGTTGAGCACCTTGTCGGCGCCGATGTCGAGCGTGCGGATCACGACCGGCTTGCCCTTCATCACGCGCGCCACCTTGGCGTACGCCTCGTACTGCTCGTCCTCCGTCGGCAGGTCGTCGCGATCCATGAAAAGGAACTCGGAGCGGAAGAGCCCGATGCCGTCGGCGCCGGCCTCGAGTGCATCGCGCGCGTCCTTCGGCAGCTCGATGTTGGCGAGCAGGTCGATCGGCACCCCGTCACGTGTGCGCGCGAGCTTGCCCTTGAGCTTGCGCAGCTGGGTCCGATGCTCGGCCTGGGCGCGCAGCCGGCGCCGGAACTCCTGCAGCTCATCTTCGGAAGGGTTGACGACGACCAGGTCGGCGTCGGCATCAATAACGAGGAGATCGCCCTCCTCGATCACGTCGCGCGCGCGTGCCGCGCCGACTATCGCCGGCAGCCCCAGGCTGCGCGCCATGATCGCCGTATGCGAGGTCGGCCCACCAAGCTCGGTCACGAAACCGGCGAGGTCGACGTCGGCGCGCTCCCGCAGGTGCAGCATGTCGGCCGGCGCGAGATCGCGTGCAACCAGCACGAGCCGTTCTCCGGCCGCCAGCTTCTTCGGCAATGCGACGCGTCCCGGCGTTCCTTCGGCCAGCGCGTTGAGCACGCGCTCGACAACCTGGCGCACATCGGTCGAACGCTCGCGCAGGTACTCGTCGTCGATGGCTTCGAACTGTCGGCAGACTTCTTCCAGCTGGATCGACAGCGCCCACTCGGCATTGATAAGCCGCGTCCGGATCAGGTCGCGCGGCGCCTCGGAGAGCAATGAATCGTCCAGGATCAGACGGTGCAGATCGAGGAACGCGCGCACCTCGGTCGGCGCGTCCTGCGCAATGCCAAGCTTCAGCTCGTCGAGTTCGTCGCGCACAGCCGCGAAGGCCCGGGTCAGACGCGCGATTTCGTGCAAGACATCGCGCCGCTCGATCGTGACCTGCCGCACCTCGAGTTCGGACTGGGCAAGTAAATGCGCATGGCCGATCGCGATGCCGCGTGCCACGCCACTGCCGGTCAGTGTTTCCCGCGCGCGCTCACTCATGATCAATCGATCTCGCCAAATCCGCTGGCGATCAGTTCCCCAAGCGCATCGATCACCTGCGCCTCGTCGGGGCCGTCGGCTTCGACGGTGAGCACACTGCCCTGCCCGGCCGCCAGCATCATGACGCCCATGATCGATTTCGCATTGACCCGGCGTCCGTTCTTGGAAACCCACACTTCCGAGGAGAAGCGACTCGCCACCTGGGTGATCTGCGCTGAGGGCCGCGCGTGCAGTCCGAGCTTATTGCTGATGGTGAAGTCTTTGGTAATCATTCCCTTGCGGGCTGTACCCCTGGTTCTGCACCGGAGTTCCGGTGACCTGCACCATGCCTTGCTGGCCCCCGGAGAGCGCCTTCTCCGCAAGCTCGCCGAGCGAACTGCCGCGATAGCACACGGCGCGAAGCAGCATCGGGAGGTTCACCCCCGCCACCACCGAGACGCGCCCCTGCACGCTGAGCCGCGCTGCCAGATTGCCCGGCGTGGCACCGAACGCGTCGGTCAGCACAAGGACGCCGGCACCGCTGTCCACTTCGGCAATGAGACCGGTGGCCCGCAGGAACAGCGCCTCGACGTCCGCGCCCGGCTCGACATCGAGCACCCGCAGGTTCGCTTTCGCCAGGCCGGGCTCACAGGTATAGACATGCTCGACGCAGTGCTGGAGCGCACTGGCCAGCGGAGCATGGGCAATGATGACGATGCCGGTCATAAAGACTCGCACTCGGTGTACGCGACGCTGGGCGCCGCACGCGCACCTCGCACGCCTGAAGTGGCGCGCGCCCTTCGGGCGGCCGGGCGTGCGCGCGCAGAACAAAGGCAGGCCTTCATTATGACGATCCCCTTTCCAGGGCATCCATGAAAATGCCCGCGACATTGCAGCCAGTCTGCTCAGTAATCTCGACAAAGCAGGTGGGGCTGGTGACGTTGATCTCGGTGAGGTGGTCGCCGATGACATCGAGGCCGAGCAGTCGCAGACCGCGCGGAAGGAGAACTTTCCCGACAGCGTGAGCGATTTCGCGGTCGCGTACGGTTAGAGGCTGCGCGCGCCCCGTGCCGCCGGCCGCCAGGTTGCCGCGCGTCTCACCCGCCTTCGGGACGCGCGCGAGGCTGTACGGCACCGGCTCGCCATCGATGACGAGCACACGCTTGTCGCCGTCGCGAATCGCGGGGATGAACTTCTGTGCCATCGCCGTGCGTGCGCCGCGCGCGGTCACGGTCTCGAGGATCGAGCCTGCGTTCGGATCGCCGGGTTGCAGGCGGAACACGCCCGCGCCGCCCATGCCGTCGAGCGGCTTGACGACGATGTCCTGGTGGTCTGCCCAGAAAGCACGGATTCGTGCCTCCTCGCGCGTCACCAGCGTCGGGACAGTGAACTGCGGAAATTCGAGGGTCGAGAGCTTTTCGTTGTGGTCGCGCAGCGCCCGGGCGTCGTTGATGACCCGCGCTCCCAGCGCCGCCGCACGCGACAGCAGCAACGTGGCATTCAGGAATTCGACATCGAACGGCGGATCCTTGCGCATCAGCACCGCATCGAACTCCGCGACCGCGCGCTCCGAAGCTTCAAGGTCGCCGTACCACGCCGCGTTGTCGGATGACACGCGCAGCTCGTGGGCATGCGCCGTCACGGAGTTCTCGGTCGCCGCGAGTTCGGCGGGCGTGGCGGCGAATACGCGGTGGCCGCGACCGGCCGCCTCGCGCATCATCGAAACGCTCGAGTCCTTGTAAGCCTTGAGCTCGTCCAGCGGATCGACGATGAATAACAGCGACAGGGCCATGCGAGGCGGAGAACTCACTACGCTCGGCGTCAGCCGGCGATCGCGGCGGCGACCGGGGCCGATGGCGCCGAGGCCACGCGGTGCTCCGTGCGCTCGAGCTCGACCGCGGCCGCCAGCAGCGCCAGGCGCGCAATGACGCCGTAGGCATAGAAGCGGTTCGCCGCGCTCTCCACCGCCGTCTCGTTGCAATCCGGAAGGTTGCAGCTGCCGGCGAATGCGAGCGGCACGAAGTGCATGCCCGGAGCGTTGAGGTTCTCGTCGCGCGCGCGTTCCGTGTGCACGCGATAGAACCCGCCGACGACATAGCGATCGATCATGTACACGACCGGCTCCGCGACGGCGTTGTCGACCAGTTCGATCGTCGGCACCCCTTCCTGGATGATGACCTCGCTGACCTCGAGTCCCTCCTTGACCACCGACATCTTGTTGCGCTGCTTGCGGTTCAGCCCCCGCACTTCCGATGCATCCTTGACGGTCATGACGCCCATGCCATAGGTGCCGGCGTCGGCCTTGACGACGACGTACGGCGTGTCCTCGATCCCGTGCTCGCGATACTTCTCGCGCATCTTGCCAAGCACGAAGTCGATGTTGCTGGCCAGGCACTCCTCGCCGGCGCGCTCGTGGAAGTTGACCTCTCCGCAGCGTCCGAAGGCCGGGTTGATGAGCCAGGGATCGATGTCGATCAGTTGCGCGAACTCGGCGGCGATGACGTCGTAGGCCGCAAAGTGGTTCGACTTGCGCCGGACGGCCCAGCCCGCCTGCAGCGGCGGGACCAGCACCTGGTCGTCGAGGTCGCGCAGGATCGGCGGAATGCCGGCTGAGAGATCGTTGTTCAGAAGCACCGCGCAGGGCGTGAAGCCGGCCAGTCCCACCTTGCCGCCTTCGCGAACCAGCGGTTCGAGCATCAGCGTGTCGCCGGTCGGAAGCACGATCCGCGTGGGCTCGCGGACTTCTTCCGAGAGGGAACCGATGCGCACCTCGAGACCGGTCTGGCGCAGGATGCGCTGCAAGCGCGCAACATTGGCCAGGTAAAAGACGTTGCGGGTATGGCGCTCGGGCACCAGCACGAGATTGCGGGCATCCGGGCACAGGCGCTCGATGGCGGACTGCGCGGCCTGCACGGCGCTCGGCAGCATGTCCTCCGAGAGATTGTTGAACCCACCCGGGAACAGATTCATGTCCACCGGTGCCAGCTTGTAGCCGGCGTTGCGCAGGTCGACCGAGCCATAGAACGGGGGCGTGTGGTCCTGCCACTGCAGGCGGAACCAGCGCTCGATCGCCGGCATTTCATCGACAATCTTCTGCTCGAGCGCCAGCAGAGGGCCGGTGTTGGCCGTGGCCAGGCGGGGAACAGCTGGATGCGACACGGTGGGCTCGCTTCAATGCGGCGATCAGTTCAACGGCCGCACAAGATCCATGGGACGGGCAGTGTACCGCTGCCGATCAGCCTCGCCGGCCGCGGGTCATCCCCATGGCAACGGGTCGCGGCGCACGGAGTACGGGCAAAAAAACGGGCACCCAAAGGTGCCCGTGAAAGTTCGCCACGGTTGGGCCGCGGGGGCGGCCCGGCGAGCTAGGGAGACACAACCTTCAATCCCACCGTGCCCTTTCCGGGTGGCGCGGCAGGTCCCCGGGAGTCGCCTCCCGGGGAAACAAACATGACTACGAGTGGTACGCGGACTCGCCGTGGTACGTCGTGTCCAGGCCTTCCCGCTCCTCTTCCGGCGTCACGCGCAGGCCGGTAATCATCTTGACGATGGTCAGCGCTACGACCGAAACCAATGCCGAGATGACCACCGCTGTCAGCACGGCCTGGAACTGGATCCAGACCTGCGCGCCGATGCCGGGGAAATCTGCTGCATCACCGCACTTGTTGGTGATGTAGTTGCAGATGCCAGCTCCGCCGAGCGAAGGCGCGGCGAAGACACCGGTCAGCAGTGCGCCGACGATGCCGCCGACACCGTGGACGCCGAACACGTCGAGCGCGTCGTCCGCGCCCAGCATCTTCTTGAGTCCCGTCACGCCCCAGAAGCAGGCCAGGCCCGCCGCTACACCGATCACCAGCGCGCCGATAATGCCGACGAAGCCGCAGGCCGGCGTGATCGCCACCAGACCGGCTACCGCGCCAGAGGCCGCGCCCAGCATCGAGGGCTTGCCCTTCACCATCCACTCGGCAAACATCCACGCCAGCACAGCGGCCGCGGTGGCAAGCAGTGTGTTGATGAAGGCGAAGGCCGCCACGCCGTTGGCTTCGAGGTTGGAGCCGGCGTTGAAGCCGAACCAGCCCACCCACAGCAGGGCAGCACCGACCATCGTCAGCGTCAGGCTGTGCGGCGCCATGGATTCCTTGCCGTAGCCAATGCGCTTGCCGACCATGTAGGCCGCCACCAGGCCGGCGATACCGGCATTGATGTGCACGACGGTGCCGCCGGCGAAGTCGAGCGCGCCCTTGGCCCAGAGCCAGCCAGCATTGGCAACCACCGCATCGAGCGTCGCCTGGTCCTTGATCGCGTCCGGACCGTCCCAGTACCAGACGGCGTGCGCCATGGGCAGGTACGAGAACGTGAACCAGATCACCGAGAAGAGCAGAACGGCGGAGAACTTCATGCGCTCGGCATAGGCGCCGACGATCAGCGCACAGGTGATGGCGGCGAAAGTGCACTGGAACGCGACGAACAGCAGTTCAGGGATGTAGACGCCCTTGCTGAAGGTCGCCGCGGCCGACTCGGCATTCACCCCCGACAGGAACAGCTTCGAGAAGTTGCCGTAGAACAACCCGGGTCCACCGAACGCCAGCGTGTACCCATAGATCACCCACAGCACCGAGATCAGCGAGAAGATTACGAAGACCTGCATCAGCACGCTCAGCATGTTCTTCGAGCGCACCAGGCCGCCGTAAAAGAGCGCCAGCCCCGGAATGGTCATCAGGATGACCATGATCGTCGCGACATACATGAACGCCGTGTCTGCTTTATCGATTTTCGGCGCCGCCGCGGCTTCCTCGGCCTTTTCTTCGACCTTGACGGTCTCGGTGACCTTAACGGTTTCGGTGACAGTGACTGCCTTTTCTTCGGTCTTGGCCGGCGCGACGGCGGCTTCCGCCGCCTTGACAGCGTCCTTTGCGGCTTCCATCGCCTTGGCCGGTTCCATCGGCGTTGTCTTCGGCGCCGCACCGTCACCGTGCGATGAGCCACCGCCCTGCGCGTAAACAGGCGCCGCCAGCGCGAAGGCTCCCACCGTGAGGAGTAATGCGAACAATTTCTTCATGAGCGTCCTCGTGGGTGGGTTAGAGCGCGTCCTTGCCGGTTTCACCGGTGCGGATGCGGACGACCTGCTCGAGGTCATAGACGAAGATCTTGCCGTCGCCGATCTTGCCGGTGCGCGCCGAGCCTTCGATGGCCTCGATCGCACGCTCGACGATGTCGTCCGCGATGGCGGCTTCGATCTTCACTTTGGGGAGGAAATCGACCACGTACTCGGCGCCGCGATACAGCTCCGTGTGGCCCTTCTGCCGTCCGAAGCCCTTGACCTCGGTGACCGTGATGCCCTGAACGCCAACGCCGCTCAGGGCCTCACGCACCTCGTCAAGCTTGAACGGCTTGATGATGGCGGTGATGAGTTTCATGAGTTTGGTTCCCGTCTGTTGTCAGGAGGCTTCAGAACGTCTTGCCGACCGTGGCGAGGAAGCTGTTCCGCCCGGCCCCGCGCGGCGGGTTCTCAGCCGTCGTGAAGAAGTCCTTCTCGCTGGTACCGACCCAGAAGGCACCCAGAATCCAGCCCGAGCCCATGATGTCCCACGTGCCACCGAGCTTGAAGTCCCACACGTTGTCCTTGTTGAGCGCGGTGTTGATGTTTTCGTAGTTCTTCACGAACTGCCAGCCGGCGTGCGCGACGATGGCGAAGCCGTCGGCCAACGGAAACGTGCCATTGATGTCGACGTACTGCGAGCCCTTCGTGTTGTATCCGGGAGCCTTTACGCCGAAGAAATCGGTGAACGCGTAGTAGTACTTCACCGATGCCGGTCCCCACGACCCACCGATGTAGGCTTCGAAGTTCTTCGCTTCGAAGTCCGGGTTGTATTCGCCGGTACCCGGGTAGTAGTAGTAGATGACGCCGACGTCGAGGCCGAACTCACCGAACGTGTGCTTGTACCCGCCGTAGAAGTCCATCTCGATCGGCGCGCCGTTGTACAGCGTCGAGGAGACGTTCGAGTTCCAGTTGCCGAGGTAGAAGCCCGACTTGTGGGCGAAGTCGACGCCGCCCTGGATCGCCGGCTGATAGTCGGTCTGCGAGAAACCGCGGAAGCGATAGTCGCTGGCAATGGTCAGGTTGCCCGAAATGGTGAACTCCGGCTCGGCCTTCGCCGCCGGTGCCTGGGCCAGAGCCAGCAGCGGCGCAGAACAAGCCGCGGCGACAGCGGCGGCTACGAGCGCTTTCTTCATGATGATCTTCCTTTCGATGAGTCGAGGTTGGAGCGATGCTCGGGCACAGCTACGCAACTTGCGTGCCACTTGCTGCACCGCCAGAAACGCCGCCCGAAAGTGCAGAAAGCCCTGCCCGGCACCGTCGCGCGCCTTGTCCGGGTGCGATCACGCCCCAAGTCAGGGAGTAGCGATGCGCCGCGGGGCGGGATCTGGAAGCCCACATTCACCGCAGCGGTGCGCTGCTAGACTGGAATTCAGTTCTCTGCGAACCCCTACGGGTGTTCCGTCACTTGCCGCATGGACAAGATTTCCTTCCTCGATGACCTGCAGTCCCGCGTGTCGGAGCTGGTCCGGCAAACGCCGGCGGCAGACATGCAGAAGAACCTCAAAGCCCTGCTGACGCAGCAGTTCGCGCGGCTCGAGCTGGTCACGCGCGAGGAGTTCGACACCCAGACCAAGGTGCTGGCGCGAGCACGCAGCAAGCTCGACGAACTCGAACTTCGTATCGCCGAGCTCGAACGCCGGCCCTGAAGCAACGGCGCAGTCGCCGCAGGCGCGCAAAGAGCCTGAGACGCCCCGGTTGATTCGCTGTGGCCCGGCCGCATCTTCAATGAAGAAACGCGGCAACCAGGGAGGCCGCCATGATCCAACTGACATCGCCCGCTGCGCGGCCCGCGGCCGTGGCGGGGATGTTCTATCCAGCCGATGCGCAGTCATTGCGCGCCGAGGTCGACCGACTGCTCGGCGCGGCGTCGCGTCGTCTCGCACTGGCGCCCAAAGCCCTGATCGTGCCGCACGCGGGGTACCCGTACTCGGGTCCGATCGCAGCGACCGCCTACGCTAGCCTTGCATCCCATGCTGATCACATTTCGCGCGTCGTACTGATCGGTCCGGCCCATCGCGTTGCCGTGCGAGGCCTGGCAACGCCCGGCGCTGACCGGTTCGCGACGCCGCTGGGCGAGGTGCCGCTCGACACGGCCGCATTGGCAGCGCTCGAGACTTTGCCGCACGTCAACCGCAGCGCACTCGCCCATGCCGAGGAGCACGCGCTCGAAGTGCAGCTGCCGTTCCTGCAGCGGCTGCTCCACGAGTTCTCATTGGTACCCCTGCTCGTCGGCGGCGCAACCGCCGACGAGGTGGCGCAGGCGCTGGATCGGGTCTGGGGCGGCGAGGAGACACTCATCGTCGTGAGTTCGGACCTGTCGCACTACCTGCCATATGCGGAAGCCCGGCAGACCGACGCGGCAACGCTCGAAGCGATACTGCGCCGCACGCCCGGGCTGCACGGCACGCAAGCATGCGGTGCGACGCCGATCAACGGACTGCTGAAGGTTGCGCTCCGCCGCGGCCTCGCGCCGCAGTTACTCGATGCGCGCAATTCCGGCGATACGGCGGGCGACCGTGCGCGAGTGGTCGGCTACGCGGCCGTGGCCTTCCGCGAGCCTGACCGCGGCCAACCGCTGCTGCAGGTGGCGCGCGACGCGATCGAGGGCGAGCTGCAGCCCGGGGCCTCGCATGCAACGCACACGGCAGCGTGCCTGTCCAGCCGCATCGCGAGCTTTGTCACCCTGCAGCGACACGGCGAACTGCGCGGCTGCGTCGGTGGACTGCAACCCGATGCCGTGCTGCGCCTGGATCTGCCGCGCTACGCTCGTGCGGCGGCCTTCGAAGACCCCCGTTTCCCGCCACTGCGGATCGAGGAACTCGACGGCCTGCGCATCGAGGTTTCGCTGCTGACACCGCCCGAAGCGATCGAAGCGGACTCGGAGGCCGATGTGCTGGCCGTGCTGCGACCCGGCATCGACGGCGTGATACTGACCGCGGGGAACCGGCGTTCGACCTTCCTGCCGCAGGTCTGGCACGAGATCGCCTCGGCGACCGAGTTCCTGCGCCACCTGAAGCTCAAGGCCGGATTGCACCCGGATGAGTGGTCCGCGCATTTTCGCGTGGCGCGCTACACCGCCGAGAAGTGGGTGGAGGCATGAGCGCGAACGGCCGCTCCGAAGGCGCTATCTCCCCCTCGGGGGGACGGCGCGCAGCGCCAAGGGGGCAGCATGAGCACACTGACCGACGCAAGCGTCCATCCGGCGCGCTGGTGGCATGTGCTTCCCGACGGGCGCATCCAGTGCGACCTCTGTCCGCGCGACTGTAAGCTGCACGAGGGCCAGCGCGGACAGTGCTTCGTGCGGGCCAGGCAGCACGACGCGATGGTCCTAACGACTTACGGACGCTCGTCCGGGTTCTGTATCGATCCGATCGAGAAGAAGCCGCTCTTTCACTTCTACCCGGGATCGTCGGTGCTCTCGTTCGGCACGGCAGGCTGCAACCTCGCCTGCAAGTTCTGCCAGAACTGGGATATCAGCAAGAGCCGCGACATGGATCGGCTGATGGACCGGGCGAGCCCCTCCGCCATCGCGGACGCGGCGCTCGCCTCGGACTGCCGCAGCGTGGCTTTCACCTACAACGACCCCGTGATCTTCGCCGAGTATGCGCTGGACACCGCCGAGGCCTGCCACGCACGGGGGCTCAAGACTGTCGCCGTCACGGCGGGCTACGTCCACGACGAGCCGCGTCGCGAGTTCTTCGCCAAGATGGATGCGGCCAACGTCGACCTGAAGGCGTTCACGGAGGAGTTCTATTTCAAGCTCACCGGGGCGCATCTGGCGCCCGTGCTCGAGACGCTGCGTTACCTGGTGCACGAGACCACATGCTGGACCGAGATCACGACACTGCTGATTCCGGGGCACAACGACAGCGATGCGGAGCTGACCGCGCTCGCGGAATGGGTCGCACGCGAACTGGGATCCGAGGTGCCGCTGCACTTCAGCGCATTTCATCCCGACTACAAGCTGCAGGACGTCGCCGCCACGCCCGCGTCGACACTGGCGCGGGCGCGCCGGATCGCGCATGCCGCCGGCCTTCGCCATGTCTACACCGGCAACATCCACGATCCGGAGGGCGGGACGACGTACTGCCCGGCCTGCAAAGCTCAACTGATTGAGCGCGACTGGCACCGGGTCACGGCCTATGACCTGAACGCCGCCGGAGACTGCCCTCATTGCGGCGAGCCACTCGCCGGGCGGTTCGATGCGGAGCGGGGAAACTTCGGCCGGCGTGTGCCGGTCCGGCTGGCTCTGGCCTAGTACTGTTTTCGAGCGCTGAGGCTAGGCGGCGGAGGCTTCTGACGAGGATCGCTTGCGCGCCACGGCGATGATCTTGGCGGCCGTTTCGAGTTGCAATTCGGACAACTCCGCGTCCATCGTCGGCCGATCAATAAGGCGCACGTTTTTCTTGCGTGCGATTTCCTTCGCGCCGCGTTCGTAGCCCGCTTCCGCGATCACCGCGACGCGCAGCATCCCGATTTCACGCGCCTGCTCGATCAGCGCCGTGATGCGATCGACCGAGACATTGTCGTTCTGCACGACGAACGCGTAGGCACGCGCCGGATCGTCCCGATGTCGGAGCACGAGTTCGATCGGCCAGACGGCCGGTGACGCCGGCACCTGGCGATAGCCCCGCGACTCGTACCACGCCAGCACGAGTTCGCGCAGCGGGACCGAAGGCGCCATGGCATCCAGCATCGGCGAAGTGTCGCGCGGAGCAGCCCGTGACCCGGCCCGCGCGCGCTTGGGCTCGGCCACCGGTGCCGGCGGCGCAACACGCGGGCTCGGCGGACGATTCACGTCGTCGACCATGATCTGCGAAATCAGCTCCTCAATTGGATCGAGACCCGCCGCCGCCTGCTCGGCCGGGGTCAGTTCTCGATTGACCTGCGGAGCGCTTTGTTCGTAGTCGATCGGCGGCAGCGAGTGCACGCCGCCCGCGTTTTCTCCACCCTGGGCAGCCAGCCCATGGGCCTGGCGAATCAGCGCTGCATGATCGACTTCGTCGGCGGTCGGCGTTGGCAACTCCGCCTTGCGCGGCTTTTCGCCGGACGAGGCGGCGCCCAGCACCATCGCCATCGCAGCCTGCTCGCGCGCCGCTGCCTGCTCCCGGATCGACGAGGCGCGCCGGCGCGCCCAGAGGTAAAGACCCACCAGGACCAGCAGCAAACAGAAACCAAACAGGAGCGATGACACGGCTGGGAAATTCGCGCCGGCATGCTCGCATGCCGGAATCAGAAGGAGGCTCCATCGTGACACGAGTCAACGGGGCTGCCCAACCAAATATCGGGTTAAACCGGTCATTTTTCGGGACACGGCGAGTGTGGTCGCCGTCTTCCCGGGTCTCATGGGACCCGGCGACTGGAATCGGCCGGCAATTCAGCGGTTCGGCCCGCGAGCCGCCGGGCGCGCCCCGATAGAATCGATTCCGCTTCGCCTACCTCCATGTCGATCGCCATCGTTCGCACCCGCGGCCTGTCCGGCATGTATGCGCCGCAGGTCACGGTCGAGGTTCATCTGGCGAATGGACTGCCGTCATTCACGCTGGTCGGATTGCCCGAGACCGAAGTGCGCGAGTCACGTGAGCGCGTGCGTGCCGCGCTGTTGACGAGTCGTTTCGAGTTTCCGACGCGGCGAATCACGGTCAACCTTGCGCCGGCGGACCTGCCCAAGGAGTCCGGTCGCTTCGACCTGCCGATCGCGCTCGGGATCCTGGCCGCCACCGGGCAGATCCCGACGCGGACGCTCGACCAGTACGAGTTTGCCGGGGAACTCTCATTGACCGGGGAATTGCGGCCGGTACGCGGAACGCTGGCCATGGCTTACGCCGTTTCAAGGTCGGAACATACCGTCGGCCCGCGCCGCGGGTTCGTGGTGCCGGACGAAAGTGCCGATGAGGCCGCGCTGGTTGGCGGTATCCCGATCTTGCCGGCGCGCACGCTGTTGCAGGTTGTCGAGCACCTCCGCGCCGAGGCCGGCGACACCTCGGCCCGGGCGATCACCGAGCATCATGCGATGGTTCGGCTGACGCCGCCGATCTACCCGGATCTGTTCGACGTCAAGGGCCAACTCGCCGCGCGTCGTGCGATCGAGGTCGCGGCGGCCGGCGGACACAGCGTCCTGCTGGTCGGTCCGCCGGGTACCGGCAAGACGATGCTGGCGCAGCGTTTCGCCGGCATCCTGCCACCGATGACCACCCACGAGGCGCTCGAATCGGCGGCGGTGCTGAGCCTGGTCGGACAGTTTGCGCCGCAGCGCTGGGCCACGCGGATCTTCCGTGCTCCGCATCACACCGCGAGCGCGGTGGCGCTCTGCGGTGGCGGCTCGCCGCCGATGCCCGGCGAGATCTCGCTCGCCCACCACGGCGTGCTGTTCCTCGACGAGTTGCCCGAGTTCGACCGGCGGGTGCTCGAGACACTGCGACAGCCGCTTGAATCAGGAAAGATCACGATCTCGCGCGCGGCGCGCCAGGTCGACTTCCCGGCGCGTTTCCAGCTGGTCGGCGCGATGAATCCGTGTCCGTGCGGCTACTTCGGTCACGCGTCGATCGCCTGCCGCTGCACACCCGATATTGTGGCGCGCTACCAGGACCGCATTTCCGGGCCGCTGCTCGACCGCATCGACATGCGGGTGGAAGTAAGTTCATTGCCCGACGAAGCGATCGTCGCCCTGTCGGACGGCGAGCCGACCCGTTTCGTGGCAGAACGTGTCCGCAAGGCCTACGACCGGGCGATTGCGCGCCAAGGCAGGCTCAACGACCAGCTGCAGGGCGCCGAACTGGAGGAAGCCTGCGCGATCGACGAGCCGGTGCAGAAACTGCTGCACGCCGCCAGCGTGCGTCTGGGCTGGTCGGCGCGGGCCTATCACCGCGTGCTGAAGGTGGCCCGGACGATCGCCGACCTGGCCGACGCGGAGGGGATCGCCTCGCAGCATGTGGCCGAGGCGATCCAGTACCGGCGCTCGTTGCGCGACAACGGGTAGCTACGGCCGGCCGAGGAACAGGTAGATGGCACTGTTCTCCTTGCTCGAATAGCCGAAGCCGACGTACAGCGGGCCGAGCGGCGAATCGACACCCAGGAATACCGACCCGGCTTGGACATTAAGGTAGCCGTCCACCGGCCGGCCGTTCCAGATCGGGATCAGCGGCTTGACGCGGGCGGCTTCGGCCGATGCGCCGAGGTACACGCCTTCAAAGAACGGGATGTCCCCCATCTTGGTGCGGTAGACGAGCCGGCCGAACTGGAAGTCCTGGGTCTTGATCTGCTGGCGCTGCAGCCCCGACAGATAGAGAAAGCCGCCGAGGTTGAACTGGTCGTAGACCGCGATGTCATTGCTGCCGAACTTGCCGCCGGCCGTCACCAGCGCCTCCAGCGTGTGCCGCCCCAAGGTGGCCGCACCGTTGAGCCGTGCCTCCCACTTGGTGTACTCGTCGTCGGCGCCCAGCGCCGAGAGCGACGAGTAGACGCCCGCCGATGCGAAGTAGCCCCGGTGCGGGAAATTGACGCTGTCGAGCCGATCGAATCGAGCCACCCCTTCGATAGCCCCGATGGACGTCGCCAGGCGGCTGGGAAAGAGAAAGCCGCCGCTTTGCAGTTCGAACGTTCGCCGGCCATAGACTGCACCGAGGCGCACCTCGCCATACTCGATGATGTTGGCGCCGACATCGATCTGCGCGACCCATGAGACATCCTGGTACTCGGCGATGCGCACATCGTCCGAGAAAAGGTACCAGGGATCGATCGCGTAGCGCAGCTGCGGCGCGACGAAGAAGTACTGGCGCGGACCGAGCGGCTGGTAGAACTCGGTGCCGAGCAGCACGTTCGTGCCCAGCACGAGGTCGTTGCGCCACTCCGCGCCCCACGCATTGAGCCACTTGGCGCGATGCGACGCGTACACGTTGAAGTTGGCGTCCTTGCCTAGATCGGCATCGAGCTCCAGCCCGAAGCGGAAGAAGTGGCGTTCGGGCTTTTCCTTGACCAGGATGACCAGCGTCTGCTTGCCGTCGATCTCCTCGACCGTGTAGTTGACGTTCTCGAAGTCGCCCCGGCCGTAAACGCGTCGCATGTCCAGGTCGATCTTGTCGCGTTCGATCGGATCGCCGACCTGCGTGCGCAGCGACTGCAGCACGACCACCGGCGACACCCGCTTCGTGCCCTCGACCTTGATTGCCTCGACGATGACCGGCGCGGACGCTGTCGGCGCCGCCTGTTTGCGGCGCAGCGCTGCGTACTGCTCGGGCGGCAGCGACAACGCCCGCAGGCGATCGGCCACCCTCCAGGCCGCCTCCTCGCCGACCGGCACCGTCGTCATCAGGTTGTCGAAGTCGGCGGAGGAGAAATTTCCCAGTTCCGGCACGATCAGCACGTCGCCGGCGCGCAGTTCTTTCAGCGAGCGCCCCACGTTCTGCTCGGTCAGGATGTTGATCATCTGCATCGTCACGCTCAGTACCGAGGTGATCTCGTCCGGCCGCAGCAGCGGCGTGCCGAGATTGACCGCGATGATGACGTCGGCCCCCATCGAGCGGGCGATGTCGATCGGCAGGTTGTTCGTTAATCCTCCGTCGACCAGCTGCCGCTTGCCGATCGTCACGGGTGCCACGGCGCCGGGCACCGACATCGAGGCACGAATCGCCGCCACCACGCTGCCCTCCTTCAGCACGACCATCTCGCCGGTGCCAATGTCGGTGGCAATCGCGCGGAACGGAATCGGAAGTTCATCGAAGCTGCGTACGTTGGCGATCTGCACCAGCTTGCGCAGTTCGCCCTCCAGCGCCACCCCGGTGACGACGCCCTTGGGCAGGGCTACGCCGTCCTTGCCAATGCCCAGTTCTGGAATCAGGTACGGCAGCTGGTCGTCGGTCTTCTGCCGCATCGACTGGTCCGCGCGCGGCGGCTTGTCGGTAAACAACGATGCCGTCGTGATATTCGCGACCGCCGCTTCCATCTCCGGAATCGTCAGGCCCGTGGCATACGCCGCACCGACAATCGAGCCCATGCTGGTGCCCGCGATCACGTCGACCGGCACGCGCAGTTCCTCGAGCACCTTGAGCACGCCGATGTGCGCCGCGCCGCGCGCACCGCCGCCGGACAGCACCAGCCCGATCATGGGTCGACCGAGCGACTTGCTCGTGGTCTCGGGTTGCCGCACGGCGCCTTGGGCGTGCGCCGCCCCGATCCCCGTCGCCAGCAGCGCCGGCACCAGCGCGCAGACCCAGTGCGCCCGCGACCGAAGATTCTTCATGGCTCCCCCCAGAACCTCGTTCGCGGCGCAGTCTAAGTGATAGACCGCGTGCGTCGCGCGCGCGGCAGCGGGCGGTGCTGCTGTCGTATCGTTCGCTCTGCGCCCGGCCCGCCGGCCGCGCCCTCGACCCCGATGCAGACCCCTGCCACTGACAACCTGAACGTCGTCGGCCTCGACGACATGCCGCCGCCGTCGCAGGTCAAGCACGAGCTGCCGCTCGAGCCGGCCGGCGCGGGCACGGTGCAGCTTGGCCGCGAGCAGCTCACGCGCATCCTCGACCGCGAGGATGCTCGGCTGTTCGTCGTGGTCGGGCCGTGCTCGATCCACGATCCCGCCGCGGCGCTCGACTATGCGCGGAGGCTGCGCGCGCTCGCCGACGAGCTGGCCGACGCGCTGCTGCTGGTGATGCGCGTCTATTTCGAGAAGCCGCGCACCGTGACTGGCTGGAAGGGGTTCATCAATGATCCGGACATGGACGACTCGTTCCGCATCGGCCTCGGCATGCGGCGCGCGCGCGAGTTGCTGCTGGCGTTCGCCGACCTCGGGCTGCCGACCGCCAGCGAGGCGCTCGATCCGCTTTCGCCGCAGTACCTCGCGGATCTGATCAGCTGGTATGCGATCGGTGCCCGCACCACCGAGTCGCAGACGCATCGCGAGATGGCGAGCGGACTGTCGACGCCGGTCGGATTCAAGAACGGCACCGATGGCGGCCTCGACGTCGCCATCAACGCGATCCGCTCGGCGCGCTCGCCGCACAGTTTTCTCGGTATCGGGCCCGACGGCCGCGCCGCGATCGTCCGCACGCGTGGCAATCGGCTTGGACACGTCGTGCTGCGCGGCGGCGGCGGCCGGCCGAACTACGACACGGTCAGCGTGCGACTGGCGGAAGCGGCGCTGCAGAACGCCGGAGTGCCGGCCAATATCGTCGTGGACTGCTCGCACAGCAATTCGATGAAGGACCCGGCGTTGCAGCCGCTGGTGTTCATGGATTGCGTGCACCAGATCAAGGAAGGCAACCGCTCGATCGTCGGCCTGATGCTGGAGAGCCACCTGGGCGCGGGCAGCCAGCCGATCCCGGCCGACCTCTCGCAGCTGCGCTACGGTGTCTCTGTAACCGACGCCTGCATCGACTGGGCAACCACCGCCGACCTGCTGCGACGCGCCGCCGCCGAACTGCGCCCGGCGCTCACGGCACGCGCGAGCCGCTGAACACGCACAGCGCGGGCGGTTACTACTGGTTCACCGGCATCGTGAACTCGGGCCCCTTGCTCGACGCCGGATCCGGCCAGCGCTGCATGACGCTCTTGTAGCGCGTGTAGAAGCGCACGGCCTCTTCGCCGTATGCGTGGTGGTCGCCGAACAGCGACCGCTTCCAGCCGCCAAAGGAATGGAACGCCATCGGTACCGGTATCGGCACGTTGATGCCGACCATGCCAGCCTGCACGCGGCGTGTGAACTCGCGCGCCGTGCCGCCATCGGTCGTGTAGCAGGCCACGCCGTTACCGTATTCGTGCGAATTGACTAGTTCGAGCGCGGCCGCGAAGTCCGGCACACGCAACATCGTCAGCACCGGACCGAAGATCTCTTCGCGGTAGATCGTCATGTCCGGTCGCGCGTTGTCAAACAGCGTCGCACCGAGGAAGAAGCCTTTCTCGCGGCCGGCCACTGCGTGCTTGCGGCCGTCGAGTATGAGAGTGGCGCCCTCCTTCAAGCCCTGGTCGATGTAGCCCAGGATCTTCTGCCGATGCGCGGCGGTCACGACCGGACCCATGTCGGCATCCGGTTCCATGCCGTCCTTGATGCGCAGCTTCGCGATGCGCGGCTTCAGCTTCTCGATCAGTTCGTCGGCGATGTGCCCGACCGCCACGCCGACCGAGATCGCCATGCAGCGCTCGCCGGCCGAGCCATAGGCCGCGCCCACCAGTGCGTCGGCGGCCTGGTCGAGGTCCGCATCCGGCATCACGACCATGTGGTTCTTGGCACCGCCCAGCGCCTGCACGCGCTTGCCGTGCGCTACGCCCTGCTGCTGGATGTATTCGGCAATCGGCGTCGAGCCGACGAAGCTCACCGCCGCAATGCCCGGGTGCTGCAGGATCGCGTCGACCGCGGTCTTGTCGCCCTGCACGACGCTGAACACGCCGTCCGGAAGCCCGGCCTGCTGCAGCAGTTCCGCGATCAGCAGCGATGCGCTCGGATCGCGTTCCGACGGCTTCAGAATGAAGGCATTGCCGCACACCAGCGCCAGCGGGAACATCCACATCGGCACCATGCACGGGAAGTTGAATGGCGTAATTCCCGCCACGACCCCGAGAGGCTGGCGCAGCGAGTAGTTATCGATGCCACCGCCGATGTTGTCCGAAAACTGGCTCTTCAGCAGTTGCGGCGCGCCGCAGGCGAACTCGACGATCTCGAGACCACGCTGGACTTCGCCTTTGGCATCGGAAACGACCTTGCCATGCTCGCGGGTGATGATGCGCGCCAGTTCGTCGTGATGGCGGTCGAGCAGTTCTTTGAAGCGGAACATCACCCGCGCGCGGTTCAGCGCCGAGGTCTCGGCCCACGCGGGCCAGGCAGCGCGCGCGGCATTGACCGCCGCGTCCACGGTGCCAGCATCGGCCAGACGCACCAGGCCCGTCACTTCGCCGGTGGCGGGATTGAAGACTTCGCCGGTACGCCCGGCGGCGCCGTCCACGCGGCGGCCGGCGATCCAGTGCGTGATGTCCGCGAGTTGCGCTTCGTTCTTGCCCATGTCCTTACTCGATCGAATGGAGTGCCGTGCGGATCGTTTCGACGATGCGCCCGATCTGTGCTTCTTCAATGATCAGCGGCGGCGACAGCGCCAGGATGTCGCCCGTGAAGCGCACCAGCACGCCGGCATCGAAGCACTTGACATGCGCCTCGAGCCCACGTCGCCCGATTGCACCCGCGCGCGGCTCGAGTTCGATGCCGCCGACCAGGCCGAGGTTGCGGATGTCGATGACATGGCGCGCACCCTTCAAAGAGTGCAGAGCCGCCTCAAGTTTTGGCGCCATCGCCTGCGCCCGGGCGAAGAGTTGCTCGTCGACGTAGAGTTGCTGCGTGGCCAGCAGCGCCGCGCACGCCAGCGGATGCGCGGAATAGGTGTAGCCGTGCAGGAACTCGATCTGGCCTTCGGGTGCGGCGTTGACGATGGTGTCGTAGATCTCGTTCTTCGCAAGCACGGCCCCCATCGGCACCGCGGCGTTATTGATCGCCTTGGCGCAGGTCAGCAGGTCGGGCGTGATGTTGAAGTAGTGCGCGGCGAACGGCGTGCCGAGCCGGCCGAAGCCGGTGATGACCTCGTCGAAGATCAGCACGATGCCGTGCTTCTTGCACGTGGCCGCAAGCTTCTCAAGGTAGCCCTGCGGCGGAACCAACACGCCCGCCGAGCCGGCCATCGGCTCGACGATCACCGCTGCAATGTTGCTCGGGTCGTGGAATGCGACCAGGCGGTCCAGTTCGTCGGCGAACTCGGCGCCGTGCGCCGGCAGGCCCTTCGAGAACGCATTGCGCGCGAGGTCGTGCGTGGAGCGGATGTGGTCGACCCCCGCCATCAGCGCCGGGAACGCCTTGCGGTTGCCCGGGATGCCGCCCGCCATCGTGCCGCCGATATTGACACCGTGATAGCCACGTTCGCGGCCGATGATGATGCGACGGCTCGGCTCGCCCTTGGCGCGGTGGTACGCGAGCGCCATCTTGATCGCCGTGTCGGCCGACTCGGACCCCGAGTTGGTGAAGAACACCCGTTGCATGCCCTCCGGTGCAACCTTCGCGACCGCCGTGGCCGCCTCGAACGCGATCGGATGCGCCATGCTGAATGGCGGCGCGTAGTCCATCGTCGCGGCCTGCCGCTGCACGGCCTCGACGATCGGCTTGCGGTTGTGGCCGGCGTTCACGCACCACAGGCCCGCGGTGCCGTCGAGCACCTGCCGCCCCTCCGGCGTCCTGTAGTACATGCCGTCGGCCTTCGCCAGCAGCCGCGGCGCCGCCTTGAACGCGCGGTTCGCCGTGAACGGCATCCAGAAGTGTTCGAGCGTGGTGGCGTGGACCGAGGGATTCTCGAGCTTCATGGCGGACCTCCTAGGGCTGCAAGCGGAACGAGGTGAAGAAAGTGTCGAGCGCGTTCTGCTCGATGGCGCCTTCGCCACCCAGGGCAATGACCTCGAACAAGCGATCATCGACGATGAAGAAGCGGGCTGCAAGCGCGGCCGATCGCCCGTCCGCCCCGGTGCGGCCCTTGGCCTCCACCGACTGCCCGGCCTTCACTCCGTGGGGCGATCCCGGCGCCGCGATCAGTGCGGCGGGCGCCGAGGTCGTCACGGTGCCGCCGATGTTGCGCACGAGGCCATCGCGGAAATGAGCGATCACGCGCTCGCGCGCCGCGGCGTCCGCCGCCACCGCCGCCGGCAACTGAACCACACCGACCGCAAACATGGCCGCTCCAACGCCGGTCGACGTCATGGACACCGGAAGTTTCTGTCCCTCGAACTCGACATCGCGCGCGACCGTCTGCGCACGGCCCGGCAGCATGACGCTGTAGCCATTGGGCGACCTCAGCTCGCGCCATTCGAGGCGCTCGCTGCAGCTGGCCAGCAGCGCCAGCGCAAGCAGTAGCGCGAGGCCGCGTACGTCGACGTTCATTGAAAACCTGCCATCGCGCAATGGAGTGCCGAAACAAAAAGAGCCGGGGTCCCCCGGCTCCGCCTCGGCACTCCGTGCGCTTACCGAGGTCTGGCCGGCCGCGGCTGTGCCGGGGCGACCGGCTTGCGGCCCTGCGGCCGCTTCTTGCCGTAGCTGCCGTTGTAAATCTTGCCGCGTCGCGTGCGCCTGTCGCCTTTGCCCATCGTGAACGTCTCCGTTGGCTTCACGTGTTGAATCACGCAAACCAGTATAGCGGCGGCACCGTGTAGGTCTTGTTCCTACCCACGTGCGGCAGGAAACCCGACGACCGCGAAGATTCCATACTTTGCCGCCGCACTCTGCCGTATCAGCGCTGGCTGCGCCGCGCTAAGGTGACTCCGTGCTTGAAAGCGAGGTGCCCCATGTTCCAGGAACATTTTCCGCTGGCCGCACTGGTCACCACGGCCCTGCCCTTTGCGCTGGGCGACGGGGCACTGTTCATCCTCTGCCTCGCCGCCACAATCGTCATGCTCCCGTTCGTCTACGGACAGGAGGTCGACGAGATCGTCGAAACCACGGTCGCCCCCATCGACGATCGTCGTTGACTGGGACGGCCCGGAAGGGCGCGGCGATCACATCAGACTACAAGTCACATCGGCCTACAATCAAGCGTCATCGACACGTCGTCGACGGCGCCACGTTGCGGGCAGCGCGACGGCACTTTCACACTCCCGTGCGGCGCCTGCCGCATCGCCTCCGTCCATGTCACTCGTTGTCTTTCGTTCAAAGGCCGCCGGCGAGATCTTCATGTTCGCCGAAACAACGCGGCGCATTCTTGAAATCATCGGTCGTCCTGACGGCCCGCGGGGCGTGATCACCGCGGAGCAGGTGCCCGACGCCCTGAGCCGCCTGGTGGCTGCCGTCGAGCAGGAAAAGGCGCATGCGAAAGAGGCGGCGGCCGCCGCCGAGCAGGACGACAAGCGCGGCAAGGAGGGTCCGGCCGGAGAGGCGCCGATCACTCTGGGCCAACGCGCGTTTCCGCTGATCGAGATGCTGCGCGCCGCGCAGAAGCGACAGGTCGACGTCACCTGGGGTGTCTGAAGCCGGGCGGCGGGTGCGACTGACCGCCGGAAGCGAGGTCCGCGCCGCCGGGCCATAGAATCAATCGCAAGCAACCCCGTTCGCTCGTGTACCCGACCATCCAGCACACCAAGACCGGATTCGCCCGCCAGGCGTGGCTAGTACTGCTCGCCTCCAGCCTGATGGCAGGAGGTGTCGTGCTGGCGTTGCGGGCGCTGTCGTTCGACGGCGAAGTGCATCAACGCTACGAGTACGCGCTGACCTTGTCGCAGGCGGCGCTCGAGGCCCAGCAATCGAGCGCCGACCTCCGGTCCTGGCAGGCACGCAACGCGCGCGAACTGCCGCGCGGCGCAGACTCCCCGGTCTCTGCGTCCGAGTTTGCGGCGCTGGGCCAGATCGCCACAGAACTGCGTGGACGCCTCGCCCGCCTGGCCGAACTGGAGATGCCGGCGGATCATCAGCAGAAAATGGCGCAGTTGCAGCAGTCGCTGCTGGGCTTCGAGCGGATCGCCCGCCAGGCCGCGGAACCGAGGGGCAGCGGGGCGGAGCCATCGCGCGCGTCCCTGCTCGCCTCGTCTGCGGAGTTCGATGCGTTGGAACACTCCCTGACCGAGCTGGTGAGCGGCACCCATGCACGGGCCGCCGCGTCGGCGCGACAGGCTGAAGGGCTGAGCGACACGGCACGCGTTGCGCTGATTGCCTTCTCGGCGACCGCGCTGCTGCTGGCGCTGACACTGATCGGCCTCACGCTGCGTACGCTGCGCGCCAACAACGCCCTGCTCGACCGCATGTCGCATCTCGCCCAGGAGGATGGACTGACCGGAATCGCCAACCGCCGCACGCTCGACGAGGCGTTGCCGGTCGAGTTTGCGCGCGCGCGGCGCAGCGGGCAGCCGCTGACACTGGTCATGATGGATCTCGATCACTTCAAGCGCTACAACGACCGGCGCGGCCATGCCGCGGGTGACGCCCTGCTGCGCGGCGCGGCGCAGGCCTGGCTCAAGCAGATGCGGCCGACCGATCTGCTGGCGCGCTACGGGGGCGAGGAATTCACGCTCGTGCTGCCGGCGTGCACTGCCGACCAGGCCGCGCAACTGGTCGATCGACTGCGACCGCTGATGCCGGATCGCCAGACGTTCTCCGCCGGTGTCGCGACCTGGGAAGCGACCGAAACACCCACCGAACTGCTGCAGCGAGCCGACCGTGCATTGTCACTGGCCAAGAAGGGCGGGCGCAATCGCACGATGATCGCGGGTCGTGAACTGCAGGCGACCTTGCCGCTGGAGATCGCCGCGACATCATGAAGCCGCGCATCCTGGTGGTGGAAGACGAACCCGCCATCGCCGACACGATCGTCTACGCGCTCGCGACCGACGGCTTCGAGCCCGACTGGTGCGGCACCGGCGCCGACGCGCTGAGGGCCGTGCGGCAGCGCGGCCCGGCGCTGGCGGTCCTCGATATCGGTCTGCCCGACACCAACGGTTTCGAGCTCTTCCGCCAGCTGCGCGAAATCGATCCCGCGTTGCCGGCAATCTTCCTCACTGCGCGCTCGAGCGAAGTCGATCGCGTCGTCGGACTCGAACTTGGCGCCGACGACTACATGGCCAAGCCGTTTTCGCCGCGCGAACTCGTCGCGCGCGTGCGCAGCGTGCTGCGGCGATCGCAACGGGCGGCGACGTCGTCTCCCGCCGCCGCGGGAGCGTTCAGCGTCGACGACGAGAAGAAGTCGATCCGCTTTCGCGGCCGTCCGCTGGAGCTCTCACGCACCGAGTACCGCCTGCTGAAAGTGCTGGTCGAACGTCCGGGCCGCGTGTTCTCGCGCGACGAGCTGATGGAGCGTGCCTGGGACGATCCCGCGGCCGCCTTCGACCGCACCGTCGATGCACACGTGAAGGCGCTGCGCGCCAAGTTGCGGGAGGTCGACGCCACGGTCGACCCGATTTCCACGCACCGCGGCATGGGCTATTCGCTGCGCGAGGACCTTGCCTGAGCACCGGGTCTCATTTAGAGCGCACCGCCCCTGAGCGCTGCTAAAGGAAAATTCCCGTGCTCGCACCACCGGCAAGAACCTGATGTCGAAGCGCACGCGCATCTTTCTCGGCGTCGTCGTGGTTTACATCGCGGCGGTGGTCTTTCTCCTGTATCGCGTCAGCCTCGATCTCGATCCGCGCTACCGCGAGTCCGCCGAGGAGTCGCTGGTCGACACCGCCAACCTGCTCGCCACGCTGCTCGAACGCCAGGCCTACAGCGGTGTGATCCAGACCGAGGACCTGGACCGCACGTTGCAGCAACTGGTCAAGCGGCCGCTCAATGCCCGCATCTTCAACGTCCAGAAGACGCGCATCGACCTGCACGTGTATGTGACCGACGCCAATGGCGTCGTGCTGTTCGACTCGGCAGGGCGCGACGTCGGCAAGGACTACCGCACCTGGATCGACGTCGGCCGCACGCTCGCGGGCCAGTACGGTGCCCGCACGACTCTTGCGGACCCTGGCGATCCGACGTCCGCCGTCATGTACGTGGGAGCGGCAATCCGCGAGCGCGGGTCGCCCGATGCCGCCGACGAGATCGTCGGCATGGTCGGCGTGGGCAAGCCGATCGCTGCGTTTTCACCGTTCATCGCGAACGCCCGCGACAAGCTCATCATCGTCGGCGTCATCGCGGTGGCGGCCTTCGCATTGCTGTTGCTGATGGTCACCGTCTGGCTGGTCCGGCCGTTTGGCCTGGTGACCGATGTCTGGCGTGCGTTGCGCGCGCGGCCGGGCGAGGCGCGGCCACTGGCACACTCGGTGCGGGCGGCATTTTCCGACATGCGCGACGCGCTTGCAGGCAAGAGTTATGTCGACGAGTACGTCGCCGCGCTGACGCACGAGATCAAGAGTCCCCTCGCCGCGATCCGCGGCGCCGCCGAGCTGCTGCGCGAACCGCTGCCCGAGGACGCCCGCATCCGTTTCGTCGGCAACGTCGAGGAGCAGACCCGGCGCGCGCAGGATCTGGTCGAGCGCATGCTCGAGCTGTCGGGCCTGGAGCGCAAGCGCGCGCTGCCGCAGAAGGAGATCGTGGCACTGGCCGAGATCGCCGACGCCGTGCGCGACGAAATGACGCCACTTGCGACGCAGCGCAACGTCGAGCTCTTCATCGATGTCGATCCCGATCTCACCGTCATGGGTGACCGCTTCCTGCTGCAGCGGGCACTGACGAACCTGGTTTTCAATGCGGTGGAGTTCTCGCCACCGGAAGCCACCGTCACCGTTGACGCGCACGAAGTGCGCGGGCGGGTGGAAGTGACGGTGCGCGACCACGGGCCTGGCTTGCCGCCGTTCGCCGAGGAGCGGGTGTTCGAGAAGTTCTTCTCGCTGCCGCGGCCGAACACGGGCCGCAAGGGAACGGGGCTCGGACTGGCCTTCGTGCGCGAGGTCGCGACGCTGCACGGCGGCGCCGCCAGACTGGCGAACCATCCTGACGGCGGTGCCGTCGCCACCCTAGCGCTGCCGCGACGCCGGTTGCGCTGACCGCTACGCGTCAGCGCGGTCGCGCTGTCAGCAGTGCATGCAAAGCGCTGCGCAGCCTGGCCGGCGCCACCGGTTTGGTCAGCAGCAGCAAGCCGCTTTCCTTCACGCGGGCGAGCTCCCGCGCCCCGGTGTCGCCGGAGATCAGCAGTGCAGCCACGGGAGCGCCGAGGTGCTCGCGCAGTTGTTCGACCAGGCCGATACCGTCGATCTCCTGCCCGAGTCGCAAGTCGGCCAGCAAGACATCGGGCGTGAAACCCGGCCGCAGCTGGTCGAACGCCTCCGCAGGCCCATGCGCGGTGCGTACCTCGACACCCCAGCCGGCCAGCAGGCGTCGCGTGGCTTCGCAAATGTCCGGATCGTCGTCGATCACCAGCGCGCGGGCGACGGCGAATACCGACGCTGGAGGCGCGACCTCCTCCAACAGCGCGGCGTCGACGGGAGCGTCGGCCGCCGGCAGCGTCAACTCAAAACAGGAACCACGTCCGACAGCCGAGCGGAACGTCAGCGGATGGTCCAGCAGGACGGTGAGGCGACGCACGATGGCCAGTCCGAGTCCGAGCCCCTTGCGCCGGTCGCGCCCCGGATTTCCGATCTGGTAGAACTCGTCGAAGATCAGCGCGCGCTGGTCGTCCGGAATGCCGCCGCCGGTGTCCCAAACCTGCACCCGAACCCGTGGCCCGCGCCGGCGCGCACCGACCAGCACGCCCCCGCGCTGCGAGTAACGCAGCGCGTTGGACACCAGATTTGTAACGACGCGTTCGAGCAGGATCGGATCCGAGTTGACGGCCAGCGTCGTCGGAACGAAGCGCAGTTGCAGACCCTTTGCCACGGCTTCGCCCACGAACCCGGTTTCGAGCCGATCGAACAGAGGCTGCAGAGCCAGGTTGGCGCGGCGCACCTCGACCACTCCAGCGTCCAGTCGCGACACGTCGAGCAACTCGTCGAACAACCGGTCGAGTGCACCGATGGAGTCTCCGATGCGGCCCACCAGGTCGTGGCCGACGGACGTTCCAACCACATCCCGGAGGGCGCTGGCAAACAGGCCCAGGGAGTGCAAGGGTTGGCGCAGATCGTGGCTGGCGGCAGCGAAGAAGCGCGACTTGGCAACGTTGGCCTGCTCGGCGGCCGCGCGCGCCGACTCGACCTGCTCGAGCCGCCGATGCAGTTCCACGTTGGCCTGATCGACCCGCTGCTCGAGATCCCGGTTGAGCAACTCGAAGTCGGCATAGGCCTTGTGATAGCGCTCCAGCAGCATCCAGCCGGTAAACAACACCACGGCGACGCCGGAATACGGATTCAGGATCAGCACGCGGTCGGAGTCCGGATAAAGCGACCGGACGAAGTCGAAGATCGCCACGAAGACGCCAATCGAGCTCGCCACGAACAAGGCATAGCCGGTTTTGGTGCGCAGCTCGAGAGCGTAGCGCAGCACAGCCGCCAGTGCGATTCCGACGAAGATCAGCACGCACAGCCGCACGCCGATCGACGCCTGCAGGCCCCAGCCGAAGTCGCCGCCCAGGTATAGCGCCGGCGCGGCAGCCACCGCGATCCCCACCGCGAACCGTTCCATGGAACGGGACTGCCGATACGCGAAGCGCAGGAAGAACACGCCCAGCAGGACGGGCCACCAGGCGTACAGCGCCATCGTGAACACGCCCCAGTGCCGTCCCGGCAGCAGCGGCGTCGGCCACTGGTAGAGCAGGATCTGCACCGCCCAGAGAAGGGAGCCGCACGCCAGCAGCATGAACAGATCCTGGTCGCGCCGCCCGCTCCACAGTCCCAGAGAGACCAGTCCGATCGCGAACAGGATGACACCCATGGCCATCGGCCCGGCGTGAAACGCCAGCCAGCGGCGAAACGCCAGCTTCTCGACCAGCTCGGCCGGGCCGACATAGAGAATCCCCAGTTGGTGGTAGCGAGAACCGGCGGGCGCAAAGAGCTCGAGTGTCAGCGTGTTCGGCCCGATGCGAAGGAACTCGATCGGCACCCGAAACGACGGCGTCGAGCGATAACTGGCGATGTTGACCGTCGGGGAGTTCGCGTCACCCGTTTCGTCCACGAAGCGTCCGTTGACGGACGCCCGGAATGTCAGGCCCGTGCGGGCCACGTATATCGAGGTCGGTTCGGCCAGCGCGGCGACACCGAAAGTCAGGTCGACTCGGGCTCCCTGAGATGAACTCGGATTCCTTCCAGCTGTGTGGCAGCGGGATTGACTGGCCGTCGGCGGCTTGCGCGCGGTCCAGCCGGCTGACACCTGCCGGCGGCGCGAGGCTGCAGCCGGCAAGCAGGACGGCCGCCAGCGTCAGCAGCAGCAAACCTCCCCGCCTCGGACTCGCGTGAAAATTCATGTCCGGACTGCTTCCCCTTGCCTGCGGCGCATCGGCGGGCGTATGTTCACCGCGCGATGCCGCACGCACCTTACCGCCCCGACCCGGACGCCGCCAGTAGCAGCTTGAGAATCCTGCTCGCCGACGACCACGAAATGGTCCGCCTGGCGATGCGCCATGCGCTGTCTGCGCTGGCCGACAACATCGAGTGGCTGGAGGCAGCCAACACCGCGGACGTCGAGCGGTTGGCGGACCGCGACCCCGACCTGGCACTGCTCGACCTGCACATGCCGGGATCCGACGGTGTTCCCTGGATCGGTCGTCTGCGCACCCGCTGCCCCATGCTGCCGATCATCGTCGTCTCAGCCGAGGAATCGCCGTCGCTGGTGCGCGAATTGATCAACTCGGGCGTAGCCGGCTTCATCCCGAAGTCGGACACGGCGGCGGTGATCCTGCAGGCGGTGCGCCTGGTCCTGTCGGGAGGCACGTACGCGCCGCTGCGGCTGCTCGGCGGTCGGGACAGGACCGCGAGCGGCACAGTCAGCGCAGAACGGCAGGAGGCACCGAACCACGGCCTGACACAGCGGCAGCTCGAGGTCCTTGCGCTGCTGGCGCGCGGAATGCCGAACAAGCTGATCGCGCGAGAACTCGGCCTGTCGGAAGGAACCGTCAAGGTGCATCTGCTCGCGATCTTTCGTGCGCTCGACGTCAGCAACCGCACTGAAGCAGTCGTCGCTGCGCAAAAAAAACTCCAGGCGACCGGAGGCTGAACCCCGAACCGCCTGGAGTGCCAGGGAACTGTCGGTCAGCGACGTCGGGCCACGAGCGCGGCGTTCGCCTGAGCGGTCCACGGCAGGCCCGCATTTTTCCAACCATTGAGGGAACGCCGGCCGTCCGGCCCGATGTCCCCTTCGTATCCGTCAACGACACTGACCACGTTGCGATACCCGAGCAGGGACAGCGCGTCCGCCGCCTGCGCGCTGCGGTCGCCCGAACGGCACAGCAGCATCACGAAGGTGTCGTACGTGGCGCCGCGACGACGCAGTTCGCCGTCGAGTTGCGCCGAGAAGCGGGGGTTGGTCTCCATCGACCAGGCGCCCCTCGCATCGTCCCAGGCGAGCGGCTGGACGAAGTCACGGAAGGGCACGTTGAGGTCCACCGACTTGGGATGGCCGGTCAGCCCGAGTTCCACCGGGCTGCGAATGTCGACAAACACCACCTCGTCCGGATACCTGCGCTTGATCGCCTCGGCATGCACCGCGTCGACGTACAGGCCGCTGCCGGTGCGCTTGTGCAGCGGGACCTCGGGCTCGGCAAGCAGCTCGCTAGCGTCGAGTCGGATCGGGTCTGGACTCGCAACGCGGTCGCCGTCGCAGGTCGCGAAGGCCTCGATGTCCACGGCGTAGTGCGGACACGCGCTGTCCGCCACGACGTGCGGGCCGGCCATGACCGCCGTAGCCAGCGTGCCCATCCCGAGTAGTACCGACCATCGCTTCAGTTTCATGTCCGGATCCCAGGACATGACCGCGACCGCTAAACGGGGCGCGTGTGGAAAGCACTTCAACAGGCGACCTATGCCAAACGGCCTAAGCGCCCCCTGCATGCATTCGCCGCCCGACTCAGCCGCGGAGGTCTTTGCCACGATCAAGGCGCGTGTGTGCCGGATCGGTGTCACGGGCGGCGGCCACGACGGCCTGTGCCGCCGGCGCGGCGGTCGCCATCGCCGCATGCGGCTCGACGACGGCGTAGGCCCGGGCGTCCTCGGGCGTGGCATCGGTCGGCCGGACGCGCTGGGGGGGCGGTGCTGTCTCGAACGTGGCGACGACGATGCCGCCGACGACGAGGGCCGCCGCGATGGCACGCATACCGCGCGCCAGGCGCACATAACGAATCTCGTCGTCCGATTGCGGCTGGAACTTGCTCAAGTCGGCTCGCATGAATGTCTCCGGGGTCAGTCGGTAGCGCCTTGTCGGCAGACCAGATCGTCCACGCCCGGCGCCCCGCTGACCATTCATCACTTGGCCTAGGTATCGACGACATCCGGCATAGGCTGTTCGACGGCCAACGTTCACACCGCCTTCACATTCGACGCGCCGTCACTTCGTCATCGCTTCGCACGCGGCGCCGATCGTTCGTCCCGCTCCCGCACCGCGGGCCCTTCGAGGAGAACGAGATGACGGCCTTGACCTTGCTTCGGGATGGCGCCGCGACGGCGGCCCAACTGCTGGCCCTGCTGTTCGCGGCACCGGCGGCAGCCGCCCCCCCAACCCCCGCCACTCCGACGACGGTGGCTCGTGTCGAACCGGCCACCGCGATGGCGCACCCTCCGGCGCTGCTCCTGGCCCGCGACCTGCACCTGACGAGTTCCGCATTCGATGTACGACTGCTCGGATCGCTGGCCGACATCCGCGTCGTGCAGGCTGTACACAACGCCAGCCCGCGCCCGATCGACCTTGGCGCGCGGCTGCCGGCCACGGACCAGCACGTCGAGCGCCTCCGCGTGGAGCGCGCGGGACGCGTGGTCGATCTGGTCGCTGGCGACTTCGGCGGCTGCGGCGGCGACGAAGATCCGCACGATGGACACGCACAGGCGGCCCTCGACGAGGTGCTCGCCGACGTTCTGTCGCTGCCGGCGGGCCAGCAGGCGACGATCGAAGTCGTCACCGTCGAGGTGCTCGAGCGCCAGGCAGGCGCCTGGCGCCTCGCCTTGCCGACGACGATTCTGCCGCTCAGAGCGCAGGCCGTGCTGATCCACCAGACCGGAGGACCGGTCTTGATCGTCGTGCCGCCGTCCGGCAGCCGTGGCGAGGCTACGTTGACGCTGCGTCCCGACGGCAGCGCTGCGCAAGTCATCGCGCTCGGCCGTGCGGACGGCGCAGCCTTTGTGCTGCCTCTCGCCGACGCCACGGCCCTGGCGCAGCTCGCCGACGGCGCCGTCGAGCTCGAGGTTGTGAACGGTGATCAACGGCTGTGGACGAGCTTGCCGCCATCGGTCCGACGCGCCAATGTCGACGCGATCGCGCGCCACTCACGCTGATCGGGCACGACGATGTCCACTTCGAAACCTGCCCGAGCGGCACGCTCGTCGCTGCTGGCCGCGCTCGGCGCCGCCAGCCTGATGCTGTGCCTGCTGCTGGGCCCGGTGCGCGGCCAAACGGCCGAAGGCGCCGACAAGTCGCTCTCGCCCTACTTCGTCGTCGATCAGGCGACCCCCGGCGTCGATGCGCTGCCGCTGAAGTCGACCCAGGTCGACGTCAAGGTCAGCGGCGTCATCGCCGACGTGCGCGTGACGCAGCGCTACCGCAACGAAGGCTCCACGCCTATCGAGGCGCGCTATGTCTTTCCCGCCTCGACGCGCGCGGCAGTCACGGCGATGACGATGCGCATCGGCGATCGCGTCGTGCAGGCACAGATCCGCGAGAAGCAGGCCGCGCGCCGCGAGTACGAGGGTGCGAAACGCGAGGGCAAGAGCGCGTCGCTGCTCGAGCAGCACCGCCCCAACGTGTTCCAGATGGCGATTGCCAACGTGATGCCCGGTGACGAGATCGCCGTCGACCTGCGCTACGCGGAGACCATTGTTCCGACCGACGGCGTCTACCGCTTCGTATTCCCCACCGTCGTCGGGCCGCGCTACAACGGCACACCGGGGCGCGAGAGCCACCAGCCCGAAACCTGGATCGCCCAGCCCACGTTGCGCGCCGGCGTGCCGGCCAAGGCCGCGTTCGCCATGAACGTCGAGATCAGCGCTCCCGTTCCGGTGCAGGAGTTGCGTTCACCGACGCATCGGCTCGACGTCGCCGGAGGTGATCGCAGCGTACGGGCCACGCTGGCACCGGCTGCGGAGCATGCGGACCGCGACGTCGTCCTTGAATATCGCCTGGCCGGTCGCGAGATCGCCTCCGGCGTGCTGCTGCACGAAGGGCCCCGAGGAGAGCTTCTTCCTCGCAATGATCGAGCCGCCGGCGCGCGTGCCGAGCGCGGCGATCGTTCCGCGCGACTATGTCTTCGTGCTCGACGTCTCGGGATCGATGCACGGCTTTCCCATCGAAACCGCCAAGACACTGCTGCGCGGCCTGGTTGCGAACCTGCGTCCGACCGACACCTTCAACATCATCCCTTTCGCCGGCGGCCACTCGAAGTTCGCACCGCGATCGCTGCCGGCCACGCGCGAGAACGTCGACGCCGCGGTCAGCTTCATCAATGCACAACGCGGCGGTGGTTCGACCGAGTTGCTGGCAGCGCTGCGGGCGGCACTCGCCATGCCATCGGACACGGAACGCGCACGCAGCTTCGTCGTCATCACCGATGGCTACGTGTCGATCGAGAAGGAGGCAATGGACCTGGTTCGCGCCAACCTCGGCACGGCCAACGTGTTTGCCTTCGGGATCGGCTCTTCGGTCAACCGTCATCTGATCGAAGGGCTGGGGCGTGCCGGTCGCGGCGAGTCGTTCGTCGTGCTGAATGCACAGCAGGCGGCGGTCGAGGCTGATCGCTTCCGCAACTACATCGAGGCGCCTGTGCTGACGCGCATCCGGATCAACTTTCGCGGCTTCGACGCGTACGACGTCGACCCGCCGCAGGTGCCGGACCTGTTCGCCCAGCGGCCGATCGTGCTGACCGGGAAATTCCGCGGTGCGCCGACCGGTTCGATCGAGATTGAAGGCATCACCGCCGCCGGGGCATTCCATCGCTCGATCGATGTCGCGGCCGGCGCGGCGCGACGCGACGCACCCGCGCTGGCGACTCTCTGGGCCCGCAGCCGCATTGCCACCCTTGGCGACTACCAGAAGCTGGTCAACGATGCGGCGGCGGCGCAGCAGATCACCGCGCTCGGGCTGAAGTACGGACTGCTCACGGACTACACGTCGTTCATCGCCGTTGATCAGGTGGTACGCAATCCGACCGGCCAGCAGACGAGCGTCGATCAGCCTCAGGTCCTGCCGGCCGGCGTCAGCGAACTCGCCGTCGGCCAGGTTCCGAGCACGCCCGAGCCCGAGTTCCTGTCGATGACGCTCGCCGCCGGCGGCCTCGTGTGGTGGCTGCGCCGCCGTCGTGCCAGGGGGGAACGCCATGCACACTGAACGCTACGCGCGCATCGGCCGCACTGTGCCGTCGCCACTGCACGGAGTGCTCGTCGAGATCGGCGCTCGCGACGCTGGCCCGCAGGGGCTTCCGACGCGTTGGCGCGTGTCGCTGCCGCGCGTGTGGTGGCTGCCGGCCGCCCTGCTGCTGGCACTCTGGCCGCACTGGACCTATGTCGCCCGGCGCCTGGTCGACGGCTCCGACGAGCCATGGGGCATCCTCGCGCTGGCGACCGTCGCCGTCCTGCTGTGGCGCGACCGCGGGGAACTGGTCACGCCGCCGCGTGCCGCACTGGTGGCGAGCGGCGCGCTGGCGGTCGTCGCCGCTCTCGCGGAACTCGTACTGCCGGATCTCGCCGCCGCGGCTATCGCGATGCTGGCCGTCGGCACGTACCTCATGCATGCGCTGCGCCGCCCTGCCACTGCACTCGTCGTGCTGCTGCTGCTCGCGCTGCCGATCATCGCGTCGCTGCAGTTCTACCTCGGCTTCCCGCTGCGACTGCTCGTTGCACATGCCAGTGCGCTGCTGCTTTCGCTCCTTGGGGTCAGCGCCACGGCCGCTGGCGCGTCGATCGTGCATGACGGCACCACGGTGCTGATCGATGCGCCCTGCGCCGGCATCGGCATGCTGTGGATCGGCAGCTTCGTCGCCGCGCTGCTGTCGTACCTGCACGCCGCCGACGCACGCCGCACACTGCTGAACGGAGTCTCCGCGGGGCTCATGGTGCTGCTCGCGAACATCGCCCGCAACGTGGTCCTGTATTTCCCGGAGTCCGGCCGCGTGCACTGGCCCGCGTGGTCGCACGAGGTCGTGGGACTGCTGGCATTAGTCGCCGCCATCGTGCCCCTGGCATGGCTCGCTTCGCGGAGGACTTCATGAACGTTCGAACCTTCTTCGTCGGCGCCCTGCTGGTCGCGGGCGTGTTGCCTCTGGCAGCGCAGTTCTCGCTGCTGCAGGCAGGCGGACGACCCTTGCGGTCGCCCGTGGTGGATCCCGATGCCCCGCGGGGTGTCGACTGGCCCACCCACTTCCGCGACCGGCCGCTGACCCAGTTGCCGTTGTCCGATCTCGAGGAGCGCTTCGCGCGCCGTTTTCCGGGTGCGGTGGCGCGATTCACCGACGGCGAACGCATGTTGGTCCTACGACGGGTCGAGCGCCCGACGCGCCAGCTGCATCCGGCGTCCGATTGCTTCAACGCACTCGGTTACACGATCGAGCGGCCCCGGCCGGTCGTGGACGATCGCGGCGAGCGGTGGAGCTGCTTCGCCGCCACGCGCGAGGGCTCGCGCCTGCGCGTATGCGAGCGCATCCACGACAGCGAGGGCCGCGAGTGGACCGACACCTCGGCATGGTTCTGGGCCGCACAGTATGGCGGCGGTCCATGGTGGGCCACGACCGTGGTCGAGCGCGTGGGTGAGCCATGAGCGCAGAGCGCCGACCCCGGGCGGTGCTTCCGGAGCGCGCCACGCGGAGGGACGCTCAATGAACACGCGCCGAGTGATACGCCGGATGCTCGTCGCCGCCGCGCTTTGCCTGCTGGCCGCCGCGCTTGGCACAGGCGGCGCGCTCGCCGTACTGGTGACAAGCAACGGCGTGCTCTCCACTGCCCCACCAGCGTGGACGACGCGCATCGCGCTCTTTGGCGTGCAGGTCGATCTGAACGTGGCGGGCTTGGTGCGGCTGGTCACGGCGCCCGGCGTCGCCCACCTGCTCGACGGCCGCAGCGTCAAGACGCGCGCGGGCCGCATCGCACTCCGCCGCGAGGGCGCAGTCCTGATCGCGCGCTGCGCGCCGTGCCGCCTGCAGCATCCGGTGCTGGCTGCCGAGCCGCTGCAGTTAGCGGAAGCAGAACTTGCGCTCGCGCGCAGAGACGCCTCGGTACAGGGCTGGATCGCCAGCGGTGCCCTGCGCGTCGACTACACCGCTGAAATCGCGGCCGACGGCGTGCGTGTGCGCTGGACGCTGCCGCGCACGGATGTCGGCGATGCGGTGCGGACACTTGTGTCGATCATTCCGGAAGCACGTTGGGGACGATTCGATGGCGCCATTGAAGCGAGCGGCGCGCTGACGCTGCCACAGGGCAGGAGCAGCACGCAATTTCACATTGACCAGCTGCAGGTGGCCGATCTCGGCACCGAGGCACTGCAGTTCGGCGTATTCACGCTGTCGTGCCAGCAACTGGATGGCAGCCCGCGCCGACAGCCGAGCGGCGACGGCGCCACGACCTGGATCGCGCTCGACAAGCTCGGCCCGTACCTGCCCGCCGCGGTGATCGCCGCCGAAGACCAGCGCTTCCATGAGCACGGCGGCTATGACGATGAAGAACTCGCCGCACTGCTCGCCGCCGTCGATGCCGACGGCCCGCCGCGCGGTGCCAGCACGCTGACTCAGCAGCTCGCCCGCACGCTCATCACCGGCGGTGAGCGCACCGCCGCGCGCAAAGTGCGCGAGCTCCTGTATGCGGTGGAAATGGAACGTACGCTCGGCAAGGCACGTATCTTCGAGCTCTACTTGAATACGGTCGATTGGGGCCCAGGCATCTGCGGCGCGCGCGCCGCCGCCCGCACCTATTTCGGCAAGCCGCCGGCGCGACTCAAGCCAATCGAGGCCGCGTGGCTCGCCGGCATCCTGCGCCGCCCGCACGCCGCCTACGTGAACGAATGGCGCGCGCAGGCGCCGCAGCGCGAGCGCGCCGAAGCGATCGTTCTGCAGATGCGCGACTTCCCGCACCGCGACCGCAATTACTGGTCGCGCGGTTCGCTGGCGCTGCGCGCAGCGCCGGCGACGCCGCACCGCGACGGAGTCACTCCCGCCGCGGTGGCGTCCGCCTTTCGCTGAGCGCGCAACGGCCACCGCGGGACGATCTATCCGTTGCGGCGGCTTGCAAGGAGTCCTGGGCCGCGTTCGACGCGGAACGGGAAGACAGTAGTCGACCCTAAGCTGACCTCAGCTGCGCGCGAAAGCGGCCGCCGAGTTCACACTGGGAGCGGACGTTGGCTCAGCATGGGGAGTCCTCGGAGTTGAGGAACCGAACCCGCCCCGGTTCAGCGGCGGACAGCTTGCGGACCGGCCGCCGCAACCGATCCAGCATCACTTGCACAAAGCACCGAACCGAGTTCGACCAACGGTGGCATTACTTCGCTGGAGCGACGTCGTTCAGGTCCTGGAAGGTAAACAGCTTGGCGTCCACGAACTGGCCCACGGCATTGCCGCTGTAGGTCTTGCCACCCGCCAGCTGCAGCTTCCTGACCGGCGCGCCCGACCTGAGGTCCAGCTCATCGAGCTTCACCCAGAACGTCGCCGGCGTCAGCGCCGAGTCGAAGATCACCACGCGGTTGGTGCTGTCGCTGACGGTCCGCCAGATGGTCGACGAGACCCACGGCTGCTCTTCATTGGCAAAACCCAGCGGGGTGCCGACGCTTCGCATCAGCGAAAGCACCGCCATCGGCGCCTGGAACTTGAAGCTCTGCTCTGGCGTGCCGCTGATGTATGTCGGGGAAGCCACGGCCGGGAGCACGTCCAAGAGGAAGGAAGTGCGCACGAAGCGGTCGGCCGCGCGCGAGGTGCCAGGCAGGGACTTCGACGTGCCGCCGGCGTCCCTCCAGTACTCCATGATCGCCAGCTGCTTGTCGTAGGTGGGGGAGTTGGTCACGACCCGGTACTGCTTGCCGTGATGGATGACGAGCTTGCCGTCGACGTACTCGAATACCGCCGAGTCGCCGGTGGCATCCGAGATCACCAGGTGCATGTTGGCGGGGCGGCCGGTGCCCAGCACCACGGTCTGCACGCGGAAGTTCTCCTTGCGCAAATCCGCGACGGCCTCGGCAACGGTAGCGAAGTTGTCCAGGACGTACTGCGGCCAGGTGCTGAGCGAGATCACCTTGTCGCCTTCGGCCGGCTTGCCGTAGTTCGACTCGACCAGGGCGAGCTCATTGACCACCAGCCCCTTTTCGTTCATCCCTTCGGCCGTGCCGATGTCGTAAGCCGACACGATCAGGCTGCCGTACTTCGATTCCCACGAGATCGTGCTCTTGCCGCCTCTGCCATCGCGCTTCATGCCACGCGGCAACACCCACATGTTGGACATCATGTCCTCGCCCCAGTCCATCGAACGGCCGACGATGACGGTGCCATCGTTGGCAACGTAGAGCGCACGGGTGCAGGCCTCCGCAGGAGCCAGGCTGGTCGAGACTAAGGTCGCCGTAACGAGAACTGCTACGGCGCCGCGGTAGAAGCGATTAGTACGCATACTTGTTCCCCTTGGGTAAGGCGCGGTCAGGTCAAACGCCCTCGCGCCTGACTTGTAGTCCGCAGAGTGTCTGCGGGATCGCTGGGACCTTGCGGAAGAACTTGGGCGCGCCCTTGAGCTGCAGTGCCCTGCTTTCGATAGAGAATCAGATGGTCGGCGACGAAACTTACAGTATCAGTCGCAAGAAGGCCTGCGACGTCTTCAACGGGACGCCCGTCGGTCGAGCAGTGGACTTCCGCTTCTGGCCGCGTCTAGCCTACGCGAGCGCAGACGGGGCCGCCTTCATACCTGCTGCCTTCGAGCAACGCAGGTGGCGACTCTCTCGCTTTGAACGGTGAATGACGTCAGAAAGGCGCCTTCGCGGCCTTGAACTTTCCCGAAACATCACCTGACAAAGCGATGTCGTCCGGGTGCAGGACCATGACCGGCGAGCCAGACGCGAGCTTGAACTTTGCGAGGTCCGCCCATATGACGTTCGGACTGGTCGTCAGTTCAAAGAAGTAACGCTTGTTCGTCAGGTCGGTGACCGTACGGTATTCAGTGTTGTAGATGCCGAAGCCCTTGTAGGGCGCGCCGAAGGGCACCGAGACGTTGCGGGCGATTGCCAACACCCCTGCCACCGCTTCGCGCTCGTTCTTGGGCTCTGGCAACATCGACGAGAAGTAAGCGGCACGCTGGAAGCGGTCGGTGGGCTTGACGTTGCCGGGCAACGGGGTGTCGCTGCGGGGCTTGGAGAAGTCCATTTTCTTCAGTAACGCCAACTGCTCGTCATACGGTGGGTCGTTGGTCATCAGCTGGAACTCGCGGCCGTGGTGAACGACGCGCTTGCCGCCGATGTACTCGATGATGGCGGAGTCGCCGCTCGCATCCTCGATGGCAAGATGAACCGTCGCTTGTGTTCCGCGCGCTTCGGTCATCACGATCTGCACCTTTTCCAGCAACGCAAGCGCCTCCGTGACCGTAGCCGCGTTGTCGAGGAGGTACTGCGCCCAGAGTCCGCCATGGATGCCCGGCTTGCTGGGGTCGCGCGGTCCGAAGTCGGCAGCGTTGAGGAACAGCATGTGGGCCCCAAGGCCGCGCTCGTTAAGACCGTCGGCGGTGCCGACGCCGTAGATTGTCGTGACCAGACTTCCGTACTTGGCCGACCAGGAAAGCGCGTTGTCCTTGACCACAATATCTGGCCCCAGACGCCCGCCATTTCGCTTGACGCCACGCGGGAAGACGGTGAGAACGGGCTCCGTCGATTCCGGCCAGTCCATTGTTCGTCCAACGACGACCGCAAGCTTGTTGTCATTCCACAAGATGCGCGAGCAAGCATCGGCAACTTCGATCGGACTCAGCGCCAGGACCATCGCAGCCACTGCGCCACACGTTGCGTGGCCCATCATCGTTTGACTCATCATGAGATTCCTGTGCTCGGTGAAATGGCGGTTGATCGAATTTGGCGAAACGGTGTCCGGCTGCGCTGCAGTGTGCCGAGGACTGCTTTCAGGCTAACTGTAACTTGCGGCGCATGGCCGCTGCTGGCCGACGGCCGAAGGTGTCAATTGCTTTGCGTCCGGCCGGGTTCGTAGAGCACGAGACCCCGATAGACCGCGGAGTGCGCCGGGGTAGATACTCCAAGCTCGATTCCAAGCCCATGCACTCGGCCGCTGAGCCAGCGCAGTTCGAGACGGTTCCCTCGCTCGAGGTCTTCGGCCATCGACGAACGAAATGACGGTGGCATCGCTGCCAGCTTGCCCATGACTGCCTCAGCCAACTCCGCCTTAACGGGAACGCCACTGGCTTGCGCCACGGCAATGGCTTCCTCGATCAGTTGACGCTGAAACGCTTTGGTCTCCGAATGTCCAAGGATTGTCCCCATATCTGCACGCAGCAGAGAAGTCGCGCCTGAGAGCGAGGCCAGCGCGATGAACTTCTCCCAAATGGTCTGCATCGCATCATCGCTAAGCGTTACGGATAGCCCGGCCAGTCCCCTCGTTGCCCTCTCCAACTGAGCCATCACTGCATCGCCTCCAGCCCGGTCGGCAACGACCGCGTGCAATCCCCCTGGTGAGCGAATCTCCCCCGGATGGGCGATGACTGCGGAGACATAGATGACCCCACCCAGGACCGACGTCGACGGCGCGCAATGACTACGGATCATCGCGACACTATCGATGCCGTTCTGCAGCGTGAGAACGCGCGTTCCGGGCCCTACGAGGGGTGCCATTGACCGCGCCGCACTGTCTGTATCGAAAAGCTTGACGGCAAATATGACGAGGTCGACCGGCCCGACGCTCGATGGAGCGTCCGTTGCCGACACACGCGTCAAGTGCAACGGCAGGTCGGGATGCTCGATGCGCAACCCCTCGCGCCGAATCGCCTCGAGATGCGCGCCGCGTGCGATGAACGTCACGTCCTCACCCGCCTGCTGCAACCAGGCCCCGGCATAGCCGCCGACACCCCCCGAACCCACAATCGCAATGCGCATCACCTGTCCTACCCGATAACTCAGGGCGTTACGACCGAGCGTTCTGAATTCTCGGGCCGAACTGCAACTAGACGCTTTCCGATTGCGTCGGAGCTAACTGCATGTCAGCTATGCGGCGATTTTGCCCGGCGGGGAAACGGCGGCTACTGGCCGATAGCCCTACTTGGCGGCGATCACCATGATCTCGACCAGCGCGTTCGGATCGGCCAGCTTGGCCTCGACGCACGCGCGTGCCGGCAAGTGGTGCTTGTCGACCCACTCGGCCCACACCTCATTCATTGGCGCGCGGTTGCGGATGTCGGTGACCCAAATGTGGCACTGCAGGACCTTGGATTTGCTAGAGCCGCACTTCGCAAGAAGTCGATCGATCTCGCCGAGGACCTCCCTGGTTTGACCCTTGATGTCTTTACTCAAGTCCCTGGCGACAATCCCCGCCAAGTAAACGGTCCCACCGTGCTCTACCGCTTGCGAAAGAATGGCGCTCTGGTCATGTCGCGTGATGTTCACAAATCGGCTCCTGCGAGTAAGAAAGTGTCGGCGGAGGATCCGCGGGCTGGACTTGGCTTGGCTTCAAGTAGCACCTTCTCCGTCCAACATCCGCCGCCGCAGCGTCGGCAGCCCAACGCCAGCGGCGTCGAAGCCGCCATCAACGGCGAGCACCTGGCCGTTGACGAAGCGCGCCGCATCGCTGCAGAGGAAACCGACGACCTCGGCCATTTCATCGGTTGTGCCGTAGCGGCCGAGCGGGATCGCGTCGTAGTAGTCGGAGCGGATCGCGACGCTGTGCACGAGCTTGGCCATCTCGGTGTCGACTGGGCCCGGAGCGATGACGTTGACGCGCACGCCGAGGTTGCCGAGCTCAACGGCGTGCTGCTTGGTCATATGGATCAGTGCCGCCTTGCTGGTGCCGTACGCCAAGCGCAGCGTGCTTGCACGCAGGCCAGAAATCGAGGCGATGTTGACGATGGCGCCACGGCCACGCTGCGCCATCCTCGCACCAAAGGCCTGCGTGCAAAGAAAGGCGCCGTCGAGATTGGTGGCCAGCACCGTGCGCCAATCGTCGAACGTCGTTTCGAGCACCGGCTTGAACACGGCGACGCCGGCGTTGTTCACCAGCGCGTCGACACGGCCGAGGCGCGCGATCACGTCCTCGGCTGCGTGCGCAACCTGCGCCGGGTCCGACACGTCGCAGTAAACGGGGAGCAGCCGATCGGGCATTGCTAACTCGGCAACGGTGCGCTCGAGCACTGGGCGGTCGCGGTCGAGCAACACAACATGATGGTCGTGGCGCAGGAACCATTCACCGATGGCGCGACCGATGCCACGCGCGCCTCCGGTGACAACGGCGACGCGTGTGTCAGTCTGGGCGGTCATGGGCCATTTGCCTCGGTGCTTTGCTCATCGATACGGACGACGCACGCGGTTCATCGCAGTAAGGCGATTCTCGGCCCGATCATCCGCGCCCGCAATCAGGGTGCGGGTCGCATCAGAGCCCTTCGCGCCACTCCGCGTTGAAGACCTTCCAGCGGCCCTTTTCGCGCCGCCATGTGGAATCGAACTCCCAGGTCTGGCCGCGCTCAGGCAGCAGTCCCGCGCCGCCGGTTGCAATCACACGCACCTTCGCGGAGGCGCGATCGCCCTCGACGCGCACGTCGGTCACGACCGCGCTCAGTTGAATGCGTTCATTGCGCAGCAGGACTCCCGCCAGCACGCGCCGCGCGTCCTGCTTGTCGAATGCGCCCGACTCGCGGGTGAAGTCTTCGGACAGCGCATCGAGGAAGTCCGCCGGCTCGCGCTGCTCGATGGCCAGCGCCATTTGCGCGACAGTCGCGCGCAGTTCGCGCTCCGGATCGCTGCGGCTGCACGCCGCCAGTGCCAGCAACGACAGCAGCGCATGCCGCCTAAGCACAGGTCATCCCGGCAAGCGATTCGCCCATCAACCCAGGTTCGGCGCCAACCAGCGCTCGAGTTCGCTCACACTCTGTTGCTTGCGGCGCGCGAGGTCTTCCAGCTGATCGCGGCCGATGCGACCGACGTTGAAATACCTGGCCTGCGGATGAGAGAAGTAGAAGCCGCTGACGCTCGACGCCGGGTGCATCGCGTAGTTCTCGGTCAGCGTCATGCCGATCTCCTCCGCGATCAGCACATCGAACATTGCGCGCTTGACTGCATGCTCCGGGCACGCCGGGTAACCCGGCGCGGGGCGGATGCCGCGATAGGTCTCCTTGATCAGCTCATCGCCGGTCAGCGACTCGCTCGCGGCGTAGCCCCAGAGATCCCGGCGCACGCGCTCGTGCAGCAACTCGGCAAAGGCCTCGGCGAGACGGTCGGCAATGGCCTTCAGCATGATCGAGCCGTAGTCGTCGTGCTTCTGCTGGAACAGCGCTTCGCGCTTTTCCAGGCCTATGCCGCTCGTGACGGCAAACAGTCCGATGTAATCGGCGATGCCGCTCGGCTTTCCGTCGATGAGCTTGGGCGCGATGAAGTCGGCGAGCGACTGGTTGGGATTCGGCACACCGTCGAGCACGGGCTTCTTCGTCTGCTGCCGCAGGCCATGCCAGGTGAAGAGCACTTCGCGCCGCGTCTCGTCCGTGTAGAGCTCGATGTCATCGCCGACCGAGTTCGCCGGGAAGAAGGCGACGGCGCCGTTAGCTTGCAGCCAGCGCTCGGTGACACAGCGCTCGAGCATCTTTTCGCCTTCGGCGAAGACCTGGCGCGCGTGCTCGCCGACCACATCGTCGGCAAGTATCTGCGGGAACGGGCCGTGCAGGTCCCAGGTCTGGAAAAATGGACCCCAGTCGATGTACTTGGCGATCATCGCCAGGTCGTAGTTCCTGAAGAGTCTCCGGCCAATGAACTTTGGCTTCGGCGGAACATACCCGCTCCAGTCGATCCGAGATGCGTTAGCGCGGGCAGAAGCGAGGCTGATCAGCTCGGGCCCCTTCTTCGCCGCGTGCTGCTCGCGCACGCGCGCGTACTCGGCCGAGAGATCGGTGATGAACTTCGAGGCCGCATCATCGGACGCCAGACTCTGGCAGACACCGACCGAGCGGCTCGCATCGGATACGTAGATCACTGGACCGTTCGTGTAGTGAGGCGCGATCTTCACGGCCGTGTGCACGCGGCTGGTCGTGGCGCCACCGATCAGGAGGGGCAGCGTGAAGCCCTGGCGCTGCATCTCGCGCGCGACGTGCTGCATCTCCTCGAGCGACGGCGTGATGAGGCCGGAGAGCCCGATCATGTCGGCCTTCTCGTCGCGCGCCGTCTGCAGGATCTTCTCGGCCGGCACCATGACACCCATGTTGACGACGTCGAAGTTGTTGCACTGAAGCACGACAGAGACGATGTTCTTGCCGATGTCGTGCACGTCGCCCTTGACGGTGGCGATGACAACCTTGCCCTTGGCCTTGGCTTCGCCGCCGGCCGCGACGTGTGCCGCCTTCTCGGCTTCGATGTACGGCACCAGATGCGCCACCGCCTGTTTCATCACGCGCGCCGACTTCACCACCTGTGGCAGGAACATCTTGCCAGCTCCGAACAGGTCGCCGACGATGTTCATGCCATCCATCAATGGCCCTTCGATGACCTCGATCGGTCGACCGCCACGCGCGGCGATCGCGGCACGGCACTCCTCGGTGTCCTCGACGACGTAGTTCGTGATGCCGTGGATCAGCGCGTGCGCGAGGCGCTTTTCCACCGGATCGGCGCGCCACGCAAGGTCTTCTTCCTTCTTCCTGCCGCCCGCTTTCACCTGCTCGGCGAACTGCACCAGCCGCTCACCGGCATCGGGCCGTCGGTTGAGTACGACGTCCTCGACCCGCTCGCGCAGTTCCGGTTCGATGTCTTCGTACACGCCGAGCTGACCCGCGTTGACGATGCCCATCGTCATGCCGGCGCGGATCGCGTGATACAGAAAGACCGTGTGGATTGCCTCGCGCACGTGGTCGTTGCCGCGGAAGCTGAAGCTGACGTTGCTGACTCCGCCGCTGACCTTGGCGTAGGGCAGGTGGTGCTTGATCCAGCGCGTGGCCTCGATGAAATCGACCGCGTAGTTGTTGTGCTCTTCGATGCCGGTGGCGATCGCGAAGATGTTGGGGTCGAAGATGATGTCTTCGGGCGGAAAGCCCACGCGGTCCACCAGCAGGCGGTAGGCACGCTCGCAGATCGTGGTCTTGCGCGCGAAGGTGTCGGCCTGGCCCAGCTCGTCGAAGGCCATGACGATTGCGGCTGCGCCGTAGCGTCGGCAAAGCTGCGCCTGCCGGATGAATTCGTCCTCGCCTTCCTTCAGCGAGATCGAGTTGACGATGCTCTTGCCCTGCACGCACTTGAGACCGGCTTCGATGACGCTCCACTTCGAGCTGTCGATCATCACCGGCACGCGGGCGATGTCGGGCTCGCTGGCGATGAGGTTCAGGTAGCGCGACATGCTGCTGGCCGAGTCCAGCATCGCCTCGTCCATGTTGATGTCGATGACCTGGGCGCCGTTTTCAACCTGCTGGCGCGCGACGGCCACCGCTTCCTCGAACTGCTCGTTGAGGATCAGGCGCGCGAAGGCCTTCGAGCCGGTCACGTTGGCGCGCTCGCCGACGTTGACGAAGAGACTCTCGTCGCCGATCTTCACCGGCTCGAGCCCCGAGAGCTTCATCAGGTGATCGTGGGCCGGCACGATGCGCGGCGGCAGCCCGTCGATCGCTTGCGCGATCGCTCGGATGTGGTCCGGTGTCGTACCGCAGCAGCCGCCGGCGATATTGACGAAGCCCGACTGCGCGAACTCCTGCAGCAAGCTCGACGTGACCTCCGGCGTCTCGTCGAACCCGGTCTCGCTCATCGGGTTCGGCAGTCCCGCATTCGGATAGACACTGACGAAACAATCCGCGACGTTCGCCAGTTCCTCGATGTAGGGCCGCATCAGCGCGGCGCCCAGCGCGCAGTTCAGGCCCACCGCGAACGGCCTTGCGTGGCGCACCGAGTGCCAGAATGCCTCGACCGTCTGCCCGCTCAGGATGCGGCCCGAGGCGTCGGTCACGGTGCCGGAAATCATCACGGGCACGCGCGGCTCACCCAACGCGGCGCGGCGTTCGAACTCGGCCTCGATCGCGAATATCGCAGCCTTGGCGTTCAACGTGTCGAAGATCGTCTCGACCAGCAGCAGGTCAGCGCCGCCATCGAGCAGTCCGCGCGCCTGCTCGCCATAGGCCCGCGCCAGCTCGTCGAACGTGACGTTACGCGCACCGGGGTCGTTGACGTCGGGCGAAATCGAGGCGGTCTTCGGCGTCGGGCCCAGCGCCCCGGCCACAAAGCGGGGCCTGTCCGGCGTATCGAAGCGCGCGGCCGCCTCCTTCGCGATGCGCGCCGCCGCAACGTTCATTTCATAGGCGAGGTGTCCCAGCCGGTAATCGTCCTGCGCAATCGAGGTCGCGCCGAATGTGTTGGTCTCGATCAGGTCCGCGCCGGCGGCGAGGTACTGCTCGTGAATTTCGCGGATGACGTCCGGCCGCGTCAGCACCAGCAGGTCGTTGTTGCCCTTGAGGTCGACCTTGTGGTCCGCCAGGCGTTCGCCGCGGAACTGCGCCTCGCCAAGCTTGTAGCGCTGAATCATCGTGCCCATGGCACCGTCCAGGATCAGGATTCGGTGTGCGAGCAACTCCCGAAGGCGGAGCTCGGCGGCAGGCAAAGTCATGGCGACGGACAAAGTCATCAACGGCTTTCAGTGGAGCCCGCCATTGTAGTGGCCGCACTTTGCGAGCTGCGCGACACACGCGCATGTGCTCATGACCGCCGGGCAGAAGCGCGGCGGTGCGCGGCCGGCTAGCGCGCTACGGCAAGCGGGGTCTCGATCTTCGGCGCGAGTCGCCCGACGGACTCCGGCTCGCTCGCGCGGATGGCGGCCGGCGCGCGACGGATGAAGTCAGCGGCTCGCTCAGCGATCATCACGACCGGCGCATTGGTATTGCCCGAGATCAGCGTCGGCATGACCGATGCATCGACGACCCGCAGCCCCTCGAGTCCGCGCACCCGCAACAGCGGGTCGACGACAGCGCGGTCGTCCGTCCCCATGCGGCAGGTGCCGACGGGGTGATAAATGGTGTCCGCGCGCGAGCGGATCGCGGCCCGGATTTCATCATCGGTGCGCACGCCGCTGTAGTACAGCTCGCGCGACGGGTCGGCTCCGCCAAAAGGCACGAAGGCCGGCTGGGCGAAGATGCGGCGCACAAGTTTGAAACCTCGCACCATCGTCTCGAGGTCTTCTGCGTTCGAAAGGAAGCCGGGATCGATCCGCGGCGCCTCGTGCGTGTCACGCGAGGCGAGCGTCAGGGTGCCACGGCTCTTAGGTCGCAGCGGACACGAATGACAGCTCATGCCGTGGCCCAAGTGCATCGTGCGGTTGTGGTTGTCGACCATGCCGATGACGAAGTGCAGCTGCACGTCGGGCCGCGACAATTCCGGCAGCGTGCGGACGAAGCCACCGGCTTCGGCAAAGTTCGAGGTCAGGACCCCGCGCCGCTCGCGCCGCCAGCGCTGGATCGCGCGCAGCAGCTTGATGGCACCGACCGGCGACAGGCCGAGCAGGTCGGTGTCGTCGACTCTGCGGTTGATGATGACATCCAGGTGGTCCTGCAGATTGCGGCCCACCGGAAGATCGGCCACGACATCGATACCGAGCTGTTGCAGTCCGGTGGCTGGGCCAACGCCCGAGACCATCAGCAGCTGCGGCGACTGCAGAGCGCCGGCCGCCAGCAGCACTTCACACCGCGCACGCAGCGTGCGGCGCTTGCCACCCTGATCGAACTCGACACCAACTGCGCGCCGTCCGTCGAACAGAACGCGCGTCGCTATAGCCCCGGTCTCGATGTGCAGGTTGGCGCGCCCGCGCGCCGGATCCAGGTAGGCACGCGCGACCGACCAGCGCTCGCCATTTTTCTGCGTGACCTGGTAGTAGCCCACGCCTTCCTGCGTGGCACCGGAGAAGTCCTCGTTGCGCGGAAGGCCCGCCTGCAAGCCCGCCTCGATGAAGCGTGCGGCAAACGGGTGCGGGGAACGCAGGTCCGCGACATTGAGCGGGCCGCCTACTCCGTGCCAGGCATTGGAGCCGCGTTCGTTGTTCTCTGATTTCAGGAAGTACGGCAGTACATCGTGCCAGCCCCATCCCGTTGCGCCGCCGGCGGCCCAGTCGTCGTAGTCCTCGGGCTGGCCACGCAGGTAGACCATGGCGTTGATCGACGACGAACCGCCGAGGCCCCGGCCGCGCGGCTGGTAGCCGCTGCGCCCGCCCAGCCCGGGCTGCGGCACGGTGGAGAACGCCCAGTTGCAGGCGTTGCGCTTCATCATGTACACCGCCGCGCCGGTGGGCACGCGGTTGAGTATCCCGTCGTTCGGGCCCCCGGCCTCAAGCAGTGCCACCTGAATCGCGGGATCTTCCGACAAGCGCGCCGCGAGCACACAGCCGCCCGATCCGCCCCCTACGACGATGTAGTCGAACTCCACCATGCCTCCCGTCAACGCCCGTCGTCGCAGGCGCTGCTTTGCTGTGGGTGAATTGTGGCGCTGACGGGGCGGCGCAGGGGCACCGCCTCTAGACCCGGCCCTCGAAACGTCAAGGGCAGGGACGCCTACGTCGGCCTGCGCCGGGCCGCGTTCGGTCCGGCAAGTGAGTGGCTGTCCGACAGGCTCAGTGCAGGACGACCGGCTGGGTCATCAGCCCGCTGAAGCCCTGCAGGAACGCATCCACCTCATCGGCGGTGGGTCCTTGCTCTATCAGTTCCTGCACGCTCTTGCGGAAGTTCTCGGCGTCCTGGCCGCCAAGAAAGATCTCGCGCCGAAGCTGCTTGTCCATGATCTCGTAGCCACCGATAGCACGATCGCCCTCGCGGCTCGAGCCGTCGAACTCGAACACGCAGTACTGCGGACTGTTGTAAATGATCGTCACTGACATCGGCGGCGTCCTCTTTGCGTCATGCCCGCACCAGGTTTCACAAACGGGCTTATCTGCAATATCGGTACCACGCCGAAAGATTCAAGCCATGCCTCGGACTCCAATCAGCGAGGCACCAAGCCTGAGAGTAAACGCTAACTGTTGGCGGCCAGGAAGCTTCTCAGCAGCGTATTGAAGCGCGCCGGCTGCTCGATGTTCGACAGATGGGCGGCTGCGGGGATGACTTCAAGCCGGGAGCCTTCTATCGCGCGGACGATCTCTTCGGCCATCGCCGGAGGCGTGCCCTGGTCGTCGGCACCGACGATGACCAGGGTCGGGCAATCGATCGTGGGCAGCCGCGCGGTCAGGTCGATGTGGGAGATCGCATACGCGCAGCCGATGTAGCCCGCAACCGGCGTCGCCCGGATCCTCGCAGCGATGCCCGCCACCGTGTCGATGTTGTGCTCCCGGAATGCGGCGGTGAACCAGCGCTCGAGCGTCGTCGGCACCAGTGCGCCCATGCCTTGTGCGCGCACCATGGCGATCCGCTGGTCCCAGACGGGACGCGCTTCGGCCGGATAGCGGCTGGTCGTGTCGGCCAGTGTCAGCGTCGCCATCCGCAGGGGAATGCGCAGCGCAAGCTGCTGCCCGATCATGCCGCCCATCGACAGGCCGACGTAATGAAAGCGCTCGATTCCCAGCGCGTCGAGAAGCGCGTGCGCATCGGCGGCGAGCTGGTCCATCGTGTATTGGCTGACCGGCGCCTCCGAGGCGCCGTGGCCGCGTGTGTCGAAACGCAGCACGCGGAAGTCGCGCAGCGCTTGCATCTGCGGATCCCACATCGCGTGGTCGCAGGCGAGCGAGTGGCTCAGCACGACCCACGGCGCGGCGTGTGGCACGCCGTCAATGCGATAGGCAAGTTCAACGCCGTTGACGCGGATCTTCTGCAGCATGACCCTTACTCCAGTTTAAAGCGCACGCCCAGGCTGCCATCGGCCAGCAAGGCCCGCACCCGCGCCAGATGCTCGCCGCTCGCCAGCACCAGCAGCACCACGTCGGGGCGCAGCGCACGCACCATGCGCGTCAGGCCAACGCGCAACGGTACCTGGCCCATGCAGCAGACGCAGCCCGCACCGATCCGCGTGACCGGAACTCCGGGCGGTACATCGAGCGCTCTGAAGACGCCTTCTATCAGGATCGCACGCCGCGCCTCTGCCGTTTCCGCCAGCCACGCGTCGACAGTCCGCTGCACGTCGCCGGTGCCGACGATGACTGCGGCCCTCATTAACGGCGCCAGAAGTCCGGCGTGAACAGTACCAACACCGCAAACAACTCGAGTCGACCGATCAGCATTGCAAAGATGCAGACCCAGGTTTCGAAGTCATTGAGCACCGCGTAAGTGGTCGCTGGTCCTACCTGGTTCAGGCCGGGGCCCGTGTTGTTAAGGCACGCCACGATCGCGCTGAATGCGGTAATGACGTCGAGCCCCGAAAGCAGCATGAGAAACGTCAGCCAGGTGATGCAGGCGCCGTAGAGGAGCATGAAGGCCAGCACGGCGAAGATGACCTTGTTTTCGATGACCTGGTCACCGACGATGACCGGGCTGATCACGCGTGGATGCAGGATGCGCGTGAACTCGCGGCGCGCCTGCTTTAGCAGGATCAGCCCGCGGATCATCTTCACGCCGCCACCGGTCGATCCGGCGCAGGTCGTGAAGCCGCAGAGAAAGAGCATCAGCACCGGCGCGAAGATGGGCCACTGGTTGTAGTCAGTGTTCGCGTATCCGGTCGTCGTCGCGATCGACACCACGTTGAAGGCCGCATAACGGGCGGCCGTCTCCAGGTCCGGATAGACCTCGCGCCAGAGCAGGAAGACCGTGACGCCCGCGACCGCCAGCACCAGCGTAACGGCGTAGGCCCGGGCTTCCGGATTCTGGAGGTAGACAAACGCCGAGCGCCGCCGCCACGCAACGAAGTGCAGCGAGAAGTTCAATCCCGCCAGCGCCATGAAGAAGACTGCGACCGCTTCGATCGTCGGCGAGTTCCAGTAGCCGAAACTCGCATCGTGCGTTGAGAAGCCGCCCAGGCCCATCGTCGAACACATGTGCATGAACGCATCGCTCCACGTCATGCCCGCCCATCGATAGGCGAGGAAGCATGCAAGCGACAGCCCTAGATAGATCGTATAAAGCGCCTTGGCCGTATCGGCGATGCGCGGCGTCAGCTTGGTCTCTTTCAGCGGGCCTGCGGTCTCCGCTTTGAAAACCTGCGCGCCACCAACGCCCAGCAGTGGCAGGATCGCCACCACCAGCACCAGGATTCCCATGCCACCCATCCAGACCATGAGATGCCGCCAGACGTTGATCGACAGCGGCAGGTTGTCCAGACCGCTAAGCACGGTCGCACCCGTGGTCGTCAATCCGGACATCGCCTCGAAGTACGCGTCGGTAAATGACAGTCCGGGCAAATGCAGAATCAAGGGGAGCGTCGCCAGTGCCGGCAACACCGTCCATCCCAGGGTGACCAGCAGGAAGCCGTCACGCGGCTGCAGTTCACGGCGGTAGCGGTGTGTACCGAGCAGCAGCAGGCCGCCGACACTGGCCGTAATCAGGACAGCGACGTCGTAGTCCCGCAGGGCCGCTTCGTTTGCGAAAAAGGCGAACGCAAGCGGTACCAGCATCGTCCCCGCGAAGATCAGGACGACATAGCCCAGGACGTTGAAGACCGGAAGGATCGAACGCGCAAACGCCTGCATGGTGGCGGATCAAGTGCGCGCGGATTATGCGCCGGGGCGCGCAACCGTCGCAGACCGGGGGATCCGGTCAGCGACAATGCGCCTTCATTCGCCTATCGGCCGTACAACACGCTCGGCAGCCACAAGCCGATCTCCGGGAACACATACAGAAGGAATATCGCGATGACCTGTATCCCCATGAACGGCAGCATGCCGGCAAAAATCTGGTTCAAGGTCACGTGCGGCGGCGACACGCCCTTCAGGTAGAACGCGGCCATCGCGACGGGCGGGGAGAGGAACGCGGTCTGAAGGTTCAGCGCGACGAGCAGGCCGAAGAACAGCGGATCGATGCCGAAGTTATCGAGCAGCGGAATGAATATCGGCATGAAGATGACGATGATCTCCGTCCACTCAAGCGGCCATCCCAGGACGAAGATGATCACCTGCGACAGCAGCAGGAACTGGACCTTCGACAATCCGAGCGACAGCACCCATTTTTCCACCAGGTCCTGCCCACCGAGCAGGGCGAACGCGGCTGAGAAGATCGCGCTCCCGACGAAAAGCCAGCACACCATCGCGCTGGTCTTGGCTGTCAGGAAGACCGACTCCCTGACCTCGTTCTGGATACCCGCCTGACGGTAGGCGAGTAGCGTCCAGATCGCGATACCGACCGAGGAGACGATGCCGACGATGGGCGGCACGGGCTGGCTGACGATGCCACCGTTGTTTAGCAGGAACCAGACCACCGACATCAGTGCCGGCGTCCAGAGCAGCAGCCACAGCAGCAGTTTGCTCACCACGTTCGGGGTGCGCTTGCCGACGATCGAGTAGATCGCCGCCAGCAGGTAGCCGCCGAATGCCCCCACGGCCGCCGCCTCGGTCGGCGTGGCCAGGCCGAACACGATGGAGCCGAGCACCGCCAGGATGAGTACCAGCAGCGGGAAGAAGCTCGCCAGCAGCATCTTGAACACTTCGAGCCGCTGAAAGCTGAGGATCGCGTAGAACGCGACCAGGGCCAGGAGGCCGATGGCCGTACCGATCCAGAAGCCGGTACTCGCCGGTTGGCGTGCCGCGGACGCCGGCGCCGCGCCCGACGCCGCGGCATCGCCCGGTTCACGCAGCGCTGACGTCGACGCTTCCTTCGCGCCTTCGCCTGATCCCGGTGGAGCCGCGAGCCCGCCGCTTCCGGCAGGTTCCTTGACGCCTTCCGATGTGCCGGGAGGCTCTTGCAGTCCACCACTGGATCCCGGCGGTTCGGCCAGCCCGCCGCTTCCCGGTGGCTCCTTCAGGCCGTCGCTCGATCCGGGAGGCGTCGCCAGGCCTCCCATGGCGCCCGGCGGTTCCTGCAACCCGCCGCCAGTTGCCGGCTCGGCGAGCGCGCCCGCCGGCACGGAGAGACCCCCGCCCATCGCAGCCGGCAGTGTCTCGACGGCGCGTGGCGCCGTATTTGAGTACCAGGCAAGGCCGAACACGGCCAGAAACAGCAGTGCCGGCAGCAATGCGATACCCAGTTGCTTCACCAGGTAATCGCTGGGCACACCAAGACTGCGCGCGCCGTTCAGCGCGCGGATCAGCGCCGGCAGCGCGCGGTTCGAAATCGCCTTCGAAACCTTCTCCGTCAGCGGTGGCAGCGGCACGAAGCGCTGCGCGGCCGTAAGCGGCGGCATCAAGGCCGGCTTCAGCTTTGCGAGCAGGATCACGTACAGGACGTAGAGTCCGGCCAGCATGATTCCGGGAAAGAACGCGCCCGCGTACAACTGCACCACCGAGACGCCGGCGGTGGCGCCATAGACGATCAGCAGCACGCTCGGCGGGATCAGGATGCCGAGGCATCCGCCGGCCGTGATCACGCCCGCCGAGATGCGCACGTCATAGCCGCCCTTCAGCATCTGCGGCAACGCCAGAAGCCCCATCAGCGTCACCACGGCGCCGACGATGCCGGTGGCCGTGGCGAACACGGCGCAGGTGAAGAGCGTCGCCACCGCGAGCGAGCCCGGCACGCGCGCCATTGCCAGGTGCAGGCTGCGGAACAGCTTCTCGATCAGGTTCGCCCGCTCGACCAGGTAGCCCATGAACACGAAGAGCGGAATCGATATGAGCACGTCGTTGCTCATCACCTTGAACGCAGACTGCACCATCAGGTCCAGCGTCCGGGTGATGTCGCGGTCGTAGGCAAGCCAGGTGAAGAGCATGCCCATGCCCATCAACGTAAAGGCGGTCGGGAAGCCCAGCATGATCGCCACGACCACCAGCGCCAGCATCATCAGGCCGAGGTGACCGCTGGAAAGCGAGTCGGCGGAGAGCAGCATCACCGCGGTGCCCGCGATGATGAGCCCCATGATGATGAAGCCGAACCAGAGTTCCTTGCGGATCTTCATGGCGCGCCCGGCTTGGCTTCTTGGGCGACCACCAGCTTGTCGAGCGCCGCGATGTCCTCGTCTTTCACATGCACCATCTTCTTGAGCTTGTCGACGTCGACTTCCTCGACGTCCTGCTCACGCGAGGGCCACGCGCCTGTCTGCAGGCAATGCACACAGCGCACGATCTCGACCAGACCCTGCAGCAGCAGCAGGCCGCCCGCGAACGGGATGACGAATTTGAAGGGATACAGCGGCAGCGGCGTGGCCGAGAAGGTCTTCTCGCGGATCACCAGTGCCTCGTTGGCATAGCTCCAGCCGGCATAGGTCAGCGCCACGATGCCCGGCAGGAAGAACACGATGTAGAGCACGAGGTCGATCGTCGCCTGCGTGCGGGGTTGGAAGAAGCCGTACAGCACGTCGCCGCGCACATGCCCGTTCTTCGAGAGCGTGTACGCACCTGCCATCATGAACAGCGTCCCGTACATCATGATCTGCAGGTTGAGCGCCCAGTCGTGCGGCGTATTCAGCGCATAGCGCGAATACACCTCCCAGGTGATCATCAGCGTCAGCAGGACGATCGCCCAGGCGAACGCCTGGCCCAGCCACGTCGACAGGCGGTCAACCGCCAACAGGAGCTTCTGCATTGCGCTTCCTTCGCGGGAAGAAAAAGGGCCACCGGCCGGTGCTGCTGGCGGGTGGCCCGTCGGCCTTCAACCGGCGGTGACTATTTCTTGCCGAAGTAGTAGTTGGCCGCGATCTTGAAGTCGACCATGTAGTCGTTCTGCCAGGGAAGCGCACGCTGCGCGAAGGCGCGCTGCGAGTCGAGCACCTTCTTGAACAGCGCGTTTTCCGCCGACTTCGCCTTCATGATCTTGTCCCACGAGGCAAGCTGCGCGCGCAGGATCGCATCGGGCGTCTTGTAGAACTTGACTCCCATCTTCTGCAGCTCGATGTAGTCCTTCGAGTTGCGGTCGATCGCCTTCCAGCTCATGTCGGCGCTCGAAGCCTGCACCGCGTAGTCGATGACGGACTTCAGGTCCGCCGGCAGCGCGTCGTACTTGGGCTTGCTGAAGAGGATCTCGAACTGCTCGCCGCTCTGGTGGAAGCTCTGCAGCATGCAGTTCTTGACGACATCCGGGAAGCCGAGCAGCTTGTCCGACGACGCATTGTTGAACTCGGCGCCGTCGATGAGTCCCCGGTCCAGCGCCGGCACGATCTCGCCGCCCGGCAGCGGGTTCACGGCGGCGCCCATGTCGGTGTACATGTCGACGGCCAGGCCCACCGTGCGGAACTTGATGCCCTTGATGTCCTCGACCTTGGCGATCGGCTTCTTGAACCAGCCGAACGGCTGCGTCGGCATCGGGCCGTAGAGGAACGACACCACGTCGACGTTGATGCTCTTGTAGATCTCGTCGAGCAGCGCCTTGCCGCCGCCGAAGTAGTGCCACGACAGCAGCATGTTCGGGTCCATGCCGAACGACGGCCCCGAGCCCCACAGCGCGAGCGCCGAGTTCTTGCCGTAGTGGTAGGCGACGACGCCATGGCCGCCATCGAGCGTGCCCTTGGCCACGGCCTCGAGCAGCTGGAACGCCGGCACGACCGAGCCAGCCGGCAGCACTTCGATCTTCAGCCGCCCGCCTGCCATGTCGTTGACTTTCTTGGCGAAGTCGGAGGCGTACTCGTGGAAGATGTCCTTCGATGGCCAGGTGCTCTGGAAGCGGAAAGTCGTGGTCTGGGCCTTTGACACCATCGGAAAGCCCAGTGCGGCGGTACCGGCGGTGGCCGCCGCGGCCTTTGACAGGAACTTGCGACGCGTCGGCGCTGCGTCCTTGCTGTTGACGAAATCCATGTTGTCTCCTTGGCGAAAAACTGAAAGGTTGCTGCGACGCTCGCGGCCTGGGGCCATCTCTTGTCCGCGCGGCGACTGTAATCGAGGTCGCGGTTTTATGCCGGCCGTTGTATTCTAGTGAATCGGCCCCTCTGACGGTCGGCAATCTCGGGAAGCCCGGGAAAATGCGGAGCGTTGGCTTCGCCGCAGCGCAGCAACGTCGTACCGGCCTCGCGCTAGAAGAACCCGACCCCGACGGTGAACAGGCGCTCGACCCGCTGGATCAGGCGCTTGTTCTCGACGAACACGATCAGGTGATCCTCGGGCTCGATGACCGTGTCGTGGTGTGCCATCAGTACGCGCGTCCGCTCGCCCTGCCCTCGCACCACGGCGCCAAACGTGACCCCGCGCGGCAGCTCGATCTGCTCGATGCTCTTGCCAATGACGCGCGAGGTGCGGGCGTCGCCATGCGCGATGATTTCGAGTGCCTCGGCGGCGCCGCGCCGCAGGCTGTGCGCGGCGACCACGTCACCGCGCCGGACGAATTTGAGCACCGCCGACAGCGTCGCGTAGGACGGCGAAATCGCGATATCGATCTGCCCGCCCTGCATCAGCTCACCGTAGCTCTTGCGGTTGATCAGCGAGATGACCCGGCGCGCCCCCATGCGCTTGGCGAGCAGGGAACTCATGATGTTGTTCTCGTCGTCGTCGGTCAGCGCGATGAACAGATCCGTCTCGTTCACGCCTTCCTGCAGCAGGAGGTCTTCGTCCGTGGCGTCGCCGTTCAGGACGATGACATTGGCGGACAACTGGTGCGCGAGAACCTCGGCTCGCCGCTTGTTGAATTCGATGATCTTGACGTTGAAGCGCTCGGACGTGTCCAGCCCCTCGCCGGTGTCGAGTGCCCGCGCCACGCGCAGCCCGATGTTGCCCCCGCCGGCCAGCATCACGCGCCGTACCGGCTTGTCCATGCGCCGCAGCTCGCTCATCACGGTGCGGATGTTCTGCGTGTCGGCCAGGAAGAACACCTCGTCGCCCGGCTGGACCATCGTGTCGCCGTCGACCCGAACGCTGGCCCCCTCGCGGAAGATCGCGACGATGCGGGCGTCGACGTTCGGCAGGTGGCGGCGCAGATCCTTCACCGGGTGCGACACCAGCGGGCCACCGGCGAAGGCGCGCACGGCAATCAGGCTGGCGCGGCCATCGGCGAACTCGAGCACCTGCAGCGCCTCCGGGAACTCGATCAGCTTGAGCAGGTAGTCGGTGACGGTCTGCTCGGGGAAGATGACATGGGTCGCGCGGAAGCCCTCTTCGCCGATCAGCTTCGGATGCTCACGCAGTTCGACGTTGCGCACGCGCGCGATGCGTGTCGGGATGTTGTAGAGATCGGCCGCGACCTTGCAGGCGACGAGGTTGGTTTCGTCCCCGGCGGTCACCGCGATCAGCATGTCCGAGTCCTCGGCACCCGCCTGATGCAGCGTCGACGGCAGCGCGGCGTTGCCGACCATGCCGCGCAGGTCGAAGCGATCCTGCAGGTCGGCCACGCGCGCCGGATCGGAGTCGATCACGGTGATGTCGTTGGCCTCGGACACCAGGCTTTCCGCCACGGAGGATCCGACCCGGCCAGCACCGATGATGATGATCTTCATGGACGCGCGTCGCGCGAGGCGAGAAGGCGTGCCCGGTCAGTCGTCGTAGTCGTCGCGCTGGACATAGACGGGCGGAGGCACGGCCGCGACGGGCGTCAGTCCCGCCGCCGCGGACGGGATGGTCTCCTGCGGCCGATCGCGCCGTGCGCTTCGGCCCAGTTCGATGCCGAGTTGCTTGAGCTTGCGGTACAAGTGCGTGCGCTCGAGCCCGGCGCGCTCTGCAACGCGCGTCATGCTGTAACCCTCGCGCGCCAGGTGAAATTCGAAGTAGACCCGTTCGAACTGGTCGCGTGCCTCGCGCAGCGGCTGGCCCAGGGGAACTCCGTTGTGAGTTTCGGCGGCAGCACTGGCGGGCACCGGCTCGACAGCAGTCACCGCTGGCGCTTCCTCCGTCGCCGCGGGAACGAACCCCGCCGGCAGCGGCGACCGCAGGGTGCGCATCACCCGCCCACGCTCCAGGCCGGAACGGACGGCCGACAGCAGGCGCGCCATGGCGATCGGCTTTTCCAGGAACTCGAGCGCACCGAAGCGCGTGGCCTCGACGGCGGTGTCGATCGTTGCGTGACCCGACATCATGATGACGGGCATCGTCAGTTGCCCGAGCGAAGCCCACTCCTTCAGCAGTGTCACGCCGTCGGTGTCGGGCATCCAGATGTCGAGCAGCACGAGATCGATCGACTCGCGCGCCCGCGCGTCGCGGGCGCGCGCCGCGTTCTCGGCGGTGAGCACCGAATGCCCTTCGTCCGCCAGGATCTCCGACAGCAGTTCGCGGATTCCGACTTCGTCGTCGACAACGAGGATGGTGGCCATGTTCCTAACGAACCTGCCCGAGGCCGCCGCCCCGTGCGCTGTGTGTGCGGCTGGCCGGACGTGTCGGGCGGCTCCGGCGGCGGAAAGTTGAATGCATGCGTGTCATCGGTTCGTCGCGCCCGCGCCGGTCAGGCAACCCGGCGCGCGGCTTCGCCCGCGGTTTCAGAATGCGCCAGCCGCCGGAAGACGATGGTCACGACGGCGCCTGCCGACTGCCCAACGCCGGCGCCGCCGCTGCGGTTGACGACTTCGATGTGGGCTCCGTGTTCGTCGACGATCTTCTTCACCATGGCCAGTCCGAGGCCCGTGCCGCTCGGCTTGGTAGTCACATAAGGCTCGAATGCACGCCGAAGTATATTCGCCGCGAAACCCGGTCCGTTGTCCTCGACGGTGAAGCGCACCGCCCGGACGACGCCGGTGCTCTCGGCGAACTCGGCGACTTCGGTGCGCGCCACGATGCGCGCATCGGTGCGGCCGGCCAGCGCCTCCTGCGCGTTGCCCACGAGGTTGTGGATCACCTGGCGCATCTGCGTCGCGTCGCCTTCGATCAGCGGCAGGTCGGCCGCCAGCGTGAGCGTGAGCGGTGTCCCAGCGGTGCGATAAAGCGTCGCAATCTCCTCGACCAGCGCATTGAGATCGAGCGGCACCAGACGTGCCGGTGGTACCCGCGCGTAGTCGCGGAAGTCGTCGACCATGCGCTTCATCGCCGCCACCTGGTTGACGATCGTCGAGGTGCCACGCCGCAGCACATCCGCCTCGTTTCCCGGGAGTTTGTCGACCAGCTTCATCTGCAGGCGCTCCGCGGCCAGCTGGATCGGAGTCAGCGGATTCTTGATCTCATGGGCGAGGCGGCGCGCCACTTCGCCCCAGGCCACCGCACGCTGCGCCGAGATCACCTGCGTGATGTCATCGAACACGATGACATAGCCCACGCCGTCCTCGAGCGGCAGGCGCGAACCGCGCGCGAGCAACAGCAATGGCTCAAGCGCGCTGCCGCTCGCACGCTTGACCTCGATCTGCTGCTGCCAGGAGTCGCGCGGCGATCCGGCCAGTGCCTGCTGCGCGAAGCCTGCGGCAAAGGCCGAAGCGAGCGCTTCGTCCAGCTCCCCGAGCGGGCGGCCGATCTCCTGGTCGAGCGCGCGACCGAGGATGCGCGAAGCGCCAAAGTTCGCCGTGACCAGACGGAAGCCATGGTCGAGAACGATGACGCCCGCGGACAGGTTGGCCAGTACGCGCTCGAGGTAGGCCTTGGCGTTCTCGACCTCGCGCTGTTTGAGTTCGACGGTGTCGCGAGCGTCGGTCAGCTGGCGGGTCATCGCATTGAACGATTGCGTCAGCAGGTTCAGTTCGTCACTGCCGGGAAACTCGCGCACCGGCGCGTAGTTGCCTTCGGCCACCGCCCGCGTGCCTTCGGCGAGTTGCAGCAACGGCGCGGTCATCGAACTGGCCAGCAGCACGCTGCCGGCGATCGCGGCAAACACGGCCAGCAGCAGGGTCAGGGTCAGGGTCAGGCCATAGATGGTCTTCAGGCCACTGCGCGAGAGCGACAGTTCCTGGTATTCGCGGTAGCCGTTCTGCAGCGCCTCGGCGTTCGCGGCTATCGTCGCCGGCACCGGCTGGATGAGCTGCAGGAAGCGCTGGTCGGCGCCGGTCGCGATTCCTTCGGCGAACGCACGCGGCGACGGTCCGCCCAGCGCATCGCGCAACCGGCCGGAGGAAAGGTCGAGCGGGAGCAGTGAGCCGCTGGCTGCCACGGTGGCGGCGGGTATCGGCACGATCACGCGGGTACGCAGTCCCTGGCGCTCCTCGGCCGCACCGGGCTCGCCTTCGATGACGGCGAACAGGCGTTGCATGCGAGCCTGCCTGATTTCACCGAGCTTGGGAACCTCCGGCACCAGCTCGGAGACCTGTGCGCCACTCGCGCCGATCAGTTGCCCACCCGCACCCACGAGCAACGCCTCGTTGATGCCACCCTGCTCGCGCAGGCGGTTGAGCTGCGCCAGTTGCGCCGCCTCGGGCACGTCGGCGAGTTCGAGCGCCCACGCGCGCGCCTTGGCCGTAACGTCGCTCTTCAGATTGTCGAGCGCTGCGCGGCCGAGCGTCAGTCCCGAGTCGAGCGCCCGATCGACACGAACGTCGAACCAGGATTCGATCGAACGGGCCAGGAACTGGGTCGAAACGACGTAGATCAGCACGCCCGGCAGCAGCCCCATCAGCGCGAAGGCCACCGCAAAGCGCGTGGTCAGGCGCGCGCCGAAGCGCTTGAGCCGAAGTCGCTTGACGAGGCGGCGCACCAGCAGCAGGACGAAGACCGCCAGTGCGGCCGCGATCACCCCGTTGACGGTAAGCAGTACCGGATAGTTCTTCTCGAAGAAGGCCGTGTTGCCGCTGGCCGATGCCAGGATGAACAGCAGCACGCCCGAAAGCGCGATGGCAACGAGCAGGCCGTAGCGGATGACGCGCGGCATTTCAGGCAGGCCGACCGTAACGGCGACGAACTGCGATTCCTGCTGCCGCGCCGGACACGCGGGGCATGCCCCGGGTCATGTCGACCGGAATGCGCGCAGCAGGAGCTGGCCCGTGCATCGCCTCAGCGCGCCAGCTCGGGCGGCACCGCAAGCTCATGCCAATCGGATGCCAGGTTCCACTCGCGGCTGGTGATGGCGTTGACCTGGAACGGTTTGGGCAGCTGGTTGACGTCGAGCCGCATGCGGACCTGAGCATCGTAGCTGTCGCCCGGCGAGAGCGCGCCCTTTTCGATGACCCTCCATTGGCGCACGCTCTTCAGCAGTCCCAACGCTTCCTCCAGCGAGTCGAAGGGTTGCGAAAGTCCACCGCGAGCGAGACGGAACTGCCGCGTCAGCGGACTGTAGGAAAGCCGGTACGTCAGTGTGCTCGAGCTCACCTTGCGGTCGAGCCAGTACCAGCGCTTGCGATAGAGCTCGAACTCGATGTTGAAGTAAATTGCGATGCCCTTTTGAACCGCTTCGTCGAGGGTCTGCGGCATCTCGAACTCGAAGGTGGCATTGAGGACGGCGCCGCCCACGCCCGCGGGAGCAGGTTCAAGTTCGGCAGCAATGACCCCGATGCGCTCGTCGGCATGCGCCGGCACGGCGCCTGCCAGCATCAGCAGCGCGATGACGGACCCGCGCAGCGCAGAAACGAGGTTCATCGGGACTTTTCGAGCAGTGCGTAGAAGAAGCCGTCATGAAGCGTTGGCCAGGGTCGCCCGGCCTCCCAGGCCACGGAGCCCGGTGCAACGGGCAACAGGCGGACCGTAGGAGAGCCGTCCGGCAAAGGCATCACAGCCGCCCCAGGGAGCCGCGCCACAACGTGTTCGACCTGCTCGCGACCTTCCTCCGGAAACACGGAGCACACGACGTAGAGCAATCTACCACCCACCCCCAGCAGGGGCCACAAAGCGCCCAGCAACTGCCGTTGCAACGTTGCCAAATGCGCAACATCAGCCTTTCGGCGTAGCCACGGGATGTCGGGATGGCGCCGCACCACGCCACTTCCGGTGCATGGCGCATCCAGCAGGATGCGATCAAAGGGAGTGCCGTCCCACCAAGCGGAGGTATTCCGCGCATCCGCGACAAGGATCTGCGCCGCGCGCCCGATGCGATTGAGGTTTTCGCGGATTCGACCTGCACGTGCGGCGTCCGCCTCGATCGCCGTGAGTTCCAACTCCGCCAATTCAGTGAGGTGCGCCGTCTTGCCGCCGGGCGCGGCGCAGGCGTCCAGAACCCGCATACCGGTGCGGACACCGAGCCACGGCGCTGCCAGTTGCGCGCCGGCGTCCTGGACCGACACCGTGCCATCCTCGAAACCCGGAATCTGCCCGACCGGACGCGGATCATGAATCCACACGGCCTGCTCGCCGATCCGTGTGGCGGCCAGGCCGAGCGCCCCCAGTTGCTGCAGGTACTCGTTGATGCCGACACGCGCCGGGTTCACCCGCAGCACCAGGGGCGGTGCACCACCGCCTGCGGCAAGGACGGCCCGCCACTCGCGCGGTTCCGCCGCGCGGACCTGGTCGATCCACCACGGCGGGGCGTTGTACAGCACCGTGTCGTCGCGATTCAGGCGCTCGACGATCCCGCTTTGCTGCCGTAGAAAGTTGCGCAGCAACGCGTTGACGAAGCCGGCGGCGAAGGCGGTCGGCGGATGGGCCCGCGCCGCTGTAACCGCCTGGTCGACGACGGCATACGCGGCGTGCCGTTCGCTCAGAAGCTGCGGCAGCGCCACGGAAAGCAGCGCACGAACATCGTCGGACGGGGGGCGCGCGGCCAGTTCAGCGATGACGCGTTCGCTGAACGCGCGTCGCCGCACGGCCGTATAGCTGACGTCCTGTGTTGCCTGACGCAGGCGGCTTCCATCAGCCGGCACGACCTCGGCGAGGGCCCGGTCGAGTGAACGGCCGGCCATGAAGGCCTGCCACACCCGCGCCGCCCGCGCGAGGACTTCGCCGAGCGGCGGCGAAGTGCCACCGACGTCAGCCATGCGCAGGATCGCGCTCGAACCGCTGAGCGGCGGCCAGCGGGAACCCCGCGAGGAACTCGCGCGCCGGCAGGCGCTTGCCACCGGGCCGCTGCAACTCGGTGAGCCGAAGGCAGCCGGCGCCACACGCCACGTCGATGCCCGCGGGGCCGATGCCGACGATGGATCCGGGTGCCGCCGCGGTGCTGTGCTCCATGGGCTCCGCGCGCCAGATCTTGATGAGTGTCTCGCCCATTTTCGCGAGCGCGACCGGGAACGGGTCGAAGGCCCGCACCTTGCGCGCGAGCACGGTGGCGGCCGCGGTCCAGTCGAGCCAGGCTTCGGCCTTTCCGATCTTGGCGGCGTAAGTCACGCCCGAAGCCGGCTGCGGCTCCGCGAACAGCGCCGGCACCGAACTCAACGCCTGCACCAGAAGTGCGGCGCCGAGATCCGCGAGTCGAACCGTGAGGCTTGCGGCCGTGTCGTCGGGCGCAATGTCGATCGCCTGCGCGAGCAGCATCGGGCCGGTATCGAGACCGGCGTCCATCTGCATGATCGTGATGCCCGTCGTCGGGTCACCGGCCTCGATGGCGCGTGCGATCGGCGCCGCGCCGCGCCAGCGCGGCAGCAGCGACGCGTGCACGTTGATGGCCGTGAGCCTCGGGTTCCAGCCGTCCCGCAACCCGCGCGGGATGTCGAGCACGGACTGCGGCAGGATCAGGCCGTAGGCCGCCACGATTAGCACGTCGGGCGCCGCATCGGCAAGCAATCGGTGCGCCGCTGCAGCTTCGTCGCCCTTGCGTAGCGAAGCAGGCGTTGCAACCGTCAACCCGTGCGCCAAGGCGAGCGCCTTCACCGGACTGGACTGCAGTCGCAGTCCGCGGCCCGACGGCCGATCGGGCTGGGTCAACACCAACGGGATCGACCAGCCTTCCTCGGCTGCCACGGCCACCAGCGCCGCCAGCGACCGCGCGGCAAAGTCCGGTGTTCCTGCAAATGCGATGCGCATCACGGCATTTTAGGTGGGCACGGCACCCGTCCGCTGCGTTTACCATCGCAGCTGCCGCATACAACAAATAGACGGCAAGGGAGACGCTTGAAACCACTGTCGGGCCTGGACTCGCTGTTCCTGCACCTAGAGACGCCGGCCACGCCGATGCACGTCGGCGCCGCCCACCTGCTCGAGCGTCCGCGTCGCGGCGGTGACTTCGTCCTGCGCGTGCGCCGACACATCGCCAAGCGGCTGCATCTGTCACCCGTCTTTACCCGGCAACTGGCGAACATGCCGCTCGACTTCGCCAATCCGGTGTGGGTGCGGGCCGAAACCGTCGACCTGACCAAACATGTGGTCCGCGTCACGCTGCCCGCGCCAGGCACGATGGCCCAGTTCGAGGCCGCGATCGCGCGCCTGCACGCCCAACCGCTCGATCGCACCCGGCCGCTGTGGCGCTTCCACGTGATCGAGGGCCTGCAGGATGGCGGACTCGGCTTCTACAGCAAGGTTCATCACGCGACCCTCGACGGCGCCTCCGGGGTGGCCTTTGCGCAGGCCATGCTCGATTTCGCGCCGACGCCGCGCGCTGTCGAACCGGCGCGTCGCCGCCGCGCGGAACGCCCGGGTGTCGTGGCTCTGATTGGTACCGCGCTCAAGGTCAGCGGCTCGCAGACGGTGAATCTGGTGCGGCTGTTACCCGGCCTCGCGCGCGCGGCAGCGAAGCTCGCCACCGGCTCGACCGGCTTCCGTCGCAACCTCAGCATTGGACCGCGCACGGCATTCAATCGCACGATCGACGCGGGGCGCAGCTTTGCCACGGCATCGCTGCCGCTGGCCGAGGTGCGCCAGCTGGCCAGGGCGAACGACGCTACGTTGAACGACGTAGTGCTGACGCTGGTGGGTGGCGCGCTGCGCGAATACCTCAGGACGCGCGGCGGGGTGCCGGCCAAGTCCCTGGTGGTCGCGATGCCGGTCTCGCTGCGTGAGGCCGGCAACACCGAGGCCACGACACTGGCCACGATGACGCTGGCCTCGCTGGCCACCGACATCGCCGATCCGATTGAAAGGCTGCAGGCGGTGCAGGCCTCCACGCAGGCGGCCAAGGAAGTGACGCGCCAGTTGAAGGGCCTGATTCCGACGGACTTTCCGTCGCTCGGCTTGCCCTGGCTGCTGTCGGCCGCCGCGAGTCTTTACGGCCGGACCTCGCTGGCCAACCGCATCCCGCCGATTGCCAATCTGGTCGTTTCGAATGTTCCCGGGCCCGACATCCCGCTGTACCTGGCCGGGGCTCGTCTCAAGACGTACTGGCCGGTGTCGATCGTCGAGCATGGACTGGGACTCAACATCACCTTGCAAAGCTATGCCGGGTCGCTCGAGTTTGGAGTCATCGCGGCCCGCGTCGGGATTCCGGATGCGCGGCCGCTGGCGCGCGCGCTCGAGCACGCCTTCGCCGATCTCCAGCGCGCAAGTGACGCGCACGCGTCTGCGCCAGCGCTGAAGCCCGCGCGCAGCCGCAAGGCCGCGCCCACGCGCAGAAGGCCCGCCGCCTGAATTTCCGCTCACTCGTTGCTAGCTCACTGCTCCATGGACCCTACGCAGCACTGGTACGAATTCGACTGGACACGCCCGCCTGGCTTCGTCCGCATGGCACTGGAGTGGCGCGCACCTTGGGAATATGGCGCGGCGATGCTCGCATCGCCCTGGCTCGACCAGGTTCCCGAAGGCGACGGCCATGCGGTGCTCGTGTTCCCGGGCCTGATGGCGTCCGATGCCTCGACCACGCCGCTGCGCAAGTTCCTGGAAGGCAAGGGCTATGTGGCTTATGGCTGGGATCGCGGCTCGAACCTGGGTCCGAAGGAGGGTGTGCTCGACCATTGCATGGAACGGCTGCGGCAGATCCGGCGCAAGCACAAGCGGCGCGTCAGCCTCATCGGCTGGAGCCTCGGCGGCATCTATGCACGCGAGATGGCGAAGGATTTCCCGCGTGACGTGCGGCTGGTGATTACGCTGGGCACGCCGTTCACCGGCCACCCGCGGGCCACCAATGCCTGGCGGCTGTACGAACTCGTGACCGGCCACCGCATCGGGGCGCCGGAGATCCATGCGCCGCTGCGCGTTGCCCCGCCGGTGCCGACGACGTCGATCTACAGCCGGACCGACGGCGTGGTGGCGTGGCAATGCAGCGTCGAACGAAAGGGTCCACGCACCGAGAACGTCGAAGTCGAGGCGAGCCACCTGGGGTTGGGACTCAACCCGCTGGCGTGGTACGCGATCGCCGATCGGCTGGCGCAGCCGGAAGGCCGCTGGAAACCCTTCGACCGCCGCGGCGCACTGAGCTGGCTGTACCGCGATCCTGCGCGCAAGGCCTGGTTCTGACGCGATGACGCAGATCGCAGCGAATGGTCTGATCTTCGACGTCGAGGATGTCGGCGACCGAGGCGCTCCGGTCGTCCTGCTGATCATGGGACTCGGCATGCCAGCGGCGGCGTGGCCCGACAGCTTCGTCGAGCATCTGGTGCGCGGTGGCCTGCGCGTGATCCGCTTCGACAACCGCGACAGCGGTCACTCAACCAAGCTGCGCTCGACCCACCAGCCGAGTCTGCAGCTCGCCATCGCGCGCGCACTGATGCGACTGCCCGTCCACGCGCCATACACACTCGACGACTTGGCCGTCGACGCCGCAGCGCTGCTGACCGCGCTCGGGGTCGAGCGCGCGCATGTCGTCGGTGCCTCGTTGGGCGGCATGATTGCGCAGGTGCTGGCGGCAAAATTTCCGCAACGCATGCTGTCGCTGACGTCGATCATGTCCTCGACCGGCAACCCGAGCCCGCGCGTGGCCCTTGGCAGCCCCCGGGCCCTGCGCGCGATCCTGCTGCGGCCGCGCAAGATCGACGACGTCACGGAGATGACGAACCACCTGATGCGGGTATTCAGCATCATCGGCAGTCCGGGCTTTCCGCCGGACCTGGCGCTGCAGCGGGAACATCTCGAGCGTGTCGCACGTCGTGGCTATTACCCGGCGGGCTCGGCGCGGCAGCTGCTCGCCATCCTCGCCACAGGCGACCGGCGCGCGCTGTTGGCCCGCATCGAGACGCCGACACTCGTGATCCATGGCCGCGATGATCCTTTGGTGCCGCTGGCCGCCGGCATCGACACCGCCAAACACATCCGCGGTGCGCAGCTCAAGGTGATTCCCGGCATGGGGCATGACTTCCCGCCAGCGCTGCAGCCCGAGATCGCCGCGCTGATCGTCGAGCACGTTCGCCGCGCCGGAAGCGTGCCGGACAGCCGCGCGGCGGCCTGAGGCCCGCGCGCGTCACATCTTCTGGAACAGGTGAGCGTACTGCCGCGCCACCGGGAGCTCGCGTTCGTGGCCACGGATTCGTACGTGCAGCTTGCCGGCCAGGTCGCGTCGAGTCCCGGCGACGGCGTGCTGGTTGACGATCACGGAACGATGAATCTGCTGAAAGTCCGCCGGGTCCAGCTGCGCCGCCAGTTCGGCGAGCGGTATGCGGATCAGCCACTCGCGCACGGCGTCGCCATCGCGTGCGTAGACGCAGGTGTACTTGTCGTCGGCCTGGAAGTAGAGGACGTCGCCCACCGCAATCTGCTCGGTGACTTCACCGTCGCCGGTGCGCTTGCTGGCGCGGATCCAGCGCAGCGGTTGCGGCCGTCCCTCGACCTGCCGCGCCAGCTGCGCCAGCAGCGCTGACAGGTCGCCGACCGGTTGCGGCTGTACAAGTTGCGCCTGCAGCTTTGCCACCGTCCGCGCCAACCGCTCGGCCGCGACAGGCTTCAAAAGATAGTCGACCGCATCGGCCTCGAAGGCTTCGATCGCATACTGGTCGTAGGCCGTGACGAATACGACGTGCGGACGCGCCGGGCCGCTCAGTGCACGCGCGACCTCCAGCCCAGTGGCACCCGGCATGCGGATATCGAGGAACGCGATATCGGGTCGATGCTGCGCGATCGCGGCGGCGGCTGCCGGCCCGCTGCCGACGACGTCGACGACGGCGAGTTGCGGCCACGCAGCGGCGAGCTGCGCGCGCAGGTACTCCGCGAGGTGAGGCTCGTCGTCGGCGATCAGCGCGCTGGGCATCAGGCGTGCGCGGCCAGCGCCGCGATGTGAGAAGGCGCCGGCGGCGCTGACTCGAGCGGCAGCGCAAGCCGAATCCGCGTTCCGGGAAGGGCATCCTCGATCGTCAGGCGCGCCCGGCTGCCGTACTGCGCCGCCAGCCGATCGCGCAGGTTCGACAATCCGACGCCGCCGCCGCGCGTCATCGTGCCGAAGCCGACACCATTGTCCTCGACGCTGATTTCGAGCAGGCCTTCAGCCGTCCGCGCCGCGCCGAGACGCACGTGGCCGCCTTCGACTTTCGGCTCGAGGCCGTGCTGGATCGCGTTTTCGATCAGCGGTTGCAGCAGCATCGGGGGTAGCGGCAGGCCACGCAGGTCCGCCGCGGCCGTGATGTCGTAGCGCAACCGGCCGCCCATGCGGATGGACAGGATCTCAAGATAAGCACGGCACAGGTCGAACTCCTGCCCGAGCGTGGCGTGCCTCGCGCGGCTCGCGGACAGCGAGGCGCGCAGCAGTTCGATCAATCGTTCCAGCATGCGCTTGGCATCCGCCGGATTGGCGTCGACGAGGCTGACGACATTGGCCAGGGTGTTGAACAGGAAATGCGGCTCGATCTGCGCCTGCAGCGCACGCAATCGCGCATCAACAGCCTGTCGTTCGAGCTCTGCTGCCCGCGCTCGGTCGGCCGCCAGCTGCTTCTCAACCTCGGCCAACTGTAATTCGCGCCGATAAAAACGCCACCAGATGAGCGTCAACACCGCCCAGATCATCAGCGCGCCGGACACGAACCAGCCGGATACCCATTGGAAGCCGCTGCGACCGGCGCCCCAGCCGAGCAAGGTGAATCCGATCCCGTACCCGAGTACGACGCCCGCCAGCGGCACGAGCGAAAAGAAGAGCGCCCGCTGCAAGCCGGGCAGGCTATCGATGCGTGCCGGCCCGAAGAGCCTCGCGGCCAGGGCGAACAGACCGAAGATCGAGAAGCCGATGCTCTCGGAGATGACGAGATTCCGCCAGAGCAGTTGCCACAGATCCAGGCGCCCGGCCGAGAACACCCAGGAAAAAAGCGTCAGCACCAGGCCGATCGCGGCGCTGAACAGCAGCGTGACCAGCGCGAGGGCCCACAGCGGCTGGCCCTCGCTTTCCCTGAAGTAAGGCGACCACCAGGACCGCCATGCAGTTCGGAGTGTGGAAAGCAGCTCCATGGCGGCTCTCAGCGGGCCTGCCGCGCCAGGAACTCACGCATCTTGCGTTCCTGCCATTCGCGCCCGAGCCACAGGTCGCGGCCAAATGTATCCAGCGCCGCAAACCCCAGGGCAAACGCAAACCCCAGCACGACCCACAGGAACCACAGACTTTGTGGCGAGGTCATCAGGTTGACGCCGGCGGTCAGTGCGATGACCGGGACGGCAGTCACACACAGCTTGAGGAAGTCGCGCAGCCGCTTGACGTGCCTGCGGGCAGCCCGCAGATAAGCGGGGGCGAGCATTGGCGGAGATGAGCGGTGTTCCATGTGGCAGCGCCGTCAGAATCGATGCTTCCACTTTAATGCGGCGTTTGCCGCCGCCCAGTCCAACGCGCCCGGCAGCATGAAAGCGGCGTGAAACGACATCCCGCCGGCGCCAGTGGCCGGCCGCCTGCCTCAGGCGGCCTTCACCCGCCGCTTCTTCATCTTGGTCTTGATGCGCTCCTGCTTCAGCGGCGACAGGTACTCGACAAAGACCTTGCCTTGCAGGTGATCCATCTCGTGCTGCACACACACCGCCAGCAAGCCGCTGCAGTCGCGCTCGAAGGCCTTGCCCTGTGGATCGAACGCCCGCACCCGGATCTGCGCCGGACGGGTCACGGCGTCGTACACACCGGGTACCGACAGGCATCCTTCCTCGCATTCGACGACGTCTTCGGAGGCCCAGACGATCTCGGGGTTGATCAGCACGAACAACTGATCCTTGGTCTCCGACGTGTCGATGACGATGACGCGCTCGTGGACGTCGACCTGGGTCGCCGCCAGACCCACACCCGGGGCCTCGTACATCGTCTCGGCCATGTCGGCCACCAGACGTCGCAGCCGGTCGTCGAAGCCGGTGACGGGCCGTGCGACCGTGCGCAACCGCGGATCGGGATATTCGAGAATCGGGAGCAAAGCCACGTCAATTTCTCCAACGCGTGGGTCAGCCGCCAGCGGCGTGAACCGGATAACTCCCCGGATCTGACCCTGCTTTTCCGTCGCCCGTGTGGCGGAAATTGCCGCCACACTGCGCCCTGGTGAACCATCGGCAGGGCCTCGTCCGACGCCGTCCAACGCCATTCGGTATCGCGCCTAGTCGGGATCAGTCGATCCGTCGATCCGTTGCGATATCAAGGCACTAGGGGCAGAATCTGACGTCCGGTCTCAGCTTAAGTAGCCATCGGCACTTCAAATTTCAAGCCGATGTCGCAAGCGTTCGGGACGGTACAAACCCCGCCGGACGGCCAGAGGGAGCTTGCATGAAGAAGACTAGCATGGGCGTTCTTGCCGCCGCCTGCGTAAGCATGACGGCAGCCAGCACCGCTCTGGCGCAATCGGCCACCAGCCGCTATCCGATCACGACGGAGCAGCGGACTACGGCCGAACAGGTGGCCCAGGCCGGCGTGCCTCTGGCGGCGCTGGCTCCGGATGCCCCTGAGCTTTACACGGTCAAGTCCGGCGACACGCTCTGGGACCTCTCTCGCATGTACCTCACAAGCCCATGGCGGTGGCCGGAGCTGTGGGGAATGAACAAGCAGCAGATTGCCAACCCCCACCTGATCTATCCGGGCCAGCAGCTTCGACTCGTCAAGGAAAACGGACGGGCGCGGCTGGAAATCGCCGGCGGCAGTGGCGGCGACCCGCGCGACGGCAAGCTGCAACCCTCGATCCGCGACCTCGGCGCCGATCGGGCCGCGATCCGCAGCATCCCCACCAACCTGATTCAGCCGTTCCTGTCGCAGCCGCTGGTGCTCGACCCGTCGGCACTGGACGACGCGCCGCGCATCGTCGCCACGCAAGAGGGCCGCGTCTATACCGGCAGAGGCGACAGCGCCTATGCGCGCGGAGTCAAGGACGACGCGATCATCAATTACAGCGTGTTCCGTCCGCTCGCGCCGCTGTTCGACATCGACGACATCAATCAGAAGCGGCCGATTGCCTGGGAGGCGTTCTATCTCGGCAGCGCCAAGGTCACGCGCCCCGGTGAAGTGGCGAAAGTCGAAGTCACGGAGAGCAAGCAGGAAATCGGTGTTGGCGACCGCCTGTTGCCGGTCGAACCGCATACGCTGATCAGCTACGTGCCGAAGGCTCCGACCTCACCGATCGAAGCCCGCGTCATCGCCATTTACAACGGCGTGCGCTTTGCCGGTGGCGGGCAGATCATCACGCTCAACCGCGGCGGTGGAGAAGGCCTGACGGTCGGCGACACGGTCCAGCTCTGGCGTGCCGGGCAAACCGTCGCCGATCGCACGCTTCCGGGCCGACAGTTCGTCAAGCTCCCGGACGAGCAGATCGGGCTGGCTTTCGTGTTCCGCGTGTTCCCGTCGATTTCGTATGCGCTTATCCAGCGCGGCACACAGCCGGTTGAGGTGGGTGACCGCGCGTCCAGTCCAACGGACGAACTCGACCTGCCGCGACTGCGGGCCACCGAAACCGAAGCGGACCGCGTGCTGCGGCAGCCGCTGCGCCCGCTCAACGTGCAGTAAGCGCCGGCGGCCGCGCCCGTGCAGCCGGACGAGCGCGCTGCATGGCTGCGACTGATCGCCACCCCGGGAGTTGGGCCGCGCACGGCGCGGCACCTGCTGGCGTCCTTCGGCCTGCCTGACGGGGTCTTTGGCGCTGCAGCCGGAACGCTGGCGCGGGCCGTTCCCGAGCCACTCGCCCGCGTCCTCGCGGCGCGACCCAGCGCCGAAGTGCAATCCATCATTGATGCGACGGAACATTGGCTTGCCAGTGCACCGAGCCATGCCCTGGTCACCCTGGCAGACGCGGACTATCCGCGGCTGTTGCTTGAAACTCCCGATCCCCCCGCGGTGTTGTTTGCCATCGGACGCCGTGAGTTGCTCAATCGCCCGTCGCTGGCCATCGTAGGCAGCCGCAATGCCACGCAGCAGGGAGTCGCCAATGCCGAAGCGTTTGCAGGCGCTCTCGCGCGCAGCGGCCTGACAATTGTCAGCGGCCTGGCGCTCGGCATCGACGCCGCCGCGCACCGCGGCGCGCTGGACGCCGACAGCGATGCGGGCACGATTGCCGTCGTCGGCACCGGCGTCGATATCGTGTATCCCGCAAGCAACCGCGCGCTGACGCAGCGCGTACGCGAAAGCGGACTCGTCATCTCCGAGTTCCCCCTGCGCACGCCCGCCATTGCGCACAACTTCCCGCGCCGCAATCGCATCATCGCCGGACTCGCACGCGGCGTGCTCGTTGTCGAGGCGGCGCTCCGCTCGGGCTCACTGATCACTGCAAGGTTGGCTGCAGACGCGGGACGCGACGTGTTTGCGATTCCAGGCTCGATTCACTCGCCCCTGGCCAAGGGCTGCCATCGCCTGATCCGCGATGGCGCCAAGCTCGTGGAATCCGCCCACGACATTGCCGGGGACCTGGGTCTGGAGCAGACGATGCAGGCGCCACCGGATGCCATCGCGCCTGGTCCGAACGCTGAACTTCTGGCGCTCATCGGATACGACCCCGTCGACCTGGACACGCTCGCCACGCGCAGCGGACGCGATGCGGGTTCCCTGTCTGCCGCTCTGCTGGAACTCGAGCTGGCCCAAGATGTTGAGCGTCTACCGGGCAACCGCTACCAAAGGTTGCGGTAGGGCTTTACAGCGACGCGCCCCTCGCATAGAGTTCGAAGAACGTGTTCGACGTCCTCGTCTACCTCTACGAAAACTACGGTGCGCTGCATGCGTGCCCGGACCCGGACTCTCTCTCGCGCAAGCTGACCGCCGCGGGCTTCGATGACGAAGAGATCAGCGAGGCGCTTTCCTGGCTGCAGGGCCTGCAACTGGTAACGCAGCAATCGGTGGCTGTCGGCCCCGAAAGCACGCGCTCGTTCCGGGTCTTCGCCAAGGTGGAAACCGAACGGCTCGGGACCGAGTCAATCGGCTTTCTGAGCTTCCTCGAGCACGCCGGCCAGCTGACGCCAACGCAGCGCGAGATTGTCATCGAGCGGGCACTTGCGATCGAAGAAACGCCCATCCCGCTCGAGATGACGAAGGTCATCGTCCTGATGGTGCTCTGGAGCCAGCAGGCTGACATCGACGTCCTGCTGCTCGAAGAACTGCTGCACGACGGGTCGGAGCGGGACCTGCATTAGGCGCTCCTCGTGTACGCGACCGCTACCCGGTCGCACGTGCACTCGGAGCGGCACGGTTCTCGCTGCGAGAGAGCCGCAACTCGCAGTATGTCGGCTCTGCTTCGGAGCGGCCGAGCGCTCCGCCGAAGTCCAACGGCAGGGCACCCCACCCTGCCCTCCCGCCAAGCGGGAGGGTGCTGGCAACAAACACTTCCGGACACCGCGCAGAAGTCGATTTCTCCCGCTGGGCCGGGCACTTGCACCGGTTTCTGGATTCGTTGTTATCCTGAAAAAAGAGAGCTCAGCTCATAAAAAGGCAGGCCGCCATGCGCTGGCGGCCTATTTTTCTGCATGTCCAAAGCACTGATCATCGCCGAGAAACCGTCCGTGGCCGCCGACATCGCGCGCGCCATCGGCGGCTTCACCAAGCAGCAGGACTTCTTCGAGAGCGACCGCTACGTGCTGTCCTCTGCGGTCGGTCACCTGCTCGAGCTGAAGGCGCCGGAGTCGCACGACGTCAAGCGAGGCAAGTGGACCTTTACGAACCTGCCGGTCATTCCGCCGCACTTCGAGCTGGCGCCGATCGCCAAGGCGGAGTCCCGTCTAAAGGTCCTGCTCAAGCTCCTCAAGCGCAAGGACGTCGGTGAACTGATCAACGCCTGCGACGCCGGGCGCGAAGGCGAACTCATCTTCCGTTACATCGTGCAGGCGGCCAAGGCGCGCCAGCCGGTGCGTCGGCTGTGGCTGCAGTCGATGACGCCGGCATCGATTCGCGAGGCGTTCGAGACGCTGCGCAGCGACGACGAGATGCTACCGCTGGCCGACGCCGCGCGCAGCCGCTCGGAGGCCGACTGGCTGGTTGGCATCAACGGCACCCGCGCGATGACCGCCTTCAACAGCAAGGAAGGTGGCTTCTACCTGACGACCGTCGGCCGCGTGCAGACCCCGACGCTTGCGATCGTCGCCGAGCGCGAGGACAAGATCCGGCGGTTCGTGTCGCGCAACTACTGGGAGGTGCGCGCGAAGTTCGACGCCAAGGCCGGGCAGTACGACGGGCGCTGGTTCGATGAGTCATTCAAGAAGAGCGATGACCCCGATGCACGCGCCGAGCGGCTTTGGGAGGAAGCGAAGGCCGCGGCGATCGTGGCGGCGTGCACCGGCAAGCCGGGCGAGGTCAGCGAGGAGTCGAAGCCCAGCACGCAGCTGTCGCCTCTGCTCTTTGACCTGACGTCGCTGCAGCGTGAGGGCAACAGCAAGTTCGGCTTCTCGGCCAAGACGACACTCTCGATCGCGCAGGCACTGTACGAGAAGCACAAAGTGCTCACCTATCCGCGTACCGATGCGCGCGCACTGCCCGAGGACTACCTCGGCGTCGTCGGAAAGACGATGCAGGAGCTTGGCGCGCAATCTCCTTACAAGGCGTTCGCCAAGCAGGTGCTGAAAAGTGGCTGGGTGCGGCCGAACAAGCGCATTTTCGACAACTCGAAGATCTCCGATCACTTCGCGATCATCCCGACACTGCAGACGCCGGGGCACTTGTCCGAGGTCGAGGCCAAGCTCTACGACCTGGTCGTCAAGCGCTTCCTCGCGGTGTTCTTCCCGGCGGCCGAGTACCTCGTGACGACGCGCATCACGCGGGTCGAGACCCACGCGTTCAAGACCGAAGGCAAGGTGCTGGTCGAAGCAGGCTGGCTCGCGATCTACGGTCGCGAAGCGATCGAGGAGCAGGGTGCGCTGGTCAAGGTCGAACCCGGCGAGAAGGTGCAGACCGCCGAAATCGAGTCGGTGGCGCTGGCAACGCGTCCGCCGCCGCGCTACACCGAAGCCACGCTGCTGACCGCGATGGAAGGTGCCGGCAAGCTGATCGAGGATGACGAGTTGCGGGCCGCCATGGCGGGCAAAGGCCTCGGCACGCCGGCCACGCGCGCGCAGATCATCGAAAACCTGATTGATCAGCGCTATGTCGTGCGCGACGGCAAGGACCTGCGCCCGACGCGGAAGGCATTCGACCTGATGACTCTGCTCAAGGGCCTCGATGTGCCGGAGCTGACGGCGCCCGAGCTGACGGGCGAATGGGAGTTCAAGCTAGCGCAAATGGAGCGCGGCAAGCTCAAGCGCGATCGGTTCATGCACGAGATCGCCGGCATGACGCAGAAGATCGTCGAGCGCGCGAAGAGCTACGAGTCCGACACGGTGCCGATCGAAGATCCGGCCCAGCTCACCACACCCTGCCCCAAGTGCGGCAAGACAGTCGTCGAGAACTATCGCCGTTTTGCCTGTTCCAGCTGCGACTTCTCCATTCCCAAACATCCCGGCAGTCGTTCGCTCGAGGTTGAGGAAGTCGAGGAACTGCTGGGCAAGGGCACGATCGGGCCGATGTCGGGCTTCATCAGCAAAATGGGCCGGCCTTTTTCGGCGGTGCTCAAGCTGACGCCGGAGTACAAGCTCGAGTTCGACTTCGGCCAGGGCAGCGACGACGGAGCCTCGGACGAAGCGGTCGATTTCACTGGGCAGCAACCGATCGGGCCCTGCCCGAAGTGCGGCGGCCGCGTGTTCGAGCAGCCGATGAACTACCTGTGCGAGCGCGCCACTGGCCCGGCGAAGACCTGCGACTTCCGCTCGGGCAAGGTCATCCTGCAGCAGCCGATCGAGCGGGCGCAGATGGAAAAGCTGCTCAACGAGGGGCGCACCGACGTGCTGCGCGGTTTCATCTCGAATCGCACGCGCCGCAAGTTTTCCGCTTTCCTGGTTCGCAAGCCCGATGGCACGGTGGGGTTCGAGTTCGAACCGCGCGCCAAGACGGCCGGCAAAGCGCCATCACGAGCGCGCGCTGCGGCCCCGGAAGCGCAGGCGCCAACAGCGACGGGACGGACCACGAAGTCCGCCTCCCGCTCGGCGGCTGCCGGCGACGACGCCATTCCGGCGAAGACAACACGCGCTACGGCCAAACGGGCCGCCAAGGCCGCGGCCAAACGGCCCGCCAAGACGGCTGCCAAGCGGGCCGTCAAGACCACGGCGCGCAAGGCCGCGAAGTCGGCGGGCTGACGCGCACCGGCCAGGAACCGCGGGCCGCGGGCTGCGTCCGTGGGCCGCACGCCCGCGGCGCACCTCCAAGGGCGTCAGTCCGCGCTACCCCGGCGCTCGGCTATGCTCGCCGCATGCAGCGATTCCTCATCATCGCCGGCATCGTGGCAATCGCCCTCGGCGTCGCCTGGCCGTGGCTGGCCCGTCTCGGTCTGGGCCGACTGCCGGGCGACCTGCATGTCGAGCGTGATGGATTTTCCTTCTTCTTCCCGCTGACGACATCGATCGTCGTGTCGATCGTCGTCAGCCTTCTCGTCTGGCTGTTCCGACGCTGAAGCCATGATGAACGACTCGCGTCCGCGCCGCTCTGCGGCACTGCTGCGTCCCGCCGCGGCGCTGGCTGCGATGTTCCTGCTGACAGGCGCCTTTGTCTCCTGCGAAGGCATCTCGGACGAAGACGGGAACAACGGTTCGGGCGGATCGGACGGGACGCGTCCGGACAGCGCGGCGATGGCCAAGTGGACACCGAACACCGACTTCGATACCTGCACCAAGGACTTCCACGACACTTACTTCGTCATCGGGCCAGACGGCAAGAAGTACCCCACCTGGCATCCGCCGACAGCCACCGACCCGGCAACCGGGAAAGTCTGCTCGTTCGGGCACGAGCACGGACGCGACCCGCGCGGCTCGGCGCTTTGGGAAGCGCTGCGTAGCCACTACGCCCATGACACCAACGGCAACGGAACGATCGACACCGCCGAACGCGATGCCAGCGGCGTGCCGTTCGGCTATGCGGCCGAGCAACTGCGCGCCTACAACGCGGCGAACGGCATCGCGAACGCCAACCGCGACGAGGAGCACGTCGGCTACAAACTCGCGTGGGAAAACGGCGTCACCCGTACGCGCACCGTCAACGGTCAGGTGCAGACCTTCGACCTCGCGTGCGACGCGCTGTCGGTTCTCAATCAGGAAACGTACTCGGCTGACCCGTATGCGAGCAACCTGCACGAAGTGCTTTACGCCATCGACTGCAGCCGGGGCGCCGACGCGGCGCGCTTCGGCGGCAAGGTCATCGTCAGCGCGATGGCGACTTTCGGCAACCCCGGCGAGTTCACGGTCGAGCAGCCCAAGGGAACGTTCACGACCGTCCGGTACGGGACATCCCAGCCGCTCAACTCACCGGCAGGCGGCGGAGAACGCGGGCGTGTGATACCCACGGCGGAGAGCGTCTACGCCGCCGTGCTCGTACCTGTCGGCCAGACGTCGGACTTCGCGGCGGGACTGACCGAGACCTGGTACTCGGGTGTCGCGCTAAGGCGCACCGACGGCACCGAACTCGTGTTCGTCGACTCTTCGTATGCGGTGGCCTCGCCATCGCGTTACTTCAATGTGGCCACCCTCAACGGCCTGGCGCGGACGGTCGAGCTCTGCTACGTCGGGTTCAGCCTCTCCGGCGAACTGATCGACGATCCCTTGCGCGCCGCGCTGATCGTGCGGCAGGCGCGCGGCCCCGAATGCTCGGGCATCGCGCCCAACGGCCCGGCCACACCACGCGTCACTCGCATCGCCTATGACGATCCGCGCAGCGTCTTCAACGGCTGCCGCCGGAACGTAACGCTGGGGGCAACGCGCATCACCAACGGCGGCGGCTCGACGATCTGGTACAGCGACCCCTACGGCCGCGCCGCGCGCGCCGGAAGTTTCATTGGAGGCGTCAAGCAGTACGTCGAGGTGGTCAACAACAGCACCGCCGGCGACATCGATCGCGTCGCCTTCGGCGCCGACCTCGATCCCTGTCTGTCGGGCAGCAATATTCACGCGCCAAATTAGGAGGGCGGTCCTCGTGTACGCGACGCGCTTCGCGGTCGCACGTGCACTCGGCACCGGTACGGTTCGCGCATAGCGCGAACCGCTCGAGACTAATCAGTCGGCTGCGCTCCGGAGCGGCCGCGCGCTCCGCCGACGTTTAACTGCACGGCACTCGCCCTGCCCCTCTCGCCAAGCGAGAGGGAATGAGGCACCCCTCCCGCTCCCTCCCCGCCCGGCGGAGAGGGCAAGGCAATGCTGGCACTGCGAGGAGCCTCGCGGGGTTGGGGTGCCCGCCGTCACCTTTCGGCGGAGCGCGCGGCCGCTCCAGAGCGCAGCCGACTAACTAATCGGAGCGAGTGCACGTGCGAAGGCCCGACGCCGTCGGGCCTTCGCGTACAAGAGCGACGCCTCGCGCCTAGAATTGCGCGCTTTGCCCCCGGCCCGTCGGCCACCTGATGATTCTCTTCGCGTCCACGATCCTGCTGTCGGCGTTCCTGCTGTTCCTGGTGCAGCCGATCATCGCCAAGCAGATCCTGCCCTGGTTCGGGGGTACCTCCGCCGTCTGGATCACCTGCCTGGTGTTCTTCCAGGTGCTGCTGCTGGCCGGCTACACCTACGCGCACGTGATCACGCGGCGCTTCTCGATGCGGCGGCAGACGCGACTGCACATCGTGCTGCTGCTGGCGAGCCTGCTCTTCCTGCCGATCATTCCGAGCGCCGCGCTGAAGCCGACGGCGGATGCCGATGCGGCGTTGCGCATCCTGCTGCTGCTGGCGGCCACGATCGGACTGCCGTACTTCCTGCTGTCGACGACGGGCCCACTGCTGCAGAAGTGGGTCGCGCCGCAGCTTTCCGGAAAAGTCCGTCTATCGACTGTTTGCGCTGTCGAACTTCGGTTCGTTGATCGGCCTGCTCGCATTTCCCTTCGCTGTCGAACCCTTTGCCACATCCACCACGCAGTCGATGGTGTGGAGTGCGGCCTATGCGCTGTTCGTCGGCGTATGCAGCTGGTCGGCATGGAGGGTCGGCCGGCGCGAAGGGCCACACATCGCCGCGATGGATGACGTCCCTGCCACCCACGGCGAGCCGGCGGCCGCGCCGCGCGCGCGGGACTATCTGCTGTGGCTCGCGTTCTCGGTGCTCGGCTCGGTGGTGCTGCTGGCATCGACCAGTCACATCACGCAGAACATCGCCTCGGTGCCGTTCCTCTGGGTGCTGCCACTGTCGCTTTACCTGCTGACCTTCGTCATCGCATTCGAAGGGCGCGGTGGGCGGGGCTGGTATGAACAGAACTGGTGGCTGTTCATCACGCTGCTGCTGATCGTCGGGATGGCGGCCGGGCTGTCGGCCGCGCGCGGCGTCATGGACGTCGGCCTTGCCGTTCCTCTCTACACGCTCGGCATGTTCATGGCGGTGCTCTTCTGCAACGGCGAACTCGCGCACCGCAAGCCGGCACCGAAGTATCTGACGCACTTCTACCTGATGGTTTCGCTCGGAGGCGCTCTCGGAGGGTTGTTCGTCGGGCTGGTTGCACCGCGCATCTTCCCTGCGTACCTCGAGCTTCCGCTGGCGCTCGTGCTGCTCGCAGGGCTCGCGGTTGTCGTTGCCTGGCGCAACAAATGGCTTGTCGGGCCGGCGATCGTCGCCTCGCTCGCCACGCTCTGGTATGCGGGCGAATACCTCCAGTTCATGCGCGACGACGTGGTGTTCATGCAACGCAACTTCTACGGCACGCTGCGCGTGCGGGAACAGGGCAGCGGCGACTACCAGGTGCGCCGTCTGCTGCACGGTGTGATCCTGCACGGCGAGCAGTTCACGATCAGCCCCGATCGGCTCGAACCCGGGACTTATTACGCGCGCACGTCGGGAGTCGGCCGCGCGATTGCAGCGAGGCAGGCCGACGGCCCGGTGAGAATCGGCGTGGTCGGCCTTGGCGTCGGCACGCTGTCGGCCTATGGCCGCACCGGCGACATCGTCCGCTTCTACGAACTCGACCCCGATGTGCTGGCGCTGGCGAAGAGCCACTTCGGTTTCCTGAATGCGGCGCCGGCGCAGCTCGAGTTCGTCATCGGGGACGCACGGCTGTCGATGGAGCGTGAGCTGGCCGCCGGCACGCCGCAGAAGTTCGACGTGCTGGCGATCGATGCCTTCTCCAGCGACTCGATTCCCGTGCACCTGATCACGCGCGAAGCGATCCGGCTCTACATGCAGCAACTCGCCCCGGGAGGCGTGCTGGCGGTGCACATCTCCAACCGCTTCCTCGACCTGAAGCCGGTGCTGGCGAACATTGCGGGGGCCGAGGGCCTTCAGGTGCGGCTGGTCAGCGATCACCCCGCCGAACCGGCTTCAATGACCGACTGGGTGTTGCTCACGGCCACGGCAGAGCCATTCAAGGCAGAAGCACTGGCGGTGGCCGAGCCGATCGCGCCGACACCCGGCTTCTCGCTCTGGACCGATCAGTTCAACAACCTGCTCGATGTCTTGAAGTCCAGCCCGCTCGAGGAGTTCAAGCGTCTGTTTACCGGCTGAGTCCGGCGCAACGACGATCTGAGATACTTGCGGCTGCCGGCCGGGCGCGGCGTCGCGACACCGCCTTACTCACCACGCATCTTTCGCAGGAACCCCCGATGTCTCAAACGCGCAAGCCGCGCATCGTCATACGCAATTCCAAGATCCATGGCCGCGGCGTGTACGCCGCCCGCAAGCTCGCCGCCGGTGAACGCATCATCGAGTACAAGGGCGAGCGCATCACGTGGAAGGAGGCCGATCGCCGCCCGCCGTCGGATCCCGACGATCCGAACCACACGTTCTTCTTCTCGCTGTCGGACGGCAAGACCGTCATCGACGCCAACGTCAAGGGCAACGCGGCGCGCTGGATCAACCACGCGTGTGAACCGAACTGCGAAAGCGAAGAGACTGATGACGGCCGCGTCTTCATCGAAGCACTGCGCGACATCCGCCGCGGCGAAGAGCTCAATTACGACTACGGACTCATCATCGACGAGCGACTCACGCCTACGCTGAAGAAGCAGCACGAATGCCGCTGCGGCTCGCCCAAGTGCCGCGGCACGATGTTCGCCCTCAGGACCCGGAAGAAGAAGGACGCCAAATGAACCTGATGTACTCGATGTCGGTGCCGGTCTTCGCCAAGACGCTCGGCAACCTGTCCGCCATCCTCGACAAGGCTGCGGCCCATGCAGAGGCGAAGAAGATCGACCCGGCCGTGCTGCTGGCATCGCGCCTGTACCCGGACATGTTCCCCCTGACCAAGCAGGTCCAGGTGGCGTGCGACTTCGCCAAGGGCACCGTCGCGCGCCTGGCGGGCGAAGAGCCACCGAAGTACGACGACACCGAGACGACGTTCGAGGCGCTCAAGGCGCGCATCGCGCGGACGGTCGACTACGTGCAGGGCTTCCAGGCAGCGCGGTTCGCGGGAGCCGAGGAGCGGGACGTGCAGATGAAAATCCGCGACCAGACCCTGAGCTTCAAGGGGCTCCCCTATCTGGCCCACGTGGCGCTGCCAAACTTCTTCTTCCACGCCACGACCGCCTACGACATCCTGCGCCACAACGGTGTGGAGCTCGGCAAGCGGGACTTCATCGGCGCGATCTAGGTCGCACGACAGGCGGGCCCAGCGTGAACCTGCGGCCGCCGATCCGGTCGAACCCGCCATGACACGTCCGCCCACCCTTTCCCTGCGCCGCTGGCTGGCGGCGATCGCCGCCACCCTCATCGGGCTGGGGGCCGTCGCTGGCTGCACCTCGCTCGACGAATGGCAGCGGCAGGCGATCTTCAATCCCGCGCGTGACAACCCGCGCTGGTTCGCCGAGCCACTCGACGGCACCGAGGAGTACGACGTCCGGCTCGCCAACGGCGACACGCTGCACTTCTGGTATGTGCCGCAAAAGGACGCTGCAAGCGCGCCGACCGTGCTCTACCTGCATGGCGCCCGCTGGAACATGAACGGCAGCGTCTTCCGCATCGCGCGCTGGCACGACCTCGGCTTCAATGTGCTGGCTGTCGACTATCGTGGCTTCGGCAGGAGCACCGAGATCCTGCCGTCGGAAGCAACGGCGAGCGAAGACACGCGTGCGGCATTCGACGAACTGGCGCGGCGCCAGTCGGATGCCACCCGTCGTTATGTCTACGGGCACAGCCTGGGCGGTGCGCTGGCGATCGACCTGGCCAGTCAGTTGCCGGTCGATCAAATGGCGGGCGTGATCGTGGAAGCGACATTCACGTCGATACCGGACCTCGTGAAAGGCATGCGCTGGGGATGGGTACCGGGCATCGGCCTGGTGGTCACGCAGCCCTTCGATTCGTCGGCGCGCATCGAGAAAGTCACCGCGCCGCTGCTGATCCTGCACGGCTTGGCGGACAACGTCGTGCCGCACACGATGGCCGACGAGCTCTACCAGCGCGCCGGCAGCCGCGACAAGCGGATCGTCAAGCTGGAAGGTGCGACCCACTCGGGAATGCGCGGCTCTGCCTCGGCCTATCGCGAGGCCGTGCTGTCGTTTACGCAGGCTGCTGCCACCACAGCAGCGTCTTCGACGGCGGGCAGCGCCGCGACCGTCGCGGACTGACGCCTCGGACCGCGAAGAGTCGGGCTACCTGCCGGCGCGCCGCGGCCGTTCCTTGAGTCCGGTGACCTGACCGATACGCCACGGCCGCATGCCGAGCGCCAGTCCGACGGACTGGCGCTGCTCCGGCGGCAACGTGCTATCGAGCTCGGCGAGTTCGTTGAATTCCGCCGCCAGCCGATCGATCTTGCGTTCCAGCACCGCGAACGACGCCGCCGAGACATCCCGGAACTCGAAGCGAAAGTGCCCGCCATGACGGTCGAACTCGACGGCGAGGAACTCCGTCATCGCGCGCTGGCCATGCCGGGCGCGAATTGCACCGCTCGGGCGCAACCGCAGATTGCGGCTGACGCGCAGCTTCACGCGGTTGCCGGGCAGCAGTTCGATCAGTCCGAGCCGATCCAGCCGCGCCAGCAGCCGCGTGAGTCCCGGCTCGCCGAGTTCGTAGCGTTCCAGGATCCGCGCCGGCTGCCAGTCGTTGAACAGCAGGTAGAACACCCCCATCAGCTGCGGCTCGGCCGCGAGCGCATGCTCTTGCGCCTCGGTCATCAGCTGCGGCGCGTCGGTCGCGCCGCGAGCCAGTCGAGCCAGTTCGAAGAAGTCGATCTCCAGCCACCGCAGCACGGCCTCCAGCCGCTCCAGCGTGAACGTGCGCTGCGAGAAGAGCCGCTTCACGCTCGCTTCCGACAGTCCGACCCCGGCCGCCAGGTCGGCATAAGTCAGGCGCCGACTCTTCAGTACCCGCTTCAGCGCGTCGATCAGCTGCTCGGTCATGCGTGTCACCCCCGTTGTCTTTCGGTATCGGGAAACGATACCTGATCGAGCGGGGCTCGGATTCCGGCGAGTTCCGCGGCACCGTGGCGTCGCCGCGATGTCGCGGCTTACCGAACGAGCACTCCATGAGTACCCTGCTTGTACAAGGCGTCGCCACGGTCCTGCTGGCCGACTTCGTATCCGGTGTCGTGCACTGGGCCGAGGATGCCTATGCGCGCCCCGACACACCGCTGCTTGGACGAATCGCTCGGGACAATCTGCGCCACCACTGGCGACCGCGCGAGTTCCTGGCCCGCTCCTGGCTGCAGAGTTCGTGGGACCTCGCGCTCGGCGGTGTCCTTGTCATCGGCACCGCCGCCGCGACGGGCTGGCTGTCGTGGCACGTGGTCCTGTTCGCCGTGCTAGTGGCCAACGCCAACCAGATCCACAAGTGGGCGCACATGAACCGGAGCGAGCTGCCCTGGGTCGTAGGCGTGCTGCAGCGGCTCTACCTGCTGCAGACCGCGCGTCATCATGGACGCCATCACGCCGGCACCCGCTCGACACACTATTGCGTGATCACCAACTTCCTTAACCCGCTGCTCGAGGAGGTCGGCCTGTGGTCGAGACTCGAGGCTGCGATGGAACGGTGGATCGGTGTCAGGCGTCGCAACGAAGCCGAGGAGCTGGCGTTGCTCGGCCTGCCGGCGCGCAAGACGACGCCAATAGCCTGTTCGCAGTGTGCGATGCAGGCCGGTTGAAACCTACCCAAAGGGCGCAACCGCACGCAGGTCGATGACGAACGGACCGGACTGCCGGTCCGAGATCTGCAGCCCCAGCGCGATGATCAGGTCCGGGTTGAGGTCGGGTGCGGCCACCTGGCGGCCGCGCAGGCTGGCGTTGAACGCGGCGAGCGGGAGTCGGATCTCCTGCTCGTCGCCGTTCGCTTCGAACTTCCCCTGATAGTGGTATGGCTCGCGCGAATTCGTCGTGGCGCTGCGCGTGAATATCGTCAGGCGGTAATGCTTGCCGTCGCCGTGCACCCGCAAGGCAAATCCCCTCACGGCCTTGCCCGACACAGCCTTGGGCAATGAAAAGGCGCAGCGAGCCGAAGCGAAGCCGCCCCCGTGCTCCAGAGAGACCCTGCCTTCGAATCGCAGCCCGCCACCCGGCGCCGCCACGACGCGCGCGGTCGACATCCCGCCCATGACATTGTCATTGACGATCTCCCACTCGGCCGGATCCAGAGTCATTCCGCTCGGGGACATTTCCATTGCAAAAGGGCGAATCGCCCGCATTCTACGAACAGGATTTTGGACATGGGTGTGCTTGACCCCGCTCAAGCGCGCGACTTACCCGGCGATCGCCTACCGTGCGAAGGATTACAGTCCCCGCGATGGATGACTCGCGCACCGCCGCCATGCCGGAAGGCACTCGGGCCCCAGCGCCGGAGCGCCTCGTGCTGCCAGTGCAGGGCATGACCTGTGCCAGCTGCGTGGCCCATGTCGAGAAGGCGCTCGCCAAGGTGCCGGGCGTGACACGCGTCGCAGTCAATCTCGCCACCGAATCGGCCTCCGTCGAAGGGCATGCGCTCGAGCCGCGATCACTGGTGCGCGCCGTCGACGCCGCGGGCTACACCGTGCCACTGCAGACGATCCGGCTCGACATCGAGGGCATGACCTGCGCGACCTGCGTCGCGCGGCTAGAAAAGGCGCTGCGCGCCGTGCCGGGCGTGTCGAACGTCGGCGTCAACCTCGCCTCCGAATCCGCCCAGGTCGAGCTGGTCTCAGGCGCGGCGTCGGTACGCGACCTGGTCCAGGCTGTCACCGCGGCGGGCTACAGCGCAACGGCTCCCTCCGAGGTGACCGCCGCGATTCCGGTCGATCGCACGCGCGGTCTGCGGCGCGACGCGTTGCTCGCTCTCGCGCTCGCACTGCCGCTACTGGTGGGAACGCACCTGTCGCTGTTCGGCATCGAGTGGTCCATGCCGGCCTGGCTGCAATGGTTGCTGGCAACGCCGGTCCAGTTCTGGTGTGCGCGGCGGTTCTACGTCGCCGCGGCCAAGGCGGTGCGGGCGGGCACCGGCAACATGGATCTGCTGGTTTCGCTCGGCACGATCGCAGCCTACGGGCTCTCGCTCTACCTCTGGCTGCTTGGGCGGACCAGTCACTCGGCGACGACGCACGCGCCACACCTGTACTTCGAGGCTGCGGCAGTGGTCATCGCGCTGGTACTGCTGGGCAAGTGGCTCGAGGCGCGCGCGAAGTTCCAGACTTCCGAGGCCATCCGCCTGCTCGCGGCGTTGCGGCCGACCGTCGCGAACGTGCTGCGCGACGGCCACACGGTCGAGGTCCCGGTTGAAGAACTGCGCCTGGGAGACATCGTCGTCGTGCGCGGCGGCGACCGCGTCCCGGTCGATGGTCTGATTCGCGCCGGCGCATCCAGCCTGGACGAATCGATGCTGACCGGCGAGAGCCTGCCGGTCGACAAGGCGCCGGGTGACCGGGTCAGCGCTGGCTCGATCAATGGTCCCGGACGCCTCGAGGTCGAGACGCGCGCCGTCGGCGCCGAGACGATGCTCGCCCGCATCATTCGCATGGTCGAGGACGCCCAGTCAGCCAAGGCACCGGTCCAGCGGCTCGTCGACCGCGTCGCCGCGGTGTTCGTGCCGATCGTGCTGATCATCGCCGTGGCAACTGTCGGCGGATGGCTCTTCGCAGGAGCGTCGTTGGAAATCGCGCTGATCAATGCCGTCTCCGTTTTGGTCATCGCATGCCCGTGTGCGCTGGGACTCGCCACGCCGACGGCGATCATCGCCGGCACCGGCGTCGCCGCACGCCATGGCATCCTCATCAAGGACGCGCAGGCGCTCGAGCTGGCGCGCCGCATCGGTGTGGTCGCGTTCGACAAGACCGGCACGCTCACCGCAGGCAAGCCGCGCGTCGTGGCGGTCGAGGCAGATCAACTGTTCGATTCCAAGACAGTCCTGGTGTTGGCCGAGGCAGCAAGCGCTGGCAGCAATCACCCGCTGGCCGGCGCATTGCGCGAAGCCTATGAACGCGAGGCCGGGCGACACCCCGAGATGCTTCATCGCAAGGCGCTGGATCATCGCGTACTGCCGGGCCGCGGTATCAGCTCGCGCCTGACTGACGAGACCCACCCCGGGGGCGCGATCGAACTTGCCTTCGGCAATCAGCGCCTGATGTCGGAGTGGAAGGTGGACATCGTTCCGCTCGCTGCACGCGCTTCGCACTTCGAGGCCGAAGGGCGGACGGTGTCATGGCTCGCGCAGCGTACGCCGGCCGGATCGCAGTTGATCGGCCTGGTCGCTTTCGGTGACGAACCGAAGGTCCACGCCCGCGCTGCGATCACCGCACTCGCCCAGCTCGGAATTGACACCACGATGATCTCGGGCGACAACGAAGGTGCGGCGCGTCACGTCGCGAAGTCCATCGGACTCGCGCACTACGAAGCAAACGTGCTACCGCGCGACAAGGCCAAGCGCGTCGAAGCGCTGCGCGCGGGTGGGCGCGTCGTCGCCATGGTTGGCGACGGCATCAATGACGCACCCGCGCTCGCGGCCGCCGACGTCGGCATCGCGATGGGCTCCGGCACCGATGTCGCGATGCACGCGGCCGGCGTCACGCTACTGCGACCCGACCCACGGCTCGTGGTCACGGCGATCGAGATCTCGCGCGCGACGGTTCGCAAGATCCGGCAGAACCTGTTCTGGGCCTTTGTCTACAACTGCGTCGGCATCCCACTGGCGGCGTTCGGCGTGCTGACTCCCGTCTTCGCCGGCGCGGCGATGGCCCTGTCGAGCGTCTCGGTCGTGAGCAACGCTCTGCTGCTGAAGCGCTTTCGCCCGCGCGCCGAGTTTGAAACGCGCCGCACACACGCTCCGCACGTTGCGGCACGCTGAAGTGACGGACTCCGGGCACGAGCTCAGCCCACCATCGACTTCTCGAAGCACACGCTCGTCGGATCATCGGTGTACGGGGCGAAGGCCTCGATCCGACGAAAACCGCAGGCCTCGTACAGTCGCAGCGCCGCCTGCTGTCGATCGCCCGTCTCGAGCCGCAGCACGTGGTATCCAAAGTGCAGCGCCTGCCTCTCGAGTTCGGCGAGGATGAGCCGCGCGACGCCGAGGCGCCGGTGTGACGGCAGCACGTAGAGCCGCCTGACTTCGGCGCTGTGCTCCTCGAGTGGCCGCAGTGCGCCCATGCCCACCGCCACCGCGTCGACGTGCGCGATGAGATAGATGCCGCGCGCCGGCGTCGGCGTATTGGTTGGCCAGGTCGCGGCGGCTTCCTGAAGTTCCGGATAGAGCGCCCGCGCTTCCTCGGCCGCCGCGCGGAGCATCGTCAGTGCGGCAGCTCCCTGCGGGTCCGCGACCTCGATCCGAATGCGCCCGGTCGTCAATCGAGGGTCACGCGCCTGCGATGCGTACCCTCCGCCATCGCGCGAACGTCCGGTTCAGCGTACTGCGGCGCGTTGGTCGCAGCGCATGCTCGCGATCGGACCACGCTATGAAGCGGGCAGCTGGTCGAACTCGACCACCGCCGATCCGATCGAGAAGCTCGCACCGAACCCCACCATCAGGGCCGTCTGGCCGCGTTCGGCGCGTCCCGAGCGGATCAGCTGATCGAGCAGCAGCGGAATGCTGGCGCTCGAGGTGTTGCCCGTATCGGCGAACGAAGCGCACAAGCGGTTCGGATCGATGCCGGTCTTGACGCAGGCCGGGATCAGTATGCGGGTGAGGTTGGCCTGGTGCGGGATCAACCAGTCGATTCGCGTGCCCTCGCGCTGCACGCGCTCGATCTCCTCGACCAAAATGCGCGTTGCGCCAATGGCCACCGGCGGTCCGGCCATGAACCATCGCGCCGACTTCGGCACCTCGAGCGCCGGGTGCGCGGCCTGCATGCCCATGCCCTTGACCAATCCGATCGTCTGGGAGTCGATCATCGAACTGGCGCGCACGGCTCGCACCGATCGCGAGGCCGCGCACATCGCGGCCCAGCAGCAGTCCCGCCGCCGCATCGCCGAAGAGCGTGCTGGTGCCGAACGCCATCGGGATCGTAGGCAATGCAGCGCGACGAGAATTCCAGCGCCACGCAGGCCACGCGGCGATAACCCAGTGCCTGCATGACGCTGCTGCCGATCGCAACGGCGTACATGAAGCCCGTGCAGGCATTGCTCCCCACGTCGAGCACGAACGGCGCGCCCAGTTCGGGGTGTTGGCCGCGCGCCGCTGCGACGATCTGCTGCGACAGTCCGGGGAACCCGTGCGCGCTCGACGATGAGACGATGATCGCGTCCAGCTCGGACCACGACTGACTCGGCCATCAGGCGCTCGAGGAGCTCGGTCCCGACCGCAACCGGCGATTCGTCCGGCGCAAAGAAGTGCCGCGACCGAAGCCCCGTCTTCTTCTCGATCAGCTCGGCGCGTTCGCGGATACGCGCAACGATCTCGGCCGACTCCTCGTCGTCGATCTCGACTCCGTCCAGCAGGCGCTGCCCGATGTCGTAGTTCGAAACGATTGCCTCCGGTAGGGTGCTGGCCGTGGCAATGATCGAAACGGACGGTTCCAACGGCGCTCTCTTCCGATTCACTCGCCGCACGGGTTTCGCGCAGCCGGGCCTTAGATCCTACTCCGCGGAGTGCGGTGTCTACGCCAGCGGTCGGAGCCCTCACGGAGTGGACCCGACCGCGCCACGAGTCAGGAGCGAGCGCGCGGACACGCGGGCTCGTCGATGGCCTTAGGCGCCCCTTCCCATCAGCGTGCCCGCGATGCGTCTGAGCAGCCATTTCGGCGTCGCGCGGGAGGCGAGCGTCACGGCCTGATTGACCCGACCCGGCACCGAGACGACCGCGCCCTCCATGCATGCTTGGTACGCCGCCTCGGCAACTTCATCCGCGTCACCGATGAGCAGGCCGGGCAGTTTCGCGAGCCGGGCATTCTCCCGAGTCGCACTGCTCAGCATATTGGTGGCGGTAATTCCGGGGCAGAGTGCTGTGACCGTGACCCCGGAGCCGTTCAGCTCTTCCGCAAGCGATTCGGTCAGTGACAGCACAAAGGCCTTGGTCGCGGCGTACGTCGCCAGTGTCGGCACCGGCTGGAAGGCGGCGATCGAAGCGACGTTGAGGACGCGCCCTCGCTTCCGCGCGCACATCGCCGGCAGGAAATGCGCGAGCATCGCCGTCAGCCCTGCAACATTGAGGTCGATCAGGGCCTGGTGACGTTCGGCCGGAACGGCGATGAAGCGCCCCTGCTGCAGCACGCCTGCGTTGTTCACCAGCACGTCGACGCGGATCCGTTTGCGTTTCAACTCCGCCGCCAGCGACTGGGCTGCCCCGGGCCGCGCGAGATCCGCTGGCTGAACCCACGCCTTGACGCCGTAATCGGCGGCCAGCGCGGCGGCCAGGGATTCGAGCCCGGGTCGATTGCGCGCCACCAGCACGACCGGATGTCCGGACTGCGCGAAGCGCTTCGCCAGCGCCTGTCCGATGCCGGACGAGGCACCGGTAATGAGCGCCGTCTCGATCCGCTGCTTCCTGGATGTGGCCATCGGGATGCTCCTCTTTCCGCGGGTGCGCAAGGCACCGGTCAGACAATGAACTGCAGGGCCCGAAGTTGAAGTGCTCGCCCCACTTCGACCGCACCTCGGCCACCCGCGGCGGTGATTGTCCCGCCGATAAGGCCTTGCCGCGCCAGGCGATCGCGCCGATTCCGCGGGCACTGCACGGCCACCGTGATTGCCCGCTTCAGGCCAAGAGCTCGAAGGCCCCGGCGTTCGATCGCCGTGGCCCGATGTTCACCTCAGTCGACCACGCGTCGGCGCAGCGCTTTCACCTGTCCGCGCTGCACCTTCGTCTCGACCCGCTTGCGCCGGGACGTCACGGAGGGCCGCGTGGGCCGGCGGGTCCGCGGGATCTCGGCTGCCGCGTCGATGACAGCCCGCAGGCGTGCAATCGCCTCCGCCCGATTCTTCTCCAGGCTGCGATGGGTCTGCGCCTTGATGACGATGACGCCTTCGTCACTGATGCGCTGGTCGCGCCGTCCCAGCAATCGCTGCTTCAGTTCGTCCGGCAGCGACGAGGCGCGCACGTCGAAGCGCAAGTGAACCGCATTGGAAACCTTGTTAACGTTCTGCCCACCCGCGCCCTGCGCTCGAATCGGCTGCAGCTCGATTTCGTCTTCCGCGAGGGCGTAGGCAATGAAGGGCACGCCGTGAGCTTAGAACTTCAGGCGAAAAAGCGCTCACCGCGACTTCGCGCAGCGCGAGCGTGCCGTGGAAGAACTCGCCGCCGGCCTCCGTGTGGGCTAGGCCGCGTCCCAGGGCATCCGCGAAACCATGACGCCCGAACGGACGGTGTTGTGCACCTCCGCCACTGCGTCGGTCTGCCGCAGCAACTCCTCGACATCAGCGCTGGACGCCGGCGACACCACGCGCGCGCGATAGCGGATGTTCCGGGCCGCCAGGCCGACACCGACAAAGTCGGCTTCGGCTTCGACGTCGACTGAATGCACGGCAATGCCCAGGCGTTCGGCCTCGCGAAAGATGTCGTTGCAACAGCACGTCGCTAGGGCAAGCATCAGGAATTCGCCGCCGTTGACGCTCGAGCCCCGACCAATGGCTTTCGCGCCGATCGGCAATTCTTGTGACACGTCACCCGTGGTGACGGTGGCCCAGTGGTCACAGCCGCTGTTGCGCACTCTTGCGGTGATCCTCATGTCGTCTCCTCGCCAGCAGTGTCGGCTGCAGATCTCCCATGCGGACGTCAGTCGAGGTACTTCCACGACACCGCCCCATCGAAACGGCGAATGCGCAGATCGCCAAGCGCCTCAGGATCGAAGTTCCTGATGTTGACGGCCATGTGACCGCCGGGCCTGGCATCGAGCGGCTCCCAGTGAGTGATGCAACCGCAGTGACGGCACCGCACGGTCCTGAGCGTCCTGTCGCCCCAGATGTACCCGTCCGTGTGGTCCGGGTGCCCCACGATCCGCACGACCCCGACGTCGTAATACGCCCACAGGGCGCCCAGGCGCCGGCATAGCGAGCAGTTGCATACGGTGGCTTTCGCGGGCGGGGTCGGCACTTCGATCCGGACGGCGCCGCAGTGGCAGGTCCCGGCAAGCATCATGGCGTTCTCCTTGAACGTTTCATCGGGGTTCGCCGAAGTCGACGTAGTGGGGGCACTTCACGGCAAGTCCGGTGTTCGCGCTGACCGATCGACGCGCCGCACCCCGAATGCAGTGGGTCATCCGGCCGGCGGTTTCTTTCCCATCAGGTCCCTGAGGCCCGAAAATGGCGAATGGGTGGACGCGGGGCCGCCGCGCGAACCACCACTCGCCGCGCCCGTCGCCTCGAGTTGCCGCTGGTGTTCGTTGTCGTGGCAATACAGGCACAACAGTTCCCAGTTGCTGCCATCGGGCGGATTGTTCTCGTGATTGTGATCGCGGTGGTGAACGGTCAACTCGCGTAGGTTTCTGTGCGAGAACTCCCGAGCACAGCGACCACAGATCCATGGGTAGAGTTTCAGGGCCCGCTCACGGTAGCCCTGTGCGCGCTCATCCGCCTGGCGTCGTGCTTCCGTCACGACGCGATCCAGCCTCCCAGGGTCACTCGTCTTCATTCGAATGCAGGTTCCCGTGCAGTAAGCGGACGCAGATCAACACGGCGGCGCGCGGTCGGGCAATCGACTCATGTCCAGCAGCTGGGCGCACTCCATCAGGCGTTTCGCGACATCTTCGTCCATGGTCGCCGCGGCGACCAGACGCCGTGTCTCCGCCTGGTAGCTCTCAGCGGCGTGACCCGACTTCACGATCGCGAGACGCTGCAGAAGCTCGGCGATGGCTGCCCAGTCTTCGTCGCTCATCAGCGCCTTCTCGGCCGGAGTGCCGACGCGGACCCAGCCGTCGATGTCGCCGCCATACCGCTGGAAGACCGTCAACTTTTCGTCGGTGATCATAAGGAGCAGGGTCAACCAGTCCGCGCCATCCGACGCGCCCGCGATGAGGAACGCCTCCGCTCGCCATGCAGCCACGCGCCGGCATCTATCGTCGGAACTTCGTCCGCGTATGGAAGCACGGAGGCCGACGCCCCGGCCGTCGCGAGAGCGAGATCCAGGTGGTCAGCCTCGGACGCGCGGCAGCGGACGGACCGTGCGAGGCATTGTGCTCAATATCCCTCGAACCCGCTCATGACTTCACGCCAGGACACTCAGGCGAGGTTGCGCAGCTCGCGTAATGCGACCGACAGCATCGCGAGGTCGGCACTCTTGCTCTCAGCGAGCTCGCCCAGCATGCGACGCGCGCGATCGAGGGCGTGGGCCTGCTCGCGCTGCCACGGCTCCAGCCCGCCGGCCTGCAGTGCATCCGCCGTCAACTGCCGCTGCAGGCTGGCAAGGTCGTCGCTTGAGGCGGCCTTCGCAAGCGCCTGCCAGTAGCCGTCGGAGGGCAGCGCCGCGACCTGCGCACGCAGCCGCGCGAGTCCCAGTGAATCGCCGATTGCGAAGTAGGTCGACGCCACCGTATCGAGCGGCTGCCGCGCCGCCTCCGCCACCTCGGCCAGGTCCAGCGCCGCGAACGTCGTCGCTGCCGCGGCGACATCGAAGGCGAGGGTATCGGGGACGCGCTGCTGCGCGAAGCGCGCCTGCATCTCTTGAATGGGCACACGCCACGACGCCGATTCCGGTGCCGCCCGCAGGTAGCGCAACAGTGCGTCACAGGCGGGCCCGAAGCGTTCGATGGTCTGGGCCATCGGTTCGCCCAGGCGGCGTGACCGCAGGAACCACGTCGTCGCGCGGACTGTGCGCCTGCCGAGCTCCATCAGCAACTCGGCCTGGGTCTGGTCGGCGACGACGTTGTCGAGCGCCTCGATGGCCCGCCATGTCGGACCCAGCGCGAACACTTCGCGGGTCAGCAGGTAGGCTCGCACGACCTGGGCCGGTGCGGAGCCGGTGCTCGAGGTCATCTGGTGCGGGAAACTCGGCCCGACCCGGTTGACCATTTCGTTGAGCACCACCGTGGCGATGATATCGCGCCGCAGCGGATGGCGTGCGATGTCCGCGGCGAACTCGCGATGCAGACGCTGCGGGAAGTAGCGTACGAGAGCTGCCGCGACCCACGGGTCTTCCGGCAGGTCCGACGCGAGCAGCTCGTCGAACAACCACATCTTCGAGTACGCCAGCAGCACCGCGCGTTCCGGCCCGGTCAGTGCGAGCCCGGCGGAGCGCCGCTCGGCGATGGTCTCGTCGTCCGGCAGGAACTCGAGCGCCCGGTTCAGTCGCCCTTCCTTCTCGAGGAAGCGGATGAAGCGGTGCTGCTGTTCGAGCAGCTTGCGCGCGGTGTGCACACCGACGGACAGCGCCTGCGTCTGGTAGTAGTTGTCCTCCAGCACCAGGTGCGCGACATCGTCGGTCATCTCCGCCAGCAGTGCGTTGCGCTGCTCGAGCGTGATGCGACTTTCCGCCACAGGCAGGCTCAGCAGGATCTTGATGTTGACCTCGTGGTCCGAGGTGTCGACGCCGGCCGAGTTGTCGATCGCATCGGTGTAGAGCCGCACGCCGTTGAGTGCCGCCTCGACGCGGCCGCGCTGCGTGAAGCCCAGGTTGCCGCCCTCGCCGACCACCTTGCAGCGCAGTTCCGCGCCATTGACGCGCACCGCGTCGTTGGCCCGATCGCCGACGTCAGCATGGCTCTCGGTCGATGCCTTGACGTAGGTGCCGATGCCGCCGTTGTAGAGCAGATCCACTGGCGCGCGCAGGATCGCGGCGATCAGTTCGATCGGCGTCAGCTGCGCCGCGGCGATGCCTAGCGCGGCCCGCGCCTGCGGCGACACCGGAATGGACTTCTCGGCGCGCGACCAGATGCCACCGCCCGCCGAGATCAGGCGAGCGTCGTAGTCGGCCCATGAAGATCGGGGCAGCGCGAACACGCGTTCGCGCTCGGCGAAGCTCTTCGCCGCATCGGGCGACGGGTCGACGAAGATGTGTCGATGGTCGAACGCGGCGATCAGCCGGATATGCTTCGACAGCAGCATGCCGTTACCGAACACGTCGCCCGACATGTCGCCCACGCCGACACAGGTGAACTCCGTCGTCTGCGTGTCGGTGCCCATCTCACGGAAATGACGCTTGACGCTCTCCCAAGCGCCGCGCGCCGTGATGCCCATGCCCTTGTGGTCATAGCCTGCGCTGCCGCCCGAGGCGAACGCATCTCCCAGCCAGTGGCCGTATTCGGCGCTGATCGCGTTCGCAAAGTCGGAGAACGTCGCCGTGCCCTTGTCGGCGGCGACCACCAGATAGGGATCGTCACCGTCATGCCGTACAACCTGCGGTGGCGGCACGATATTGCCTTGCACGAGATTGTCGGTGAGGTCGAGAAGTCCGCGCAGGTAGTCCTGGTAGCAGGCCACGCCCTCTTTCATGAAAGCTTCGCGCTCGGTCGCCGGCGGTGCCTTCTTCAGCACGAAACCGCCCTTCGAACCGACTGGGACGATGACGGTGTTCTTCACCATCTGCGCCTTCACGAGACCCAGCACCTCGGTGCGGAAGTCCTCCGGCCGGTCGGACCAGCGCAGACCGCCACGCGCGACTTTGCCGCCGCGCAGATGCACGCCTTCAAAGCGCGTCGAGTAGACGAAGATCTCGAACATTGGCCGCGGCTCGGGCAGCGCTGGCACCTTTTTCGGATCGAACTTGAACGACAGGAAGCTGCGGCGCGGCCCCTCGGCACCGCTGGCACCAACTCCGGTGCGCCAGAAGTTCGTGCGCAGCGTGGCCTGGATTAGCGCCAGCAACTGACGCAGCACGCGGTCTTCGCTTGCGTTCGGCACCTTGTCGAGCGCCTGCTCGATCGCGCGCACCTGGCTGGCAGCGGCGGCATCGTCGCGCTCCGCGGGGTGGAAGCGCAGCCGATAAAGGCGCGCCAACATGCCTGCAATCCGCGGATGTGCCGACAGCGTCGCCTCGACATACGGTTGCGACAGGGGGAACCCGATCTGCCGCAGGTATTTGGAGTACGCGCGCAACACCACGATTTCGTCCGCGGCCAGCCCAGCCCTGAGGACCAGGCGGTTGAAGTCGTCGTTCTCGACGCGACCCTCGAACACGCGCGCGAACGCGTCTTCGAACAGCGGCGCCAGGACTTCGATATCGAGTTCGTCGCTCGCCGGCGCCTCGAGTTCGAAGTCGTGGATCCACATCGGCTCGGCCCCGTCGGGCGTGATCTCGTACGGTCGCTCGGCCAGCACGCGCACGCCCATGTGTTCGAGCATCGGCAGCGAGTCCGACAGCGGCACCGGCGCACTGCCGCGGTAGATCTTGAAGCCGAGCCGATTGGGGGCGGCGTCGCGCGACCGATAGAAATTCAGTACGAGTTCGGTGCGCGACAGCAGTTCGAGTCGGTGGAGGTCCTCGACGGCACTCACCGGGTCGACGTGCTCGCGGTAGGAGGCAGGAAACGCCGCCCCGAAGCGCCGCAGTATCTGCGCAGCGCCGGACTCCTCGGTCGTCTCGTTCAAGGCGGCGCGCAGGTCGTCTTCCCAACGGCGCGCCGTGGCCGCCAGCTGGGCCTCGAGTGCGCGGCGGTCATAGGCAGGAATGCGGCCCGGCGTCGTTCGCACCGTGATGTGGATGCGCGCCAGCGCGGCGTCGGTCAGCAGCACGTCGAACTCGGCCGCCGATCCGTTGAACGCCTCGAGCAGGATCCACTGGAACCTGCGCCGCAGCTCCGTCGTGTAGTTCTCGCGCGGCACGAAGATCAGGCACGAGACGAATCGCTCGAACGCATCGCGCCGGATGAAGAGCCGAAAACGCTGTCGTTCGCCGAGCTGAAGGATGCCATTGGCGATCTCCGACAGCTCCTCGACGGTGATCTGGAACAGCTCGTCGCGCGGATAGGACTCGAGGATGTGCGTCAGCGCCTTGCCGAGGTGGCTGGCCGGTGCGAGCCCGGCGAGCTCGGTGACAGCGCGCACCTTGCCGCGGACCAGCGGCACTTCGGTCACGCGCGTGCTGTAGGCGGCCGACGTGAAGAGCCCGACAAAACGATGCTCGCCGACCACGCGGCCGTTGCTGTCGTAGCGCTTGATGCCGACATAGTCGACATAGCCCGGCCGGTGCACGGTCGCACGTGTCGTCGCCTTGGTCACCAGCAGCATCGGTGAAGGCGCGGCAGCCAGGCTGCGGGCGGCCCGCGGTGCTGTCGAGAAACTGATCGAGATGCCCTTTGCCGCGCCGGCTTCGCGCAGGATGCCGAGCCCGGTGCCTTCGACGCGCACGAGTTCCAGTTCGCCGTCCCTCTCGTGCAGGTCGTTGCGCCGGTATCCGAGAAGCAGCAGATGATCCTCGGTCAGCCACTGCAGGAACGCGCGCGACTCGGCCAGTTCCTCGCGCGGCACCGGTGGCGGCTGCTTGTCGAGTTCGCGGATCACCGCGCGCAGTTGCGCGACCATTGCCTTCCAGTCCTCCACGGCGGCGCGGACATCACCGAGCACGCGCTCGATGCCTTCGGCCAGCCCGGCACGCGCGACCGGATCGGACAGGCGATCGACTTCCAGGTGCATGATCGATTCGCGCGGCCAGTCGGGCCGATCCTCGCGTGCAGCGAGCTCCAGCAGGTTGCCGTCGGCGTCGCGTCGGACCGCGAAGATCGGATGGATGATCAGGTGCAGCGTCAGCCCTTGCCGGTTGATCTCGACCGTCGTCGAGTCGACGAGGAACGGCATGTCGTCGTTGACCACCTCGACGATCGTGTGCCGCGAGGCGAACCCGGTGTCCTGCAGCGAGGGATTGAGCACCCTCAGCTTGGGGCCGCCGGGTGCGCGCTGGCGCGCGAACTGCAGGTGCGAGTGCACCATGCCGTACAGATCCTCGGCGCTGCGCTCGCAGACGTCTTCCGGGTCCGCCAGCCGGAAGTAACCCTGGCAGAAGGTCGTGAACATCGCCCGCTCGTTGGCGGCCGTGCGCGCGCCGATCAGCGCGAGAACTTCCGCGAGTCGCTGCGCCTTGCCTTGCTCCGGGCTGTGTCGTTGTCGGTGCGATGCCCGTCATGGTGTGTCTCCGTGTTCTGGTCGGCGGCCTCGTGAACCGCCGGCGGGTCTGGTCTGCCAGTATGCCTATGCGACGCGGCGATCCGCGATCGTGCGGTGCCGGATAATCCAGGCGCCTTCGAACAACTCGCGCGAACATGCTTCCCTTCATCGCTCCACGCCTGGCCTTTGTCGATGTCGAAACCACCGGCTCGAGCCCAGAGCGCGACCGCGTGACGGAGGTCGGAGTGGTGGTCGTCGACATGGACGGCCACGACACGCGGGTCACCGAGTGGTCATCGCTGGTGAATCCCGGCGTGCCGATCCCTGCCGAGATCCAGTGGCTGACCGGCATCTCGAACGAGATGGTGCGCGACGCGCCGTCGTTCTCCGCGCTCGCGCAGGATCTCTACGACCGGCTCGATGGCGCGGTCTTCGTTGCGCACAACGCGCGCTTCGACTACGGCTTCCTGCGCGCCGAGTTCGGGCGTGCGGGGCTCAGCTTCCAGGCCCGGACGCTGTGCACGGTGCGGCTGTCACGGCATCTTTATCCCGACCGCTCGCCGCACACGCTCGACGCCATCGTCGAGCGCTTTGGCCTCGACGGCGAGCAGCGGCACCGCGCACTGGGCGATGCGCGCGTGCTTTGGCGTCTGCTGCAGAAGCTCGCCGACCGCCATCCGCCCGCGGAACTGGAACTCGCGGTGGCGACGCTGCTGCGCCACCCGAGCCTGCCGTCGCATCTGCCGCCCGACGCGCTCGACGACTTACCGCACGCGCCCGGCGTCTATCTCTTCTTTGGCCTCAACGAACACCCGATCTACATCGGCAAGAGCGTCGACCTGCGGGCGCGCGTCAGCGGACACTTCAACGCCGAGCATCGGGCGCCGCGCGAACTGCGCCTGTCGCAGGAGGTCCATCGCCTCGAGTGGGAGGAGACCGCCGGCGAACTCGGTGCTCTGCTGCGCGAGGGTGAGCTCATCAAGACGCGGCTTCCGGCGCACAACATCGCGCTGCGCCGCAAGCTGAACCAGGTGATGCTGGAGCTGGACGACGATGGCCGGCCACGCTACCGCCCCGCGGCGACGTTGCCGCTCGACGCCTTCGGCCGGATCTATGGCCCGTTCGGCTCGCGCGTCGCCGCGCGCCAGACGCTGAGCGCGCTCGCGGCAGAGCACGGTCTGTGCATGAAGGTGCTGCAACTGGAAGGGCGCAGGCGGTCGGCCGACGGGGCTCCCTGCTTTCATCGGCAGTTGCACCGCTGTGCAGGCGCCTGCGTCGGCGAGGAAACGCTTGCCGGTCATGCGCAACGCCTGCGCGAGCTGCTGGCGCCCTGGCTGATCCCCGCGTGGCCGCACGCTGGCGCCGTCGCACTGGTCGAGCGCGCCGACGATCGGCTGCGCGAGGACATTCACGTGTTCGACCGCTGGTGCTGGCTTGGAACGGTCCGGACGCTGGAGGCGGCCGCGTCCCTTGCGCGCACGGCGCCTCGGGCCTTCGAGGCCGACGCGGCCCGGCTCGCGTTGCAGGCCTTCGCGGGTCGGTACCCGATTGAATGCGTCGCGCTTGGCACGGCTCAAGAGGCTCGCGTCGAAACGCTGGCATCCTGATTCCCTTGCAGTCGGCAGTGAGACGATGATGAAGAACGCATATGGGTTCGGCAAGACGGTGGCGCTCGGCTTCGACGGCGCGTTGCAGAAGGTGACCGCGGAACTCGCCCGGGAAGGCTTCGGCGTGCTGACCGAGATCGACGTACAGGCCACGATGAAGAAGAAGCTCGATATCGATGTGCGTCCGTACCGCATCCTCGGCGCCTGCAATCCGCCGCTCGCGCGCCGCGCGCTCGAGGCCGAACCGACGGTCGGCCTGCTGCTCCCCTGCAATGTCGTCGTGCGAGAGTCCGACGATGGCGCGATCCAGGTCGAGTTCATGGATCCGGCGATGATGGGACAGCTGTCGAGCAATCCCGCACTCGCTGCTGTCGCGGGCGAGGTGCGTGCGAAGCTGCAGCGCGTGATGGACGCCGTCTGAGGCTAGTCGGCGGCGTCAGTCTCGCGGCACGCCGACGCTAGTCCGCGTCGGTCAGCGCAGCCACAGCGAGTTTCAAGGCAACGCCGGGCCGCAGTCCGAGGCGAGCCGCTCGTGCGTTGACATTTGAGATGACGCCGCAGTCCCACGCGTCGCGCGCTTCGCCGATGCGTGCGCTCACGTGCGACACGGTGACGGCGGCGATTCCCTGGGCTTCCAGCGACGTGAGCGCGGCGATGCCGGCCTCGTCCTTGCCGACGCCGGCATCGTTGAACACGTAAAGCCGCGCCGCGACCGCACGGGCGTAATGCGCGGCCGAGACTCCGCCATGCGAGCCGGTCACGACGATCCTGCCCGCATGGTCCGGCGTGACCTCGGTGACCGAGTCCAGCAGCGCAACCTCTGTCGGCGAGGTCACCCCATCTGTAGCTCTCGACATCAGCGTGTCCCGGTCGCCGGCAACGCCTCGGCCGGAACCGTGACCTGCGGAAAACTCTCACGGAAGCGCTTCAGTTCGACGTCGGCTTCGTCGTGACGGCCCGCGCGGCGCAGCTTGATGATCCGCTCCAGCCACTCGCTCGCCGACGGACGGCTTTGACGCGTCAGCGTCCGCGCGCACCGTACCCGTGGCGGCACCGAGACCGGCGGCGGGCGGCGCCGCCGGCGCCGGGCGCAGGATCGAACGCTCCGCGCTCGCCATGTCAGCGCTCTCGTTGCGACGGCGCTCCGTCGCTTCGCCGGCCGGTGCCGCCTGCCGCTTCGCCAGCTGCGCCGGCATCGCGGCCGACGCCGCATCCGCAGCTCGCCGATGGCGGCGGTGCTGTGGCGGGTGCCGGCGTATCCCGCAGGACGGCGACTTCCTCCTTTGCGCGTGGCGCTTCGGCCGCCGGCGCGACTTTCGCCTCGCCCGCTACGATCGCTGGCGCCCGCACGCGACGAATCCGCCTTCGCCTGTTTTTCGGCCCTCGCCGGGACAGACGCCGATGTTGATGCGATTTCCTGCGAAGCCGGCGGCGCCGCGGCGGGCGGGGGTGGTTCCGATGACGGCACAGGCTTGGACGGGGCCGCGTTCTCGGCCATGCGCTCGACCGGCGCAGTGAACGTCGGCATCTCGCGCTCGGTCCGCGTTGCCATCATGACGGCCAGCGAAGACAGCAGGACCGCGGCGGCGGCCGCATAGGGCCAGCGTCTCCGTGGCGTCACGCGCGGCGCAGCGATCGGTTCGCGCGCGTCGCGCGGGGCCGCCTGCACCTGGCGCGCGGCGGCGGCGAGAATCGCGGCGCGCGTTGCCGCCGACGGGCGCTCGTCGAGCGCCTCGGTCGCCGCGCGATAGCCGCGCATGCTCCGGTCGCGACTCATGTTGGCCCCCAGGCGCTACGCGCCGGCCCCCGAGGGGGCGCGAGCGCCTTCGGAGCGGCCGTTCGGCGCTCATTGCCAATCCTCCATGGCGCTCCGCAGTTTCGTCATTGCATAGCGCAGTCGGCTCTTGACCGTCTCGTGTCCTGCCTGTGTCACAACCGCGATCTCCTCGAGCGACAGGCCGCCCTCGGCCTGCAGCAGGAACGCCTCACGCTGTGCCGCCGGGAGTGCCTCGACCGCCTCGACGAAGGCTAGCGCCTGCGCGCGCGATACAGCCCGCACATCCGGACGGTCGGCCTCGCTGCCCGCCACGTCGAGCGGAGCGTCGTCCGGGTCGTTGGCGGCGTCATCGAGGCTGACCGCGTCGTCCTTGCCGCGCCAGTGGTCGATCATCTTGCTGCGCGCCACCGTGTAGAGCCACGTCGTGAACTTCGCCCGCGGCTCGAAGCGCTCGGCATTGCGTATGACCGCCATCCAGGTCTCCTGAAGCAGATCTTCCGCCAGCGCCGCTGCCGCTCCCTGGCGCAGAAAGTAGCGGAAGACCGGCCGCTCGTGCCGCTCATAGAGCTCGCCGAACGCACGCGCGTCGCCCGCCGCGTAGGCGGCGAGCAGTTCCTCGTCGGTCTGCCCTGCGTTCATCGCGGGCGATTGTGCCCGCAACCTCTGCGGGCCGATCGACCTTACAGCGCCATGAATCAGCACGTCGGCTTCCGCGACGAGCGCTCTGGTCAGGGTCGCGGCGGATCCGGAACGAAGCCCGCCGTCGCCGGGAACGGATTCGGCATTGAACGCGGACGCGGGATCACGCCCATCGCAAGCAGATTGTCGCGACTGTCGTAATGAATCGCGATCAGTTCGTCTGGCGTGGACTGGGCGCGCTCGAAATCGGTGTACGAGGTCGGCGATCGTTCGTTCCGACCGTGCCCCGTGCCCAGGCGTTGCTCCTTGGTCTGCGACTCGTCCGCGCGACTGCGTGCTTCTCCCGCGCCCGCGTTCGCCTCGGCCGCCGGCGCCGGTGCGGCGCCGGCATCGCGTGAGGACTCCTGCCGCAGGACAGCGGGTGGCGGCGTTGACGGCCGCGGGCGCTCGCGGAACACCGCCACGCCGATGACGCCGACGTTGTCCGGCCGCCCGGTGCGTGCCGCATAGGACTGCTCGAGCGCCGTGAACTCGAAGGCCGCCACGCGCGTCATGTCCTTGCGCCAGCCGGTGATCTGCGCGAACTGCCCGCGACTCAGGACGTATCCCGTCTGATCGGGCGCCGCCGATTCACCGCTGACAACATTGACACCGTCGACCGAAACGACTGCCAGCGTCCGTGCGCCCGTGCGGTTGGCCAGCGTGACGGCGTAGCGAGCGCCCGGCTTGCCGGGGACCCACCAGCGGCCGTTGTGCCAGTACATCGGCAGGGTTTGCCCGGACGCACGGTCGATCACCTGCACATCGACCAGCGAGCCGAGGGCGTACGTGGGCAGCGAGAGGCAAAGCAGCGCGGCGGCTGCGATCCAGCGGGTCAGCATCGGGGGCTCCTTGTTGGTTCCGATGCACTGCAAACGCGGCTTCGGAGACAATGGGGTTAACCGTCCGACCGCCTGCCGATGAACGATCTGCCGAACCTGCTGCGCTCGCACCGCTCGATCCGCCGCTACCAGCCGACGCCGCTCGATCCGGCCCTGATCGAGGAAGTCTGCGCCGATGCGGTCGCCGGTGGCTCTTCGTCCGGGAACCTGAACAGTGTCTCGATCGTGCTGACGCGCGACCCCGAGCGCAAGCGCCGCCTGTACGAGCTGCACCTGGAACAGCCGATGGTGCTCGAGGCGCCGCTGGTCATGACCTTCTGTGCCGACTGGTTCCGCACCCGAGAGTGGCTGCGGCAGCGCGGTGCGCGCGACAACTTCAACAACCTGCTCGGCTATCACGTCGCCGCCTATGACGCGATGATCGTCGCGCAGAACGTGTGCCTCGGCTTCGAGGCGCGCGGACTCGGTATCTGCTACATGGGCACGACGCTGTATTGCCTGCCCGAGCTGGTCGAATTTCTGCAACTGCCTGAAACCGTCGTGCCCGTGACGTCGATCGTGGTAGGCCATCCTGCCGAAGATCCTGGCAAGCGCGACCGCCTGCCGATCGCGGCGCTGCTGCACGACGAGACCTACCGCCGGTCTTCGCCGCAGGAGATCGACGCGACCTACGCCGAGCGCGAAGTCCGCGGCTGGCAGCGTTACATGTCGATGCCGGAGCTTAGGGCGGAGATCGAAGCGGCGGGCATCACGTCGCTGGCGCAGTTCTATACGTCGAAGATCAAGTACGACCCCGACTACTTCGCGCCGAAATCGGCCGAGATCCTGGCCCTGCTCGCGCGGCAGGGTTTCATTCCCTGATCCTCGATGCGCTTCGAGCACCTGGTCCAGATCAACGATCCGCTGATGCCGTTGCTGACGGAAGTCTCGCGCGCGCAGTTGTGGCGCGGGCTGGTCCTGCGCGCAGAGGAGCCGGCGCAGTTCATCGTCGGGCTGGAAGGCGCGACGATCGATGCCCGGCGCGAACTGAGCGGCGTGATCGAACTCGAGCGCACGCTTGACTACGGCAGCTTCAAGGTGCGCGATCGTGTGCGACTGATGCCGGAGCACCGCAGCGAGATTCGGACCGCGGCCGGCGCCTCGTGGCCCGCGAGCCGCATGTCGATCACGATCGAGGAGCCGTCACCGGATGCGCTATTCCTGCGCTTCGTCTACGAAGCCGAGAGCGAGGTGCTCGGGGAAGACGGGCTCGACGAGATGACGGTCGCGCTGCGGCAGCAGGCCTACGAAGGGACGGACCTCGATACGGTCGTGCGCATCCGCGCTTTGGTGGAGGCCGGCCGGCTCGGCTGAACCGCAGGCCAGATCTGACTAGCCCGGCAGGTAGACGCGGCCTTCGAATAGTCGCCGCGCGGTGCGATAGAAGCTGCCGCACTGGGCGTACCAGCCATCGCCGTCGCGCCGCACCTCGGCGGCGACGTTCAGTACGCCCGACGGCATGCCGAGTCTGATTGGTCCGACCGGCGGCACCCGCGCCACCTTGTGCACCAGCGAGTCCGGCAAGCTGGCCGCCACCGCGACGCATACCGAGGCCGTCAGCGGCAGCGCCCGATGCGCCTGGTTGCTGGAGATCATCCGCACCGCGAGATCGGCACCATCCGCCGCCAACTCGGTGCCGTCGAGCGTGCGCCACGCCCTCGGCGCCGAGACGATGCCGATCGAGGGCGTCGTGATCTTTGCACGCGCAGCCGCGGGGTCGGGCGCGATGCCCATCGCAACCGAGGCATAGGTGCGGATCGCCAGCAGGGCTTCCATCAGCCGGACGTCGTGCTCGAGTTGTTCCGGCAACTCGGATCCGGTAAGCCCCAGGCTTTCGGCGCGGACAAACACACAGGCGTTGGCGGCATCGACCATCGTGACATCGATGCGGCCGACGCCGGGCACGTCGAGCTCCTGTTCGACCTGGCCCGTCGGCAGGAGCTTCCCGGTGATGGCACCACCGGGTTCGAGAAAGTCGAGCCGGATCGGTGCACCCGTGCCGGCCACGCCGGGAATCGCAAGCGAGCCTGACTCCACGGCGCGGCCGTCGCGCACCTCGAAGGTCGAGTGGATGATCTTGCGCGTGTTGGTGTTGTGGATACGCAGCGTCACGGGGCCGTCGGCCGCGAACACAATGCGCTCGTCGACGGCGAACGGCCCGACGGCGGAACTCATGTTGCCGCAGTTGCCGTTCATGTCGACGCGCACGTCCTTGATCGGTACCTGCGCGAAGGTGTAGTCGATGTCAGCATCGGCGCGGGAGGGTCGCCCGATGACGCAGATCTTCGATACCGAAGAAATGCCGCCGCCCATGCCATTGAGCTGCCGCCCGCTCGGATCGGGCGAGCCCATCGCCGCGCAGAAGATCGCGTCCCAGCGTGCCTGGTCCGCCGGCAGGTCGGTAGCCTTGAACATCAGGCCCTTGCTCGTCCCGCCGCGCATGTAGACGGCGGGGATGGTGCGTGCACTCATCCCCGAAGTATGCCCACTAGACTCCCCCCATGCACGAGCGCGCACTGGTTCTCTTTTCCGGCGGGCAGGATTCGACGACCTGCCTGGCGTGGGCACTCGATCGCTATCGCACGGTCGAGACCGTTGGCTTCGACTATGGGCAACGGCACGCAATCGAACTCACGGTCCGCCCGCACGTGCTCGAAGCGCTGCGCGAGCGCTTCCCGGCCTGGCGCGAGCGACTCGGCGCCGATCACTTCGTCCCGATGCGGGAACTGGCACAGCTCTCCGATACGTCGCTGACGCAGGCTGCCGAGATCCGAATGAGCGAGAAGGGGCTGCCGAACACCTTCGTGCCCGGTCGCAACCTGCTCTTCTTCACCTATGCCGCCGCGATCGCCTACCGGCGCGACATCCCGGTGCTGGTCGGCGGCATGTGCGAGACCGACTACTCCGGCTATCCGGATTGCCGCGACGACACGCTGAAAGCAATGCAGATCGCGCTGTCGCTCGGGATGGACCAGCGCTTCATCGTCGAAACGCCGCTGATGTGGCTCACCAAGGCGCAGACGTGGCAGCTCGCACACAATCTCGGCGGACCCACCCTGGTCGACCTGATCCGCAGCGAGACTCACACCTGTTACCTGGGCGACCGGTCCACGCGCCACGATTGGGGGGTGGGATGCGGTACGTGCCCGGCGTGCGAACTGCGAGCGGCCGGGTGGAAAGAGTGGCGGCCGGCTGACACGACCGCCTGAAGAAAACGATGCGGGCGACCCCTACTGCACCAGCGGAATCGCCTTCGCCGACTCGTACCGGACCACGGCCTGCATCTTGTTCTCGATCTGCATGTAGCGCGTGGCCTTGCGGGCTGGCAACACCTTGAGCAGCTGCCGATAGTGCTTGTCGTGCAGTCGCGCCTCGTCGCGCACTGCGGCCAGCATCTGCTCCGTGATGCGCTTCGCGTTGGCGTCGGTCAGCGTCCCCTCGGCCGCGATGTAATCCAGCACAGCGCGGTTCAGGCTCGCCTGCGGCACCGCCAGTTCACGCTCAAACTGTTCGTACAGCGGCCAGAACTTCTTCGCTTCGTCGGGCGTCAGGTCCATTGACTTGGCGACGATGCCCTTCTTGTCTGCCTGGATCTTCGCCAGCCACTCGGCTGAGGTGAGCTGCGTAGCCGCCTTGTCCTGCGCCACAACAGGTCCGCCGGCCGTCAGCGCCAGGACACAGCCAAGCGCACACAGAAATGTCTTCATGAGTTCCCCAAGTCAGTTGCAAGGTGCCGTGCTCGTAACGGCTGTGCGGCTGATGTAAGACCGGCCGCACCGAGGCGCGAAGGTTAGCGCGAGCCCTTGGCGCGGCCAAGAGCAGGCGTCCGGGCGAGACGCGGTGCCGAGTCTCGTCAGTGCTTGTTGGAAGCGTTGAGGCGGCTCAACTGCTGTTGGCGCATCTGCTCGTTGGCCTGTTCGCCCGGGGCGGGTCGCATCAGACGCTCGACCAGCGAGCGGCGCATCGTCCACAGCGGCGTCTGCTGCGCCGACCGGGCGAGGTAGGCGTCGACGTCCTCGTGCATCGCATACGTGCGGCGCACGAGCGGGATGAACTGCTCGACGAGCTTGGGATCGAACTGCCGGCTGCTTTCGCGCACGAGGTGGCCGAGTGCCTCCTCGATGCGCCAGCCCGGCCGCCAGGGCCGGTTGTGCACCAGCGAGTCGAAGGCGTCACACAGGCCCACGATCCGCGCCGGCAGCGGAATCGCGTCACCCGAGATGCCGTCCGGATAGCCTTCGCCCGACCAGGCCTCGTGGTGGTAACGGGCGATCTCCTCGGCCAGCGCCGCGTACGGCAGCTTGGATCGAACCAAGAAGTCCGCGCCCGTTGCCGCATGCGTCTCGATCAGTTGCCGTTCGCCCTGGGACAGCGCCGTGCGCTTGCGGATCACCGAGTCGGGGATGACGACCTTGCCGATGTCGTGCAGCCGGGCGGCGAGCTCGATGCGCTCGGCTTCGTCGGGTTCGAGCCCGTGCTCGAGCGCCAGCAAATGCGCCCACATCGCGACGCGGAACGCGTGCTCGCCGCTGTCTTCCTCGCGCAGCTCGACCGTCAGCGCCATGTGCTCGAGGAACTCGCCTTGCTTTGCGGCGGCGTCTTCCAGCTTCTGACTGAAGCACTTCGTCCTTGTCTTCAATGATCCGCAGGCTCGCCGTGTCGGCATCCGGCAGCCCGAGCCGTTGCAGGTGCTGCTGCTGTTGCTGCATGATCGCTTCGCGATGCAATTTGCGGACATGCATCATCAGTTCGCGATTCATCGAAATGAGCTCGATCCGGCTGGCCCGCTCTCTCATATGCGCTCACCGACGCACGCAGCGCCTCTTGATAAGAGCCTGCAGAATCTTCGACTGATCCCGAACGGCGACAATTCTCGAAATGCCGACGTCGATGTTGCCTTTGTAGACCTCGACAAGTCCGCTGACAGTCGCCGCCGAAATCTTCGCCCGTGCCGCGCCCGATCTTGAAGCCATTTCGCGGGCGATTGTCGCAGTGCGCCAACGCCTCATCAACGCGATTCAGAGCATGAGGAGCAATTGCGCGTAAGTTGACTCAATCAGCGCACGGACCGTCTCCTGCTCTCGGTCCTTCGGTTCACGGAGAAGCTCCAGTGCTTCTTCGCAATCGCTCCACGCCTTGCAAGTACTCATTCAAATACAAACCGCAGAGTGCAGCGCCATGCAGCGCACGACACGTGACTGCGTCTCTCGTTCATTCCTGTTCGCAATGGTCGGCAGCAGCGGTCGTCAGCGCGCTCAAAGCAAACGCGGGCATCGATGTAAAGTGTCGCATCCAGAAATGTGACGGCTATGTTTACCCACGCCGCGGCGATGCCGAGCTTGATCGTTCGAGCCCTCAGCTATGTCTAGCGCGCGCAGGAGACTGCGCAACGCGTCAGGCGTGTTGCGAGTGGCTGTGAGTATCAGCCTTGAATCGACAGCGCACGTCGGAGCTGTGCCTGCTCTCCGTCCTGCTCGGCCAACATAACTGCGAGCGCGATGGGCTCGACCGCGTTGAACACTTTCTGGCCATGCAGGTAGTATTGACTGCCGCGTCGATCAGCAACGCGACGCGCCGCTTTGGACTCGCTGTGAACGGGACAACGCGAAGGCGCTTGAGCCAGTCGTCCAGGAAGGCCGGAAGATCGGCGGGGGGCGAGGCGATGTTTCGACGCAACTCCTGTTCAAGTGCGTCGAGTTGCGCGTCGAACTCGTCCATCGAGGAGCCGACCAGTACTCGTGGTCGGCAAAAGGGAATCTCGCCCGATTCTGCCTTGGGAACCTCAGAAAGCAAACTCCGGTAAGTGGGGATTTTCCGGGGCTCAGAAAGCCTTCAAAGTTCGCTCCGTGCACGCCGCCGAGCGGTGCCTAGAACCCAAACCAACATACTGCGGAAGAGGACACCATGAATATCGAAACGCTTGAGCTGACGCCGTTGCCGAAGCTACCAAGGCGGACGAGACCTTTGAACTTCTGGCACTGTCGATTGATGATCTTGACCTCGTTGGCGGCGGGCAACGTAATCGGCACCTACATGTAAAGCGCTCGATCGATTAAGCGGACGGCTCCTTCGGGAGCATCCCAAATTCCCGCGTATCGCATTGACGGTACGCGCAGGGGTCCCCAGAACCCCGACCGATTTTCCGCAACTATCACGGCGCCGACGGGCGCCGTTTTTTTGGGCTCCGCGCCCCGGCGAGGCGCCCGCCAGCCTTGAGATTCGTCAGCTGCCCGCCGGCTAGTCCGTCCGGAACCCTACCGGGAGCTTGATCGGCGCCGGTTTTCTGCCAGACTTTCGCCCATGAAAACCGCCCACGCCCTCCTCCTCGCCGCCACGGCCGCCCTGGCGGCCTGTGCCTCCTCCGACCGCAACACGGATACGCCCACCGGTCCGGGGCAACTGGTCAATCTGCAGCTCCAGCCGGTTCGCGTGTCGCCCAACCCGCAGGGCGCGCTGCTGCTGGGTTCGGTGACCGGGTGCCGGATCGACTATGTCGGCACGACGCCGGCGGCCAACACCTGGCAGTTCCGGGTGTCGCCGACTTCGCGCATGCCGACCGTCGAGCAGTGCCTGGCGTCGCTCAAGACCCAGCCGGGCGTCGAGGGTGTCCAGGTCGTGAAGTAGGCCACCGCCGATATCCGGTTCAAACGGCGCCTGCGGGCGCCGTTTTCGTTGGCGCCGTCGCTTCAGCCGGTTCCCAATTGCACGATCCGGTCGACCGCGCCGACCGTTTCTGGCCGGTGGCTGACGATCACCAGCCCAATCCCTGTGTGCCTTAGGCCGTCAGTGATCGCTCGCTCGCGGGCGAGGTCGAGCTGGTCGAACGTCTCATCGAGGAACAGGATCTGCGGCTGGCGGTACAGGGCGCGGGCCAGCAGGACGCGGCTGCGTTGGCCGCCCGAGAGCGCCACTCCGAGGCTTCCGACGATGGTGTTGTAGCCCATCGGCATGGCGCTGATGTCCTCGTCGATCATCGCGAGCTTGGCGCACTCGCGGACCTTGGCCGGGTCGTGCTGGGGGTCGAAGAAGCTGATGTTGTCCTCGATGGTGCCGACGAAGAGGTGGTCGTCCTGCATGACGACACCGATCCGGCTGCGGTAGGCGGCCTTGTCCCAGTCGCGCACGTCGCGCCCGGCGGCGGTCAGGGTGCCTTCGGTACGGTCCAGCAGGCCGGCAAGGACTTTCACCAGTGTTGTTTTCCCGCTACCGGACGGGCCGACGATGGCCACGGTTTCGCCCGGCCGGGCGTTGAACGCCATGCCGCGGAACACGAAGCCTTCGATGCCGTAGGCGAAGCCGAGGTCGCGTGCGTCGAGCACGAACGCACCGGCAGGCGCATCGGCGCGCGCCACCGCGGGCAACTCAGCCGTGCTTTCGGTCGCCGCCAAGGCGATGTCGGCGACGCGGTCGGCATGCAGGTCGAGCATGCGGAACTCGATCGTCTTGTCGACGAGGTTATTGACGCGCGTGATGAAGAGCAGCTTGAACAGCATGAACGCGAACAGCATGCCGACCGAAAGCTGCCCTTCGAGCACCGCATAGGCGCCGAGCCAGATCACCAGCACGTTCTCCAGCCCGAAGATCAGCACGTTGCCGGCACGCTGCAGCAACGCGAGGTTCTGCACGCGCACGTCGGCGTTGGTCTGGTCGACGACGTGGTTGAGATACGCCGCGCGGCGCTCGGTCTCGCGCAGGTTGAGCTTGATCGCCATCATCCCGCGCAGCGTCTCGATGAAGTGCGTCGCCGCCTTGGCCTCGTGCACGATGCGCTCGTCGGTCGCGCGCCGCTGCGGTCCGTACAGCGCCCAGCGGAGCGCCCCGTAGAGCAGCGCGGCAATGAAGACGATGATGGTCAGCGTGCCGCTGTACCAGAGCATGACGGCGAGCGTGACCAGCACCATGACGCCGTCCATCACGGTCTCGAGGAAGGTGAGCGACAGCGTGCGCTGGATCGCGTCGACCGAGCGGAAGCGCGAGACGATGTCGCCGATGTGGCGCTTCTCGAACCACGCCAGCGGCAGCCGCAGCAGCCGCGCGAACAGCGTGTCGAGCAACTGCAGGTTGAGTCGCGTGCTGATGTAGACGCCGAGCCAAGAGCGCAGCGCCGTGATGATCGCGATCATCACGGCAAGCAGCCCAAAGCCGATGCCGAGCACCGCCAGCAGGTCGCGGTCGCGGCCGACGACGACGCGATCCACGACGAGCTGCAGGAAGAACGGCGAGGCGATCGCCAGCACCTCGAGCACCAGCGACAGCAGCAACACCTGCGTGACGGCGCTGCGCAGGCCGGTGGCGGTCCTGACCAGCTGCCACGCGCTGATCTTCTCGCGTTCGTCGCGCTCGGCGAAGCCGGCGGTGGGCGTCAGCTCCATCGCCACGCCGGTGTAGTGATCCGAGGCTTCCCGTAGCGTCAGGACGCGGCGGCCACGCGCCGGGTCGCTGACGGTGATCTTGTCGCCGGAAACCTTCGTCAGCACGACGAAGTGGTTCATGTCCCAGTGCAGGATGGCCGGGAGCTTGAGCTGGCCGAGGCCTTCGAGCGGCACCTTCACGCCGCGCGCCGCGAGCTTCATCGTGTCGGCGATGGCGCTGATGTGCTTCAGCGTCACACCCTTCATCGACGGTGCCAGCCGCAACCGCATCGCCGACAGATCGGTGCGGAAGCCGTGGTAGCTCGCGATCATCGCAACGCAGGCGATGCCGCACTCCGGCGCCTCGCTCTGCAGGATCATCGGTACCCGGCGGCCGAGCACTACTGCATCCTCTGCTGCAGCGACAGCACGGGCTCGAACACCCACTCCCAGACCCTGCGCTTCTCCTGCAGGATGTCGGCGTTGACCATCATCCCGGAGCGCAGCGGGAGTTTCTGGTCGCCAACGGCAACGTGCTGGGCATCGAGCCTGACGTCGACGCGATACACCGGCTCCTTCACCACGAGCTGGCCGACCTTTTCGCCCGGTGACCACACCGTACGGCTGACACGTTCGACGGTGCCGCGGTACTGGCCGAAGCGCTGGAACGGAAATGCGTCATAACGCAGCACCACCTCCTGCCCCGGCGCGACAAATCCGATGGCGCGCGTCGGCACCAGGAGCTGGGCATGCAATCCGCTGCCCTTGGGCACGACCACGGCCAGCGGCGCGCTTTCGGCGACGGTTTCGCCGCGTGCGGCGGCGATGTTGGTCAGGACACCGGCCACCGGCGCGCGGATCACGTTCTCGCGCTTGGCCTCTTCCTGCACGCTGCCCTGCTGCAGCTCGCTCGCCTGGCGGCGGATCTGCTCGAGCGCCGTCTGCGTCTTCAGCGCAATGGAGGGTTCCTCGGCCCGCGCGCCCGAAAGCTCGCGTTCGACGCCGGCGCGCTGGCGCTTCAGCGTTTCGACCTTGACCTGCTGGTCGAGCACGTTGTTGCGGAACTCGATCAGCTTGGACTCGGAATAGAACTTCTCCTTGTAGAGCTCCTCGGCGCGCTGGAACTCGTTGCGCGACGAAGCGAGCCGGCTCTGCTGCGCCTTGATCTCGACGTCGAACTGCGCGAGTTCACGCTCGAGGTCGGCAATCTTCCGCCGCAGGGCGTCGGCCTGCTGCTGGCCGAGCAACTTGACCTGCTGCTGCTCGCGTTCGAGCACCAGCTGCCGCTCACTGATCTCGCGCTGGACCAGTTCACCCGAGGTCACGCCCGACGCAGTGCCGCGCTCGAACGACAGTCGGATCAGTGGCTGGCCGGCCTCGACCTCGTCGCCTTCCTTCGCCAGCAATTCGGCCACGGTCCCGGCTTCCGGTGCCAGGATGCGCGCGGCACCGGTGTCGAGCGCAAGAAAGCCGTCGACGCGCTCGCGCCGCGCGTACTCGCCCCATATGGAAAAGGCCACTAGCGTGACGGCGAAGGCCACCGCCAGCGTGGTGAATATCCACAGCGGGACCGGACGGGCGAGAGAAACCTCACCGAGCAGCTTTTCGCGCTGCGCGTCGATCGCCTCTTGTCGGAACAGTTGGTTGGGCGGGGCGGCCATGGGCGAGGCGCATTATGGGGCGGGCGCCCGCCTGTGTGGTGAGCGCCCGCACTCGCGGCGTCACAAATCGGCGCTAATGAGGGGCGAGCGTCGCGTTATATCGACATTACGCATCGGTCGCTGACCCTGCTCCTTGCACCTCTAGCATGCGCGGACCCGCCACTGCATCGGATTCGCCATGAACGCACCTCGCTTGCTTGCCACCGCCGCACTCTTCGCCGCAACCGCGGTCGGGGCTGCACAAGTCACGGATCCCGGCGCTGTCGTCGCGGCCGTCCGTGCCGCCGCCGACGCGGCTGACGACCAACTGGTCGACCAGCGCCGCGCGGTCTGGGCAGGCCTGGACGCTACGCAGAAAGCGTCGTTCGCGCGCACCGAGCGGGCGTGGCTGACCGGCGGCCGGACGGAAGAAGAGGGAAGGTGCCTGGCGAGCATGCCGGCGCCGACGCCATTGGCGGAACAGACGTGCCGACTGCAGGTGACGGAACGGCACCTGGCCATCCTCACAGCGCCGATTGTCCAGGCCAGCGCGGAGCGCTAGCGCTAGGGTCGAGCCGACGTCACTTCCACTTGATCGAGCAGCCGATGCTCGGCACCTGCTCGGCCGGGCCCTGGCCCGTCGCAGCAATCAGCAGCATTGCGTCGCGCAATTCGCGCTTCGCATCGGCCGGCGCGGGCTGGCGACCCGAAGCATCGATCCGCCCGCGGTACTGCAGGCGCATGTCGCGGCTGTAGCCGAAGAAGTCCGGCGTGCACACGGCGCCATAGGCGCGCGCCACTGACTGCGACTCGTCGTACAGATACGGAAACGGCAGTGCCTTGTCGCGCCACAGGCGCTGCATGTGCTCGAACGAGTCCTCCGGATACGCCGCGGTGTCGTTGCTGCTGATGGCGACGACGCCGATGCCTGCGGCCTGCAGCTCACGCGCGTCGCGCACGATGCGGTCCAGCACCGCCTGAACGTACGGGCAGTGGTTGCAAATGAACATCACGAGCAATCCGTTCGGTCCGAGCGGCCGCATCACGCGTCCAGACCTGCCCGCATACGCCGGGCAGCGCAAAGTCCGGCGCGAGCGATCCGAGTTCGGCGGGAGCTGAGTGGGCCGCCATCGCGTCCGCGGCGCTCAGGCGGCGAGCGGCTGGTCGGCGGTGGTGATGACCGCCGCTACCGCGTCCGCCACGGCGTTCGCCGTCAGGCCGAAGTGCTCATACAGCGCGGCGGCCGGGGCCGACTCGCCGAAGCTTGCGATACCGATGACGCGCCCTTCGAGTCCGACGTACTTGCGCCAGAAGTCCGGATGCGCCGCCTCGACAGCCACCCGCGGCAAGCCCGGCGTCAGGACACTGCGCTGGTAAGCGAGCGGTTGCGCATCAAAGCGCGTGGTCGACGGCATGGAGACGACGCGCGTCCCGATGCCCCGCGCGGCAAGCAGCTTCTGCGCGTCGAGCGCGATCGCCACTTCCGAGCCGGTCGCGATGATGACTGCGCGAGCGACGCCTCCCGCAGCCTCGGAGAGCACGTAGCCGCCGGCCGAAACCGCCACCAGCATTGACTCGTCGCGCGCGAGCTGCGGCAGGTTCTGGCGCGAAAGCAGCAGCGCGGTCGGACCGTCAGTCCGCTCCAGCGCGCAGCGCCACGCCACCGCGGTTTCCACGCCGTCGCACGGACGCCATACCTCCAGGTTGGGGATCACGCGCAGCGCGGTCGCATGCTCGACGGGCTGGTGCGTCGGCCCGTCCTCGCCAAGGCCGATCGAGTCATGCGTCAGGACATAGGTGACGCGCTGCTTCATCAGCGCGCTCATGCGGATGCCCGAGCGCGCATAGTCGGAGAACACCGCGAACGTTCCGCCATAGGGGATGAAGCCGCCGTGCAGCGCGACGCCGTTCATGATCGCCGCCATGCCGAACTCGCGCACACCGTAGTGCAGATAGTTGCCGCCGGCCGCGTCCAGTGGACGCGAGGCCTTCACGGCGGTGAGGTTCGACCAGGTCAGGTCGGCGGAGCCACCGAGCAGTTCCGGCACGGCGGAAACCAGCGTCTCGAGCATCTGTTGCGATGACTTGCGTGTCGCCGTCGCAGCGGTGATGCCACGCGCCTGGTCCAGTACGGCGCGTGCCGTGGCGGTCCAGTCGGCCGGCAGTTCACCGCGCATGCGGCGCTCGAACTCGGCGGCCTCGGCCGGGTACTGCGCGCGGTAACGCGCGAACAGGGCATCCCATTCGGTGCGAGCCGCCGCGCCCCGGGCACGGGCGTCCCAGGCGGTGCGAACGTCGGTGGGGATGTCGAAGGTGCCGTGCTCCCAGCCGAGCGCGGCGCGCGTGGCCTTCGCCTCGTCGGCGCCCAGCGGTGCGCCGTGCACCTCGTGCGTACCGGCCATCTTCGGCGCGCCCCAGCCGATCGTCGTGCGGCAGATCACCAGCGTCGGGCCATCGCTGTTGGCCTGCGCAATGCGGATGGCCTGGTCGATCAGCGCCGCGTCATGGCCGTCGATCGGCCCGATGACGTTCCAGCCGTAGGCGCGGAAGCGGGCGGCGGTGTCGTCGTTGAACCAACCGGATACATGGCCATCGATCGAGATGCCGTTGTCGTCGTAGAAGCAGACGAGCTTGTTCAGTTGCCAGACACCCGCCAGCGAGCAGACCTCGTGGCTGATGCCCTCCATCAGGCAGCCGTCGCCGAGAAAGACATACGTGCGGTGATCGACGATCGGCATTCCGGGCCGGTTGAACTCGGCAGCGAGCAGTTTCTCGGCGAGCGCCATGCCGACGGCGTTCGCCAGCCCCTGGCCGAGCGGCCCGGTTGTCGTCTCCACGCCAGGCGTGAGACCCACCTCAGGGTGGCCCGGCGTCTTCGAGTGCAACTGGCGGAAGCGCTTCAGTTCCTCGAGCGGCAGTCCGTAGCCGGACAAATGCAGCAGTGCGTAGAGCAGCATCGAACCGTGGCCGTTGGACAGGACAAAACGGTCGCGGTCGGCCCAGCGCGGCGACGACGGGTCGTGCTTCAGATGGTCGCGCCACAGGACCTCGGCGATGTCGGCCATGCCCATCGGCATGCCGGGATGGCCGGACTTCGCGGCCTCGACCGCGTCGATCGCAAGGAAGCGCAGCGCGTTGGCAAGTCGGCGTCGGTCGGCCGTCGCGGCGGGAAGTCTTGCGGGGGCATTCATCGCGGTTTCCTAGTGAGCACGCTTCTTCATGTCCATCAGGCGCAGGATCATCGGCGTGAAGATCAGCTGCATCGCCAGTCCCATCTTGCCGCCGGGAACGATGATGGTGTTGGGGCGCGTCATCGCCGAGTCGTGCAGCATCGACAGCAGGTACGGAAAGTCGATGCCCTTGGGGTTGGTGAACCGGATGATCACCATGCTCTCGTCGGCGCTCGGAATGTCGCGCGCGATGAAGGGGTTGGACGTGTCCACCGTCGGCACGCGCTGGAAGTTCACATGCGTGACGCCGAACTGCGGGACGATGTGGTTCACGTAGTCCGGCATGCGGCGCAGGATCGTGTCGACCACGGCTTCCTGCGAATAACCGCGCATCTTCTTGTCGCGGTGCAGCTTCTGGATCCACTCGAGGTTGATGATCGGCACGACGCCAACCAGCAGGTCCACATGGCGGCCCACGTTGATCCTGTCGTCGAAGTACGCGCCGTGCAGGCCCTCGTAGAACATCAGGTCCGAATCCGGCTCGATGTCCTTCCACTCGGTGAAGTTGCCGGGCTCCACGCCGTGCTCCGCGGCCTCGCCGGCATCGTGGATGTACTTGCGCACGCGGCCGCTTCCCTGTTCGCCGTAGCCCTTGAACAGCGCCTCGAGTTCCTCGAGCAGGTTTGAATACGGGCCGAAGTGCGAGTAATGCTTGTTACCCTTCGTCTCGGCCTCTTTCATGTTGGCGCGCATTTCCATGCGGTTGTAGCGATGGAACGAATCGCCTTCGACAATCTGCGCCTTCAGTCCCTCGCGCCGGAAGATGTGCTGGAAGCTTTGCATCACCGTCGTGGTGCCGGCGCCGGACGAACCCGTCACGGCAATGATCGGATGCTTCTTGGACAACGCAGTTCTCCCTCGATGACCTGGTTCTGGTGTGCGGACACGGGACGCCGGTCAGCGCTTCAGGTGAGCGCTTCCGGCCGGTACAGCGACCGCTCATTGAAAAGCGGCGAGCTGTACGGTTTGTCGGTTCCGGCGTCGTATTCAGCGTGATAGCGCTCGATGCGCTCAACCTCGTTCTTCGAGCCGAACACAAGGCCGATGCGCTGATGCAGCGACTCCGGCTGCACTTCGAGCACGGAGGTACGCCCATGGCTGGCGCGACCGCCGGCCTGCTCCATGACGAAGCCGATCGGGTTGGCCTCGTACAGCAGCCGCAGGCGGCCCGGCTTGCTCAAGTCTTTGGTGTCGCGCGGATACATGAAGACACCTCCGCGCATCAGGATGCGATGCGCCTCGGCGACCATGCTGGCGATCCAGCGCATGTTGAAGTCCTTGGCGCGCGGCCCGGTTCTGCCGGCCAGGCACTCGTCGACGTAGCGCTTGATCGGTGGCTCCCAGAAGCGGCTGTTGCTGGTGTTGATCGCGAACTCCTGCGTGTCGGCCGGAACGCGGATGTCGGGATGAGTCAACTTGAACTCGCCAAGGTTAGGGTCGAGTGTGAAGCCGACCACGCCGCTGCCGACGGTCAGCACCAGCATCGTCGTCGGCCCATAGATCGCATAGCCAGCGGCGACCTGCGCGGTGCCGGGTTGCAGGAAGTCGGCCTCGGTGACATCGCGGCTCGACTCGACCACCACTGGCGGCGCGCGCAGTATCGAGAAGATGCTGCCAACCGAGACATTGACGTCGATGTTGCTGGAGCCGTCGAGCGGGTCGAACACCAACAGGTACTTGCCACGCCGGTACTGCGACGGAATCTGGTAGGGCTGCTCCATCTCTTCCGAGCCCATGCCGGCGAGCTGGCCAGACCACTCGGTGGTGCGCAGGAAGATCTCGTTGCTGACGATGTCGAGCGCTTTCTGCACTTCGCCCTGCACGTTGAGCGACGCGTGCGACTGCGCGGCGGCAACCAGCTGTCGGCTCATCGGGTCACCGAGTTCGCCGAAGGCCACCGAGCGCGCAATCGCCTTGGCCGCGAGCGCTACGTCCAGGATCAGCGCGTTGAGCGCGCCGCTCGCCTGCGGAAAGCGGCGACGCTGTTCGATCAGGTACTGGGTCAGCGTCCGTCGATTGGAGAGGGGCATGGCGTTCTCGTTCGCTTCAGGTGGCAGCCTGGAACACCCGGCTCGCCAGGATGTCTTCGGGCGCGAGGGTGGTCAGGTCGGTTTCGGTGAGGGCGCGGTCGCGCTCGGCGAAAAGGCGCGAGGCGGCGCGAAGGCGTGCGCGTTCCAGCGCGTTGCGCACGCTGCGTGCGTTGGCGAAGTGCGGCTGCTGCATGCGGCGCGCGAGATATTGCTCGAAGGCCGCGCGCGCGCCGTCGCCAAAGCGATAGTGCTGCGCCGCCAGCATCTTCTCGGCGATCTGCATCAGTTCGGCCTCGCCATAGTCCGGGAAGTCGATGTGGTGCGCGATGCGCGAACTCATGCCGGGATTGGACTTGAAGAACGTCTCCATGCGGTCCTTGTAGCCGGCGAGGATCACGACGAGGTCGTCGCGGTTGTTTTCCATCACCTGCAGCAGGATCTCGATCGCCTCCTGTCCGTAGTCGCGCTCGTTCTCCGGGCGGTACAGGTAGTAGGCCTCGTCGATGAAGAGCACCCCGCCCATCGCGCGCTTCAGTACTTCCTTGGTCTTCGGCGCGGTGTGGCCGATGTACTGGCCGACCAGGTCATCGCGCGTGACGCTGACGACATGGCCCTTTGCGCACGTAGCCCAGGCGATGAAGGATCTGCGCCATCTTCAGCGCCACGGTCGTCTTGCCGGTGCCCGGATTGCCGGTAAAACTCATGTGCAGCGACGGCGTGGCGGCCTCGAGGCCGAGCTGGGCGCGCGCCTTCGACACGACGAGGAAGGCCGCGATGTCCTCGATGCGCTTCTTCACCGGCGCGAGTCCGACGAGTTCGCGATCGAGTTCCTGCAGCACCTCCTGCACGTTGGTGTCGCGCAGGATCGCCTGCAGATCGACGGTAGGCACGCCGGGAGCGTTCATCGCGTCACTCGCCTACTCGTAGCGCGACCCGGCCGGCCTGGCGGCCGAATAGGCTCGCGTCGTGTAGCGCACCCTGCGGCCCGCCGCTTCCTGCCGCTCGAGTCCGAAGCCCGGCTCGTCCTTCGGACGGTTGACGATGAACGACAGGCACATCGACTCAACGCCGCGCGTGTTGTCGAACGCGTTGACCTTGATGTAGTGGTTCGGGTGCGCCTTGCGGCAGGCGTTGACCTCATAGAGAACGGCCGCTCCATCCTTGATCGTGAACATCGGCAGGCCCCACATATCCCAGTAGACGTTGCGCGGGTGCGGATCATCGGTGTACTCGACCGACAGAGCCCAGCCTTTCGAAAGCGCGTAGTCGACCTGCGCGCGGATTTCGTCGTCAGTGAGGTCCGGTAGAAACGAAAAGGTGCCTTGCGTAATGCGCATGTTGATCTCCGTGCTCAGCTGGCGGTCGGGGTGACGGCGAAATCGGGGGTGTCGGTGGACGTGTAGTTGAAGCTCACGTCCTTCCACGTCTCCAGAGCCTGCTTCAGCGGCGTGCACCACTTGGCCGCGGCGCCGAGGATCTCGGGGCCTTCGTTGGCGATGTCGCGGCCTTCGTTGCGGGCCTTCACCATCGCCTCGAGCGCAACGCGGTTGGCGATCGCGCCGGCCTGGATGCCGGCCGGATGCCCGATCGTGCCGCCGCCAAACTGCAGCACCACGTCGTCACCGAAGAGGTCAAGCAACTGGTGCATCTGGCCGGCGTGGATACCGCCGGAAGCGACCGGCATCACCTTCTTGAGATCCACCCAGTCCTGGTCGAAGAAGATCCCGCGCTGCAGGTCCTGCTTCGTGTACGTGTCGCGGCAGACGTTGTAATAGCCCTGCACCGTCATCGGATCGCCTTCGAGCTTGCCGACCGCGGTGCCCGCATGCAGGTGGTCCACGCCCGCGAGTCGCAGCCACTTCGCGATCACGCGGAAGCTGACGCCGTGGTTCTTCTGGCGCGTGTACGTGCCGTGGCCGGCGCGATGCATGTGCAGGATCATGTCGTTCTTGCGGCACCAGTTCGAGATCGACTGGGTCGCCGTCCAGCCGATCACGAGGTCGATCATCAGGATGTTCGAGCCGAGTTCCTTCGCGAACTCCGCGCGCTCGTACATGTCTTCCATCGTCGCAGCGGTGATGTTGAGGTAATGGCCCTTGATCTCGCCGGAGTTCGCCTGCGAGCGGTTGACCGCCTCCATGCAGAACAGGAACCGGTCACGCCAGTGCATGAAGGGCTGCGAGTTGATGTTCTCGTCGTCCTTCGTGAAGTCGAGTCCGCCGGTGAGCGCCTCGTAGACGACGCGGCCGTAGTTCTTGCCGGACAGGCCGAGCTTGGGCTTCATCGTTGCACCCAGCAGCGGGCGGCCGTACTTATCCAGCCGCTCGCGCTCGACGATGATTCCGGTCGGCGGACCCTTGAACGTCTTCACGTACGCGGCCGGAATGCGGATGTCCTCCAGGCGCGCCGCCTTCAGCGGCTTGAAACTGAACACGTTGCCGATCAGGCTCGCCGTCATGTTGGCGATCGAGCCCTCTTCGAACAGGATCAGGTCGTACGCGATGTAGACGAAGTACTGGCCCGGCTGGTTGGGCACCGGGTCGACCCGGTAGGCCTTGGCCTGGTACGAGTCGTGCGCCGTCAGCAGGTCGGTCCAGACCACGGTCCAGGTCGCGGTGGACGATTCACCGGCGACCGCCGCCGCGGCCTCCTCGGGGTCGACGCCCTCCTGCGGCGTGATACGAAACAGGCAGATGACGTCGGTGTCCTTCGGCTCATAGTCGGGCCGCCAGTAACCCATTTGCTTGTACTTGAGGACGCCGCCCTTGTAGCGCTCCTTGACGTCTGTGATGTGTCCTTCGACCGGCTTGTTCATGGACCTCGCCCCCTGGGTTTTGCGACGCCGCAATGGCGCTCACTCGATGGGACGCACTGTAAGTAGCCCAACTCCTAAGGTACAGTCACATTTATTGAGCTTTAAGTTAAGGATTACTTATGAAAGGTGTCACGCTGCGGCAGCTGCGCGTGTTTTCGGCGGTCGCGCGCCACATGAGCTTCGGCAAGGCCGCCGAGGAACTGCACCTGACTCCGCCAGCGATCTCCATGCAGATCAAGGAGTTGGAGGAGCAGGTCGGACTCCCGTTGTTCGACCGGGGCGGTCGAAGCGTCGCTTTGACTGTCACCGGCGAGTACCTGTTGGTCTACGTCCGCAAGATCCTGGCGACGCTGAAAGACGCCGAAGACGCCGTCGCACGCCTGAGCGGGTTGCAGACCGGCCGACTGACGATTGGGATGGTAAGTACCGCTAAATACTTTGTTCCGCGGTTAATGGCTCGCTTTCGCGCCGAACATCCCGGAATCGAGGTTCGACTGGCGATCGGTGGCAATCGGGAGCAACTCGTTGGCCTGCTTCAGGCTAACGAGGTCGACCTTGCAATCATGGGCAGACCGCCGCGCGAACTGGCAACGCGGGCCGAGCCGTTCGCCGTGCACCCCCATGTGATCGTGACACCGCCGGACCACCCGCTGGTGAAAGCCGGACATGCGCCGGCTGCGGCGCTAGCCAACTACGAGTTCCTGATCCGCGAGGAAGGCTCCGGCACGCGGGCGGCGATGCAGAAGTTTTTCGCCGACCATCGGCTGGCGCCCCGCGTGGCGATGGAGATGACGAGCAACGAGACCATCAAGCAGGCGGTGATGGCCGGCATGGGCATCTCCTTCCTGTCGCTGCACACGATCGGTCTCGAGCTGAAGGCCGGCCTGATCGCGGTCCCCGACATCGAGGGCCTGCCGCTCGCCAAGCGCTGGTACATCGTGAACACGCTCGCGAAGACGCTGTCGCCCGCAGCCGAGGCGTTTCGCTACTTCATGCTGGAAGAGGCGGAGCGCTATCTGGCGCAGGAATACGGCGCTCCGATCGCCGTCGACGCGCGCGAGCCGGCGTAGCTTCTCGCGAAGCAGCGGGCCGGACGGCCCGCACCGATGCTCAGCGGGGGAAGTACATCTTCTTGCGGTCGAGCTCGTAGCTCCAGGGCAGACCGTCGTTCTTCCAGCCGTTGACGTTGCGCCGGCCCTTGGCCGACAGCTCGCCCTCGAACCCGTTCAGCACGGTGTAGACCTTGGTGTAACCGAGCGACTCCAGCAGATCCGCGGCACGTGACGACCGCTCGCCCGCGCGGCAGATCAGCAGGATCGTGTCGTTCTTGCCAAGGCCCTTGGCCTTCAGCCGCCGCTCGACCTCGGGCGCGAAGTCACTGAATGGCTCGAGCTTGTAGAAGTCACGGTTTTCGTCCCAGTCCGTCATGAACTCCTGGAACTCGACATACGGCACCAGCGCGTCGACGCCCTCGGCCATGCCCAGGAACTGCGCCTCGGCACGCGTGCGCACATCCAGGAACAGCACCTTGCCGTTCTGCGACTTGATGAAGGCCGGCGCCTGCTTCGGCAGGACATAAAGCCCCAGCTTCGAGCGCTGCTCCTCGGGTACCTTCGACGGATCCACCTTCTGGGCGAAGGCCGGCGTGATACTCGCGCCGAGAACCAGCGCGACGATCCAGGCGACGAGTTTCAATCGATTCTCCAGCGATGTGGCCAGTGGGATCCGGAGGCCGGAACGGTAACGGGAAATCATAGGGCCGCCAGAACGCGCCGCGCGCCCGAATGACGATATGAATATAACCCAAATGCGGCACGTACACATACGGGTACCCGTATGTGATCGCGCGATCCGCCGACCCGAAGTACCGCCGCAAGTGCCTGCGCGGTGCCGGCGAACGCGCCGCGGCGGCCCTGGCGTATCGTCGCGCGCGATGCACGCAACGCCGCCACGCCTTCCCGCCTACGCGCTGCTCACCGGCTCGATGGCGCTCGTCGGCACCTACGTCGCCCTGTCGAAGCCGCTGACCGCGGCCATTCCGGTGTTTCTGCTCGCCTTCCTGCGCTTTGCCATTGCGGCCGGCGCGATGGTGCCGTGGACGCTGCGCGCGCGCGGATGAAGCCGCACTGTCCCGTACCGAACACGGGCTCCTCTTCGTCATGTCCTTCTTCGGCAACTTCCTTTTCTCGATCTGCATGCTGTACGGGATTTCGATGACGACCGCGACCGCGGCCGGCGTCATCCTGGCGACACTGCCGGCCGTCGTCGCACTGCTTTCGTGGCTGTTTCTGCGCGAAAGACTCACCGCGCGAGTCCTCGTCGCCGTAGCCCTTGCGGTCGGCGGCATCGGTTTGCTGCAGTTCGCGCGGCCGGACGAGGGTTCGTCGCGTGAGGCGGCGCTGCTGGGCAACTTGCTGATGTTCGGTGCCGTAGTCTGCGAGGCGACCTATGTCATCGTCGCGAAGCGGCTCGCCGCCACCCGTGCACCGCTGCGTGTCTCGGCGCTGATCAACCTGTGGGGACTAGTACTGATCGCGCCATTCGGCCTGTGGCAGCTCGCGCGCTTCGACCTGGGCACGATCACGGCGCCGCTGTGGACCCTGCTGGTCTTTTATTCGCTTGCGGCAAGCCTGTTTGCCGTCTGGATGTGGGTCGCCGGACTCAAGCACGTGCCGGCGAACCAGGCCGGCGTCTTCACGGTTGCGCTTCCCATTGCGGCGACGGCCGTCGGCGTGTTCATTCTCGGCGAACCGTTCACCGCGATCCACGCGCTTGCGATGGCGATGGCAGCCGCGGGTGTCGTGCTGATCACGTCAGCGCCGCCGTCAACGCCCTCATGACGCTGGCGCCGGGCCGACGCAGTCGGGACGGTTCGGCGTGACTCGCAACGGCACTCCGGCGACTGACGACGGGACGCGCCAGACACCGTGACCGGCCGTTCGGCTTCCCCTGCGCGCGCGATCACGTAGGTCCGCGATTCCGACCGGCGGCCGCGTATTTGGCGCCCGTCGTTCCGTATCTTTGGGGCATGACTGCGGATCACCTCAGAATCGCCGAAAGCCTGTCGCCCAATGTGCGGATGGCGGTCACCGTGCTGGCGATCAATGCCAAGTCGAGGCTGAAGGAACAGCGCCGGCCGCATGCGGAACGTCGCCCGCCTCTGGTTGCCGTTCTGCTCAGCCCGTACGCCATCGCGCGGGCGGCTGCCACGGCCGTGATCGCGCGGCACGTGAACGCGCCGGTGCAGCGTGTCGACTGGACGCGGCTCTTCTCGCCTTACGCACACGAGACCGAACTCAACGTCGAGCGCCTGTTCGACGCCGCCGAGCATGCCGGCGTGTTCCTGCTGTTCGACGAGGCGGACGCCCTGTTCGGCCCGCACGGCCGCCCGATCGATCTCTCCGACAGTGCGCATGAAGCGAGCACGACCGCGCTGCTCGAGCGCATGGCCCGCTTCGACGGACCGGTGTGCTTCACCGCGAGCCATCGACGCCACCTGCACCCGCGGGTGCTGGCGGCGGCCTCACCGGTGATCGACCTCACGGCGACCGTTTCAGCCTGATTCCCCCGTCCCGCGCGGCGCGAGAAACGGCCGCAGCAGCCGGCCGGTCGGCACGTGCGCACCCAGGCGCGCCAGCAGCAGGTACACGCCGACCAGCTTGCGATGCAGAAACATCGTGTGGGATGGCGGCATCCGCAGCAGGCCGCGCTTGAAGGCGAGATCGACGCCCAGTTCGCGCGCGCGGCGCGGCAGGTCTGACGCGCCATAGTCGTACACATCCTCGGTGCGCAGCGGCTCGCAGACGAGTTCGAGGACTTCCATTGCCGCGTCAATCACATCCTGCGAGGCGTCTTCGGCGACGTAGCCGATACGTCGCGCTTCGCGCTCGATGGCGGGCCGATCGCCGGCGACGATTGCGCGTGTGATGCGGCGGTAGCGCTCCGTATAGGCGCGGCTGAACTGCTGGGTCGCGCCGAAGTCGAGCAACACCAGCCGCGCGGTCGCCGGCTGGTATAGATAGTTGGCGAAGTTCGGGTCGGTCTGCATGACGCGAAACTCGAAGAGCTCGCGGAACATCAGCCGCTGCAGCGCCGCTCCGAGCGTGTCGCGGACAGCCTGGGGGGTCTCCGAGCCCAGCGAGTCGAGCGGCACGCCCTCCATGTAGTCCATCGCCATCACGCGCGCCGTCGTGAAGTCCCAGTGGACCTTCGGCAGGACGATCAGCGGGTCGTCGGCCACCAGGCGGGCGTACTGCTCGAGGAATCCAGCTTCCGCCAGGTAGTCGGCCTCCTGCGCCAGCTGGCGCTTGGCCTCTCGCGCGATCTCCTCGACATCGACGCCGAGCGGCAACAGCTGCGCCAGGCGCAGCAGCGTTGCGACGTTGTCGACATCGCTCGTGATCGAGCGCGCGACACCCGGGTATTGCACTTTCAGCGCCAGTTCGCGCCCGTCGATCGTGCGAGCTCGATGCACCTGGCCGATCGAGGCTGACGCGATCGGCGTCTCGTCGAAGCGCGCGAAGCGCCGCTCCCAGCCACTGCCGTAGGCGCGGCCCAGCACGCGCCGCAGCTGCGCGAGCGGCATCGGTGCCGCTTGCGAACGCAACGATTCGAGCGCCTGCGAGAGCTCGGGCGGCAACAGTCCTTCGCTCTCGAGCGAGATCAGCTGGCCGAGCTTCATGGCTGCGCCCCGCAGGTTCGCGAGGCGCTCGACCAACCGGCGCGCCGTGGCCACGGAAAACATCGGCTCAGCTTCGTTGCCCTTGCCCAGTCGCCGCAGCCCCTGCATCGCACCCCCGACCGCCAACTCGCCGGCCGCCAGGCCAAGGCGCGCGAGCCGCCCGAGGCGGCTTTGCGGCACGCGTGACGCGGCGGGTGGCTTCCGGGTCATCGCCCACCCCGACGAGCGCTCGTTCGGCGCACCTCAGGAGGGCGCGCGCTCCGTCGCCTGGGTGCATTCCACCCGCGTCTGGTGCAGTGGGCACGCGAAACGATCAGTTCACGGTCAGAAAGCGTGTGGCACAGAACTTGTATTGCACTGCAGGGCGGCGAATGTGCGCTGCTACAGGAGAGAGGAATGGACCGCAGACAATTCATCCAGGCCGGGGGCGTTGCCGCCCTCAGCTGTAGTTCGATTTCGACCGCGTTCGGCCAGGACAAGACACCGATCAAGGTGGGCATCCTGCACTCGCTGTCCGGAACGATGGCAATCTCCGAGACGGCGTTGAAGGAAACGGCGTTGATGACCATCGCCGACATTAACGCCAAGGGCGGCGTCATGGGCCGCATGCTCGAGCCGGTCGTCGTCGATCCGGCTTCCAACTGGCCGCTCTTCGCCGAGAAGGCGCGCCAGCTGCTGACGCAGGACAAGGTCTCGGTGGTGTTCGGTTGCTGGACGTCGGTGTCGCGCAAGTCGGTGCTGCCGGTTTTCAAGGAACTCAACGGTTTGCTGTTCTACCCGGTGCAGTATGAGGGCGAAGAGCTGGAACGCAACGTGTTCTACACCGGTGCCGCGCCGAACCAGCAGGCGATCCCCGCCACCGAATACCTTATGAGCAAGGAGGGCGGCGCCGCCAAGCGCTTCTTCCTGCTCGGCACCGACTACGTCTATCCGCGCACGACCAACAAGATCCTGCGCTCGTTCCTCAAGAGCAAGGGCGTGGCCGAGAAGGATATCGAGGAGGTCTACACGCCGTTCGGCCACAGCGACTACCAGACGATCGTCGCGAACATCAAGAAGTTCGCCTCGGGCGGCAAGACCTGCGTCATCTCCACCATCAACGGCGACTCGAACGTCCCGTTCTACAAGGAATTGGGCAACGCCGGACTGAAGGCCAAGGACGTGCCGGTGGTGGCGTTCTCGGTCGGCGAGGAAGAGCTTCGCGGCGTCGACACCAAGCCACTGGTTGGGTCACCTCGCGGCGTGGAACTACTTCATGTCGCTGAAGAATCCTCGGAACGACGCCTTCATCAAGATGTACAAGGACTGGGCCGTGAAGCAGAAGATGCCCAACGCCGACAAGGTCGTCACCAACGACCCGATGGAAGCGACCTACGTCGGCATCCACATGTGGAAGCAGGCGGTCGAGAAGGCGAAGTCAGTCGAGGTCGACAAGGTGATCCCGGCGGTCGCAGGCCAGCAGTTCTCGGCGCCGAGCGGCTACACGATCAAGATGGACGACACCAATCACCATCTGTGGAAGCCGGTATTCATCGGCGAGATCCGCGCCGACGGCCAGTTCAACGTGGTGTGGAAGAGCAAGGGTCCGGTGCGCGCTCAGCCCTGGAGCCCGTTCATCCCCGGCAACGAGAAGAAGCCCAACTCTCCCGTCTGAGAAAGCGGCCGGCGCGCAGTTCACCGAACCCTGGAACGGCGGTGATCTGCGCGCCTCTCCGCGACCTCCCATGCTGCTTCAACTCCTGCGCGCGCTCGCCTGCGTGCTGGCGCTCATCGCGGCACCGGCATGGGCGGCGCTCGATCCGTCCCTCGTGGCCCAGCTTGGCGCCGAGGAGTCGGATGCACGCGTCGAGGCAATTCGCAAGCTCGTTGCGACCGAGGATCCGCGTGTCGTCGAGATCCTCCGGGCGCTCGACGGTGATGCCCTTGCACTGATCGACGGCGGCAAGCGCGCCGTCATTGCAGCCGATGGCAAGCTGGCGGATGCCGCGACGGGCCAGCCGGCAGGGACGGCTCCCGCGAACCTCGAGACGATCGTCATCAACAACCGCATTCGTGGCGAAGTTGGCGCCGCGCTGGCCGCGCTGCGCCTGGGCAGCAGTGACCGCGCCGAACGACTTGCCGCAGCCAAGGAACTGCAGGGCTCCGACAACGAAGACGCCTTGCCCATCGTCGAGCGCGCGATGGCGAAGGAAGCCGATCCGGAGATCAAGTCCATCCTGGCGCTCGCTGGCGCCTCGCTGGCCCTCAAAAGCAGCGAGCCCGAGCTGCGTACCCGGGCGGCACGCGCGCTCGCGGCGAGCAGCGATCCGCAGGTGCGCCAGTTGCTGTCGACGATGCTGACGAAGCAGAACGACGGCAGCTACAACGAGCCCGACGAGAAGGTGCGCGCCGCCGCCCAGGCCTCGCTTGCCGAAATCAACGCGCGCCTGCGCACGACCGAGATCGGGCTCGCGCTCTTTTCCGGCGTGAGCCTCGGCTCGATCCTGTTGCTGGCTGCGCTGGGACTCGCGATCACTTACGGCCTGATGGGCATCATCAACATGGCCCACGGCGAGTTCCTGATGATCGGCGCCTACGCGACCTACGTCGTGCAAGGCCTGTTCCGCACGCACTTTCCCGGCGCGTTCGACTGGTACGTCGTGGCGGCGCTGCCGGTCGCGTTCGCGGTGACAGCCATCATCGGCATGGCGCTCGAGCGCGGCGTGCTGCGCTGGCTATACGGCCGGCCGCTCGAGACGCTGCTGACCACCTGGGGCGTCAGCCTGCTGCTGATCCAGGCCAGTCGCATGATCTTCGGCGCGCAGAACGTCGAGGTCGAGAACCCAAGCTGGCTGTCCGGCGGCATCGTGCTCGGCGGTGGCTATGTGCTGCCGTTCAATCGAATCGTCATCGTGCTGTTTTCGCTCGCCGTGTTGGCGGCCGTTTGGCTTGCCATCAACCGCACGCGCATGGGGCTCTTCGTGCGCGGCGTGACGCAGAACCGCGCGATGGCGAGCTGCACCGGCGTGCCGACGAATCGCGTGGATATGCTGACCTTCGGGCTCGGTTCCGGTGTCGCAGGTCTGGGTGGCGTGGCGCTGTCGCAGATCGGCAATGTCGGTCCCGATCTCGGGCAGAGCTACATCGTCGACAGCTTCATGGTCGTCGTGCTTGGCGGCGTCGGCCAGCTCGCTGGCACCGTGATCGCGGCCTTCGGCCTCGGCTCGATCGCCAAATTCCTCGAACCGTGGTCAGGCGCGGTGCTGGCGAAGATCATGGTGCTGGTGTTCATCATTCTTTTCATACAGAAGCGTCCCCAGGGGTTGTTCGCGCTGAAGGGGCGGAGTGCCGAGGCATAGGACTGACGGTGAAACTCGACTCGCTCACTCGATTCAAGCCCCAGGGACTCACAAACAACGAGGGGGCTGCAGGGGCCCCGACGCAGCCGGGGAATCTCCCAACGGCCAAGGGCCAATGCGAAGCATTGGCCCCCTCGTGCTCCCCTAGCCAGGTAGGACTTGAACAGCGTTGCGATACGACGTTCCACTGCGCGCTCCGCGCGCGCCAAGACCGATCTAGGCCAGCATGACGCGCCTGTTTCCGCTGCGTGTGTGGACGGCCATATTCGCGGTGACCGCGGTGTTGCTCGTCGTCATTCCGGTCTTGCACCTCGCGGTCCCGGAATCGAGTCCGCTGCATGTATCGAGCTTCTGGATCACGCTGCTCGGAAAGTTCATGTGTTACGCGGTGGTGGCGCTGGCGATGGACCTGATCTGGGGCTACACCGGCATCCTGTCGCTCGGCCAGGGGCTGTTCTTCGCGCTGGGCGGCTACGCGTTCGGCATGTACCTGATGCGGCAGATCGGCCGCGAGGGCGTGTACCAGAGCGACCTGCCCGACTTCATGGTCTTCCTCGACTGGAAGGAGTTGCCCTGGTACTGGGCGCTCAGCGATTCCTTTGCCTGGACGATGCTGCTCGTCGTCGCCGCGCCAGGCCTGATCGCGTTCGTCTTCGGCTTCTTCGCGTTCCGCTCGCGCATCAAGGGCGTGTACTTCTCGATCATCACGCAGGCACTGACCTATGCCGCGATGCTCGCGTTCTTCCGCAACGACATGGGCTTCGGCGGCAACAACGGTTTCACCGACTTCAAACGCATCCTCGGATTTCCGATCACCGCGCCCGAGACGCGCACGGCGCTCTACGTGCTCTCGGGCCTGGTGCTGCTGGGATCCCTGCTGCTGGCGCGCTGGATCGTCGCGAGCAAGTTCGGCCGCGTACTCACGGCGATCCGCGACCAGGAGTCGCGCCTGATGTTTCTCGGCTACCGGACGCTGTACTTCAAGCTCTTCATCTGGACCGTGGCGGCCGTGATGAGCGGCGTCGCCGGCGCGCTCTACGTTCCGCAGGTCGGCATCATCAATCCGAGCGAGATGAGTCCGGCCAACTCGATCGAGATCGCGATCTGGGCCGCCGTCGGCGGACGCGGAACGCTCTTTGGTCCAATCCTCGGCGCCTTCGCGGTCAACGGGGCCAAGACCTGGTTCACCGTGGCGTACCCGGAACTGTGGCTCTATTTCCTCGGGCTGCTGTTTGTGCTAGTGACGCTGCTGCTGCCGCGTGGACTGATGGGACTCGCCGGATCGCTGCGGCTGCGCCGGAGTCCGGCATCCGGCGCGCCTCCGGACGCTGAGGCGCTGGAGGCGCGCACGTGAGCGAGTCCACCGTGCACGCGCTGTCCGGCGGCGGCGACGTGGCCGGATACGGTCACGTGCTGGAGCCCGACCTCGTCGATACCTCGCATGGCCCCATCCTGTATCTCGAGGACATCACGGTCAGCTTCGACGGCTTCAAGGCGCTGAACGGGCTGTCGCTCACGATCGAGCGCGGCGAATTGCGTTGTGTCATCGGTCCCAACGGCGCGGGCAAGACGACGATGATGGATGTCATCACCGGCAAGACGCGTCCCGACGCCGGGACCGCGTTCTTCGGCCAGACCTTCGACCTCGCCCGCCTGCCCGAGACCGAGATCGCCCGGCTCGGCATCGGCCGCAAGTTCCAGAAGCCGACAGTATTTGAAAACCACACCGTGTTCGAGAACCTCGAACTGGCGATGAAGACCGACAAGCGCGTCAAGCCCACGCTGCTCGCAACGCTGACAGCGGCGCAGCAGGAGCTGATCGCTCGCACCTTGAAGACGATCCGCCTGGAAGGCAGCGAGCAGCGTCGCGCGGGGGCGCTGTCGCATGGACAGAAGCAGTGGCTCGAGATCGGCATGTTGCTGGTGCAGGAGCCCGAACTCATCCTGCTCGACGAGCCGGTCGCCGGTATGACCGATGCCGAGACCGACCGCACGGCCGAGTTGATCCTCGAACTCGAAGGCAGCCACTCGATCATGGTCGTTGAGCACGACATGGATTTCGTCAATCGCATCGCGCGCAAGGTGACGGTGCTGCATGAAGGCAGCGTGCTGGCCGAAGGGCCGATGAACGTCGTGCAGAACGATGAACGGGTGATCGAGGTGTACCTTGGGCGCTAAGCGTGTCATTGACACTGCGTGCGCCGCAAGGATCGCGGCACTGCCTGTTCGGCTGCGTCGTGCTACTCAAACGCTGCGCTTCAGGGCCGCGCAGCCCCCTACTTTCTTTGTCTTGACAAAGAAAGTAGGCAAAGAAAGCCGCGCCTACGAAGGCGCCCCTGCGGTGTGCCCTGTGCTGCTCGGGTCCGCGGGCGGGCCTGCAAACTCGCGCCCGTTCGGGCGCTCAGACAGGCAGGCCCTCAAGATCCCCCGCGCACCCTGCGCTGCGCGGCGCCTTCGAAGGCAGGCACTGCGGCGCCTTTGGCAGCGCTGGTGCAGGGACGGGGTGAGTCCGCTCGAGGACGCCGCGGCGGTGCGGGGCGGCAGCGGGGCAGTGCCGGGCGCGCTGTCTGAGCGACCGGAGGGAGCAAGTTTCGCGCACGGCCCGCTGACGCTCTGCAGCGCAAGGGCAGTCGGAGCGTCAGCGCAGGCCGGCCTCGCGCGGTCGCCTTTCTTTGGTTACTTTCTTTGGCGAAGCAAAGAAAGTAACCGGCCCCGCGCCGTGAGCGGTCGGTCGAGCAAGAAAGACTACGCCGGTCGCGCAGCGGCACTGAATCGGATTGCCGCACGGCGTGCGATTGACCGCTCATGCTGACCATCGACTCCATCAACCAGTACTACGGCGGCAGCCACATCCTGCGCGACGTGTCGCTCGAAGTGCGCGCCGCGGCATGCACGGTCCTGCTCGGTCGCAACGGCGTCGGCAAGACGACGCTGCTGAAGACGATCATGGGGTTGGTCGCCGCCCGCGGCGGTTCGCTGCGCTTCGACGGGCAGGATCTTCTGCGCCTGCCGCCCTATCAGCGCGTGCGTGCCGGTATCGGCTACGTGCCGCAGGGCCGCGAGATCTTCAACCGGCTCACCGTCGAGGAGAACCTGATGATGGGTCTCGCCCCGCTGTCGGGTGCCGCTGCGCGGCGCGTGCCCGAGCACATCTTCGAGTTGTTCCCGGTGCTGAAGCAGATGCTGAAGCGGCGTGGCGGCGATCTCTCGGGCGGGCAACAGCAGCAGCTCGCGATCGGGCGGGCACTGGCGGCCGACCCCAAGCTGCTGATCCTCGACGAGCCGACCGAGGGCATCCAGCCGTCGATCATCAAGGAGATCGGCGCCGTAATCCGCAAGCTGGTGACGGAGAAGAAGATGGCGGTGCTGCTGGTCGAGCAGTACTACGACTTCGCGGAGTCGCTGGCAGATGCGTATGCCGTCATGTCGCGCGGTCAGATCACGCACCGCGGCAGCGGCCATCGGATGAAAGAGGAGAATGTCGTCGGATTGCTGGCGATCTGAACGCCGCCGGCGCACACGGTCACCATGTTCGACGGACGAGATTCTTCCTGGCAGGCGACACTTGCGCTGCGATTCCATCGGCGCGACGGCCGCACGCTAAACACGAACCGCCACCAGGGGCCGCTGCGCATGCAGAAGCCGCTCTACCCTGAAGGCGATGCGATCTGTCATGCGGTCATCATTCATCCGCCTGGCGGCATTGCCGGCGGCGACGCGCTGGAGGTCACAGCCACCGTCGACTCCGGCGCGCATGCGCTGGTGACCACCCCAGGCGCCACCAAGTGGTACAAGGCCAACGGACGATCGGCGTCCCAGCGCGTGCAGCTGAGTGTCAGCGGAGCACTCGAGTGGCTGCCGCAGGAAGCTATCGTCTTCGATCAGGCCGACGTCCGCTCGGCCATCGACATCGATCTCGACGCAGACGCAGCGATGATCGGCTGGGACATCGTCGCCCTGGGGCGGCGAGCGGCAGGCGAACGTTTCGAGCGGGGCCGCTATGCGCAATCGATACGACTGCGCATCGGCGACGCCCTCGTCTGGCACGAGCGCAGCCGCATTCTTGGCGGTGACCCGCTGCTCGATTCACCGATCGGGCTCGACGGGCAGCATGTCTTCGGCTGCCTGTGGGCGGCGGGCGCTAAGCTCGAAGCGCTGGATATCAATGAACTTCGCGCGGAGCTCGGCGCGGCGGTCGCGAACGCGCCTGTGACGCGACTCGCTCCGCGGCTGCTGGTTGCACGCACGCTTGCCAGTACAACCGCGGCCGCGCGCACGGCGCTCACCTCGGTCTGGAGCGCACTGCGGCCGCGCGTCTTCGGTGTGCCCGCGCAACTTCCACGGCTTTGGGCCACCTGACAACAGGGAACGGCGATGGAACTCTCTCCACGCGAGAAGGACAAGCTCCTGATCTTCACGGCCGGGCTGGTGGCCGAGCGCCGCAAGGCACGCGGGCTGAAGCTCAACTATCCGGAAGCCGTCGCCTACATCAGTGCCGCGATCCTCGAAGGCGCCCGCGACGGCAGGACGGTTGCCGACCTGATGCACTTCGGCACCACGCTGCTGACGCGCGCCGACGTCATGGACGGCGTGTCGGAGATGATTCCGGACATCCAGGTCGAGGCGACGTTTCCCGACGGCACCAAGCTGGTCACGGTGCACCAGCCCATTGCCTGAGGGGGCCGCGCGATGCTGAGCGTGAAACGGCGTGACGCGACCGCGCTGCTGTCGCAGCGCGAAACGCTGATCGACCTGCTGCTCGACGCTGTGGGAAACGGCGCTTCGGTCGGCTTCGTGCTGCCACTGTCGCGCGAGGAAGCCGGCCGCTACTGGGACGGTCTCCTGCCGTCGGTCGCCGATGGCAGCCGACTGTTGTGGACCGCGCTGGACGGCGCTGGGCTGGTCGGCAGTGTGCAGCTCGAACTCGCCACGAAGAAGAACGGATTGAACCGGGCCGAAGTTCAGAAGCTGCTGGTGCACTCGCGCGCACGCCGCGGCGGCGTGGGCCGCGCGCTGATGCAGGCGCTCGAGGCTGCTGCGCTCGACTTGCGACGCGGCCTGCTCCACCTCGACACCGAGGCCCGCTCCGATGCCGAGACGTTCTATCGCGCGCTCGGCTATACATGTATCGGCGGACTGCCCGACTATGCGTGCGGCCCGCAAGGCGAGTGGCGCGCCAACGCGATTTACTACAAGACCCTCTTTTCGCGGGGAACGACATGACGAGTTCTGCAGTGATCCCTGGCGAACTGCTGGCCGCGGACGGCGAGATCGAACTGAACGCAGGCCGCCAGACCGTGCGGGTGACCGTCGCCAACACGGGCGACCGACCTATCCAGGTGGGATCGCACTTTCACTTCTTCGAGACCAACGAGGCGCTGCGCTTCGATCGCCCTGCGGCGCGCGGCTTTCGCTTGAACATTGCCGCCGGCACGGCGGTGCGTTTCGAGCCCGGGCAGGAACGCGAGGTCGAGCTGGTGGCGCTGAGTGGGGATCGGCTGGTGTTCGGCTTCAATGGGCTGGTCATGGGTCGACTCGACACGAGCCGACCCGTTGGGAAGGTCAACCGCTCCCGCCCAACCCTCCCTTCGAGAGGGAGGGCTAGATCCAAAGCTCCTGCAAAGATGTCGAGGCGCAAATGAAGATCTCGCGCCAGGCTTATGCGGAGATGTTCGGGCCGACCGTGGGCGACCGCGTACGGCTTGCGGACACGGCGCTCGTCGCACAGGTCGAAAAGGACTACACCGTCTACGGCGAAGAAGTGAAGTTCGGCGGCGGCAAGGTGATCCGCGACGGCATGGGGCAGTCGCAGCGCCTTTCGAAGAACTGCGCCGACACGGTGATCACCAACGCGCTGATCATCGACCACTGGGGCATCGTCAAGGCCGATATCGCACTCAAGGGCGGGCGCATCAGCGGCATCGGCAAGGCGGGCAACCCCGACATCCAGCCGGCCGTCACGATCGTCATCGGGCCAGGCACCGAGATCATCGCCGGCGAAGGCATGATCGTCACCGCCGGCGGCATCGACTCGCACATCCACTTCATCTGCCCGCAGCAGATCGACGACGCGCTTGATGAGCGGGATCACGACGATGCTCGGAGGAGGCACCGGGCCGGCGACTGGGACGTTCGCGACCACCGTCACGCCCGGCCCGTGGCACCTGGAGCGCATGCTGCAGGCGGCCGATGCGTTCCCGATGAACCTCGGTTTCCTCGGCAAGGGCAATGCGTCGCTCGTGCCTCCGCTGCTGGAGCAGATCGAGGCCGGCGCGATCGGGCTCAAGCTGCACGAGGACTGGGGCACGACGCCCGCGGCGATCGACGCCGCACTTACCGCGGCCGACAAGACGGACACGCAGGTCGCGATCCACACCGACACGCTGAACGAGGCCGGCTTCGTCGAAGCCTCGATCAAGGCCTTCAAGGGTCGCGTGATCCACACCTATCACACCGAAGGCGCCGGCGGCGGCCATGCGCCGGACATCATCAAGGTCTGCGGCGAACTGAACGTGCTGCCGTCGTCGACCAACCCGACGCGGCCCTACACCGTCAACACGCTCGACGAGCATCTGGACATGCTGATGGTGTGCCATCACCTCGACGCCAGCATCGCGGAGGACATCGCGTTTGCCGAGAGCCGCATCCGCAAGGAGACGATCGCTGCCGAGGACATCCTGCACGACATCGGCGCGTTCTCGATGATCAGCTCGGATTCACAGGCGATGGGCCGCGTTGGCGAGGTCATTACGCGCACGTGGCAGACCGCGCACAAGATGAAGGTGCAGCGCGGCCCGCTCAGCGAGAAGGGCTTCAGCGATCCTGCTGCGCACGACAACGCACGCATCAAGCGCTATGTCGCCAAGTACACGATCAACCCGGCGATCGCGCACGGCATCGCGCACGAAGTGGGCTCGGTCGAAGTCGGCAAGTGGGCCGACCTCGTGCTGTGGAAGCCGGCGTTCTTCGGCGTCAAGCCGTTCCTGATCCTGAAGGGCGGCACGATCGCGGCGGCGGCGATGGGTGACCCCAATGCGTCGATCCCGACGCCACAGCCGGTGCACTACCGGCCGCAGTTCGGCGCCTTCGGCGGCGCGCTCGCAAAGAGTTCGCTGACCTTCGTGTCGCAGGCGGCGCTGAAGAAGCGCATGCCGGAGAAATACGGCCTGCAGAAGACCGTCGTCGCCGTCAAGGGCATCCGCCAGCTCTCCAAGCGCGACATGGTGCACAACGCGCTGACGCCGCAGGTCACGGTCGACCCCGAGACCTATCAGGTGCATGCCGACGGCGTCCTGCTCGACTGCGAGCCGGCGACGGAACTGCCACTGGCGCAGCGCTACTTCCTGTTCTGAGACCTGGCCCATGCTCCACCTGACCCGGCTGCTCGATGAGCCGCTCTCCACACCGGAAGCGAAGCGCGCCGTGACGCTGCGACTCGCCTACAGCGAGCGCGTGAAGAGCCGGCTCGCGACGATGAGCGTCGACGGGCAGGCGGTGGCGATCCTGCTGCCGCGCGGCAGCGTGCTGCGCGATGGGGCGCTGCTCGCGGGCGACGACGGCGCGCTGGCGCGCATCGAGGCGGCCCCCGAACCCGTGACCCGCGTGACGGCCGACGATCCCCTGGCACTGCTGCGCGCGGTCTATCACCTCGCCAATCGCCATGTGCCCGCACAGCTCGCGACTGACCATGCGCTGATCGAGCGCGACCCGGTGCTCGAGGCAATGCTGCGCGGACTCGGCGTGCACGTCGAGCACATCGATGCGCCGTTCGATCCGGAAGGCGGCGCCTATCACGGTGAGCATCACCACGGCCCGTCGCATCGCGACGAGGTCGACACCGTCTCGGCCACGATCGGCGAGCAGCTGTCGATCGCGGCGCACGCAGGGCGCAGGCCATGACGCCTGTCGACGCCGGCCTCGGCCAAAGCGTGCGCCTGCGCCCGTTGCTTGCGCTGCTGCAGCTCGCGAGCCCGGCGCTGCCGGTGGGCGGGTTCGCGTACTCGCAGGGCCTCGAGTCGGCGATCAGCGTCGGGCGCGTGCACGATGCGGCCTCGGCGCAACGCTGGATCAGCGACGCGCTGCTGCTGGTGCTGGCGCGCTTCGAGGCCCCGGCGTGGCTGCGCATCCATGATGCCGCCCTCGCACAGGATGAACCGGCCATGCGGCACTGGAACGAGGAACTGCTCGCAACGCGCGAGACGGCGGAACTGCGCGCCGAGTCGCTGCAGATGGGCGCCTCGATGCTGCGTGTTTATGCGCCCCTGAATCTCACCGTTCCGCCGCTGCCGGACGCGACCTACACCGCCGGATTCGCCATTGCCTGCGTGCAGCTCGGCATCGCGCGCATGGACGGGCTCGCTGCCTACCTGTGGGCGTGGACCGAGAACGAGGTGCTGGTCGCCGTGAAGACCGTGCCTCTCGGGCAGCAGGCGGGACAGGCGATGCTCCTCGCACTGCACAACGCCGTGCATCAGGCCGTCGAACAGGCCGCCGCGCTATCCGACGACGAGCTTGGCACCACAGCCATCGGCTTCGCGCTGCGTTCGGCCCACCACGAAACCCAGTACTCCCGCCTCTTCCGTTCCTGAGCCCAGCGATGACAACACTTTCCATTGCACCCGAATCAGCACGCGCCATCCCCGGGCGGCCGCCGGGTCCGCTGCGTGTCGGCGTCGGCGGCCCGGTGGGTTCGGGCAAGACGACGCTGGTCGAAGTGCTGTGCAAGCGCATGCGTGACCAGTACCGGCTCGCGGTGATCACCAACGACATCTATACGAAGGAAGACGAACGCCTGCTCGTGACCGCCGAGGCACTGACGCCCGACCGCATCATGGGCGTGGAGACCGGCGGCTGCCCGCACACCGCGATCCGCGAGGACGCTTCGATCAACCTCGACGCGGTCGACCGCATGTGCCGCCGCTTCCCCGATCTCGAACTGATCTTCATCGAGTCCGGCGGCGACAACCTCGCCGCGACCTTCAGCCCCGAACTGTCGGACCTGACGATCTATGTCATCGATGTTGCCGGCGGCGAGAAGATTCCGCGCAAGGGGGGGCCTGGCATTACGAAGAGTGATCTGCTCGTCATCAACAAGATCGACCTCGCGCCGCACGTCGGCGCCAATCTCGACGTGATGCGCCACGACACCGAGCGAATGCGTGGCGCACGCCCCTATGTGATGACCAACCTGAAGACCGGCGCGGGCCTCGACGCGGTGATCGAGTTCATCGAGCGACAGGGGCTGCTGGTCGCCTGAACGCACGGCAGGACATCGCCTGCGGCACGAAAAGCACCTTGCCGCGGGCAGCGGGCGCACACCGAAACCGGTCCGGGCGGGCTTGGCCCGGATCAACGATGCGTTGCTGCCGCAGCCTAGACTTCGGCCCCATGTTTCATCCCGCCCAGCCGCCGACGCGGCACACGTTCTTCGAGGACGTGCAGGCACTTGTCACGGCGACACTGTTCGTCGCACTGGGCATCGGCATGTATGGCCACGCGGGCCTGCTGACGGGAGGTACGGCCGGCATCGCGTTTCTCGTCCACTACGCGACCGGCTGGCGCTTCGGCCCCGTGTTCTTCGTGCTCAACCTGCCGTTCGCCTGGTTCGCCGTGCGCACGATGGGGTGGCGCTTCACCATCAAGACCTTCGCCGCCGTCGCACTGCTCGCCGTGTTCACCGAAGCGCTACCGCTCGCGCTGCGGTTCGACTGGTTGCAGCCGGTCTACGCCGCCGTGATGGGCGGCTTCCTCATCGGCGTCGGATTGCTGATGCTGTTTCGGCACCAGGCCAGCCTTGGCGGACTGAACGTGCTGGTGCTGTGGCTGCAGCAACGCTTCGGCTGGCGTGCTGGTGCCGTTCAGATGGGGATTGACTGCCTGATTGTCGTGGCGGCGCTCGCGATCGTCGATGCGAAGCTGGTCGCAATATCCGTCATCGGTGCCGTGGCCTTGAACCTCGTCGTGGCCGTCAACCACAAGCCGGGGCGCTATCTCGGCATATGACGACTCGGCCGGCGGCCGCGCTGAGCCTCATGCGGCGCGCCGGTCACTGCCGGGTCGCCACTCCATGTAGAGCCGCTCGGGCGTCTCGTCGGTGATGACGAAGCCCAGCCGCAAATACAGGCGCTGTGCGGGATTCACCCGCAGCACGCGCAGGCGCAACGACCGCCCCTGCGCGTCGGCCTGAGCCATCACTTGCCGCACCAGCCGTGTGCCGGTGCCGCGGCCCTGGAAAGGCGGCAGCAGGAACACCTTGAGCAGCTGAACGTGGTCAGGATGTTCCTCGACCGCCAGCAGCCCGGCGAGCTGGCCATCCACATGCACCAGACGGTGCGTTGAAAGGTCGAATGTTGCGCGGATGCGGGATCGATGCTCGGCATCGTCCCAGACGCCCCACGTTGCCTCGACGTAGGCACGCATCGTCGCCATCGTGATGGCGAAGACACGCTCGAAGTCGGACTCGGCCGCGAGTCGCAGCTCGAGTGCGTCAGCTGCCGGCTCCGTCATGGCATCACGGCGCCAACCGCCTGGCGCACCGGTATTCCCGTCGGGTCGAAATCGTGCAGACAGAAGACGTTGATCCCGAAATAGTCGGGCGTGACGCGCTTGCGATGAAACGGATAGATGCCGCAGACCCGACAGAAGAAATGGCGCGCGGTGTGCGTATGAAACTGATATTCGGTGAGCGAATCCTCGCCGGCGAGAAGTGCAAACTGGCTTTCGTGAACCTTGACCATCAGCGCGTTCCTGCGCCGGCAGATCGAGCAGTCGCACATTGTGAGTTCGGGGAAGTCCGTTTCGATCTCGAAACGCACCGCGCCACAGTGGCAGCTGCCCAGGTACTTCTGCTGCGGCCGAGCTCCCATCGATTGCCTCCTCCCTGCCCATCCACGTTCCGCGTGCGTCGGGCCGCATCGTCTCTCGTCACGCCACCCCACCGGCCTGACCCGCCGGAATCACCCGCCGGCCGCTGTCGCGCCACCCGGTAAAACCGTCCACCAGGAACCGTGCATCGAGGCCCATCGCGCGCAGCGTCGCCGCCACGCCCTGGCTGATCTCGTGGCCGTGGGCACAGACGACCACGACTGGGCGATCGCGCGGGATCTCGTCCTTCCATGTAAAGAGTCCGTCGGGCGACCGCCATTCGGTATCCGCGATGTCGGCGGCGTCGGCTTCCCGGACCTTGGCGCGGCGTACGTCGAGCAACGTGAAGGTACGCCTCGCGCACTGCCACTCTTCGAGTTCAGCCAGCGTGATCTTGTCCATGGGTTCTCCTACAGGAATGTGCGCAGCGCCAGACCGGTGAGCCCGCAGGCCACGATGACCGGAATGACGCCCACCTTGAAACGCATCAAGGCCACGAGCGCGACGATGGAGATCAGTACCGACGCCAGGTCGACGCCGGCCGCGCGGCCGTCGGGCCACCAGACGTGCAGTGCAAAGAACACCGCTAGGTTGACGATGACGCCGACCACCGCCGCCGTGATGCCCTTCAGCGGCGCGGTGAAGTGCAACTGGCCGTGCGTGCTCTCGATAAACGGCGCGCCGAGCAGGATGAACAGGAACGACGGCAGAAAGGTAAAAAACGTGACGACGGTCGCCGCCAGCACTCCGCCGGCGAAGAGCGCGTCCCCCATCACCTGGTGGGTCCAGCCGCCGACGAAGCCGACGAAGGCCACCACCATGATCAGTGGTCCCGGCGTGGTCTCGCCGAGCGCCAGCCCATCCATCATCTGGGCCGTCGTCAGCCAGCCGTAGTGCTCGACGGCCCCCTGAAAGACGTACGGCAGCACGGCATATGCGCCGCCGAAGGTCAGCAGCGCCGCCTTGGTGAAGAACCACGCCATCTGCGTCAGCGTGCCGCTCCAGCCGACGAGCGCCATCAGCACGCTGATGGCGCCGGCCCACAGCAGCAGAAAGACGAGCAGCACGCGCAGCGCGTGCGCGCCCGACCAGTGCGTGTGCGCGGGACCCGGCGTGTCGTCGTCGATCAGGGACGGGCCGTGCGAGGCCGCGCCGGAGTGCGAGCTCGTGCCGTCGAAGGCCTTCGGAACGACGCGTGCGCCGATCCAGCCCGCAACCGCGGCCGCCAGAACAATCAGCGGAAACGGCACGTTGAACGCGAAGATCGCGACGAAGGCGGCGACCGCGATCGCCCACAGGTAGGGATGGCGCAGCGCGCGGCCGCCGATGCGCCAGGCGGCTGCGAGCACGATCGCGGTCACGGCCGGCTTGATGCCGTACAGAATGCCCGCCACCGACGGCACGTCGCCGTAGACGAGATAGATCCACGACAGCGCGATGAGGATGACGAGCGAGGGCAGCACGAAGAGCGCCCCGGCGACGACACCGCCCCAGGTCCGGTGCATCAACCAGCCGATGTAGGTCGCGAGCTGCTGCGCTTCCGGGCCGGGCAGCAGCATGCAGTAGTTCAACGCGTGCAGGAAGCGCTTCTCGGAGATCCAGCGGCGTTCCTCGACCAGATCGCGATGCATGATCGCAATCTGCCCGGCCGGCCCGCCGAAACTGATGAAGCCGAGCCGCAGCCAGTAGGCGAACGCCTGCCAGAAGCCCACCGCCTCCGGTGCACGAGCAGGGTCCAAAGGCTCCTTCATGCGGTGGCGCGCCGCTGCGCGAACTCCACGAACCAGATCAGGCTCGCCGGGTTGGCCATCGCGTCGGCGTGCGCCACTTTTTCGAGCGGATGCCCGAGCAGCAGACGCTTGATCGGCAGTTCCATCTTCTTGCCCGACAGCGTGCGCGGCACCTCGCTGATCGCGAGGATTTCGCTGGGCACGTGGCGCGCCGACAGCGCTTCGCGAATGCGGTCGTTGATGCGCTGTTTGAGACTGTCGTCGAGCGCGACACCCGGCCGCAGCACGACGAAGAGCGGCATGTACGACTCGCGTCCGAGGTATTCGAGATCGACGACCAGCGAGTCCAGCACATCGGGCAGCGCCTCGACCGCGCGATACAGCTCCGCCGTCCCCATGCGGATGCCTTGCCGGTTGATCGTCGCGTCGGACCTTCCATAGATGACGCCGCCGACCGCTTCCGGCCGTGGCACCAGGCGCATCCAGTCGCCATGTCGCCAGACACCGGGATACACATCGAAGTAGCTCTCGCGATAGCGGCGACCGTCAGGGTCGTTCCAGAAGTACAGCGGCAACGACGGGAATGGCGTCGTACAGACGAGTTCACCGACCTCGTCCATCACGGGGCGGCCGTCGTCGCTCCAGGCCTCGACCTTGAGGCCAAGCGCGCGGCACTGCATCTCGCCGGCGTAGACCGGCAGCGTTGGCAGGCCGGTCAGGAACGCACCGGCGAGATCAGTACCGCCGGCGATCGAGACCAGCCAGAGATCGTTCTTCACATGCTCGTAGACCCAGCGATAGGCCTCAACCGGCAGCGGCGAACCGGTCGAGCCGAGCGTGCGCAACGCGGCCAGGTTCGCAACGCGCGCCGGCTCGATCCCCGCCTTCATGCAGTTGGCGAAGTACGCGGCCCCCGCCCCGAAAAAGGTCGCGCCGACGCGCTCGACGAAGCGCCACAGCACGCTGAGATCGGGCGTCCCGGGGTGGCCGTCATAGAGCACGGCGGTGGCGCCGGCGAGCAGTCCGCTCACCTGCACGTTCCACATGATCCAGCCGGTGGTCGTGTACCAGAAGAACCGATCGCCGGGTCCGATGTCACGGTGCAGGTGCACGCCCTTCATCATCTCGAGCAGAACGCCGGCGTGACCGTGCACGATCGCCTTCGGGAGCCCCGTCGTACCCGACGAATACACGACCCACAGTGGATGGTCGGCCGCCACCTGCTCGGTGCGCAGCACCGCATCATTCGAGATGACCGAGGTCCAGCAGCGCGCCCGCGGGAAGCGCGACGTGTCCAGGCGGCCGTGCAACAACGGCACGATCAGGGTGTGCTGCACCGTCGGCAGCGCGGCGCGGATCTCGGCCAGCACCGCGGCGCGGTCGAACACCTTGCCGCCGTAGCGGTAGCCATCGCAGGCGATCAGCACTTTCGGCGCGATCTGGCGGAAGCGATCGAGCACGGCAAGCGGCCCCATGTCGGGCGAACACACCGACCAGATCGCGCCGACGCTGGCGCAGGCGAGGAAGGCGACGATCGTCTGCGGCACGTTCGGCAGGATCGCAACGACGCGGTCGCCCGGAGCGACGCCGAGCTCGCGCAACGCTGCCGACAACGATGCCACCTGCGACTGCAGCTCCGCCCACGAGACTTCACGCAGGGCGCCGCTCTCGTCGCCGGCGACGATCGCCGGCCGTCTGCCGTCGTGTGCCGGAAGACCTGGTCGACCAGATTCAGCCGCGCACCGACGAACCACTGCGCACCGGGCATCGTGCGCACACCGAGCACGCGCTCGTAGGACCGCGAGGCGCGGATGTCGAGGAAGTGCCAGAGCGCGCCCCAGAACCCCTCGAGGTCGGTCACCGACCACTGCCACAACGACTCGTAGTCGGCGAACTTCAGGCCACGCTCGCGCTCGAGCCAGCGCAGGAACGCCGTGATGTGCGCGCGCTCGACGCGCTCCGGCGATGGCCGCCACAAGGGCTCGACGATGTCCATGGCTGTGCAGTCTACGAGGCTGCCGCGCCGCAGGCACAATTCCGCGATGCCGATCGTGTTATCCGCTGTGCCCGAGCCCAGAGACTGGGTGGTCGTCGGCCTGTGTGCCGAATGGTGCGGCACCTGCCGCGACTATCGACCCTTGCTGGCCGCCCGCGCGGCAGCCGTGCCCGACGAACTTCATCTCTGGGTGGATATCGAAGACGACGCCGACCAGCTCGGTGACCTCGACATCGAAACCTTCCCGACGCTGCTGGTGCTGCACCGAGGGCGCCCCCTGTTCTTCGGGCCCGTGCTGCCGCAGGTCGACGTGGTCGACCGGCTGCTGCAGACGTTGCGCAGCGGAGCGGCCGCGGAAGCCCCGGTCGCAGCGGACAATGAGGTTGCTGTGCGCTGGCTCGCGCACCAGGCGCGCGCGGCACGCTGAGGCGCACCCGTGGAGCTTGCGACAATCGGCACATGACCCTGCTGACCCTGCTCGACGCCGAACTGGCTTTCGGCCTGCATCCGCTGCTCGACCGTGCCTCGCTGACCGTGCAGGAGGGCGACCGCATCGGGCTGATCGGCCGCAACGGCACCGGCAAGAGTTCTCTGCTCAATGTGATTGCCGGCCGCCTCGAACTCGACGACGGCGAGGCGCGGCGCAAGGATGGCCTGCACGTCGCGCTGGTCGAGCAGGAGCCGGAACTGCCGGCAGCATCGACGCTGCGCGAAAGCCTGGCACGCCGCGGAGCACTGGACCACCTGCACGACGAGCGTGAGCGCTGGCGTATCGAGGCGCGGCTGGTCGAATTCCTGCATCGCCTCGGGCTGGACGAGGCGCTCGATCCGACACGCCTGTCCGGTGGCGAACGCAAGCGGGCCGCCCTCGCGCTGGCGTTCGCACTCGCCCCCGACCTGCTGCTGCTCGATGAGCCGACGAATCACCTCGACATCGACGGCATCACGCTGCTGGAAGATCTTCTGCTCAAGGGCCCGGCGCTGATCGTCATCACGCACGACCGCACGTTCCTCGACCGTGTCGCGACCCGCATCGTCGAACTCGACCGCGGACTGCTGCGTTCGTACCCGGGCAACTACAGCGCCTGGGAAGGGCGGCGCGCGACCGAGCTGGCGGCCGAGGACACCGCCAGCCGCAAGTTCGACAAGTTCTGGGCCCAGGAAGAGGCGTGGATCCGCAAGGGCATCGAGGCGCGGCGCACGCGCAACGCCGGCCGCGTGTCGCGGCTCGAAGCGCTGCGCAACGAACGGGCTGCGCGCCGCGAACGCATCGGCAATGTAGCGATGTCACTCGATGCCGGCGAGCGCTCGGGCAAGCTGGTCGCCGAACTGACCGACGTCTGCAAGCGCTTTGGCGAGCGTGTCGTCGTCGATCGTCTGACCACACGAATCATGCGTGGTGACCGCCTGGCGCTGATCGGGCCGAATGGCGCCGGCAAGACGACGCTGCTGCGGCTGATTCTTGGCACGCTCGAGCCCGACAGCGGCAGCGTGCGACGGGGCACGAACCTGCAGGTGGCCTACTTCGACCAGATGCGCGAGGCGCTCGACCCGGAGCGCACGGTGGCCGAGACCATCAGCCCGGGATCGGACTGGATCGAGATCGGCGACTCGCGCAAGCACGTGCTGAGCTACCTCGGCGACTTCCTGTTCTCGCCGCAGCGCGCGAACTCGCCCATCAAGACGCTGTCGGGCGGCGAACGCAACCGCCTGCTGCTGGCGCGGCTTTTTGCGCGCCCGGCGAACCTGCTCGTGCTCGACGAGCCCACCAACGATCTCGACATCGAGTCGCTCGAACTGCTGGAGTCGACGCTACAGGGCTACGCCGGCACGCTACTGCTGGTGAGCCACGACCGCTCGTTTCTGGACAACGTGGTGACGCAGTCGATGGTGGCCGAAGGCGACGGCCGCTGGACCGAGTACGCCGGCGGCTACAGCGACTGGGTCGCCCTGCGGCCGAAGGTCGCGCCGGCGCCCTTGGAGCGCGCTGAGCGCGCCGGACGTGCTCCGGCACACGCCCTGCGCGTGAAGCTTTCCTTCAAGGAGCAGCGCGAACTCGAGACCCTGCCGGCGGCGATCGAAGCGCTGGAGCATGAACAGCGCGAGATCACCGAGCGCATGAGCCGGCCTGATTACCACCGCGAAGGGACAGAGCAGATCAAAGCGGACCGGTTGCGCGCCGCGAACATCGAGCATGAGCTCGCGCAGAAGTTCGAGCGCTGGAGCCAGCTCGAGCAACGCGCCAACGCCGCCGGCGCCTGAAAAGACGAAGGGCCGGCAACGCCGACCCTTCGTTCGTCCCGATCGCGCGACCGGATTACTTCTTCGGTGCCGGGGCAGCCGGGGCAGCAGGCCGCGGTGCCGGCTCGACCGCTATCGCCACCGCCTCGGTGAACGTCGCCTCGACCTGGTCGCCCACCTTGATCAGCTTGAACTGGTTCGGGTCCCGAACCTTGAGATCGACCGTGCGCTGCGGGCCACGCAGGCGAACCGTCTGCTTCTTCGCGTCAACCGCCATGACATCGGCAATGACCGTAACCTGCCGGCCGGCAGCCGCGCCCGGGGCCTGGCCCGGCTTGGCGGCAACGGCATTCTCGCGCTCGGTGCGCTCGCGGATTTGCCCGCCGCCCGGCTTCAGCTCGAGCGTCAGCGCCTCGATGTAGCTGGCAACGACCAGATCACCGACCTTGATCTGGTCAAAATTCTTGACCTCCGGTCCGGCCTGGACAACGAAGGTGTTGCCCTCTGGCCCCTTCAGCGTGATCAGCCGCTTGGCCTTGTCGAGTGCCTCGACGCTGGCGGTCACCCGGACCGCCTCGGCCACCGTGACCTTGCCGGGTTCGGATTTGACGGCCGTCATGGCGCCGGTCTGGGCGACGGCCGCGCCCGCCGCGATTGACATCACGGCCGCGGCGATGAGGGTGAACTTGCGCATGCTGAGCTCCTGTTCTTCGTTTTGGAATTGTTTCCGGGCAGCGATCTTACTCGTCCCGGGCGACGGCCCGGCTCAACGCGGTGGCTGAACCTCGGCCGCGCGACGGCGCAGCATCTCGGCGACGACCGCGTCAAACTGCTCGCGCACTTCATGCCGCAGGAACGGCTCAACCAGCGCGGCGGGCATCCATGTATCGACGCTGATCTCGATGTGGTGACGGATCTCGGTGCCCTCGGCGACGCTGGCAAAGCGCGTCACGGAACGCACCTGAGTTTGCGACTCCGCGAGGGAATGCGAACGCACCAGCTGCATCGGTTCCATTTCGATCTCGCGCACCAACGAGTACGAGTGCACCAACAGGCCCCAGCGCGCCACGCCTGACTGCTCGACCCGGAGGCGTTCCCCGCTGCGCGCCGTGACACGGCTGGTTTCGAGGTTGGGCACAAAGGCACTCATCGCGTCGAAGTCGGTCAGGACTCCCCACGCCTCGCGCCCGGTCACGGGCGCCACCAGCACGGCGTCGATCAGGAACACATCGCCGCGCCGGGACACCGAAACGCGGGTGTCGACGGCGACCGCCGCTGCCGGCGCCGCGGCCGCCAGCAGCGCGTTCAATATCAGCGTCACAAAGCGGCGACGATCCATGCGCGAAGCGTAGCGCGCCGCGACGTGACTCCGGGTCGTCAGTCCAGCGTCTGCTTGTAGCGCTTGAGCCCGATGATCCCGACGACGACGATGAACAGTGCAATCGGCCAGACCTGGGGCAGGATGTCGGCGAGCCCCGCACCCTTCAGCATCACCCCGCGCACGATGCGGAGGAAGTGCGTCAGCGGCAGCGCCTCGCCGATCCACTGTGCCCAGCGCGGCATGCCCCGGAACGGGAACATGAAGCCCGACAGCAGGATGTTGGGCAGGAAGAAGAACATCGTCATCTGCATCGACTGCATCTGCGAGCGCGCCAGTGTCGAGAAGGTAAAGCCGACGCCGAGAGTCGCGACAATGAAGAGCACGATCGCCGATGACAGCAGTACGAAGTTTCCGAACATCGGCACCTCGAAAAGCAGGCGCGCCGCGGTGAACACGATCAGCACCTGGATATAGCCGATGATCACGTAGGGCACGATCTTGCCGATCATCACCTCGATCGGACGCACCGGCGTGGCAAGCAGGTTCTCCAGCGTGCCGCGCTCGCGCTCGCGCGTCATGCCCATCGCCGTCATCATGACCAGCGTCATCGTCAGGATCACGCCCATCAGGCCCGGCACGACGTTGTAATTGGTCAGTCCCTCCGGGTTGTAGCGTTTGTGCACGATGACCTGGAACGGTTCGCGGTCCGGTGCCAGCCGCGCGAGCGGCCCGTGCAGGTCGTTGCGCAGCGCGAGCTGCGGCAGCTTCTGCAGCGCCGACACGGCGGTGCCGGTCGCCGCCGGGTCGGTCGCGTCCGCATACACCGCCATCGCGGGCGACTCCCCACGCACCAGGCGCGCCGTGAAGTCCGACGGGAAGACCAGCGCAAACTGCACGTCACCCCGCGCGATCAGGCGCTCGGCCTCGCTTTCCGATCCGACTTCGATGATGCGGAAGTAATCGGTGTTCTGTGCCGCCCGCACGATGGCGCGGACCATAGGTGACTGGTCGAGCGCAACGACCGCTGTCGGCAGGTGCTTGGGATCCGAATTGATCGCGTAGCCGAACAGCACCAGTTGCATGATCGGCACGCCGATCAGCATCGCAAACGTCAGTCGGTCGCGCCGTAGCTGGATGAATTCCTTGCGCAGCACGGCGCCGATGCGTTCGAGCGAGAGCGCCCAGCGCCGCGGGCGGTCGTGGGAGCCTCCGCGCTGCGCGCTGCGGCGCGAGCTCGCTTGGGGCGGCCCGGCGCTTCGCTCAGCTGACGGTGTCGCGTGCATCCTGCGTCAGTGCAATGAAAACGTCTTCGAGCCCGGTCGGAATCCGCTCGATGCGCAGCGCCTGCCCCAGCGCGGGGTCACGCTCCGCCAGCCAGCGCGGGAAGTCGTCCTGATCAGCGATGCTGACGTGCAGGCTCGTGCCGAAGGGCACCGCCATCCAGCCGCGCTGCTCGACGAGTTCGAGCACCGCGTCGAGGCGCGGGCCATGCACCGCCCAGGTCCGCAGCCCGGCCTGCGCGATGACTTCCGGCGCGGTTCCGGCCGCCAGGATCCTGCCGTAGGAGATGTAGACGAGCCGATGGCAACGCTCGGCCTCGTCCATGTAGTGCGTGCTGACGAGCACCGTGATGCCGTCGGCCGCGAGCGCGTGGATCTCGCGCCAGAAGTCGCGCCGTGCCTTCGGGTCGACGCCCGCCGTCGGTTCGTCGAGCAGCAGCAGCTCGGGCTCGTGCAGCAAACAGGCGGCAAGTGCCAGGCGCTGCTTCCAGCCCCCTGACAGCGTGCCGGCGAGCTGCGCCTTGCGGCTCGTGAGGCCGAGACGCTCGAGCGCGTCTGCCACGCGCTGCCTGCGGTTGTCGAGCCGATAGACGCGCGCGGTGAAGTCAAGGTTCTCGGCAATCGACAGATCTTCATAGAGCCCGAAGCGCTGCGTCATGTAGCCCACGCGCAGCTTGATGCGACGCGCCTCTCGCCGGATGTCGTAGCCGAGGCAGGTGCCCTCGCCGGCGTCGACCTCGAGCAGGCCGCACAGCATGCGGATCGTCGTCGTCTTGCCGCTGCCGTTCGGACCGAGGAAACCGCATACCTGCCCACGCGGCACCGCGAGATCGATATGGTCGACGACGGTGCGGCCACCGAACGCCTTGGTGAGGCCGCGCACGTCGATCGCGAGATCAGCACTCATCGAGCCTGCGCCTCAGGAGCCCGGAGAGAGGCGGACGTCGACCGGCTGGCCGGGCTTGAGCTGCGGTGCGGTCTTCTCGTCCGGCTTCGCTTCGACCATGAAGACGAGCTTGGCGCGGCTCTCGTTGCTGTAAATGACCGGCGGCGTGTACTCAGCCTGGTCCGAAACGAATGCCACGCGCGCCGTCATGCCCGTCGGACAGCCGTCGCAGCTCACCGCCACCGAGTCGCCGACGCGGACTCTTGCGAGTGCGGCCTGCGGCACGAAGAACCGCACCTTGATCGCGCCGTCCGGCAGCAGCGCAACGACGGGCGAGCCCTGCGCGACCCACTCGCCCGGCCGGTACATCACGTCCTGCACCGCGCCCGCCCGCACGGCGACGCCGCGCATCTGATCCTCGCGCCAGCGCGAGGAGGCCAGCTCGCTCTCCGCCGCGCGCTGCTCGGCCTCCGCCGCGGCGATCTCATCGGGCCGTGCCGCATCGCGTGCGGTGGCGAGCTGCGCCTGCACTTCGACGACACGCGCTGCATCGCGGTCGCGGGCGGCGCGCAGTTCGTCCAACCGGTTCACGGAGAGAAATCCCTGCGCCACCAGCGCTTCGCTGCGCTTGAGTTCGCTGGCAGACAACGCCAGCGACGCACGGGCCTGCGCCAGCTGCTGCTCGATGGCCCGCAGCTCGTCGACGCGTTTGCCCTTGCGCAGGTTCCGCACCTGCGAGGCCGCCTTTTCTGCGCGCGCCGTGGCGGTCGCGCGCTCGAGCGACTCCGGGTCGCGCTCGAGTTCAAACAGCATCTGGCCCGCGTTCACGCGCGCACCACGTTCGACACCGAGCGACTGCAGCCGCCCGCCAATCGCCGGCGCGACGTAAACGAGGTCGGCTTCGGCGTAACCGCTGAAGCGATCAGCGTCGACGCGCGTGCACGCGGCGAACGCCAGCAGTAGGCTGCCGAGCAGGGCAGCCTCAATGCCGGGCTTGAATTGGCTCATCGTGACTCTCCCGGATCAATCCACCCAGCGCCCAGTCCAGACGCTGTACGCGGTGCGCGCGCTCGCGTGCAAACCGGACCAGCGTGCGCGTCAGCTCAGCCGGCGCGAGCTTCGCTTCGGCCAGGCGGTCAGTCAGCAGGATGGGCAGCGCGATCGCGCCCATCAGGAACAGCATCACGTTCAGCGGTTCGCCGCGCGGCAACTCGCGGGCGCGCTGCGCTTCGGCCACGACGCGCAGGATCAGTGCCGGGTGGCGGTCCGCCAGCGACCGGACGAACCGCTGGGCGGCAGCCTCTCCCGAAGCCGCATCCATCAGCACGTGCGTGATGAAGCGGCTGTTGGCGGCCGCCCAGTCACCGAGTTGCAGCACCAGTTCCCGCAGGCGCGCCCTTGGCGGCAGCGCCCGGTCGACCGTCGCCGACATCTGCTCGAGCAGCGGCGCGTACCAACGCTCGATGACTTCGGCCAAGAATGCCTCGCGCGATCCGAAGTGATAGACGAAGCTGCCCAGATTCGCGTCCGCCTGCTGGCAGACGCCGCGCACGGTGATGGAGCGCAGACCCGCCCGCCGCGCCTGCCGCGCGCCTACACGCAGCAGGCGCTCGCGCGACGACGTCGTCGGACCTTTCGTGGCCATCCGCGATTTATACGCCCGTATAAGTCTGCGTGCAACGCCGGTGCAGGCGCGGCTGTCTGCTGGGAGCGAAGCGGCAACAACCCCACGCCGCTCCGCACGGCATCCGGCGGTGCGCCCCCGCGCAAGCCGGCGCCCCGCTCCATGCGCGGCGCCTCAGAAATGCGGTGTCGATCGGGCAAGCCGCATCCGGCAGGCGCGCGGAGCCGGAGCGAGGCGTTGAATCCTGGCGTTGCCGCCGGTCCTCAGTTGGGCTTGGCCTGAGCTTTCGGTTCGGCCGGTGCCGGCACCGGCGGACGTCGTCGGCATTCGCTGCGGCTGGTGACGTCCATCATGCTGCGCCACACGCCCCGTCGGTGGCGCCGCGCTTCGTTCTCGACCGGCATCAGTTCGGAGTCGAGCGCGTAGTCCCAGCACACCCAGGCATTGCCGCGTTGCACCTGGGCGCGGGCCACGTCGAGCCGGCCGGCGAACAGGCGTCCGTAGATGCGCACGCCCTCTTCAACCCCGGTCACCTGGACCCGTACCGCCCGATTCCGGACCATGCCATCCACGGCCGTGCGCGACGATGGCGCCAGGAACTGCGATCCCTGCGGCGCGCCGATGTCGGCCAGCCGCAGTTCGACTTCGCCGCCGTCGCGTTCCACGATGACGGTGTCGCCGCTGACCACCCGCACCACGCGGGTTTCGAACTCCGTGTTCGCCTGCGTCATTGCCGAGGGCGACGCCAGCCACAGCACGGCGACGAACGGGATCAGGCGGCGGTCCATCCGGCGTTCCTCTCGATGAAGGCGGCGATGCGTGCTTCCGCCGCGGCCGACTGCGGCAACGACAGCGCCTGGAACACGTGCGCCATGTCGCGCCAGACATCGACTTCCACCTGGACGTCCGCGCGATGTGCGCGCGCCGCTGCGCGCAGTGACTCGTCACGCAGCATCTCGATCTCGCCGACCTGGAACAGCAACGGCGGGAAGCCCGTGAAGTCTCCGAAGAGCGGCGACAGCGTCGGTTCGAGAAACTGCTCCGGCACGGCGTAGAGGTGCCGGAACGCCGCGAGCTTCGCGAGCGTGAACATCGGATCGCGCGCGCCATTGGTCAACAGGCTCGGGCTCGACAGCGTGAAGTCGACCACCGGAGACAGCAGCACCGCGCAGCGCGGCAGCGGAACCGCTTCCGCCTTCAGGCGATGCAGCAACGCCAGCGCCAGGTTGCCGCCCGCCGAGTCGCCGCCGATGATGATCTGGCTCGCATCGATGTGGTTCAGCAGCCAGCGATAGGCCGCCACACAGTCGTCGACCGCCGCCGGATAGCGATGTTCCGGCGCGAGCCGGTAGTCGACCATCAGCGCGCGCGCGCCGAGGCGGCGGCACCAGCGGCCCACCATCCCGGCATGTGTCCTGGGAAAGCGCAGGCAGAAGGCGCCCCCGTGGAGATAGAAGATCACGCGGTCGGCACGGCTCTCCGGCGCCTCGATCCACTCGGCCGTCACGCCGCCAGCCTCCAGCGGCGTCCGGCGCAGCGCCGGGTCGACCTCGCCGAAGCGTCGATCGAAGGTCTCGTTGTGGCGACGCAGACGAACGATGTCGTCGACACTGATCTTCGAGTTTCGTACGCCGATCCGCAGCACGAAGTGCAGCAGCCATCGCTTGATGCTGCCTCCTGGCGCAGCACGCAGGTGTACGTAGGCTGCCGCGACAGCGGAAGGGACGTCGACAGTCATGGCGCGGATGGAATGCGGGGCGGGAACATATGCCTCGCAGCGTACCCCAGCGTGCTCAGTGCGCCGTCAGCTCCGTGCAGCCCCACAGGAGCGCAGCGATCGCAAAGACGATGGCCCAGACGGCCGCGCCAACCACGATGGCCGGCAAGAGCCCCCGTGCCGCATCCAGGTCGGGCGAGTCGCCCTTCTGGTGTTCGTCCATGTCTCCGCCACCCCGGCGCTCGTGGCACCGTTCATTTTTTGCCTTAATGCATCCGCATTGAGGATGCACGGAGCTTGTGGCTCCCGGAACCTGCCGGCCCGATGAGGCCGTTGGAAACTGTCAGGTGCTGAACTGCCTGCGCAGCTCTATCTTGTGCAGCTTGCCGGTCGCCATGCGCAGTCAATCTACGACGAAAGCAACGTCGTCCGGCATCCACCATTCGGCTAGTTCGCCCATGCGCTGCCGGCGCCCGTCGCCGGTCGTATCTTGATCCTCTTTCGCCACGACGATCAATTGGGGCCGCGCCTTCCCCGTGGGACGGGCGACGCCCGCGACGATCGGTGGGTCGTTCGCGGCGTCCTCAAATCTATTCGACGAAAGACTCGGCGAACCTCACGCCGGGGCGGCACCACACGCAGCCGCCCGGTCTGCACTCGCAGCCTTGGGAAAGGGACCGGTGGCGGATCAATCCGCCACCGGAGTTCAGGCCGCGCGCGGGACGGCGCTTTCGGTCAACTTGGTCTTGGTCCTGACGGCCGAGGTCGGCAGCAGGAAGTACGACAGCGAGGGGATCAGGATCAGCGCCCCCAGCATGTTCAACAGGAACATGAAGGCGAGCAGGATCCCCATGTCGGCCTGGAATTTGATCGGCGACCAGGCCCAAGTGATGACGCCGGCGGCCAGCGTGAAGCCCACCAACGCGACGATGCGGCCGGTGAAGGCCAGCGCGGCACGATAGGCGTCGGGCAGCGAGAGCCCGCGGCGCTGCCCGTTGAGCTGCACCGACAACAGATAAAGCGCGTAGTCGACGCCGATGCCGACACCCAGCGCGATGACCGGCAGCGTGGCGACCTTCACGCCGATGCCGAGCCACACCATCAGCGCCTCGCACAGGATCGAGGTCAGCGCAAGCGGCAGCAGCGCGACGATCACCGCACGCCACGAGCGGAACGCGATCAGGCACAGCACAGCCACCACGCCGTAGATGTAGAACAGCATCTCGATCCAGGCCTTGCGGACGACCTGATTGACCGCGGCCTCGATGCCAGCCGAGCCGGCCGCTGGCAGCAGCTCGACGCCCGCCACCGGGTTCTCGGCGATGAACTTCTCGACCGTGGCCGAGACCTTTTCGAGCGTGGCGGCCTTGTGGTCCTTGAGGAACGCGATCACCGGCATCACCGAACACTCGGTGTTGAAGAGATCCGGGTTGTTGACCGCCGCCTGCTGGGCGCCGTAGTTCAGGACTTCCTGGTTGCGCGACAGCGTCAGCCACTTCGGATTGCCTTCGAACGAGCCGGCGGTGATCTGCTTGACGATGTCAGGCAGCGAGACCGTGGTCTGCACCTCCGGCAGCTGCTGCAGCTGCCACGCGAGTCGGTCGGCCAGCATCAGCGTGTCGTACTTCAGGCAGCCTTCCGTCGGCGTCTTGACGATGACCGCGAACACGTCGGACGACAGCGAGAAATTCTTGGTGATAAAGGCGTTGTCGATGTTGTAGCGCGAGTTCGGCCGCAGTTCCGGCGCGCCCGGATCGAGGTCGCCGATCTGCAGCTGCTTCGAGACGAAAAAGCCACCGATGCCCAGCACAAGCGCCACCGCAATCGCGCCCGCGGCCCAGGACCGGTTGTCGGCAAAGCGTGCGATGACGGCCCAGATGCCGCGCACGCCGACCCCGGACTCTTCCTCTTGGACGCTGCGCGCAGCGGCCTTCGGGCTCACGCCGGTGAACGACAGCAGCACCGGCAGCAGCACCAGGTTGGTGAACAGCAACACGCACACGCCGATCGTCGCCGCGGTCGCCAGTTCGCGGATCGCCGGAATCGGAATCACCAGCAGTACGAGGAAGCCCGCCGCGCCATTGAGGAGCGCCGTCACACCGGCGACGAACAGTCGACGGAAGGTATAGCGCGCCGCCACCAGTTTGTTCGTGCCACGGCCGACGTCCTGCATGATGCCGTTCATCTTCTGCGCACCGTGCGAGACGCCGATCGCGAAGATCAGGAACGGCACCAGCACCGAGAACGGATCGGGGCCGATGCCGATCAGCGCCAGGATGCCCATCTGCCAGACCACCGCGATCAGCGAACAGAACAGCACCAGCGACGTGCTGCGCCAGCAGCGCGTGTAGTTGAACAGCAGCGCCGCCGCGATCAGGAAGGCGATGGCGAAATACATCATCACCTGCAGCACGCCGTCGAGCAGCTCGCCGATGATCTTGGCGAATCCGATGATGCGCACCTTGTACTTGCCGTCCGCCGTTTCGAACTTGGCGCGGACGTTCTGCTCGATCGACTTCGTCAGTTCGCCGTAGTTGATCCGCTTGCCGGTCGCGGGATCGACGTCGAGCAACGGCACTACGATCGTGCTCGACTTGAAATCGTTGGCGACGAGGTTGCCGACGAGCCCGGCGCGCAGCACGTTGCCGCGCAGCCGCTCGATGCTCTTGGCCGAACCGTCGTAGGTGTCCGGCATCACCGGCCCGCCGGAGAACCCTTCCTCGGTCACCTCGACCCAGCGAACGACCGGCATCCACAGCGACTTGACCCAGGCGCGGTCCACGCCCGGCGTCAGGAAGAGTTCGTCGTTGATCTTCTTCAGCGTGTCGAGGTACTCGGGGTCGAAGATGTCGCCCTGGGTGTTCTCGACGACGACTCGCAGCGTGTTGCCTAGACCGCGCAGCTGGCTCTTGTTCGCAAGATAGTTCGAGACGTACGGATGCCCCTGCGGGAGCATCTTCTCGTAGCTCGCGTTGAGGCTGAGGCGCGTCGCCAGGGCGAACAGCACGATCGTGATCAGGGCGCAGGCGACGATCACCACCATGCGGTGGTTGAAGATCAGGCGTTCGAGCCCGTTGCCCGACTGCTGGTCGAAGTCCGCGAGATTGCGGATGACCGGCATTGATTCGATGTTGGCGGTGGGGGCAACCATCGTGGTGTCCTTTGCGGGCGAGTGCTTCGACGGCGGTGTTCAGCGCGCGGCGGGCGTGGGCGCGGGTGCGGCCGCGGCGGCGGGGTCGACGACCAGCACGCCGACAGGAGTCGCAAACGCGAGCTTGCCGGCCCCGGCATCGGCCAGCGCGGTGACCGGGATGGCCTTGGCGAGCTTCACCCGGTTGAAGGACTTGCCGCCGTCGGTGCTGAGCGCAATGCGGCCGCCCTGGTCGGCGATGACCAGCGCGCCTTTCTCTGTGCGTACGCCGCTGACGATCGTCGCCGGCAGCTGGCTGTCGACCTTGGTCCAGACCTTGCCGCCGTCATCACTGCGGAACACGTTGCCGCGCAGGCCGAACACGAGCACGGCGTTGCCTCCGCCGTCGATGACCCCGAACAGGCTCCCCCGGTAGTCCACCGGCACGGCGCGGAAGCGCTTGGCCGCGGGATCGAAGCGCAGCACGAGTCCGCCCTCACCGGCGATGTAGAGACCACCAGCGGCCGGCCGGATCGAATAAAGATTCAGAAACTTCGGGTTTTCGGTCCGATCGAACCACGGCTCCCAGGTCTTGCCGCCGTCGCTCGTCGCGAAGATCAGGTTGTAGGCACCGACGACATAGCCGTTCTTGTCATCCTGGAACCAGACGTCGAGAAACGGCTTGTCCGGACCCTGCTCCATGAAGCGCTCCGCTTCCGTCAGCAAGGCCTTCAGTTCGGCCGATGCGGGGTCGGCCCGCGAGAGCCCCTCGAGGTGCTTCAGCAGGATGCCGTTTGCCGCGCGACCGTCGAGCTGCCTGGTCCAGGTCTCGCCGCCGTCGGTCGTCGCCAGAACCACACCGTCGTGGCCGACCGCCCACCCGTTCCTGTCACTGGGGAAGTACACCGCGGTCAGGTCAGAGCTGACCGGCACGGCCGCCTGCTTCCAGCTCGCGCCGCCATCGGTCGAGACGACGATGTGACCGCGTGGCCCGACCGCGACGAGCCGGTTGCCGACGCGCGCGACGGACTGCATCAGGCGGCGCGCCGCGAGCGGCGACATCTGCGCGGGCCGATCCAGCACGTCGGCCACCGCTGCCGGCGCTGCGGCGGCCTTGGCCGGCGCCTTCGACTCCTGGGACGCGCAGACGACGGGAACGCCGCAGGCAATCAGCGCCAGCAGCCAGACTCTTCGGATCATTGTTTGTCTCCCACCCTTGCCCCCGCGCGACCGAGTGCTTCTGTGAGCACTACGGCGACGCCACGCGCAACCCATGCAGCTCCGGGCCAAGCTGCTCCGCTCAGGTTGCCTATTCTGCTCTTTGAAGCTGGATCGTCGGGACCGATGCGTCAGGTCCCTGCACCGGTCGTGCTGTAGATCAAAACGGCGCCCGGACCCGGGCGCCGTTCTCAATGCAAAGAAACCGGCCGACGAGGAATCGAAGGCCGCCCGTCTCGACGACGGCCGGCCGTGGGAATCCCGCCCGCGATCGTCCCGTCAGCGCACCCCGGCGCCCGCCAGGGAGTCGGGCGACCATTCACGCTCGGGCAGGCCGTCGTTGTAGAACAGGCCCTTGTGCAGGCCGCACATGCCCTGGAAGCCGTAATTGCCCGCGATGAAGTTGTAGTAGTACTGCAGCGAAGTCGTCGGTGCCAGCTGGTCATAGCTGAACGGCGTTGGCATGAACTGCGACACAAAGAGCTGTCCGCGCGCGTCGTACTGGTCGGTCGCCACGATGATCCAGCTGTCCTCGTCGATGTAGAGCACCCGCTTGGCGTAGATGTGGCGCTTGCCTTCCTTCAGCGTCGCCTCCACCACCCAGACGCGGTGCAGTTCCCAACGCTCGAGGTCGGGATTCATGTGCTTGGGCTGCATGACGTTCTGCGGAGTGCCCGGCTGGTAATACAGCTTGTACGAGTTGTACGGGACGTACATCTCCTTCTTGCCGACCAGCTTGAAGTCGTAGCGGTCCATCGCGCCGCTGAACATGAATGCATCGTCGTAGGTCAACGCTCCGGCGGCACCGGGATTGGGCGTGTCGTAGGCGAGATCCGGCGCGGCCTTGACGCGGCGCTGGCCCGGCAGGTATTGCCACGCACGGCGCGGCTGCTCGAGCGGGTTGACCGAGTCCTGGACCAATACGGCCTCGCCGTTGCGGCGTGCCGGCCCCAGGTAGTTCAGCCTGATCCGGAAGTAGATGTCGGTGCCCTTGATCGCATCAGTCTTGTTGCCAAGGTAGATCGGGTATTCCTGCCACGACTCGCCGACGGTCGCCAGCGTCGGCACGCCGGCCGAGTCGACGTTCCACGCGTCGTACTTGGGACAGTAGGTATTGCCGGTGAAGCGCAGCAGGTGGTTCCACATCACCTCGTGGCCGGTCTTCGCGATCGGGAACGGCACGCCGGGGATTGCCCCCTCGACGGAGAGCCCGCCGTTGGCGGTCTTGGCCGTCACCGCGTTCTTCGCGGCGTTGTCCAGCAGCCGCTTCGGATACGTGACCGGCCGCCGCGTCGGGTACACATCAATGCGATAGGTCCCCGGATTGCGCTTGAGGACCTCCTGCATGCCCATCGTCAGCTTGTCGGCGTGCTGGGCCATGTTCTTGGCGTCGATCGTCAGCCGCGGCTTGTCCGCCGCGAACGGATCGGGGCGGAAGCCGCTGCCCTTGACGAACCCGGCGGGCGGCGTCGTGAGCCCCCCGGTCCACTCGGGAATCGTGCCGTCCTTGTTGCCGGCCCGTTCAGCGCCGATCGGTGTCAGCGTCGTGCCGAGCTGCTTGGCCTCCTCGGCAGTCACGGCCGCCAGGGCCATCCCGCCGTACGCGACAGACAGCGCCGCCGCGACCAGTGTGTTTCGAAACATGGAGTTGCTCCTCATCAGAATGTCGTCTTGAACGTCAGCGCAATGAAGTCGCGGTCTTGCACTGTCGAGAACGTGCCGTTGAATATGTTGGCAGCGCCAGCCGAGCAGGTACCCGGATTGACCGGCCCCCGTGCAATGATTGTCGCCGTAGAAGCCCACGTACTTGAAGTCGATGCGGTACTTCTGGTAGATGTCGGCCGCGATGCCGATGCCGAAGGTGCCGGAGCCTTCCGAGCCGCCGTGGGAGCCGAGCGCCGAGTTGCCCGAGATGCCTTGCGACCACGACAGCGGCGCCAGGATGTCGACGCCCGGGAACACCTGGAACCAGGTCGGCGTGAAGTTGATCGCCAGGCCGAAGTAGTTCTTGTCGACCCGGTCGATCTGCGAATAGCCGCTGCGGCCCTTGAACACGGCCTCGTTCTGCGTGACGTTGAGCCATGGTCTCCAGGTCAGCTCGGCGGCCCAGGTGGCCGCGTCGAATACCGCTGTCTTGCTCAACGTGCCCAGCAGGTTGACGAGCGCATGCATCGTGTTGCCCTTCGCTCCCGGCGTGTCGGCGTCGGGCAGTGCGTTGGTTGCGATCGCGCCCGGCACCAGCGGGACGAACGCCGCCGGCAGCACCGCCACCGTCTCGCTGGAAAGCGGCTGGTTGCGGCGGTAGCTGAGTTCGGCGCCGACGCTGATGCCCCAGAGGTTCTTGGCGAAGCTCAGGCCGAAGATGTCGATGTCGGATCCATACGCGACGTTGTAGGTGCCGATTTTGCCAAGCTGCGTCAACTGCTGCAGCGAAGCCGCACTCGGATTGACGTAGCAGTTCGTCGCTGACACCGGCGTGCCGCCGCGGGCCGCACACAGCTGCGCCGACAATGGCAGCACGGCCGGCGTCGCCATCCCCTGCGGCATCATGTCGTAGGTCTTGCGGTAATACCCGCCGAGCGTGCCGTCCAGCCAGTCGGGGCTCCAGCGCGCCGCCAGGCCCCAGTTGCCGGTGTTTTCCTCCGGCGTAATGTCGGTGCCGCGCCAGTAGCGCTGCGTGCCAGTCGCGTTTGCGATGTTCGACTCCCCGCCCCACAGCAGGTGGTCGCCGATCGAGAGGTACGAGCCCGACTCCGGAAGGCGCCAGGCCTGGTTGGAGAATCTCTGCCAGTTGAAGAAGTACTGCGCCGCGACCGACCAGTCGTCGGACACCTGGGCCTGCAGATTCAGGCCAACGCGCGGGCGAAAGACTTCCTTTGCCTCGACGCCCGGAGTCGAAAGGGCCTTCCAGATATCGAGCGGGTTCTGGGAGTAGGCGACGCTGTGTGACTGCGCCGTTGACCAGCAGGCTCTCGCCCCAGAACACCGTGGTCTGCCCCAGCCGCACCGTGACCGGCGCGCCCGCGACTTCGAAGCGCGTGAAGCCGAAAACGTCGAGAAATTCGCCCGACCCGCCACGCGCATAGCGATCGGTGTAGTTGGGCAGGCCCAGCGCGGGGCGGCCGTTGACGAGGTGGTTCGAGGTCAGGACCGAGGTGTTGTCGAGCGAGTTGTAGCTCGGGTCCCACCACCCCGCCGCGCTGACGCGGAAGCCGGTGGTCCTCTTGTAGATGACATCGAACTCCGACAGCACGTCGAAGCGCGTGAACACCTTGCCCCGGCTGAAGTTGCGGTTGCCGTCGTCGTAGTTCACGTACCTGAGCATCCCCTCGTCCTGCGCTTCGACCCGCTGCACGATATTGAGCCGCACGGTGTTGTCCCAGCGGATGACGACGTCTTCGTTGCCGATATCGAACTCGAACGCACTCGCCGCGTTGGGCAATGCGAATGCCGCGAGCAGCGCAGCGCTGATCGCCGTCAGTCGAAGTCCGCGGCCCCCGCCGGCGGTCTGGTTATGGTTCATTGAGTCTCCCCTCCTGATGTGCTGTGTGGGTGTCCCACGGCGCGTTATAGGTCGAATTTGGACGGATGTGCACTACGGAACTACTCTGCCCCCCGGTTCGTGTGGGGGATATGAGACGCGCTGGGTGCCCTTCAAATGTTGCGTCATGTCAGACGGCGCGTAGTTGCTTGGACGGCAGCTCTGCTGCGCTGCAAAACAAATCGATCGCCTCGTCCACCGAACGCGCCTTGAGCAGAAGCTCCTGCACCTGCGCCGGCGACCAGCGGTCGGGCGCAACCGTCGCGGCGAAACGGGCCGCGGCCGAGGCGTCGTCGAAGAACTTCAGGAACATGCGCTCGAGCTGGCTGGCGTCGCACAGGCCGAGTTCCAGGCGGAAGTCGACCCGCCCGGAGCGGATCGCGGCCTCGTCGATCAGCTCCGGATGGTTGGTCGTCAGGAACACGACCGAACCTTCGTGCGCCGCGACGCCGTCGAGCGCGTTGATGAAGCCGGAGTACGAAACCTTGACGCTGGCGTCGGCCTTGTCGCGCTGGCGAAAGAAAGCGTCGACATCCTCGATCAGGATCACCGAACGCTGCGGCACCGACGACAGCAGATTGCCGATCTTCTCGTCGGTGACGGTGGGCGAGGCGAGGCTCAGCACGCAGACGTTGAGCGCCATTTCGGACGCGATCGCCGTCACGAGCGAGGTCTTGCCGGTGCCCGGCGGGCCGTACAGCAGGTAGCCGCGCCGCCACGGAATGCCGAGCGTCTCATAGCGGTCATGCGAGGCGAAGAACCGGTTCAGATCCTCGAGGATCGATTCCTTCTGGCCCGGCCTTCAGCACGACCGAGTCGAGCTTGCGGTTGTTGCCAAGCCGGGCCCGCATCCATTCATTGTTGTAGGGGCTCGGCATGTAGACCGCGATGCGGTTCAACTCGCGCGCGATGCGGTGCTCCATCGCGGCGTGCACCAGCGCCTCGAGCGGCTGCTTGTTGCGGCCGAAGGTGGAGAGCGCGATCTTCTCGAAGATCGACGGACCGACCTGCACCTCGCGCTTCATCCACATGACGCGACCGTCTAGATAGAAGAGGTGGAAGCCCTCGCCCGGAGACAGCACCGTGAGCGGCCGGCCGCCCTGCTGCAACTCGTCGTGCAGGCTCTGGTAGCTCGTGCCCTGGCGCACCGCGCGCGCGGTGAAATTGTTGAGCCGCCGCAGCGACTCGCGACTGTCCATGTACTCGACCAACGCCGGAAACATCAGTTCGTCGCGACTGTCGACCGTCAGCGTCGTGATCAGGAAGTGCTTGGCCCAGCCGAAGAGCTTGCCCGGGACGTCACGCAGCCAGACAGCAACCAGCCCCAGCAACGCCAGCGTTAGACCGCCCGAAAGCAGCGTGTTCTGCCCGAACACGGCCTGCAACCAATCCGTCACGCCTGCTCCCCCTCGCCCACGGGCGCGACTTTAGCCCGGCGCGCAGGATTCCGACTTGCGGCGGCGCACAAACCGTGCAGAATTTCGGTCATGCTGAATTCGATCCGCGACTTCTTCGACCGCCACATCGGCGCCGCACCGGCCTCGGGTGAGCGCCATACGATCGAACTCGCCACCGCGGCGCTGCTGATCGAGGTGGCACGCGTCGACCAGGGCGCCACGGCAGACGAGCGCGCGGCGGTGCTGCGCGCCGTGCGCGAGAAGTTCGAACTCACGCACGAGGAGGCGGAACGCCTGATCGCGCTGGCCGAGGAGGAGATGAAGCAGGCGAGCGACTATTTCCAGTTCACGTCGCTCATCAACCGCCACTTCACGCAGCAGCAGAAGCAGCGTGTCATCGAGCTGATGTGGCGCGTCGCCTACTCCGACGCCAGTCTCTCTGCGCATGAGAACCACCTGATGCGGAAGGTGGCCGACCTGCTGCACATTACGCACGGTGATTACATCGCTGCGAAGATGCGGGCGCAGGGCGCGGACGACTGATGCCAAGCGTCGCAGCGCCGCCTGGCTCCGCAGAGCCCCTCACGGCAACACGGTCGGACGAATCGGACCTTCCTTTCCTTCCTATATAGTCAAAGGCCGAACCCGCGCTGGACTATGAACCATGAATGCGCGCACTCCTCCCAGCGGCTCCTCCGACTCCACCGAACTCGGCGTGCCGGTGTCGCAGAAGATCCGTGAGCGCCTGCAGAAGGCGCGCCACCGCTTCCACGCGAACGATTGCATCGCGCCGTACATCGAGCCCGACGAGCTTGCCCTGCTGCAGGATGAAGTTGAGGGAAAACTCCTCGGCGTGCTGCAAAGCCTCGTCATCGATGTCGAGAGCGATCACAACACGCGCGACACCGCGCGCCGCGTTGCCAAGATGTACCTGATGGAAGTGTTCCGCGGCCGCTATGCGGCGATGCCGCCGATCACGGAGTTTCCGAACGTCGAGCACCTGAACGAGCTGATGATCGTCGGGCCGATCACCGTGCGCAGTGCCTGCTCGCATCACCTGTGCCCGATCCTCGGCAAGGTCTGGATCGGTGTGCTGCCCAACGAACACTCGAACCTGATCGGGCTGTCCAAGTACGTGCGCCTGGCCGACTGGGTGATGAGCCGGCCGCAGATCCAGGAAGAGGCCGTCACGCACCTGGCCGACCTGCTGCTGGAGACGATGCAGCCCGACGGCCTGGCGATCGTCATGGAGGCCGACCACTTCTGCATGCAGTGGCGCGGCGTCAAGGACACCGACTCGAAGATGATCAACAGCGTGATGCGGGGCTCGTTCCTGAAGGATCCCAACCTGCGTCGCGAATTCCTCGCGCTGCTGAACCTGAAAAACGCCTGACCGGAGACCGAACGCGATGCTTGTCCGCCTGCTTTATGCCAGCCGCGCGGCCACGCCCGTGACGCAGGAGATTATCGAGTCGATCCTCCAGCAGTCGCGCGCACACAACCCGGGCCTTGGCATCACCGGCGTGCTGTGCCACGGCGGCGACGTCTTCGTGCAGGCGCTCGAGGGCGGGCGCGACGCGGTCAACGCGCTGTACAACATGATCGTGCGCGACGCGCGCCACGCGAGGTGATGCTGCTGCACTACCGCGAAGTGCCCGAGCGGCGCTTCGCGGGCTGGACGATGGGACACGTCCGCCTGACCAAGGTCAATCCATCGCTGCTGCTGAAATACTCGGACCGGCCGGTGCTCGACCCCTTCACGGTGTCGGCCGGGCTTCGATGGCGCTGCTCGAGGAGCTGATCGCGACGGCGCAGATCGTCGGCCGCGCCGGCTGAGTGCGGCAGCGTCGCAGCCGGCAGCCCGGCGCCGTAATATCACTGCTTCACAATTGAATTGGGGACCACCCCAGGGAGCGACGATGCGAACGCTGATGATGCTTGCCATCTTGCTGGCGCTGGCGGGTTGCCAGACCGTTTCCAAGGGACCATCTGCTGCGGCGAAGCTGGACGCATCGAAGGGCGGTCGTGTCGTGGGCACCGTCACGTTCCAAGAGGCTGATGGCAAGACGACAGTACGCCCCGAGGTCGAATGGCCTTGCGCCCGAACCGCCAGTTCGGATTCCACGTCCATGAAAAGGGCGACTGCTCGGCGGCGGACTTCACCAGCGCTGGCGGTCACTTCAATCCCGAGGCTAAGCCGCATGGCGATCACGAAGTCGGCGTCCGCCCATGCGGGCGACCTGCCGAACCTCTCGTCAGACTCCCAGGGAGTCGCCGTGCTGTCCTACACGACGCCACTTCTGACGGTTGCGCCAGGCCCGAATTCGGTGGTCGGCCGCGCGGTGGTGATCTACGCGAATCCGGATGATTACCGCTCGCAGCCGGCCGGCAACTCCGGGCCCCGCATCGCGTGCGGCGTGATCAAGAGCTGAAGCGCTGTTTGTTCGCGGGCGAGGCGCGCTTTGATCAGTGCGCCTCGGCGGCGCGCTCGCGCCGGTAGTCCCACGGGGCGATCGGCACCGCGACCGCCCATAGTCCCACCCGTTGCGCGCGGGCGCGCTCCTCGGCCTGCGCATAGGCGAGCCGGGCCTGCGCCGGCTGCT
>CAVPDC010000021.1:0-114503 GCA_963702595.1 uncultured beta proteobacterium | reverse complement strand
TGTCGGCATCGATGAAGGCGAAGTCGTAACGGCCGCCTTCGCCCATCGCCAGCCGCGCATCAAGGGTATCGACGCGGGCTCCAGCACGAGGTCGATCTTGTGAGCGACGCCGGCGCGTTCCCAGTAGGGTCGCCCTAACCGCGTGAACTCGTCGCTGATATCGCACGCGAGGATCCTGCCGTCCGGCGGCAGTGCCAGCGCCACGGCCAGCGCGCTGTAACCGGTGAAGACACCGATCTCGATCGTGCGGCGCGCACCGGTGAGCTTGACCAGCACCTGCAGCAGCGCGCCCTGCTCGGGCGAGATCTGCATGCCCGCGCGCGGGTGCGTGACGGTCGCCTCGCGCAGCTTCGCGAGTTCCGGATGCTCGCGGTTGTGCTGGACGACGTAGTCGTGCAAACGGTCGTCGAGAGCCAGCGTGCGACGGCTCATCGGCCGCCTAGCTGCCGTAACGCTGGCGCGGAGTCCGGCACCCTTGCCGAGTGCCGCGAGCTTCGCCAGCGCGATCTCGCGCTTCATCGGCGCCATTCCGCAGTTGGTGCAGGGAGAGGTGCTCCTTGGCGACGAACTGCAGCGCTTTGCCGATCGTGTCGGCGACCTGCTCGGGCGTCTCCACGACATCGGACGCGACATCGATGACGCCGACCAGCAGGTCCTGCCTTCGAGCAGCTTCATCAGGTGCATCGGCACATGCGAGTTCATGCACTCGAGCGAGACGGCCTGGATCGCGCTCTTCGCGATCGCCGGGAAGATCTCCTCGTACTGGCGCCACTCGGAGCCGAGCGTGGCCTTCCAGTCGACGTTGGCCTTGATGCCGTAGCCGTAGCAGATGTGCACGACAGTCTTGCACTTCAGGCCCTGGGCGGCGCGGTCGAGCGCGGTGATGCCCCAGCGATTTCGCGTCGTCGGTGTAGACATTGAAGGCCGGTTCGTCGAACTGGATCACGTCGACACCATCGGCCTCGAGCGCGCGCGCCTCCTGGTTGAGCAGTTCGGCAAACGCCATCGCCATTTTCACGCGATCGCCGTAGTAGCGGTCGGCCACCGTGTCGACGATCGTCATCGGGCCGGGCAGCGTGATCTTCAGCTTCTTCTTCGTATGGCTGCGCGCGAGCCGCGCCTCGACCTGATGCACGCGCCCCTTGAGCTTCAACGGCCCGACCACCTGCGGCACCATCGCCTTGTAGCGGTCCTTGCGGATGCCCATCTCGACCTTGTGCTCGAAGTCGATGCCGTCGACGAACTCGAGGAAGCCGTGCACGAAGTGCTGGCGCGACTGCTCGCCGTCGCCGACGATGTCGAGGCCCGCGTCTTCCTGCTCCTTCAGCCAGAGTAGCGTGGCGTCGCGCTTGGCGGCCGCGAGTTCTTCACCGGCGAGCTTCCACTGCGGCCAGAGTTTGTCGGTCTCGGCGAGCCAGCCCGGTTTGGGCAGGCTGCCGGCAATCGTGGCTTCAAACATGGAAGGCTCCCGGACGAACCGGCGACGATACCCGCCCCGGCGCGCGGCGTCAGCGTCAGGCGCGCGGTGCCTCTGTGCGCAGTGGCCCGATCAGTGCGTCCTTTTCCGCCCACAACGTGTTCATCCACTCCTGCATGCGCGTGCGGAAGTCGGATCGTTGGCATAGTCGCCTGCCATCAACTCGGCGGGAATCTCACGCGGCTGCACGCGTACCGTCACGGCGCGCAGGCGGCCGGAGAGCAGCGTCCAGAAGTCCGGCGGCCCGTCGGGGTAGACGATCGTCACGTCGAGCAGCTGGTGGAACTGGCCGCCGAGCGTCGTCAGCGCCGTAGCGATGCCGCCGGCCTTGGGCTTGAGCAGGTGCGTGAATGGCGAGCCTTGCGTGTCGTGCTTGGCACGGGTGAAGCGCGTGCCCTCGGGGAAGTTGAAGACCGAGGTCGGCACGATGCGAAACTTCTCGCAGGCTTTGCGGGCACGCTCCAGGTCCTGCGCGCTCGAGGCGCCACCGCGCCGTTGCATGAACGGAAAGTCGAGCGCCCACCAGGCCAGACCGATGACCGGTACCCATATCAGCTCGCGCTTGAGGAAGAACTTCAGCATCGGGATGCGGCGGTTGAAGATCTTCTGCAGCACCAGGATGTCGACCCAGCTCTGGTGATTGCTCGACACCAGGTACCAGCCGCGCGCCTCCAGCCCCTCGAGGCCCCGCACGTCCCAGCGGGTGCTGCCGACCCAGTCCATCCAGGTGCTGTTGACGCTGATCCACCCGGTGGCGATCGCATTCAAGGCGCGGTCCGTGACATGCCGCACCAGCGTGAACGGCAACAGCAGCTTGGCCAGCGCGAATGGAACCATTGCCGCCACGCCGATCAGCGTGTTCAGGGCCAGCGTGACCGAGGCGAAGGTGCCGCGCAGGGCGGGGCGCACAGATGACATGGCCGCGAAGGGTACCCGACCCCCATTCGGTCCTCCTGTTAGGTCAAACGTCATACGAAGTTGCGGCGCATGGCTCGGCCTTTAGGCGGCGATAGCCGCCATTGGCGCGGGAAAGGACGACCGCCCGGCGGCTTTTTGCGCGTTGCCGGGACCGATGGCACTGCGAACATTGGACTTGAAGACTTCCGTTCGGCGGGAACGGGAAGCGCGCAGCAACCGTGGCTCCTGACCTCGCCGTCCGTGTAACAAGGACCGCAGGTGACGTATTCCGCTTCCGCCGTGGCTGAACCTCCGAGCAGCTTGCTCGAGGTCCCGCTGCGCTATCGCCACGTGGTCTTCTACGGCGAAAAGGTGAAGTGGCTGCCGCCGTACCGGCTGATTCCTTCGTTCGCCAGTGCCGACGGCCAGAGCGCGGTGTACCGGCGCCGTTCGCAGGTCGTGCTGACCAGTGACTCCGAGCAGGAAGCAGCCGGGGCCGCCACGAGCTTCGCGCTGCCCGACAGCGAAATGAAGGTGCGCATCGACCAGTACGGCTACGCGCGCCTGATCCGCCCGACCCGTACGACCCAGCATGTCGATCCGCTGTCCAACCTCGTCGACGGCGCGGCCGACATGGAGCGCGAAGCGGCACTCACCGTCTGCCAGCACCTGAACGAACACGTCGAGGCCATGGCCTACCCGCAACGCTGGACGCCGACGCCCGATCTGCAGCTCGTGCCGCTGACGGTCCGTCCGTTCTCCAACTCGGGTCCCGAAGCGCCCAAGCCCATCGGCAAGAAGGACGGCAAGCCGGTGTTCAACCCGCGCGCGATGAACGACTATCTTGACGATCGCGCCAAGTGGCTGGCCCGCCGCTTCGCATGGGAATCGGCGCAGCGCGAGATGCAGAACCACAGCCAGCGCGCGGCGGATGGCGATCCGGATGCGATGCGCGAGCACCTGCTCGCCTGCCTGAAGGACATCTTGTGGCCACTACCGACCGCTGTCAGCTTTCAGTTCGACGACGTCAGCGCGGTACGCATGGATGTGCAGCTGCCGCTGCTGCCGACGTTGCCGGACCGCGAGGCGGCCATTGACTACGGCAACCGCGTCGCCGTGCGTCGGATGTCGGAGGTAATCCATACCAAGCTGCACAATCGACACGCACTCGGCCTCGTGCTGCGGCTGATGGGTGAAATCTTCGCGGCGCTCCCCACCGTCCAGCAGACGACTGTCTCGGCCCGGCGCCAGCCGCCGGACCGCCGTGCACCCAGCTATGTCATCACTGCGCGCGCGCCGCGCAAAACCTGGTCCGCCGCTCACCAGCGAGGCGCCGCTACCGGCAGCGACGCCCTGAGCTGCCTGCAGCAGATCGAGTCGCGCGTGAACCTGACCGGGCTCGGCGCCTTCCTACCGATCGAACCTTTCAACTGAAGCAACGGCGCGCCGCTGGCGGCCGAGTTGCTGCCTGCGGCGCCCACTTCTCCTCCCGGTACCGCGCAGCACGCGCATGCGTGACTCGATCGCTTGCGCATGCGCCAGGCAACGGGTTGCTTGACAGCGGTCAACGGTCCCGGCCGCCGCGCCTCCGGTGCAAGGCGATGCGGAGCATCATCAGACCGCTGACCCAGGGACCGGCAGAAGTGTTCAGGGCGACCGCGCTGGGCACCTGCACCGACGGTGACTCGGGCCAGAGAGGAGCATCGCCATGACATTCAAGCCGATAGCAACACTTCAGGCCCCAGACATCGCCGACGCCGCAAGGCCCGATGAGGAATCCTCACGTGTGGTGGTGCGACCCGACGGCTACTACTGGATCGCCGACGACGGCCGCCAGGAATTTGGACCGTTTGTCACCGCCACGCAGGCGGTCGCGGCGCTGCGCGAAGGCATCGAGACGACGTCCGAACCGGGGGAAACGGTCGCCGAGGCCGAAGCGGAGATCGGCATCGCCGAGTGGGTCGACCCCGACACCGGCGAGCCGGCCGAGGACGTTTTCACGCGCATCGAAGAACACTGAAGCGATGCTGCTTTTCGCGCTGGACGCCTCGTGCGAATTCGGCGCGGCCGTCGCGGCCCAGCTCGGTCACCCGCTCGCGGCGCATGAGGAGCGCACGTTCGAGGACGGCGAACACAAGATCCGCCCGCTCGTCGATCCCGACGGCAAGGACGTCTTTGTCGTGCAGAGCCTGCACGGCGGCCCGTCGGCCAGCGGCGACGACAAGCTGGTGCGGCTGCTGCTCTTCATCGCCGCGCTGCGCGACCACGGCGCGCGACGCATCACCGCGGTTGCGCCGTACCTCGCGTACGCGCGCAAGGACCGGCGCACCAAGCCCTTCGATCCGGTTTCTGTGCGTGTCATCGCGCAATTGTTCGAGGCAGCCGGCTGCGACGGGCTGATCACGCTCGAAGCGCATAACGTGTCGGCATTCGACAACGCATTCCGCCGGCGTGCCGTGAATCTCGAGCCCTATGAATTGTTCACCGCGGCCGCCGCAAAGCTTGTGAGCGACGCGCCAGTGGTCGTCGCATCGCCGGACGTCGGCGGCGTGAAGCGCGCACAGCTTTGGCGTGAGTTGCTGGAGGCGGCGTGGCAGCGGCCGATCGGCCAGGCCTTTGTCGACAAGCGCCGCAACGCCGGCGTCGTCAGCAGCGGCGAGATCGTCACCGGCGACGTGCGCGACGCCACCGTGCTGATCCTCGACGATCTGATCGCCACCTTCGGCACCATCGAGCGGGCCGCAACCACGATCATGAAGGGGGGCGCGCGCCGCGTGCTGGCGTTCGGCGCGCACGGCCTGTTCGTCAGCCCGGCCGCGGAGTCACTGATGCGCGCGCCGGTGGAGCGCATCTTCGTCACCGATACGGTGCCGCTGTTCCGCCTGACCGCAGCCGCCGTGCGCGAACGCGTGGAAGTGCTGCCCTGCGCCGGACTCTTTGCCGCGGAGATCCGCAAGCAGCACGCCGCCTGGCGATAGCTCAGCCCCGCGCAGTTTCGTCGGGCACCAGCGACGCGAGCGCGGCGCGCGCCGCTTCGACATAGCGCCGCGCCTGCGGCTTCCAGCGATCCGGCGTGCGCGGCGGCACATCGAGCAGATGCGCCAATGCGAGCCGTGCGCGTACCAGCGCCCGGTGCGCCGTGTAAAGCGCCATCACCTGCGGCGGCGGCGCATCGTGCAGCGCTGAGGCACAGTGCGCGATCAGACGCGGACCGATCCAGTCCGCCCCGAGCACCCGGCACTCGAGGTCGAGGAACGCCAGCTCGTCGAAGGGATCCACCTCGCGCAGCGTGCGGTTGAATTCCAGGCAGTCGATGACGACCGGTGTGCCATCGAGACCGATGTGCTCGGGCCGGAGGTCGCCGTGGCCCTCGCAGAGTCGCCCGGCCGCGGCGCGCGCGCCCAGCATCTCCGCATGCCGATTCAGCATCCGATCAAACTCGTCGAGTGCGGCGACTGTCGCCGCCTCGCGCAACGTTGGCTGCAGCAGCACGCGCTTGTTCACCGACTGCGATGCCACGAAACGCTCGACATAGGCGGGCCCGCCGAGCTGCACGCGCTCGGCGCTCCGGAAGAACTGTGCGAGTCGCACAGCGAGCCGATCGATATCGTCGATCCGCACGCTACCGGCAGGCACCGCCACGTCGAGCATCCGCGCACGCGGAATGCGACGCATCTGCACCAGCCAGTCGATGACCGTTCCGACCACGGCCGCTCCGTAGCCGACCGCCAGGGCACCGTCGGGCGTCTGCAGCAGCGGCAGCACGCCCAGGTAGACACCTGGCGCCAGGCGCAGGTTGAGGCGCACCTCCTCGCGGCAGTTGAACTGGCGCGCCGCCAGCGTCGAGAAATCCAGGAACTCGGTCCGGACAGGCTTCTTCAGCTTCAGCACCGAGTTTTCACCCAGGAAGACCCACGACATGTGGGTTTCGATGATGTCCGGACGCCACGCTTGCCGCCAGGCCGCCGCCGATGCAAGAAAGCGCACCTTCTCGTCGAGCGTGACCGCCGCGCTGAAAGGGGAAGCACGTTCCATAGAACCCGTGATTACGCCGGACTCCGTCTGCAACCTTGACCGCCATCAAGCGGCGACGCTGACTGCGTCCGATGCTGTAATGGCACTCGGTACGCAGTCGCCGGCCTGCCCGGCTGGGAGCATCAGATGTCTCGCACTAATGTCCACATCGGCCCGAGCCGCCTGCCGGGAGATCTCGAGATTCCGGATGGCCCGGTGACGGGTCTGGTGATCTTCGCGCATGGCAGCGGCAGCAGCCGACTGAGTCCGCGCAACCAGTTCGTCGCCCGACAATTGCACGCACGCGGCCTCGCCACGCTGCTGTTTGACCTGCTGACCGACGAAGAAGCGCGGGATCGCCGCAATGTCTTCGACATCCCGCTGCTCGCGCTGCGGCTCGGTGCCGCGCTCGAGTGGCAACGGACCCGGCCCGAAATCGCGCACCTGCCCGCCGGTCTCTTCGGCGCCAGCACCGGCGCGGCGGCGGCGCTGGTGGCTGCCGCCCACTTTGCCGAACGCGTGGGTGCGGTCGTCTCACGTGGCGGGCGGCCGGACCTTGCGGGCACGGTGTTGCCGCGCGTGCGCGCGCCGACGCTGTTGATCGTCGGCGGCGCGGATGTCGAAGTCCTTGAACTCAATCGCGAGGCCGCGGCACAGATGACCTGTGAGCAAGCGCTGCGCGTCGTTCCCGGCGCCACGCACCTGTTCGAGGAACCCGGCACGCTCGAGGCGGTCGCGACCCTGGCGGCCGACTGGCTCGCGCTGCACCTGACGGAAGATAGCCATGCCTGACGACGTCCGCACTCCATTTGATAACCGCATCGAGGCGGGCCGGATGCTCGGCGCTCGCCTGGCCACGCTGCAGCTGGCCAACCCGGTCGTACTGGCGTTGCCGCGCGGCGGCGTGCCCGTCGCACTCGAAGTCGCCCGCGCGCTCGATGCGCCGCTGGATCTGTTGCTGGTCAGGAAGATCGGCGTGCCGTGGCAGCCCGAGCTGGCGGTCGCCGCCGTCATGGACGGCGCGGAGCCGGTCGTCGTGGTCGAACGCCACATCCAGGCCGAGACCGGCGTGAAGCCAGAGTACATCGAGCAGCGTGCCAAAGAGGAACTCGCGGAAATCGAGCGGCGGCGCCATACCTACCTGGCGGACCGCGCGCCGGTGCCCGTGGCCGGGCGAACCGCGATCGTCGTCGACGATGGCATCGCCACCGGCACGACGATGCGCGCCGCGCTCAAGGGCCTGCGCCGCCGCAACCCCGCGCGACTCGTGCTCGCCGTGCCCGTCGCGCCGCCCGACACCATCAACGAGCTGCGCCAGGAGGTCGACGACGTGGTCTGCCTCGCGCAGCCCTCGTTCTTCGGCGCCATCGGCTACTTCTACCGCGACTTCCATCAGCTGAGCGACGACGAAGTCATCACCCTGATGCGACAGGCACCACTGGCGGCAAGCACGGCGACGCCATGAAAGGGCCGACCGAGTCAGCACTGCTGACCGATCTGTACCAGCTGACGATGCTGCAGGCGTACTGGCAGGACCAGATGGATGACATCTCGGTGTTCGAACTCTTCGTGCGTAAGGGCGCTCGCGGACGACGTCGATCGCCGCCAGGCCAGCGCTCCAGCGGCCCTTGTTCCCTGATGGAGAAGTGACCTATGTCGCCCGGCCTGCCCCGTTACGACTACTTCGACCACGACGCCGACACCGGCGTCATCGGCCGCGGCGTCACCTTGCAGGACGCGTTCGTGCACGCCGCTGAGGCCACGTTCGCGCTGATGTGCGACCCGATCACCGTCGCCCAGGACGAACGCATCGACGTCGACTTCGATGAGCAGGACCCCGAGCTGGCGCTCGTCACCTGGCTCAACCTGCTGCTCGCGCATGCCAACGAACGCGGTCTCGCGCTCGGCTGCTTCGAACTGGCGAGGGACGGCAATCACTGGCGCGGCAGCGCCTGGGGCGAGCCCTGGCGCGCCGACATGGAGCGCGGCACGCAGGTCAAAGGCGCCACGCTGACCGCACTGCACGTCACGCCGCAGGGTGAAGGCTGGGAAGTGCGCTGCGTCGTCGACCTTTGAGATCTGCATGGACACCGCCAAGCTGCACTCGATCGATCCGTGGACCTGGACCGTGCCGCGCGCCGCCGGTGACGCGCGCCATGAGGCGCGGCTCTATGGCAGCCCGCGAGCTGCTGGCCGCGATGGATGACAAGGTGCTGGAACAGATCACGAATGTCGCGCGGCTGCCGGGACTGGTCGGCGCAGCGCTCGCGATGCCCGACGCGCACTGGGGCTACGGCTTCCCGATCGGTGGTGTCGCGGCGTTCGATCCCGAGCACGGCGGCATCATCAGCGCCGGCGGCGTCGGCTTCGACATCTCCTGCGGCATCCGCTGCTTGCGCACCAACCTGACGGCCGACGACATCGCGCACAAGGCCGCGGCGCTCGCCGATTCACTGCTTGACCAGATTCCGGCCGGCGTCGGCGTCGAAGGCTCGCTACGGCTCGACGCCGACGAACTCGACACGCTGATGCTCGGCGGCGCACGCTGGGCGGTCGAGCACGGCTACGGCAGCGCCGACGACCTGCCGTACATCGAGGAGCACGGCTGTGTCGAGGGCACAGTGCCCGCCCATGTTTCCTCGCTGGCGAAGAAGCGGCAACGCGGCGAAATGGGCACGCTCGGCTCCGGCAACCACTACCTCGAAGTGCAGCGTGTCGCAAAGATCTACAACACGCGCGCGGCGGAAGCGTTCGGGCTCAGCGAAGGCCAGGTGGTCGTGTCGATCCACTGCGGCTCGCGCGGGCTCGGCCACCAGATCGGCACGGAATACCTGGTCAGTCTCGCCAAGGCCGCGTCGCGTTTGGGAATCACGCTGCCTGACCGCGAACTCGCTTGCGCGCCGATCAATTCACCCGAAGGCCAGCAGTACCTCGGCGCGATGAACGCCGCGATCAACTGCGCGCTCGCCAACCGGCAGATCCTTGCGCACCTCGCGCGCCGCGTGTTCACGCACCACTTCCGGCAATCGCAGCTCGATACGCTGTTCGACGTCTCCCACAACACCTGCAAGGCCGAGCGCCACAAAGTCGATGGCCGCGAACGCCTGCTTTACGTGCACCGCAAGGGCGCTACGCGCGCCTTCGGCCCAGGCCATCCGGGCCTGCCCGCGCGCTATCGCGAGGTCGGGCAGCCCGTCATCATCGGCGGCAGCATGGGCACCGGCTCCTACATCCTCGCCGGCACGGCGGAGAGCGAGAACCGTGCATGGAGTTCGGCCAGCCACGGCGCTGGCCGCGCGATGAGTCGCAACCAGGCGCTGCGACGCTGGCGCGGGCGTGCCGTGGTCGACGATCTGGCTGCGAAGGGCATCCTGATCCGCTCGCACTCGATGCGCGGCGTCGCTGAAGAGGCGCCGGGCGCCTACAAGGACATCGAGGAAGTCGCCGCAGCGACCGAACACGCAGGTCTGGCGCACCGCGTCGCGGAGCTGCGGCCGATGGTGTGCGTCAAAGGCTGACGCACGCGGCGGCGCGCGGCCTGGCGGCCGGCGCAGCGAGCCACACGGTCAACCACCTACTTGACCTGGATGCTCTTCAGGTACTCGAGTATCGCAGCGATCTCAGCCGCAACGTACGACTCGGGCGCAGCCGTGGCCTTGACGTTGGCCATCGCTTCATGGCGGAAGTCACTGCCCCAGACGGGCATCTGGCGCGCCATGTCGAACTTCGCCGGTCGTCCGTCGATCTTCTGCCACGCGAGGTCCGTCGGGAACGCGCCACCGTTGCGTTTGGCAAAGGTGGTGAGATCGGGCACCTTCATGCTGAGTTCCTGGGCAGAAGGCCCGCCGCCCTTGCCCGTCTTGCCATGGCAGGTCGCGCATCGGGCCTCGAACTGGGCCTTGCCAAAGGCCAATCCCTTGGTCGCTTCGCCAGCGGCGAAGGCAGTGGTGGCGGCAGCGATCCCAAAGGCTCCTGCCACGATGATTGCCAGCGATCTTGCGTACATACCAACCCCCTTACTGATTGCGTGCCTGCCACCGGGCTCGTACCGACGCGTCGCATTCCGGCAACCTGGCACGCTCGAATTGCGTAAACAACGACCCTGCTTTCAATCTCGCCGGCGTTCACCGCTTCACATTGATCGAAGGCAAGGCTTCGGCCGAACGCCCGGTGCCTGAAGCACTCCTGCGGGCGTCGGCGGATCCGATCGCCGGCCGCATTCAGGATTGAGCGGCGTCAAGTGCGGTGCTTTTCGCGGCACCGGCAACTTGTACCGCGCCGAAGAATTTGCCTGTAGGCAAAGGCGGGGTGTGCAGGTCGAAGAGGCGTCATCATGCTGCTGCTCAATCTCATGCTCGTCACGGTGTTTCTGGTTCTCCTGGCGGTTTCGGTGGGCGAGGTCTATGACGCCGTTCACGCGACGCAGCGCGCGCGCCGGCATGACTCGAAATAGCGCCTTAGCGTTGTGCGTCGGCAGCTACCGTCATGCGCGATTCACGCGCATCCACATGCATCACTAGGCATCGAGGTGCGGGCCGGGGGCGATGTCGGGGCCCGCGTACACACGTTTTCTACGGTGCCATGTCGATGACTTCGTCGGCACGTGCCAGCACCTGCGGCGGAATCACCAGTCCGATCGCCTTCGCCGCCTGCGGGTTAAGTGTCAACGACGCCTTCGTCGGTGACTGCACGGGCATGTCGGCCGGGTTCGCGCCCTTCAAGATGCGATCCACATAGCCTGCGGCCTCGCGCAGGAAGACGGTCGGGCTCGCACCGTACGACATCAGCCCGCCACCGAGCGGATACCGCGGCAGGTGCGACACCGTCGGAATGCGATAAGCCACAGCCTGCTCGGCGATCAGTTTGCCGGAGCCGGCGATAAGCGCTGGCGCGGAGAAGATGACGATCGCCTGCACCTGCTGACGCGCAGCCTCGGCGAACGCGGCCGGCACGTCGTCACTGCTGCGCAGCTCCAGAGAAATCAACTGCAGGCTGAGCTGCTTCGCGGCGGCGCTGTTATCAGCCCATTCGCGCGCCATTACCGGGTTACCAGTGCCGAACCAGAGAGCGCCGACGCGCACCAGGTTGGGCACGAGTTCGCTCATCAGTTGCAGCCGGCTCTTGATGATCTCAGGCGACAGATCGGTCATGCCGGTGACGTTGCCGCCAGGCCGCTCGAGGCTCGCCACAAGCCCCTGGCCGACCGGGTTGCCGCTGCCGCCCATGACGATCGGAATCGTCTGCGTCAGCTTCTTCACGTTCAGCGTCGCGGTCCCCGACTCGGTGACGATCACGTCCGGCTTCAGCGCCGCCAGTTCGGCGGCGACCTCGGCCAGGCGCTCCGGCTTGCGCTCGCTGTAGCGCGTCTCGATCCGGATGTTCTTACCGTCGACATATCCAAGGTCTTTCAGCCCCTGCACAAACGCGTCGAGCAGCCGGTTCGGCGTTGTGCCCGGCGCACTCTCGGACAGGTAGCCGACCACCGGAAGCCTCCCCGTCTGCTGGGCCCGTACGAAGGCCGGCGTGGAGAGAATGATGATCGCGAGGCCAATGCCTTGAACCACTTCTCTGCGCTTCATTGTTGTCTCCGTTCGATGGGCACATCTGCGCTCCACTGCGCGACCCAGGTTCAACGTCCACGAAGCGGGCACGCGGCCGCGTCGCCGCGCACCCCGCGATGGCTGTCACTTGGCCTGAATACTGGTCAGGTAGTCGATCAGCGCTTGGATCCGCCCGGCGACATACCACTCGGGGGCGGCCGGGGGTTCCGGGCTCTTCAGCACATCTCTGCGGAAGTCTTGGCCCCAGACCGGCATCTCGCGTGAGCCATGAGCACCGCCCTCGATGGGCCGTCCGTCGATGACTTGCCACGCCAGCTGAGTCGGAAACGCTCCGCCGTTGCGTTTAGCGTAGGTGGTGAGGTCTGGCGGCGCCTTCTTCATGGCCTTGGCCGCCGGTCCGTCACCCTTCCCCGAAACGCCATGGCACGACGCGCACTTGGACTGGTATTCGTACTTGCCCATGTCGTACTTGCCGGGCTCTGCAGCGAACGCCGCGAACGACAGGCCCAGCGCCCCGGCAGCAATGACGACCAGTGAACGAGTAGACATAGATCCTCCTTGACTTCCAATGCCTGCCAGGGGGCACGAACCACTGCGACGCATAGCGCTGACCCGGCAGGCTTGCACCACATGGCCAACAACTGTCTTTCACTCTTGTCGTGGATGCGCCGGCGGTATTGATGCAGCGCAAGCGATCGGGTGTCGCCACTTTGGCTCGCTATTTGCTCCAGGCCATCGCCGCCAGCCGCGCGATGAAGCGCGGCACGTCTGCGGCCGGCAGGTCGTCGATGCCGGCCGCGCCGACGCGGCCGCCACCGCCGAATTCGCGCGCCAGGACGTCGGCGCCAGAAGCTGAAGAGATGGGCGCCCGGATGCTGACCGAGTAGCCGGCGCTTGCGAGTTCCTTCAGCACGGCGTGGGCGCGCTGCGGATCGCGCAGCGCCAGCTCATTCGCAAACGGGCCTGAGACGCGGCGGCTCCAGGGGGCGTCGGGCAGCACGACCACGACGCTGTGGTCGTCCCGGTGCCGCGGCGCCGTTGCGCGCGCACGGTCGAGATCGGCATGGCGCAGTCCGTCCAGCTCGCGCACGATCGGCGCCTGCGCGATGGCGTCAAACGGGTCATCGTAGTGCGCGAGCCAGCGGTACAGCGCCGCCGGGTGGATACGCACGTCGGCTTCGCTGTCGCCGTAGGCGTTGTAGTTCACCGCCTCGCCGAGCATGCGCAACTGCGCGCGCTGAGGCTGCGACAGTGGCACCGAGTCCGCCAGCCGCTCCGCGCTCGGCGCGAGGTTGTCGCCGTAAGCGGCCGCGACGGCCCACAGCCGAAAGCGCCCCTTCAGTTGCTGGTCCACCAGCAGGCTAGTGCAGATCTCCGGATCGGTGTCGATGTGTGGCGTGAATTCCTTGTGCTCCGGGATACGCCCCGGCGCGTGATGGTCGAACCAGGTGACGGCCGCCCCGGCCGCGAGCAGCCGCTCCAATGCATCCTTGTTGCGACTGATCGCGATGTCGAACACGGCGACCTGATCATCGGCCCCGGCCTCGACGCGTGCCAACAGCTCGATGTCGCGCTTGATGCCGGTGACGACAATCGATTCCTGCGGATGCGCGAGTCGCCACTGGCGCAGCGCAAAGAGTCCATCCGCGTCGCCGTTGCAGACATCGAAGCATGCCATTCCGCGCTCTCTACATCTCCATCTCACCGGGATGACCGCGCTCGGACTTCGGCTCCTCGATCTCGGTCATCGTAGCCTCCGTCAGCAACAGCACGCTGGCGACTGAGACCGCGTTCTCGAGCCCGACCCGCACGACCTTCGTCGGGTCGATGATGCCGGTCTCGACCAGGTCCACATACTGGTTGCGCGACGCGTCGAAGCCGAAGTTGCCGCTGCCTTCCAGCATTTTTGCGACCACCACGCCGCCATCGACGGCGGAGTTTTCCGCGATCTGCCGCGCCGGCGCTTCGAGCGCACGCTTCAGGATCTGCACTCCGGTGCGCTCATCGCCGTTCGCCTGCGCCTCTTCTTCAGCCACCGCCTGCACACAACGCAGTAACGCCAGGCCTCCGCCCGGGACGATGCCTTCGGCCACCGCGGCCTTGGTGGAGCTGATCGCATCGTCGAGCGCCTCGCGCTTGGCCTTGATCTCTGCTTCCGACGGCGCGCCGACGCGGATCACCGCGACGCCGCCGGCGAGCTTGGCGAGCCGCTCCTGCAGTTTCTCCTTGTCGTACGTGCTGGTGGCCTTCTCCATCTCGAGCCGGATCTGCTTGATGCGACCGTCGATGGCCGCGCGCGCGCCGGCGCCTCCGATAATCGTCGTCGTGTCCTTGTCGGCCACCACACGGCGCGCCTTGCCGAGTTGCTCGAGCGTCATGCTATCGAGCTTCATGCCAGCTTCTTCCGACAACACCTGGCCGCCGGTCAACACCGCCATGTCCTGCAGCATCGCTCTCCTGCGATCACCGAACCCCGGCGCCTTCACTGCGCAGCTCTTCAGGATGCCGCGGATCTGGTTGACGATCAGTGCGGCGAGCGCTTCGCCCTCAACTTCTTCGGCCACCACCAGCAGCGGGCGGCCGGCTTTCGCGACCTGGTCGAGCAGTGGCAGGAAGTCCGCCAGGTTGCCGATCTTGCGCTCCGAGAGCAGCACATAGACGTCCTCGAGCACGGCCTCCATCTTCTCCGCGTTGGTGATGAAGTACGGCGACTGGAAGCCGCGGTCGAACTGCATACCCTCGACCACGTCGAGCGTGGTGTCTGTCGTGCGCGATTCCTCCACCGTGATGACTCCCTCGCCGCCCACTTTTTCCATTGCGTCGGCCACCAGTTCGCCGATCGCCGGATCGTTGTGCGCCGAGATCGTCGCCACCTGCGCCTTCTCCTTGCGCGCGGACACCGGCCGCGACAGCGCTTTCAGCGCCTCGACCGCGCGCCTGCAGGCGCGGTCCAGCCCACGCTTGATGTCGATCGCGCTGGCGCCCGCGACGACGTTGCGCACGCCGTCGGCAAACATCGCGTGTGCCAGTACCGTCGAGGTGCTGGTGCCGTCACCGACCGCGTCACCCGTCCTCTCGGCCGCCTGCCGCAGCATCTGCGCGCCGAGGTTCTCCTCCGCGTCCTTGAGGTCGAACTCCTTGGCGATCGTCACGCCGTCGTTGCAGACGATCGGCGTGCCCCACTTCTTCTGGATCAGCACCGACTTCGACTTCGGGCCGAGCGTGATGCGCACCGCGTCGGCCAGCTGGGTGGCGCCGCGCACCACTTTCTCGCGCGCGGCAGAACGGAACAGGACCTGTTTGTGTGCCATGTCTTCACTCCTGGGTCGGGGCCGGACCCCGATCCCCGCGCCGCGCGGTCCAAACGGTGCCCGGCGCCGCACGCCGGGATCTCCGCTTACTTCACCTGCATCGTCTTCATGTACTCGACGATGGCGGCGATCTCGGCGGCCACGTAGCTCTCGGGCTTGGCCTTTGCGTCGACGTTGGCGATGGCTTCGTGACGGAAGTCACGCCCCCACACCGGCATGTTGCGCTCGGTGTCGAAACTCACGGGCCGGCCGTCGATCTTCATCCACGCGAGTTCGACCGGGAATTTCCCGCCGTTGCGCTTGGCATACGTAGTGAGGTCGGGCACGGTCGTACCGATCTGCTTGGCGACAATTCCATTGCCTTTGCCGCTGACGCCGTGACACGACGCGCAGCGCGCGTTGAACTGATCCTTGCCGAAAGAGGCTTTCGGCGGGTCCGCGGCCAGCGCGGCCGATGCCAACCCAAAAGCCCCGGCGACGAGGACGGCGAGTGTTCTGGCGGACATACGATCTCCTTAATCGAATGCCTGCCAGCCGGCTCTGACCGACGCAGCGCGTACCGGCACTCCGGCAGGCTACCGTTGCGCCTGAATTACTTTGTTCACTGTGGCCCGCGTTTCCGACCCGGTATTGACGGAAGGCAATGCCATTAGACCGGGCGCCCGCTCTAGAGCAGAAGTATGCGTCCTCTCTTCGAGCCGCGGCTGGTCAAAGACGCCTTCGGCGATCCCGGCGTGTATGTCGATTTCTGCGGCGAGCAGCGCGCGCTGCTGTTCGACTTTGGGGATGTGTCCGACCAGCCTCCGCGCAAGCTGCTGCGGATCGCAGACATTCTTGTCAGCCACACGCATGTGCGGACCGGCACGGCGCCGGAGCGCCCATGCCGGCCGCGGCTGATTAGCCGCGCTTCACTCCCGGCGATCCGCTAGGCCGCTTCCCTCGCGCGCGACGTCACTTCTTCCGGCGCGGTTGAGTTCTTCAGCATCGCAAGCGAGTGCTCGGCGCGATAAAGCTGCGACTTGATTGCCACGACCCGCTCCGGCACGTGACGGCGCGCAAGGGAGAGCGCGTCGCCGAGTCGCTCGACGGCGTGCGGCAGCAATGCGGGCTTCTCGCGTTCGGCGAGCGTCAGCAGCGTGCTGCCGTACATGTAGTTGAGCTTGGCACGCTCGATCGGATCGACGCCGAAGGCGCCGTTGCCGGACCCGGCCTCGCGCTCGTAACGGAGCAATTCGGCCAGTTGCTCGCACATCTGCGCGAGCGTCTCGGCCATAACGGCGGCAGAACGGCGCGGCCAGTTCCAGAGCGCCTCGTCGTCGCGGGCGATCAGTTCGGCATGAAAGGCATGAAGTTCAGAGCTCATGCAGCGTTGTCCTGCTCCGTTGCCTCGGCCCCTGCCCGGCGTCCTGCGGAAGGATGGGGTCGCAGTGCTGCGTGCTGATGACGGCAGAGCAAAGGCTAACTACGGAGCAGCGACTGCGCATCCCCAATATGCGATCGCGAAAGGTCGATTCACGATGCGGTCGCTGCAGCGCGGCGCACGCAGCGCTCGTCGCAGCGCACAACGGCGCCGAGGATCACACGCCTCACGGCTATGCTCGCGCCATCTCGCGGCGGCTGACGAACCGTCGAAGCACCCACAGGAGAGGGAATCGATGTCCTTGCCACTGTTGCTGCGCGACTGTCTGCGCCTGCCAGTCATCGGCGCGCCGATGTTCATCGTCAGCGGACCCGAACTCGTGCTGGCGCAGTGCAAGGCCGGCATCGTCGGCAGCTTCCCTGCGCTGAACGCCCGGCCTGAATCGCTGCTCGAGACATGGCTCGAGCGCATCAGCACGGAACTGGGGGTCTTCAAGGAACAGAACCCGGACGCGAAAGTCGCACCCTACGCCGTCAACCAGATCGTGCACTCGAGCAACGCGAGACTGCAGCACGATCTCGACCTGTGCGTGAAGCACCGCGTGCCGATGATGATCACCAGCCTGCGCGCGCCTGACGCCGTGGTTGAGGCTGCGCACAGTTACGGCGGTCTCGTGTTCCATGACGTCACGACGATCAAGCACGCCCAGCGCGCGTTGCAAGCCGGAGTGGATGGACTCATCCTCGTCTGCACCGGCGCCGGCGGCCACGCGGGGCGGCTGTCTCCGTTTGCTCTGGCGCCCGAAGTGCGCGCCTTCTACGACGGCACGATCATCCTTTCCGGCAGCATTGCCAGCGGCGGCGCAATCCTCGCCGCGCAGGCGCTCGGCGCCGACCTCGCCTATATCGGAACGCGCTTCATCGCGAGCGAAGAGGCCAATGCGCCGGGGGCCTACAAGCAGATGATCATCGACAGCCGTGCCGAAGACATCGTCTACACCAGCCTGTTTACCGGCGTGCACGGCAACTACCTGAAGGGCAGCGTCGTCAACGCGGGCATGGATCCCGACAACCTGCCTGAGGGCGATAAGAGCAAGATGGACTTCGGCACCGGCAGCGCAAAGGCAAAGGCCTGGCGCGACATCTGGGGCGCAGGACAGGGCGTGGGGCAGATGAGCGATGCGCCAAAGGCAAGCGTGATCGTTGACCGGCTCGAAGCGGAGTACCGCGCGGCGCGTGCCCGGGCCGCTCCTTAACCGCGCGGCCGCGGAAACGGCACGACGCGCCAGACGCGCCGCCGCCACTCCTCCGGGGTGAAGGCGGCGTCGACATCACCGCTGAGGTTCGTGGCCAGCACCAACGGGCCTTCGTAGCGCGCAATCCGCTGCAACAGATAGTTGACCGCGGCATTCGCGTAGCGGTCATGCGCGTCCTTGACGTCGCTGCGCTTGCCGAACAGCAGATCGGCCTCGTCCAGGAAGAGAATCGCGCCCGCCTGCTCGGCGCGTTCGAAGATCGCGTCCAGGTGCTGCTCGGTTTCGCCGAGGTACTTGCTCACGACCTGCGCCAGGTCCACGCGCAGCACGTCAAGCGCCAGCGCGTGCGCCAGCACATGCGCGGCGAGCGTCTTGCCGGTGCCGCGCGCACCCTGGAGCAGCGCCACGACGTCGCACAGGGGTTTCGACGCGTTACTGCCGCTGGCGGGACCGGCGCCACCCGACGCGACGGACAACCCGAGCGCCGCGAGCAGATCCCGTGCAACGACCGGCAGGACACTTGGCCCGCACGTCATGGCTAGCGCCTTCAAGGGCTGCGCCGCCGGTTCGAGCGACGGATCCCCCATGCCACTCGCGGCAAGCCACTGCTCCACCGCTTGAATCAACTCGGCAGCGTCGGGCGAACCGTCCGATCCGACCTGTGCCCCCGGGCCAATATTGTCTGCAAGCGCGGCCAGCCAGTGAAACACCTGGCGACCCGCCTCGGCTTGCGCCCGGTAGCGCGCGACGTTGCGTGCACCGCCGAGATGGTTCTGGTTGACCTGTTCAATCACCTGCCACATGTCGTGCGCGCCGAAGGCCGCCCGCAACTCGCGGTCGTTCAGCAGTTCGATCAACTGCTGCACCTGCAGCGCCAGCTCATGCGCGGCGAACTGCACGACCCCACCGCCGTGCGCGGAGACGTTGGCTGCCAGCGCGCTCGCCGCCGCACGCACATTGACGTTGGCCTGTGCCACCGGCGCGACGAGTCCGGCCGTGCCGTGCTGGCGCCCGACCATAGAGACCGCTACCAGAAAGCGCAGCCAAAGCGACAGGAATTCGCGGTTCGGCTCGCCGCCACCCTGCCCGCCGACCACGCCCAGTACTTGCGTATAGAACGCCGCGCGATCCCGCGCCGGCATCCGCTCGCCCGGCCGTGCGACGTGGAACAAGGCCTCGGCAAGCCGACCCTGCCCGAACGGCAGCAAGCCCTGCCTGAAGAGCTCCGCAATCCGCTCCAGCACCCGAAAGGCGCCCATCTGTTCGAGCATGTAGGCGAAATAGATCGCCTCCACCGCCCGCACGTTGTCGGCGACGATTTCAACGTCCGTTTCGCTTTCAAGTGCCGGTCGTCCCGTCTTCATGGCGCCCCTTCCGTGTCCGCGCATGGTGCGCGCCGCGGGCCGCGCCGTCACTCACCCGGCTGAGTGAGGCCGCCGTGACACTTCATTCAGGTTTCATACCAACCCGAGCGCTGGCATGATCCCCGGTGCAGTGTGAACCTTGCGCAACCGAAACTGTGCTCAATGCGATTTGAAGGGAAACTGGAAGAGTGGAATGACGACCGCGGCTTCGGGTTTATCACCCCGCTTCGGGGCGGCGACCCCGTCTTCGTCCACGTCTCTGCCTTTCAGGCCGATGGACGGCGCCCCAGGATTGGGGAGGTTCTGTCGTTCGAGGTCGAACCCGGGGACGACGGCAAGCGCCGCGCGGTCAATGTGCAGAGGGCGGGGCGCAAGCAGCTGCGCACGACTCACACGCCTGAACCTCGCCACACTGGCCAGGGCGCTCGACCTTCCTGGGCCGGCGTGGTCGTCGCTGCCGCGCTCATCCTGGCGGGTGTCTACGCGTACTCCAACTACTTGGGCGGCAAGTCACGGCCTGCCGTGACTGACAGCGCACCCGCCACTCCGGCGCTGCAGTCAGCGCCACCCACCCAGGCCTTCCGCTGCGACGGCCGGACCCTCTGCCCGCAGATGACATCCTGCGAGGAAGCCAAGTACTTTCTTGCGAACTGCCCGGGCGTGAAGTTGGACGGAAACAGCGACGGCATCCCCTGCAAGCAGCAATGGTGCAGCCAAGGCGTGGGCAGGTAAGGGCGCGCGCGCCAAGCACGTCAGCATCCCGCGAGGGTGTTCAACCTGTCCGATAATTGCCTCGTTGAAGACAGCAGAGGCGCGCCATGAGCACCCCCACCAAGTACGTCCTCGACGAGTCCCGCATGCCGCGGTCCTGGTACAACATCCAGGCCGACCTGCCCAAGGCGCTGCCGCCGGTGCTGCATCCGGGCACGCTGCAGCCGATCGGGCCGGACGACCTCGCGCCGCTGTTCCCGATGGACCTGATCCTGCAGGAAGTGAGCACCGAGCGCGAGATCGAGATCCCGCAGCAGGTGCGCGAGATCTATCGCCTCTGGCGGCCCGCGCCGCTGTATCGCGCGCATCGCCTTGAAAAGGCACTCGGCACGCCAGCCAAGATCTTCTACAAGTACGAGGGCGTGAGCCCGGCCGGCAGCCACAAGCCGAATACCGCCGTGCCGCAGGCGTTCTACAACTGGGCGTGTGGCATCAAGCGGCTCACGACCGAAACTGGCGCGGGCCAGTGGGGTACGTCCCTCGCGTTCGCCGGCTCCCTGTTCGGCATCGAGGTGCTGATCTTCCAGGTGCGCGTCTCGTACGACCAGAAGCCGTACCGCCGCGCGGTCATGGAAACCTACGGCGCACGCTGCCTGCCCTCGCCCTCGAACGAAACGGAATACGGCCGCCGCGTGCTGGCCGAGCGGCCCGATCACCCGGGCAGCCTCGGCATCGCCATTTCGGAAGCCGTGGAACTCGCCGCGCAGCGCGAGGACACCAAGTACGCGCTGGGCTCGGTGCTCAACCACGTGCTGATGCACCAGACGGTCATCGGGCTCGAGTCTATCGAGCAGATGCAGATGGCAAACGAGTGGCCCGACGTGGTCGTGGGCTGCACTGGCGGCGGCTCGAATTTCGCCGGGATCGCATTTCCGTACATCGGCCACGGCCTGCGCGGTGGCAAGAGCCCGCGCATCGTCGCCGTGGAGCCGGCAGCGTGCCCTTCGCTGACGCGCGGCCGCTACGCCTACGACTTCGGCGACACCGGCCATATGACGCCGCTCACCAAGATGCATACGCTCGGTTCGACCTTCACGCCGCCCGGCTTTCACGCCGGCGGGCTGCGCTACCACGGCATGGCGCCGCTGGTGTCGCACCTCAGGCAGCTCGGCCACATCGAGGCAACGGCTTACACGCAGAACGAGTGTTTCGCGGCCGGCGTGCTGTTCGCGCGCGCCGAAGGCATCGTGCCGGCGCCGGAGGCCAACCACGCGGTCAAGGGCGCGATCGAAGAAGCGCTGCGCTGCCAGCGCGAGGGCCACAGCGAGACGATCCTCTTCAACCTCTGCGGCCACGGCCACTTCGACATGAGCGCCTACCAGAAGTACTTCGCCGGCGAGCTCACCGACGAGAGCTACGACGAGAAGGAGCTGGCGATGGCGCTGGCCGGGCTGCCGAGCGTGCCCGAGCCGGCCTGAGCTTTGTCGCGCGCCGCGTGCGCGCGGCGCGCGATTGGGCCGGTCACAGGTGTGCGCTTGGCCCCCTCAGTTCAGGTCGGAGAACGTCACGCTGTAGTTCGTGTTCGGGTTGCGCGTCGCGTCCGAACACGTGAAGGTCGACGACATGTCATCGAACGGGTACGTGTAGCAGGTCGGGCAGGCCTGCTTGAGCCAGGAGATCGTCGGCAGCACGTAATCGATCCAGTTGGAGTTGGCCGACTGCACCGGCTGCGTCGGCCGCGTGAGGTTGAGCCCGGCATTGCCTGTCGGATTCTGCAGCGGCCCCGGAGACTCGGTCGCGCCCCACATTACGCCGCCGCAAGCGAGTGCCAGCGGCTGAACCGGAAAGGCTGGCGACGAACTCGCCGTGCCGTTCGCGATGTAAGCGCTGTAGGTCCCGTTGATGCAGAGCTGCAGGTCGCCGACGCTGACCATGCCGCCTTTGCCGTTGGACCACTTCGTGCCGAACGCAAACGGCGCCACGTTATTGCTGGTCTGATTGAAGCCCCAGATCGCGTCCACCGTGAGCCACCCGACCGGCTTGCCGCAGGTGCGGGTCGCATACGTGAAGCTGGCGCCGGTGACGACGTCCGACATCGCGTAGCCACACTTCGTGTTGACGCCGTCGTCGCAGTTCATGTCCTGCGTGCAGGTCTGCGGCGCCTTCGCGCTCGTCTGGACCGCGACCAGCCGGTAGTAGCTCGACGAGTCGCCCGTCGTCGCGACGCCTGGCGGGAACGAGGCGCTGGTTGGCGTCATCGTCCACGGCGCCGCTGGCAGTCCCTCCGCGTTGCCGGGGAAGCCGCCGTTCTGCGCGGTCCGGCTACCGGCCACGCCGCAAGTGTAGGCATCGGCAGCCGGCACCGGGACGCTGCTGGGCCCGAACTCAGTGGCGAAGTTCGCGCCGTTGATGATCGAAACATCGTAGTAGTCCGGACCGGGGTTCGCCTGGAACGTGACCTCTGCCAGCGTGTTGGTCCCTGGCGAAGGTCCGGTGCCAGGACCGCACACGAGACCTCCGGCCGAACCCTTGCATGTGGCGTTCTCGCACTGGCCCGTGGTCGGGTCGCAGCCGGTGCGTGCGTAGAAGTTGCCGGACCAGATCACCCCGCCGCCGTTGGGCGCCATGCTGGAGCCGGAGATCTCGAGAGTCGTGGTCGTCGTGGACTTCGCGGCCAGCGTGTAGCCGTTGCTCGGCGCGATCTGGTCGTAGTAGCAGTAGTACGGCGTATTGGCGACAGTGCTGCTCGGCGAGGCACCGCCCTGCATACAGGTGGTGCCGCTCGGGCAGGCGGCGAGCGGGTTCGACGGTCCGCACTGCGACCCTTCCCCCGGCTTAAGGTTCGCGGTGGCCAGGCCCGGCTGCACGGCCGGTGTCGTGGCGCTGGTCCAGGCAGCCGCCGCTCCGCCGGTGATGCCGACGTAGATCGTCTGCGACGAGTTGTTGGAGAACGTGACGGCGCGCCGCGTCGGCTCCGGTGCGACCGCGCCCAGCACCATCGGCGCGACGCTGTAGGTCTGATGCGCGGTCGAAGTGACGGCGGCGTTGATGGTGACGCTGCCGGTCGTGGCCTGGCCCACGAGGCCGAAGCCGCAGCTCAGCGCGTTGCCCGTCGAGCCGCCTGTGTATGTCAGCACGCAGGTCTGCGTCTGCGACGTGTTCAGCGTCGTGTTGTTGCCCGGCGCGTAGCTGTAGAACGAGATCCCGCTGCCCTGCAGGTTCAGCGTGACAGTGACGGTGTCGGCCGTCGTCGGGTTGCTCCAGTTGACGAACAGCGGCGCCTTCATGCCGTTGGGAACGTTGTTGCCTTGCTGTGAGCTGACGCTGATCGTGCCGTTCGCCGGCGCCACGGCCGGCGCCGCGTTGACCGTGATGCTGCTGTAGGCGGTGTACTGCGCAGCGCTCGCGCCGACGACGATCGTCGCACCGGCCGCGGTAGGCAACGTCGCGGTCGTGCTGCACTCCGGCGAAGTCGTTGTCACGCTGCACTGGGCCGGATTGAACGTCACGCCGGCGGTCGAACTGGCGAACGTGATGACCGCACCGGTCCCGGCATCGACACCCGAGCTGCCGAGGAGCTTGGCCTTCAGCGGGAGGGTGTAGGGCCCGGCGCCGGTCGCGGCAAACCCCGCACTGACAGGTGAAGTCGTGACGTACGAACCCGGCGCATTGGCGACGGCAAGCGTCCCGTAATTGACCGCTGTGCCGACGCTGCCGGTCAGGCGGACTTCGGGCATGCCGTCCGCCTGGGCCGTCAGTGAAACCGCGCCCAGCGCCTTGCCGTTCACCTTGAGCAGGCACTGCTTTGAGGCCGGGGAGGTGCCCGACAGCGTGCACGTGGCCGGCGAGACGTCGGCGATCGCCAGGTCGGTGGTAGCAATTCGCACCCGCTGGCCGACGACGGCGTCCGCGTTCTCGAGCGACAGCAGCACTTCCTGCATGCTGCCCTGCTTGATGGCGAGCGGCGCCGCGGGCGCGAAGACGAGCGCGGCGGAACTGCCGCCTGGCGGCGTCGGATTCGGTGCTGGAGTCGATGACGAGGAGCCGCCGCAGGCAGCGAGCAATGTTGTGACGCAGGTCGCTGCGATCGATGCGCCGGACTTGGCGCGGGTCATGACGTTCATGTGGCGGTCTCTCCGACGGGATCGGGATGGGTGATGACGCCGCCGGACGTACGCGGCGGAGTGCACTATGCGGTGGCTCTGCCAGAGGCGAACGACCGAATACACCGCGAAATGCCACCAAGATCCGGCACCCACCGGTGCCGTCCGGAGTTACGCGCCTTTGGTTGCTCAATTCGGCCCGCGGCCGGCCTTGCAGCAAACTGGTAAGACGATTCTGTCTCCAATACGCGGCGGCTGACACCAGACAGGGCAGCACGGCGCGCGTGGTCGACAGCGACTCCGCGCGCGGCGGCCGCGCCAGCCAGCGACGGCCGAGCAGGCTGCGCCTGCTCCCGCCTACGCTTCGTTCGCGGCGGACGGGGCGAAAGCGGTACATTCGAAGGTCGATCCCGGCGCCCGAGCAGACCCTCCATGACCCTGACCCACATCCTCGTCGACTTCGAAAACGTCCAGCCCAGTGCCGCCGACATCGGCCTTGTTCGCGGCGAGAACCTGCGGCTCACGATCTTTCGTGGGCCGGGGCAGATGAAGTACGCGGCCGACGTGGCGGAAGCCTGGCAGCCGCTGGGCGCGAACGTCACTTTCGTCCGCTGCGCCAAGGCAGGACGCAACGCGTCGGACATGCACATCGCTTTCCACCTGGGCGAGTTGGTCGCGGGGCAGGCGCGGCCAGGCGGCAAGGGTGCGCGCTTCGTCATCGTCTCGCGCGACACGGACTTCGATCCGCTGCTGCTGCACATCCGCAGCCACGGTTTCGAGGCGACGCGGGTGGCGTCGATGAAGGCCGCGCTCGGAGGCAAGGGCGTGGAAGCCGCCGAGCCGAGGGCGCTGAAGGCCCGCGCGCCGCGCAACGCATCGGCACTGGCTGCCGCCGCCAAAGCCGTCGTGGGCAAGACACCGGCACGGAAGGCGGCCGCAAAGAAGACGCCCGCGGCGAAGAAGACGGCGGCCCCGGCAAAGAAGGTGGCTGCGGCGCGAACTGCTGCCAAGGCAGTGGCCGCGCCCGACGCGCTCACCAAGGTCATCGACAGCCTGAGGCGCATGGGCGAGAAGCGGCCCGGCAAGCGCAAGGGGCTGGAACGCCACATCGAGTCACACCTCGGCCGCAACTTGGCACCGGGGCAGTTGCAGGCGCTGATGGAAGAGCTCGAGCGCGAGGGTGTGCTGCTCTACAACGACAACAAGGTCGAATACCTGCAGAAAGCGAAGAAGTAATTTCTTCCGCGACCGCGCGTAGATCGTCACTTTTAGAAAGTTCCACCTTCAATCGGCGGTCTGTGACGCTCCGCATTGCAGCCGGCACCGCACAGGCGACTATGTAATCGGTTAGCGCGGGTCCGCGCTGGTCGCAGGTTCGCCAATGAAGGAGGATGTATGGTCACGCGTCAAACCACAATGAAGCGCCGAACAGCCACGAAGCGTCGCGTTCCGCTCGCCACGACTGGCGCGAAACGCATGGAGGAGGCCAAGGCCCAATTCCATGTCGCCGAGCGCAAGCTGCAAAAGGCTGAACGCGCTGCCGTCATGACGGCAGAGGAACGCATGGAAGCGGCGAAGACCCAGTTGCATACCGCCGAACGCAGGCTGAAGAAAGCTGGGCGCGCTGCCGCCACGTTCGCCCGCAGCTACGTGCGCGAAATGAACGCTGCAGTGCAGGCTTCCCGCGAGCCGATGCATTCGCTCTGGCTCACGATGAAGCGCACCGGCCGCCATATCGCCCGGGATGCCACGGAGGCATGGCGTGATGTGTTGCCATTGCTGCCGAAGTCGATGAAGCCGATGTCCGGCCGCATGGGTCGCCGTACGCCGGCGTAGTCCCTTGGCTTCGCGCAACGCCACGCCCGCTGCCTCGCGCCACCGCGCGGGCCGGCATGGCGTGGCGTTGCGTCAATCGCCGTTGTGCCGTGAGCAGCGCAGAGCAGCCCGCGGGCCGGTAATCCATTTAGGGACCGGCAGATACTGAGCTTGCGCCTCTCGCACGCCGCGCGGCTTTCCGCGCGGCGCTAAAAGTGATCGTTGTGACCACGCGCAAGTTCGACCTCGTGCTGTACGGCGCCACCGGCTTCGTCGGGCGACGCGCCGCGACCTACCTGGCACAGCGCCGCGCGCGCAGGAAGCTGCGCTGGGCGATTGCCGGTCGCGACGCAAGCAAGCTCGCGGCACTGGCACAGGAGCTCGCCGCCAACCCTGCCGCGGTGACGTTGCCCGAGATCATCGTCGCCGAGTGTCATGACGCGGCAGCCATTGCGGCGCTGGCCGCGTCGGCTCGCGTAGTGCTCTCGACAGCGGGCCCCTACGCGCTCTACGGCGACGCCATTGTCGATGCCTGCGTGGACCAGCGCACGCATTACGCGGATATCACCGGCGAGACAAGCTGGGTTCGACGCGTGATCGACCGCCATCATGCGCGGGCGGCGCGCGACGGTACGCGCATCGTTCCATTTTGCGGCTTCGATTCGGTGCCATCGGACCTCGGTACGCTGCTGCTGGTGCGGCACATCGAGAAAGCGTTCGGCGCACCGTGCGTCGAGGTGAAGGCGTACTTCCGGATGATGGGCGGGTTCAACGGCGGCACGCTTGCCACCAACGCCCTGCGCTTCGAGACGCGCGATGTCGAGGCGGGACGCAATCCTTTCCTGCTGAATCCGCCAGGGCGGCAATCGGCGTCCGAGCACCTGAGCAGCCAGGACCCGCGTGGCGCTCGCTACGACCCGGCGATCGGTGCTTGGGTAGCACCTTTCGTCATGAGTCCGATCAACACCCGCGTGGTCCGGCGCAGCGCTGCACTCAACGCGGCGTATCGCACTCCGTACGGGCCGCGCTTTCGCTACCAGGAGTACACGAAGGTCGGCCCGCCGTTCGCGGCTGCTAAGGCCACGGCTCTGGCTGCCGCGATGCAGGGGTTCGAGCGGGTCATGGAACTCGGCGCGGCGCGGCAGCTGCTCGGCACGGTCCTGCCGCGGCCGGGCGAAGGTCCCTCCGAGAAGACGATGGCAACCGGCTGGTTCAAGACCGACCTCCTCGGCCGCACCGCCGACGGACACACCGCGCGGGCGCGCATCGCGTACGACGGCGACCCGGGCAACCGCGCGACGCTGCGCATTCTCTGCGAGGCCGGCCTCGCACTGGCGTTCGATGGACCCAAGCTGCCCGGCGGACCCGGGCGCGGCGGCGTACTGACGCCCGCGACGGCGCTCGGTGAAGCGTTGGTACCGAGGCTGCGCGCCGCGGGCTTCGAAATTTCCGTGGGCAACTAGCGCAGCGCGTTGCCCCTACCGGGCAGCATCCGTCGCAAGGTGTCATCACGAAGGACATAGTGGTGGAACAGAGCCGCGACGGCGTGCAGTCCGATCAGCGCGTAACCCACCGAGGCGATGGCCTCGTGCACGTCCTCCAGGACCTTCGCGAGCGGCCTGCTCGGCGCCAGCAGCGGCGGCAGCTCCCACGCGAAGAACGGAACCGGCTTGCCGGCAGCGCTCAGCATCAGCCAGCCAACCAACGGCAGCACGATCATCAGTCCATAGAGCGCAAGGTGCGCCGCCGTGGCGAGCTGTGCCTGCCAGCGCGGCGGCGCGGGCACGATCGCTGGTGCCGCCGAGGCCGCGCGCACCGCGATGCGTAGCCCGACCAGCGCAAGCACGAGCAGGCCGATCATCTCGTGCCCCGCGCGCAGGTTGGAACGCCCTGCGCTGCCCTTCGGGAAAGCGTCGCTCAATTCCGCGGCGGCATAGACCACGACGATCAAGAGGAACGTCAGCCAATGAAGTCCGATAAGAGGCCAGCCGTAGCGAGTTCGAGCGCGAACCGATGTCATGCAGCGATCCCTTTGTGCCTATTGACCGCGCCCGAGTGCCGCGCACTGCGCACTTCGAGAGGCGCGCTGCCGCGATTCTCGGGCCGTCACTCCGCTGGGGCGTTGACTCGCGTCAGCGCGTGCTGCTGCGTCCAGCCACGGCGCTGACTGAAAACGCCGATGCGACCGATCCTCAACGTCTCGGACGCGCGTCGCCATCGCCTGCACCGATTCGGCGTCGACGAGGCCCAGGCAACGCCCGCTTCCTCCGCGGAACTGTCGAGCGGACACACTAACCCAATGCTTGCGGTGGGCGAAACCTGCGCTGCATAGTAGCTTGGGGCCTTTTATGGAAACCTAATACGATGAGCGCTTCCGAGCCCGTTGCAGTCGTGCGTGTACTGCAGCCGTCTGACCTTCGCGGCCTGGCACAGCTGGGATTCGACGCCGCGCTGGGCATCACCGATCTGGTGGAGGCGATGCATCATACGATTGCTTCGCGCGCCGGCATCGTCGGCAAATCACCATCGGGCCGCCCGTCGGGCATCACGGGCTTCGTCTACGGCACGGTGCGCGGCACGACGCGCATTCTCGGCCGCGGGATCAACACGGCGCTGGGCGCAGTCACGCCTGCCGCGACGCCGGAGGCTTCCTCGCCCGCTCGTGAAACTACGCTCGCCGTACTCAACGGCGTGTGGGGCGATCACCTCGGCTCGAGCAGTAACCCGCTCGCGATACCGACGACGCTGCGGATAGGCGGCCTGCCGCTCTTCCTATCGCGCGATGAACTGGCAGCACGCATTGCAAAGCCGAGTAGCAAGCTGCTGGTGCTCGCGCACGGCCTCTGCATGAACGATCTGCAATGGACACGCAACGGCCATGATCACGGCCAGGCACTGGCGCGCGACCTTGGGTTTACGCCGGTCTACCTGCACTACAACAGCGGGCGCCACGTCTCGGAAAGTGGACACGACTTCTCGGACTTGCTCGAGCAGCTGCTTGCGCATTGGCCGGTTGCGGTGGAAGAACTGGTGATCGTCGGCCACAGCATGGGCGGACTGGTGGCGCGCAGCGCCGTCTTCCAGGCCCGGCAGCGCAAGCAAGCCTGGGCATCGGCTCTCAGCAAGCTCGTCTTTCTCGGCACGCCCCATCACGGCGCAGCGCTCGAACGCGGCGGGCATCAGGTCGACATGCTGTTCGGCGTCAGTCCATACGTCGCACCGTTCGCGCGGCTGGGCAAGGCCCGCAGCGCGGGCATCACCGATCTGCGCTTCGGCAATCTGCAGCCCGCAGACTGGCACGGTCGCGACCGCCACTCGCAGCGCCATGACGATCGCCGGCCGACACCGCTGCCCACGGGAGTGGACTGCTTCATCGTGGCCGCAACGAAGGCCACGAAGGTCGGCGGGCTGCATAGCCGCGTCGTCGGCGACGGCCTGGTCCCGCTCGCGTCTGCGCTCGGCGAGCATCGCGAACCGCAGCACACGGTCAAGGTGCCGAAGCACCACACACGGATCGTGACGTCGGCCGACCACTGGGATCTGCTGAGCCGCGAAGACGTGTACGCGCAGTTGCGCGCGTGGCTCCGCCTGAAGACCGCATCAGGGACGGCCCGGCGGCCTGCCCCCGTGGGTGATTTCGGACGAGCCTCAGGCCGGCTGCAGCGTCCGTAGTTCGCGCCGCAGGATCTTGCCGATGTTGGACTTCGGCAGCGGCTCGGTGCGGAACTCGACGAGCTTCGGCACCTTGTAGCCGGTCAGATGCTTCCTGCAGTGTTCCAGCAGCTCACTTTCGACGAGCGACGGGTCCTTCCTCACGACGACGATCTTCACGGCCTCGCCTGAGCGTTCGTCCGGCACCCCGATCGCAGCCACTTCCAGCACGCCAGGATGGAGCATGACGACGTCTTCGATTTCGTTCGGAAACACCTTGAAGCCCGAGACGATGATCATGTCCTTCTTGCGATCGGTGATCTTGAAACGCCCCTGCGCGTCCATGAAGCCCATGTCGCCGGTGCGGAACCAGCCGTCGGAGGTGAAGACCTTGGCGGTTTCGTCCGGCCGCTGCCAGTAGCCCTTCATCACCTGGGGCCCGCGGATGCCGATTTCGCCGAGCTCGCCGATGGGTAGCGCGCGCCCCTCGTCATCGAGGATGGCCGCCTCGGTCGAAGGAATGGGCAAGCCGATGTTGCCGGTCCAGTCCTGGATGTTGAGCGGGTTCGAGATCGCGACAGGCGCCGTCTCGGTCAAACCGTAGCCTTCGACCAGCGGCGTGCCGGTGACTTGCTTCCAGCGCTCGGCCACGGCGCGCTGCACCGCCATGCCACCCGCGGACGCGAGCTTCAGTCCGCGCAGGTTCAATTCGCCGAAGCCCGGCGCATTGAGCAGCGCGTTGTACAGCGTATTGACACCGATCATCGCGGTGACCGGGACCTTCTTCAGCGTCGCGACGAAGGCCGGCAGGTCGCGCGGGTTGGTGATCAGTTCGATGCGCGAGCCGATCTTCATGAACACCATGTTCGCGGTCAGCGCATAGACGTGATACAGCGGCAGCGGAATGACCGCAACTTCCTGGCCGTCTTTCAGGTCGCGGCCGATCCACGCAGACAGCTGCTGCAGGTTCGCCACCATGTTGGCCTGCGTCAGCATCGCGCCTTTGGCCACACCGGTCGTGCCGCCCGTGTACTGCAGGAACGCAAGGTCGTCCGGTCCGATGGCGACATCGTCTAGCTGCTCGGCGCGGCCTGCGGCCAGCGCGTCGGCGAAGGAGATGGACTTCGCCAGGTGCCACTCCGGCACCAGCTTCTTGACATGCTTGACCACCAGGTTGGTCAGCATCCGTTTGAAGGCGGGGAAGAGATCGCCGATCTGGGTCGTGACGACCGTCCTGACGCTCGTGCGCGGCAGCACCTCCTCCAGCGTGTGTGCAAAGTTTTCCAGCACGACGACCGCCGACGCGCCGGAGTCCTTCAGCTGATGCTCCAGTTCGCGCGCCGTATAGAGAGGGTTAGTGTTCACTACCACAAGTCCTGCGCGCTGCGCTCCGAACAGCGCAATGGGGTACTGCAGCAGGTTCGGCAGCATGATCGCCAGCCGTTCGCCCGTCTTCAGGCCCGCTACCTTCTGCAGGTAGGCGCCGAAGTCGCGGGAAAGCTGGTCGAGTTCGCGGTAGGTGATCGTGACGCCCAGGTTCCCGTAGGCCGGCCGATCGGCAAACCGCGCACAGACCGCCGCCAGGATTTCCTTCAGCGACCCGTAAGCCCGGTACTCCACTTCGGCCGGAATGCCCTGCGGATACTGCTGCAGCCAGATCCTGTCCATGATGTCCCCCCATTGTCGGCTCATCGTTCAGTTGTTATTTCTAGGCGGGCGGCCGCGAATCGCGCTGCCTATCGTCAAGGCTCCGCTCGATCGCATCGCTATGCTCGCCGCCTCCATCGGCAGTGTCAGGAGCATTGATGAACGCAACGACCTTGCACTGGCCGCCGGTCGCCGACGAGCCGCGGCTGGCAACGATCGAATCCTTCGTTCTGATCGGGCGGCCGGCACAGGCGGTGTTCGAGTTCGCCACCAACGCCTCGCTCTGGCACTACTGGCACCCCGCCACCGCCGCCGTAACAGCGACGCCGCCGCGGCCGCTGACCGTCGGCGAACAGGTCACCGAGTCGATCCGCGCCGGCGGGCGCCGGTTCGACGCGACGTGGACCGTACTCGCCTGCGAGCCGCCGTTACTTTGGGTCATCGCCACGGACACGCCGCAAGGTGACTCCCGCATCGTCTACGAGCTGCACAGCGACGGTGCGTCGCTGACGCGCTTCTTCCGCACACTCGCGTATCGCTCGCACCGCTGGCCATGGACGATGCTCGACCAAAACCTGACGCGCGCCATGCTGCAAACACAATCCGAGCGCGCACTCGCCAACCTCAAGCGGGTACTGGAGGGCGGCAAGCTCGGCTGAAGGGACAAGCCGGGCGCTTACGGTATGCTGGTTGGCGGTCACTACGCTGCGCTGGCAAGGAAGCTGCTGAAGCATGCGCCGCTTGCCGTGGGTCCAGAAGGCAGTTCGAGGTTCAAGATTCGGAACGAACGCCCGCACCGGTGCTTTTCAGTGACTTCCGCTTGCCGTCTTCAGTGAATCATTGCCTTGATGAACAGTAACGCCAGTCCGCATCCCGCCCCGGCGGCCACCCCGGAACTCGCGCAGGAGATCGCCCGGGAGATCGTCCAGACGCTCAACCTCGAGGTCTCGCCCGCGGAAATCGACCCCAAGTCCCCGCTCTATGGAGACGGCCTCGGGCTTGATTCGATCGACATCCTCGAGGTCGCGCTGCTGGTGTCGCGCAAGTACGGCTTCCAGTTGCGGGCAAACGACGAGAGCAACGTGCGAATCTTTGCTTCGCTCGAAAGCCTCGCCGGACACGTCGCCGCACACCGCACCAAGTGATCACGGAGCGTGCTGCGCTGGCGGCCGCACTGGCAGGTGCCGCAGCGTGCCTCGCACTCGCCTACCTGAGCTCCACCGGCCGTCTTCCGCCACCACTTTCCGTGGCCATCTCGCTGGTTACGCCCCTGGTCGGCGCCGTCGTGCTGACCTGGCGGACACGGTCGCGCTGGCTGGTGCTGCTCGCGGTCGTCGCGCTCGCCGTCACCACCGCATTCCACCTCGACGAACTTGCGCAGCACGTCTCCGCGCTCTGGTTCGTCCAGCATGCTGGTGTACATGCCATGCTCGCAATCGTCTTCGGGCGGACGCTGTTACCCGGTGAAGTCCCGCTCGCGACTCGCATCGCGCACGCGGTTCTGCCTTCGATGCCGCCCGTGGTCGTCCGGTACTCGCGCAGCGTGACCGTGGCCTGGACGGTCTACTTCATCGCGATGACGGCGCTGTCTGCGCTGCTCTTCTTTGGCGCCAGCACGGCGGCCTGGTCGGCCTTCGCCACACTCGTGTCAGGACCCCTCGTGGCCGTGATGTTCGCGCTCGAATTCGCCCTGCGCCGGCGGGTGCTGCCCGCCAGCCATTGCGCCTCGATTGCGGAGACGGTGGCTGGATTCCGCCGACTGATGCGCGCCCCGGCTGCGCAGTCGACATTGCCTGCCCGGCAGCCGCATGGGTAACTGGCACGCGGCTCTGTGCGACGCACCGCAGCCTGCCGAAGCATGGCCGCTGGTCGCGCACGATGACGGCGAACTCGACCGGGTGTTTGCGTGGCGCGCAGGCCGGCCGATCAGCATCGCGAGTTTCCTGCACGACGTCGCGGCAGTCGCAGCAGGGTTGCCGGCAACCGCGCACGTCCTGAACGCCTGCGGCGATCGGTATCTGTTTGCCGTCAGCCTGGCTGCCTGTATGCAGCGCGGCATCGTCACCCTGCTGCCTCCTGCGCGGACGCCAGGCGTCATCGCACACCTGCGGAGCAACGAAACCGACCTCGTGCTACTGATCGACAACGACGAGGATGTGGATTCGGCCGGAGGGCTTCCGGTGCACAGGGTCGAGCCGGTGGCGCGCGGGGCGTCGACGGGAACGGTCGCGGTTCCCCTCCTGCCCGGCGAGCAGCTTGTCGCCCGCATGTACTCATCGGGATCCACCGGCCAGCCCGTCCCGCAGCCAAAATTCTGGGGCAGCCTCGTGCGCAACGCGGCGGCCCAGGTCGAGCGCCTGAGTGAAGTCGTGCCGGCGGGTATTACGCTGCTCGGGACTGTGCCGGCACAGCACAGCTATGGGTTCGAGTCGACTGTCCTGATCGCCTTCGCGGGCGGCGCGGTGCTGACGGCGGCGCGGCCCTTCTTTCCGGCCGACATCGCCGCGGAGCTCGACGCGCTGCCGCGACCGCGCGGTCTGGTGACGACACCGTTTCATCTGCGCGCGGTGCTCGACGCCGGCCTGGCTCTGCCACCCATCGACCTGCTGCTGTGCGCGACCGCTCCGCTGAACCCCGCGCTGGCGAACGCCGCGGAGCAGGCGTTCCGCGCGCCGCTGATCGAAATCTATGGTGCGACCGAGAGCGGACAGCTGGCGACGCGGCGCACGACGCGCGAAAACTGCTGGACGCCCTATCGAGGCGTGCGCGTGCTGCAGGAGGAAGGCCACGCCTGGGCCGAAGGCGGCCATGTGACGGCGCGCACGCCGCTCGCCGACCTGATCGAGCCCGCCGGCGAGGGCCGCTTCGTGCTCCTGGGGCGCCAGGCCGACATGGTGAACATCGCCGGCAAGCGCAGTTCGCTCGCATACCTGACGCAGGTGCTGCTGCGCTTGCCCGGCGTGGTCGACGGCGCATTCTTCATTCCGGAGGAACCGGCGACCGACGGCGCCGTTGCACGGCTGGCCGCGGCCGTCGTCGCGCCGGGCCAGTCATCGAGCAGCTTGATGGCGGCGCTGCGCGAGCACCTTGATCCGGTGTTCCTGCCGCGCCCGCTGTTGCTGGTGCCTACGCTGCCGCGCAGTGACACGAGCAAGCTGCCGGCGGCCGAGTTGCGTGCACTGCTCGGCGCCGCGCGGCCGTCACCATGAGTTCCGAGAAGCTCCGCATGCCGTTGCCGTTGCCGGCCGATCACCCGGCGCTGGCCGGCCACTTTCCCGGGCATCCGATCTATCCGGGCGTCGTGCTGCTCGATGCGGCGATCGGTGCGATCGAAGCGCACTACGGTGCGCTGGTGCGCGGCCTGCCGGTGGCCAAGTTTCTTGCGCCGGTGCGTCCCGGCATGGCACTGATGCTGCAGGCAGAACGCGGCAGCAGTGACGTGCGCTTCGAACTCGCGACCACCGACGGTGCGCGCGTTGCGACGGGCAGCGCGGTGCTGCGGGCCGATGACGACCCGCAGCGGGGGCACCCTTGAGCGCCTCGGCGAACGCCGACTGGACGCAGCGCGACGAGCGCGGCAGTCGTGCCGCCCTGTCGCTGATGCGCTGGCTGTCGCTCGGCCTCGGACGCTCGGTGTCGCGCCTCGTGCTTCCGTTCATTGCACTTTACTTCCTGCTTGCTGCTTCGGCGGCGCGGCGCGCTTCGCGCGTCTATCTCTCGCGCGCCCTCGGTCGGCCGGCCACGCTGATGGATGTGCTGCGTCACTTCCATGCGTTTGCCGCGACAGTCCACGACCGCGCCTTCCTGCTGAACGATCGCTTCGACCAGTTCGACATCGACATCGAGTCCGCCGACGAAGTCGATCGCGCACTGGCCGCCGGGCCAGGTGCGTTTCTCGTCGGCGCGCACTTCGGCAGTTTCGAGGTTCTGCGTGCGGTAGCGCGCAGCGCCGCGGCCGGCGGCCGGCGCTACGACGTCACGATGGTGATGTACGAGGAGAACGCGAAGCGGATCAACGCTGCGCTCGCCGCGCTCAACCCGAACGCGGTGCCGCACATCATCGGCCTCGGCCGTCCCGAGGCAATGCTGCAGGTCCAGCAGGCGCTCGACGACGGGCAACTGGTCGGCTTTCTCGCCGATCGCACACTGGCGCAACAGCCCACGCTCGCCGTGCCCTTCCTCGGCGCGCCGGCACCGTTCCCGCTCGGCGCCTTCCGCCTGGCGGCTCTGCTGCGGCGACGCGTGCTGCTGATGCAGGGCATCTACCTCGGCGGCAAACGCTACCGTGTGCGCTTTGCGCCAATTGCGGACTTCTCTTCGATAGCGGCGGGAGGGCGCGATGCGGCCGTGCAGGACGCCGTGCGACGCTACGCCGCGGAGCTCGAACAGGTGTGCCGCGCGCACCCGTACAACTGGTTCAACTTCTTCGACTTCTGGAAGGCCGATCGTGACGCGCGTCGCTAACGCACTGACGGGCGCGCTGCTGGCGCTGGCAACGGCGTCAGCGTCGGCACAGTGGTCGGTCGATGACCTGATGACCGCGCTCGCCGCCCGCGGCGACGCTGATGCGACGTTCATCGAACACCGCTATGTACCGGTGCTGGACGCCCCGGTGCAGTCCTCCGGCACGCTGCGCTTCGTGGCGCCGGACCGGCTCGAGAAGCACACGCTGCAGCCGCGCGCCGAGTCACTGGTGCTCGCCGGCGACCAGCTGACGCTGCTGCAGGGACCGCGCACGCGCCGCCTGGCGCTGACCGACCTGCCGGATGGCGGACTGGCGATCAACAGCCTGCGCGGCACGATGGCAGGCGATCTCGTCGCGCTGCGCCGCGGCTGGAACGTCACGCTGGTCGGCGAGAGACGCATCTGGACACTCAGCCTAACGCCACAGTCCGCGGCGGTCGCGCAGTACATCGAGACGGTGCTGATCGTAGGCCAGCAGGATCAGATCGATCGCATCGAGATGCGGCAGGCCGACGGCGTGCGCTCGGTGATGCAGATCAAGCCCGCTTCCGCAGCCAGATCCACGCCCGACAAGTCACGATGAGCCGGCAAGGGCGCCTGACGCTGCTGGTCTGGCTGGCGCTGATCGCGATCGCCGCATGGCAAGCTGCGCGCACGCCGGTCCGCACCGACCTCTCTGTATTTCTGCCGCGCTCGCCAGCGATCGAGCAGCAGATCCTCATCGAGCAGCTGCGCGCAGGCGCCCTTGCGCGCCTGGTGCTGGTCGGCATCGAGGGCGGCACGGCCGAGGAGCGCGCGGAGGCCTCTCGCGCACTGGCGGCGGCGTTGCGTGCCGATGCGCAGTTCACGCAGGTTGCCAACGGCGACGGCCAGTCGTTGCAGGCCGACCGCGCCTTCGTCTTCCAGCAGCGTTACCTGTTGAGCCCGACCGTCGACGCCACGCGCTTCTCGGTCGAGGGCCTGCGCGCCGCGATCGGCGAAACGATCGACGCGGTGGCGTCCCCGGCCGGCATGCTCGCGGCCTCGCTGTTGCCGCGCGATCCAACCGGCGAAACACTGCAGCTGATCGATTCGCTGGCCGGACCGGTGGCACCGCGCCGGGAGGCGGGCGTCTGGGCCGCGCATGATGGCGAGCGCGCACTGCTGATGGTGGCACTGCGCGCGCCGCTGATCGATTCCGATGCCCAGCAGCGCGCGCTGGCGACGCTGGACCAGCAATTTGCTGCGCTGAATCCGCAGAAGCTGCGCCTGCTGAAGACCGGCCCGGCAGTGTTCGCCGCCGAGTCGCGCGAACGCATCATCACCGAGGCCGCGGCATTGAGCATTTTGAGCACGGTTCTCGTCGTCGCCCTGCTTTGGTTTGCCTACCGCTCGGTGCGTACGCTGCTGCTCGGGCTGGTACCGGTTGCTTGCGGCGTGCTGGCGGGCTTCGCCGTCGTTGGTGCGGGTTTCGGCTATGTGCACGGCGTGACGCTGGCGTTCGGAGTCACGATGATCGGCGAGGCGGTCGACTACGCCGTTTACCTCTTCGTGCAGTCGGACGGAGGACACGACCCGGTGAACTCGGCCACGTGGCAGCAGCGCCTGTGGCCGACGCTGCGGCTCGGCATGGGGACCTCGATCGCCGGCTTCGGGGTACTGCTGCTGTCCGGGTTTCCCGGGCTCGCGCAGCCGGGGCTGTTCGCCATCGCCGGGCTGATCGCCGCCGCACTCGCCACGCGCTACGGCCTGCCACTGTTGGTGCCGCATGGCTTCAAGCTGCGCGACCTGTCTGCCATCGGCGTGCGCCTCGAAGCCGGCATGCAGCGCCTTGCGCGCTGGCGTCGCTGGATCTGGCTGCCGTGCCTCGCCGCCGTGGTGATCATCGGCTCGAACGCTGATCGACTCTGGCAGCGCGAACTGACCGCGCTCAGTCCCGTGTCACTCGATGCACGGCAACTCGATGCCACGCTGCGTGCCGACCTCGGCGCGCCCGACGTGCGCTACATCGTGGCGGTACCCGCGAGCGATCGCGAGGCCGCGCTGCGCGGTGCCGAGGCCACTGCCGCTCGGCTCGCGCCACTGGTGCAGCAGGGCCTGCTATCGCACTTCGACACGCCGACGCGCTGGCTGCCGAGCGAGGCGACGCAGCGCGCGCGTCAAAAAGCGCTGCCATTGGCCGCGGAACTGCAGTCGCGCCTGCAGCAGGCACTGCAGGGCCTACCCTTGCGACCGGAAAAGCTTCAAGGCTTCGTCGAAGATGTGGAGCGGGCGCGCCAGGCGCCACTGCTCTCAGCGGACGCGCTGGCCGGCACCTCGCTCGGACTTGGACTGCAGTCGCTGCTGGTTGAGCGCGAAGCACCTGCAGCCGGCGAGCCGGCCTGGCTGGCCCTGTTGCCGCTGCATGGCCTCGAGGGAACGGCCGCGGTCGCCGCACTCCGTGCGGCTCTCGCCAGCGGCGACCGTGGTGGCCAAACGCCGCTGCTGCTCGACATGAAGTCTGCGACCGACACGATGTACGCCGACTACCTGCGAGAAGCCGCGTGGCTTTCCGGCGGCGCTGGGCTCGCCATCGTGCTGCTGCTGGCCGCAAGCCTGCGCAGCCTGCCTCGGCTCGCGCGAGTTGTCTTGCCACTGGCGGCGGCGGTGCTCTGCGTCGTCGGTGGATTGGTCGCAGCCGGCGTGCAGCTGACCCTGCTGCATCTGGTCGGACTACTGCTCGTCGTCGCGGTCGGCTCGAACTACTCGCTATTGTTCGACCGGCGCGGCCGGCTCGAACCTTCGGCGTCGCGTTCGGAAGCAACGCGCATGCTGGTCTCGGTGGCACTCGCCATGGTCACCACGATACTGACCTTCGGTGTGCTGGCATTTTCCAGCGTGCCGGTCCTGGGCATGATCGGCAGCACGGTCGCGCCCGGCGTCGTGCTCGCCTTTCTTTTCTCGGCGGCACTGGCACAGCCGCTGCACCACGACGATGAACGACGCTGATCGGCTGGCGATCCGCGTCGACCGCATCGGACCGGACGACATCGACACAGCGCTGACGCTGGTGCTTCTGCCACCCGCGGCGTCGACGGCCGAGGACTTCGTGCGCGAGGGTTTCTTCGACGACCTCAACGCCTGCGGCGTCGCGGCGACAATCGTGCGCAGCGAAGTACCGGTGGACATGTATGCCGCCGACAGCGTGGTGGCATCGCTGCGTGAACGGGTACTGCAGCCGTTGCGCGCCGGGACGAACGACCGCGTCTGGCTGGTCGGCATCTCGCTCGGCGGCATGACAGCGCTTGCGTGTGCCGAAGCGCATCGGGACCTCGTCGATGGCGTGTTCGCGATCGCGCCGTGGCCGGGGCTGCGTCCGCTGTGGAGTGACGTGCCCAATGCGGGCGGAATCGCGGGTTGGGCCGCGCGCCACGGTGATTTTCGCTTCGAAGACGAGCGGAGAGTCTGGCGCTGGCTGGGCGAGGGCACGCGCGGGCGACCGGAAGTTGTCCTCGGATACGGCCGGCAGGATCGCTTCATCGAGGGGCAGCAACTGCTGGGCGATGCCCTGCCGCCGACGCATCGACTGCTGCTGGACGGCGCGCATGACTGGACCACGTGGCGAGCGCTCTGGCAGCTGTTCCTCGCGCAGTACGCGCCGCTCTGGCCGGCGCATCAAGCCGGCCGCGCTGTGCCGCGCCCGTGATTTCGGGATAATCGCCGCCCATCAGCCCTACGGGGCCGCCCTCGCGAGTATCCCGGCCCGTCGTGCTGCGCTTTCTTTCCTATACGGCTGTCACCGGGCTCGGCCGCGGCGTCGACGCGCACGCGGAGGCGCTGGCTGAGCGCCGCTCGGCACTCGCGCCGTGCCGCTTTGAGACGGTGCAGCTCGACACGATGATCGCCGAGGTCGCGGGACTCGACGCCGCACCGCTGCGCGCCGACCTCGCCGCGTTCGAATGTCGTAACAACCGGCTGGCGCAGCTCGCGCTCGAGCAGGATGGCTTTGCCGACGCGGTGCGCGTGGCGCGCGCGCAGTTCAGTGCTGCGCGCATCGGCGTCTTCCTCGGCACCAGCACCTCGGGCATTCTCGAAACCGAGATCGCCTACCGGCACCGTGACCCGGCCACCGGCGCGCTGCCCGCGGAGCTCGACTACCGACGCTCGCACAACAGCTACTCGGTCGTCGAGTTCGTACGCTCGTATTTCGATCTCATGGGGCCGGCCGCTGCGGTGTGCACCGCCTGCTCGTCGGGCGCCAAGGTCTTCGGCAATGCGCGCCGCATGATCGAGGCCGGGCTGATCGATGCCGCCGTCGTCGGGGGTGTCGACTCGCTGTGCCTGACGACACTCTATGGCTTTCATTCGCTCGAGGTGCTGTCGGCCACCGCCTGCCGGCCGTTCGACCCGGAGCGCAACGGCATCTCGATCGGCGAGGGCGCGGCGTTCGCGCTGCTGGGCCGCGCTGACACAGGCGTGTCATTGCTCGGGGTCGGGGAGTCGAGCGACGCGCACCACATGTCGGCGCCGCACCCGCAGGGGCTCGGCGCGCAGATGGCGATGCAGGGAGCGCTGCAGGACGCGCGGCTCGCGCCGGAGGCGATCGACTACATCAACCTGCACGGCACCGCGACGCTGGCCAACGACGCGGCGGAAGCGCTCGCCGTGTCGGCGGTATTCGGGCGTGCCGTCGCCTGCAGCTCGACGAAGGGCGCCACCGGGCATGCGCTCGGCGCGGCCGGCGCGATCGAAGCGGTGATCGCGGCGATCGCGCTGGAGCGCGGACTGGTGCCCGGCAGCGCAGGCACGCGAACTGTCGATGCGCAACTGCTGCCCGGCTACCGGCTGCAGCCGGAAGCCGCCGCGCTGCGCCACGTGCTGAGCAACTCCTTTGGCTTTGGCGGCAGCAACTGCGCGCTGGTATTGGGACGGACGTGATGGTCGAAAACGCCGAAGATCTGGGCGCATGGGTCGAGGGCATCGGCCTTATCGGACCGGGCCTCAATGACTGGCCGTACGCCGCCGCCGTGCTGCGTGGCGAGGCCGGATACGAACCGGCGCGCTGCGCGCTGCCCGTGCCACCGGCGTTGCCTCCGGCAGAGCGACGCCGCACCGGCGCCGCGGTGCGCATCGCGCTCGCCGTGGCGACAGCCGCGAGCGAGGCGGCCGGGCGAGCGCCCTCGACACTGGCGACCGTGTTCTCGGCCTCCGGCGGCGATGGCGACAACTGCCACTCGATTTGCGAAGTGCTGGCATCGAGCGAGCGATTCATCTCGCCTACGCGCTTTCACAACTCGGTGCACAACGCCCCGGCCGGCTACTGGAGCATCGCGGCGCAGGCGATGACCGCATCGACCAGCCTTGCCGCCTACGATGCCAGCTTCGCCGCGGGCCTGCTCGAAGCCGTCGTACAGGTGCATGCCAGCCATGCGCCGGGGCTACTGATCGCCTACGACACGGCCTATCCGGAGCCTTTGCACGCGAAGCGGCCCGTACCGGACGCCTTCGCCGTCGCTCTGGTTCTTGTTCCGGACCGCACCGAACGTGCGATCGCACGGCTGAGCCTCGCGCTGGGCGATGGTGAGGCCGACCGCTGTACGAATCCCGCGCTCGAAACGCTGCGTTCCAGCAACCCGGCCGCACGCAGCCTGCCACTGCTGGCCGCGCTCGCGCAGCAACGTTCCGGCTTGCTTGCGGTGGACTATCTGGCCCCACCGCAGCTTCGCGTTCACGTGGAGTTCCCGGCGTGAGTGACATCCGGCTCGATCACACGGCGATCGCCGCGCGCATTCCGCACGCCGGCAGCATGTGCCTGCTGCATGAGGTCGTGGCCTGGGACGCCGAATCGATCGACTGCCGTGCGCGTTCGCACCGCGATCCGGCCAATCCTCTGCGCTCGCGCAACCAGCTCGCCACGGTGCACAGCGTCGAGTACGCGGCCCAGGCGATGGCGCTGCACGGCGCTCTGCTGGGCGGAGACGGCGCCCCGGCATCGCGCCCGGGCTACATCGGCGCGGTGCGCGCACTCGAGCTGCACGCGCCGCGGCTCGATGACATTGCAGACGATCTCACCGATCCACGCCGAAAGACTGGCCGGCGATGCGGCCCACGCACTCTATGCGTTCAGCATCCGTGCCGGCGAGCGCCTGCTGGCCGAGGGGCGAATCAGCGTTGCGCTGGGCGTCGCGGCCTGACTGAAAATGCTGACGAAGGGCTGCGGTCGGAACGGGGGTTCGCCGCCGGCAAGTCTTGCGGAAGCTCAATAAAGGGCCGCGAACGCGACACAGACTGAAATCCGTTGCGATACCTCGCAAGAGTGGGAGTTTCTATGCAAAGACTTCGCCTGTGGTTGATCGTGGCAGCGCTCGGCGTGCTTGCCGGTTGTGCCACGCAGAATGTTTCGCATGCGCCAGGTGCCGAGCTGGGCTCATTTAAGACGTTCTACGTACAAAAGCTTGCGGCTGACCAGCGCGGCATTGAGCAGCTCTTCGTCAAGCAATTGACTGCCTGGGGCTACACCGCAACCGCGGGTGCGGCGGAAAAGCCGGCCACGCCGGTGGATGCCATCGTGACTTACCAGGACCGCTGGGCATGGGACATCACGATGTACATGATCCGTCTGAACGTCCAGATCCGCGACGGGCAAACCGGTGCCATCGTGGCCAACGCCGAGTCGATGCGGCCGTCGCTCGAACGCCGCGATCCGCCTGAAATGGTGAAGGATGTACTGCAGGCGGCGCTGAAGCGGCCGCAGTGAGGTGCGCCCATGCTGAACCGGGTATCCCTGCTACTCCTCGGCTGCGCGTGTGCGCTTTTTGCCGGCTGCGCGACACCGAGCCGGCCCGAGGCGATGGCGACCTCCACCGCCGTGGCCGCTCACAAGAGCACTGCAAGCGTCATGCTGGAGGTCAGCGGCGGACGGCAGACCAGTTCGACCTATGTGCCCCAGATCTCCAATGAGGACTTCACCGTGGCGCTGCGACGTTCGATCGAACAAAGCGGCGCCTTCGCACGCGTGGCGACCGCGCCGCCGGCCGACTACCGCCTGATCGCCTACATTGGACAGCTTGACAGCCCGATGATGGGCATGACGGTGCGTGTCGACATGGAGGTCGGCTACCAGCTGATCGAGGTCGCGGCGAATCGTCCGGTCTGGCGCAAGAGCATCAAGACGCAATACACGGTGCCCTCCGACAAGGCCTACGCGTTCGTCGATCGCGTGCGCATCGGCAATGAAGCGGCCGCGCGCATGAATATCGAGCAGATGCTGGCGGGGGTCGCAGCGCTGAAACTGCCCTAGCGCTCAGCCAGGCTTGCGCGCCTGGAACTCGGCGAAGATCGGCATCGGTCGCTGGTCGATGTAGCGGCGCGCGTCGTCGAATCCCGCGGCGCGCAGCGTCGCGACGACTTGCTCCGGCGGCGCGCAGGCTTCGATCGTGTCCCAGTAGTAGCGCCACAGCTTCACGGTATCGCCGCCGGCACCGACCATCCGCGCCAGCGTCGGCACGATGCCGCGCATGTAGCCCTTGAGCAGCGCCCGGCCGACCGCCGTTTCCGGCTTCGTGATCTCCAGCAGGCAGAGGCGGCCGCCCGGCTTCAGCACGCGGTGGAACTCGCGAAACGCCGCCGCCAGGTCGCTGATGTGGCGCAGCGCGTAGCCCATCGACAGAAAGTCGAAGCTGGCGTCGGGATACGGTATCGCTTCGGCCGACCCCTCGACCAGTTGCACCTCAGCGGGCAATGCGGCCCGTGCGTGTTCGAGCATGCCCGGGCTCGGATCGACGCCGACGAGCAGTCCGGGAGCGCCGATGATCTTCACCGCCTCGCGCGCGACCAGCCCGGTCCCGATGCCGACGTCGACGATGCGCTGGCCTTCGGCAAGCCCGGCGCGGCGCAACGCCTGACCGCGGTACCAGACGCCGCTGCCGAACGCGAGGATGCGTTCGATGCGGTCATAGGTGCCCGCCGTGCGATCGAACATGCCGCGCACGAAGCCGGCACGCGCCGACTCATCGGGGTAGTAGTCGGTCAAGGGTCGGTGCGGAGCGTGCACCACGTCATCGGTAGGCTTAGATGGAGTCATTCGGGTTTGACGTTCAGAAGTTGGCGACGCCGCAGCAGCAGCATCGGCAGGCGCAGCACGAACTCCACCATCAGCCGCACATGCATGCCGGTCAGCAGCACGTTGTCGCGCAGGTAGTTGAAGTGCGACACGCCGCCTTCCGCAGGGGTGAGGTAGCGCACCGGCGCCGGAAGATTGACCGGCGGCACGCCGGCCCAGACCAGGCGCACGGCCGCTTCGGGATCGAAGTCGAAGCGGCGCATCCAGCGGCGCGACTGCATGACATCGATCAGTGGCGCGATCGGGTAGACGCGGAAGCCGAACAGCGAATCCTGCACGCCCGCCCCGAGCGTCTCCAGGTTGGCCCACCAGTTCGAGATGCGGCGGCCGCGGCGGCGCAGCGCCGGCGCGCTGGCATCGAACTGCGGCACGCCCAGCACCATCGCCTCGGGGGCGCGCTGCGACGCCGCCATGAAGTCACCGATATGACTGGCCGGATGCTGGCCGTCAGCATCCATCGTCAACGCGTGCGTGTAGCCCAGGCGTCGTGCTTCGCGCAATCCGTGCAGCACGGCCGCGCCCTTGCCACGATTGACCGGCAGCACCAGCACTCGAAGGTTCGGCTCGGTCGCGGCGAGCGCCTGCAGTTGCGCGCCCGTCCCGTCGGTGCTGCCGTCGACGACGACCCATACCGGCGCCCATTGCGCCAGTGCTTCACGCACCGTGCGCAGTACCAGCGCGCCGCTGTTGTAGCTGGGAATCAGCACCAGCTGGCTGCTCGACGGTATCGCGCTCATTCGGCACGCTCACCGACGGGCGGCCGCAGCTCGGCGCGCGCCAGTTCCTGCTCGAAGTGTTCGCGCAGCTCGACCATGAACCGTGCGGCATCGGTCGGCGGCTCGAAGCGGCGGCCGAGGCGTACGCGGTAGTGCAGCGGCAGCGGCGGCATGCGCAACAGGGGCCAGCCCTTCGAAAGAAACAGCGTGTTGGTTTCAATGATCACGGTCTGCACCGGCGCCTGTGCGCGTTGCGCGATGATCGCGATGGCTCCGCGCAGCGGCCCCAGCGGCCACGGGTGGGTGCGCGTCCCTTCGGGAAAAATCAGCAGCTGTGCGCCTTCGGCGATCCGGTCGCGGGCGACTCGCACCGCGTTCATGATATTGCGGTTGCTGATGTAGCCCGCCAGGTGCGCCGGCGCGCCCCAGAACACGCTGCGCTCGAGTGCCGCCTTCATCAGCGGCACGCCGTCGGGCAGGCGCGACAGCAGCAGCAGCGCATCGAGCAGGCACGGGTGGTTGGCGGCGATGATGATGCCGCGCTGATTCAGTACCGGCGCAAGTCCGTCGAGCTCGATGCGGACATAGCCGGTGGCCCGCAGGTTCGCCAGGTAGAACACGAAGAAACGACGGGCGACGTTGCGGCCGATGCGATGCCCGAGCGCGCGCGGAAGCACGAGGCGCAGCAGCATCGCGATGGGTGTCCAGAGGAACGTGCCCAGTCCGAGCAGGCCGACGCACCAGAAGAGCAGGATCTGCGTCTTGATGCGTTCAAGCAGGCTCATGGGCGGGGCGGTCCCCCGGTCCGGCTCGGCCATCGTTCAGCGCCAACGGCCGGCGCAAGTCGCTCCAGCGAAAAACGCGCCCAGCGCCTCGCAATGCGTGGCGCAGTCCATCAGGCTGGCCGCAGCACCGCGCTGCCCGCCGCTTCGATCTCGAACAGCAGGTTCGCACGGCAGATGTCGGCACGCACCAGTGGCACCGGCGTACGCGGCAGGCGCAGCTGCAACTGTCGCCGCACGAGGTCGGCATCGGCCGCGTTGCGCACATAGGCCTTCAACTTCAGGCCGGCGACGCTGAAAAGCGGCTGCCCCGTTGCCAGGTTGGCCGCATCGACCACCGCCTGCACGTTCCGCAGTGACTCGTCGACCTGCGCGGCGACATCGCCGATGTGGACCGTCTCGTGCCCGACGATGCTCGCGGTACCGGACACCGTCAGCAGCGCACAGGCGCCGCTGCGGTACAGCGCCGCACGGGAAAAGGTCGGAGGCTGCGGACCGTACTGCGCGGGATACTTGTACGCGCTGACCTGTCGCGGATTCTCGATCGCCGTCGGCGCCTCGCGCCCAGCCAGCACCATGACGGTCATCGCAGTGCCACTGCACCCGAGCGCACAGGCCGCCGGCGGCGCCGCATCCGGACGTCGCTCGGCCTCGAGGAACGCGGCGTGGCGCCCGAGATTGAAGTGGCGATAGCGCTCGAGACCGTCTTCGTCGACATTGATGCGCGGCAGGTAGTTCCAGAAACGGATCGGATGCTCGAATCCGGTGTGCCGCAGCAGGGCGAAGAGGCCCCTGTAGGCGGCGTGCGCTGCGGGCTCCAGCCGGCAATGCGTGCCGTCGCCGAAGGACAGCTCGTCGAGCGTCAGGTGTGCAAACAGCAAGGAAGAATCCGCGGACCAAGTGATTTCATCGTTCGGGCCAAAACGGCCCTGCGTCAACGGCTGGTCGCCCACGACGCGCCAGAGTTCGGCGAAGCCGGTGGCCGCTGAGAGCGGCACCATGTCCACGACAGCGCAGGCCGATGCGGCACTCGCGCCGATGCGCCGCGCCAGTTGCGGGCCGACGAGCGCACCCTGTCCGTAGGCCGCCCCGCCCAGCCAGCGACCGGCGTCCCTCGTCGGTGCCGCGCCGTTGTCGAGCGGCAGCAACAGGGGTTCGATCGGCTGGACTTGCATCGGACGTGGCTGCCGTGGGGAGCGTGGCGCTAATGCGTGGAACCGTGACGCCGAAACGCGAGGACCGCGTTGGAGCCACCGAAGGCGAACGAGCTGGACAAGGCTGCGCGCAGCGGCATTTCCTGTCCGGCGCCGGCCACATGGCGCACTCCGTCGCAGGCCGGATCGACTTTGCGTAAATGGGCCGTCGGGGGAACCTGCTGTCTCGCCAGCGCCAACACCGTGATCAGCGCCTCCACGGCGCCGGTGGCACCCAGCATGTGGCCCAGCATCGACTTGGTCGAGCTGACCGCCACCGCCTCGGCGCGAGGGCCGAACACTTGCCGCAGCGCGTCGATCTCGACCGGATCGCCCTCAACCGTGCCCGTTCCGTGCGAGTTCACGTAGTCCAGTTCGTCAGTGGCGATTCCTGCATCGTCCAGCGCCGCCCGCAGCGCACGCCTCTGGCCGGCGGCCAGCGGCTGTGCGAGATGATGATGGTCACAGCTTGCGCCATAGCCGGCCAGCTCGGCGTAGATCCGGGCGCCGCGCTGCTCGGCACGCTCGTACGGTTCCAGCACCAGCGCCGCGCCCCCCTCGCCGAGTACGAGGCCGGCACGGTCGGCGGAGAACGGCCGGCAGGCGGAGCGCGCCGCGTCGCCTTCGCCGCGCGCGAGAACCCGCATCGCGTCCCAGGCCAGCAGCATGCCCGCCGTCAGCGGTGCTTCCGACCCACCGGCCACGACGACATCCGCTTCGCCATGGCGAATCAGGCGGAGCGCTTCACCCAGCGCGATCGCGGAAGACGCGCACGCCACCGACGTCGTTGTCGCCGCCCCGCCGAGGCCGAGGCGCATCGCGATGTGCGCGGCCGCCGCGTTGTGCATGCCCATGACGATCAGCAGCGGCGAGGTGCGAGTACGCCCCTTCTGCAGGACGTCGAAGTAGGCCAGTTCGACCGCACGCGTGCCGCCGAGACCCGTGCCCCAGCACACCGCACCGCGGACGAGTTCCTGGGGTGGGGAGCTGCGTGGCAGGCCGGCGTCCTGCCACGCGTCCAGGGCCGCCGCGATGCCGAACTGCGCATAGCGGTCCGTCATGCAGGCCGTCGTGCGGCCGAGCGCCGCCTCGGCGTCGAACTGATCGCAGCGCACCGCAGGCACCGGCATCTTGAGGATCGAGGGCACGGGGACGTAGGGCCGAATCGCCGATTCGCCGGCCATCAGACGGTCGAACGAAGCACCGGGATCTGCACCGAACGGACCGATAAGTCCGAGCCCCGTCACCGCAACGCGGTGCCGGGTCATGCGATCTTTGCCTGGGGAGCCGATAGAGTGTCGAAGAGATCGATGAGTTCGGCGACGGTCGTCGGCCGGCTGTCCATGTCCATGTCCGGCACACGGACGTTCAGCGACTCTTCCAGTTCGAACATCAGATCGATGAGGATCAGGGAATCGACGCCGATGTCCTCCAGCCGCGCCTCCGGCGTAACCCTGGCCGGGTCGATCGATGCCTTCGTCTGGAGGTACTGGCGCAGCAGTTCGAGTGTTTGCATGTCCTGCGTCAAACGGGATAGCGTCATTGGCGAGCAAGTTTACACATCGCCCTTGCACGATCAGGGTCGATGGTGGCACGCAATGCAGGCCGGGAATCCGCCGGAGTCGTTCAGAATTTCGGGGGTGTTGACCAGACCGGGCGGTCCACTCAAAGGTAGACGCTTTAGAACCACACAGAGCACAAGGAGAGGGAGATGACACGGGCAATCCGCAACTGGGTCCTGGCGTTGGCGCTCGCACTGGCGGCCTGGGTGCCGGCAACCGCGCTGGCGGCGGTCGACCTGATCGAATGGAAGGACGTCGCCGCGGTCACGGGCTCCGGCAAGCCTGCCACCGCCGAGGAAATCCGGCGCGCGTTCATGGTCGGCGGCGCACGGCGGGGCTGGACCTTCACCGAGGCGGGACCGGACAAAATGATCTTCACGGTCCTCGTGCGCACACACACGCTGGTGATGGAACTGACCTATGGGCCGGGCAAGTATTCGTTGACGTACAAGGACAGCATCAACCTGGACTTCAGGGACGAAGCCGGCAAGCGCACGATCCACCGCAACTACGTCAACTGGAACAACAACCTGATGAACGACGCACGCGCCGAGCTGATGCGGCTCTGACACCCGGCGCCCCAGATCGCCTTTACCGGTCAGGGGGCCGAAGACCAGGCAGGCCTTCTGCCGCAGGCATGCAATAAACCGGCATTCATCCGGAACCTTCGGATGCAACTTCCCGTCGAGGGCGGCGATGCCAGGCACGCGCCTCTGACGGCGATCGGTAGTTAGGAACGGTTCGCGGCGCGCACGAGTTCGCCGGACGATCCGTCGTGGGCCACGCGCGAGTTCGCACTGTTCGATCCGAGTGGCGTGCCGCGGCGCCCGCCCCGAACCCGGCACGGCCCGGTGGCTGGCCTGCTCCGGTGCACGTAGCCCCGTAGCCGGCGCGGCACAACGCTCTGCGAGAATCGCCTGAGAGCCGACAGGGAACCGTGCTCCGCTACACGGCGACCCATGTCCGCCGCGAAGGATCCTGGCGCTTGCTGGCACACCAGATGCAGCAGCGTGACAGGGACTGAGGATCGCTGTCGGTCAGGGTGCCGCCCCATCAACTCGTCGATCGCCGTTCGGGAAGCCGAGCTTGTTGGCTTGTTGGCTTGTGGGGCGCTGGAGCCAATGGATAGCTGGAACGATTCCGCCGCCAGGACAATCGAGCTGCCATTCGAGAGAGCGCCATGGAGTTCCGCGAGATCACTGCCGCCGACGTGCCAGCGCTTTTCTACGTTCGCCCGCGAACGCGCGAGAACGCGTTGACGCTCGAGGAGCTGCAACAGCTCGGCATCAACCCGCAGAGCGTCACGGAAAGCCTCGGCCAGTCCACCAAGGGCTGGCTGTGCGACGACGGCGGCCAGGTCGTCGCGTTCTCCATGGCCGATCGCGCGACGGGAGAGTTCCTGGTCATCGCCGTACTTCCGGAGTACGAGGGAAAAGGCGTCGGCGGCAAGCTCATGGCCCTGGCCGAGCACTGGCTCGCGGCATCGGGCTGCAAGCGCGCGTGGCTCACCACGGATCTCGATACCACGCTGCGCGCCTACGGCTTCTATCGAAGGCGCGGATGGACCGACTATAAGATTGAAAGAGGCCTGCGGTGGATGGAGCTCAGCCTTCCTTCATGACAGCTGTCCGCGGGAGCGGCATCGTTGGCAGCCGCTCAACTCTTTCGTGGAACGCCACCTTCGAGAGGCCGGCCCGGCCGGACGTTTGCAGACATCGCTGACCGACCGCAGCAGTGCATCTGCGTCGGAGTCGTAGCGCGTCGCCTAGCTGCGCGGGTCGTCGCAGGCGCCGCAGCGCCGGTCGATACCGATGCGCAGGCGGGGATGCTGCCCGCGCGCGACCTACTTCTTCGCGGCGTAGGCCTCCAGTACCAGATTGCGCTCGGGCATGTCCTGCAGCACCAGCCGTCCCAGCGAGGTGTCGGCCTGCAGTCGTCCCGGTGTCTGCGGCGGCGGCAGCGAGTGGAAGCGCGACAGCTGAGTCACGCGTTCAGTGAAGATCGGCGCGGGCGCCGGCCCGGCCGGGCGATCCCAGACGTAGGTGATCGACTGCAGCATCTCGTTGGCGTCGAAGTCGTACAACGTCGCCTTGATGCGCGGGTCGTCGCAGGTGCTGCCGCGCAGGTCGATGCGCAGGTTGTTCGTGTTCGGCACCTTGCCTTCGATGGCGGCTTCCTTGAAACGCACGTCGGACATCGCCCGCACCTGATTGATACCGACGACGCCGAGTTTGTCGAGGAGCGTGTTGCGGCAAACCTCTGGTGACGGGCGTGCAAGCGTCGATCGCGTTGGGGCCGCCGACGCCACCTGCGCCGGCGGCGACGATGCACCCGAAGCCCCCGTTCTCGCGTTGCCCGGTGCTGCGGTGTTGGCCGGGGCGTTTGCCGCAGGCGTACCGACCCGCACCAGTGCGCAGGTGTCCGCCCACACAATGCGATTCGGGCCCGCGATAGTGAAGGGCATCGGGTTCGCGCGGCTGTCGCCGGGTATGGCCACGATGACTCCCTTCTTCCGGCTGCGGTAGGCGACGGGTCCTTCTGCTATGCCGGCGGCCCCACCGCTCGAGAAGGTTGTAGGCGTAAAGGTAATGCCGCGCCCGAATGACATGTCGCAGGTCAGCTGTCCGGATTCGATACTCTTCATGAATCCCATCATCTCGTTGAACCCGGGGGTAGCGCCCCTCCCCGTGAGGCCAAACTCGAGGACCCCGCTTTGCTGGCCGCCACCCTCCAGGCGCCAGCTGCCCAGCAGTGCGTTGCGTTCGACCGGCAGCGGCGGCAGGCGAAGCAGCTCCTTTCCTAGCGCCCTGAGATCGGTACTGCCGGCTCCAGTGCTCGCGCTGCTGCCGCCCGATGGTGGGGGCGCATAGCCACCACCGGTCGATGAACTCGACTGCGAACGCCTCCGCTCCTCCTCCTGCCGTTCGCGTTCCTGACGCTGTCGTTCCATCTCCATGCCGGCCGCTCGCGCGGCTGCATCGTTGCGCTCGATGCCTTGCCGACGCAGCCGTTCCTCATCCGCTTGCTGCGTCTGTGCGAGGGCAGACTCTCCGCAGATCACGATCGCGGAAAGCGATATCAACACACACCTTCGCAAATGCGCATTCATGTTGCACCTCCAAGCGTACAGTGACGCCACTGCGGGCGATGGCGACCCGCGTTCAGCAGATCCAGCCCTTGTTGCGCTGGGACTCCATCTCGATCGTCGAAGTGGCGCCCCCGCGGTCCGCCGCGGCGTACTGGATGTGAAGGTAGAGCGGCTTGCGGCCGGCCAGCGTTGCGCGATAGATGCGTGAGCCGCTCAGCCGCTCATCCGGACAGGCGCCGCGCACCTGCTCGAGCTTCGTGTCCTTCGGGAACTGCGCGGCGAGCATCTCCGGAACTTTCGCGAGCACGATGTCCTTCGGCCACCCGACCGTGGCCGAGTCCAGCGCCTTCTGAACGCCGACGAGACTGATCTGGCCCGAGCCGACGCCGTCGATCGGCACTTTGCGGTTCCAGTAGTACTTGTTGCCGCCCTTGGCCGGCGCCTTGCCTTGCCATTGGGCGCCGGCCAGCTTGGTGAACGCTGTCCAGTCGCTGGTGGCCTGCGGCGCATTGCCCGGCGCCGCATGCGGCGGCGATATCGCCCAGCTCATGCCTGGACGCGCCGCTCAGCGCAAGTCCCATGGTCACCGTCGCGGTCGAAACAATGATCGATCTGATCATGATCGCTGTCCTTCTTCAAGAAAGATCAGTGCTTCTGGCGGCACGGCACGTCCGTCAGGACCGGTGCGCCATCGTATGCGTGTTCTCGTTGATCTTGAAGAGCACGATCAGCAGCTCGCACGCGATACGTGCACCCAGCGCACCGCCGACGATGATCGCCAACCCGGTCGCAAATCCCGTGAAGCTCATGCGACCGAAGGCGAACATCGAACCGAGGCCGCCGACAACGGCGCCCAGCAGCATCAGCCAGTAGACGAAGGTGATGATCTTCGGTGTGATCATCGAGTCGAAGAAGAGCAGAGTTTTCATCACTGATGCTCCAGACGGTGTATGCCGCGACAGGGTGTTGTCGGGATAGGGCAAGGACATGGCGGACTCCCCGGTTCAGCGTGTTGTCGACGAAGACGCTATTTCGGCTGCGATCTCCATTCGCTCTTCCACAGCTTCTCGAGCTCGCTTGCCACCGCGGGCGGCGGGGCGCCGATCAAGGTCGATCGCCCTTTCTGATAGACCTTGCCGTAGACAACGTCCTGCGGCTGGGAGTACAGCAGCACCGTGTTGTTGTCGGCGCAGTCGTGGTTCTTGCAGGCGCTTAGGAGAAAGTAATCGGCGTTGGCCACCTTCACCTTCTTGTTCTGCGGACTGGGGCCGTCCAGCTTCACCAGCCACGGCTCCTTGGCGAGCGGGCCCAACGCCTTTTGATAAGTGGCTTTGGCCTTCGCGTTGTACAGCAGTCCCGACGCACTGAGCTCATCCAGCGCGTAGCCCTTGAACTTGTTCGGATCGGCTTTTGCCTGCGCGTCCGGGCTGCCCGTCCCCGGCGCGGCGTTGCGGTTCGGGTCGCAATGCCGGGAGCGCTTGCCCTTGAATGCTGCCGGCAGCGCGGCCATCACCTTCGGTCCGCCCTCGACCGCGGCGAACAGACCCGAAGCGTTACGGTAGTACACGAACACCAGCGCTTCCCCGCCCGCGATCTCGCTCGTAAATGCGGTTTCGAATTCCGGCGGCGGTGTAGCGCCGAAGTACTTGGGCGCGGGCTTCACGTTGCGTCCGGTCAGCACTGCCTTGCCGCCGTCCTGCACGACCAGCGAATCGCCAAGATGTTTGAGCTGAGGCAGCAGGTAGTTCGAACAGTCCGGTGCCAGCACGCCAAGCCAGGGCTGCATCCGCTGTATATCGCTCTTGCTCTGTGCCCAGGTCGGCACAGCGGTAACGGCGACGATCAGCATTGCGCTTTGAATCAAACGGTTCATGACTTCTCCTATTCGTTGCTAGCGCATCTTCCCGGCGCACTTCCCGAATATGTCCATCGCGCCCTTCATGAACGCTTCCTGGTCCTTTTCGCTCAGCTTTTCTCCGATCGCGTGCGCTTCCGCCTTCTTGCCCTGCATCCCCAGAACCATGGCCTGTCGGGCCACTGGCGAAAGGGCGGTTCGCGCTTCCCGCGCGCCGCATTTGCAGAAGTCCTCGCCCTTGACGCCCATTTCCCGCCGCATCATTTTGTTGGCGCCCCGTTCTCCCTCTTCAAGGCAGGCGGTGATGAACGCGGAGTCGCTGGGTCCGCTGTCACAGCCGGCCGAGCAGCGCGACGACGACGGCTGCGATTCGGCGGCACCAAAGCTGCTGGCTGACGGAGGGCATGGTGTTTCTCCTCAGAGTTTGGGTGCGGCCACACGGCTGGCGGACTCACGCGTCGCCTGCGTGGCGAAGCGCGCGGCGGCCTGGCGCATGTCTTCGAACTGTGAGTCGTCGACCAGCGACACGCTCATCCAGCGCACCGTGTCGCTGTTCGACGGACCGCGGTTGCGCTCGTAGCGCACGTAGACCGTCGTCCCGCAGCCGGCCGTCTTGTAGCCGTTGAACATCACGTTCTGCCCGCGCGCCGGTGGATCGGTCGGCGGGAACTTGGCGCAGCGCGCGTTCACGTTGTTGTCGACGATCTGCACGCCGGCGGCATTGAAGGTCCACAACATCGTCCCTTCACTGGCGAAGCTCGGCGGGCCGTACTTCTTCACGAGCGCCTGTTTCAGCGTGTCGAACAACGGGTATTGGTTGGCGGGAAAGCCGGTGAAGCGCTCGACGAAGATGGCGCGATGGGCATTGGGCGGCGGCGGGAAGTGCACGCCGATCGCGTCGCCCGAACCGTCAGAGCCGCGCTGGCTGCCGCGCGCGATGATCCACGAGAGATAGTCGGTCGCCGCGACGTTGTTGACGATGCCGCGCGTTTCGTCCAGCCGCATCCCCGGCGAGTGGGCCTGCAGTGCGCGCTTGACCTCATCCTGCGACATGCCCAGCCGGATGCCGACGATGTCGACGTTGATCGCGGACGCCACGGCAGCCGCAGGAGCGGCGATCGCGGCCGACGGAGCGGAGGCGGCATCCATCGGTGCCGGCGATGCAGCGACGTCGAGAGGCACGCCCTGCGTTGAGGGCGCCGGTGTGGCCCCGGGAGCGGGCGCCGAGTCCGGAACCGTTGACGTCGGATTCGAGATTGCCGCGGCGGCCTCGCTCCTCGCCTGTTCGCGCGCCGGCTGCTGCCCGGCGCCGCGCAGCAGCGTCGCAGCAGCCCCTGCGAGGCCGGCAAACACCTTGTTCGCGTCAAGCTGAGTGTTGCCGCCTGGTGCCGGCCGCACCTCCAGGCGCTCCGCCGGCGCCCCCGACCATCGGCGCGCTCGGCGCGATGGCCAGATCCTCGCTCGCCACCGCAATCGTCAGCTTGGCGGCGCTGAACCCGAAGTAGCTCGGCCCCGCGCGGTGGTTCATCTTGCGCACGTTGAATCCGGCGAAGCGCAGACCGGACGGCACGCTCAGTTGCCGCACCAGGTTGGACACATCGATCACTTGCGTGAAAGCCGGGTTGTCGGGACAGTTGGCCGTGATTTGCGCAAGCCGCGCGCCCGACAGCGCGTCCGCAGGGTCGGGCCTCCCGTTACCGGCGTAGCCAAAGACCTCGAATACGACCGGCTCCGCGCCCGAACACTGGCTGGCGCGCGCCTTGAACTGGAGCGTGGCTGAACGGATGCGCTGCGGCGGATTCTCCGGCAACTGGAATTCGACCACGCCGGTGTTGATCGAGCCGACCCCGGCCTTTGCGCCCGAACTGCGCTGCCAGAAGCCGACCATCATGTGGTTGCCCATCTGTGCTGCCGGCGTCGTCGGGCCTCCGGTAAGCGTGCTCCAGTGCACCGACAGCATCGGATCGACGCCGATCTGGCGGTCGGCTGCAGCGCTCGTATGGGCGGCCGCGGCCGCGCAGCTCGCCAGCAGGACTTTCCATCGAATTGTCATCGTCGCCCCTCGCCCAAGAGTCCAGGCGCAAACGTAGGGGCATCGGCGTTATTGAAGTGTTACGGGGTCCGCGTCAGAGTTGTCAGCAGCCCGCGATTGACCGGATTGCGTTCGAGGAAACTGGACCTGAACTCATCCGGTACACGGGCTTCCGCCGTGGCCTGCACCCAGTGCGCGCCGCGATGCAGCGCTGCCCGGGCGCCGGCGCGGTCACCACCTGCGTCAAGCGCCTGGTGTATCAACCACCAGCATTCGGCGGGATACATGCCAATTTCCGCACGGGTCGCAAACTGGTCGACGATGGCCCGCGCCGCGGCAACGGCCTGATCGAACTGCCCCGCGCGGCGCAGCGCGTCGGTCAGCACCACCGTGGCCGGCAAGTACGCCGAGTAGGTGTGTTTGGCCAGGCTCTGCTCGGCCACCTGCCGAGCCAAGGCAACAGCGTCATCACCCTCCAGTTCGCGCGCCTGCTCGATGCGCACCTGCCATAGCAGCCGTTCCGAACGTGGGCTCGCGACCGCCAGCTGTTCAAGCTCATCGAGCAGTGGCCGGACCGGTCGGCCCTCATCTCGCGCGAGTCGCACTTTCGCGATCAGCCACATGACGTGGGCCATCGCATCGGCCGGGGCCTCGGTTCCGAGCAGGCGCTTCGCCCGGGCAGTCTGCCCGAGGGTGACGAAGCAGTGCGCAAGCGTGGCATTGCACTGCGCGCGAAACCAGCCATCGCTCGAACCATTTGTTTCCAGCGCGTTGGCCAGCAACTGGTACGCTTCGCGAAATCGCCCGGCCTCCTGCAAATACCTCCCGAGCATCACGTCATAGGTGGTCCATGACTGCGATCCACCAGCACCTTCGATCTGCAGGCGACGCGCTGCCTGGTATTCGTCGATCGCAGCCTCAATCTGGCCCAGGTTGTACAGGCACGCGCCGCGAATTACCTGGATTTCGCTGACCAGGCCAAGGTCGCCGTCCGTCCGCGCGCGTCGGTCCGCATCCTCCAGCAGTTCCACCGCCCTTTCGAACTGGTTGTCCATTTCGAGCAGGTACGCATACTGGCGCTTGCGCAAAGCTATTGAATCATCCTGCGGATTCGCTTCGATGAACGCGAGCAGCGTCTTGCCGATCTCGAGTGCCTCCTGTTGCCGACCCCGGAAGCTAAGCGCGAGGGCTTCCCACTCGCCGAGATTGACTTCGAGGACCGCGTCTCCCAGATCGCGCGCGAGCAGCCGGCCCTCGCGCATAAGCTGGATCGACTCGGCGTCGTGGATGAGCTCAAACCGGCTCTTCGCCATCACGTCGATCGCCCACAGCCGTTCCCTCGGCGTCACCGCAATCGCGTCAATCTCCTGGGCCATCGCCGCGTAGTCGTTGAAGCGTTTCATGAACTGCATGCAGGTCGCCAGCATTCGCATCGCGTCGACCTGATCCGTGCGCTGGCCAGCCTTTTCGAAACTGGCCGCAGCGAGCCGATACAGATCGGCCGCGTTGGCTCCGAAAGCGATGCTGCGCGCACGGTCGGCCGCCACCCGGTAGTGGGCGCCAGCCTTGCTCCACTCTCCAGCCTCGAAGTAGTGGCTTGCGGTTCGAGCCGGCTGACTCTCGTGCGCGTCGAGATAGTCCGCGATGTCCTTGTGCAGGACACGCGCGATCGCTTGCGGCACAGAGCGCAGAGTGGCTTCATGGATCAGGTCGTGCGCGAAGCCCCGGTCGCGGATGACTTGCGCGACTTCGAGTTCGCGCCACGCATCGACGATGTCCAGGGCATGCTGCCGTAGCACGGCCGCGGCCAGTTCTACACTGAAGTCCTGCCCCGCGAGCGCCGCCACGCGCGCCAGTCGGAGTGCTGGCGCCGTGAGCTGATTCAGTCGACGCTCGATCAGTTGCCCGACGTTCGCGGGCGCGGGCAGCCTCATGGCGCCCATCTCGACTTGGGGCGTCCCGTGCGCGAGCATGGCCAACAGCGTCTCTAGGATAAACATTGGGTTGCCACCCGTATGGCGTGCCATCGGCGTGGCCCACGCTGCGACATCAAAGTCGGGAATCGCGAGCGATTCGAGCAGCATCAGGACCGCGTCGTCGTTGAGCGGCCCGAGATCGATCTGCATCAGGGCGCTGGCGTCGACCTTCGACCGCCACTCGCTCACGGCGGCCGGGACTTCTCCTGCTCGCAGGGTGATCAGCCACGGCAGGCCTCGACCGAGGTCCTGCGTCATCAGCCACAACAAGGCCTCGACCGACGCCTCGTCGGCGAACTGCAGGTCATCGATCACCAGCCCCGTCAGCCCGGCGCCAGCCATGTCCGCCAGCGCCTGTGCCACGGCCTGGTGCAGTTTGAGCGGCTGCGACTTGGCCTTCGGCACTGCACCGAGCTCTGGTAGCAGGCGCGCCAATTCGGTCACGACCCACGCCGGTTTCGGCACCCCCCATGTCTCGATCAACGCGCGCAGGAAACGGGCCAGTAATGCGTGCGCGACGCGCGCATCACCGGGCCGCGCTCCGACCAGCTGCACGCCGTCGGTGGCCGCCGACCAGTCGCCCGCCAGTCGAGTCTTTCCGATGCCGGGCTCGCCGACCAGCAGGCAGACGCGGCGCTGCTGCCAGGACTGATCAATGACTTTCCATTCGATTTCGCGGCCGACCAGGCGCGGCGGTCGCAAAACAGTGACGGGTCGGGCCCTGACCGTTCGCGTCGGGGCGGCGCTGGCCTCGATCGAGCGCACGAGTTCAATCGTTTCGTGACCCGGATCGGCATCGAGTTCGCGCTTGAGAACCTCCCGGCAGCGCTCGAACGCGCCCAGGGCCGCGGCGCGGTCACCGCGCAGGTAATGCAGCCGCATTAGCCGCCGATGCGCATGTTCGAGTAGCGGGGCGTCTGCCACCAGCCGCTCGGCATAGCGCAGCGCTGCCGCCAGCCGCCCATCGGACTCCAGGCGCGATGCAATCTCGGCCAGCGCATTGCGTCGCGCGACGGCCCACTGCTCGCGCGCGATCGCAACCCAGTCGGCAAGCGCCTCAAGCTCGTCAAGGCGAACTGTTCCGAGCAACTCGCCGCTCGCGGCATCGGGATCGGCGATCAGCCGTGTCGTCAGGTCGGTCAGGTCATGTTCGACCCCGTCGGCCAGCGCCAGCGTCGCGTCGGGCCGCACCACGTCGCGCTGCGCAGCCTGGCGCAGACGGAACAGCCGTTGCCGCAGATTGTTGCGCGCGCCCTTGTCGTCCGCATCCGGCCAGAGCAGGCCGGCGGCATGGGCGCGCGGCATCGGTCCGTCGATCGCCAGCTTGGCCAGCAGGGCGGCGAGCAGCCGCTCGAGCGGCACCTGCGTGCCATCGACGAGCTCGAGGCGCGGCGTGCCGAGCAGGAACAGTCGCACCGCTGCGACCGGCTGAATCCCGTCCCGCACCCGATCCGCCGGCAGTGCCATTGCAAGGTCCGCAAAACGAAACGCGAGGCGCAAACGCGTCCCGCTGTGCTGGCGGTCGCGAAGACGCGATCTCAGCGCAACGGCCGACGCGCCGCGCAACCGGGCGACACCCAAGTCTGGCTCCATCCGAGCGGATCGAGCAATCTTTACGCGTCGACGTTATTCCAACGTTATACAGAGCCGGGGAGGGCGTCCAGACGCCCGAAACTCGGTCCACGCGACGGCTCAGCCGGCGGCAGGCGAGTTCTAGCTCAGCCCGAGTCGGCCCCGTTGCGGACGATAGCTACGTCGGCGCCCGACTCGCGGCACGTATGGTTCGCCACACGCGCTCCGGCGTGGCCGGCATCGAGATGTCGTCGACCCCGAGGTGGCCCAGCGCGTCGACGATTGCGTTGATGACGGTCGGCGTGGCGCCGACAGTGCCGAGTTCGCCGACGCCTTTGGCACCGAGCGGATTGATCTTGCACGGTTGCGATTCGTCGGTGTGGGTGGAGAACTCCGGTAGGTCGTCGGCGCGCGGAATGCCGTAGTCCATGAACGAGCCCGTCAGCAGCTGGCCCTCAATGTCGTAGACGACCCGCTCGTGCAGTGCCTGGCCGACGGCCTGGGCGATACCGCCATGCACCTGCCCGGCGACGATCAGCGGATTGATCACGCGGCCGACGTCGTCATAGGTCGTGTAACGAACGATCTCGACATGCCCGGTCTCGGGATCGATCTCCACTTCGCACACGTGGCAACCATTCGGCCACGACGGACCGCCGACCTTCTGCACGGTGGTCACTGCGATGCGCTGCTCGGGCTGTTGTTGCGCCACCGCGGTGAGGTCGATGCCGAGGTCGGTGCCTACGACCTTGTAGCGTCCTTCGGCGTATACGAGATCGACCTCGGGCGCTTCGAGCGCCTTGGCGGCCAGGTCGCGGCCCACGTCGATGGCCTGCTGCGAGGCGGTCTGCATGGCCGAGCCGCCGATGTAGAGCGATCGGCTCCCCATGCTGCCGATGCCCTGCGCGACGTCGCTGTCGCCCTGCACGATCTCGATGCGGTCGGGGTCGACCTGCAGGGTCTCGGCCAGGATCTGCACGTAGCTGGTCTCGATGCCCTGGCCCATCGCCTGCATCGCGGTGAACACGCGCACACGCCCGTTGCCCTCGACGTGCAGGCGCACGGTCTCCTCGTGCACGACACCGGTCCATTCGAGGAAGGTCGACACCGCGCGGCCACGAAGCTTGCCGCGCGCCTCGGAGTCGCGTCGGCGTCCGTTGAATCCTGCCCAGTCGGCTGCCGCCAGCGCCTTGGTGAGCAGGTTCGGAAAATCGCCGCTGTCGAACGTCTCACCCATCGCGTTGCGATAAGGCATCTGCGTGGGCTGCACGAGATTACGGCGGCGCAGTTCGGAGGGATCGAGTTTCAGCTCCGCCGCCGCGCGGTCCATCAGTCGCTCGATGAGGTAGATCGCCTCCGGCCGACCGGCGCCGCGGTAGGCGCCGATGACGTTGGTGTTTGTCAGCACGGCCTTTGCCTGCAGGTCGAGCACCGGCACGTGATACACGCCCGTCGTGACCTTGGGCCCGATCGCCAGATGAATCGCTGCGCCGGCGCCATGGCCGTAGGCGCCGAGCGCTCCGACGATGCGCACCCGCATGCCCAGGATGCGCCCGTCGGCGTCGAAGGCGAGCTCGGCCTCGGCGCGCTGGTCGCGCCCATGGCTCGCTGCCTGGAACTCCTCCAGTCGCGTCGCGCGCCAGCGCACGGGTCGCCCCAGCTTGCGCGCGGCATGGGCGCACACGACGTCCTCGGGATGCACCAGCGCTTTCATGCCAAAGCCGCCACCAACGTCGCCCACGACCACGCGCACGTGCTCCGGCGCGAGCTTCAGCATCTTTGCCAGCGTGGCCTGGAAGCTGGCCGGGTTCTGCGAGGTCGCGTGGAAGGTGAGCCGGCCCGACGCTGCGTCGAACTCCGCCACGCAGCCGCGCGGTTCGAGCGTGACCGGCGACAGCCTCTGGTTATCGACCGTGATACGTGTGACGTGCTTCGCGGCGGCGAAAGCGCGATCGCAGGCGTCGCGGTCGCCGAAGCTCGCGGACCCCGCGACATTGCCCGGCGCATCGGGCCACACGAGAGGTGCATCCGGCGCAAGCGCCGTGGTGAGCGTTGCGACGGCCGACAGCGGCTCGCAGTCGACGGTCACCAGGTTGGCCGCCCGCTCCGCCGCCGCGCGCGATTCGGCCAGCACGACCGCCACCGGCTGGCCGACGAAGCGGACCGCATCGACCGCGAGCACATGAAACGGCGCGGTTGTCGCCGGCTTGCCGGCGGCGGGCTTCAGCATCGGGTTTGCAGGGAACGGCGCGACGCCGTCGGCCTGCAGGTCGGCGCCGGTCAGGATCGCCACCACGCCCTCGGCCGCGCGCGCTTCCGCGCTCTCGATCGAGACAATGCGGGCATGCGCATAGGGCGACCGCACGAACATCGCATGCAGCGCACCTGGCATGCGGATGTCGTCGACGAAGCGCCCCTGCCCCGTCAGCAGCCGGTCGTCTTCGCGCCGCGTGATCGCTTGCCCGATGCCGAACTTCACCATGAATCCATTCGCCTTCCGGAGGTTTCAATACACGCGCCGCGCGACCGGGGCAGAAAGTCTAGTGGCTTGCCGTACAGGTGCGCACTATGTATCGCGCACCGCCGAGGCGTGGCGTGCTGGCTACAGGATACGGTTGAACCAGAGCAGCGACAGCATGGCCGCCGCCGCCGCGAGCAGCGCGCCGAGGCCGGCGAACACCGCGGTCACTTCCGTCGGCCGCTGCTTCTCGAACGCCAGCTTCGAGCCCAGGGCACGGTAGATCTTCTTCAGCTCGTTGGCACTCGGTGCGCGAAAGTACTCGCCCATCGTCGTCGAGGCGATCTTCTGCAGCGCGTCTTCGTCGAGCCGCGTGCGCATCGACCAGCCGTCGACCTTGACGACCGTCCCCTCCGGCGTTCCCAGCCCCACCGTGTAGATCCTGACGCCGTGCTTCGCGGCGAGCTCCGCGGCCTTCTGCGGATCAGGCCCGACGTTGCTCTGGCCATCGCTCAGCAGGACGATGGCGGCCGACGTGTTCTCGCCGGGCGCGATGGACTTGGCTTCGTCGTCCTTCGCCTTGTCGAGCGGCGGCGGCCGGTCCTTGCGCGGATTGATGAATCCGTCGACGTCGATGCGCGCACCGGGCAGCGCAGTGTCGAGCGCAATGACGAGGCCACCGCCGAGCGCGGTGCCGCGCTGCGGCTCGAGCCTTTCGATGGCCGCCAGGATGTCTTCGCGCTTGTTGGTCGGCGATTGCAGGACGGCCGCGGCCGCCGCGATGCCGATGACGCCGATGCGCACGTGTTCCGGTTGTTCGTTGACGAAAGCCTGGGCGGCGTCGCGTGCGGCCGCCATGCGCGTCGGCGCGACATCGGTGGCCTTCATGCTGCCCGACATGTCGACGGCAAGGATCACCGTGTCGACACGCGACGGCAGCGTCAGCGTGGCCTGCGGTCGCGCCACCGCGAGCAGCAGTGCCGCGAGTCCCGCGAGCCACAGCAGCGGCGGCACGACGCGACGCCAGCGGCCGTGCCGGTGGTGTCGACCGGCACGAGGCTGGAATAGCGCGCCGCACCGCGCCGGCGCCAGGCCAGCACGCCGACATAGAACCCGACTACGAGCGGCAGTGCCAGCAGCAGCCACAGCAGCCGCGGCCACAGGAACGTGAGGGCGTAGGCTGTCACCCATCGGAGTCAGCGCAACTGGCGCCGGGCCACGATCGCCGGCACGCCACCGGCCGCAAGCTGGCTGCGCCGCTTGCGCAACTGCGTGAAGCGCAACAACGCGGCGTCAAGCGGCTCGTCGGTCGCGAGTTCAAGACAATCCACGCCCGCTTCCGCGAGCCCGGCGCGCAATTCGGCCTCGCGCCGCGCGGCGGCCTCGGCGAAGCGGCGGCGGAACGCGCGATCGTGTGTGTCGACCGTGAGCTGCTCACCGGTTTCGGCATCCTGCATGACGATGAGCCCGAGGTCCGGAAGTTCGACCTCGAGCGGGTCGTAGAGCCGCACCGCGACCACCTCGTGCCGTCGGGCGAGCTGCGCCAGCCGCCGGCCCCAGCCGGGCGCACTGATGAAGTCCGAGACGACGAACACGACCGAGCGCCGCTTGATGACCGGTTGGGCGAAGGCGAGGAGCTGCGAGAGATCGGTCAGTCGTCCGTTCTGGCGACGCGCCGGCGCAGCGACCAGGCCGATGCGATCGAGCACGTGCAGCACATGGCGGCGGCCGTTGCGGGCGGGAATGACCTCGTCGACGCCCTCAGCATGAAGCACCGCGCCGATGCGATTGCCGTAGCGCGTGAAAAGCCGCGCCAGTACCGCCACCAGCTCGGTCGACAACATGCGCTTGCGCACGTCGCCGGAGCCGAAGTCGACCGAGGCCGAGAGGTCGAGCAGGAACCAGGCGGCGACCTCGCGATCCTCCTGGAACTCGCGCACATGAGGCACCGCGAGCCGCGCGGTGACGTTCCAGTCGATGTAGCGCACGTCGTCGCTCAGCTGGTACTCGCGCAGGTCGGCGAGGTCGAGGCCGAAGCCGCGGAACAGCGTCCGGTAGTCGCCCTGCAACAAGCCGTCGAGCCGGCGCAGCACCGTCCACTCGAGCCGGCGCAGCATCCGTTCCGGGTCGTTGCGGCGGCGTAGGCGCGCGCCATCCGCGACGGCCTCATTGGCCGCCGCGCCGACGCCGGGCGCGACCGTGCCGGCGACCGCAGGCTGCTTAGGCGCCCGCCGCCACCCGAACATGGCTTTCGAGTGGCGCTTCCGGCGCCTGGATGGTTTTTAGGACTCGCATGATCAGCGCATCGGCCGTCTGACCGTCCGAGAGCGCCTCGTAGCTCAGCACCAGCCGGTGCCGCAGCACGTCGGGCACGAGGTCGATGACATCCTCGGGTAGCACGTAGCCGCGCCCGCGCAGGAACGCGATCGCACGCGCTCCCTCGATCATGTTGATCGTCGCGCGCGGGCTGGCCCCGAAGGTCAGGTAGCGGTCGAGATCCTTCAGCCCGTACTGCTCGGGGCGGCGCGTCGCGGCGACGAGCTTGACCGCGTACTGGATCAGGTTCGGGTCGACGTAGATCTTGCGGCACTGCTGCTGTAGTTCAGCGAGCTGCTGCGTCGTGCACACCGCCGAGACGGCCGTCGCGGCGCCGGTCACACGCTCGACGATGACGAACTCTTCTTCCTCGTTCGGGTAGCCGACCAGCACCTTCATCATGAAGCGGTCGACCTGTGCCTCGGGCAGCGGATAGGTGCCCTCGGTCTCGATCGGGTTCTGCGTGGCCATCACCAGGAACGGCTCCGGCACCTTGTGCGATTCGCCGGCGATCGTGACCTGGCGCTCCTGCATCACTTCGAGCAGCGCGCTCTGTACCTTGGCCGGCGCGCGGTTGATCTCGTCGGCGAGCAGCAGGTTGGCGAACACCGGCCCGAGCACCGTGGAGAACTCGCCCGACTTCTGGTTGTACATGCGCGTGCCGACGAGGTCAGCCGGCAGCAGGTCCGGCGTGAACTGGATGCGCTTGAACGTGCCGCGGATCGTCTTCGCCAGCGTGTTGACCGTCAGCGTCTTCGCCAGCCCCGGCACGCCTTCGACCAGCAAGTGGCCCTGCGCCAGAATCGCGACCAGCACGCGCTCGAGGAAGTGGTCCTGCCCGACGACGATGCGCTTGACCTCATAGAGCACGCGCTGCATCAGGTCGCCGGTTTCCTTCGCCTTGATCATCTCGCTCATGGTTCTGCCTTTACTTGCGGTTGTGCTGAAAAATTCGTCCGGCTCCGCCAGCGAATTTTTCTAACTATTCCGCGCAAAAGTAGGGTTGTCACTTTTGCGCGTTGTTTAAAAGGGAGGAATGCCCACCGCACCCCCCGCGCTTTCGATCGTCGCCGCAAAGCCAATGCCGATGAACGTGCGTGCCGGAGTCGGGTTGAGAATCGCCGTGACGATGCCAATGACCTCGCCGTCCATCGTGACCAGCGGCCCGCCGGAGTTGCCCGGATTGGCCGCGGCGTCGAACTGGATCAGGCCCGTCATCACCTGCTTGCCCTCGGGCGAACGAAAGCTCCGGTCGAGCCCGGAAACAACGCCGGCTGACGTCGACGGCCCGATGCCAAACGGGAAACCGACCGCCACCACTTCATCGCCCGGCCGCAGATTGGCCGTCGAGCCCAGCGTGGCGGACTCCAGGTCGTCCGGCACCTTCTTCGCCTTGATGACGGCGAGATCGTTCTCCGGATACGCACGCACCATTTCAACGTCGGACTCGCTGCCGTCGAAGAACTTCACCGTCACGCGCTTGGCCCCGGCGACGACATGCAGGTTGGTCAGGATCACGCCGTTGTCGACGATCACCACGCCCGAGCCGACGCCTTCCATCTGTACGCCGGAACCCGGTTCGTCGTTTTCTTCGCCGTTGTAGCCCTGCACCCGCACGACCGCCGGCATCACGGCGTCGGCTGCCCTGGCCGCGCGCGACGGCAGAGTCTTGTTCTCAAGCGTGTGCAGCACGGCCTTGTCGATGTGCTCCTGGGTCAGCGCCACGGCCTTGGGGCGGAAGGCATCGCGCGCCAGCAGCAGACCCAGCGCGCAGCCGAGACCGGCCAGGAAAAGCAGCGTGCGATCGTGCCGCTGCAGGAACCGCACAGGGCCGCTGGGACGCGACGATGCGACCGGATCCTGCGGCGCGGCGGGCGCGGCGTCGGCGGGCACGGCACCGCGGCGCTCACCTTGGCCAGGCTCGGCGGAGCCTCCCTTGCCGTGCCGGTGCGCACTGCTGTAGAGCGCCGACTTCTTCATGCGTGTTCCATGTCCGCCCGGATTTGCAACGGAAAAAAGGTATCACGTCGTCCGCGGCACGGGGGCTCGAAGTGCGGCAAAAAGCCCCAAGCCCGCGCCCGGCGCAGGGGCACGGCGTCGCATGACGCGTCATGGTACAGGCCGCTCACGCCCTCACGGTATGACCTTCGTCGTAGAAACCCTCGCGCGCACACTGCACTTTCTGCCGCCACAACGGTCAGTGATAGAGTGATTGCGAAGGTCCGGCGCACCTGACTTTGTGCCGGGCTCCCGACAAAAGGTTCTTCGAGGATTGTCGATGCGCTTCCTGTGGCCGGAGATGCTCTGGCTGCTGCTGCTGGTTCCCATGCTGGTCGCCGCCTACATCGCGGCGCTGCGGCGGCGCAAGCGGCTGGCTGTGCGATACGCCAGCCTCACGCTGGTTCGCGAGGCGCTTGGTCCGGGCCATCGCATCCGTCGCCACATACCGCCGTTGCTGCTGCTGTTGGCGGTGACGACTGCCATCTTCGCGCTGGCCAGGCCCTCGGCATCTGTCGTGCTGCCGTCGCAATTCATGACGATCGCGATGGCCATGGACGTCTCGCTCAGCATGCGCGCCACCGACGTCGAGCCGAGCCGCCTGGTCGCGGCGCAGAACGCCGCCAAGGCGTTCATCGACGAATTGCCGCCGACGGTGCGGCTCGGCATTGTCTCGTTCGCCGGCACCGCGGCTGTCGTGCAGACGCCAACCGAGAACAAGGCCGACATGACGGCGGCGATCGACCGCTTCCAGCTACAGCGCGCGACTGCCACGGGCAGCGGCCTGATCCTAGCGCTCGGGCTGCTGTTCCCGGACGACGGACTCGACCTCGAGTCGGTGGCGATGTCGATGAGGCATGCCGGCGTATCACTCGACAGCGCGCGCAAGACCGAAGCGGAGCGGCCGACACGCGAGCCGGTCGCGCCGGGCTCCTTTACGTCGGGCGTGATCATCCTGCTCTCAGACGGGCGGCGCACGACGGGCCCGGACCCGATCGCCATTGCCAAGATGGCAGCAGACCGCGGTGTGCGCGTCTACACCGTGGGCTTCGGCACGCTGCAAGGCACGACGATCGGCTTCGAGGACTATCAGATTTACGTGCGGCTCGACGAGGAAACGCTGAAGGCGATCGCCAAGGTCACCGGCGGCGAGTACTTCCACGCCGGCACGGCGGCCGACCTGCGCACCGTGTACCAGAACCTGAACGCGAAGCTCGCAATGGAACGGCAGCAGACCGAGGTCGGCGCGCTGTTCAGCGGCCTTGCGGCCTTCTTCGCGCTGCTGGCGGCCATTCTTTCCGTGTGGTGGTTTCATCGCGCCGCGGCGCCGGCCCGGCCGCAGACTGGCCGCACCTGAAGGCACGCCGGCGCGCCGTTTCACCGTACCTTTCAGTGCCCGTCACTGACGTTCCGCCGCCACGTCTGCGGTGCAGTAGAGTGCCGCGGTGACTCCACCCTCAAGCCGTCCGTCGAAACTCGCGGCGGTCAGACTGCCGCTTTTCTGCCTGCTGGCCTTCTGCCTGCTGGCCGCCGCCGTGGCGACCGCGTCGGCCGCCACGGCGCCTGGTCGCAAGCCGACGGACGCAGCGCAAGTGCTGGTCATCACCGGGACCGATCCCTACTTGCCGGCCTTCGTTGCCATCGATGCCGCCATGCGCGGTGCCATCGCGAAGCACCGGCAGGCGCCGGTCAACTGGCTGTACGAATCGCTCGACACGCTGCGTTTCTCCGCCCGGCCGGATCACCAGCTCGCCGAACTGCTTGCTCGCAAGTACGACGGCGTTCGTATCGATGCGATCGTGCTCGTCACCGAGCCGGCCGTGGAGTTCTATTTGCGCCATGGCGCGCGGTACTGGCCCGATACGCCGGCCGTCTACAACTTCGTCGCCGCGCAGTATGCGCGTCAGCTGCCGGCCGACGCCCGGCTCGCGGGTGTGCCGGCCGAGGTCGACTTCGCGCAAACCCTGCGTATCGCCCTGTCGCTGCAACCCGCTGCGCGACGGGCGATCGTCATCGCCGGGACGGCTCCGTGGGACCAGGCGCTGCTGGCCGGCGCGCAGCGCGCGCTGGCCGCGCATGCCGACCACCTCACTGTTGAGGTCCTTTCTGGTCAGACGCCGGGCGCCGTCGCCGCGCACCTGGCGCAGCTGTCCCCCGACACGATCGTGCTGTACGTGGGCCTGCTGGCCGACGCGAGCGGGATGGCGTACGTGCCACGCGACGTGCTCGCCCAACTGAGCGCCGAAAGCGCAGTCCCGATCTATGGTCCGTTCGAGTCGTACCTGGGAGCCGGGCTTGCTGCCGGCGCCGTCGAATCGTTCCGGGCGCGCGGCGAGCGGCTCGGTGAACTCGTGCTGCAGGCACTGGCTGCCGACGTGGCCTCGCTGCCGGCAGAGCCGCTGCCATCAAATTGCGTTGCCGATGCGCGCCAGCTCACGCGGTTCGGCCTCGATCCAAAGCACCTGCCCGCCGGCTGCGAAGTCCGTTTTGTCGAACCGACATTTCTGCAGCGCTACTGGTGGCAGTCGCTGCTCGTTGCTTTGGCGTTGGCCGGCCAGACCCTTTTGATCGTTTCTTTGCTGTTGCAGCGTCGGCGGCGGCTCGCCGCTGAAGTCAGCCTGCAGGCACAACGCGTGCAGCTTCTGCATGCGTCGCGTCTCGCGGTGGCCGGTGAACTGACCGCATCGATCGCACACGAGATCAATCAGCCGCTCGGGGCGATCCTCAGCAACGCGGATGCGGCCGAGATGCTGGTGCAGTCCGGCCAGATTGAGCGTGAGGAGCTGCTGCAGATCCTGGCCGACATCCGGCGCGACGACCTGCGCGCCAGCGAGGTCATCAAGCGCCTGCGCACGCTGCTCGCGCGGCACGAGATCGAGCAACGCCGCTTCAGCCTGAACCAGGCCGTTGACGACGTGGCGGCCATTCTGCGTGCCGAGGCTCGTCGCCGCGACGCGACCGTCGACTACGCACTGGACGCGCGCCAGGCCGACATGATGGGTGACCCGGTGCAGATCCAGCAGGTCATCATCAATTTGATCCTGAACGCCTTCGATGCGGGCGCCGGACTCCCGCCGGAGCGGCGCCGTGTGCGGGTCGAGACATCCAATACGCCACGAGGCGTGCAGTTGACGGTACGAGACAGCGGCGCCGGCATCGCGGTCGGCGATCTGCCACGTCTGTTCGATCCGTTCTTCAGCACGAAAAGCGGTGGCATGGGACTTGGGCTGTCGATCGTACGTTCCATCGTCGAAGCGCACGGCGGTACGATCGCTGCCGCCCGCCATGCTGTCGGCGCGGAGTTCAGCGTGACCCTTCCGGTCGCCCCGCCGGCCGATCGCGGGGAGCAACCTGTGATCGATACACCATGACTTCTTCGCACGCGGTGATCCACCTCGTCGACGACGACGAGTCGTTGCGCGACGCCCTGCAGCGGCTGCTGACGGCCGCGGGCTATCGGGTCCAGACCTACGCCTCCGCGGGCGACTTCCTGCTGGAGCCGCCGGGCGATGCCCCGGGCTGCCTGGTGCTGGACCTGCGCATGCCGGGGCCCTCCGGGCTCGACCTGCAGGAGGCCCTCAAGCGACATGGAGTCCGGCTGCCGGTGATCTTTCTCACCGGGCATGGCGATCTGCCGACCGGCGTGCGTGCGATGAAGGCCGGTGCGGTGGATTTCCTCACCAAGCCGGTCGAACGCGAGACTCTGTTTGCGGCCGTCGCTCACGCGATCGAGGTGGACGCGGCGCAGCGGGCCGCCCGCTCCACCCATTCGGATTTGCAGGCACGGTACGCGCAGCTCACCTCGCGCGAGCGCGCGGTTCTCGATGGGGTCGTGGCCGGCAAGCTCAACAAGCAGATTGCCGGTGACCTCGGCGTCGCGGAACGCACGGTCAAGGCGCAGCGAGCCCAGGTCATGGCGAAGCTGGGCGCGACCAACGCCGCCGAGCTCGGCAAGATCGCGGAACAGTTGCGCAAGCGCGGCGCTTGAGCGGGCGAACGGTATCGAGAGCGCGTCCAGGATGAAGGCACGACTCTGTTGCCTGGGGGCTGGACTCGCGCTGGCCACGAGTGCTGCGGCCGCCGACTTCGGCTCGCCGGGCGGGCCCGAGCCCGCGAACATCGAGGAGATGGCCACCTTCCTGCGGCAGGATCCGTACGACATTGAACTGCTGATCAGCTACGGCACCTCGAATGGTGGCTCTGCCGGCCACCTCGCGCTGGCAATCCGCAATGCGACGGACAACGATGAACAGGTCTACTCGGCCAACTTCTATGCCGACCGGTCACGCAAGCACGCACAGGGCTATTACACCGAGGACCTGATGGTCCGGATTACGAAGATGGAGTACCTGTTCAGGACGACTTCGTCACTGGGAGACACGGCCTCCTTCGGTCTCGACTACGGCGAAATCTACAAGCGCTCGGTCATCGGCATCCGCGTCTATGGCGTGCCGGCCGCCGAGAAGGCGGCCCTGGCAGCCTTCTTCCAGCGCATCAATGAGGACTATCACCGCCGCGCCAGGGACACCGCGTATCACGACAAGGAAATCAAGTACGACTACCTGTACCTAAACTGCGCCAAGACCATCGGTGCGGCCTTCAAGCATGGCGCCGGTTACAAGGACCTCGACGTCAGCAGCGCGAAGATTCTCTCGGGGCGACGGGTGGTCGCCGCGGCCAACGCCAACATTCCCACCGAGATGGCGGTGAAACTCATCAAGGAGTGGAGCGCCCGCGGCTATGGCATGGACGCCGTGCTGTACCGGAAGTACGCGGGTTCGACCTACGTCGATCCGCATGACGATGACAAAGTGGCGTTCAAGGACTTGCCGAACCGCTTTCCGTCGGTGCTGTCACGCGACTTCCGGAAGAATATCGGAGAGTACGAGGACCCCGACAATCTCTACGCGATGTACCTGCTCTACAACCTGGCCCGTTATCGAGTGCAGGTGAACGACGTGACGGAGCGGCTCGAGATCGGAAAGAGCAAGAGTCCTTTGCCGTTCTCGAAGGCGGCCGCGCTGGCCACCGAAGCAGCGTTCTCGGACAGCGAGAATTACCGTCGCGGAGCGTCCTTCACGCCGCAGGGGACACGGGTCAGCGCACTCGCGGACGAGCCGGACATCGATAAGTAGATCGAGCACGGTCGACTCGGTTGTCGTCACCGCTGCGAGCGCTCGGGCCATCAACCTCGCTTGGACGCTGCACTCCAGCCGTCGGTAATGACAGCGCGGGTTGAGCTATCTCAGCATCCGGCCGTTCCGGCCCGATATACTGGGGGGTGTATCCATGAATGCGCCGGCCGTCCTGGCCGGTTTCCATCTGACGGGAGTGTTCTTATGAAGCGGTGGCTTTTGGGGTTGGTGTTATCGCTGGCGGCCGCCGGAGCGATGGCGCAGACAATCGTCGATCTGGACTTTGTGAAGCAGGCAGTCTCGCGCGGTGCGCTGCTGTGGGATGCCCGCGATGAAGAAGCGTTCGCCAAGGGCCATATCGCGGGCGCCGTCAACGTCGGCGATCCAACGCTGTCCCTGCGCAACTCCCTAACCGAGGACTATCTGCCGACTGCGGACCTGGAGAAGGTGCTCGGCAGCGTCGGGTTGGATCCATCGCGCGAGATCATTGTCTACGGCGATCGCGGCCTGCCCTCGGTGTATTTCGCGCAATTGACGCTACGTCACTTCGGCGCCACGAACGCGCGCATCTTCCATGACGGCATCGACGCCTGGCGCGCGGCGGGTCTCCCCGTGACCAGCGCGCCGACCAAACCGAAGGCTGTCGCACTGAAGTTGAAGCCGCAGCCGGGCGTACTGATCGAGTCGAAGGACGTCGTGGCGGCGCTTAAGCGCACCGATGTGCAGATGCTCGACGTGCGCACCGTGAAGGAGTTCAAGGGGGAAGACATCCGCGCGATCCGCGGCGGACACATTCCGGCCGCGATCAACATCCCGTTCGAGCAGAACTGGGTCGATCCCGATACGCGCAACAAGTTGCGCAGCGGCGCGGTGAAGGATTCCGCCGGCATGGCGCTCAAGTCGCGTGCCGAACTGGCGACGGTCTACGCGAAGCTCGACCCCGCGAAGGAAATCATCGTCTACTGCCAGAGTGGCAATCGTGCGGCGCAGAGTGCCGCGGTGCTGGCCGAGCTGGGCTACAAGAACGTCAAGGTCTACGACTCATCCTGGCTCGGTTATTCGAGCTGGCTCAGCGCGCCGGCCGAAGACGAGGTCTGGACCAACTTCGGATCGCTGCCAACAGCGATCAAGGGACTGGAGAACCGCTTCGGCGAACTGGAGCGGGCCGCCGCCAAGCCGCGTTAATTCGTTCGCAAACGAGGCAGCTTCTGCTGCCGAAGGCCGGACCGCGCAGGGTCCGGCCTTTTTTCGTCCGTTTGCCCCAAAGGGCAGCGCCCCTTGCCCACAGGCACGATGCGCGCGCCCGCGGGGTCGCGCACTATTCCCTGGGTGAATCTGACCCAGTCGAATCAGAGGGACATCGTCGACCGGCACGGCCATGTCGTCATCCTGGTCGAGGATGATGCAGGGCTGCGCGGTGCCCTCGAGCGCGTGTTGCGTGCAGCCGGATTCGAGGCGCAGTCGTACGCGAGCGCCGAAGCGGCGCTCGCGGATCATCGGTTGGAATGGGCGGACTGCCTGGTCGTGGACCTGAACCTGCCGGCGATGTCAGGCCTCGACCTGGTGGATCGCGTACGCCAGCACGGGGTCACGGTGCCGGCCGTACTGATCACCGCCCACGACGAGCCTCATGTGAGGGATGAAGTCAAGCGTCGCGGCATCCAGCACTTTCTCGTTAAGCCCTTCCTGGGCAGCGCGCTGGTGCGGTTGCTGGACGGTGTCATCATCGGATCGGGCGATGGTGCACCCGCAGGAAGCTAGCTGACCTGCGGCTGACCTCACCCGTACTCAACAAGCCCGTATCGCACTCACGCCGCTGATCACATTTGTCCAATCCGAATCTTCAACAAAGAGAGCAACAAAAATGACTCCCAAACTCGCCGCCGAATTCCTCGGCACTTTCTGGCTCGTTCTTGGTGGCTGCGGCAGCGCGGTACTCGCCGCCGCGTTTCCCGAACTGGGCATCGGCTTCGTCGGCGTCTCGCTGGCCTTCGGCCTGACGGTTCTCACCGGAGCCTACGCGCTCGGCCCGATCTCTGGCGGCCACTTCAATCCGGCCGTGTCGCTCGGCCTGTGGGCGGGCGGCCGCTTCCCGGCGGCGCAGTTGTTGCCGTACATCGTCGCGCAGGTTATCGGCGCCGTGATCGCCGCAGGAGTGCTGTACCTGATCGCGAGCGGCAAGGCCGGCTTCGATCTGAAGGCAGGCTTCGCGTCGAACGGCTTCGGCGAGCATTCACCGGGCAAGTACAGCTTCGGCGCAGCGGCGATCACCGAAGTCGTGATGACCTTCATGTTCCTGATCGTGATCCTGGGTGCCACGCACAAGCGTGCATCGCCCGGCTTTGCTGGCCTGGCGATCGGCCTTGCGCTGACGCTGATTCACCTGATCAGTATTCCGGTCACGAACACCTCGGTGAACCCCGCGCGCAGTACAGGGCCGGCGCTGTTCGTGGGCGACTGGGCGCTGGGCCAGCTATGGCTCTTCTGGGTTGCGCCGATCGTCGGTGCCGTCGTCGCAGGATGGTTCTCGCGCCTGGTGTTCGATTCGGACGCGTGAGTCCCGTCGCGCCACAGCGGGACTAAGCCTTGTCAGCCTATGCACCAAAGGGCAACTCTTGCTGCCCTCGCTGACGATGCTTCTTGCCAGTCTATGGCTGATCATAGTGCCTCGCCGCGAAGCTGGCGCGCTGTTCGACCTGCGTGCGGCCGTTCACAGACCTAAGGAAAACCCATGACTTTCATCCGACATTTGACGGCGCTGTTGGTGCTCCTGCTTGGAGCTGCGTCGCCGGCCTGGTCGCAGGCCGCCGCGGCCGGCAAGAAGCCGAACATCCTCATCATCTGGGGTGACGACATCGGCCAGTTCAACATCAGCGCCTACAACATGGGCATGATGGGTTACAAGACGCCCAATATCGACAGCATCGCGAAGCAGGGCGCAATCTTCACCGACTGGTACGGCCAGCAGAGCTGCACCGCGGGCCGCGCCGCCTTCATAACCGGGCAGTCGCCGATCCGCACGGGGCTGACCAAGGTCGGCCTGCCGGGCGCGCCCGAGGGCATGAAGAAGGAAGATCCGACCATCGCGACGCTGCTGAAGGCGCAGGGTTACATGACCGGGCAGTTCGGCAAGAACCACCTGGGCGACCGCGACGACATGCTGCCGACCGCGCATGGCTTCGATGAGTTCTTCGGCAACCTCTATCACCTGAATGCCGAAGAAGAACCAGAGAACCCTGACTATCCGAAAAGCGCGGAGTTCAGGAAGAAGTTCGGCCCGCGCGGCGTCATCCACAGCTTTGCCGGCGGCAAGATCATGGACACCGGCCCGCTCACGCGCAAGCGCATGGAGACGATCGACGAGGAAGTCAATGCCAAGGCAATCGACTTCATGGAGCGCGCGAAGAAAGCAGACAAGCCGTTCTTCCTCTGGTGGAACTCCACGCGGATGCACATCTTCACGCACCTGAAGAAGGAGTCGGAGGGCAAGACCGGTCTCGGCATCTACGCCGACGGCATGGTCGAGCACGACGGCCACGTCGGCCTGTTGCTCGCCAAGCTCAAGGAGCTCGGCCTGGAAGAGAACACGATCGTCATGTACTCGTCGGACAACGGCGCCGAGACCTTCACCTGGCCAGACGGCGGCACGACGATGTTCCGCGGCGAGAAGAACACACAGTGGGAAGGCGGCTACCGCGTCCCGACGATGATCAAGTGGCCCGGCGTCATCAAGCCTGGCACAGTCATCAACGACATCTGCGCGCACGAAGACATGCTACCGACGCTGGTGACCGCAGCGGGCGGCAAGAACTTCAAGGAAGACCTGAAGAAGGGCGCCTCGATCGGAGGCCGGACCTTCAAGGTGCACCTGGACGGCTACGACCTCGGTCCGGCGTTCCGGGGCGAGGCCAAGGAGTGGCCGCGCCGCGACTTCATTTACTGGACTGACGACGGCCAGGTCGCGGCCCTCCGTTACGACAACTGGAAGATCACATTCCTCGAGCAGCAGGCCGAGGGCCTGAAGGTCTGGCAGGAGCCGTTCACGCCGCTGCGCGCCCCGGTACTCGCCAACCTGCGGATGGATCCCTTCGAGCGGGCCCGGCAAGAGGACGCCATGGGCTACCAGCGTTGGTACATGGAGCGCATGTTCCTAATCGCGCCCGCGGGTGCCTTCGTGGGCCAGTGGCTGCAGAGCTTCAAGGACTTTCCGCCGCGCCAGAAGCCAGGCAGCTTCAATCTCGACCGGGTGATGGAAACGGTGATGAGCGGAAGCAAGCAGTAAGAGCGCCCGATGCGCGGTCGGGTCACAGCTGTCGTGACCCTGACCGCGTCGGCGTTCGGCAACCCCAACGGCGACTTCGAGATGCCCGAGTGGTCGACCTCGGGGAGATCGTGCACCACGACGATACGCGCGCGCACAGGTGCGCGATTCGCCCGTCTGTGGAGAGACTCATGACACACCACGTGATCCGGCTGATCAGTGCCACGCTGGCCCTTTGCTTTACGACACTGGCGCTGGCGCAGGAGCGCAGCGCGTCGAGTGCCGAGGAACTGGCCAAGAAGCTCGCCAACCCGGTCGCGGCGCTGATCAGCGTGCCGTTCCAGCTCAACTACGACCAGGACATCGGCACTGCGCGCGGCGGCGACCGCTGGACGCTCAACATCCAGCCGGTCGTGCCGATCGACCTGAACGCGGACTGGAACCTCATTTCGCGCACGATCCTTCCGGTCATCTCACAGGACGAGATCTACCCTGGCGCAGGCGGACAGAACGGGATCGGCGACGTGGTGCAGAGCCTGTTCTTCTCACCCAAGCAGCCGACGGCCGGTGGCTGGATCTGGGGCGTGGGGCCGGTGTTCCTGTTGCCGACCGGATCCGATGCGCTGCTGTCCGCAGACAAGTGGGGTCTGGGGCCGACGGCCGTGGTGCTGAAGCAGGAAGGGCCGTGGACCTACGGCATGCTGGCCAATCACATCTGGTCAGTCGGCGGCAGCGGCCCGCGGGATGTCAGCTCGACCTTCGTGCAGCCCTTCGTCAACTACACGACGCCGGACGCATGGTCATTCGCCCTTAATACCGAGAGCACCTACGACTGGGAGAACAGCCAGTGGTCGGTTCCGATCAACGTGATCGTCTCGAAGGTCACCAAAGTTGGGGATCAGCTCATCAGCGTCGGTGGCGGCCTTCGCTACTGGGCTGACAGCCCCGACAGCGGACCGCACGGGCTGGGCTTCCGTTTCGTTGTCACGCTGCTCTTTCCGAAGTAGACGCGCTGTCGAACTCAGCCTACAACGGGCGCCGGTTACTCGATGCGATCATGGCGCCCGAATCTGAGCTCTCCGCGCATCGTGCTGGTCAGTTCTGCGTTTTGGTGGCACCACTTCTTCGTAGGAAATCATGATGACGACTCGCCGCCGCTTCCTCATCCACGCCGCATCAGCTAGTGTGCTGGCCTTCGCGGGCGGGCTGGCACAGGCGGCCGAGCCGCTTGCCTCCTGGAACGACGGACCGTCCAAGGCGCGCATCATTGCGTTCGTTGAAGCGGTCACACAACCCGGTGGCAAAGACTTCGTTGCGCCGGCCGACCGCATCGCCGTATTCGACAACGACGGCACGCTGTGGTCCGAGCAGCCGATGTACTTCCAGCTTGCGTTCGCGATCGATCGCGCCAAGGTGATGATTGCGAAGAACCCGAACCTTGCGAAGAAGCCGGTAATCAAGGCTGCCGCGACCGGCGACATGAAAGCGCTCGCGGCTACGGGCGAGAAGGGCCTGATGGAGCTGCTGGCGCTGACACACGCCAACACCACGACGGAAGAGTTCGCGCAGATCGTTCGCGACTGGGCCAGAACAGCAACGCACCCGACGCTGAAGCGCCGCTATACGGAGCTCACCTACGCACCGATGCGAGACCTGCTCGACTACCTGCGCGCCAATGGATTCAAGACCTACATTGTCTCTGGCGGCGGCATCGAGTTCCTGCGCGTGCTCTCGGAAGAGATGTACGGCGTGCCGCCGGAGCAAGTGGTCGGATCGAGCATCAAGACGAAGTACGAAGTACGCAATGGCCAACCGGTGATCGTGCGGCTGCCCGAGATTGACTTCATTGACGACAAGGCGGGCAAGCCCGTCGGCATCCATAAGTTCATCGGCAAGCGGCCGATCGCCGCGTTCGGCAACTCCGACGGTGACTTCGAGATGCTCGAATGGACGACGTCCGCGCCAGGGGCCCGGCTTGGCGTCCTCGTGCACCACGACGATGCCGCTCGCGAGTTCGCCTACGACCGGAGGGCTCACGTCGGCAAGCTCGCGCGCGGGCTTGATGAAGGACAAAGGCGCGGCTGGACCATTGTCAGCATCAAGGACGACTGGAGGACGGTCTACTCCGCGCCGCGCTGACGGCAGCGCGTGCGCATGCCCTTGTCCGCCAGGTTGCCTCGTAACAATCTCTACTATGGCGATCCACTCGCTCACAGATTGACCCCTCGTACGTGTCAAAGAAACGCAACTCGGACAGGTCAGCACCACCGGCCGCGGTAGCCGCCGCAAAGTCAGGCGCGAGAGAGGGAGCTGCGGCATCACGGCGCGGGGCCTGGGTGTGGGCGGCTCTGGCGGTCACGGGACTCCTTGCGGCGCTGGCCTGGCAATTGACGCGCGCACCGTCCCCCTCCGCACCGATCCCGTCCGCCAGTCCCCCAAGCGCCGCGCTCTTCGTCGGCAGCGCCGAGTGCAAGGCCTGCCACTCGCAGGAGACCGCAGCGTGGGCGTCCTCACAGCACGCACGCGCGATGCAGCACGCCACCGCCGACACCGTCCGCGGCGACTTCAATGACACGAAGTTCACCATCGATGGCGTGACGTCGAGTTTCTTCCGGCGCGACGGGAAATACTTCGTGCGTACCGACGGGCCCGACGGCAAGCTCGCGGAGTTCGAAGTGAAGTACACCTTCGGACTCGAGCCGCTGCAGCAGTACCTGGTGGAGTTACCGGGCGGTCACCTGCAGGCACTCGCGGTCACCTGGGACACCCGGCCGGCATCCGCAGGCGGTCAACGCTGGTTCCGTCAGTACCCGAACGAGAAACTCGACTTCCGCGACGAACTGCACTGGACGCAGCGCTCGCAGAACTGGAATTTCATGTGTGCCGACTGCCACTCGACCCAGGTCGTCAAGGGCTACGACGCCACGAAGAACACGTTCGACACGCGCTACAAGGAAATTTCCGTCGGCTGCGAGGCGTGCCACGGGCCTGGCTCCACGCACATCGCGTGGGCGAAGGAGAAGACGCCAGATCCGCGCAAGGGCCTGACGGCGCAACTCGACGAACGCCGCGGCGTCACCTGGAGCATCGACGCGGCGACAGGCACTGCGAAGCGCAGTAGCGAGCGCGCCAGCGAGCGCGAGATTGAAGTCTGCGCGCAGTGCCATGCGCGGCGGGCGCAGATCGCCGAGGGCTACCACGCCGGTCAGCCGTTCCTCGACCATTACCTGCCGTCGCTGCTGGTGGCGCCGCTGTACTGGTCCGACGGCCAACAGAGCGACGAAGTCTTCATCTGGGGCTCGTGGCTGCAAAGCCGCATGCATCGCCAGGGCGTGACCTGCAGCGACTGCCACGACCCGCACACACAGAAGCTGCGCGTCGACGGCAACGCCGTCTGCGGCCAGTGCCACGCGCCGGGCAAGTACGACGCGCCGGCGCATCACCGTCACGCCGCCGGCACCGCCGGCGCGCAGTGTGCGGAGTGCCATATGCCGCGCACGACCTACATGGTCGTCGACGGCCGGCGCGATCACAGCATGCGGGTTCCGCGCCCTGACCAGTCGGTCACGCTGGGCGTGCCGAACGCCTGCAACCAGTGCCACACGAAGCAGGATGCAAAGTGGGCCGCCGCCGCGGTGCGCGGCTGGCTCGGCCGGGACGCCACGGGATTTCAGGCTTTCGCGCCGACCTTTCACGCCGCCGAAGCGGGACAGGCGGGTGCGACGGCCTCACTGGCGACGATCGCCAATGACCTCGCACACGCACCAATCGTGCGCGCCTCCGCGGTCGACCGCCTGGCGCAGACCGGCACCGGCGACGCCTCCACCGCGCAGCGCGCAGCGCGCGATGCGCAGCCGCTGCTGCGGCTCGCCTCCGTACCACTGATCGAGTTGCTGCCGCCGCAGGAGCAACTGCGCCTGCTGGCGCCGCTGTTCTCCGACCCGCTGCGCGCAATCCGCATCGAAGCCGCGCGCGCGGCCGCCGGACAGCAGGACGCGCTCGCTCCCGAGCGGCGCGCGGCATGGCAGCACGCCGCCGATGAGTACATCGCCACGCTGCGCTACACGGCGGACCGCCCCGAGGCGCGCACGGCGCTCGGCACGTTCTACTCGCGGCTTGGCCGTCACGACGAGGCCCAGGCGGCGTTCGCGCAGGCGCGCGCGCTCGAGCCGCGCCATGTGCCGGCGTATCTGAATGCCGCCGACGCGTTGCGCGTGCAGGGCAGCGATGCGGACGCACGCCGGATGCTCGAGGTGGGGCTGGCGCAAGCCCCGCAGAACGCCGCCCTTCACCATGCCCTCGGCCTGACGCTGGTGCGGCTGGGCCAACCGAAGGAGGCAGTGCGTGAACTCGAGCGCTCCGCGCAACTTGCACCCGACGACCCGCGCTACACCTACGTCTACGCCGTCGCATTGAACTCGACCGGGAAATCTTCGGACGCGCTACGCGTGCTCGAACGCGCCACCAGGCGCTGGCCTGACAGCCGCGACCTGCTGCTGGCGCTGGCGACGATGCAGCGCGATGCGGGGCAGTCGGAAGCCGCCCGGCGCACCGTCCTCCGACTCGCGCAGGCGTACCCGAACGATCGCGAGATCGCCGCGCTGGCGAAGGAGTTGAGGTAAGTGTGGTGCCTCGACATGTGCACCGGTCGAGGCCGGTCGGCGTTGAATAATGCTGTAAGGTTTTGGCCGCGGCCCGGGCCGACGAGTAACGGAGAAATGATGATGAGGTCAGGTTTACAGAAACTCGCGGTCGTCGTATTGGCGCTGCTCTTCGCCACCGCTGTCATGGCGCAGAACAAGACCTTCAAGCAGGAGCAGCTTGACCAGATCCTGGCGCCGGTGGCGCTGTATCCGGACTCGCTGCTGTCGCAGGTGCTGATGGCCGCGACCTATCCGGTCGACGTGACGGCCGCGTCCAAGTGGTCGAAGGACCACTTGAAGGACAAGGAAAAGGGCGACGAACTCGTCAAGAAGGTCGACGGTGAGAATTGGGACCCGTCGGTCAAGTCGCTGGTCGCGTTCCCCTCCGTGCTCGGGATGATGGGCGACAAGCCCGACTGGACGCAGGAACTGGGCGACGCCTTCCTCGCGCAGCCCGATGACGTCATGAACACCATCCAGGGCCTGCGCAAACGCGCCCAGGACACGGGCAACCTGAAGACCACCGAGCAGCAGAAGGTGGTGGTCGAGCAGCAGAAAATTATCATCGAGCCGGCGCAGCCGCAGACGGTCTATGTGCCGGCTTACAACCCGACGGTCGTTTACGGCCCATGGTGGTACCCGAGCTATCCGCCGCCGTTCTACTGGTATCCGACACCGTACTACGCGCCCTATTACGGATTCGGCGCGGTGGTTGCGACCGGCGTCGCATGGGGCGTGGCGATCGGCGTCAGCAACTCGCTGTGGGGCGGCATCGGCTGGGGCAACAACGACGTCAACATCAACGTCAATCGATATAACAACATCAATCGCAACAACCAGATCACCAATGCCAGCGGAAATCGCGCCAACTGGCAGCACAATGCCGAGAACCGCAAGGGCGCACCGTATCGCGATCAGGCGAGCCGCGAGAAGTTCGACAACCGCAAGGCCGGGGCCGACGGTCGCCAGGATTACCGTGGCAAGACCGACTCGCGTGACGCTGACCGCGCGCGTGCCGATCAGGCGATGCGCGACCGAGGCGTGGACACCGGCGCTGCGGCGCGTGATCGAGCAGGTGCCGGTGCCGGTGACCGCGCCGGCGATCGCGCCGGGGCGCGTCCTGGCGACACGGCGGGCAACCGCGCTGGTGATCGAACCGGCGACCGGGCAGGCGACCGCGGCGGTGCCGGCGGTCCCAGCGCCAGCACACGTGACATGGATCGAGGCGGCAGCCAGGGATTCGATCGGGGTGGCGGCGGTGGCGGTGGCTATGACCGCTCCGGATCGGCCGGCGGCAACCGCGACAGCGCTTTTGCGGGGGCCGGAAACTCGGCGCAGACGCGACAGTCGATCGACCGCGGCAATGCGAGTGCCGGCGCGAACCGCGGCGGCGCAGCGTCGCGACCACAACCCGCGTCACGTCCGGCACCTGCTTCACGCCCCGCCCCGGCGGCACGTCCGTCCGGTGGCGGCGCACCGCGAGGAGGTGGTGGCGGCGGACGTGGTGGCGGCGGGCGGCGCTAGGGAGGGATGACAATGAATACGACCCGCTACTCCCCGCTCAGTCTCGTTTCGAATTTCTGGAGTCCGCTGATGAGCTTCCGCACCGTGCTGCTGTCGTCACTGCGCTTGGCCGCCGTTGCCGGCGTGCTGGTCGTCGCAGCAACACTGGCACCGACTGCGGCCTTCGCCCAGAAGGCCTTTCCGACTCCGGAAGCCGCGGCCAACGCGTTTGTCGACGCTGTCGCCACCAACGACGACGCGGCCAAGCGCGAGATCCTGGGCGCCGACTACCGTCGCTTCATCCCGAAGGAATCCGTCGACACGGATGACCGCACGGCGTTCTTGTACGCCTCGTCGAAGGGCCGCAAGGTCATTGTCGACGGTCCTGCGATGGCCCATCTATCGGTCGGAACCGAGGGCTGGACGATGCCGGTCCCGATCACGAAGACGGCTAAAGGGTGGAGCTTTGACGCCAAGGCGGGCGCCGAGGAAATGCGCATCCGCCGCATCGGCCGCAACGAACTCGCGGCCATGCAGGCGCTGCTGGCCTACTACGACGCGCAGAAGGAATACGCCTCCGCCGATCGCAACGGTGATGGCCTGGTCGAGTATGCGCAGCGCTTCGCCAGCACACCAGGTAAGCGCGACGGGCTCTTCTGGCCGAACGACCCTGCGAGCCCGCTCGGGCCGCTCTATGGCAACGAATCCAAGGACGGCGTGTTCCACGGCTATCGCTTCCGCATTCTGAAGGCACAGGGTCCGGATGCGCGCGGAGGCACCCGCGATTTCGTCGTCAAGGGCCGCATGACGCAGGGCTTCGCCGCGGTTGCGTGGCCGGCGAAGTGGAACGACACGGGCATCATGACCTTCATCGTCAGCCACGACGGCAACGTCTATCAGAAGAATCTCGGGTCGGGCACCGATGCCGCCGCCCGAGCAATGACGCGTTTCAACCCGGACAAGACCTGGACCCAGGTGCCGGACAGCACGCTGATCGCCAAGCCGTAATTCATCCTCCGCGGCGACGCGCTCCCGCCGGGCGCGTCCGCCGGGGGGCTTGCGTCGACGCTACAACCCGTGGGCGCGATGCACGCGGCAACCACCGCGCTCACCCATCCCCGCGACCGACGCCTGATCTATGGCGCCGCGCTATTGCGCGGCATCGCCGCCGGCGCCATCAGCGTGCTCGCGGCCGTTTACCTCGCCAAGCGCGGCTTTCCAGCTGACGACATTGGCATCGTGCTGAGCGCCGGCATGGCAGGCGTGTTCGCCGGTACCGTCTACGGCACCTTCCTCGCCGATCGCGTCGGCCGCCGCCGCAGCCTGGTGGGGCTGGCGCTGCTCGCAGCGTTGGGGGGCGCGGCGCTCGCCTGGTTCGACTCGCTCTGGGCAATCGCACTTGCCGCCTTCATCGGCATGCTGAGCACACAGGGCTCCGATCGCGGCGCGGCCCAGGCGCTCGAAGTCACGATCCTGCCGTCGACCACGAGCGACGCCGAGCGCACGCGCGTCTACGCCTGGTACAACGCGCTCGCCGATGCGGGCGGCGCCGCGGGAGCACTGCTCGCGGCCCTCCCGGCCGTGCTGCGGGTGCAACTCGAATTGACCGAGGTGCGCGCCTATGACACGACGATCTTCGTCTACGCGGCCCTGCTGGTCGGTGTCGCGTTGCTCTATACGCGGCTGTCGCGCGCGACCGAGCCTGCGCGAGCGGGCACCGCCGGACCCGGAGCCTCCGGGCTTCCGCCGAGCGCGCGCCGCAATGTCTGGCGCTTCGCCGGCCTGTCCGCCATGGACTCGCTCGGCGGCGGCTTCATCGGTTCCGCGCTGATCGCCTACTACCTGTACGCGCGCTTCGGTATTGGAGAGGGGGCACTGGCCTTGCTTTTCGCCGCGGCACGCGTGATGACGGTGCTGTCGCACTTCGCCGCCGCCTGGCTGGCGCAACGCATCGGGCTCGTCAACACGATGGTGTTCACGCACATCCCGTCGAGCCTGTTGTTGCTGACGCTGCCGATCGCGCCGAACTTCGGCGTCGCGGCGGCGCTCTTCATCCTGCGCGAGGGACTGTCGGAGATGGACGTGCCGACGCGCCAGTCGTACCTGATGGCGATCGTGCCGCCCCATGAGAGAGCCTGGGCATCGGGCCTTACCCAGCTGGCGCGGGCCGCGGGCCGCATGATCGCGCCCGCGTTTGCCGGTGCCGCGATGCACGCCGGTGCACTGTGGCTGCCCCTGGCGGCGGGCGCGACGATCAAGATCGCCTACGACCTCTTGCTATGGCGTGCCTTCCGCGCGACCAAGCCGCCTGAAGAGCGCTGACCCCTGCCCGTGAGGAATTGGCCGCGCCGAGCCGGCTTCGCATGCGACCGGGCGTTGACCTAGGACAGCAGAGGGCCGCGGCCGGTGCTTGCGCGCCATCACCAGCGTCGAATAATCGAACACATGGCTCTGACACGGAGCGGGGCGCAGCCCCGACAGACGATGAAACGACTGCTTCCCATCGCTATTGCGCTCGCGGCAACGACCGCGTTCGCCCAGGGGACGACCTACAAGGTCGAAGGCGACGGTATACCAAAGCCTCTGACCAGCACACCCGGCGTGGCGGCGCGCGGCAAGGCGCTGATTGCTGCCAATGGCGCAGCCAACTGCCTCGAGTGCCACACGATCAAGAAGGACAAGCTGAACGGTGGAACGAAAGGCCCGGCGTTGGACGGCGTCGGCGCCATGCTGACCCCGGCACAACTGCGCCTGACTGTCGTCGACTTCGCGCGCGTGAATCCGAAAGTAACGATGCCGAGCTTCCACAAGAGCGCGTCCATCCTGTCTGCAGGCGACGGCAAGCCGACGCTGAGCGCTCAGGAAGTGGAAGACGTCGTCGCCTATCTCGCCACGCTGAGATAGCGATCTGGCGCGCAGTTGCGGCCCGCTGGCAGCGCGGCCGCGCTACCAGCGCAAGATGGCGCGGCCCAGCAGTGCGCCCGCCGCGGCGGAGATCAACACGCCGGCGACGTACCAAACAGCAAGGAAGGGAGCGGCGAGTTCCGGGCAGTGCAGCGCATAGACCGCCGCCGCGGCACCACCGGCCAGCAGGCCGGCCGCGGCTCCGGCGCGCGCCGGCTGCGTCGGCGCCATCGTGCGCAGCGCGACGAGCCCCGCCAACAGCATCGGCAGGGACAACAGCGCGATGTTGAACGAGCACACGCGCCAGGTAGCGCCGAACACGAGCGCGGCGCGATCTGTGGCAGGCGCCAGCAGCAGGGCCACCACCCCCAACAGCCACAACGCGACGATCGGCACCAGCCAGGCACGTGCCACCGGACCGACCGGCTGACCGGGACGCGCCATGCTGACCACTGCGCGGACCGCCAGTGCCGCCACCGCAAGGCCGAAGCCAAGCTTGACCCAAAACATGCCGCGGCCGAGATAGGCCGGCAGGTCCGGGTTGAGTCCCATCTTCTGTAGCATCAGTCCGGCCGTAACAGCAACGCCGCCGGCCATGAGCCATGCGAGCACGCGACTGAAACGACGCGCATCGACCGGCTCGACGTTCGTGGCCAGCGCCGCAATGAGTTCGTCGGTCTTCATCGTGATTCCCGCAGCTTCGCCGCGAGAAGCTTCAGCCCGCGGTGCACGCCGATCTTCACCGCTGACACCGACAGGCCGGTGCGCTGCGCGGCTTCTGCCACCGACAAGCCTTCGATCTTGACGTACTGGATCGGCAGTCGCTGCCTGTCGGGCAACTCCGCGAGCAGGACGGCAAGGTCGCGTCGAGCTTCCTGGGCGGCGGCTCCCGCCTCGGAGGCAAGCTCCTCGAGATCCTCATCGAGCGGGTCGTGCAGTGCCTCGCGGCCTGCCCGTGCGCGCAGCAGATCGACGAGCTTGTAACGGGCAATCGCATACATCCAGGGCATCACGGGCTGGTCCGGGTCGTAGGTAGCGCGCTTGTTGTGCATTGCCAGCAACGTTTCCTGCAACAGATCCTCGACATCGTCCAGGTAGTGGGCGAGGCGTCGCCGAAAGAACGGCCGCAGCAGCGACACCGTCTCGCGCAGAAAACCGGCGTAGGCCGCCGCATCGCCGCGCTGCCCTGCAACCAACAGTTCCCGTAACTGCGCCTCGCGGCCGTCGTTCACGCGATTCAAGCGGGGCCTGTCCATGGGTTCGGGGAACGACATCGTTCGGTTACACCGGCGCCGAAAAATATTCCTGCCGGCGACTGTAACGCGGGGGCATCGTCGAACGAATAAGCATGCAGACCGGCGCGGGGTTCGCACCGGCTCAACCCAGAGACCTCAGGAGAACACCGCATGAAGCAGACACTCGCCGTCACCGCCTTCGCGTTTGCCGCGATCACCGCCGGCGCCGCCATGGCGCAGGACAAGGGCGCCTCCATCAAGGGCGAAAAGGAGCGCTGCTACGGCGTTGCCAAGGCCGGGCAGAACGACTGCGCCGCCGGACCCGGCACCACCTGCGCCGGCACGTCGAAGGTCGACTACCAGGGCAACGCCTGGAAGTACGTCCCCAAGGGCACCTGCGCCACGATGACGACACCCAAGGGCAAGGGCTCGCTCGAACCGATGAAGAGCTGATCACGGTTGCCGCGGCCCGGAAACGGTCGATCTCTCCTGGAACGGCGCGGATCGCATTGCCATGCCCGGGCCGCGGCACCCTGTCACCACGCTCCAAGTCATGCGCGAATTGACCGCCGGGCTCGGACTCAAGCCGCAGCACTTCGACGACGCGCACGCCTGCCGCGCCGCCGGGCTGTGGTTCGAGGTCCACCCTGAAAACTACATGGTCGCCGGCGGGCCGCGCCTCGCGTGGCTCGACGCGATTCGCGCGCAGCATCCGTTGTCGCTGCACGGTGTCGCGATGTCGCTCGCCGCCGACGGCGTGCCCGATGCAACGCACTTGGGACGGCTCGCGGTGCTGGTCGATCGCGTGCAACCCGCGCTGGTGTCCGAGCACCTGGCGTGGAGCACGTGGGGCGGCGTCTATCGGCCCGACCTGCTGCCGGTGCCACGCACGCGGCAGGCCTTGCAGCGCATTGTCAGCAACATCGCCGTCGTCCAGGACCGGCTGCGCCGGTCGATTGCGCTGGAGAATCCTTCGCATTACCTGGCCTTCGCGGAACACGAATTCGACGAGCTCGATTTCCTGGTCGAGATCGCGCGCCGCAGCGGCTGCACGCTGCTGCTCGACGTCAACAACGTCCATGTCAGCGCGAACAATCTCGGCTACCGGCCCGAGGCGGTCATCGATGCGGTGCCCGCGGAGCTGATCGCGGAGATCCACCTCGCCGGGCACAGCGCGGACCCGACACTCGGCACGCGGCTCCTGATCGACAGCCACGACGCTCCGATCGCGCCGCAGGTGTGGTCGCTCTACGAACGGCTGATCGCCCGCATCGGCGCACGGCCGACCCTGATCGAGCGCGACGAGCACGTGCCGTTATTCTCCGAATTGCTGGCCGAGCGCGTGCGCGCCCAGGACGTGCTGCAGGGCGCGTTTGCGGAGGCCGCCTGATGCGGCTCGCCAACTATCAGGATGCCTTCGCGCAGGCGCTGCTTGCCGAGGATCCCGCCGTGCCGCCGCCACTGGCCTACCTCGTCGCGCAGCCCGGCTTCGCGGTCTACCGCAATACGGTGCTGAAGGGCTGCATCGACGCGTTGCAGGCGAACTTTCCGGCGGTCGCGCGCCTCGTCGACGACGAGTGGTTCCGCGCCGCCGCGTCGATCTATGCGCGGCAGGCGCTGCCGGGCACGCCGACGCTGCTGACGTACGGGCAGTCGTTCCCCGACTTCCTCGCGCACTTCGAGCCGGCGGCGGAGCTTCCCTATCTGGCGGACGTCGCATGCGTCGATCGGCTGTGGAGCGAGGCCCATGTCGCGTCGGACGACGCCGTCCTCGACCCGGCCACTCTTGCGCGGATTGGTCTGGAGGACATGGATCGCGTCACGCTGCGTCCGCATGCGGCCGCGCGCTGGACGTGGTGCGACGAGCACCCCGTCTACACGCTGTGGAGCCGCAACCGGACGCCCGGTGCGGACTTCGATGCGCAGATCGACTGGTGCGGCGAAGGCATCCTGCTGACGCGGCCGCACGGCGCCGTGGACGATTGCGCGCTGCCGCGCGCCGGGGCCGCCTTCCTGTCGGCCTGCGCTGCGGGCCTCAGCGCTGCGGGCGCCGCAGCTGCCGCACTCGAGGTCGACCCGAGCGCTGATCTGGCCACATTGATCAACCAGTTCCTGCATGCCGGCGCCCTTGCCGAGATGCAGGCGATACCTCTGAAGGACGCCTGACGATGATGCCCTCCACGATTCCCGCGCCAGTCTCAGTGTCCGGGCCGCGCGCGCTGTACAACCGCGCTGCCGGAATGCTCACCTCGCTGATCGGCCATGACGTGCTCGCGCTGGCGGCACGCCTAGGCATCGCCGGCGTGTTCTGGCTCTCGGGTCGCACCAAGGTCGAGGGCTGGATCACCGTCAGTGAAAACGCCGTCGCGCTGTTCGCCGACGAGTACCGGCTGCCGCTGTTGCCGCCCGAACTCGGCGCTCACCTCGCCGCCTATGCGGAGCACCTGTTTCCGATCCTGCTGGTCTTCGGTCTCTGCACGCGCGCCTCGGCGCTCGCCCTGCTCGGCATGACCGCGGTGATCCAGGTCTTCGTCTATCCGGACGCGTGGCCGACGCACCTCGTGTGGGCTACGGCGCTGCTGTATCTCGCAGGCCGCGGCGCGGGGCGCGTGTCGCTCGATGCCTTGATGGGCCTGCGATGAGGTCGAAGGCCCGCGCGCAGTTTGCCCGCGCGACGATCGCCGCCATTTTCGCTGCCGTTGTGCCGACGATCACGGCGGCGCAAGCGCGTGGCTGCAGCGCCGTGAGCCCGGCGCACCAGGCGGTGCTCGTCGAGCTCTATACCTCGCAGGGGTGTTCGAGCTGTCCGCCGGCGGATCGATGGCTCAGCCAGCTCGACGCGCGCCATCCGCGCGATCGCGTCGTGCCGATCGCGCTGCATGTGAACTACTGGGACCACATCGGCTGGAAAGACCCCTATGCGCGTGCCGAGTTCACGGCGCGCCAGCGCGCGCTCGCAGCGGCCGGAGGCTCGCGCACGCTCTACACACCGGGCGTCTTCGTGCAGGGGCAGGAGTTCCCGCGGTGGAGCGGGCGCGCGACGTTCGATGACGCGATACGCACGCTCTCGGCAACACCGGCCGCCGTGCGCATCACGCTGAACGCCGAGTCGGCCGGCACCATCGTGACATTGAACGCCAGCGTCGTCGCGCTGGCGAGCGCGCGGGAACCACGTCTTTACCTTGCACTCGTCGCCAGCGGACTGGCGACGAACGTGCGCGCCGGCGAGAACCGCGGCGAGCAGTTACGCAACGACCGCGTCGTGCGCGCCTGGAGCGGGCCGCTTCCACTGACGCCCGGGCCGATGAAATGGGAGCTGCCCGCGGACAGCGATGCCGCGCGCTACTCGATCGTCGGCTTCGTGCAGGCGGCGGACGGTCGCATCCTGCAAGCGGTGGACCTGCCGCTGCTCGGCTGCTGAGCCACGCGCTGAACCTCACCTGCAGCCGGCATGGCACGATGCGCGCTTTGCAGGTGCCGGAGTGCCGTGCATGCGCCGTCGCGAGTTCAACGTCGGATTGGGCCTGTCCATGCTCGCTGCGACGGTTCGCGCGCAACCGGCGGCGCGCGCGGTGCGTTACGAGGGCCGGCTCTTCGACGGCCACCTGCACCTGAACTGGGAAAGCGGCTTCCGCTTTCCTGTCGCCGAGGCGTTCGCACTGATGCGCGCCAACGGCGTGACGACGATCCTCGCAACCAGTCGCCCGAACGACGGGACGCATGCGCTGGTCGACGGCGCACCGCAGGGCGTGCGCGTGGTGCCGTTCCTGCGCCCCTACCGCGTGCGCAGCGACGTGCAGACCTGGTCCACCGATGCCACGCGTGCTGACGCTGCTCGAGGAAGAATTCAGGCGCGGTTACTACGTCGGCCTCGGCGAGTTCCACCTGAGCGGCGAAGCAGCAGCGAGCGAAGTGGTCCGTCGAACGGTCGACTTCGCACGCCAGCACGACCTTTGGCTGCACGCGCACGTGGACGACGCGGCGCTCGACATCCTGTACGGCCATGATCCGCGCGCCAAGATCATCTGGGCGCATACAGGATTTTCCACGCCGCCCGACAAGGTCGGCGCGTACCTGCGCGCGCATCCGCGGCTCGTCTGCGAACTCTCCTACCGCTACGGCATCACGGGCGACGGAGACCGGCTGACCCCGGAGTGGCGCCAGATGTTCGAGGCGTTTCCGGACCGCTTCATCGTCGGCTCGGACACGTGGATTCCACAGCGCTGGCAGGTCTACGGCGAACTGATGGAGGTCTACCGCGGGTGGCTCGGACAACTGCCACGGCCGATCGCCGACCGGATTGCGCACGGCAACGGCGAGCGATTGTTCCCGAAGCGCTAGCAGCGCAGCGGATCCGAAAGCCGCAATCCGCGGAACTCGCAGGCCATTCGCGGCCGTTCTCGCCTTTCATGCAACGCGAGAAGGCCGTGGCGGCCCTTTTGCTCGGCTGTTCGGTTGAAGTGGTCATCCCTTCGCCTTCCACCGGACGAACTGCCCGTTTGCGCTAGCGCAGCAATCCTCTTCCGCCATCCGTTGCACTTCGTGCAAAGCCTTGCTGTGCCGAGGATCGTCATCGAGCAGCAGACAGTGGCGGGCAATTGCTCTTCTTTTAACAGCATCAAGACACGCGGGTTGTCATCTACCCTGAGTTCATCGCGTTTGCTTCGTTGTTGACCCACGGGTCGGGGAGGTCATGATGAACGCGCCCACTGAACTGTTCACCGCATTCCGCGAGTCCTTCGTCCGCGCGCTGGATGAAGAGATGGGAGTCGAAGACTTCCTGCGGTACTGCAAGAGCGACCGCATGGCGTATGCGAGTGCGCACGAGTGCGTGCTCGAGGCGATCGGCAAGCCCCGGCTTGTCAACACCGCCGATGACCCTCGCCTGTCGCGCATTTTCCAGAACCGCGTGATCCAGACCTGGGATGCGTTCGCCGACTTTCACGGCATGGAAGAGACGCTGATGTCGCTGTATGCGTACTTCCTCCACGCTGCACAGGGGCTGGAAGAGCGCAAACAGGTTCTGTACTTGCTCGGCCCGGTCGGCGGTGGCAAGTCGTCCCTTGCTGAGAAGATCAAGTCGCTGTGCGAGCAGTTTCCGATCTATACGCTGAAGGACTCGATAACGGGCCGGCTGTCGCCGATGCTCGAGTCGCCGCTGGGACTCTTCCCGCGCGACCGGTTCGGCCCAGAGATGGAAGATCGCTACGGTATTCCGCGTCGCGCGCTGACCGGCATCGCCACGCCGTGGGCGTTGAAGCGACTGAGGGAATACAAGGGCGACCTGTCGAAGTTCCAGGTCGTACGGATCATGCCGTCGGTGCTGAACCAGATCGGCATCGTCAAGACCGAGCCCGGCGACGAAAATACCCAGGACATCTCGTCGCTGGTTGGCAAGGTCGACCTCCGCATGCTCGAGCAGTTCGCGCAGGACGACCCGGATGCGTACAGCTACTCGGGCGCACTGTGCCTGGGTTCGGCACGTTGTGTCGAATTCGTCGAGATGTTCAAGGCACCGCTGAAGGTGCTCAATCCGATACTGACGGCGACCCAGGAAGGCAACTTCAAGGGCACCGAAGCGCTTCCGGCGCTGCCATTCAACGGCTTCATCATGGCTCACTCGAACGAAGCCGAGTGGCTGAAGTTCCGCAACAACAAGGACAACGAGGCCTTCATCGACCGCGTCTACCTCGTCAAGGTGCCCTACTGCCTGCGTGTCGACGAAGAAGTTCGAATCTACGAAAAGATGCTGGCGTCCTCGACGCTGTCAGAGTCACCGTGCGCGCCGCAGACGCTGCGCACGCTGGCCGAATTTTCCGTGCTCTCGCGCTTGGCGGTGCCGGAAAACTCGTCCGTCTTCAGCAAGCTGCGTTCGTACAACGGTGAGACGCTCAAGGACGTCGATCCGCGCAGCAAGAGCGTGAAGGAGTATCGCGACGACGCCGGCATGCAGGAAGGCTTCTCGGGCCTCTCGACACGCTGGGCGTTCAAGACGATCTCGGCCGCTTTCAATCGTGACCCGAGCGAGATCGCGGCCGACCCCGTCAACCTGCTGGTCGTGCTCGAGGATCGCCTGACGAAGGAAGACATCCAGGAGGAATACAAGCGGCGTCTGCGCGGTCACATCAAGGAATGGATCGTGCCGCGCTTTGCCGAGTTCCTCGAGAAGGAACTTCAGATGTCGTACCTGGATGCGTACGGCGAGTACGGGCAGAACCTGTTCGACCGCTACGTGACCTACGCCGACAAGTGGCTGCTCGATGAAGACTGGCGCGATCCGGACACCGGCATGCAGTACTCGCGCGAGGCCCTGAACGACGAGTTGGAGAAGATCGAGAAGCCGGCCGGCATCTCGAACCCGAAGGACTTTCGCAACGAGGTCGTCAACTTCGTGCTGCGGGCGCGCGCACACGGCAAGAACCCGCACTGGACCAGCTACGAAAAGCTGCGCGTGGTGATCGAGAAGCGCATGTTCAGCAAGACCGAGGACATCCTGCCGATCATCTCCTTCGAGGCCAAGGGCTCGCAGGAAATGGAAGAGCGCCACAAGAGCTTCGTCAACCGGATGGCCGCGCGCGGCTATACCGAAAAGCAGGTGCGGCGCCTGGTCGACTGGTACATGCACTTCAAGAAGTCGACCCAGTCGTGAAAACGTAGTCGTCGCGAGGACTGAGTGTCCGATTCCCCCGCCCCGAGCCGTTACATGCGCGTCGTCGATCGACGCGCCGATCCGCCGGGGCGCAGCGCGGTCAATCGCGAGCGCTTCATCCGGCGCTTCAAGGACGAGATCAAGCGTGCCGTCGATGACGAGATCGGCAAGCGCGGCATCGCCGACGTCGGCAAGGGCAGCCGGATCTCGATCCCGGGCCGCGGGCTGAAAGAGCCCTATCTGCATCACGACCACAAGACCGGCAGCCGTGACTTCGTGCTGCCGGGCAACCACAAGTACGTGCCGGGCGACACGATTTCCCGACCGGACGGCGGCGAGGGCGGAGGGCAGGGCAACGAGCCGGGCGAGGGCGAGAGCCGCGACGACTTCGGCTTCGTCCTGTCACGTGACGAGTTCCTGCAGCTTTTCTTCGATGACCTCGAGCTGCCGAACCTGGAACGGACCCGGATCGGCGATGTGACCTACATCCACACGCGCCGTGCCGGCTATTCGAAGGACGGTGTACTGGCCAATCTGTCGCCGGTGCTGACGATGCGCATGTCGATCGCCCGGCGCATCGCGCTGCGTGGCGGCATCGCACGCCAGCTTGTCGCGCTGGAGCAGAAACTCGACGAACTGGAGCCGCTCGAGACCGAACGGCGCACCAATCTCGAGGACGAGATCGCGCAACTGCGGGCGCGCAGCGGACAACTACCGTTCCTGGAACCGATCGACCGCCGCTTCCGTGCGCGCCAGCCGGTTGCCATGCCTGCGACGCGCGCGGTGATGCTGTGCCTGATGGATGTCTCGGGCTCGATGGACGAGCGCAAGAAGGATCTTGCCAAGCGCTTCTTCGCGCTGCTCTACCTCTTCCTCGAGCGCAAGTACAGAGCGGTCGAAGTCGTGTTCATTCGCCACACCGAGACCGCGCAGGAGGTCGACGAGAAGACGTTCTTCCACGATCCGCAGTCCGGCGGCACGCTCGTGATGCCCGCGCTGCAACTGGCGCAGAAGGTCATCGAGTCGCGCTTCGCCGGCCCCGACTGGAACGTCTACGTGGCACAGGCCTCGGATGGCGATTGCGGCGAGGACGACGCGCAGCGCTGCGCCGGCTACCTGCAGGCCGAAGTCCTGCCACGCGTGCGTTACTTCGCCTACATCGATATTCCCTCGAGCCATCCCAGCGGATGGTTCAACCGGCCATCGGATCTGTGGCAGTGCTACGAGACCGTCGCCGACAGCGGATTCGCCATACGCAAGGTGCACGACCGGCGCGACATCTGGCCCGTGTTCCGTGAACTGTTCGCGCGCAAGGAAACAACGGCATGAGCGCGCCAGTTCTTGCCGGACGAACCCCGCTGGCGCGCGGCAACGAGGCCAACCGATGAACCCCTGGGATCTGGCCATGCTGCCGGCGCCTGCGCGGCTGCGCGCGTGCAGCGCGCCCGAACGGCCATGGCCCAGGCTGGTGTCGCGGCCCGCGGTACCGATGCCCGCACCCGGAGTCCTGCGCGCCGCAGCACCGATCGCCGTCGGCACGGAATGGACCGTGCCTCTGCTGGAGCGCTTCGACGTCGCGCTCGCGGCGCATGCGCGGCGCCTGCAGCTCGACACTTATCCGATCCAGTATGAGGTGATCACCGCGGCGCAGATGATCGACCTGTGCTCGACGATCGGCATGCCCGTGCACTACCCGCACTGGAGTTTCGGCAAGCATCTGCTTGGCCAGGAGCACACGTACAAGAAGGGCATGAGCGGCCTGGCGTACGAGATCGTTATCAACACCAGTCCGTCGCTGGTTTATCTGATGGAAACCAACACGCTGCCTTTGCAAGTGCTGGTGATGGCGCATGCCGCCTACGGCCACAACGCCTTTTTCAAGAGCAACTACCTGTTTCGCCAGTTCACGCAAGCCGACGGCATCCTCGACTATCTGACCTTCGCGCGAAACTTCATCCTCGAGTGCGAGCAGCAGCACGGCTGGCGCGAGGTCGAGCGCGTGCTGGACTGCTGCCATGCGCTGGCGCCCTACGGTGTCGATCGCTACAAGAAGCCGGCGCGGCTGTCGGCGAGCCGCGAGCGCGAGCGCCTGGCCGAGCGCCTGCGCTTCGCGCAGCATCACTACAACCCCGACGTCGCCTATCTGTACGAGAACGCCGAGGCCAAGCCCGAGGCGGCGGCGGAATCGTTCGATCCGCAGGAGAACCTGCTCTACTTCATCGAGAAGTGCGCGCCGAAGCTTGCGCCCTGGCAGCGCGAGCTCGTGCGCATCGTGCGAAAGATCTCGCAGTACTTCTATCCGCAAAGGCTGACCAAGGTCGCCAACGAAGGCGCCGCCACCTTCTGGCACTACACGCTGCTGCACGAGCTCTATGACCACGGCCAGGTCGACGACGGCTTCATGCTGGAGTGGCTTTCGAACCACAGCGATGTCGTCACCCAGCCGTCCTTCGATGCAGAGAACTATCGCGGCATGAATCCCTACGCGCTGGGTTTTTCGATCTATCGCGACATCCGGCGCATCTGCGAGCATCCCACCGACGAGGATCGGGAATGGTTCCCGCGCCTGGCGTCGACCGACTGGGTCGAGGCCGTGCACTTCGCGATGTCCAACTTCAAGGACGAAAGCCTGATCGAGCAGTATCTGTCACCCAAGGTGATGCGCGACCTGCGACTGTTCGCGATCACCGATGACGAAAGCGACCGCAGTAAGTACAGCGTGCGTGCCATCCACAACGAGCACGGGTACGCACGGGTGCGCCAGATGCTCGCCGCCCAATACCGTCCCGAGGCGCACACACCGTCGCTGGCGGTCACGCGCTTCTCGGCGGACGGCGACCGCGCCCTCTTGCTGCAGCACCGTGTCGAGCGCGGCCGCCTGCTCGAAGCCGACACCGCGACCGAGATCCTCGGTTACATCAAGGAACTGTGGCACTTCGATGTCGTCCTGGAGGAAGTCGACGACAGCGATAACCGGCTGAAGATTCACCGCACCTAGGAAGCCGGCCCGGAAACACTGGCCGCCGCGCAGGGCGGAGCGGCCACGCGCGTTCGCGGCGCTCAGCCGCGACCGTAAAGTGTCACGACGCAGGCGCCGCCGAGGCCGAGGTTGTGCTGCAGCGCCAGCCGTGCGCCTTCGACCTGGCGCGCTTCGGCCGTGCCACGCAGCTGCCGCGTCAGCTCAAAGCATTGCGCGAGACCCGTCGCGCCGAGCGGATGGCCCTTGGACAGCAGCCCGCCCGATGGATTGGTAACGACCTTGCCGCCGTAGGTGTTGTCGCCAGCGGCGACGAACTGCGCCGCCGCGCCGGGCGCGCAGAAGCCGAGCGCTTCGTAGCTGATCAGCTCGTTCTGCGCGAAGCAGTCGTGCAGCTCGCAGACATCGATGTCCTCCGGGCCCACTCCTGCGGCTTCGTACACCGCATCGGCGGCGGCCTTCGCCATGTCGGCGCCAACCAGGCTGATCATCGAACGCCCGAACGTGCTCGGCGTGTCGGTCGTCATCGCCTGCGCCAGGATGCGGACCGAGCTGTCGATGCCATGTCGACGCGCATAGTCTTCGGAGACCAGCAGCGCCGCCGCCGCGCCGCAGGTCGGCGGGCACGCCATCAGGCGCGTCATCACGCCGGGCCAGACCTGCACGTCATTCATCACCTGCTCCGCGGTCACGACCTTGCGGAACAGTGCCAGCGGGTTCTTTTCGGCGTGCCGGCTCGCCTTGGCGCGGATCTGCGCGAAGGTCTCCAGTGGCGTGCCGTAACGCTGCATGTGCTCGCGCCCCGCGCCGCCGAAGTAGCGCAGCGCGAGCGGGATCTGCGGCTCTCCGACCAGGTCGCCGGTCACTTCCTCGAAGCGGTCGAACGGCGTCGGCCGATCGGCGAACACCGCGCCGAGCGCGCCCGGCTTCATCTGTTCAAAGCCCAATGCGAGCACGCAGTCGGCGCCCGCCAGAATCGCCTGCCGTGCCAGATAGAGCGCGGTGGAGCCGGTCGAGCAGTTGTTATTGACGTTGACGATCGGCACACCCGTCATGCCGACTTCGTACAGCGCGCGCTGGCCGCTTGTCGAGTCGCCGTAGACATAGCCGACGAAGGCCTGTTGCACCCCTGAGTACTCGACGCCGGCATCCGCCAGCGCTAGCCGCGCCGCCTCGGCGCCCATCTCGAAATACGGCGGGTGATCCCCCGGCTTGCGGAACGGGATCATGCCGACCCCGGCGACGACGATCTCTTCGGTCATGTAAGGACTCCTACAGCGAGCGAGCGATGATCTCTTTCATGATTTCGTTGGTGCCGCCGTAGATCGGCTGCACGCGGGCGTCGACGTACATGCGGGCGATCGGGTATTCCAGCATGTAGCCGTAGCCGCCGAAGATCTGCACGCACTCGTCCACGACCTTGCACTGCAGGTCGGTGAGGTACCACTTGGCCATCGAGGCGGTCGCCGTATCCAGCGTGCCGTCCAGCACCTGCACGATGCAGCGGTCGACGAAAGTGCGCGCCACCACGGCGAATGTCTTGATCTCGGCCAGCTTGAAGCGGACGTTCTGCAGCTCGATCAGCTTCTGGCCGAAGGCGCTGCGCTCCCGCGCGTACTCCAGCGTCAGCCGCAGCGCGCACTCGATCGCCGCCACGGCGCCGATGGCCACCAGCGTGCGCTCGTACGGAAGCTCCGACATCAATTGCGCAAAGCCCTTGCCTTCGGCACCGCCGAGCACCGCGTCGGCCGGCACGCGGACATTGTCGAAGAAGAGTTCGCAGGTGTCCTGCCCCTTCTGGCCCACCTTGTCGAGGATGCGACCGACGCGAAAGCCCTCGACGTTCCGCGTCTCGACCAGCAGCAGCGAGATGCCGCGCGCGCCGGCCGTGGCGTCGGTCTTGGCGACGACGACGATCAGGTCGGCGAGGTAGCCGTTGGAGATGAAGATCTTCGAGCCGTTGATGACGTACCCGTCACCGTCCCGGACGGCGCGGGTGCGGATGCCCTGCAGGTCGGATCCGGCCGCGGGCTCCGACATCGCGATCGCGCCGACCATCGCGCCGCTGGCGAGCTGGGGCAGATACTTGCGTTTCTGTTCTTCAGTGCCGTGGTTCAGCAGGTAGTGCGCGACGATGATGTGCACGTGCACGCCGAACGAGGTGTCACCGGCGGCGGCGAGTTCGTCGAACAGCGCCGCCATGTGCGCGAAGTCGCCGCCCGCGCCGCCGTATTCCTCGGGGATGTCAGCGCACAGCACGCCGAGTTCGCCGGCTTTGGTCCACAGCTCGCGGTCGACGTGCTGCTGCCTGGCGTAGCGCTCCTGGTGCGGAACGATCTCGGTTTCGACGAACCGGCGCAGCGTATCGCGGTAGACCTCGAGGTCCGGTGACATCCAGGGCGAGACGTAGGAGGACATGGCGCAGCGACCTTTGGCAATTGCGTGAACGAAGCTTTTTAAGCTAGCACGGCAGGGTGTGCTCGAACGGTCCGACGACCTCCCGGGACTAGACGGCGGTCTCGAACCGGAAGCGCGCCGGCCGGAGCACCGGCGCCCAAGAGGCGTGCTTGACCGCGCACCGAACGCGGCCCAGCATCTAGCCGCGCGCGCTACCGATCCCGGTCTCGCCAGCATGACAAAAGGAAGCGACGATGCGACTGCTGCCTGCGACTGCCCTGCTTGCCACCCTCGCCGCCGCTGTACTGCTCGGCTGCGCCACCCCGACCAAGCCACTCAACGATGGCGAGGTGGCCCTGCCCGCCGATTACAGGTCGTGGCCCAAGTTCCTGACGTCGATACAGCGCCCGGACGCCAAGCAGGTGCGCGATATTTACGTCAACCCGACCGGGACCGCCAGTAAAGCCGGCCAGCCGTTCCCGAACGGCACGGTGTTCGTCATGGAGAACTTCGCCGTGCCGGCCGATGCGGCCGGCAATCCGAGGACGGGCGCCGACGGCAAGCTGGTCAAGGGCGACCTCGTGCGGGTCTTTGTCATGGCCAAGGGCCCCGGCTACGGCGCCGACCTGCCGAAGGAACTGAGGACCGGCGACTGGGTGTTTGCGTCCTACGACGCCAAGGGCGCCAAGACGGCCGACAACCTGGCCGGCTGCCGCGGCTGCCACATTCCGCTGGCCAGTTCCGACTTCGTGTTCCGCGTGGACGAGTACCACGCCGCGCGCGCCAAGGGCGGCTACTGAACCGCCGGGCCTGATGGCGGGGGATCGGCGACCGCTTCGAGCGTCCCGATCCGCACGCCGAGAAGGCGGATGCGTCGCGCCAGGTCGACGCGCTTGAGGCATTCGCCGGCGGCGCGACGGATCGCGGCAGCCTCGCTGACCGGTGCGGCCAGTGTCTGGTCGCGCGTCACGGTGCTGAAGTCCTCGAAGCGCAGCTTGATGCCGACAGTGCGACCCACGTAGCGCTTGCGCGCGAGGTCGGCGGCTACCTGCTCGCACAGCCGGGTGAAGATGCGCGTGAGCTGCGCCTTGTCGCGCACCGCGTGCAGGTCGCGCTCGAAGGTGGTCTCGCGGCTGATCGACTTCGGCTCGCTGTAGGTCACGACGGGGCGCTCGTCGATACCGCGCGCCGCGTCCGCCAGCCAGCGCCCATAACTCGCGCCGAACTGCTGCACCAGCCACGCCCGATCGGCCTGGGCGAGTTCGCCGATCGTCGCGATACCCAACCGCGCGAGCTTTGCCGCTGACTTCGGGCCGACGCCATTCAAGCGCCGTACCGACAGCGGCGTGAGGCGGGTCGCCACGTCGCGGTCCGCGACGACGGTCAGGCCGTCGGGCTTGTCCAGTTCGGAGGCGATCTTCGCGATCAACTTGTTGGGCGCCAGCCCCACCGAGCAGCTGAGCCCGGTCGCATCCTTCACCGCCTGCTTCAGTTCCGTCGCCACTTCGCGCGCGCACCACCAGACGTTGCGCTCCGCGTCGTCGGGATCGCTCTCTTCGTCGGTGGGCAGGCGCGCAGCCACGACCTCGGTGAGATCGATGTAGATCTCGTCGATGCCGCGGTCCTCCACCTGCGGCGTGAATGCGCGCACGGCCGCCTTGAAGAGCCGCGAGTACTTTCGGTACTCGTCGAAGTCCACCGGCAGCAGCACCGCGTCGGGCGCCTTGGCGGCCGCCTTCATCATTCCCATCGCGGAGTTGACGCCCAGCGCACGCGCCTCGTAGGTCGCGGTCGTGATGACGCCGCGCCCGGCATAGCCGCGCAGCGTCGCGAAGCGGCGCCGGCGCTCGCCGCTGTCGGGGTCGTTCTCCCACTGCGGCTGATGCGCGCGCCCGCCGCCGATGACGACCGGCCGGCCACGCAGCTCCGGATAACGCAGCAACTCGACCGACGCGTAGAACGCGTCCATGTCGAGGTGGGCGATGACGCGTACGGCTCTCATGCGGATAGAAGCCTACCGACTGCTTCGCTGCGATGCAGCGAGCCAGGACTCTAGTCTGCCCGCGATGCGGCGCAGATAATCGCCGATTCCTGATCCTGCAGTCTGGAACATGGATCACCGGCAGCCGACAGGAGGCATCACATGAGCACAGCGCAGACGGAGGCCCGCACGGTCGCCGAGTGGGTGGCGGACTTTCTCGTGGCGCGCGGTGTCGATCGCATCTTCGGGTTGCAGGGCGGCCACATCCAGCCGATCTGGGACCACCTTGCGCGCAAAGGCGTGCGCATCATCGATGTGCGCGACGAAGGCGCCGCCGTGCACATGGCGCACGCACACGCCGTGCTGAGTGGCGGCATCGGCATCGCCTCGGTCACGGCCGGCCCCGGCGTGACGAACTGCGTGACGGCGATGGCCAATGCCCAGCTCGAGCGCGTTCCAGTGTTGCTGATCGGCGGTTGCGCGCCAATGCCGCAGGACGACCTCGGCCCGCTGCAGGGCATCGATCACGTCTCCATCCTGCGGCCCGTCACCCGCAGCGCGCGCACGCTGCGCGTCGCCGGCAACCTGCTGCGCGACCTGGACAAGGCGGTGTCGACGGCGCTCGGCGACGGCAATGCGCCCGGGCCCGTTTACGTCGAGATCCCGACCGATGTGCTGCGGCAGACCGTGCCCCCGGGCGTGGTCCTCCCGGAGTATCTGGCGCCGCGAGCCCCGCGCCGGATTCCACCCGACGCGGCCGAGGTCGAACGGGCCGCTGCGCTGATTGCAGGCGCGAAGCGCCCGCTGGTCCTCACCGGCCGCGGCGCGCTCGGCGCCGGCGACGAACTCGTCGCCTTCCTAGACGCCTCGGGCGCCGTCTACCTCGATACCCAGGAAAGTCGCGGCCTCGTGCCACCCGAACATCCGGCGACCATCGGCGCGATGCGGGGCCGGGCGATGCAGGAGACGGACCTCGCGATCGTCATCGGCCGCAAGCTCGACTACCAGACCGGCTACGGCTCGCCGGCCGTCTGGCCCAATGCACGCTTCCTGCGCATCGGAGACAACGCCGAGGAGTTGCGCGAGAACCGGCGCGGCGAGGTCGAACTCTTTGCGCACCCAGCTTGCGCGCTGGCGGCGCTCGCGCGCGCACTGCCGGCGCGCAGCCCGAACCTCGATGCCGCATGGGGGGCCGCGCTGCGCAGCGAGCACCTGCGGCGCGCGCAGAAGTACGCCGCGTCGCTCGCCGACGCACCGGCCGGCAAGGACGGACGCATGCATCCGAACCGCATCTTCGCGGCGTTGCGCGAAGTGCTGCGGCCCGATGCGATCACGATCGCCGACGGCGGTGACCTCCTGAGCTTCGCGCGAACAGGACTGGAGACGCGCAGCTATCTCGACGCCGGCGCATTCGGCTGTCTCGGTGTCGGCACGCCCTATGGCGTCGCCGCCGCGCTGCTGCACCCGGAGCGGCAGGTGGTCGTCGTCACCGGCGACGGTGCGTTCGGCATCAACGCGATGGAGATCGACTCCGCCCAGCGGCACGGCGCGAAAGTGGTCTTCATCGTCTCGAACAACGCCGCCTGGAACATCGAGCGGCTGGACCAGGAGATGAACTACGGCGGCCGCATCGTCGGCACGGAGCTGGCATGGAGCGACTACGCCGCGATGGCGCGCGCCTTCGGCCTGCACGGTGAGCGCGTCACCGATCCGGCACGGCTGACCGAGGCGATCCGCGACGCGTTCGACCAGGCGCCGGCTCTGATCGATGTCGTCGTGACGCGCGAAGCGCTGAGCTCGGATGCCGGCAAGGGGCTCGCGTTCGCGGGCGACTTCCAGGCCTTGACGGTGTGGGACGAGGCGGAACGCGCGAGGCGCCAGTGAGCCGGCCAGCCAGCGCAAAGACGGCGCGGGCCGTGACCGGCGCCGGCCCGGCGAGCGGCGTGCTCAACGTCGGCCAGATCGTCGCGGCGCAGGCGCGCCTGCAGCCGGACAAGATCGGCGCCCGCGACTCGAAGCGCGCGCTGACATTTGCCCAGTGGAACGAGCGCAGCAACTGCCTTGCCAACGCGCTGCTTGGCCTCGGCCTGGTGAAGGGCGACCGCGTTGCGGTGCTCGCCTACAACTGCATCGAGTGGCTCGAGATCTACGTCGCGCTCGCCAAGGCGGGGCTGGTCGCCGTGCCGATCAATTTCCGCCTGACGGCTCCGGAGATCGAGTACATCGTCGGCAACTGCGAGGCGAGCGCGATGGTCGTGCAGGACGCGCTGCTCGAGAGCATCGAACCCGTGCGCCCGAACCTGCCGCTGATCGCCAAGGATGCCTGGGTGCACTTCGGCGGGCAGCGCACGCCGCGCGGCTGGCGTGGTTACGAGTCACTCGTGCGCGCGGGCTCGGCGCGCGCGCCCGCGGTGGAGGTGGCGCCGACGGACACCTGGGCACTGATGTACACCTCGGGCACCACCGGGCGACCGAAGGGAGCGATCCGCAATCATCAGGGCAGCGCACTGATCTCGCTGGTCACTGCGCTCGACATGGGTCTCGCGCGGCAGGACACGGGGCTGCTCGTGATGCCGATGTGTCACGCGAACTCGCTCTACTTCAGCTTCACCTTCACCTATCTCGGCGCGACCTGCGTCGTCGACGACCGCCGCAGCTTCGACCCGGAAGCGCTGCTGCAGTCGATGGCGCAGCAGCATGTCACTTTCACATCGCTGGTGCCGACGCACTACATCATGATGCTGGGCCTGCCGCCACGGGTGAAGGCGCGCCATGACGTTTCGAGCATGCGCAAGCTGATGATCTCGTCGGCGCCGGCGCGGCGCGACACCAAGCTCGCGATCCTCGAGCACTTCAGCAACTCGCAGCTGCATGAGTTGTACGGCTCGACCGAGGCCGGCTGGGTCACGCTGCTGCGCCCCGACGAACAACTCACGCATCTGGGTTCGGTGGGCCGCGAGTGGACCGGCTCCGGACCGGTGCGCCTGCTGGACCCCGACGGCCGCGACGTGCCCGATGGCGAAGTGGGCGAACTTTTTTCGCGCACGCCCTATTCGTTCGACGGCTACTGGAAGAACCCGGAGAAGACCGCCGAAGCGCTGCGCCCCGACGGTTACTGCAGCGTCGGCGACCTCGCGCTGCGCGATGCCGAGGGTTTCATCCATCTTGTCGACCGCAAGAGCAACATGATCATCAGCGGCGGCGAGAACGTGTATCCGTCGGAAGTCGAGGAGGTGGTCGGACGCTGCCCCGGCATCAAGGATGTCGCGGTGATCGGCGTGCCGCACGACAAGTGGGGCGAGGCCGTGCATGCGGTCGTCGTTCAGCACCCTGACGCAAGGCTGACCGAGGACCAGGTGCTCGACTGGTGCCGCGATCGCATCGCCGGCTACAAGCGGCCACGCTCGGTGTCGTTCATTCGCGAGGAAGAGATGCCGCGCACGGCGACCGGCAAGATCCTGCACCGGCGTCTGCGCGAGCGGTATGCAAGCAAGTCGAGCTAGACGGGCATCAACCGGCCTCGCGCACCATCGTGTACTTGACGATGCCCGGCGCAAAGCCGCTCAACTCGAGCTTCACCTCGTAGCCCAGCGCGCGATAAAGTGAAGGCGCCTGGAAGCTGAACGTCTCCAGGTAGAACGTACGGCACCCGCGCGCCGACGCCCGTTGCTCGAATTCGCGCACGAGCCGCGCGCCGATGCCCTGGCGTCGCAGCGCCGGCTCGACCCACAGTTGCTGCAATTCGCAGCACGTTCCCCAGGTGCGGCCGACCGCTCCGCCGACGACCCCGCCGCCGTCGCTCCGCGCGAAGCAGGCGAGCGCCTGCACCTCATGCAGCGGCGCCGCCTTTTCATTGGCGCGGCCGAGGCCACTGTCGATGACCGCCGCTTCGTCGTGCGGTACTTCGTCGTGCACCGTGTAGTGGAAATTCATCGCGCTGGGCTCAAGCGTGGAATGTGATGACCGTAGCGCGCGACGCGCCAGCGCACCCTTCAGAGTTGCTCGATCGCGGGCCCCTTGGTCCCGCCCAGCCACGCCTTTGCGTAGGCCCGACGCGCCGCCTTCTCGCCGGCCAGATCGCCTTTGCGCTTGTACGTTTCGGCGAGCCCGGCGAGCGCCCAGCCGTTGTTGCGCACACGCCCGAGCGAATCGCGGAAGGCCTTCTCGGCCTCGTCCAGCTTGCCCTGCCGCAGCCGCACCGCACCGAGCGACTGACGAACCGGGTAGTACCAGTACGGCGGTTCGGTGTAGGCGAGCGTGTCCTCGATGAAGACAGCGTCTTCGAAGGCTCGAGCGGCGCCTTCGAGGTCGCCCTTCGCATCGGCCATCCGGCCCGTGGCCACCAGGCGCGCCGTCTGGACGATCTCCTTAGCCGGGATGCCCCACTCGGCGAAAGGCTTGAAGTCGGCGTCCTTCTCGATGCCGGCGAGTGCATCGATCTCCTTCTGTGCCGACGCAAAGTCCTTTTTCTGCGCGAACGCCACCGCACGCGCGTAGTGGTACATCGTCTGTACCAGCGCGAGGCCCGGTGCGGGCGCCGGCAGCGCGAGGATCGTGTCAGGCGAGCTGAACTGCGCATGCGTCGTATAGGGCGCGGCCTTCACCGGCTGCATGATCGCGAACTGCGCCACGACTTCCGGCGCCATCGAGGCGTCGAGCTTCTGCGCCGCCGCGATCGCGGCCGGGCCGTCCCCGCCCATCTGCGCGGACACCATCAGGAAGTGGATGTTGTGCGGGTAGTAGGCCGCCTTGTAGAGCGGGTCCGACGGCGACGAAGCAAAGTAGCGTTCGTCGACCGCCATTGCGCGCTTGTTAGTCTCGAGCGATTCTCGATACATGCCGACGCGGTAATAGATATGCGCCGGCATATGCACAATGTGCCCGGCCCCTGGCATCAGGGCGCCGAGCCGGTTGGCATACGGCAGCGCCCGCTCCGGCGTGGTCGAGGCCTCGACTGCGTGGATGTACAGGTGAATCGCGCCCGGATGGTTCGGGCTGCGCTTCAACACCTTTTCCAGCACCGCGACGATCTCCGCGCCGTGGCCCTTGGGCTTGGTGCCACCCGCTTCCCAGTAGTCCCAAGGCTGCGTGTCCATCATCGCTTCAACGTAGAGCACCTGGACCGTGTTCTCCGCCGGGTAGCGCGCGGCGACCTGTTTCATCGCCTCGGCATACGCCGCATCCAGCGATGCGCGCTCTGCCTTCGGGTCCGCCGAGTAGCGCCTGGCCAGAGCCGCGATGAGTTCACGGTCACGCGCCGGCGCTGACGGGGCCAGTTCGACGGCCTTCGCCAGAGCGGCCAGCGCCGGCGCATTGGCCTCCGGCATCATCGGCACGTTGATGTTCGGGCCGTAGGCCAGTGCTTCGCCCCAGTAGCACAGCGCGCAGCGCGGATCGAGTTTCTGAGCTTCACGAAACGCGCGGATCGCTTCTGCGTGATTGAACCCGAACATCAGCCGCACGCCCTGGTCGAACCACGCCTGCGCCTTGGCGTTGCCGGTACCGGCCTTGAGCGTCACCGTCCCCAGGTTGCCGTACAGCACCGGCGTGTCGCCCAGTGCCGGTTTCGCCGGCACGGGCTGGAAGGGCGCCGTCTCAGCCGCGGCGAGAATGAGATTCCGGAAAAGTGCCGGCGGGCCACCCGCGGCCGGTACGCAGCTGGCCGCGTCGTCGAGCAGCGGATCAAAGCTCGTACTGCCCCCCACGCTGGATGCAGGCTGCAGGGGGATCACGCAGGCCGCGGCGACGGCGAGGGCAAGGCGAAGACGTTGTGGCTTCATGACGGCTCCTTCGCGACGCGCCCGCCTGCGGCGCGGCGCATGCATGTAGCTGCCGCCGGAAAGGGCCCCGCATTGCGCCCGCGGCGCACTGCGGTCCGTCCGGGATGAGGGACGTCAATCTGGTCGCGCAGGCCGTTCATGTCAAGCGGCAACGCCGCACTCGTGGGTTGAGCCGCCACCAAGGAACCGGCGACCGGCCACGGGTTGCTGCACGTTGGAGGTTCGCCGCGATTGGCGTGCGGCCCGCAACGCCGTAACCTTGGCCGAACGACAGATAACAGAACAGCGTGCGCCCGTGGTAAACGCGAGAATCGTACGCACCCAGAGGAGACCGCCATGACCGAGAACCTGCGCGACGCCGCGCTCGAATATCACCGTCAGCCCACCCACGGCAAGATCTCGGTCGTCCCGACCAAGGCGATGGTGACGCAGCGGGATCTGTCGCTCGCGTATTCGCCCGGCGTGGCGGAAGCCTGCAACGAAATCGTGCGCGACCCGCGCGAGGCGCACACGCTGACGGCGCGCGGCAACCTGGTCGCCGTGGTGACGAACGGCACCGCGGTGCTGGGGCTCGGCAATATCGGTCCACTCGCCGGCAAGCCGGTGATGGAAGGCAAAGGGTGCCTGTTCAAGAAGTTCGCCGGCATCGACGTCTTCGACATCGAGCTCGACGAGCTCGATCCGGACAAGCTGGTCGACATCATTGCTGCGCTCGAGCCGACCTTCGGCGGCATCAACCTCGAAGACATCAAGGCGCCCGAGTGCTTCTACATCGAGCGCAAGCTGCGCGAGCGGCTGAAGATCCCGGTGTTCCACGACGACCAGCACGGCACCGCGATCGTCGCCGCCGCCGCGGTTTTGAACGGCCTGCGCTTCGTCGGCAAGGACATTGCCAAGGCGAAGCTCGTGTGCTCCGGGGCCGGGGCCGCCGCAATCGCGTGCCTCGACCTGCTGGTGAGCCTCGGAGTCAGGCGCGAGAACATCCTCGTCGCTGACAGCAAGGGCGTCGTGCACGCCGGCCGCAGCGGGCTCGACGCAAGCAAGGTGCGCTACGCGCGCGACACCGCGGCGCGCACGCTCGCCGATGCGATGCCCGGCGCCGACATCTTCATGGGGCTGTCCGGCCCCGGCGTGCTGACCGCCGAGATGGTCAAGGTGATGGGCACGCAGCCGATCATCCTGGCGATGGCCAACCCGACGCCGGAGATCATGCCGGAACTGGCGAAGGCCGCGCGCCCCGACGCGATCATCGGCACCGGTCGCTCCGACTATCCGAACCAGGTCAACAACGTGCTGTGCTTCCCGTTCATCTTTCGTGGCGCGCTCGACGTCGGCGCCACGACGATCAACGAGGCGATGAAGCTCGCCACCGTGCGCGCGCTGGCGGACCTGACGCACGCGGAGATCCCGGACGAAGTGGCCAGCGCCTACGGCGCCGAGGGCCTGCGCTTTGGCTCCGAGTACCTGATCCCGAAACCGTTCGACCCCAGGTTGATCGACCGCATCGCGCCCGCCGTTGCGCAGGCCGCGATGGAAAGCGGCGTCGCGACGCGCCCGATCCAGGACCTGGACGCCTACCGCGCTCAGCTGCGGCGCTTCGTCTACCAGTCGGGCAGCACAATGGAGCCCGTGTTCGCGGCGGCGAAGAAGGCGGCGAAGCGCCTGATCTACGCCGAGGGCGAGGAAGAGCGGGTGCTGCGCGCCGCGCAGGTGGTGGTCGACGAGGGCATCGCACGACCGATCCTGATCGGCCGGCCGGACGTCATCGCGACGCGCATCGAACGCTACGGCCTGCGACTGAAGCTCGGCACCAACGTCGAGTGCGTCAACGTGCTTGATGATCCGCGCTACTTCGACACGTGGATGGAGTACTACCAGATCGCGAAGCGCAGTGGGGTGTCGAAGTCGCTGGCGCAGGCGGAGATACGCACCCGCACGACGCTGATCGGTGCCATGCTCGTGCGAAAGGGCGACGCTGACGCGATGCTGTGCGGCACGGTCGGCAGCTACGCCGACCACCTGCGCTACGTGCGCACGACTATCGGCCTGCGGCCCGGCGCCAACACGCTTGCGGCGATGCAGCTCCTGATCCTGCCGAATCGGCATCTCTTCATCTGCGACACGCATGTCAATCCCGACCCGACGGCCGAGCAGGTGGCCGAGATGACGATGCTCGCCGCCGATGCCGTGCGCCGCTTCGGCATCGCGCCGAGCGTGGCGCTGCTGTCGCACTCGAATTTCGGCAGCTCAGAGCTGCCTTCGGCGCAGAAGATGCGTGCGGCGTTCGAGCTGATTCGCGCACGCAATCCGGATTTCGAAGTCGACGGCGAAATGCAGGCCGACACGGCGCTGTCACGCGCGGTGATGGAAGGCTCGATGCCCGATTCGCCGCTCACGCAGGAAGCCAACCTGCTGATCATGCCGAACGTCGACGCCGCGAATATCACCTACAACGCGCTGCGCGTCACGGCCGGCGGCGGCATCACGATCGGCGCCATTTTGCTCGGCGCCGCACAGCCGGTACATATCCTGACGCCCGCGTCCACCGTGCGACGGATCGTCAACATGTCGGCGGTGGCGATTGTCGATGCCGCGGCGCGTGGGTGAAGGCGACGTAGCGCCGCATGCGGAACGCCGCTCCCACGACTGGCGCGCGGGAACGGCGGCGCGCATGCGCTTCGAACGCTCGCGCCGGGGCTCGTCGCTGCGCTCAATGCTGAGGCGTAACGCGGTCCCACCGGCCTGTCTACGTGAATAAGCGCTTGCGTTGTTCGGCGCCTGCGCAAAGAATTGCGGCGCCGCCAGGTTCTGCGCGCTTTGCGCCGTGCCGCTGCGGCACTACCAACTGGAGGATCGATGGCATCTTCAAAAGCTTCAGCCGCACTCAGGGCGCTGTCACCGGAAGCGAAGGCCTTGCTCGCGAAGGGGCTCGTTGGAAGCAGCCTGGAAAAATTAGGGAAAGTCCGGGTGTTTCCGAAGGGCATTCCGTATCCTGAAGAGTGGGTCATCAGCGTGCTGCCCAGCTCTCCGGCGGCCAGCAAGCGCATCATCGAGGCGCTGACAAACCGCCCGGGGCTGGCCCGCTTCGAAGTGTTCCCCTACGGCATCATCAATCCCGAGATCGGCCGCATCGACATCGGAGTGCCGGCGAGGGGCCGGTGAGTCAGCGCGCGCAGTGCGAGGGTGTCGGGATCCTGCAGGTCCACGCAACTCGCCAATGCAACCTCAGCTGCGCGCACTGCTATTCCCTTTCTTCGCCCAGCGAGCGCGACGCTCTGTCCCCGGAACTCGTCTGTCGACTGATTGAAGACGCGGTGCACCTCGGGTTCAACGTCGTCTCGCTGTCGGGCGGGGAGCCACTTGTGTACGCAGGCCTCGACGAGGTCATCGCCACAGCGGCGGCGTGCAACGCTCGAGTGAATCTGGTCAGCAACGGCATCCTGATCTGCTCGCCGCGCTATGAGCGCCACGCCGGCCGCTTCTCGGTCGTGGCGCTCAGCCTCGACGGGCTTCCGCAACGGCACAACGCGATCCGCGGCTCGGCAAAGTCTTTCGAACAGGTGAAGGCCGCCGCCGCCGTGTTGCGCGAGCAGCGCCAGCCATTCGGCATCATCCATACGCTGTGCTCGGAGTCGATGGACGAAGTCGAGGAGATCGCGGCGCTGGCGTCCGACTGGGACGCGTCGCTGCTGCAACTGCATCCACTCGAAGTCGCTCCGGGAAGGCCGAATCCGCCGCACATGACGCCGCTGTCGGTGGATGAGCGCCTCGATGCGTTCCTGCTGACGGAGATACTGTCAGAGCGCTTCCCGCAGATGCGCCTGCAGCTCGACCTGGTCCACCGCGAGATCGCGCACCGCCTGCCACAGGCGATTCACGGCGCGCCGCTCCGAGAGCCCATGGCTCCGCGCGAACTGGTGCTCGAGGAAACCGGCCGGCTCGTTCCGCTCACCTACGGTCTCGATCGCGCGTGGACCGTGACTGACATCCGGCGCCGCTCGCTCGCGGCGGCGTGGCCCGGGTACCTGGAAGCAACGTGGACTGACTTGCGCCGCAGGCTGCGCGCGGCGTGCATCGCGGTGGCGCGCGGCCGGCACGGCGAGGTCGTCGCGTGGCACGGCACAGTGCGTCAGTACGCCGAATGCGCGCAGAACGCGGAACCGGTCTACCTGACCCGGGCGGCGGCCTGACGCGTCTACCGCGCCAGGCGGCTAGCGCGCGAGCCAGCGACATGAAACTTCGGCCACAGCGCTCAACGTCGAACGCGCAACGGCCCGGCCGTTTACGCGGCCGATCGCGCAGCGCTGCCCTGCTTCCACTTGTGACTGTGATCGGGATGCGGATCGAACCGCTGTCGCTGAACCTGGCAGCCAACAGCAATATGCTGCAGCATCAACACTTCACCGCGTGACTGAAGGATCGCCCCATGGCTCGCAACGACCCGCTGCGCAACTTTCGCTTTCGCGTCGAGATCGACAACGTCACCCGGGCCGGATTCGCCGAGGTCACCGGCCTGGAGATCTCCACGCAGGCCATCGATTACCGTGAAGGTACGGACCCTCCGCACGTGCGCAAGCTCTCGGGCCTCACGAAGTACGGCAACGTCACCTTGAAGCACGGCCTGGTGGTGGGAGCCAACGCGTTGGAGCTTTTCCAATGGCATCGCGCCGTCGCAGCAGGTCAACTCATCCAGAGCCGCCGGCGTGTCGTCATCGTCGTGCAGGATGAAGCGGGACAGGACCAGACCCGCTTCGTCGTGTCGGACGCATGGCCAGTCAAGTACGAAACAAGCCCCCTGAACGCGCGCGCGAACGAAGTCATCATCGAGATACTGGAGCTCGCCAATGAAGGCATCGAGCGCGTCCAGTAAGCGGCCTCGACCGACACCTCGCGCGACCCTTGCGCAAGCGGCGCAACCATTCACGAGCGTGCGGTTTGCGGTCGGGATCGAGGGCATCCAGAGCGCTCGGGCCGTGGAAGTGGTCTTCCCCACGGCCCGGATCGTCAGCTCGCCGCGCAAGCGTCGCGAGGTGCAATTTGACTCCCTCGTCATCCGGCGCGGCCTGACCCGGTCGACCGAGTGGTACGACTGGTGGAATCAGGCGCGGCGGTCCACGCGTGTCATTCCTCGGCGCCTGGTGACAGTAGTCCTCCAGGACGCCAGCGGAGCCGAAGGAATGCGCTGGCTCTTTCCGGACTCCGTCCCCTTGAACTACTCGCTGTCGCCGCTGAGCGCGCTCGTCGGTGCGGCAGTCATCGAGTCTCTGGAACTTCAAGTCGGCGGCTTTGAGCTCTATCGGCGCCAGTAGGCGCGAACTTCGACCTAACAGGCGCCGGCGTTCAATGTTCGTGCCGCCGGGAAGTCCTGCCACTGGCCACCGACATTCGGTCGCACGTCAAACCCGCAGCAACGCGCGTGATCGCTGCCATTCGCGTGCGAACTTTGGGTCGCGTCTGCGCGACCACGAAGGATGGAGTGATGCTCGGGTCCCGACTTTTCCGCACCCCTCTCCACCGGGTTGGGTCCGGACGCCACAGCGCTCCCGACTATTCTCGCGCCCCGCCATCCGAAACGCGCTCGGGCGGGCAATCGATCTTCACTTTCGGTCACGCGCCGCTCAGTCCGGAGCGATGGCGCCCTTGCGCTCGACGATCAGGCGGTACTGCTCGGGTTCACGGTGTCGCGCAAAGTTGAACGTCGTCGACTTGTAGGAATTGCAGAGGTCGAGATCGCACCGCGCGATTGCCAGTTCGTCGCCCGTCGTCGTGCAGGCAGCGACGATCTCGCCGCTCGGCGCGACGATGATCGAGTTGCCGATCTGTGCGACACCTTCCTCATCGCCCGCCTTGGCCACGCCCACCACCCACGTGCCGTTCTGGTAGGCACCCGACTGCATGACGAGTTCATTGTGGAAGTGCGACAGCGCATCGTGCTCAGGCGCGGGCGGGTTGTGCACTGGCGTGTTGTAGCCGAGCAGCACCATCTCGACACCCTGCAGACCCATCACGCGGTAGGTTTCCGGCCAGCGGCGGTCGTTGCAGATCGCCATGCCGAACAGTCCATTGGCCTTCTCGCCGAACGCCCATCGCACCACCGGCCAGCTCAAATCGCCGACTTCGAAGTAGCGCTTCTCCAGATGCTGGAAGCGTCGCCAGGGCTCATGCTCGGCGTGCCCCGGCAGGTGGATCTTGCGGTACTTCGAGATGATGCGGCCCCCTTTGTCGACCAGGATCGAGGTGTTGAAGCGGTGCGTGCGGCCGCCCTCCTCGGCCAGTTCCGCGTAGCCGAGGTAGAACCCGACGCGCAGCTCGCGCGCGGCGTCAAACAGCGGCTGTGTCTCGGGTCCGGGCATCGAGCGCTCGAAGAACGCGTCAACGTCCGCCTGATGTTCGAAGTACCAGCGCGGAAAGAACGTCGTCAGCGCCAATTCCGGGAAGACGACGAGATCGCAGCCGTGACCCTTCGCCGCGAGCATCAACACGAGCATGCGCTCGACGACCTGGCCGCGCGAGTCGCCGCGCGCGATCGGCCCGAGCTGCGCGGCACCGACGGTGACAATCCGGGTCATGTCAGATGCGCGGGCTCAGGCCGTCAGCTCGAGCAAGGTATGCAGGAGCACGTCGGCGCCCGCGGCCAGGTGCGCGGGCTCGGTGTGTTCGGCCGGGTTGTGGCTGATGCCCTTGACGGAGGGCACGAAGATCATCGCGGTGGGGCAGATGCGCGCGAGCATCTGCGCATCGTGACCCGCGCCCGAAGTCATCGGCCGGCACGAGTGCCCGAGGCGCTGCGCCGTGCGCGCGACGAGCGCCGCGATGTCCTTGTCGAAAACCACCGGCGTGAAGCGCGCCAGCGAATGCGTCTCGATCTTGACGCCCTCGTCCCGCGCGAGCTCCTCCAGGAACGCCGCCAGGCGCTGCTCGGCCCGAGAAAGTACGGCGTCGTCGGTATTACGCAGGTCGACCGTCACGCGCGCCCGTGCCGCGACGACGTTGGTCAGGTTCGGATGCAGCGTGATCGAGCCGACGGTGCCAACCTGGCTGCCCCCGATTTCCTTGACCAGCTCGCGCACGAACACGCCGATCGCCGAGGCGCAGTAGCCGGCGTCGTGCCGCATCCGCATCGGCGTCGTGCCTGCGTGGTTGGACTGCCCCATGACAAGAACCTCCGTCCACGAGATGCCCTGCAGGTCCTCGACGGCGCCGATCGTGATGCCCTCGAGATCGAGCACCGGACCCTGTTCGATATGCAGTTCGACATACGCGTGCGGCCGGTAAAGCGGCACCGGGGCATCGCCCAGATACCCAATGCGCATCAGCTCGTCCTTGAACAGCTTGCCGTCGATGCCCTTGGTCGCGTACAGCTCCTCCAGCGGCATCCCGCCGACGTAGGCGAGCGACCCCGCCATGTCCGGATGGAAGCGCGCGCCTTCCTCATCGGTGAACGCGCCAACAACGAGCGGCCGTCGCGTGGTGATCCCGGCATCGTTCAGCGTCTGCACGACCTCGAGCCCGCCGAGCACACCGAGGTTGCCGTCGTAGCGCCCGCCCGTGCGCACGGTGTCGATGTGCGAGCCGGTCATCACCGGGGCGCAGGTCTCGACGCTCTCCGTGCCACGGCGCAGCCCGAAGATGTTGCCGATCGGATCGATGTGCACCTCGAGCCCAAGTTCGCGCATCCAGCCGACGACCAGGTCGCGCCCGGCCTTGTCCTCGTCGGTCAGCGCAAGCCGGCAGCAGCTGCCGTCCGGTGTCGCGCCGATTTGCGCTAGCTGGTTAAGCCGGTCCATCAGGCGCGTCGGGTTGATTCGCAGTTGTTCAGCCTTCATGCGAGCACCTCCTCTGCGGTGCGCCCGACCACCTCGCGGTAGATCTGCGCATCGGTATCTCCCTCACTGCCCAGCAGCAGCACCCTGGAGCCGGCCTCGAGTCCCAGCGTCGACCGGATCCCAGCATAGTCACGCGCGGCCCACAGTGCAGCAAGTCCGGTTCCGCCAGTCTCGCCCGCGACGATCGCCGGGTCGCCGGCCACGGGCCGCGCGAACGTGCGCATCGCATCGAGCGCGTAGGCGTCGTCGATGGCGACCGCCGCATTGGCCCCGTGGCGCAGGATCTCCCACGCGAGTTCGGAGACCTCGCCGCAGGCAAGCCCCGCCATCACCGTGTCGAGCGACCCGCCCACCACGACCGGATGGCCGGCGGCGAGGCTCTGGTAGACGCAGTCGGCGCGCGTCGGCTCCACCACGATGAACGATGGTCGCCATGCGCCCCAGCACAGCCAGAAGCTCGCGCAGATCGCCGCCGCGAGTGCGCCCACGCCCGCTTGCGCGAACACGTGCGTCGGTGGCGCGTCGCCGAACTGCTGCGCGATCTCGACGGCCATCACTCCGTAGCCATGCATCACATCGAGCGGTATGTCGCGGTAGCCAGGGTAGGACGTGTCCGACACGACGGTCCAGCCCTGCGCGGCTGCGGTCGCCGCGGCGTGCCGGACCGCATCGTCGTAGTTGCCCTTGACCTCGCGTACCTCGGCGCCGTAGCGCGCAATGGCGTCGCGCCGACCCTGGCTGACGTGCTCGTGCACGAAGATGACGCATTTGCAGCCGAAGAGCTGCGCGCCCCACGCGACGGAGCGGCCGTGGTTACCATCGGTTGCGCAGGTCACCGTGGCGCCGCCGACGGTGTCCGCGTACGCACCGGACAGCAGGTCGCGCGAGCCGACGCAGTGCCCGCCGGTGGCCTCCGCCACTTTCTTGCGCAGCACGTTCGCAACCGCATAGGCGCCGCCCAGCGCCTTGAAGCTGCGCAGGCCAAAGCGCCCGCATTCGTCCTTGTAGTGAATCGCGCCCACGCCCAGCGCGCGCGCCAGCCCCGGCAGCGCCACCAGCGGCGTCGGCGCGTAGCCCGGCCAGCTCGAGATCTCCGCAAAAGCCGCGTCGAAGCCCGCCTGGTTCAGTACCGCGGAACGTTCGGCTCCATACAGCTCGGCAGCCGGGGCGGCAGCCGGATTACGAATCGCGCGTGCTTCCGCCGTCACGCCGGCACCTGTTGGATCGAAATCGTCGCGGGCTGGCGCAAGTGACAGGCGACCCACTGGCCGCTCGCAACCTCCTGCAAGGGCGGCTCCTCGACCTTGCAGCGCGCCTCGACGTACGGGCAGCGCGTGTGAAAGCGGCAACCCGGCGGCGGGTTGATCGGGCTCGGCACGTCGCCGGTCAGAACGCGCCGCTGCTTGCGGCGCGTCGGATCGGGCACCGGCACCGCCTCGAGCAGCGCCTCGGTGTAGGGGTGCTGCGGGCGCGTGAAGATCGCCTTCTTCGGCGCGATTTCCACAATCTTGCCGAGGTACATCACCGCGACGCGATGGCTGATGTGCTCGACCACCGCGAGATCGTGCGCGACGAAGAGGTACGAGAGGTGGAACTCGTGCTGCAGGTCCATCAGCAAGTTGATCACCTGCGCCTGCACCGACACGTCGAGCGCGGAAACCGGCTCGTCGCAGACGATCAGTTTCGGTTGCACCGACAGCGCGCGCGCGATGCCGAGCCGCTGCCGCTGGCCGCCCGAGAACTCGAACGGGTACTTGACCATCTGGTCCGGCCGCAGTCCGACGCGCTCGAACAGCTTCGCCACACGCTCGCGTCCGACGGCGGCCGACATGTCTCCGAAATTACGCAGCGGCTCGGCCACGATGTCGGCCGCGCGAATCCGTGGATTGAGCGACGAGTACGGGTCCTGGAACACCGCCTGCAGTTCGCGCCGCACCGGCCGCATCTCGGAGGC
>CAVPDC010000020.1:0-374870 GCA_963702595.1 uncultured beta proteobacterium | reverse complement strand
GGGGAAACGACGACCACGGCGGGCATGGCGGAGGACGGGATCCATCCCAGTGCCGAGGGCTATGCGGCCTGGGCCGATGGCTTGAGCCGGCGCATTCTGGCCTCTCAGGCGCCAGGGACAAGCTGGTCTTCAGGGTAGTCGGGGCCATGGTACATCGGGCAAGACGGCGCCTGCGAGTGGACTTTGCCGCTGCGCATAGGCAAGAATGGCAGCGATGCAATCGCGCATGCTTCGCCGACATCGATGGGCCTTGGGCTTCGTTGCCCTGTTGCTGCTGCTCGTGCCGCTGGGGCTGGCCTTGCGCAGCCGCCTGCCGACCATCGTGCCCGACCTGGCCATTCCGCATGGCAAGGGCGTGCAACTGGAAGGCGCACGCGGCCCGCTGACGGCCGCGCAAAGCAAGGCCATCCTCAAGGGCGTGGAGGGTGGAAGTCCAAAGACCGGCATTTTCGAGCGCCACCTGGCGCGTGAGGAAGCGATCACAGACAGTCCGCTGACCACGGGCAACCAGGTGCTGCTGCTTCAGGACGGACCGGCCACCTACCAGGCGATGCTGGCCGCCATCCTGGCGGCGCGTGACCACATCCACATGGAAACCTACATCCTCGACGACGACGATGTCGGCCGGCGCTTTGCAGACGCGCTCATCGCCAAGCAGCGGCAAGGCGTACAGGTCAACCTCATTCGCGATAGCTTCGGCACCATCGGCACGCCCAAGGCCTTCTTCCAGCGTCTGACCGACAGCGGCATCCGCATCCTCGAGTTCAACCCGATGAACCCCGCGAAGACGCGAAAGGAGTGGGAGCTGAATCAGCGCGATCACCGCAAGTTGCTCATCGTCGATGGACGCGTGGCCTTCCTGGGCGGCATCAACTTCAGCAGCGTGTATTCCGGCGGCTCGTCCAGCCAGGGCATGAGTGCGCGGCCCGCCGGCAGCCCGTCATGGCGCGATACCGACCTGCAGTTGCAAGGGCCGGTGGTGGCGGAACTGCAGAAGATGTTCCTGGCCACCTGGGCCGCGCAAAAGGGCGAGCCGCTCGCGCCAAAGAACTTCTTTCCGCAACCCGAGATCGCCGGTCGGCAGCTGGTGCGCGCAATCGGCAGCTCGCCCGACGAACCCTACAGCCTGATCTATGCCACGCTGCTCTCGGCCATCAACAGTGCCGAGACCAGCGTGCACCTGACCAACGCGTACTTCGCCCCGGACCCGCAGCTGCTTGCCGCGCTAGAAGCGGCCGCCGCGCGCGGCGTTGACGTGACCTTGATCCTGCCCAGCAACACCGACTTCTGGCTGGTGTTTCATGCCGGGCGCGGCTACTACGAGCAACTGTTGCGCGCGGGCATCAAGATTTACGAACGGCGCGACGTGATCCTGCACTCGAAGACGGCGTTGATCGACGGGGTGTGGGCCACCGTCGGGTCCACCAATCTCGACTGGCGAAGCTTCCTGCACAACCACGAATTGAACGCCGTCGTGCTCGGCGTCGAATTCGGCCACCAGGTGCAGGCGATGTTCGACAAGGATCTCGCGGCATCTGACGCCGTCACGCTCGAGCGCTGGCAGAGCCGGCCCTGGAGCCTGCGCCTCAAGGAACGGTTGGCCCGGGCCTGGGAGTATTGGCTGTGAACAACCAGGGGCAAGCCCACGCCGTTCCGAGATTCGCTCGGGTTGGCGCTCACGGTTGCGGCGCACAACCCGCGTCATGAGCGCCGCACGGCCCGCGCGCTGGACGCCAAGACCAGGGCCGAGGGCCCACCGGCGGCTAGTCAGCGCCGAGATGGCCCACCTTCACGTAGATTAGTGCACCTTCCGTGCCAGTAAAGGGCGTGTGCCGGCTCCAGCGCGGACTGCGCAGCCACGTGCCCACGGGGTAGTTGCCGCCTTCGTCACTGAACACACCGTCCAGGACCAGAATCTCCTCGCCGCCGGGATGAGAGTGCGTGTTGAAGCGGGTGTTCGGCGCCCAGCGCACCAGCGCCGTGTCGATGCCCTCGTGCGAATGCAACGGCATCACCGACAAACCGGGCACGAGTCCGGGTCGCCACGGCGTGGATCGGGTGGGGATGCGCACGCTCGCCAGGTCGCCCGAAGCGAACTGCCGCAGCTTGACGAACAGGAGGCAGCCCTCGCGTGAAAAAGGTGCATGGGCGCTGCCGGGCGGATTGCGCAGATAGGTGCCCGCAGCATGGTCGCCGCTCTCGTCGGAGAACACACCCTCGAGCACCAGGATCTCTTCACCCCCGCCATGGACGTGCCGTTCGAATTGCGACCCGGGCGCGTAGCGCACGAGGCTGGTGGCGCGCGCGACCTCGTCGCCCACCCGGTCCAGCATGCGTCGATCTACGCCAGGCAGCGGAGAAGGCGTCCAGGTGGCGTCTGCCGCACGGGCAACGATGCGTGCCGAGAAGTCGTCGTTGATGTTCATGTTCATGTTCATGTTCATGGTCGGATCGGTTCGATGCCTGGTCGAGCGGTCATGGTGAGCCTGACTGTACGCAGTCGAACAGACGCTCTGGTCGGGTGCGCAGATGCTTTGTCCGTTTGATGTGCCAGTTCGTGGAAGCCAGAACCGTCGGGCTGCCGGTAATGAGCAATGCGACGCCGGTAGGAGTGGCCGAGGCGGCGAGTGGACGCGCCTCGGCCGTTGGCTGGGTGACAGTTGCGGCGCAGCCCGATAGACCGATAACGACGACGATGGCGAGCGCCTTCAGGGCTGCAAGCATGGGTTGTCTCCAGAATAGAAATGCGTCCCGATCGTCCGACGCTTCGGCCTAAGTGAATCGAGCCATCGAAGCTGCCGCAGGGGAGTTGACAGGATCCGGATGCACAGATGCGCAACTGATCAAACCGATGCGATAGCGATCGGCACGCTATGTTGACGAACTTCTCTGATTCGCATGCCTTGCGGAAAGCGCAGGCCGCCAAAGCCTGCGTGCAGAGGACCTTCGTTGGTCCTTCGGTTCGATCCTTCCTTCAGCTCAACCTAGGGGCTGCTCAAAGTCACCGATTGACCGATGACAAGCAAGCGGCTGGGACGGATGAGGGCCAGCGGAGGTGTCTAGAAGGAGGCTTTTGGGCGTACTCACTTCTCGACTCGCTGCAGCCTATTGAACATTGACGGAGCAGGCGTTTGTGGTCTCACCCGATCCGAGGAGTTCTTATTCGTCCAACACGTCCGGCGATCGTCGAGCGACTTCACCGGCCCGAAGCATTGACCGTGCTCAACGCGCGGCGCGTGCCGGGCACCTAGGTTGAGCTTAGTTCAATCGCCAAATCGGTTGAGAAGAGTCTGTCGTGCTCACCCATCGCCAGTTCTTGGCTGCTGCGCCAATCCTGCTAGCCCTCTGCCTGCTTGGCTGCGGAGGTGGTGGAGGTGACGACGGCGGTGGCGGAGGGCGAGATTCGGGCCTGCCAAGGGATTACTTGACGCCTGTCCTTGTCAGCTCGACGCAGCGCTTTGTGGCGCTCGACACGAGCCAGTGGCACACCTGCGGCACCTCGCTCGACGGAAGTACCTGGTGCTGGGGTATCAACGAGTACGGAGAGCTCGGAACCAGCATTGCGTTGGACATGTGCGACATCCCCGGCATCATTCTTGTCGCCTGTACCGGCACGCCACAGCGAGTCGCCAATGCGCCGGTGTTCACTGCTCTCGCGACCTCGTTGGGCAGCGGCCACAGCTGCGGGCTCACGGCGGCGGGTGCGGCCTGGTGCTGGGGGTTCGGGCAGGGAGGACAGCTGGGCGACGGCCGCGCGGCCAACAGCACGACGCCGGTCGCCGTGGCCGGCGGCCACGCGTTCACCATGATGCGAGCGTCGACTTCCAGTCTCGCGACCTGTGGCCTGACGGCAATCGGTGAGGGCTGGTGCTGGGGCCCCGGGGCGAACCTGTTTGGCGGCGACGGCACGGCAGTGGCTACGACGCCTGTGCGTATCGACTGGGGCCGGACCTTCGTTGCGCTCGATCTCGGCGAACGGCATGGCTGCGGCCTGGACGCCGGTGGTCGCGCATGGTGCTGGGGCAGCAACTGGTACGGCCAACTTGGCGTCGGCTCGGCGGGCGGAAGCGGTGGACTGGAAACTTCAAGCACGCCCCTCGCGGTAGTTGGTGGCCGAGTGTTCCGTAGCATCGCTGCTGGCGCCGACCACACATGCGCACTCGACGTAATCGGCATGGCCTGGTGCTGGGGCGTGTCGTATGCGCTGGGCTCGCCCACAACCGTGCCGGACTACGTCGGCACGCCACAGGCCGTGGCGGGAGGCCATGTGTTCACGATGCTGGCGTCGGGTCAGCTGCACACATGTGGACTGACCGCGCAGGGCGAGACTTGGTGCTGGGGCCAGAACTACACCGGCGAGCTCGGCAACGGAACTATCTCGCCGGCGCAAACCCCGGTCCGAGTCAACACTGACGTGCGCTTCGATCGACTTGCACACCGTGCGACCTGTGCGCTAACGGCCGACGGACAAGCGTGGTGCTGGGGCAGCAACTCCTTTGGTCAAGTGGGGCGTCGCTCGCATTGGGCACAGTGATCGGTGCAGCCGCCGGGCGGTCGTAGTGCAAGGGGTTGACCGCACGAGGCGTGCCCTGCCGTAGCGCATATAGAGGCCGCAGAGAGAGTTGCCTGCCGGCCGCCCAACCGCCTTCGGAAACGTCCGCTTCAGAGTGAACTGAGGGCCGGCCTCTCAAGGCTACTTGTGGCCGTTATCTCCTAGCCAACAGTGCGGACGCGGTCCCGGCCGCGGGTGGCAAGCCATTGACCCAACAGTGTCGGCGGCCCGTAGGCCAGTATGAGATCGACAGCGTTGAACCACGCCGGGGCCGCAAGCATGTAGGCGGCGGCACATCCGCCGAGGAAGAACAGCGCCCCCACGATGTACGCCGGACCGCGGGATCTGTCGGGCGCCAGCAGAGTCGCAACGAACGCACCGACCAACGTCCCCAAGGCATGCGCGAGGAAAGGAAAGAGAAAGTGCTTCGGTTCCATAAGGTGCATGGAAGCCTTCAGTCCTTCGGTGGTTGTCGTGTCGGCCCCGACCGGTGGAGGGATGACGCTGCCACTCAGGAGGATGAGACCCATGTTCACCGCACTGCCAACCCCGAAGCCCAGCACGATGGCGATCATCAATCGAATCAGCTTTGGCATCCACTTCTCCCAGGTGCAGCTGAAATGGCGTCACGTCGAATTCCCCTTTGGGGCGAATCTCGCCGAGACGATGAAGGTCAGTAATTGGCTGAAGAAGACTGACCGTCCCCACGATGGCGTCCCAACATCGAGTGGGCCTCGTCCGCGTCCCGAGGTCATGCACTATGGTAGCGGCCGGAGATCGGCACTACCATGACCGCCCGCCCCGAGCCTGATCCGCGAGGCCCTATGCGCCGCCTGCTCGCGACGTTGATGATCACTTTGGCCGCCTCGGCGGTTGCACCAAGCCCGGCGAAGGTGAGCGTTTCAACGCGTGGCTCGATGCGACCTGGGAGGAGACGCTGGTCAGGAGTCCGATCCTTGCGACCTTGATCGGTGATCCTCGTTACAACGGTCGCATTGTTGACTTCAATACCGCGGCGTGGCGCACCGACAACCGACGCTTCCCAGAGCGTCAGTTGCGGGAACTTCAGCGGTTTGACCGGAAGGCACTCGAGGGTCAGGACCGTGTGTCCTTCGACATCCTCCGGGACAACCTGACGCAGTCAGCGCCTGGCCGGGGTTGACGATATAACGCTCGACCGTGAAGTTCGGTATTTGCGGAACGCAGCATCCAGCGAGCGGACGGCGGCCACCCATGTAGGCGAGGTTGGCTTGAAAGCGGTCCAATGCCAATCCCCTGCCTGTCGCATCGCCGACGAGGAAACGGGTCGCCCTACACTACGTGATGGGCAAGTTGTTCAACCTCATCCCCTTCGCAATCATCATCACTGGCTTGCCGGTTAGGTCCGAGCTTTGGCGCAATCTTGGCGCCCTCCTCGCGGCGCCGAGCGCCACCAACATGACTATCGTGTTCTCCGAGTTTCCGGGCGCGCGGCCAATTGCGGCGCTGTTGTCAAAGCGCGGGCGCATCTGAGCTCGGACGCGCTGCGTATGGGCAACCCGCTCGCGGCCATCGCCGGCCTGTTCAAGGCTGCGGCTGTGAACTGGGTGAAGGACTACGCGCAGAGCATGGGCGCAGCGCTCGCCTTCTACACAATCTTCTCGATCGCTCCGCTGCTGCTCATCGTCATCGCCATCGCCGGCTCCATTTTTGGCGAGGAAGCCGCGCGCGGCGAGATCTACGGCCAGCTGCAGGGCATGCTGGGATCGCACGGTGCCACCGCCGTGCAGGACCTGCTGGAAAGCGTCGGCCGGCGTAGCGAGAGCGTGCCTGCGGCGGCGTTCGGCGTGGTGGTGCTGTTCATCGGCGCCACGTCGGTCTTCGCCGAACTGCAGGACGCGCTCGACCGCATCTGGCGAGCGCCGCTGCGCCCAAAGAAGGCGGGCCTATGGAGCCTGGTGCGCGGCCGGCTGCTGTCCTTCGGCATGATCCTGGGCATCACCTTCCTTCTCATCGTCTCGCTAGCCTTCAGCGCGGCGCTGAGGGCGTTGAGTCGGTGGTGGGACCCGGAGTCGACCAGCTGGATCACGTTCACCGGCTTGACCGAGTTGTCACTGAACTTCGTGCTGCTGACGGCAGTGTTCGCGATGATCTACAAGACCATGCCGCGCGCGAGCATCGCCTGGCGCGATGTCGGGGTGGGCGCGGCCGTGACCTCGGTGCTGTTCATCACCGGCAAGGCGCTGATCGGGCTGTACATAGGCGGCAGCGGCATCACCACACTCTTCGGCGCGGCGGCATCGTTGATCGTGGTGCTGCTGTGGGTGTACTACTCGGCGCAGATCTTTCTATTCGGTGCCGAGTTCACCTGGGTCTATTCCCACATGTACGGCTCGCGCCGCGGGCAGCCACTGCCCACGCCTCGGTCCAGTGCGTCCGGGCCGACGTAAGCCGGATCCGCTCAACGGCGGTGCCCGTTAGTTTGCTAATTCCCTGTCGAGCTGACGCTCAGCCCCTCTTCATTGCTCATCGGCGTGGCCACCTCAGAAATGACGGCTTCGAAGCAGCATCGCGGCGCGACGCGACAGCGGTCAACGCATTTACGAGCCACCGCCGGTAGCGGAGATTCAACGTCGCTGGTAACCGGCCGGCCGAAGGCAGGTCCGGTCGACCAGCGGTTTAGGAGTCGCGTTCATGGGGCGCGATTGCTCGAGAAGCCATCCAGAGAAACAGTGCAGCACACACTGCGTACGGGACCCTTCTCATCCACCAGTTCGTTTCCATAAGTCGCTCAAGCAGTGCTGGTGAAGCGCCCTGCACGGCAAGTTGCAGCTGAATGGGAATCTGGATCGTCGCGGTTGAGACCCAAACAACGAGCTGCAGGAGGATCGCCACCCAGACTGACCATAGCGGAATCGCGGCAGGCCTGGACCACAAAAGAACGATCGTAAACACAGTGCCGAGCACGGCAGGGACGACCAGAAAGGCTATGACTCTGGGTCCAATGAACTTGTGGTAGTTGAGGAAGGCGTCATTTCCAATTAGGTGCCAGCTGGGGTAGTTGACGAAACTCTCGATGAAAGCAGCACCATTGCCATAGAAGACGAGAGCGAAGGCAAGTATGAAGATCCAGCGTGGCATTTCTGACTCCTTGAAGGGTTGCGGACAGGATCGGCGGTACTTGCAACGCCCCACGTAGAAGTGACCGGCGCTGCGCGGCTTTGTCGCGCCGCGTCCTGCGACCGAAGGGAGCGAGGTTGAGCGCCATGTCAGGTTCTGTAGTACCGCTTGAATTCGAAACTTGGTTCGCGTTCGGAGTGAATGTAGAGCGCCGCGCCATTGGAATCCTGGACTGCAAAGCCACGATCCCCCCACAGGTGATTCGAGCGGCATTATTGGCTGGAAACCTGCGGACATCAGTAACTTGTATTCGGCATCAAAGTCGTCGTTGAGGAGCGCCTCGCAAGAAAACAAAGTCCGCGCTTAGCCGCGCGATCGACGAGCTGCTTGAGGCCCCATATGTCCGAAGGCGGCGGTTTCCCGAGGTAGAAGGCTTGGGCCCCGGTCTCACCACATGGTGCGCTGAGCGAACCTCATCAGCAGGCTGATGCCGTGGCCAAGTTATGGGGCCCCGACCCACCACCATAAACTGGCCAGCTGGCCAATTTATGGGGCAAAACGCCGCTGCGTTGTGCCCCATAACTTGGCCAGACTAGGCCCCATAAACTGGCCAATCGAGCTGGCTCTTGCGCCCGCTCCGCGCTCGTTGTGCTCGATGCTTGCCCCCAATTAATGGCCACAGCATCGGTCCTTGCGCCATAAATTGGCCATCGCACCGAACTCGCTGGGCTACACCAGGCCGATGTCCATAAAGGCCTGCTCGACGTTAGCGAGCGGTATCAGCAATCGCGAGGACCGTTCGCGACCCACAACTGACATCGCGTTCGCCCGATAGCTGCCGTGATTTCAGTGCCCGAAAGCTGCCGCGCCACAGAATGGCCGCTTCGGGGGAGTCGCCTTTCGGCAGGTCACGACCCTTTGCGGCCGTCACCGCTTTCCGAAAGCAGCCGCCGAATTCACGCCGAAAGCTGACACCCGCGCGATCCGCAGATCGCGACCCATAGCAGGCGTTAGGAAGCGTCGAGTAAGGTCGGGTACGCGCAGCCGGGTTCGATGGTCCTCACTTGACTCCTGGCCATCACGCCAGCGCGCCGCGCAGTCCCCACCCGAGCATCAGCAAACCCACGGCCGCGAACCAGCTGCCCGTGACGCGCACCGCGATCCGCGTCCAGGGCCTCTGGAGCGACACCACCAGCGCCGAGGCGAGCGCCACGACGACGAAAATCGTCCCCGCGATGCCGAACAATCCGCTCGCCTCGCGCCCCGCGACGGCGATCCCGGCGCCGTTCAGCCAGCCGTGCGTGATGCCGAGAGCCGCAGCGAGCACAGCGACTAGGGCGGGCCTCAGTTTCGCACTCGCGGCCGTCAGCACACCGAGCGCGAGCAACGAGAGCGAAGTGACCACCGGAGGCGTCGCCACGCTTCCGGCCAGCACACCGGCAATGCCGCCGGCGAACCACGCGACCGGCAGGATGAACAGCACGATGCGTCCCGCACGCGCTCCGTTCAAGCCCGCGAGCAGCGCCAGCGCGAGCACGGGCAGCAGGTCGTCGAACGACATCAGCAGGTGCGCAATGCCGTCGTAGATCGGTCCGAGTCCGGTGTCGGTCAGATGCGCGCGCGCGATCGCGGGCATCAGGAGCATCGCGATGAAGATCGCGACGCGCGGACGTCGTTCGATCGGACTCAAGCGACCGCCCGCCATAGAAAGAGGACACCCGCGAGCGACACCGCAACGCCGGCGGCGCGCAGCAGGATGCGCCCCGCGGCCCAGCGATGGATGAGGCCGATCGAAATGCCGACCGCATGCAGCAGGCCCGTCGCCACCACGAAGCCGACGCTGTAGAGCAGCCCGTTCTGGCCGGCCGGCAGTTCGGTGCCGTGCGCGTGGCCGTGGAAAACGGCGAAGAACGCGACGAGGAGCGCGGCGAGCGTCAAGGGCGGCCGGGCCTGCAGCGCGACCATCGCCCCGAGCAGGATGGCCGAGGCTGCAACGCCGAGTTCCACTCCCGGCAGCGGCACGCCCACCAGGCCGAGAAACCCGCCGAACGCCATCACCAGTGGAAACGTCACCGGCAGCAGCCAGATCGCCGGTGCGCCGAGTTGCGCGCCCCACAGCCCCACCGCCACCATCGCCAGCACGTGATCGAGGCCCGACACCGGATGCAGCAGTCCGGTCACGAAGCCGGCGGCCTGGCCCTGCTGCTCGTGGGCGACGACCGGCCAGACGATGACGCAGCCCGCCGCGAACAGCACCCAGCGCAAGGCGTGGCGACTCATCGGACGGCTCCCAGCAGGATCGCCGTGCGCTGGATCGTCCAGAACGCGCCGAGCGAGCCGACCGCATAGCCCGGCAGCATCGCGGCGTAGCGCGGCCACTGAATCTGCAGCACGCGAAACGCGCGCTCGAGCAGCACAACCAGCACCACGAACGCGATCTGGCCCAACTCGACGCCGACGTTGAACAGAAGCAGCGCGAGCGGGATCTCGGCCTTCGGCAGGCCCATCGCCGTCAGCCCGCTCGCAAAACCGAATCCGTGCAGCAGCCCGAACAGGAACGCGACGACCCAGGGATGGCGGATCGTGAAGCTCGTCTCGCCGCGCCACACGCGCACGATCTCCGGCCCGAGGAAGAGAATCGACAGCGCGATCGCCGCGTTCAGCGGCAGCAGCGGCGCACTCGCATAGCCCAGCGTCGCAATCGCCAGCGTGAGGCTGTGCGCCACCGTGAACGCCGTGATCGTCTTCACCAGCATCCAGCGGTCGCGCACGATCAGGAGCAGGCCGAGCACGAACAGCAGGTGATCCACGCCGAGCAGGATGTGCTGCACGCCGAGTTGCAGGTACGACGCGGCGCGCTCGAAGCCGCTGGTCGCGGCACCCAGCGTCACCGACGGCGAGGCGGGACGCAGCAGGTGGCTCTCGACGCGGCCGTCCGCATGCTCGATGCGCACCAGGACGTCGGTGATGGTGGTCTCCAGGCCGGCGACACGCAGCGTCTTCCCGGCCAGGCCGCCCCGGCACTGCAGCGTGCCGCGCACCACGACTGCACCGGGTGTCAGTTGCTGCTGGTTGGGCGTGTGCAGGCGACAGCCATCGGGCACCACCGGGGCGATCTGGATCTCGACCTCGCCGCCGGTGGGTCGCTTCCACAGCAACGCATAGGTGTTCGGGTCGCTCTCCCGCAATTCGAGGTAGCCGGGCCGCGTCTCGTGGGCGTGGACCACGCTCGCGTGCAACGCGATCAACGCAAGCAGGACCAGGCGCGCGATCACGACCCGGCCTTCGCTGGCGCCGGACCACTCGCCGGGCCCTGCGGCGCCGCCGGCCGCTCGATGACCACCGTGTACTTCTCGAGCAAGCGGTCGTACATCGCGGCCAGTTGGCGCTTGCGGCGCTCGGCCAGGACCTCGCGCCGCGCCACCGGACGCAACGCCTCGAGGTTCGGCAACGCGCCTTCGACGCGCTCATGCACGAGCACCAGGTGCAGGCCGTAACCGGAACGGATCGGGCCGCTCCACTTTCCGGGCTCCATCGCTTCGAGGTGCTTCGCAAAGCCGGCTCCAAACGCTCGATCGATGTCACGCAGCGGAGCGAGTTCGAAGTCGGCCGGCAGCATCGTCGCATCGCCGAGGTTGTCGGTGCGTGCCGCCGGTCCTGCCGCGATGAGGCGCTCGAGGATCGCAGCGGCATCCGCGTCAGCCGTGGCACCGCGCCGATCGCGACTGACGAAGACCTGCCGGAACGCCACGCGCGGCTCGCTGCGGTACTCGTCCGCGTGCTGCGCGAGCCAGGCCTTCAGTTCATCGTCGGTCGGCGGGCTCGCTTCGGCGCTGTCCTCGATCAGGAACTCGAGCTTCTGCCGCAGGCGCCGGCGCATCACGCTGTCGTCGCGATCGAGGCCCGCGGCCATCGCTTCGCGCACGGCGATCTCCTCGCGCACCCACTCGTCGATCAGCCCCTTGAGTTCAACCTCGGACGGCGGCCGCGACCAGGTGCGCGTGAAGCCCGCCTCCAGATGCGCGATCTGCCCGGTGCTGATGACGATGCGCGTCGATCCGGGACCGGCGCTGCCGCCGGAACTGAGGTGGAAGTACAGGAACAGCGCCGCGCCGATGGCGAGGAAGTGCAGCAGCGGTTCCCTGAGGAAGGATTTCGAGCGCATCGATCTCGTCTTGACGTAAAAAGACAGGGGCCGGTTATCCGGCCCCTGTCTTGCTGGCCACCAGTTTTCTACTTCACGCGTGCGTCGATCAAGGCGTGTACCAGATCGGCGCCGTGTAGGCGCGCTCCTGCAGCGTCATGCGCGTCCCCGGCAGCGGCTTCACGCCGAAGCGCTTGGCGTCGTAGGCGGTCCAGCGCGGCGTCGGGATCTCGAGCACGCGCGCGTAGTAGAACGCGCGCAGCTTCGGATCGAACTGCGGGTCCTTCCAGACCGTGATCAGCTCGGGTGCGCCGATGGTGTTGGTCCAAGTCGCGTTGGCGACATCAACCGTATTGCCCACCGGCGGCAGCTTGCCGTCGGCGCCGGGCTTGCGATTGCCGCGACCAGACCACGTCGTAGACCTTCTCCTGCGTCTTCCCGTCCTTATCGACCCACCCCTTGACGATCTGGATGCGATCGAGGTTCGCCCCGATCGGGTCCTTCAGCGCCGCGACGAGGAAGGTCGGCGGCTTGCCGTTCGGCGCCTTCGCGAGGTCGCCGCCCATCGGCACGCCCTTCGCGTAGCCGACGGCGGCCGGCATGCGGTTTGTCGCATCAGCCGGCGTCGAAGTCCCAGCCGCCGAAGAAGCGCACCGCCATCCGCGGTCCGGTTGTCGCGTACGTCTCGCGGCGCTTCATCGCGTCGAAGATCGCCTCGCGCGTGTTCTCGGTCGCCCACACGGCCGCGTAGCCCGATGCGCCGACTTCCCAGTCCATCACCTTCACGCCGGTCTTCGGATCGGCGAAGAAGACCTTGGTCATCCGCTCCGGGCTCGGTTCCTGCGGAGCGGTCTTGCCGAAGAAGTTGTCCTCCTCCATCGCGGCCAGGCCCGTGTGCGCATCGCTGCTGCCGATCATGCCGAACTTGTACGGGTTGACGCCGAGCGACGTCTTCGAGCCGCAGGCCGTTCTTCAGCGCCGACCGCGCGTACTCGAACTCGAGCATGTCCTTCGTCTTCGGAACGCTGCCGTCCAGGTTACCCTTGTCCCAGAGCTCGAAGTCGGCGAACTCGTCGTTCGGCGACAGGAAGGGGTGCGCCTCGCCGGTGCCCTTGGTCTGCGTCATCTCGTACAGCGGTTCCCAGCGCGCGCGGTTCTGCGCGTACTCGCGGTCGATCTTCTTGCCGAATGCCTCGACCATCGGGAACATGCGCCCGTTGCTCAGGTTGCCGTTGTGCGCGATCGCCAGCACCTCCGCTGCCCGTCTTTTCCTGCGCCGCGGCCATGTATTTCCACAGGTCGACCGGGTTGTCGCTGCCGAACGGCGGCAGCGTGGTGTACGGCTCGACCAGCGCCGCCTGCGTCCCATTGCCGCGGAAGATCACGTTGCGGTGCAGGTTGTTGCCGCCGGTGTTCGAAGTCCACTCGAAACCGATGAACGCCGTGAAGCGGCCCGGCTCGTTGTAGGCTTCAGCGGCCTTGATGGTCTCCCCCCACGCGTTGCGATATGCCGGCGTGCCGGGCAGCGGGAAGCCATTGGGCAGTTTCTGTTGCCCGAAGCTGCGGATGATGTCGAGTGCGGCCTCGCCACCCTTCCCGCCGCGGATCTGGTCGTACCACTGGCGTCCCTGCGGCGTCGCCAGCAGCATCGGGTCGCCGCTCATGAGCAGCGGGAAGAACCCCATGCCGTCGGAGTGATCCGCGACAACGAGGAAGTCGAGCGGACGCGAGAGCTTGACCGGCTGCCCGGAGTTGGACGTGATCTCCTCGCCACGCGCGAACTTGTAGGCGTCGCGCGGTGTCAGGCGGGCGCCGAATGCGCCGGCGTCCATCGAAAAGCCGGTGTGCAGGTGCGTATCGCCAAACAAGGGCATGGTCGGGAAGGTGCGTCCCGCATACGGCGAATAGTTCGGCCTGCTGGGAAAGGCCTTTTCCAGCTTGGCCTTATCGGCCGTGCCGGCATCCTGCGACTGCGCGCTGAATGCCGGCAGCAGCAAGCCCCCGGCTATCGCAATGGTCAGAAACCTGCGCTTGTTCATGTTGTTCCCCTTGATAGGCTGTTGGCGCCCTGTTCGCATGGTGTTGACCGGAAGCTCAGTCTGTTTGCATCCGATCTGTCGTTGTTGCCACAAACCGTTCCGCCGCTGCGCCCTTCACGGATGCAACGCCGTCCCAGAACCGCTCGACGCTCTGCACGCCCTGCGCTGTGCCGTACGCCCTCATCAAGCCGCGACGACGCGCTTCGGCCGGCGTAAGTCGGCCGGCCGCGAGCGCCGCGATCACCGGCGCGTCGGTCACGATGACCACATCCTCGCTCGCCGGCCCCGGTGCGTGAACCGTCATGTTCAGCGCCGCGTCCCCTGCTTCGAAACGCGTCCACAGCACGATCCCAAGCAGCACGATGGAAAACGACGGCACCGCGCGCTCGGTGCCCGCGGCCATGTCAGCCTTCAGCGCCACGAACTGGCCCCGGATCTCGCGCAACAGGGCCATCTGCCGAAGCACGAAGTCCGGTGACTGCGGCTCGACCATGGCCGCCGCGTCGAAGGGCGCAAGTAGGCCCTCGCGCTGTGCAATCCAGACCGCAGTGCGCACGTGCAAGGCATTCGGGTACGCAAGGTTGAGCAGCCCGACGTTGACGCTCGACGGGTTCTCGAGTCCGCATGCATGCACCGCAGGCGCACTCGCAAGCAGCGTTGCGAGGAGAAGCAAGGCTGGCAGCGCCCGCGTCGCGAGCTTCCTGCGTTTCATGCAATCCGCAACGAGCAGGCGACTCAACCAAGGTGGCAGATCGGCCTGGCTCTGAACCTGGGCCGCCGCCGCGTCGCGTGTGGCGCCGGAGAACACCGTCCTGTACAGGGCAAGAACGATCTTGAGTTCGATGGCGACCAGCACCGCAAGGCCCACATATCGCAGAGGCGTCAGATAGACGAGCAATTGCTGCTCTGACTGCGGAATCAACTTCGACACCGCCCAGACTCCAAGACAAGACAGCGCAAGCGCTCGGAGGCCGGCATCCTTGCGTCGATGCCGATAGCTAAGCCAGTAGAGCGCAGGCAGCAAGACCGCGAGATCAAACAGTGCCGCGGGCTCAGCGAGGCGGGGAAGGTCCGCTCGAACGCCCGGTAGGGCCAACCAGTTCCCCGCGACGATCAACGCAGCGGCGAAGATAAACCAATGTGCTCTAAGCCAAGGCGGGAGGGAGATCGGCATGGACGCATCCACCTGAGTCGACTTCCACAATCGTATCGTCGATGGCCGCTCGCGGGATAGTCGGAGGCAGGGAAAACGTCGGCTTGCGGGAGAAGTTCGAGGCTGGCCTCAACGGCGGGTTCTGGCCGACTTCCGTCGGTCGTCGTGGGTCGAAGTGGTGTGTTACAGAGTTTCGGCAACCACAAGCGCTAAGCCGGTCAGCCAGATCAGTACGGTGATCGCCCAAGTAACTCGACTCCATCGGAACAAGGTCTGCATCGATCTTGGCAACCGAGATCTCTCTGGGCTCTTGCACCACGAACGATACTTTGAGTTAAACATGCCGGGCGGAAATAGAAGCTCCCACGAGTTCGGCCTGCCCGCCAGCGCATACGACTGTGGAAACTCACCCTCGAGTCTCTTCAGGAACCGATACTGCAAGTGCAGAGACGCAAACCCAAACCCGCCAAAGAGAACGAACACGATGTTGAATAGCACTTTAGCGTCTACCCCGTTGACATGCGGCGTCTCAAAGCGCCTTCTTGAGTGGCTGTTGGCTGATCAGACCTGAGACATGGCATGTCCGCTTACGCGCATTCTCCACTGAGTCCAAACGTCCGCTGTGAGGCGAATCGTGCAGCGCAGTGGAATGGCAGCAGATGGCCGGGCTGAGCCTACGAATTACTGGCCAAGCGTGGTCTCCAACGGCCGACGGGAAGCCAGAAGCGGCCGACACTGAAACTCGGGATCAACCTGTTTCACGCAAGTTGAAATTTGCTCGCTTTCCGTAAGGCTGGTCAACCGTTCGTCCCGTAGGCGGGCAGCCTGCCTCCAGGCTGCCGGAGTGGCCAGGTCTTGTGCCTTGTATGTGCTTGACCATAGGCAAGGGGCATCCACGGCGCCGACCTATTAATAACAATATTGGTTGCCGTACTTCACGCAGATGACCTTCCGAAGCGTGCTTTTGGTTGGCGTCGCTGGAGTTGCCTTTTGCGGTTGCGTCGCCTCAGTGAAATACCCGGCCGACTGGGCAGCGATCCGCGTCTCCGAGTGCGCAGATCTCTCGGGCACGTACGAGAACCGTGGCGTGATCCACTCGCCGACTCAGATGTGGAGTGGGCCCTTCGAAATCACTAACACCTGGCTTGCGCAACTGTTCTTCAACGGCCAGGGGCGCACACTGTCCGATCCGAAGCGGCCGGCCTACGTACAGATCGACGCCCGCACGCCGGGATTGCTGGGCATTACCGCAACAATGCCGGACGGCAAGGCAGTGCCAATCACCCTGCACCAGGACAAGGACGAGTTCCGCTGCCGCGAGGGAAGTGTCGAGCTGAGTTCGAGCGAACTCGGGGTCAACTTTGTCATCGTCGGCGGCGCGATGTCCATCTTCCGGCTGTCCAAGGCAACGGACGGCGCGCTGATCGTCAGCGGACACTCCCAGATGGTGGGCACGGCGATGATCGTGGTGCCCCTTTACGGTAGCTCGCGCACTTATGCCCGCTTCGCCCCGGCCCCCGAGGCGGCGGTCTTGCCTGCTGCTCCGACTGGTGCGAAATGACAACCTAGGACGAGGGCAATGCGTCGATCGCCAGTGCGACTTCTCCAAGGGCTTGCAGTCGTCCTGCTCGCCGGCTGTGCCTACCCGATCTCGGTGGAGCATAAAGACTACCCGCTCGACTGGCCGAAGCCCGCGCCCGCGGCGAGCGGCTGCCCGGATCTCACTGGGCGCTATCGCAACCACGGTGATGTGCAGAAGGCGCCCCTCGCGCAGTGGGCCTTCCCGCCGACAGCGAAACCGATGGAACAGGTCGACATCGTCGAACTTGATGGGCCAAGAGAAGGCGCGCTGACCTTTCGCTTCTTCGCGTCAGCTGGTAAGGATGGCACCGAACCGCAGGAGCTTGGATCACGCCGCTGGCAGCAGGGCGAGGAATTCCGGTGTGAGGACGGTTGGCTCGTGCAGTCGAAGACGAGATTCATTCCACTCGCTGCCTACGTGACGACCGATACCTTCCGGTTCACGCTCGCAGCCGACCGATCGCTGGTAGTCGAAAAGCGCGAGGATGGCGGTGGAGTGCTCGTTGTGCTGCCGGCGTACATATCCGCTTGGAACTGGTTCCGATACCCACGCATGGAGTGACAGGCGAGGCGAGCAGACTGACGCGCGCCCGACGCTGAATGGACGTCCGCTTTCAGGCGAATCGTGCGGCGCAGCGGAATGGCAGAAGATGGCCGGCTCCGCCCAGCCTGACTCGGTCAAGATGACTCTTGCGACTGTCGGAGCCGTCGGGAGCTTCAGGCGCTCCCGCATTGCGCTGAAAGGGCCAGCGAGCACTCAACTTCAACAACGATGTGTCGAGCGACTCTCACTTCCTCCACACGGTCACTTTCCAGTTATCGATGCCTTGAGAGGAGGTGCCGGCAGCCGCAGCAGTCGAACTGTTGTCGCGCGGGTCCGGAAGCCGAACCGAATCGGCGCACCGCGGGCGGAAAAGTCCGGGCACGTTTCGGTGGATCCACAAGCGGGGCCGTCAACCAGTGGGAAGTCTTCTGCGCGCAGGCCGAGCACGGCGCTTTGCTTCCAATCAGCGCCGCACTTGAAGGAGACGGAAGTCGTGAACCGACGCCCTGCTTGCTCCAGCAGCGCGCGCGCGGAGACTGCGGCTGCGCTGCGCATGTCGTCACAGTCCATCCCGGCATCGATGACATAGATCGGACCTTGCACCGAAGGCTCGTACGTTGGTGACGCAAGGGTGTGATAGACGCTGATCGAACTGGCGCCCGCCGGCATGGAATATGTGATCTTTCTGTACGCGTCTGGGTTACCGCGGTTCCGATCGCGAAACGCCCTTGTGGGTCCGTTCTGCGCCGGATCCGCGACTGCAGCCACTACCCAGTTCGTCAGCGTAAAGTCACCATCTTCGACGACGACACCGGGTAGCGGTGACACCTGAAGCAGACCCGACCCGAACGCCGTCCCGTTGCTGGCTGCGACCTGAACCATGAAGCGGGCGCTATCGTCACCAAGATTCGCGCCGGTCAACGTGTAGGTCGGGCCGGTCGCGCCGGCGATAGTGGCACCGTCGCGCAGCCACTGGTAGGTCGGCGCGGACCTGGCGTCGGTCACGGTGGCCGTGAACGCCGCCGTGCCCCCGACAGCCACGGTCAGAATATCTGGCGTCACGGTGACACGTGGTGGCGGATCGAGTTTCGGAACCCACATGGACGCCGAGCTCTCCGCCGCCACCGCCGCTCCCGACAATGGCAACGAGGCCCAGTGCCGCGATCGCTGCGCTCAAAAGGTACCGTCCGACGCGTGCTGATCGGGATTGGCTATGTGTCATGTCTCACCTCAAGGCGTTGAGCTAGGTGCAGTACGCCAGCAGCGGCAATGACCCCGGCCTCGCCGCAACCAAATCACCGACGTCGAAGGTTCCGCGCAGGACATAGTTCGACAGCGGGCGCGTGAGCCAGGTCCGACCCAACGCGTCCTGAACGAATGTGGCGACGGCGAGGTTGATGCCCGGAACCTGCGCCACTTCAAAGGCAACGTTGACTAACCACCACGCTGCACACGCCCAGTACGCCGGTGACGCCTTTGACGGCTGCGTGGCCGCGGTGAACAGACTGAAGGCAAAGGGATGCACGAAGCTGGGCAACCATTGGCCGAGGACTCCGAAAAGCGAGCCGGTGGTGAGCAGCGTCAGTGCAGGGATCAGCGCCGCGTGCGAGACGCCGCGGTCCGCGGTGTACACCAGTACGCCCACTGCAAGGGCCAAAGCTCCACTTGTGGCCAGAATCGCCGGTGACTCCCAGTAGGTCAGCCTCGTGGTTTCGAGGCGACCCGCGCACCGGCCGCAAGCAAGCGCCGTGACATCTGTCATACGCACTGTCCTGACTCCGGCCGCACACCTGCGGTCGGGTCGACATCTCAGTTCAACCTATGCGGCAGAGGGCGGCGGGGATTGATCCGCATCAGTCGAACGGCAACCCTCGGTCGCGCAAAGATTTGAACTCCGCGGTCTTCGCGGCCGCGGCGATGACGGCCGCTTTGAGCGAAACAGGCGGTCACGAGCGAGGTCGGCTCGTGGCCGCGTACTGGCTTTCACGGGCTTCCGGGAATGTGTGGATCGTTGATCGGATGTGGTGACACGGGCGGCGGTGAAATGCCGACGAAGGCCAAAAGAGCACCAACGAACGGGAAGACCCATATCGCTATCAAAACAGCGCTTTCTTCCCCTTGATTCGTGGCTCTTTAAAAGGCGCATCGTCACAAGCACGTTTACGACTAGGAGGGGGATGACGATCAGCACAAGCCAGAACATTGGCTTCGCTCCTTAAGTATCTCTGGTTTAGCTGGGGCTACGGTTTTCGCGCTGAGAGCACTGAGGAAGCTGGGCCTTACGTCCACGTCGCCAAGTGAGTCCGCTTTCGGGCGATTCTCGCTCTCTGTTGATAAGGCCGCAATTGGCCGCCTACCGCCCGGTTGGTTGCGATCATTCAGTGCCGAGCCTTGCGTTGCACGAGTGCGCCTCGCCCGTTCTCAAAATCAACCCTGGCGACCGCACCATTGATGATCGTGAACTCGGGCGGTTGATGACCGATATCCACGTCATAGATCACCGGAATCGGCAGATCTCCGAGGGCGGTGCGGAGAGCGTCGGTGTAGGAAAGCGAGTCCGCCGACTCGGGCACTGGGCCGGCACTTCGACCCACCAGCAGACCGACAAGGCGGTCGAACCACTGTTGCCGGCGAAGGGAGAGCAACGCACGCACGAGGGTCGGAGGACCCATTTCCGCGTTCTCGAAGTAGAGGATCGTTCCCACGGCGCCCGACTCCCGAATGAATTTTGGAACGTCACCGTACTTGGAGCCGGCCAGCCACGCGATCGTGTCAAGACATCCGCCAATGATGCGTCCTTCAAAGGAGATGGACTCCTTCGATCCGTCCAGCCGTTTCCATTCAACTTGTTCTGTGAGGTTCAGGGGCGCCGCCACGGACTTCGCGTAGTCGACCCACGTTCGCTGAAACAGCGTCGACGATCGTTGTGTCACGGGTTGGGAGAAATCAGTCGCAAGCAGCGTGAGAACCGAACTGGTCAAAGGGTCAGTCTGGGTCGGTGCCAGATCCATCAAGTTCGGTCCGTGCGCGGTTGCCCACCCAGAAATCAGCGTCAGCGGAAACTGCAGGGTAGTCAGATCTGAGTACCCGAGCAGCCATTTCGGTTGGACTGACCGCAGCGCCTCAAAGTCGATTGACTCGAGCAGCTCGCTGGCGAGCTCGCCACCCCACGGCGGGAAAATGGCCGCAACCGCGGGATCGAGCAGAAAGCGAGTGAGTTCTTTGGCGCGCTTTTCACGAGGCGCACTCGCGTCTTTGTACTGCGCGCGCAGACACTCACCCTCGACAACGTCGAAACCCTGGCCGCGAAGGTGGCTGAGCACCAGGTCAAGTCTCGCGAGGTCCGGCCCACAGACACCCGACGAAGGCGCCGTTATCGCGACACGATCCCCCACACTAAACGGCTTCGGAAAACGGATCACAAGTTTCAACCTTAAACAAGCGCGCAGAGTGAATCGCAGCGTAGCCGAACGTCAGCTAACAGGCGATTTATCGGCTATCGTAATCGCCTGCAACTAGCCTCCTTGAGCCTCATGCACGAGCGTCGGCGAGTACTTCTTCGATGGTCCGCCGCGAATGAGCTGCCTCTATCGCAGTAGCTTCTACGAGGCCGGAGGCAATAATCAAGGCCTTCCACAAGGCCCATCCGCGGCCCCGGGCCCAGGTTTCGGCATCAAGAGAAAGCGCGTCGTGGAAGGCCTGTCTGTTGGCCCCCTCGAAGAACGTCCACGCGATCGCCAGATCGCACGCCGGGTCGCCAACACCGAGTTGTCCAAAGTCGATGACCGCATTTAGACGGCCCGCCTGGACCAGGAGGTTGCTGGCGCTGACATCTCCGTGGATCCACACCGGCGGTCCGCTGCCATGTGCTCGGATCTCCGTCTCCGACATGCCGATAGCGCATGCCATGGATCTTCCCTTTCAGCGCGGCATGGCCTGGCGCGTCTGCCCGTCGTAGATTCCAGGCGCACCGCCGCGATGAAAGTTATGTGGCCCTGGCACCGGGCCGCCGGTCGCATCAATGCGCTGCAGCGCGCCTAGGAAGCGACCCAGGGACGATGCGAACTCGGTGAGGTCGGCGATGGCACCGGACGAAGCGGCCTCGCCTTCCAGCCAGTGATAGACAGACCAGCTCCACGGATAGTCTGCAGCCGGCTGCCCGACGCCAGCGGCATCGGGATGGAAAGCGGCAGCGACCCGGCCAGACTTGGCAGCCAGCGCTGCTCCTTGGCGATCTGATCTGCGTACTCCTCGCCGCGAGGTAGGCGAACGACCATCGTGTTGCCTAGCTGGAAGGTGCGGTTGTCCCAACCGGACGGTGTGACCGGGCGTATCGGCAGCTCAGACCACTGCGGGAACTGTGCGGCAATCAACCGGCAGGCAAGCGCATCGTCGATCGGCACTGACATGCGACCACTCGGCCTTCGGTTCTGAGAGCCGCATTGTGTCCGCTAACAGGCGAATTGGGGGAGTGGCCTCGACGGCGGCTCGTGGCCGCCTCTAGACGTCATTGATAACGGCCATCAGGTACTCGTCGACGTATTTCCATCGACGAGAGCGAGCTCTGACTTACCGCGCTCGACTTCGACCCCTCATTGCTTGTACGCCGGCGATTCCTCTTTGGTTTGTCGTGTGCACCGTCAGTTCGATCCGAGCACGCATGCTTGCGCGACCATCTCAAGGCGTACTCCAGCAGAGCGTGCTAAGCGCTTGCCCCAGTGCGCTTTCGCAACACCAACCGCCAGGGTCGCGCGGTGGCGCATGCGTCGAGTTTCACCGCCTGTACGCCGTAAGGGTGCCGATCGGATGGCCGTCTTCTTCAGCCAGGAGCATGAGGCAGTTGTCGCGCGCATTGAGCCGGCCGATTCGCTTGGCTTCCTCTTCAGCTGATTCCTGAAACTCGCCCGGCTCCAAAAGCATGAAAGACGTTTCGGTCATTAGAGCCTGTCGCAGCTCGATGATTGCTGCTGAGTCCGACTCGTCGGCTCTTCTGACCTTGAATCGTGTGGCCTTGGACATGGCATGAATCTAATCGCAAGGCCAGAAACGGGAAAGCGTCCGGTATCGCGCTAAGTGGCAAGCAGGTTGCCTAGGCCGCTCCTGGCCGATAGCTCCATGCGATGCCGATCAGCCGCCCATTCGGCGGTGACCGCCGATCGACAGGATCGCCTACAACGCCTCCACGTCCGGATACCCTTCTGACGCGGATCGAATCGGACATTGCACATACCTCCGCAAATCAGTTTCTTGCGGTGAGTAATCATTTTTTCAGTTCCTCGTTTGCATAAAAAAAAAAAAAAAACGTGCGATTGCTTCCTCCTCTTGTTCGCGCTTTGTTCGCTCGATGCTTTCCGCAATGAGTTGAGACGCGATAGTTCGCTTGCCCTCTTTGGCAGCCAAGGCTTCTATATCGAAGCCGCACGCCTCTGAGGCACAAAAAAAAAAAAAAAAAAAAAAAAAAAAAAAAAAAAAAAAAAAAAAAAAAAAAAAAAAAAAAAAAAAAAAAAAAAAAAAAAAAAAAAAAAAAAAAAAAAACGCCGAACTGCGTGTCGCGTGTTTTTTTTTTTTTTTTTTTTCGCAATCCAGCGCTGCACGTCGTCGCGCATGCCGTCCTTTGTCGGTGTCGATGCCGTCGATACGTGAGCTTGCCGGCTTGGCCGGATCAGGCAGGAGGTCTCGCGAAATGCGCCGGGATGCAGTCAACCGGAGCAGCGACGTTCGGGTTGACGGGCGAGGTGCAAATCGGCTTCGCCTTTGCTGCGGTCTGGGTGGGCTTGCCGCCGACCGCGTTCGCGATCACCGCGTTGGTGGCCTCGTCGCTGGCAATCCACCAAGTGCCGACTGCTAGGAACAGCAGCCAGAGCACATCCTTCTTTGCTTCGTCGCATGTCGCGCCGTAGGTCCCTTCGGACGCGCTCGGTTAGCGAGTCCGCTTTCGAATATTCTGGGTGTCGCGCGGAACTTCAGCAACTGGCCGGGAAGAGCGGTGAACCGATTTTACGAATGCAGCATCTGGGCGAGGCAATGGCACGCCGCCGCCCCGCTTAAGGCCAATCCCCCTGCGCGTCACCGGTCAACAATCTTTGTCGCGTCACTGAAGCATCTACCACTGACTGGAGTCAAGGCTGTTGAGTGGGCGGAGCTAGGCTTTAAGCGTGTTCAAAGGGTTTGCGCCCCGGTGAAAGGCGGCGACGATGTTGCCCGCACGCTGGCATCCGCTGTGGCTCTCAACTGCCATTGTGAGCGCAGTGGTAGCCGGCTGCGGCGGAGGTGGTGGTTATATCGACTTTGAGGCCATGGCGCCTCAGATAGTCGTCAACATCGTGTCAGCGCAAAACCCCCTCATTGCAGGTAAGTCCAGCGTCGTTCAGGTGGCAGTGGTGAACACCAGTGAGAACGAGGCCACCAACGTCCTGGTCCAGGTGGCCGCGCCGATCGGCTTCGAATACCTGACCGCGACCTGCCGCAGTTCAGGCGCACCCATCTGTGGCCCGGTTTCTGTGCAGCAGTTGGCTGGCGGCTTGGCCTTCCCATCGTTTCCAGCCGGCACCGAAGTTTCGTTCTTCTTTGACGGCGTCACCACCGGCGCGGCAGGCAGTCAGGTTGTGCTCGTCCGCTGCGGCCAATGTACCCGGCGATCTGCATCCGGAGGACAACAGCGCTGTGCGATACGTGCCCAGTGGTCAGCGCTCCATAGCAGAACGTCTTCCCTCTTTCCAAGAAATCTGCGTCAAACCTTCTGGCTTGCAGCCGCCATTCGAAATGACCGCTGTGGCGTCAATCGCGTGTGCGCTTGATCCGACAGCTCTTGGCCGACTCAGGCCTTCGCCGAGTCCAGAGTTGACTTGGGCAGGTCTGGCAACCAACGCACAAACCCTCGAACGTTCAAGGCAAAGAAACCGATGTTGGCAATGATCATCGCGTAGCTGCCGGCCCAAAGACCGATCGTGGACCAACATATATTTCCCAGCATCATCACAATGAAACCGGATCTGTCTTGTCGCCCAGAAGGTAGATGGCCGTGAACGTCAGGCACATCGCCAGCCAGTCCAATCCAAAGTACTGCGTCATTGACGCGCTACCTGAGGTTGAGGGATCGGTTAATCGCGAGATTCAGCGGCTCCGGCCGGAGCCAAGTGTTCGCTTGGAGGCAACCGGAGCCTGCAGTTTCACGGCGTCTTCCGCCTGTTAGCTCGGCAAGCCCAAATGCCTTGCCACCGCCACAGCGAACTCTTCATGAGCCCAGTGTTGGGCCGTGATGCGTTTTCCATCTTCCACCAGATCCGCACGTTCGAACAGGATGCCGTCCCAGTAATGTGCCGTTGCAGCGACCTTCTCCATGGGGGCGTACTCAGGCGTGTAATTGTGGGTGGCACGAACGCCTTTCAGCAGCCCAGCGCGGGCCAGCACGAGGTTGCCGGCGCAGATTCCGGCCATGAGCGCGCCCTGGGCAGCAGTGCGCTGCAGCGCGGCGGTTGCCATTTGCTCGGGAACGATCGACCGCGGATCTCCGCCCGGAACCAGCACGCAATCGATCCCTCCGCATTCCAGATCAGCGTACGAGCCGTGCGCCGCGAGCTTCCTCCCGCTTGAGTCGGTGAGGTCCGTTCCATCGGGTGTGAAGTGAAGCCCTTCGCAATGGTTCGAGAGCATCTCGACGGCCGTCGCGACTTCAAAGTAGGTACACCCAGGGGTACAACAGCACAGCTACTCTACGGCGCATTAAGTCCGCTCCTGAGCGCGTCGGTGTCGGCCAGCGGGTGAGTTTGCCGAGTCTGCCCAAGTGCAGGGGCTGCTGGCCGGTTGCAGCGCTTGTCGCATGCGAGTTCCGCCGCGCTTCCCCTTGCTGTTCAGCTGCCCTCTGGCGAACCGACCGCCACCCCATGGCGCGACAGCCTTCTCAGAAGTTCCGTGGCGCCAGCGCTGTGCGGAAAGACCTCGCCTCGCAAGCCCAACTTCACCGCCCCTTCCACGTTGGCAACGAGATCGTCGACGAAGAGGAAGTCTTCCGGATCCCCCCCGAGTGCCAGCAGGGTCGCCTGAAAGAACTGCAGCCGAGGCTTGGCCGCACCGATGAAACACGAGTAGAAACACTCATCGAAGCTTGCCTGGTAAGGAAGTACTTCTCGCATGTAACGCGCGCGCACCGATTGCTGGTTCGTTGCAAGAGCGACCGTGAGCCCGTTCGCTCGTAGCCGCTGGACCACGCCTAGCACCCCGGCATCCACCTCGATGTCGTTCCAGAGAGCCAACGCCTCCTCGACCGCTGCGGTGACGCGCCATCGTCGTAGTACGTCCGAAAGGGCATCGGGAAAGCCGTCACCGCCTTCCATGTACAGGGACTCGGCGGCAAAGACTTCGTTGAGAAACCCCTCCTTGTTCGGGTCGGGAGTGAGCAGAGATAGTCGATCGATGAAGGTCGGCGCGAAACGCTGAACGACCCCATCGGCGTCGAGCAATACGAAGCGCACTGTCATGCCCGGATCCTCGTCACTCTAGGCCCGAGGGCGCTGCAGCAAAGCCTACAAGTGCAGAAGATTCGGTCATATGAGGTCGTCTCCTGGCCCAAGCTTCATTCCGATGGACCATCTGGGATGAGGCGCTTGCCGAGGCAGACCGCTTCGTCCTGGATATAGCCGAGATGGCGGTAGAACTCGATCACGGCGGTGTTGGTGGAACGAACGAGCAGATTGACCTTCGGGACGCCAGCACTGGAGAACAACTGCTCAACGTGCTGCATCAGCTGTTTGCCATGGCCACGACCACGATGTTTCGGTGCCACCGCGAGATAATTGACCCACCCTCGATGGCCGTCATACCCAGCCATCACGCTGGCCATCAGCTCCTCACCCGCGGTCCCGACGAGAAACCACTCCGGCTGTACCTCGAGTTTGCGCGCGATGTCCTTGTGAGGATCGTTCCATGGGCGCGTAAGGCCGCACTCTTGCCACAACGCGACCACCATAGGTCCGTCCGAGGCGCGAAAGGGGCGAATCTGCATCGTGGGAACGTCGTCAGTCGTAGGGCGGTCACGCCTGCTCGATCTGTTGAAGCGTCAGCAAGGCGATCAGCGGCAGCCCGGCAGAGGCCAGCGCCTCCGTACCCCCGGTCTGCCGATCGATGACGCAAAGGGCGCAAGTTGGAACCAAGCCGTCGGCTCGGAGCTTTGCCAGTGCATCAAGAATGGCTCCTCCACTCGACACCACGTCCTCCACCAGGATGAATCGCTTGCCTTGGAGCGCAGCCCCCTCAGCGTAGCGGCACGTGCCGTACGCCTTGGCCTCCTTGCGAACAAACGCCGCCGGCAGCCCTGTTACTTGGCTGAGCATGGTCACGACGGGGATGCCGCCCATTTCTAGCCCGGCCAGGACTTCCGTGTCAGCCGGAACCAAGGGTGTCAGTGCGTTTGCAATCTCTCGCAGCAACTGAGGCTGGGCCTCGAACTGGTACTTGTCGAAGTAGGTGTCGCTGACTTTGCCTGACCGGAGCGTGAAGCTTCCAGAAAGCTTGGCCACTTTGCGGATCTTGGCTGGCAACGAACTCATGATGCTCCGGCCGGTGCCGGTCGCGCGACAAAGGCCACCTTGTCCGTCTGCGAGAAGCCGCAGGATCGGTAAAAGCGGTGCTTGGCTTCGGACTTAGAACCCGTCTGCAGCATGGCCTTGTAGCAGCCGCGTTCCCAGGCCCGCGTCAGGGCGTATCGGAGAAGCGATTTGCCGATGCCTCGATGCCGGAGGTTGCTGGTCACCACGACGTTTTCAATAACGGCGTACGGCCGTCCGCCCCGGGTGAGGTTGGGTACCAAATTGAGGTAGCAGGTTCCGACTAGTTTGCCGCCGCACTCGGCAGCGATGAGCTCGAAGTGCTTGCTGGACAGAATCTCTTTCGACACTGCCGCGAACTGGTTCGGCGGGGTCGCCTCATCGTACGGATTCAGTTGCCGATAGAGACCCGCCAGTGCTGGCAGGTCTTCTACGGTGGCGAGCCGTATCGCAGCTTGCATGGCGGCTGTCGACTGGATGGACTTGGGACGCGGCGTGTCCGCTTGCGCGAATTCTCCACTAAGTCCAAATGTCCGCTGCTGAGGCAGATCGTGCAGCGCAACGGAATGGCAGCAGATGGCCGCGTGCGGAAGTTTACGAGCAGCCCCGCTAGCTGTCGTTTCCCAAGAGGTTGTTCACCCGAGGAGAAGGAAGAGGGAGGTTCTGACGCCATCCAACTTTCTTCAGGAACCGTCGGATGAACATTCACAAGAATGCCTCAATGACGCCCAAGGGGCGAGCGCACCTGGTGCAAGAGATTGACCGCATTGGGCTGATCCCGGCGGCCGAGGCCGCCGGGATCAGCCCGCGCACGGCTCGCAAGTGGCACGGTCGGCATCGTGCGCAAGGCGCTGCCGGCTTGATGGATCGCAGCTCGCGCCCGCAGCGCAGCCCCAGGCGCAGCGAGGCGACCAAGCTTGAGCGCGCGGCGGCGTTGCGCCGCACCCAGCGGCTGAGCTACCAGTGCATTGCCGAGCGGGTGGGGCTCTGTCCAAGAGTACGGTGGGGCGTACCTGCAAGACCGCAGGCGTGGCGCGTTTGCCGGCTCTGGAGCCAGGCTCAGCGCCCCGGCGCTACGAGCGCAGCTGTCCCGCGGCGAGCTGCTGCACATGGACACCAAGAAGCTCGCCTGCTTCGAGCAGCCGGGCCACCGCGTCACGGGCGATCGCACGCGCTACACGCCACGCGCGGGTTGGCAGGCGCTGCACGTGGCCATCGACGATCACTCCCGAGTGGGCTTCAGTCAGATACTGGCCGACGAGACGGCCAAGAGCGCCTGCGCGTTCTTGTTGGCCGCCTTGCGCTACTACGCACGTCTGGGCGTGCGCATCGCACAGCTGATGACCGACAACGGCTCGGCCTACAAGTCGCGCCGCTTCGCCAAGCTGCTGCGCCGACTGGGCATCCGCCATATCCGCACCCGGCCCTACACGCCGCGCACGAACGGCAAGGCCGAGCGATTCATCCAGACGCTGCTGCGCGAGTGGGCCTATGCCTACCGCTACCCGAGTTCACAGCATCGCGCCAACGAGTTGTCGCCCTGGATGCACCACGACAACTTCCATCGGCCACACTCAGCCGTCTCACACAAACCACCGCCTTCCCGACTCGCCTTCGACGGGAACAACGTCATGAGAAACTACAGCTAGCGCGCTGCATACGACACTATTGCCGTGTTTTCCGACTTAACTTCCTGATTACGACAGTGATTGCTAGGCACACTTCGACTGTGCCGCCCCCTTCGTATCCCGTGTTCGACGAGATCTCGAACAGCCGCTTGACCGCGTGGTTGCTCGTCGCCGTCAACGTAGCCGTCGGCGTCTACGCGTTCACCCAGCAGTTCGGCTACGCCGATGTCCTGCTGCTGTACCTGGCAGAGACCGTCGTCATCGGCGTGCTGACGATCCCGAAGCTGCTGATTGTGGCGCTTTTCGCGAAGCGCATCGATACGGCCGAACAACTTCGGATAGCCGGCAATCGGGTGCTCTCCATCCTGGTCCTGCTGCTCTTCTATGTGAGCGCGTTCGTTTTCGCGTGGGGTCTGCTTTTCGCCACGATCGCGATGCTGCCGATGCTCCTGGAGGACGCCGATCGCGCGGCCGGGTTCGCAGTGCCGCAAGAGTCGAGGGACGACCGTGGAGCGCTCGAGTTCGCATTCGCTGCGCTTGCACTGAGCCACGGGATATCGTTCGTGGTCAACTTCCTGTTCGGGCGTGAGTTCCGCGGAGGCAGCCTCATTCAAGTTGCCGTGCAGCCGTTCCTGCGCACTGCGCTGATCTGGGCGGTGATGTCGCTGGCAATGGTCGTCACCATCGTGCAGAGCCCGGTCTCGAAGTCGACTGCCTTCGCGCTCGTCGTCATCGGAGCGAAGACCGCCGCGGATCTGCGCGCGCATCTCGCCGAACGGAGACGCTTTCGGCATCCCGCTTCGCTGAAACCCACCAGCCCCTCCGGCGCCTAAACACTCTCGTCCCTATCAGCAACTCTTCCTGATGCCCCGCGTCAGAACCCGCCTGACAACGGCTGGCTGAACAAAGCGACCGGCTCCTGCGTCGGTCACAATTGTGACCGCTTCGAGGAATCTCGACTGGGCGGCGGGACGTCCGCTAGCAGGCGAACTGGGCAGCGATCGGGAGAGGCGGATTATGGCCGCAGCTTGCCTTGAGAACAACTGCGGTACGACGACCCTTAGCGGTCCTCGAGCTTTTCCCACAACGGGACGCGGCCGAATTCCTCAAGTGTCCTTGCAATAGCCACTGGACCTTGACCTTGCTTGGCGAACAAGCGTGCCGCGTCAGGATTCTTGAGTGAAACGCGCAGGCGAAGCATTTGCTGCGGCAAGACAGTCGTCGCAAGCTCTGCGAAGGTGTCTGGGCAGTCATCTACCAACATGAGGCGCGCTTCCTAACGTTACAAGTCCAGCGGCGCGCCGCTGGAGGCGCGTCCGCTGCGACGATGGGTGAGGCCGCGAATCGCTCAAGCGAGAGTGCGCTGCATTCCTGGCGACACGCGTGGTCTAGTTCAGTAGCCAGAGCTTCTAAGAACTGACGCGACTTTCGACTACAAGGGACGTCCACTCTGCACCCGATCCTCTGACTTCATAAAGGTCCATGTTACGAAGAAGCCAGCCGTCACGTTGTTTCTCGTTTTTACGAGAGGACTGTCTTCAAACGTCGCTCCATCCAGATTGTCGCCACGCAGAAAGCCAATGATCCTGATGTCCCCGAATCGGCGTGACAGCGCAACCTGTGCCATGCCGCCGGCGTAACCTGAAGTCGCGTGGTAGGCAGGCCGACTGGCTGTCGCATACTGGTCATCTACGCTGTAGAAGTACTGGTTGTAGCGCTGACTGCCGTACATGGGGCCGGCTTGCAGGATCAGATTCCAGTCGCTGTGGTTGCTTGGCCGGTAGCTCCAGGCTAGGCGAGGTGTAAAAGTCCAGCCTTGGTAGCGCACGCCTCCATCAAGTTCGACCGCAGCCCGGACAGGAAGAACAAGGCCCAATCGTTGATTTCCGCCGGCACTGCGCCAAAGTCTCACATCGATTGACGGGCCAAGTTCCAGCATGTAGTTAAGGCCAGGCATTCCTGCGCGTGCCTCGTTGTCGTCGCTGAAGAAGGGCGCGAAGCCGCTGAAGCTGAGCGTCACCTCAAACGCGTCCGACTTATAAAAGTCAGCCCGAAGACCTTCACGGTCTGCGGTCAACCATTCCAGCCGATAGACGAAATAGGGAAGCGGCACAGCTCGGTGAGACGACTCGTCTGATCCACGATAGTCCGGTAGCGAAAGCGCACCCAAACCGACACCAAGCTCCCAGCGCGGCAACTCTTCAGCGTCTGCCCGATTGCTGACCGCGGCGCCACATGTCAAAGCGAGATTGACCCAGCAAAGGCGTCCCAAGACCTTCTTGAGCAACATTCACTCCATCCTGCTTGTGACCCCGTCCCTGCCCCGCTTACCAATCTATGAGACTACCGCTAGCGAGCAAGGCCTGCTGAGACTGGCCTCCTGCCGCGCCGGATGTCATGGAAATGACGGCAAGAGCTAAGCCGGCACAGGTGAGCAGTCGAAGCTACTTCAAGTTCCTCGAGGACCGAATACGCTCGAAGGACGAGCGAACGCTTCACGTCAGCGCTCGTTCCAGTTCGAGTCACGTCTGGCTCCCGGACGGCCCGATTCATAGGTATTTCATGGAGCACGCGCTCGACGACTTCCTCGACAGCGACTTCAGCCAGGCGGAAGAAACGCTGGAGTTCGCGCAGGGGCTGGTGACGGAAGCGGCACTCGCGCAGTTGCGTCTGGAGCTGCGGCGCCTGCGCGCGCATGGCGGCGCTGCACGAGGAGTCGATGGCAGCTCCGCTCGAGCAGCGCAGGGGGATCGGTGTGGTGCTGGCGTTGCGGCGCTGGGAGCCAGAAGGGTTCAAACGCATGCGACGGACGCCGCCCGTATCGGCCTCAGAGCGCGATCGGCGGAAGGTCCGCTTCAAGGCAAAGTAACGTGCTGCCGAAGATGTCCGGTTGTGGCGTGTGCCGTGCTAAGGCGGCGCTTTCCAGTGGGTGCGAGTCCCACCCGGCGAATGCTCCAGCCGGAAGCAACCGGAGCAGTCATGGAGGTAACGAGATGACTGAAGCCTTCGGGTAAGCGTGTCACGAAATACGGTGGCAGCGCGAGTGTGCAGGCCGTAACGCGAGTGAACGCTGAGCAAGCCTCGAAAAGGACGATGCGCAGGCCGACCCGGCTGCCATACCGGGGAAGGCTGACAGCACTGGACGGATGAGCGATGCAGTGCCGCCAGTGGCTGCGCCGGGGTAGTGGCGACAGCATGCACACAAGGAAAGCGCGCGCAACACGGGAAGCCCCGCGGCGTGGTCAGGGATGACCAACGGGACGCCGGTGACGGACAGGCCGGGCGCGGTGGGGTGGCGGAGAGGCCCGTAGTACCGAGGAAGCCGGGTAATGCCGGGGGAGGAAAGGGGCCTCAGTTCAAGACCAACGCAACACGTAGCGAGGGACGCGGAGATTGGGCAACCTAGCAACTCCGGAAAGTGTTCAGAAGCTGCAGACGGCGTTACACGCGAAAGCGAAGTCGGAACCGGGCTATCGCTTCTACGCGCTGTACGACAAGATCTACCGCGAAGACATCCTGGCGCATGCCTGGGCCCAGTGCCGCTCGAATCAGGGCGCACCGGGTGTGGACGGCCAGGACTTTGCGGACGTCGAGGCGTATGGCGTGCAGCGGTGGCTCGGGGAACTGGCGCTTGCGCTCAGGCAGGAGACGTACCGACCGGAACCGATCAGACGAGTGTTCATCCCGCAGGCCAATGGCAAGCTCAGGCCGCTGGGCATCTCGACCCTGCGGGATCGGGTGGGCATGACGGCAGCGATGCTGGTGCTCGATCCGATCTTCGAAGCCGATCTTCCACCGGAGCAGTACGCCTACCGGCGAGGCAGAAATGCGCAGCAGGCGGCGGTCGAGGTGGAGGCACGTTGTACCGAGGGCACCGGGAAGTGGTGGACGCCGACCTCGCGGATTACTTCGGCAGCATCCCGCACGCCGAGTTACTGAAATCGGTGGCGCGCCGGGTGGTGGATCGGCGCGTGCTGCATCTGCTCAAGATGTGGCTGGAATGTGCCGTCGAAGAAACCGACGATCGAGGACGGAAGAAGCGCACGACCGAAGCCAAGGACAGCGGGCGCGGCATCCCGCAGGGCTCACCCATCTCACCGCTGCTGGCCAATCTGTACATGCGCCGGTTCGTGCTGGCATGGAAGAAGCTCGGGCTGGAAGCGAGTCTAGGCAGTCGCATCGTGACCTACGCCGATGACCTCGTGATCCTGTGTCGGCGCGGCAAGGCGGAGGAAGCCCTGCGGCGTCTGCGCGAGCTCATGAGCAAGCTGAAGCTCACGGTCAACGAGGAAAAGACACGGATCTGTACGGTGCCGGAAGGCACGTTCGACTTCCTGGGCTTCACGTTTGGGAGGCGGTACTCGGCGCAGACGGGGCGGGCACGGCTCGCTCTGTGGCCATCGCGCCAGAGTGTCCAGCGCATGGTCGCGAAGATCCATGCGATGACAGCCATCTCCCTGACGTGGCAGGACACCACGGAGTTGGTGCATCAGTTGAACCGTGCACTGCGCGGCTGGGCCAACTACTTCCAAGTGGGCACGACCGCACGCGCGTATCGCGCAATCGACATGTACACCGCGACGCGGTTGCGCCGGTGGCTACGCAACAAGCACAAGGTCAGGCGACGCAGGGGCGGGACCTATCCTCTCCAGCACCTCTACGGGTACTACGGGCTCGTACGTCTGACCGCGCGCGGGGGCGTGGCTTGGCGTGTGTGAAGGCGTGAAGTCTTGTCCGAGAGCCGGATGCGGGAAATCTGCATGTCCGGTTCGATGAGCGGGATGTGGAAACGGAGCTACGGCACGGGTACTCGGGCACCGCCAAACGAAAGGGGCGGCAACAGACAACCCAAACCTACCGCCACCGCGCCACATCCCGACTCTACCGAGTCGCGCCCTCAAGGTCCCCCCAGATCGGCGGGAGCGCCCGACTTCAACTCCTTCCAAGCCAATAGCAGTTGGTAGAGATCGCCAATCGGAACGCCGAAACCTTTTAGGTGAAGAGGTCGGCGTTGGCGCGACAGCTGCAGTGTCACCCGAGAGGGTCGGTCGTTGCCGCCGAGGGAAAGTTCAACGCCCTGCACGTCAGCGCGCGTTATAGAAATGTGCCGCAATGGCCAATGAAGTTCTAGCTTTGCGTCCTTTACAACTAACCGGTGTACGGTTGTCAGGTACTCCCACGCAATCAATATGAAAATCACCGCGCCTATGTATGGCAGGATTGGTCCCACAGGTCCTACATCGGCGCCGAGCATTCCGACATATGCGCCGAGTGCGACAAAGGTAACAAGGGCGGTTAGGGCAACGAGGTGGTGCGTCATGCCTTTCGAGTAGGAGAGGCGGTCGACGGACCGAGCCGAATTCGCGCGGCTTTCCTGAGTAAGTGTCACTGCCTTGGCCGCCAGACTCGCCCTCTCGACAATCAAGCTGCGGAGGCGGTCAAAGTCTTTCAGTGCATATTCGAGACCTATGAGGGTTTTGCCGAGATGGTCGGTGAGGTCGAGCCGCCGCCTGAAGTGGTTATCTACGACACCCGTAACGCTTCGCCATGGAACGAACGTTTCCTCCTTCAACGCATTGGCCAGCCAAATGCCCTCGTCGTCGACAGCAACCGCAAACAGCGGCATGCGGCTAATCATGTGAATGTAGAACCAGGTAAAGAGCCCAAAGACCGAACCGCAAAAGATGTACATGACTATCACGCTCCCGGTCTTCGGCGTGGCTAGCCAGAACGGAACGGATGCGGTCAAGACCATGCCTGCGCCGAAAAAGAAGGCGCCGGCCCAAAGGCCCCATCGAGACGAAGGGGAGAGATCGAAGCGTTCGACAGTCGACACGGGCAACGTTAGTTTGAGTGCCCGCTTTGAAGCAATCTTGACTCGAAGCCGATACGGCCGCTAGCGGCCGGACGACGCCGTGTCGCGAGAATCTCGGTTGGCTCTTTGCGGTAGCGCCTACGCTCGAACTCTCCAATGGAACACCGCGCTCCAGGCGGGGCCGAAGACGAACCAGAAAAACACAGCGCCTATGGCAACCCGAAACCACTCACGCAAGTGCTGTGTGGCAACGTCATTGTCGACAAGGACGATCAGGCCAGCAACGAGAATGCAGATGATTGCCGCGGCAACAATGCACCGAATCCACAATCCGAGCTCGTGCCGAACCGCGGCCCATCCGCTCTTTGGTGGGCGCGTGGGTGGCGGTCCGTTCGCAAACCAATGCGCAAAGCGTTGATCGGCCCAACCCACGGCCAATCCGCCGAAAGCCACAGTAAAGCCGACGTAGGCTGTCGCCAGACCATGTGCGAACGTTGCGGTCTGACCTGAGCGCAGATCGACCGCCGTAAACGCGAGCAAAAGGAGATCGAGGACCGGCAGCAGGACAAGCAGCACCCAACTTACTCGCTCCAGGCGAAAGACGTAACGAAAGAATAGCGCTGCCCCCAGCAACAGCCAGAAGCCGACTTCGCACGCCAGAATGAGCCAGTAGAGGTAGGTGTTTTCGGTCGGCATTCTGGCCATGGGCGATGCGCCGGAAAATGCTCACTGCGCCGTCCTCACGGTTCGGCTCGTTGCAATCGTGACCGCTTTCAGGTCAGTCGCGCAAGAGGCGCAGAGGGCAGCTCCTGGCCGAAGGCGGCGCTTCCCGGTCTCGCCGCAGGACGGGCGCATCGGTTCCTCGGTGCACCGACCGAACCTCGCCAGGCGGTTGATGCCGCGGCCAAGTTATGGGGCACCGACCTACCACCATAAAGTGGCCAGCTGGCCACTTTATGGGGCAAAACGCACCGCACAGGATGCGCGAAGTGAAAAGTGGTGGCCAAGGACGGAATTGAACCGCCGACACAAGGATTTTCAATCCTCTGCTCTACCAACTGAGCTACTTGGCCTGAGTACTGCAGGACGGCGTCTGAAGCCGTCGCGAAGGGCGCGAAGTATAGCGGAGCGGCGGGCGGGCACGGCAGGCTCGGGCCGCTGACCCCTTGCTGCTCGCGCCGCTGCCAAGGCAGCTAAGCTACGCGGGTTCACCCGACTGGAGTCTCGCGATGCCACGCACTTCGCTGCGCGCCCTGGGCGCCGCTTTGTTTTCACTCTTCCTCGCGGCCGCGGCCCAGGCGGCTGACCTGACGATCGGCCTGTCCACTCCGGTCACGTCACTGGACCCGCACTTCCACAACCTGACGCCGAACAACAGCCTCAACCGGCATGTCTTCGAAACATTGATCAAGCAGGACGAAGCCCAACGCATGCAGCCGGGCCTGGCGGAATCCTGGAAGGCGTTGAACGATCTCGAGTGGGAGATCAAGCTGCGCAAGGGCGTCAAGTTCCATAACGGCCAGGAGTTCACCGCGGACGACGTGATCGCGACGTTCAAGCGCGTTCCTAACGTGCCCAACAGCCCGGCGTCGTTCGCCTTCTTCGTGCGGCCGATCGTCGAGATCAACGCGGTGGACAAGCACACGCTGCGGCTGAAGACCGACAAGCCGCACCCGCTGCTGCCGAATGACCTCGGCGCGATCATGATCCTGCCGAAGCCGGTGGCTGAAACGGCCAAGACCGAGGACTTCAATTCCGGCAAGGCGATGATCGGCACCGGAGCCTACCGGCTGACCGAGTATGTCGCCGGCGACCGCGTCGTGCTGAAACGCAATGAGGCGTACTGGGGCGCGAAGCCGACGTGGGACAACGTTCGCTTCAAGATGATCCCGAGCGCACCGGCGCGCGTGGCGGCGCTGCTGGCGGGAGACGTGCAGATGATCGAAGGCGTGCCGACAGCCGACATTGCAAAGCTGTCGAAGGACGGCCGCGTCGACCTGTCGTCCGCGGTGTCGAACCGGATCATCTACCTGCACATGGATTCCAACCGCGAGAAGAACTCGCCGTTCGTGACGACAACCGACGGCAAGCCGATGGAAGCGAACCCGCTGCGCGACCCGAAAGTGCGCAAGGCCATCAGCAAGATGATCGACCGCGACGTGATCGTCTCGCGCATCATGGAAAATCAGGCCGTGCCGGCCGGGCAGTTACTGCCGGAGCAGTTCTTCGGCACCAGCAAGGCGCTCAAGCCCGAAAAGTACGACCCCGAAGGGGCGAAGAAGCTGCTGGCGGAGGCCGGCTACCCGAACGGGTTTGGCCTCACCCTGCATGCGCCGAATAACCGCTACATCAACGACGCGGCAATCGCGCAGGCGGTGGCCCAGTACATGTCGCGCAACGGCATCCCGACCAAGGTCGAGACGATGCCGTCGAACGTATTCTTCTCGCGCGGCTCGAAGCTCGAGTTCAGCTTCCTGCTGGCGGGCTGGGGTGCGGAAACCGGCGAAACCTCGTCACCGCTGCGCGCGTTGCTCGCTACCTTCGATCAGAAGCAGGGCCTGGGCACCGCCAACCGCGGTCGCTTCTCAGATGCCGGCGTTGACGCGCTGATCACGCAGGCGACGACGACCATCGACGACACCAAGCGCGGCATCATGCTCGGTCGCGCCTCCGAAAAGGCCGTCGGCGAGCTGACCGGGCTGGTGCCGTTGCACTACGAAGTCAGCACCTGGGGCATGAAGAAGGGCCTGACCTACAAGGCGCGCGCCGATCAGTACACCTTCGCCTACGACGTCCGACCCAACAAGTGATCGCCCCTCGTGTACGCGACCCTGCGGGTCGCACGTGCACTCGGGGCGGAAAAGTTAGCGCGGCCACCTTCGGGCGGCCGGGCGGCGACCGCGATGACAACTGCACGCTGGATGCAGCGCACCGGGAAACCGGGCTGACGAGTCGCGCGCCATGACGGTGTTTGTCCTTCGGCGTCTGGCGCAGACGCTGCTGGTCCTGCTGATCACGTCGGTGCTGGTGTTCGGCGGGCTGTTCATGATCGGCGATCCGGTCGAAATCCTCGTCAATCCTTCGGCCGACCAGATCGAGAAGGAGCGCGCGACCAAGGCGCTCGGACTCGACAAACCCCTGCACGAGCAGTACTTCGGTTTCCTGCGTGGCGCACTCACCGGCAATCTCGGCAACTCCTTCGTCTATGCACGCCCGGCGCTCGAGGTCATCTTCGAACGCATGCCTGCCACGCTCGAACTCGCCTTCCTCGCGATGGTGATTGCGGTCTCGCTGGGCATTCCGCTGGGGCTCTATGCCGGACTGCGACCGCACAGCGCGGTGTCGAAGACGATCATGGCGGGATCGATTCTCGGCTTTTCGCTGCCGACCTTCTGGGTCGGACTGATCCTGATCCTGATTTTCGCGGTCACGCTCGGATGGCTGCCGTCGACCGGACGCGGTCCGACCACCGACTTCTTCGGGCTGCAGCTTTCGATCTTCAACTGGGACGGCCTGCGGTATGCGCTGCTGCCGGCGATCAACCTGGCGCTCTTCAAGCTTTCGCTGATCATCCGGCTGACGCGCGCGCAGGTGCGTGAACAGAGCCTGCTCGACTACATCAAGTTCGCGCGTGCCAAGGGTCTGACGAACACGCGCGTCATCGGCGTGCACCTGCTGAAAAACATCCTGATTCCGCTGGTGACCGTGGTCGGGCTCGAGTTGGGCTCGGTGATCGCATTCGCCGTGGTGACGGAAACGATCTTCGCCTGGCCCGGCATGGGCAAGCTGGTCATCGACTCGATCTTCCTGCTCGACCGACCCGTCGTGGTTGCGTACCTGATGGTTGTCGTGTTCATGTTCATCGTGATCAACCTCGTGGTGGACCTGCTCTACTCGGTACTCGACCCGCGCGTGCGGCTGGCAGAGGCGAAGGGATGAGTGTCGCAATCGCCCCGGTTGCGGTCGTGGAGACTCCCTGGCTGCGCTTCCGCCGGCAGTTTGCGGAGAGCCGACTGGCGCTCCTCGGGCTGGCGCTGCTGGCCGTGATCGTCACGATCTCGCTGCTGGCACCCTGGCTCGCGCCGCAGAACCCGTACGACCTCGCCAAGCTCGATCTGCTCGATGCGCGCTTGCCGCCCGGCGCCAAGGCCGCGGACGGTATGACCTACTGGCTCGGCACCGACGGCCAGGGCCGCGACATGCTGTCGGCCATCCTCTACGGACTGCGGGTGTCGCTCTATGTCGGCGTGGCCAGCGGCGTCATCGCGCTGACACTCGGCGCCGTTGTCGGCGTGCTCGCGGCGTATCTCGGCGGCCGCTTCGAGCAGATTGTCATGCGCATCGTCGACATCCAGCTCGGGTTTCCGGCGATCCTAGTCGCGCTGATCCTGCTGGCGGTACTCGGCAAGGGCGTCGACAAGATCATCATTGCGCTGGTCACCGTGCAGTGGGCTTACTACGCACGCACGGCGCGCTCGGCGGCGCTCGTCGAGCGCAGCAAGGAGTACATCGAGGCGGCGCGCGCGCTGGGCCTGAGCGCGTGGCGCATCGTCCTGCGGCACCTGCTGCCGAACGCGCTGCCGCCGCTCATCGTCGTCGGCACGGTCCAGGTGGCACACGCGATCGCGCTCGAGGCCACGCTGTCGTTCCTGGGCCTCGGCCTGCCGCCAACCGAACCCTCGCTGGGCCTGCTGATCGCCAACGGCTACGAGGTCCTGATGTCGGGCAAGTACTGGATCAGCGTGTACCCGGGCATCGCGTTGCTGGTCACGATCCTTTCGATCAACCTGGTCGGCGATCAGTTGCGCGACGTGCTGAATCCGAGGCTGTCGCGATGACGTCACCGTCTCCGCTGCTGCGGGTCGCCGGGTTGCGGACGGAGTTCGCGACGCGCGAGGGTGTACTGCCCGCGGTGGCGGACGTGTCGTTCGATCTCGCGCGCGGCGAAGTGCTCGGCCTGGTGGGGGAGTCCGGCTCCGGTAAGTCGGTGACGGGCTTTTCGATCCTCGGACTCATTGACCCACCGGGGCGCATCGCCGCCGGCAGCATCGTGTTCGACGGCAAGGAACTCGTCGGCGCCGCACCGGAGTCGCTGCGGCGCCTGCGCGGCAAGCGCATCGCGATGATCTTCCAGGACCCGATGATGACGCTCAATCCGGTCCTGTCGATCGAGACGCAGATGGTCGAAACGGTGCTGGCGCACGACGACACCTCGCGCGCGGCGGCGCGCCAGCGGGCGATCGAGGCGCTGGGCCAGGTCGGCATCGCCGCCGCGGCCGAGCGACTTGATCAGTACCCGCATCAGTTCTCCGGCGGCATGCGCCAGCGCGTGGCAATCGCGATTGCGCTGCTGCACAAGCCCGATCTCATCATCGCGGACGAACCCACGACCGCGCTCGACGTCACGGTGCAGGGCCAGATCCTCTACGAGATGCAGAAGCTCGTGCGCGAGTCCGGCACGGCACTGGTCTGGATCACGCACGACCTGGCGGTGGTCGCGGGACTGGCCGATCGCATCGCGGTGATGTACGCGGGTCGGATCGTCGAAATGGGTGACGCGGCAGCCGTACTCGACGCCCCGCGCCATCCATATTCGCGCGGGCTGCTCGACTCGGTGCCGGCAGCGACCCAGCCCGGAGCACGACTGCGCCAGATCCGCGGCTCGACGCCCTCGCTGCTGCGGCTCGGCCCCGGGTGCGCCTTCCGTGAGCGCTGCCACCACGCCACGGATGATTGCGCTGCCATGCCGCCGCTCACGGAGCACCAAGGCCGTGCGGTGCGCTGCGTGCACCCGCTGGAGGTGGCATGAGCGCGCACGGCCGCTCGGAAGCGCTCATCCCAAAGCGCGCAGCGCGAAGGGCTCGTCGATCCGCGCACGGCCGTTCCGAAGCTCTCACCCCGCAGGGCGCGGCGCGGAGGGCCGTCCAATGACAGCCCTGCTGCAGATCGAGGGTGTCAGCAAACGCTTCAGCAAGAAGCTGGACGCCATCGAGAAGCTGGCGCGCAGACTCGGCGCGAAGGTCAGCGAGCACACGGTGCATGCGGTCGAGCGCGTGAGCTTCGACGTGGCGGAACGCGAAGTGGTCGGCCTGGTGGGCGAATCGGGGTGCGGCAAGTCCACCCTCGGACGGCTGGCCTGCGGCCTGCATGCGCCGACCGAGGGCACCGTGCGGTATCGCGGCCAACCGGTGACGACCGAACCCGGCGTGCGGCGACCGATCCAGATGATTTTCCAGGATCCATTTGCATCGCTGAACCCGCGCATGCGCGTCACCGACATCGTCGGCGAGGCGCCGCGTGTGCACGGCCTCGTTTCTTCTTCGGAGGTCTCGGACTACGTTGCGGATGTGCTGCAGCGGGTCGGGCTTGACGCTTCGTTCGCGCGCCGCTATCCGCACCAGTTTTCCGGCGGCCAGCGGGCGCGCATCGGGATCGCGCGCGCGCTGGCGGTCAAGCCCGAGTTCCTCGTCTGCGACGAAGCGGTGGCCGCCCTCGACGTCTCGATCCAGGCGCAGGTGCTGAACCTGTTCATGGACCTGCGTGACCGTTATGACCTGACGTATCTGTTCATCAGCCACGATCTCGGCGTCGTGCGGCACCTCTCGGACCGTGTCGTCGTCATGTATCTCGGCCGCATCGTCGAGACAGCCTCGACCGAGGAACTTTTTGCCCTGCCAAACCATCCCTACACGCAGGCCCTGCTATTCGAGGTCCCGCGGCTGGACCGCAAGCGGCGGACGTTCGTCCCGATCAAGGGCGAAATCCCGTCGCCGCTGGCCCCACCGTCGGGCTGCCACTTCCACCCGCGCTGCCCGCGCGCGTTGCCCAGGTGCTCCGTCGAAGCACCGGCACTGCGCGAGATTGCGCCCGGGCGGCTGTCGGCCTGCCATCTGAACGATCACTGATGTTGCATCACTGAGGTTGATCCGACTTGCTCACGATGTCCGACGCCTTCGTCCTTCACGGCCCTGCGCAGCCACGCGTGCCGCTCGTCCTCGATTCGCCGCACTCCGGCGTCGACTTCCCCGCGGACTTCGACGCCGCCGTGTCCGAGTTCGATCTGCGTGATGGCGAGGACTGCTTCGTCGATGAGCTGTACCTCCCGGCCATCGAGCACGGCATTCCTCTGCTGGCGGCCCGCTATCCGCGCACGTACCTCGACCCGAACCGCCATCGCGGCGACATCGACCTGGAACTGATCGAGGGCGGCGCGTGGCCGCACGAGTACGTGCCGAGCGGCAAGGCCGCCATCGGCAAGGCCCTCATCTGGCGCACGCTGGACGACGGACGCCCGATCTACGCGCGCAAGCTGCGGGTCCACGAGGTGCACTCGCGCATCGATCGCTTTCATGCGCCGTATCACCGGAGCCTGACGGAGCTGCTCGAGTCGGCACATACGGCCTTCGGTGTGGTCTACCACCTCAACTGCCATTCGATGAACTCGGTCGCGGGCAAGATGGGCGAAGGCGGCGAGGGAATGACACGCGCGGACTTCGTGCTGGGTGACCGCGATGCAACGACGTGCGACCCCGCGTTCACCGAGTTCGTGCGAGCGACACTTGCGGCACTGGGCTATCGAGTTGCGGTGAACGATCCCTACAAGGGCGTCGAACTGGTGCGCGCCTACTCCGACCCGCGGCGCGGCCGCCACAGCCTGCAGGTCGAGATCAACAAGCGCCTTTACATGGACGAGGCCGCGCGTAAGAAGCACGCCGGCTTCGCGCCGCTGCAGCAGAACCTGCAACGGATGCTGGAGGCGATCCACGATTACGTCCGCCGGGAGACACGCCGTGTCTGAACATCATCCGATCGAGGTCCAGCCGCCCGACATCACTCCTTACCGCGCGAGCTCGAGCGGTGTCGACTTCGTGCACGTGTTCGATTCCGGCAGTGCCGGGCCGACCGTGATGCTGCAGGCGCTGACGCACGGCAACGAGTTCTGCGGCGCGCACGCACTGATCGAGTTGCTCGAGTCCGGGCTTCGGCCGCAGGCGGGTCGCCTGATCCTCGCCTTCGCCAATGTCGCAGCCTTCGCCCGCTTCGATTTCGAGGACCCCGACGCCTCGCGCTACATCGACGAGGACTACAACCGCGTCTGGGCCGACGACGTGCTCGACGGTCCGCGCGACTCGACCGAACTGCGACGCGCGCGCGAACTGCGTCCGTTCGTGGACGCCGCCGACTTCCTGCTCGACCTGCATTCGATGCACGAACCCGGCCGTCCGATCATGGTCTGCGGCATGGTCGACAAGCACCTCGCGCTCGCCCGCCAGGTCGGCCTGCCGGCCGACCTCCTGATCGACACCGGGCACCCAGCCGGGCTGCGCATGCGCGACCGCGGCGGCTTCAGCGAACCCGCGAGCACGAAGCAGGCGCTGCTGATCGAGTGCGGGCAGCATTGGGAAAAGCGAGCGGTCGACGTGGCGCGCGACACGACGTTGCGTTTTCTTGCGGCCACCGGCAGCGTGCCGTTCGACCGCATCGCGGCACGCCTGACGGTGCCGCTGCCGAAGCAGCAGCGTGTCGTTCGGGTCACCGAACCCGTCGTCGCCAGGTCGCTGGCGTTCGAGTTCCTGGTGCCGATCGAGGGGCTCGGCGTCGTCCCGAAGGCCGGTACGCCGATTGCGCGCGACAGCGGTACTGTATGGACGGCACCCTACGACGACACCGTGCTGGTGATGCCATCGCTGCGGCATCTGAAGCCCGGCAATACACAGGTGCGGCTCGGCCGCTACGACTCATGATGATGAACCGCTGCCTTCAGTTTCTGCACGGCGCCTTCGGGCTGACCGCTTTCATCTTGCTGCTGAGTGCAGCGTCGGCGCAGCAGACCCTGACGCCGATTCGCGCCTCGGAACACGTCTACTACTTCCAGGGCGACTCCGGCATGGCCTCGACCGCCAACCATGCCTTCAACTCGAACGCGGCCTTCGTCGTCACACGCGAAGGCGTGGTCGTTTTCGACGCCCTCGGCACGCCGGAACTCGGCGCTGCGATGAAGCGGGCGATCGCGACGGTCACGCCACAGCCGGTCCGCGTCGTCATCGTCAGCCACTTCCATGCCGACCACTTCTATGGCCTGCAGGCGCTGTCAGGCCCGGATGTGGAGATATGGGCCAGCGCGAAGGGACGCGAGTCGCTGGCCGCGCCGCAGACGCAGGAACGACTCGAGCAGCGGCGCCGTGATCTCTGGCCCTATGTCGACGAGAAGACGAAGCTGTTGGGGCCTGGTCGCTGGATCGACTTCCCCGGCGGCAAGGCCTATTCGTTCGAACGCGGCGGCATGCGCTTTCGCCTGATCGATGTCGGCGGCGCGCACTCGCCCGAAGACATCATGCTGTGGATCGAAAACGAGCGCGTGCTGCTGGCCGGCGACCTTTATTTCAGCGGACGGATTCCCTTCGTCGGCAATGCGGACACGCGCTCCTGGCTCGCCACGCTGGATCTGATCGCACCGCTGAAGCCTGCGGTCGTCATTCCGGGGCACGGTGCCGCATCGCGCGACCCGGCGCCCGACATTGCGCTGACGCGGGACTACCTGCTGTACCTGCGCGAGCAGATGGGCAAGGCCGTGCGCGACTTCGTGCCGTTCGATGAAGCGTACGCCGCCGTCGACTGGTCGCGCTTCGAAAAGGTGCCGGCGTTTGCGGCCGCCAATCGCATCAATGCCTACGGAACCTACCTGGGTCTGGAGCAGGAAGCGCTGCGCAAGTGACACGGCGCTGACTCCTGCCGCAGTGCTCCGCGCCAAGCCCGTACGGAAACGCGATGCAGGCCATGAGCCCGCTCATCGAGCGGGGGATTGTCGAAGCGATAGCGGAGAACCGCGTGATCTGAACGCCCCGCCTGCAGGGCAACTCGCGCTACTGGTGGGCAACCACGGGGCCGGCGAGCTCGATCAGCGTGTCGGCCACCTGCATGCAGTCCTCGATGTGCCGGTCACCCAGGTACTTCAGCGCGGCGAAACTCAATGAGGCGGCCACCACTTGGCCGGCAAACGGCACGGCCCGGGCAACCTGTTTCGCCGTCAGGCGAACTCCCACTGTCTTCAGTAGCTTGATCACCAGTTCCCGCGTGACAACGCGGCCGACCAGTGCACTGCCGACCGCCATCACGGCCTTGTAGGCAAACATCTTGCGCCGCGGCGCGAGGCGGTCGATCTGTTCGGGCGTCAGGCCGAAGGCGGTGTTGATCTCCTCGATCATCGACATCAGCACGCCGATGTCGACGGCCACATCGACTCCCGGAATCGGCACGACCGAGGCGCCGGCAGAGATCAGCGCCCGCCGCGTCGCCAGTTTGCGGCATTGGCGCGCGACCGCGTCGACGTCGCGGCGCGTCGACGGCACGACGACCAAGTCGCGCGATTGTTTGGCGGCCCTACCCATGGCGTAATCGTACGCGGCACGTGCGCGGGTCAGCCGGGTCGGCGTTCGCGCTAGCCGCCTGGCCCACACTCCGGCCGCGCGGCCGGAGCCAAGAGTAGACCTAAATCAACCACCGGTCGCGCCCATGTAAGCCGCGTGACAGTTCAGGGGCTACGTTCGGCAACGCCGAAATGACAAAGCCGTGGCGGGGTCCCCGAGTCTGGGCGTGCTCCATGCCGCGGTGGCCAAAGCGGCGCCATAACAAGACTTTTCCTCGGGAGGGAAGACATGTCCACTGCTGCACTCGCCGGCGCGACCGGGCAGAGGGCGCCACTCAATTGGGTGGCGATCGATGCCGATCCGCGCTTCCAGTCGCTACACGAGAAGAAGGTCCGCTTTCTTGCCGGACTGATGATCTTTTCCGTCGCGTTCTACTTTCTGCTGCCCATCGGTGCAGCCTACTTTCCACATCTCTTCAGGGTGAAGGTCTGGGGTCCGCTGAACGTCGGCATTTTGTTCGCGCTGTCGGAGTTCGTCGTTGCCTGGGCCATCGCCTATTTCTACGCTCGACGCGCCAACCGCGAATTCGATGCGATGGCACGCGAACTGATCGCTGATGCCGAGAACATCGGGAGGCAGACATGAACCGGCGCATGGGTTTGTACCTCGCGGCCGGCGCGCTCACGCTGCCACTGATCGCGTTTCCCGCATTCGCGCAGGGTGCCGTCAGTGCCGAATGGCGCTGGCTGACCTTCACCGTCTTCGCGGCGATCATCGGGATGACGATGTTCGTCACCTTCCTCGCCGCCAAGCGGGTGAAGTCGGCGGCCGACTTCTACACGGCGGGCGGTGGTGTCTCCGGTCTGCAAAACGGTTGGGCGATCGCCGGTGACTATCTCAGTGCTGCATCGTTCCTCGGCATCGCCGGCTTGATTTCGCTGTACGGCTACGACGGCTTCATGTACTCGGTAGGCTGGCTGGTTGCGTACATCACGGTATTGCTGGTGATCGCCGAGCCCTGCCGCAACATCGGCAAGTACACGCTGGCCGACATCCTGGCCTACCGCAATGACCCGAAAAAGGTGCGCATCGTCGGCGCGATCTCGGTCATTACCGTATCGACCTTCTACCTGACGGCGCAAATGGTCGGCGGCGGCGTGCTGGTCAAGACGCTGATCGGCATCGACTACGAGATCTCGGTCATCGTCGTCGGCACCCTGATGCTGGGATACGTGCTGTTCGGCGGGATGGTCGCCACCACCTGGGTGCAGATCATCAAGGCAGTGCTGCTGGTGACAGCGTCGATCCTGCTGGTGATGTTCGTCTGGATGCCCTATGGCTTCTCGCTGCCGGCCTTCCTGCAGGCCGCGGTCGGCGATGCCAAGGTCCAGGCTCAGGTCGCTACGCTGCTCGGGGATGCCAGTAAGAACATGACGCCGGCCGAACTCGGCCAGCGCTTCCTCGAACCCGGACTGCTGTTCAAGGCCCCGATCGACCAGATCTCGCTCGGCATGGCGCTGGTGTTCGGAACCGCCGGACTGCCCCACATCCTGATGCGCTTCTTCACCGTGCCCACGGCACAGGAAGCGCGCAAGAGCGTCATCTGGGCGATGGCCATCATCGGCGGCTTCTATGTGCTGACGCTGTTCCTCGGCCTCGGTGCCGCGATGAACGTCGGTGCCGCCAACATCCGCGCGGTCGATGCGGGCGGCAATATGGCCGCTCCCTTGCTGGCGCAGTTCGTCGGCGGTGGGCCTGACAGTTTCTTCGGCAACCTGTTCCTCGCCTTCGTCGCGGCGGTGGCCTTCGCCACGATCGTCGCCGTGGTCGCGGGCCTGGTGCTGGCCGCAGCGAGCGCGATGGCGCACGATCTCTATGTCGGCGTCATTCGCAGCGAGCACGTCACGCCGCAGGAGCAGGTCAAGGCGGCGCGCATCGCCACCGTGATCGTCGGTGCGATGGCGATCGCCATCGGCATCGCGGCCAAGGGCCAGAACGTCGCACACCTGGTGGCACTGGCGTTTGCGGTGGCCGCCTCCGCGAACTTCCCGTGCGTGCTGCTGACGCTCTACTGGAAGCGCTGCAATACCGGCGGCATCGTGGCCGGCATGGTGATAGGCACGCTGACGGCGATCGGGCTGGTGCTGGTGTCGCCGAACATGACGTATCCGAAAGCCATCAAGGCCGCCGCGCAGAAGGTCATCGATGGAGCGCCGGCCCGGCTGGCTTCCCTGAACGAAGCGCTCGCCTCCGGCGATGCCCCCAGGGTCGCACGTGCCGAGAAAGACAAGGCCGGACTGGAGAAGGCCGTGGTGGCCGCGCAAGCCAACCTCGAGAAGTTCAAGAATGACAACACCAGCCTGGTCGGTCTCGAGGCGCCGCTGTTCGAGCTGAAGAACCCGGGCCTGATCTCGATCCCGCTCGGCTTCCTCGCGGTGATCCTTGGTTCGCTGCTGTATCGCGACAAGCGCGCGGAGGAAATGTGGGACGAGTTGTACGTGCGCCAGAACACCGGCATCCTGGCCGCCAAGGCGCACGCGCACTGAGGCGCCGCCGGACGTCCGATACGACGCCGTCTCTCACGGGGCCCCGACCGCGGGGCCCCTTTTTCTATTCTTCCGATTGTGCGCGAACATGCGGCTATGTCGGCTCGGCTGAACCGCAGTGCCGCCAGCCGTCGGCGAACTGACGACCGGACACCCTTACCACGCGCGATGCCATGAACACGCCCACCACGCCGCCTCTCGTCTACGGGGCCGTTCGCGAGTTTCTGGGCCGGCATACGCCGTTCTCGCGCATGTCCGACGATGCGCTGCAGTTCCTGATCCCGCGGCTCAAGCTCGCCTACTTCGCGAAGGACAGCGTCATCGTCGACCGCAGCGCGGAGTTTCCGCCGCTGCACATCATCCAAAATGGGCACGTGGCGAGCGTCACGGCCGGCCTCGATACGATGCCGGACCGCGTGCTGCAGGCCGGCGACTGCTTTCCCGTCGGCGCGCTGTCGGCCGGCGGACATCCGACGCGCAGCTATCGGTCGACCGACGATGTGTTTGCCTACCTGCTGACGGTCGATGACTTCCAGAAGCTGCGCCAGATCTCACCCGAGTTCGCCGCGTACTGCACCGAGGCCGTCACCGTCCTGGCACAACAGTCGCTCGCCGAGTTGCAGCGTCATTACAGCCAGGTGGCATCTGACCAGCATTCGCTGACCCGCCCGCTGGCCCAGTTGCTGCCCGCGGAGCCTGTCACCTGCCTGGCAACGACCTCGCTGCGCGATGCCCTGACGCAGATGCGGGAGCATGCGGTGCGCTCGATCATCGTCGTCGACGAGCAGTCGGCACCGGTGGGCGTGTTCACTCTCAATGACCTGCGCGATCGCGTGGTTCTGCAGGGACTGCCGCTCGAAACCGCCGGTAGCGCGCGTGATGACGCCGGACCCGATCACGCTGCCGGCCGAAGCGACCGCCGCGGAAGCGATCCAGAGCATGGCAGCCGGCGGCTTTCACCAGATGATCGTGACGGCCCATGGCAAGGTGCTCGGCACGATCTTCGAGCACGATCTCTTCGCGCTGCAGCGTGTAAGCCTGCGCCAGATCCACCATGCGATCCGCTCGGCGCGTTCGATCAAGCAGCTAGGGCACGTGGCCGGCGACATCCGCAACCTCACGCGCAATCTGCTGGCCCAGGGCGTGTCCGCCGAAGCGCTCACGCGGACGGTCGCCGCGCTCAATGACGCACTGACGCGGGAGGTGATCAATCGCACGCTGCAGGAGCACGAACTCGAGGGCCTCGACTGGTGCTGGCTCGCACTCGGCAGCGAGGGACGCGGCGAGCAGACGCTGGCCACCGACCAGGACAATGCGCTGATCTTCGCCGCACCGAGCGAAGGCAAGGAACTTCTTCGCGCCCGACACGAACTGATCGCCTTCGCGCGCGATGTCAACGCCGCGCTCGACCAGCTGGGCTTCCCCCTGTGCAAGGGCAACATCATGGCGAGCAACCCGCAGTGGTGTCTGACCGAGGCCGAGTGGCGGGCGCAGTTCACCACGTGGATCAGCGAGCCCACGCCCGAACGGCTGCTCAACGCGAACATATTCTTCGATTTCCGGCCCCTGTACGGCGACAGCACGCTGGCCGATCGCCTGCGGGACTGGCTGCTCGCGCGCACGCAGGACAACAAGCTCTTCCTGCGGCTGATGGTGGCCAACGCTCTGCAGACCGAGCCGCCGCTGGGGCTGATACGCGCGTTCCTAGTGTCCGACAAGCCGGGACGCGAGGGCACGCTCGACCTGAAGAAGCGCGGAGCGCGGATCTTCGTCGACGCCGCGCGCGTCTTCGCCCTCGCTTACGGCAGCCGGGCCACTGGCACAGCGGATCGCATGCGACACGCGGGCGAGGCGATCAAGGCCGATTCACGCCACGTTGAGGCGACCATCGAGGCGTTTCATTACGTGCAAGTGCTGCGGCTGCGAGCGCAGGAGCGTCCTCACCCGACCAATCCAAACCGCATCGACCCGAATTCGCTCAACGAAGTCGATCAGCGCATGCTGAAGGAAACCTTCCGCCAGGCCCGCAAGGTGCAGCAGCGGCTCAAGGAAACGTTTTCCTTCGCGCTGTAGCGCGGCACCGACATGCCTGAACATCGCTACCGATCGGGCGCCGCGCCATGGGGTTGCTGAGCCGCCTGCTGCGGCCGGCGCCGCGCCTCGCCCCCGAACTCAACGTACGGCTGCAGCGACTGTCGGAACTCTCGCCGCCGCCGACGCGCAACCACCACCGCGCCTCGCGCTACGTGACGGTGGACGTCGAAACCACCGGACTCGACATGCGGCGCGACCGCGTGCTGTCGATCGGTGCGGTCGCGGTGGAGCGAGGCACGATCGATCTCGCCCACTGCTTCGAAGTCGTGCTGCGCCAGCCCGAGTCTTCGAGCCGCGACAACATCCTGGTTCATCGCATCGGTGGCCAGCGGCAACTGGCCGGCCAGGATCCGGCCGAGTCGCTGCTGCGCTTCCTGGAGTATGTCGGCCATTGTCCGTTGGTGGCATTTCGCGCCGAGTTCGACCAGACAATGATCGATCGCGCACTCGACGAGACGCTCGGCACGATCAGCCAGAGTTCCTGGCTGGATCTCGCCGAGCTGCTGCCGGCGCTCTATCCGTCGAACGAAAACAAGACGATGGACGACTGGCTGGCGATGATGAACATCCGCATGCTGGCGCGCCATGACGCGCTGGCTGACGCGCTGGCGACCGCGCAGATGCTGCAGGTCTGCCTGCATCAGGCCGAAACCCTCGAGATGACCTGCCCGGCGCACCTGCTGGAGATGCAGAAGGCTCAGCACTGGCTCGGCAAGCGCTGAGGGCCAACGGTCTTGCCGTTGCCCGCTCGGTCCGGTGGGGAGAACCCACGCAAGTGCCGCCAGAGAGACGCTTGAGAGTTCCGGTTGGTGCGGCGCAACGTCACGCCCGCGGCGGGCGGTTAGTCCGTCCGTCGGGTCAACCGACGAGGAAGATCAACAGTGGCGCAGAAGGGGGGCGCCTATAATTCGGCGGTCCTAGTTATCCGGGCGCCACACCCCTCCCGGCAGCCATGCAACTTCTCACCCTGGGCCTGAACCACACGACCGCGCCGCTTGCCGTGCGCGAACGGGTGGCGTTCGTCCCGGAAGAGGTTGGCCTGACGATCGGACGGCTGCGCGAGCGACTTTCACAGCCGTCCGGCGGCCGCGTTTCCGAAGCCGCGATCATCTCGACCTGCAACCGGACGGAGCTTTACTGCGCCGCGGATGAGCCGGAACGCGCCCAGCAGGCACTGCAGGAATTCGTTGCGGCCGAAAAGCAGCTGAGCCTGGACGAACTGCAACGCCACACCTATATCCTGCCGCAGGCGAGCGCGGTGCGCCATGCGTTCCGCGTCGCGAGCGGACTCGACTCGATGGTGCTCGGCGAGCCGCAGATCCTGGGCCAGATGAAGCAGGCCGAAAAGCTTGCGCGCAGTGCGGGCGGTCTCGGCCTGATGCTGAACCATCTGTTCCAGCGCACCTTCGCGGTGGCGAAGGAAGTGCGGACGACGACCGAGATCGGCACGCAGTCGGTATCGATGGCGGCGGCGGCCGTGCGCGTAGCGCAGCGCATCTTTGGCAACCTCGGCGGCGAGCACATCCTGTTCGTTGGTGCCGGCGAGATGATCGAGCTCACGGCCACGCACTTCGCCGCGCAGCATCCGAAGTCGATTACCGTGGCCAACCGCACGCAGGAGCGGGCGCAGGCGCTGGCCCACCGCTTCCACGCCAACGCGATCAAGCTCGCCGAATTGCCCGACACGATCGCGCATTTCGACATTGTCGTTTCATGCACCGCCAGCTCGCTGCCGATCATCGGCCTCGGCATGATCGAGCGGGCCATCAAGTCACGCCGGCGCAAGCCGATGTTCATCGTTGACCTCGCCGTGCCGCGCGATGTCGAACCCGAGGTATCGCGGCTCGACGACGTCTACGTTCACACGGTCGACGATCTCGGCCGCATCGTGCAGTCTGGCAGCGAAAGCCGCCAGGCCGCGGTGGCCCAGGCTGAGGCCATCATCGAGTCGCGCGTGCGCGACTTCGAGGAGTGGATCAAGGCGCGTCGCGCCGTGCCCGTGATCCAGGATCTGCGGACGCGGGCCGATGCGCTGCGGCGTCGCGAGATGGACCGGGCACTCAAGCAACTGGCCCGCGGCGAAGCGCCGGAGGCTGTCATCGAACAGCTGTCCCAGGCACTGACGAACAAGTTCCTGCACGATCCGATGAGCTCGCTGCGCGATGCCGGCGATGAGGCCGAGGCGGCGCGCGTGCAGGCGCTGCTCGCGCGCTTCTACTCTTCCGATCATTAGCGCCCGATGAACCGGCCCGCTTCGCGGGCCGCGTCGGTCGGGCGCATGTCTGCTTCCTCCGATTCGCGGCCCCGCCACCCCGGCGCGCGCCGCCCGCCCGCGACCACGGGGTCGCCGAGGCGACCTCACTCCACTTTCTTGCCGGCCCCATGAAAACTTCGATGAAGACCAAGCTCGAGCAGCTCGCCAGGCGGCTCGAGGAGATCGACGTGCAATTGTCGAGCGTCGACGCGGCACGCGACATGAATCGATTCCGGGCGTATGGCCAGGAGCGCGCCGAGATCGAGCCGGTCGTCACGCGCTTCCACGAGTACAACCGCGCCAGCGAGGACCTGCTCGGCGCGCAGGAGATGCTGACCGACCCCGACATGAAGGCGTTGGCCGAAGAGGAAGTCCATGCCGCCAAGGCGCGCATGGAGTCACTCGAGGATGACCTGCAGCGGCTGCTGCTGCCGAAGGACCCGAACGACGAGCGCAACATCTTCCTTGAGATTCGCGCCGGCGCCGGTGGCGATGAATCGGCACTCTTTGCCGGGGATCTGCTGCGCATGTACATGCGCTATGCCGAGCGCAACCGCTGGTCCACGGAAATGATCTCGGACAGCGCGTCCGAACTTGGCGGCTACAAGGAAGTGATCGTGCGCATCGTGGGCGCCGGGGCCTACTCGAAGCTCAAGTTCGAGTCCGGCGGCCATCGCGTGCAGCGCGTGCCCGAGACCGAAGCGCAGGGACGCATCCACACCTCGGCCTGCACGGTGGCCGTGCTGCCGGAGGCGGACGAAATCAACGAGGTCAAGCTCGACCCGACCGAGATCCGCATAGACGTCTATCGCGCCTCCGGCGCCGGCGGCCAGCACGTAAACAAGACCGAGAGCGCGGTGCGTATCACGCACCTTCCCACCGGGATCGTCGTCGAGTGCCAGGACGACCGCTCGCAGCACAAGAACCGCGAACGCGCGATGAAGATCCTCGCGGCGCGCATCATGGATCAACGCACGCGCGAGCAGCAGGCGAAGGAAGCATCGACGCGCAAGAGCCTGGTCGGCTCCGGCGATCGCTCCGAGCGGATACGCACCTACAACTTCCCGCAGGGACGCGTGACCGACCATCGCATCAACCTGACGCTCTACAAGATCGACCAGATCATGGATGGCGACCTGACGGAGCTCACCGAGCGGCTTGCCGCGGAACACCAGGCCGAGCTGCTCGCGGCGCTGGGCGAGCCCGCTTGAGGAGGCAGACGCACCGGCTCAGGCCTGCATGCACCCGGGCCGTGGGCGTCGAGACTCACTGACCACGCGGCGCGTATTTCATGCCGACCGTTGGAGCACTGTTGGCCGAGCATGCCCTGCCGGCGCCGGAGGCACGCGCGCTGCTCGCCTGGGTGTTGCGCGCGCCGCGCGAGCGTCTGGTCGCGCATCCAGAGACGGTGGTAACCCCTCAGGCTCACGCCGGATTACACGGCCTTGGTCGCACGCCGCCAGTCCGGGGAGCCGATGGCCTACCTGCTGGGCGAAAAGGAGTTCTACGGCAGGCCGTTCAGGGTCACGCCCGACGTGCTGGTGCCGCGTCCCGACACCGAGACGCTGGTCGAGGTGGCACTCGCCTGCCTGCGTGAACGCACAACTCCCCGCATCCTCGACCTCGGCACCGGCTCGGGCTGTGTCGCCATCACGCTGCAGCTGGAGCGACCTGACGCTACCGTCATTGCCACCGATGTCTCCGCGGCCGCGCTGGCCGTGGCGACGTGCCAACGCGCAGTCGCTGCAAGGCGGAAGTCCGTTTCCTGCAGGGCGACTGGTTCGCGGCACTCGCACCAGGGGATGCCTTCGACGTGATCGTCAGCAATCCGCCGTATGTGGCGGCAGCCGACCCTCACCTTGCGGCGCTCAGCCACGAACCGGGCCTTGCGTTGACCGACGGTGGCGACGGCTTGCAGTGCCTGTCGATCCTCATCGCCGGGGCGCGCACGCACCTGCTCGCCGGAGGCTGGCTGGTGCTGGAGCACGGATATGACCAGGCGGCAGCGGTCGCGCAGCGCATGCGCGACGCCGGGTTCCGGGAGGTGACTGTCTACCGCGATGCCGGGGGTCAGACGCGAGTCACGGCCGGCCGCGCTTGAGTGTGGAGCCACTTCGTGGCCGGACCGCCCGAGGGCTGGCGGCCAGGCACGAGGAGGAGCGGGGTCGCGAAGGTGCCCCGGGGAATGTGGTGCGCCGATGTCGGTCGTGGCGGCCGCCGAGTGCGGCGACATCTCCGGGTTGCGGCGCATGCGCATTGGAACCGCTCGCTCGGGCGTCGGTTGACCCGAAAACCGGCTGCGCTCACCGCGAATTCAGCGCCACGCTCCGGCGGCGCTGCGGTACGGGTCCAGAATGACCCGCCAGGCCCGCGGGTCGTCCCGGTTTGACGGGCCGCGGCCGGACTTCCTACACTGCCCCTCCCTCTCGAGGTCAATCGCATGGACGCCAAGGAATTCATCCACAAGACCGTCACCGAGCACCCGGTGGTGCTATTCATGAAGGGGACGGCGCAGTTCCCGCAGTGCGGCTTCTCCGGCCGCGCCATCCAGGTGCTGAAGCAGGCAGGTGCGCAGAACCTGGTCACCGTCAACGTGCTCGACGACGACGACGTGCGGCAGGGCGTAAAGGAGTACGCGAACTGGCCGACGATCCCGCAGCTCTACGTGAACGGCCAGTTCGTCGGGGGCTCGGACATCATCATGGAGATGTTCCAGTCGGGTGAACTGCAGACGCTGCTCAGCGACACGAAGGCGGTCTGAGGGTGCCAGCGCGGCGCCTGATCGTTGCGATCACCGGCGCCAGTGGCGCGGCGTACGGCGTGCAGTTGCTGCGGCGCCTGCGCGAACAGCCGGATATCGAGACGCACCTGCTGCTGTCAGCGGCCGGAGTGCTCAACGCTTACCAGGAGCTGGATCTCAAGCGCGGCGACGTCGAGGCGCTGGCGCATGTCGTGCACAGTGTCAACGACATCGGTGCAACGATCGCCAGCGGATCCTTCGCGACGATCGGCATGGTCGTCGCGCCCTGCTCGATGAAGACGCTGGCCGCGATCGCACATGGCTATGCAGACAACCTCATCACGCGCGCGGCTGATGTCTGCCTGAAGGAGCGGCGCCGGCTCGTCCTGCTGCCGCGCGAGGCACCGCTGAACCTCGCTCACATCCGCAACATGGAAGCGGTGACGCTGATGGGCGGTGTCATCTTCCCGCCCGTGCCGGCGTTCTACCACCGGCCGGCATCGATCGAGGAGATGGTCGACCACACCGTCGCCCGTGTGCTCGACCTTTTCGGACTTGCCGTGGAGGAGGCGCCGCGCTGGCACGGCGCCATCGGCCCGGCGCGCGCGTAGTTCGGCCGCGGAGCGGCCTCCAGTCGGTGCGACGTCTCACCCGCCGTGGGGGTTCATGCTGTCGGTGTAGGCCGGTTCGTCAGTGCGCTGGAAGCGAGGCGCCGTCGCGGAACCCGCCGCCGAACGCGTGTCAGCACTGGTCACATCCGAAGGAGTGCTCGGCGCCAGATTCGCGACGCTGGCGGCCGCATAGTCAATGCGCTCGGACCTGCTCGCGCCGGGCTGAACGACGAACGCCACCGACCCGATGGCAAGCGCGATCACCACGGCAGTGATGACACGAGTCCTGCGCGGTGTGGCCTGCTGTTTCGATCGGGTAGCGCCGGAATCAATCGTGTCGTCATGCATGGTGGGCTCCTCTGGGCGACCGCGTCAATTTCGACGCAGGACAATGCTGAGCCGCTCGGCCCCGAGGCACCATTCAACAGAAGGCGAAGGCCTGTCGCACAGATGGCCTATGCCGTCGGACATAGACCCCGCACGTTCCGTCCCGGCCGGGCAGTCGGGATGCGCATCGTGCGGCAGGTGAGTGCGTCGCGATACGCCGTCGTCGTGCTTACCGACGAGTGTCACGCTGCGCTACGTTGGTGCCGGCAGAGGGACTCGAACCCCCGACCTTCGGTTTACAAAACCGCTGCTCTACCAGCTGAGCTATGCCGGCACGTGCTGAGTCGTGCTACTGCTTACTTGATGCGCGTGAGCTTGGGCCGCTCGCCGCGCGGCGCGGGCGGAGTGTCGTCCGGCGTGCTGTCGCCGGCTTCCTCGCCATTCGAGGGCTCGGGATGCGATTCGCTCGCCCGCGAGTTCGCGCCGTCGGTCTGCACCAGTGACATCACCGGGCGGCCGGCCGGCGCGGCCTCCGGCACGGCCGGCTCGACGCCGGCGGGTGCTGCCGTCCGCGGAACCTCGAACGCCATGCCCTGGCCATTTTCCCGCGCATATACCGCCAGCACCCGTTCGATTGGAACGCACACCTCGCGCGCGACACCACCGAAGCGTGCCTGGAACTCGATCGCTTCGTTGCCCAGCTGCAGGCGGCTGGTCGCGAGCGGCGAGATGTTGAGCACGATCTCGCCGTTCTTGACGAACTCGTGCGGCACCCGGACTCCCCCGTCGACCAGCACCGCGATATACGGCGTGAAGCCCGAGTCCGTGCACCACTGGTGGATGGCGCGGATCAGGTAGGGCTTGGTCGACGGATCGGGCATCGGCGTGACTTCCTGCGCGAGGCAATGCGCTAGCGGCGCATCACCTTTTCGGAGGGTGTCAGCGCTTCAATATAGGCCGGGCGCGAAAAGATGCGTTCGGCGTATTTCATCAGCGGCGCGGCCGTCTTCGGCAGGTCGATGCCGTAATGGTCGAGGCGCCAGAGCAGCGGCGCCAGGGCCACGTCGAGCATCGAAAAGTCTTCGCCGAGCATGTACTTGTTCTTGAGCATGATCGGCGCGAGCTGCGTCAGGCGGTCGCGGATCGTCGAGCGCGCCTTCTCGACCAGCTTCTGGTTGTTGCTGTTCTCCAGCGCCTGCACGTGCACGAAGAGTTCCCGCTCAAAGTTGAACAGGAACAGCCGCGTCCGCGCCCGCATCACCGGGTCGGCCGGCATCAGTTGCGGATGCGGGAAACGTTCGTCGATGTACTCGTTGATGATGTTCGACTCGTACAGCACGAGGTCGCGCTCGACGAGGATAGGAACCTGCCCGTAGGGATTCATCACGTTGATGTCCTCGGGCTTGTTGAAAAGGTCCACGTCGCGGATCTCGAAGTCCATGCCCTTCTCGAACAACACGAAGCGGCAACGCTGCGAAAACGGGCAGGTGGTTCCGGAGTAGAGCACCATCATCTATTTTCCTTGGCGGGGCGGCGAGCCGCCTCGCTTCATGCCGGCGCCCCAAGGGTGCCAGCTAACTGTTGAATGCCGGAGTGCCAGGCCGTCCCAGGCTCCTGCATCTGATCGATCCGGGCGAGGTGCACATGCGCCGCGCAGCGGCGCTTGCACCGAGCCCGCCCTACTTGATGTTCTTCCAGTAAACCGAGTTCAGGCGCCAGGCGATCACGGCGAAGAACGCCAGGAACAACAGGACCCAGACACCGATCCGTTTGCGCACCGTCTGCGACGGGTCCGTGATGAAGGCCAGGAAGGCCACGAGGTCGGCCGCATCCGAGTCGAACTGGCGCGCCTGCTGCGGGTCGAGCGGCCGGAAGGTGTAGCTGAAGCCCTCGGTCGCGGGTCCCTTGAGTTCCGTTTCGGTCTTCGTCGCATTGCCATTGACGTCGAATACCGTCGTGGTCTGCACGAAGCCCGCGTGCCCCGTCTTTGGATCGGCGTGCCGGTGTGTCTGCACCAGCGTGGCCTCGCGCGGCCCCTGCCGGTCCCAGAAGATGTGCGGCATGCCGATGCCCGGAAAGGCGATGTTGTTCCAGCCGGTCGGAGCGCTGTTGTCGCGGTAGTAGCCACGCAGCAGCGTGTAGATGTAGTCGGTGCCGGCGAAGTCGAACGACGTGCGGGCCCGCGTGATGACCGACAGGTCCGGCGGCGACTTGCCGAACCAGACCTTGGCGTCGGCCGGCGCCATGGCGATGCGCATGGTGTCGCCAACCTTCTGGTTGCCGAAGATCAGGAATTCCTTGATCTGCTTCTCGTCGAGACCGATCTGCTCCAGGCGGTTCCAACGGACGAGAGTGGCACTGTGGCAGCCCATGCAGTAGTTGGCGAACAGTCGCGCACCGTTCTGAAGCGCGCCGAAGCTGCGGCCACGCTCTGCCGGCCAATGCTCGATCGGGATCGCGGCCCCGGCAGCCAGCGCGCCGCCGGCCACTGCAAGCAGACCCAGCGCAACGAGCAGGCGGGCGATGATCTTCTTCATTGTCTTCCCCGGCCCTTTCAGTGCGGATGAAACGTGACGCGGTCCGGGACCGGCTTGAAGGTGCCCATCCGGCTCCACCACGGCATCAGCGCGAAGAAGCCGAAATAGATCACCGTGCCGATCATCGAGATGTACTGGCCTGCCGAAGACGGAGGCTGCGTGCCGAAGTAGCCGAGCACGACGAAGGCGACCACCCAGGTGATCAGCAGCCAGAAGTGCCAGGTGGGGCGATAGCGCATCGACTTCGCCGGCGAGTGGTCGAGCCACGGCAGTGGGATGAAGATCATCACCGAGGCACCCATCAGCACCACGCCCCAGAACTTCGCGTCGAGCGTGAAATAGCCCAGCAGCAGCACCAGCGTGCCGACGGCAATCGCCCCGCGCACGATCGGGTTGCGCACCGTGAGCAGGATCAGCGCCGACAGCGCGATCGTTCCAACGGCCAGCACGACCATGAACTGCTCGGTCGTCGCGCGCAGGATCGAATAGAACGGCGTGAAGTACCAGACCGGCGCGATGTGCGAAGGCGTCGTCAGTGAATCGGCCGGGATGAAATTGTTCCACTCAAGGAAATAACCACCCATCTCCGGAGCGAAAAACACGACAAAGAAGAAGACCATCAGGAAAATGGTCAGCCAGAAGATGTCGTGGACCGTGTAGTACGGATGAAATGGGATGCCGTCGAGCGGCCTGCCGCTGGCATCGAGGTTCTTCTTGATCTCGACGCCGTCCGGGTTGTTCGAGCCGACGTCGTGCAGCGCGAGGATGTGCGCGACGACGAGGCCGATCAGCACCAGCGGAATGGCGATGACATGGAACGCGAAGAAGCGGTTCAGCGTGGCGTCGCCGATCACGTAGTCGCCGCGGATGAACACCGCCAGGTCCGGGCCGATCAGCGGAATCGCGCCGAACAGATTAACGATCACCTGTGCGCCCCAGTAGCTCATTTGGCCCCAGGGCAGCAGGTAACCGAAGAACGCCTCGCCCATCAGGCACAGGAAGATCAGGCAGCCGAAGATCCACACCAGTTCCCGGGGCGTGCGGTAGCTGCCGTACATCAGGCCGCGGAACATGTGCAGGTAGACGACGATGAAGAAGAACGACGCGCCGGTCGAGTGCATGTAGCGGATGAACCAGCCGCCCGGCACGTCACGCATGATGTACTCGACCGAAGCGAACGCGAGGTTGGCGTCCGGCTTGTAATTCATCACCAGGAAGATGCCCGTGATGATCTGGATCGCCAGCACGGTGATCGCCAGGCCGCCGAAGATGTACCAGATGTTGAAGTTCTTCGGCGCGTAGTACTCGGACAGGTGCTTGCGGTACTCCGCCATCACCGTCGGCATGCGCTGGTCGAACCAGCCGGCGATCCCGGCGTAGGGGGTCTTGTATTCAGCCATCGCGTTCCCTGAAATCAGGCGTTGGAGTCGTCACCGATCAAAATCAGCGTGTCCGACAGGTACTTGTGCGGTGGGACCGGCAGGTTGTCGGGCGCCGGCTTGTTCTTGAACACGCGTCCAGCCAGGTCGAACGTGGAACCATGGCAGGGACACAGGAAGCCCTGATCGGTACCCAGCTGCGAGTTCTGGTTCGCACCGAAGGGACCGGCCGGCGAGCAGCCCAGATGCGTGCAGATGCCGACGGCCACCAGGTACTCGGGCTTGCGCGAACGGAACTCGTTCTGCGCGTATTCGGGCGTCGGGTACTGCGTGCGCTGCGACTTGGGATCGGCCACCTCGCCGTCGACCTTCTTGATCGACTGCAGCATTTCCGGCGTCCGGCGCAGGACCCAGACCGGCAGGCCGCGCCATTCAACGGTCTTCATCTCGCCTGGCGCAATGCCACCGACATCGAACTCGACCGGGGCGCCTGCCGCCTTCGCCCGCTCGGAGGGCGCGAAGGAAGCCACGAACGGCACGGCCATCGCGACCGCTCCAGCCCCGCCTACGGCCGCGGCCAGGGCGATCGCATTGCGGCGCTCCTTGTCGACGCCCGCTGGCGCGTCACCGGCGGGAACTGAGGTCGATGTGGACATGAAAACCCCGAAAGAGAAGTGAAATCCAGGTGCACTGCAGTCACGCCGAGGACTTTCCGCAGCGGAAACGGGCAAAGCGCCCCGCATGGCAGCCCGCGATTCTAATGCATGCGGCAAGCCCCGCCCTCGGCACCCGTGCGCCGCCGTAGGGCCGGTGCCCGGCTAGACTAGGAACAGTTCAACTCCGGTGAAGTCCGGCGGGAGAGATAGAGACTATGAGCGTCATGAAAGAGTTTCGCGAGTTTGCCGTCAAGGGCAACGTCATCGACCTTGCGGTGGGCGTGATCATCGGCGGAGCCTTCGGCCGGATCGTCGACTCGCTGGTCAAGGACGTCGTGATGCCGCTCATCAACGCCATGCTGGGTGGCGCCGTCGACTTCTCGAACAAGTACTGGGTGCTGTCGGGCAACGTGGCCGCGGGCGCATCGCTGGACGCTGCACAGAAGTCCGGCGTTGTGTTCGCCTGGGGCAATTTCATTACCGTAATGCTGAACTTTGTCATCCTCGCTTTCGTCATCTTCTGGATGGTGAAGGCGGTCAATCGCGTGAAGTCCGGACTCGACGCCGCACCGGCGCCGACGCCCGAGGATGTCGTGCTGTTGCGCGAGATCCGCGATGAGTTGAAGAAACGCTGACTCCACCCCAACCAGTGCCGCGCGGGCGCTCGCAGGCGCCTGCTGCCGCTTCGGCGTGTTTTCGCCGGACGCGGTAGGCCCCAAGCACAACGCGGAATACCGGGATGCTCCGTCGCCTTTGGTTGATCTTCGCGCAGGCAACCACGATCGGCCTGGCCGCGCTCTTCATCGTCACGACGCTGCGACCAGAGTGGCTCGGCCGCCTGCCCACCGCGGCGCCGTCGGCCGCGCCCTCCTTACCGGCTGCCAAACAGGCAGCGCCGAGCGTCGAAGTGGCGCGCACGTCTGCGCTCGCGTCGTACGCCGGCGCCGTTGCTGCGGCGGCGCCTGCCGTCGTGAACGTTTATACGACCAAGGAGGTGCAGCGCCGCGGGGCCCCCGTCGATCCCCTGTACCGCTATTTCTTCGGCGATCCGCGTGGTGGACCCGATCGCGTCGCAAGTCTCGGGTCCGGCGTGATCGCCTCGGCGGATGGCTACATCCTGACCAACAACCATGTGGTCCAGGCGGCCGATGAGATCGCCGTCGCGCTGGCGGATGGACGCCAGTTCGATGCGCGGCTGGTAGGGGCCGACCCGGAGAGCGATCTCGCCCTGCTCAAGGTCGAGGCCATGGGGCTGCCGGTCATCACGTTCGGTCGCGCCGACGCGCTGCGGGTCGGCGACATCGTGCTGGCCATCGGCAACCCCTTTGACGTCGGCCAGACCGTCACGATGGGTATCGTGTCCGCGCTGGGCCGGTCAAACCTCGGCATCAACACCTTCGAGAACTTCATCCAGACCGATGCCGCCATCAACCAGGGCAACTCGGGGGGCGCCCTGGTCGATACCAGTGGCCATCTCGTCGGTATCAACACGGCGATCTTTTCACGTACCGGCGGCTCGATCGGGATCGGATTCGCCATTCCGTCCACGCTGGTGCGGCAGGTGATGGACCAGCTCGTACGCACCGGCAGGGTCTCGCGCGGCTATTTTGGCGTCGAACCGGAAGATGTCACGCCCGAGGTCGCCGATCTTCTGAAGCTCACACGCCCGGACGGCGTTGTGCTCAAGGGCGTGCAGCGCACGAGCCCGGCCGGCAAGGCCGGGCTAGAACCCGGCGACGTGATCGTGACGATCAACGGGGAAAAGGTTGCCAACAGTCGGGGCATGCTGAATCAGATTGCGCAGTTGCCGCCCGGCTCCAGCGCCACCGTGCGGGTGCTGCGCTCCGGCAAGGAAGTCGAGTTTCCGGTGACAGTTGGCGAGCGGCCCACGCCGCGCCTGCCGCAGTAGGTACGCCAGGCCGCACGCTCAGCGCGGCGGTGCCAGTTTTCCGCGCAGCTCGCGCGCCTTGTGGGCGGCCACCGGATCGCCGCCTGCGGCCGCGATGTTGTACCAGTAGAACGCGCGCAGTTCGTCGCGTTCCACTCCGTCACCGTTCTCGTACTGGCTCGCGATGATGTAGGCGGCGGCCTGGTCGCCCAGTTCCGCCGCACTCTCGTACCAGCGTGCAGCCTCAGCGTAGTCACGCGGAGCACCGCGGCCGAGAAAATACTGCGTGGCCAGGCTCACCTGCGCGTCGCGATAACCCTGCTCGGCCGCCTTGCGGAACCACGCGGTAGCCTCGGTGAGCGACAGGGGCACGCCGTCGCCCCGCTCATGCAGCAGACCGAGGGCAAACTGTGCGCGGGCGAAGCCGCTGCCTGCCGATTTCTTCAGCCATTGCACACCTGCCACGGGATCGGCCGGTCCGCCCTCCCCGTTCATCAGCATCACCGCAAGATTGAATTGCGCAACGCGCTGGTTGCGTTCGGCCGCGCTGCGGAACAGCCGCTGTGCAAGCGCCAGGTCTCGGGCCTCATAGGCTGCGAAGCCTTGGCCGAGTTCGACATCGTCACCCGGAACGACCTGCAATCGGGCAGCGTGTGCCGGACACAGCGCGGTCGCAAGCAGGCATGCCGTCAGCCAGCGAAGCAGCGTGGATCGTTGCATCGGACCGGCGGCTGCCCGCCGCTCAGGACGACGTTTCCTGAGCGGAGGCTTCCTGCTCGCCCTGCGGCTTTGCGACGAAGCGTGCCAGGACGATGCCCAGTTCATAAAGTACGCACAGCGGGATCGCGAGCAGCAGCTGCGACAGCACATCCGGCGGCGTGAAGATCGCAGCGACGATGAACGCGCCCACGATGACATAGGGTCGCGCCTGCTTGAGCTTCTCGATGCTTGCAATGCGGAAACGCACCAGCAGCACCACGATGATCGGCACCTCGAACGTCAACCCGAACGCGAGAAACATGCCCATGACAAAGCTGAAATACGCTTCGATGTCGGGCGATACCGACACCGATGCCGGCGCGAATCCGGAGATGAACTTGAACACGACGCCGAAGACGACGAAGTAGCAGTAGGCCATGCCAAGTGCGAACATCAGCACGCTCGACGCGATCAATGGTGCCGCCAGCCGTTTCTCATGGCGATAGAGCCCGGGCGCGACGAACGCCCAGGCCTGCCACAGCACATACGGCAGGGCGATGAGGAAGGCACTGAACAGCGTCACTTTCAGCGGCACCATGAAGGGCGTGATGACGCCGGTGGCCAGCAGCTTCGACCCCGCCGGCAGCGCCGCCATCATCGGCTTCGACAGCAGGTCGAAGATCTCTTTCATGAAGGGGGTCAGCGCGAGGAAGATGACCAGCACGGCGATCGCGGCGCGCACCAGGCGCTGGCGCAACTCGACCAGATGCGACAGGAAGCTCTGCTCGGGTGCAGGCTCCGTCGGGTTGGTCGTGTCGGTCGTCATCGGGGCAGTTACAACAATCCGCGCGCGCTCAGCGCCGGATGCGCGGCCGGTTCAGGCGCGCGCGCGGTGCGTACTTGTGGCGGCTGCGCCCCAGCGTCTCCGGCATCGAAAGCTGGCGCTTGAGCTTGGCAATTTCATCGGACAGTTCGTCGATGCTTGGGCCGGGCTTGTAGCGCCGGGAAAAGCGGGTCGGGGTCCACTTGTTCTTGTCGTCCCACGAGTCCGTGTAGTTGTCAGTGCCCAGGCTGCTCAGACCCTCAGTTGAACCTGAAGTGACGGAGCCGACGCTCGACTCGATTCCCTTGACCTCGCTGGTCACCGCGGTTTCGAATTCGTGGGCGATGCCACGCGCCTGCTCCTGCAGCTTCTTGAGCTCGGACAACTCCATTTCACGATTGATGTCGGCCTTGACCTGGCTGACGTAGCGCTGCGCTTTGCCAGCCCACTCGCCGACGGTGCGTGCAACCTTGGGCAGGCGCTCGGGGCCGAGGACGACCAGCGCGACGGCACTGATGACCGCCAACTCGCCGAAACTGAAGTCAAACATCGATGGCGGCCGTCAGGTCCGATGGGGGAAGCCGGGGCGCGCCCCGGCCGCAACGGGCGCGGGGAGCAAAGAGGGCGATCAGGACTTCTCTTTGGCCTTGACGTCGATCGTCTGCCCGACGGCCTGTTTGGCCTCATCGACGGTCTTGGAGGCCTCTTCGGTGCCTTCCTTCATGCCTTCCTTGAAGCCTTTGATCGCGCCGCCCATGTCCTTGCCGATGTTCTTCAGCTTGCTAGTGCCGAACACCAGGATGATGACCAGCAGGACGATCAGCCAATGCCAGATCGAAAACGAACCCATTTCGTGCTCCTACAGACGTTTCCACGGGCGTGGTCCGCCCAGGATGTGGATGTGCAAGTGAGAGACCTCTTGCCCGCCGTCCGGGCCGTTGTTGATCACGACGCGAAAGCCATTGACGCAGCCTTGTTCTTTCGCGAGCCGCGGCGCAAGGGCTATGAGTTTACCCAACAAAGCCTCGTGCTCCGGCCCGGTCGTGATCAGGGAATCCACGTGCACTTTCGGGACCAGCAGAAGATGCACCGGTGCAGCCGGATTGATGTCATGAAAAGCGATGACTTCATCGTCCTCGTAGGCCTTGCGGCTCGGTACCTCGCCACGGGCGATGCGACAGAACAGGCAACTGGTGGTCATCGTTCGCCTCCATTGTCTTCTTCGCTGGCGCGACCACGAGCCTTGCGGGCAGCCTTCTCTTCAATTCCAGAGGTGCCGGCGCGGCGCTCCAGCTCGGCAAGTACCTGCTCGGGCCGCAGCCGGTAGTGGGCGAGCAGGATCAGGCAATGAAACCAGAGGTCGGCCGCTTCCGCGATGATCCGATCGGGCGACCCGTCCTTGGCGGCCATGACGGTTTCGGTGGCTTCTTCACCGATTTTCTTCAGCACCGCATCTTCGCCGCGCGCGAGTAGCCGCGCGACGTACGAGGTCTCTGGATCGCCGCCGCGGCGCGACTCGATGACATCGGCGAGCTGACTGAGGATCGCGTCGTTCATTTTCGGTAGATGAGGTCCGGATCCCGGAGCACCGGGTCGACGGTGTCCCAGTGCCCGTCTTTCAGGCGCCGGTAGAAGCAGCTCTCCCGTCCGGTATGGCAGGCGATGCCACCGGCCTGCGAAACAGCGTACAGCACGACGTCGCCGTCACAGTCGAGCCGGATTTCGCTGACCTGCTGCGTGTGGCCCGATTCCTCGCCCTTGCGCCAGAGCCGGCCGCGCGAGCGCGACCAGTACACCGCGCACCGCGTCTGCACCGTTTCGGCGAGCGCTTCGCGATTGGCCCAGGCGACCATCAGCACCCGCCCGCTGGCCGCGTCCTGCGCGATAACCGGCACCAGGCCGTCGGTATCGAAGCGAATCTCGGCAAGCCAGTCGGGATCGCTCATGTCAGCCTCATCTCGACACCCTGCGCGGCCATGTACTCCTTGGCCGCCCGCACGGTGAACTCGCCATAGTGAAAGATCGAGGCGGCCAGCACGGCATCTGCGCCACCCCGGGTAACGCCCTCGGCCAGGTGCTGAAGCGTGCCGACACCGCCCGAGGCGATGACCGGGATCGGCACCGCATCAACCACCGCGCGTGTCAGTTCCAGATCGAACCCCTGCCGCGTGCCGTCACGATCCATGCTGGTGAGCAGGATCTCTCCGGCACCCAGTTCGGCGACGCGGCGCGCCCACTGGATGGCGTCCAGTCCCGTGGGGGTCCGACCGCCGTGCGTATAGACCTCCCAGCCCGCGCTCGGTTCACCCGCCTGCCGACGCCGCGCGTCGATCGCCACGACGATGCACTGGGCGCCAAAGCGGCCGCTGGCGCTCGCCACGAGCTGCGGGTCCTGCACCGCGGCGGTGTTGATCGAGATCTTGTCGGCGCCTGCGTTCAGCAGCCGCCGGACATCGGCGACCTGCCGCACGCCACCACCGACCGTAAGCGGAATGAAGACCTGGTCGGCCACCGCCTCGATCACGTGCAGGATGATGTCGCGCTGATCCGACGACGCGGTGATGTCGAGGAAGGTGAGCTCATCGGCGCCTTCGCCGTCGTAGCGCCGGGCGATCTCGACCGGGTCCCCGGCATCGCGCAGCGATACGAAGTTGACGCCTTTGACGACGCGACCGCCGGTCACGTCCAGGCACGGGATGATGCGCTTGGCTAGCATGGCAATGCTCCATTTTGGAGCAAATCGGCCTGTGGACCGGGCGGCTCAGCCCGCCAGCACGTCGGCCCGTTCCTGCGCGGCCTTGAAGTCCACCGTGCCCTCGTACAGCGAGCGACCGAGGATCGCACCCATGACGCCGTCGCTCTCGACGGCACACAGGGCCTCGATGTCGGCCAGCTGCGCCACGCCACCACTGGCGATGACCGGGATCTTCACATGGCGCGCGAGCTCGACCGTCGCCTCGATGTTCACTCCGGTCAGCATGCCGTCGCGCCCGATGTCGGTGTAAAGGATCGCCTCGACACCGTAGTCCTCGAACTTCTTGGCAAGGTCATTGACGTCGTGGCCGGTCAGCTTGCTCCAGCCGTCGGTGGCGACCTTGCCGCCCTTGGCGTCGAGCGCCACGATGACGTGTCCGGCAAAGGCACTGCATGCATCGTGCAGGAACCCGGGATTCTTCACGGCCGCGGTGCCGATCACGACAAAGCCCACGCCGTCGTCGATGTAGCGCTCGATCGTGTCGAGGTCGCGGATCCCCCCGCCCAGCTGGATCGGCAGGTCGTCGCCGACCGCTTTCACCATCTTGCGGATGACCGTCTCGTTGATCGGTCGCCCCGACCGCGCGGCATTCAGGTCGACGATGTGCAACCGACGCGCACCCTGGTCGCGCCAATGCCGCGCCATGGCGACCGGATCGTCGGAGAACACCGTCACGTTGCTGTTCATGTCGCCCTGGCGCAGGCGGACGCAATGACCGTCCTTGATGTCGATGGCAGGAATCAGCAGCATTGCAGTGAGCCCGGCAGATGGGCGTTACGAGGCAGGGGGAGGTCTGAGGAGGGGGTTTTTCGGAACATCCGGCGCGGCACCGCGTCAGGGTGCCCAGCGGCTGAAGTTCTCGTAGATGCGCAATCCGGCGGCGGCGCTCTTCTCTGGGTGAAACTGCGTCGCAAAAATATTATCCCGTGCGACCGCGCAGGTAAAGGTGCCGCCGTAGTCCGAAGTACCGGCGCTCAGCGCGCCATCTTGGGGCACCACGTAGTAACTGTGCACGAAATAGAACCAACTTTCGTCCGCCACGCCACGCCACAACGCGTGCGAGTGTGCCTGGCGCACGCGGTTCCAGCCCATGTGCGGCACCTTGAGGCGCACTCCTTCCGCGGACCTCATTGCCGCGTCGCGAAAGCGGACGACCTCGCCCGGAAACAGGCCGAGCCCCTCGGTGTCCCCTTCCTCGCTGTGCTCGAACAGCATCTGCTCGCCGATGCAGACCGCGAGCAATGGCTTGCTGGCCGCCGCAGCGCGCACCGCGTCTTCCAGGCCGGATTCACGCAGATATCGCATGCAGTCCGGCATTGCACCCTGGCCGGGGAAAACGACCCGATCCGCCGCCTTCACGACGGCGGGATCGGACGTGATGCGCACTGTCACGGAAGGCGCGACATGCTCCAGCGCCTTCGCCACCGAGCGCAGGTTGCCCATACCGTAGTCAATAACGGCTATCACTGCGTGTGTACGCGCCGCTGCGCGGCGCACGTGCACACGCAGTGACTAGAGTTAGAGGGCGCGCTCCGGAGCGGCCGCGCGCGCGCCCTGTTACCACTGCAAGCCTGACGCATTCTCGCTCCGCTCTAGAGCGTGCCCTTGGTTGAAGGGATGATGCCTCCGGCGCGGGCGTCGGGCTCTACGGCCATGCGCAGTGCACGGGCGAAGGCCTTGAACACGGTCTCGCACTGGTGGTGGGCGTTGTCGCCGCGCAGGTTGTCGACATGCAAGGTGACGAGCGCGTGATTGACGAAGCCCTGGAAGAATTCGTGGGCCAGGTCGACGTCGAACTCGCCGATCATCGCGCGCTTGAAAGGCACGTGCCATTCGAGTCCAGGCCGGCCCGAGAGGTCAATGACCACGCGCGACAGGGCCTCATCGAGGGCAACGTAGGCATGGCCGTAGCGCCGCACGCCGGATTTGTCGCCAGCCGCCTGGGCAAAGGCCTGGCCCAGCGTGATGCCGATGTCCTCGACGGTGTGGTGCCCGTCGATGTGCAGGTCGCCCTTCGCCTCGACCACGAGATCGAACATGCCGTGGCGGGCGATCTGGTCCAGCATGTGATCGAAGAAACCGACGCCCGAAGCAAATGTGCCCTGGCCCGAGCCATCGAGGTTGATCTCGACGCGGATCTGGGTTTCCTTGGTGTTGCGTTCCACCGTCGCGCGGCGGGTCGTGCGGGGGGCCGTCATCGTGAGCCTTCCAACGTGGCGCGCAGCGCCTGGATGAACGCGTCGTTCTCGACCGCGGTGCCGATCGTCGTGCGCAGGCAGTTCGCCAGCAGCGGGTGCATCGCGGATACGTTCTTGATCAGTATGCCGCGTTCCTTGAGCCCATTGAAGATGCGGTCCGTGTCGGCAACCCGGAACAACAGAAAGTTGGCGGCCGACGGAAAGACGGTGACGTCACGCAGGCTCGCGAGCGCCGCAGCGACACGCGAGCGCTCGGTCCGGAGCATCACGGCCTGCCCTTCGAGAACGCGCAGGTGCTCGAGCAGGAAATCCGCGGTCGCCAGCGTCAGCACGTTGACGTTATACGGCGGACGCAGCTTCTCAAGCTCGACGATCCACTCGGGATCGCCCGCCAGGTAGCCGAGCCGGATGCCGGCCAGCCCGAGTTTCGACAGCGTGCGCAGCACTAGCAGGTTGGGCCAGCTGCGCAGCTGCGGCATCCACGTGTCCTGCGCGAAAGGCAGGTACGCCTCATCGATGACGACCAGCCCGGGCGCCGACCGCAGCACGGCTTCGATGCCGTTGCGCTCGAAGAGGTTGCCGGTCGGATTGTTCGGATACGCAATGAAGATGACGGCGGGCTGATGCTCCGCGATGGCCGCCAGCAGCGCGTTGGTGTCGAGCGTGAAGTCCGCACGCAGCGGTACGCCGACGAAGCGGCAACCGTCGAAGCGTGTCGAAAGCTCGTACATCGAGAAACTCGGCCACGGCGACAGGACCGTCGCCCCGGGCCGGGCACAGGCTTGGATCACCAGATGGATCAGTTCGTCCGAGCCGTTGCCCAGCATCAGGCGTGCGCCCATCGGCAGGCCCATCGCCTTGCCAAGCCGCTCCTTGAAGCCGCGCGGGTCCGACAGCGGATACCGGTTCAGCGCCTGCCGGCCAAGTCGCTCACCGAGTTCGCGCTGCAGTGCTTCGGGCAACGGGAAAGGATTCTCCATCGCGTCGAGCTTGATGAAGCCGACCGCGCTCGGCACCGAATAGGCCTCGGTCGCGCGGATATCGTCGCGCAGCACGGCGAGGTTCGGCTTCTTGCCGATGCGCCCGTTCATCACGTCGTCCCGCTGCCGGTCAGACGGAGTTCCGCCGACATCGCATGCGCGACCAGATGCTCGCCGCGGGCCAGCGTGGCCGCCACCGGGCCCAGCCTCTGGGCGCCGGCTGCCGACACGTGGATGAGGTTCGATCGCTTGACGAAGTCGTAGACCCCGAGCGGCGAGGAGAAGCGGGCCGTGCGGACGGTCGGCAGGACATGGTTCGGTCCCGCGCAGTAGTCGCCGAGCGACTCGGAGGAGTAGTGCCCGATGAAGATCGCGCCCGCATGGCGGATCTTCGGCAAAAGCGCCTCGGGGTCCGCGGTGACGATCTCCATGTGCTCGGGCGCGATGCGGTTGCACAACGCCACGGCCTCGTCGAAGTCGCGCGTCAGCACCAGCGCGCCGCGATTCGCCAGCGAAGCCGCGATGATGGCGCGCCGCGGCTGCGCGGGCAGCAGGCGCCGGATCGATGCGGCGACCGCGTCGACCAGACCGGCGTCGGGCGTCAGCAGCAGCGCTTGCGCGAGTTCGTCATGTTCGGCCTGCGAGAACAGGTCCATCGCGATCCAGTCGGGGTTCGCCTCGGCGTCGGCGATGATCAGGATCTCGGTCGGGCCCGCGATCATGTCGATGCCCACGGTGCCGAACACGCGGCGCTTGGCGGCGGCGACATAGGCGTTACCCGGTCCGACAATCTTGTCGACTGCCGGCACCGTGGCGGTTCCGTAAGCGAGCGCGGCAATCGCCTGCGCGCCGCCGATCGCGAACGCGCGCGACACTCCGCCCAGATGGGCAGCCGCAAGCACCAGCGCGTTGCGCTCACCGTCCGGCGTCGGCACGACCATGATCAGGCGCTCGACGCCGGCGACGTGCGCCGGGATCGAATTCATCAGCACCGACGACGGGTACGCGGCCTTGCCGCCCGGCACGTAAAGCCCGGCACTGTCGAGCGCGCTGATGCGCTGTCCCGTCACGGTCCCGTCGGTTTCACGCGAGATCCAGTCGCCCTGCATCAGGCGCGCATGCTGGTCCTGATGGAAAGCCCGGATGCGCTCGGCGGCCACCTGCAGCGCCGCGCGCTGGTCGGCCGGCAGGCCTTCGAACGCGGCGCGCATGTCGTCCTGCGCGATCTCGAGGTCGGCCACCGCGGCGGCCGACATGCGATCGAAGCGGTTCGTGTATTCGAGCAGCGCCGCGTCGCCGCGCTGCGCGCACGTCGTCGACGATCGCGTCGGCCGTGCGCTCGATCGATTTGTCGACCGCGGAGTCGACGACCACCAGGCGCGCGAAGTCCGCCTCGAAGCCGGGGTCGCGGGTGTCGAGTGTGCGGACGTTCATGCCTGCATCGCGGCCTCGATCCGCTCGATCAGGGGCGCGATCTCGGCACGGCGCGTCTTCAACGCCGACTGATTGACGATCAGGCGCGACGAGATCGCGACAATCTCCTCGACCTCGACCAGGTTGTTGGCACGCAGGGTTCCTCCGGACGAGACGAGGTCGACGATCGCGTCGGCGAGCCCGGCGAGCGGCGCCAGTTCCATCGACCCGTAGAGCTTGATCAGGTCGACGTGCACGCCCTTGGCGGCGAAGTGCTCGCGTGCGGTCTGCACGTACTTGGTGGCCACGCGCAGGCGCGCGCCACGTCGCACGGCATTGGCGTAGTCGAATCCCGCGGGTACGGCGACACACAGGCGGCAGCGTGCGATGCCGAGATCGACCGGCTGGTACAGCCCGCGGTCGCCCCATTGCGCGCTGTGCTCGAGCAGCACGTCCTTGCCTGCCACACCGAGTTCCGCCGCGCCGTATTGCACGTAGGTCGGCACATCGGAGGCGCGCACCACCACCACACGTACATTGGGATCCTGCGTGCCGATGATCAGCTTGCGCGAGGACTCGGGATCTTCGAGCGGCGCTATGCCGGCCGCGGCCAGCAGCGGCCGCGACTCATCGAAGATCCGTCCTTTCGACAGCGCAAGTGTGATCACGCGAACCTCGGCCCGGTCGTCTACTTCACGCGGTCGATGCGGGCGCCCACCGACGCCAGCTTCGCTTCCATCGCTTCGTAGCCACGGTCCAGATGGTATATGCGATCGATCAGCGTCTCGCCTTCGGCCACCAGCGCCGCAACAACCAGGCTGGCCGAGGCGCGGAGGTCGGTCGCCATCACCGGCGCGCCGGCCAGGCGGGGCACACCCTGCACGACCGCCGTGTTGCCTTCGACCGCGATGTTGGCGCCCAGCCGCTGCAACTCGGGCACGTGCATGAAGCGGTTCTCGAAGATCGTCTCGGTAATGCTGCCGACGCCGTCGGCGATGGCGTCGAGCGCCATGAACTGGGCCTGCATGTCGGTCGGGAACGCCGGATAAGGCGCAGTGCGCAGGCTGACCGCCCGCGGCCGGCCGCGCATGCGGACCCGGATCGTATCGGCCGCGCAGTCGAGTTCCACGCCCGTCTCGCGCAGCTTGTCGAGCACGGCGTCGAGCGTCGAGGGTGCGGCCTGCCGCAGCAGCACGTCACCGCCGGACGCCGCAACCGCGCACAGGAACGTGCCGGTTTCGATGCGGTCCGGCATCACCCGGTGACGTGCACCATGCAGCTTCTCCACACCCTGCACGACGATGCGGTCGGTGCCCGCCCCATCCACGCGCGCGCCCATGGCGTTCAGGGCGTTCGCCAGATCGACCACCTCGGGCTCGCGCGCGGCGTTCTCGATGACCGTTTCGCCGTCAGCCAGCGTGGCGGCCATCATCAGATTCTCGGTTCCGGTGACCGTAACCATGTCGGTCACGATGCGCGCACCCGTCAGGCGCGGCGCCTCGGCGATGAGGTAGCCGCCCTCGACGCGGATGCGCGCGCCCAGCTGTTCCAGGCCCTTGATGTGCTGGTCGACGGGCCGCGCGCCGATCGCGCATCCGCCCGGCAGGCTGACGCGCGCCTGGCCGCAACGCGCGACCAGCGGCCCGAGCACGAGGATCGACGCGCGCATCGTCTTGACAAGCTCGTACGGCGCTTCGGTGCGGGTCACGGCATCGGCGCGCAGCCGCACCGTCGGACCCTCCCGATCCGCTGTCACCCCCATCTGGCGCAGGAGCTTCAGCGTCGTGACCACGTCCTGCAACTGCGGGACGTTTTCCACCACCAGTTCATCGGCGGTCAGCAGGGATGCACACAGGATCGGCAGCGCAGCGTTCTTGGCACCCGAGATCCCGATCTCACCTTTCAGCGGCACGCCGCCGCGGATCTTCAGTTTGTCCATCGGAACGGTCGACGTCGCGGGCACCCCGCGGAAGACCACCGGTCGGGTGATGCGCAGCGGGCGCGGCCCGCGGGACTCGGCAACAAGGTCAAGCATGGCGGCTGCTCCTTCGGCAAGGTCCGCACGGTGCGGACTGCGCCGAAGGGTGAACGCCCGGGTTGAAGCGAGCGCGAAGCGCCGGTGAAGAAGCGATGAAGGGCGTCGGCACAGGTTCATCCCTGCGCCTCGTGCTCGGCCGGCGTCAGCGTGCGCATCGACAGCGCATGGACCTCCGCCCGCATGCGATCACCCAGTGCGGCATAGACGAGCTGGTGGCGCGCCACGCGCGTCTTGCCCTCGAACGCGGGGCTGACGATCAGCGCATTGAAGTGCCGGCCATCGCCATTGACCTCGAGCACGCTGCACTGCAGGCCCGCGGCGATGTAGCGCCGGACATCGTCGGGCGTCGGTTCCATCAGTTCCTCAGCTTGTAGCCACGCGCCAGCATTCGCAGTGCGAAGGCGGCGGTCAGCAGCAGCGCGACGACCACCACGACGAGGCTCAGCCAGGGCGACACGTCGGACTGGGCGAAGAAGCCGTAGCGGAAGCCGTCGATCATGTAGAAAAATGGATTCAGGTGCGACACGCCCTGCCAGAACGGAGGCAGGCCGTGCACCGAGTAGAACACGCCGGACAAGAATGTGGCCGGCATCACGACGAAGTTCTGGAAGGCGGCGAGCTGGTCGAACTTGTCGGCCCAGATACCGGCAATGACGCCCAGCGAACCGAGCATCGCGCTGCCCAGCACCACGAAGACCAGGATCCAGAGCGGCGCATTGAAGCCCGGCGGCCCGAACCACACCGCGACCACGAACACTCCGAGACCGACGACGAGCCCGCGCACCATCGACGCCAGCACGTACGCGCCGAAGAGCTGCCAATGCGAAAACGGCGGCAGCAGGATGAACACGAGGCTGCCCATGATCTTCGACTGGATCAGGCTCGACGATGAATTGGCGAAGGCGTTTTGCAGCACCGACATCATGACGAGGCCGGGAATCAGGAACGCGGCATAGCTCACGCCGGGAAATGCCTCGACGTGCTTGGCCAGCACCTGCCCGAAGACCAGCAGGTAGAGCACCGCCGTCAGCACCGGCGCGGCGATCGTCTGGAAGCTCACCTTCCAGAACCGCAGCATCTCTTTGGTGAGCAGGGTGCGGAACGCCACCGCCGGCGACGACACCGCGGCCGGCACGACATTCGCCTCGAAATGCACCGCGCTCACGCTGGGACTCCCGCGGGCTCTGCTATGGACGGCTGATCGGCAACAAGCTGCAGGAAGACATCCTCGAGGTCGGCACGCCCGACTTCCAGGTCCTCGACAACGCAGCCGGCGGCGGCGCAATCGGCCAGCACGCGACCGACATCGGACGCCTGCGCCAGGCGCAGCGTCAGCAGTCCGTCACGTTCCTCGATCTTGTGCGCCAGCACGGATGCGGGGGGGGTGCTCTGTGGGCGCATCGTCAACTGCAGCCCTGCGATACGTCCCAACAGCGCCCGTGTCGTGTCGAGCGCGACGATGCGGCCAGCCTTGAGCATCGCGATTCGCTCGCACAATGCCTGCGCCTCTTCCAGGTAGTGGGTGGTCAGCACAATCGTGTGGCCTTCGCGGTTCAGACGCCGGATGAAGGCCCACAGCGTCTGCCGCAGTTCGACATCGACGCCCGCGGTCGGCTCGTCCAGCACGATCACCGGCGGCTTGTGCACCAGCGCCTGCGCCACCAGCAGGCGCCGTTTCATGCCTCCCGACAGTGCGCGCGTGTTGGACTTCGCCTTGGCGGTGAGGCCCAAGTTTTCCAGCACTTCGTCGATCCAGGCACCATTTTCCTTCAGGCCGAAGTAGCCGGACTGAAAGGTCAGCGTCTCTCGCACCGTAAAGAACGGATCGAACGCCAGTTCCTGAGGCACGACACCCACCGACAACCGCGCCGCACGAAAGTCGTCGACGACGTCATGGCCCATGATTGCAGCGTGACCGCTATTCGCGCGCACCAGGCCGGCGATGATCGAGATCAAGGTCGTCTTGCCGGCACCGTTGGGGCCGAGCAGGCCGAAAAATTCGCCGCGCTCAATGGTGAGGTCGACGCTATCCAGCGCCAGCACGGAGCCGTAGCGCTTGGACACGGAATTAACCTGGATGGCAGCAGTCACGGGCGGGCGCCGACATGCACCGAAGGCACACCGACGGGAGGACGAGGATTATAGGAGCGCGGCCTCTACGACCCGGGCGCGGCGACGGGCAGCAGTTCACCGACCCCATATACGCCCGCGAGGCTGACCAGGCCCGCCGGCAGGCCCGTGACGTTCAACGTGAGACCGCGTTCGCGCGCCACGCGCTGCCATTCGAGCAGCACCGCCACGGCCGAGGAGTCGCAGCGGGTCACGCCGGACAGGTCGAACTCCACGTCACCGCGCTCGATCGCTGCACGCCCCAGCGCCGCCACCTCGGCGGCGTTGGCCATACCGATATCGTCGACCTCGATGCGCACGCGCGTCACGCCTTCTTGGAGGTGTCGAGCGCTCGGTTGCGCTCGGTAAGCGACTTGATCAACCCATCGACACCGCCGGCACTGATCTCGGAGGCAAATTGAGTCTTGTAGTTTTCGACCAGCCAGACGCCGAGCACGTTGACGTCATAGATCTTCCAGGCGGAGTTCTGCTTCTCCAGGCGGTAATCGAGCTGGATTGCCTCGCCGCGCGATGGCACGACGCTGGTGCGCACCAGGACGTCGGTGTCGGTCGCCTGGGCGCGAAACGGACGCATCTGGACCTGGTGATCCTTTACCTGCGATAGCGCCCCGCTGTAGGTGCGAACCAGCAGCGTGCGGAACTCGCGCGTCAGCGCGGCGCGCTGCTCCGGAGTCGCGCTGCGCCAGCCGCGGCCAACCGCCAGTTGCGTCATCTTCTGAAAGTCGACGTACGGCAGGACCTTCTCGTCGACCAACTTCTGGACCCTCGCAACGTCACCCGTGGCGATCACCTTGTCGGACTTGATCGTTTCGAGAACGCTGGTCGTCAGGTCGCGCACCAGGACATCGGGGGCGGCATCGGGTGCCTGCGCGTGGGCGCCCAACGCCGCCAGCGCGGCGATCGCAAACAGGTGGGCGCGCAGGATTCGGAGTAACTGCATCGTGGCTGTCTCGCTGTTGGTTCAGGTGTCAGACCCGGTCGGTGGCGCCGCGTTCAACGCCTGCGCCGACACGCCTATGGGAGCTTAACGGACGGGTCGGTCAACGGGCTTACCTCCGGCGCGCTCTCGGCCGGGCCGGTGACCGCGGGTTCGGCAGGCGGTTTCTGAGGGCCAGCATCAGGCTCGTCCTCGTCCTCCGGCTCGGGTTCGCGCGGCGGGTTGCCGTCATACACAAGGCTGCGGCGGCGCTGCAGATAGCCGTCCCGGAGGAAGGTGTATTTGTCGAGCGCGGCCTCGTTGATCAGCCGGTCCGCCGGCAGCAGTTCGGCCCGCTCGTTGACGATCCGCAAGGCGAGGATGCTGTACTCGACGCTGGGGTAGTCGATGTAGAAGTTCAGGTCCAGGAACGGCTCGACGGCAAGGATGCCGATCGCGTCGCGCACGCTGCTCGGGCCCAGCAGCGGCAACATGACGAACGGTCCGGGCTCGAAGCCCCACACCCCGAGCGTCTGGCCGAAGTCCTCGCGATGACGCTCCAGCCCCAGATCCGTGGCCGGATCGAAGCACCCGGCAATGCCGAGCGTCGAGTTGACCAGGAAGCGCCCGACGTCCGAAACCGCCTCCGCCGGTTTGCCCTGCAGTGCGTTATTGACGGCTGTCGACGGTCCTCGCAGGTTGGAAAACGCGTTCGAGAAACACTCGCGCAGCCCATCCGGGAGCTTCGCGTACAACTCGGCCACCGGCTTCAGGACCGCTGCATCCAGGCCCTCGTTGAAGGCGAACACGTTGCGGTTGACCTTCTCCCACGGGTCGCGCGGATCCTGTCCCGCATTCGGGGGCAACGTGGCGCAGCCGGTCCCGCCGAGGACAAGCAGCAACGCCGCCGCGTGCCACAGGTGGCGCAAGACATTTCGCATGGAAAAGGCGTCGCCCCGCATCGCTCGATCCGGCTGCCCTACTTCTTCTCCGAACCGGTCTCGGCGGCGCGGTTGTAAAGAAACTGGCCGATCAGGTTTTCGAGCACGACGGCCGACTGCGTCATCTTGATCTGGTCTCCGCCCGCCAGGTCCTTGTCTGCTCCACCGGGTTCCAGGCCGATGTACTGGTCGCCGAGCAACCCCGAGGTCAGGATCTTCGCCGAAGTGTCGTTCGGGAACTTCACCCGGCTATCGACTTCGATGGTCACGAGCCCCTGGAAGCTCTGCGGATCAAGTGCAATCGCGGTCACACGCCCCACCGTCACGCCGGCACTCTTGACCGGTGCCCGCACCTTGAGGCCGCCGATGTTGTCGAACTTGGCAGTCAGCGCGTAGGTCGAACCGACGCTGAAGCTGGCGAGGTTCGCCGCCTTCAATGCGAGGAAGACCACCGCGAGTAGGCCGAGCAGCACGAACACGCCGACCAGTGTCTCTATACCTTTGCGTCCCATCGAACGACTCCTGCCTAATCCTGCAATGAGCTGCTAACCCGGCGTGCTGAACATCAACGCCGTCAACACGAAGTCCAACCCCAGTACCGCCAGCGACGAGATGACGACCGTCCGGGTCGTCGCCTGCGCCACGCCTTCGGGCGTGGCCTGCGCCTCGTAACCCTGATACAGCGCCACGAACGTGCAGGCAATGCCGAACACGACACTCTTGATGATGCCGTTGCCGACGTCATCCCAGACATCGACCCCGCTTTGCATCTGTGACCAGAAGGCGCCGGGATCGATTCCGATCATCTGCACGCCGACGACGTAGCCGCCAAGGATGCCGACAGCCGAGAAGATCGCCGCCAGCAGCGGCATCGCGATCACGCCGGCGACGAAGCGCGGCGCGAGCACGCGCGACTTCGGGTCGACGGCCATCATTTCCATGGCTGCGAGCTGCTCGCCTGCCTTCATCAGCCCGATTTCAGCCGTCAGAGACGTACCCGCGCGCCCAGCGTACAGAAGGCCGGTCACCACCGGACCCAGCTCACGCACCAGTGATAGCGCCACCAGCAGCCCGAGCGACTCGGCCGCACCGTAGCGCGAGAGCGTGTAGTAGCCCTGCAGCGCCAGCACGAAACCGACCGCGAGGCCCGAGGCCGCGATGATGACGAGCGAGTAGTTGCCGATCGCGTGCACCTGCGCCGCCGTCAGGTGCGGGCGCCCGAGCGCCGCCGGAATGTTCTTCACCAGTTCGACGAAGAAGAATGCGCTGTGACCCAGGCCGCGCAGAACTTCCAGCGCGCGACGCCCCAGCGTCGGGAGGAATTCGGCCGCCGTCATGCACGCAGCCCCAGGTCTTCGGCATAGGTACGGGCCGGATAGTGGAACTTCACCGGGCCGTCGGGCTCGCCCAGAATGAACTGACGCACTTCCGGGTCCTCCGAGTCCTGCACTTCGGCAGGCGTGCCATGACCCACGATCCGACCGCCCGAAATCACGTACACGTAGTCGCTGATGAGAAAACACTCGTGCACGTCGTGCGAAACGACGAGCGAAGTCGCGCCGGTCGCGTCGTTGAGGCGCCGGATCAGGTTGGCCGCCACTCCCAGCGAAATCGGATCGAGACCGGCGAAGGGCTCGTCATACATGATGAGATCCGGGTCCAGCGCGATCGCGCGCGCAAGCGCCACTCGCCGTGCCATTCCGCCGGAAAGGTCCGCGGGCTTCAATTGCGCTGCGCCGCGCAGACCGACGGCGTTGAGCTTCATCAGGACCAGGTCGCGGATCATTTCCTCGGGCAGCGGCGTGTGCTCGCGCAATGGAAACGCCACGTTGTCGAACACGGTCAGGTCGGTGAAGAGCGCCCCAAACTGGAACAGCATGCCCAGCCGACGCCGCAGCGCGTACAGCGAATCGCGATTGCGCGGATCGACCGGTGCGCCGTCGAACGTGACCGTGCCGCGCTGCGGTGTCAGCACGCCACCGATGAGTCGCAGCAGTGTCGTCTTGCCGCAGCCGGACCCACCCATGATGGCGATGACCTTGCCGCGCGGGAACGCCATCGAGACGTCCGAGAGTATGACCCGCTGGTCATACCCGAACGTCACATGGTCGATCGCGACGAGCGCGTCGTTCGTCATCGTCAGAGGAAACCGGGAGCGGCCCGAGTGTCATGCGGCGCCCACGGCGCCGAAGACAGGGCAAACGCGGCGATTGTCGCACGGCACCCCGGCTGAAAATCGCAGCCGAGGGCGCGCCGCGGACTAACGCAACGGGGTGATGATCCCGTTGGACACGGACACCCGATCTCCGGGCCGGAACCCGGGTCTCTGGTAGACGCGCACCGTGCGATCGATGCCGTCCTCGAAGCGGACGCGTACATCCCACACCTGCCGGGTGTCGGCCTGGCCGGCGACGGCGCTGCCCGCCATGCCACCCGCCACGCTGCCGGCAGCCGTTGCGATCGTCTGCCCGGCGCCGCCACCGATGTTGCTGCCGAGCCAACCCCCAAGGACCGCCCCGCCGATCGCGCCGACGACCTGGGTGGTCTGGTTGGCTTCGGTACTCTCGGCGATCGACTGGACAACTCCGGTGCCGGACACGCCTGCCCCTGGCGTGCTGGCGCAACCGACCAGCGTCACGGCCGCCAGGGCCAGTGTCCAACGAAAGAACGCTGCCATCGCTCGCTCACTCCGGTGTGGTGTTGAGGTAGTACATCGCGGCCAGCAGTGGCCCGGGCTTGCCGAGCGGAGCCAGCCAGCGATCGAAGATCTCCTTGATCGCGCCGGATCGATAGACCTGCACGAGCCCGCGGTTGACGGCGAGGCGGAACGCCGGGTCACGGCGCATCATCAGGGCGTAAGGCTCGAACGAGAAATCGTCCTGCAACAGCGTGTACTTGATATCACTGCGGGCCAGGATGACGTTGCCGACCAGGACCACGCGGTCAGCGGCATAGCCGTCGATGCGCTTCTCGTTCAGCGCCGCCAGCGCCTCTGCCTCGTCCTTCACATTGACCACGCGCGCATCGATCAGCTTTTCCTTCAGCGCCGCTTTCAGGCTGGTCTCGGTCGTTGTGCCGGGCTTCACCCCGACGGTCTTGCCGGCGAGATCCGCCAGCCGACCCAGTTTGGACTCCGCCAGCACCAGCACGGCACCGCCGTCGACGAAGGTCATGTTCGAAAAGTCGACGCGCTCCTGACGGCCCAGGGTCACCGTCGTGTTGCCGCACTCGAGGTCGATCGCACCGCTCGTCGACCTGGTCGAAACGGTTGGCCGAGGTGACCGGCACCCACTTGACGACAAGGTTGCCGCCGCCCAGCGCGCGCTCGATGCCCGCGACGACGCGCTTGCACAGATCGACCGTGTACCCGGCCGGCTGCCCATCGGGAGCGGCAAAGGAAAACGGCGGGGAGTCGGTCCGGTAGCCCAGCGTGATGGACTTCGAATCACGGATCTTCTTCAGCGTATCGGCCGTCTGTGCCTGAGCTCCGCAGGCAAGCAGCAGTCCGAATAGCGCAAGTAGCAGTTTTGACATCGCTTCGACCTTTCGCATTGTTCTTGTCGGGCCGCCACACCGACGGCCGGGGCCGAAGCGTACCAGCGGACGATCAGCTTCTCATGGAGCGCCGCTCGCGCCGCGCCAGGCCGAGCGAGCGCAGTTCCTCGTCATCGTCCGCGACCGTGAAGAAGGCGTCGAGCACGGACGGCGCAATCGGCCGCGCGCGTCCGCTCGCCAGGTCGACAAAGGTCCAGATCGTCTCGCCGCGCGCCACGAGCTTGCGCTGGCGCAGCACCGCGTAGCGGCGCAGGCAGTTGCTTCCGTCCCAGCGGGTGATCCACGTGTAGATGTCGAGCGAGTCGCCGGCGTGCGCGGGCCGCAGGTACTCGACGAAGTGCGAGGCGGCGAACCACGCCGTCTGGTCGGCGAAGTAACGCTCCATCGGCCAGCCCTGCGCGTTGGAGTGCTCGACCGCGACCTCTTCCATCCAGCGCAGGTATTCGCGGTTGTTGACGTGACCCACCGCGTCAATCGACTCGGGCCCGACCACCAGTGGCTTGTGGTAGATGCGCGGCATGGCACGAGCTTAACGCGCCACGAAAGAGTCGGCGCGCCTGCCCACGCGAGGTCCCGCGGACACCGCGCCAGCTCATAGCAGTGCGCGCCTCGCCGTAGCGCCCCAATCGAGGCATGCACCGATGCGTGCATTGACGGGCCTGGGCCCCGCCGGACCCGGCCCCCAATGTCAACGCCGGCGGACGGCTTACCGGGCCTGCAGCGAGTACAGGTAATCGACCAGCGCCAGGATGCGCGCCCGCACGAACTGCTCGGAGTTGAAGGCAAAGCCACCGTAATAGGAGGCTGCCTTTTCCGTGTACGTCGTGCCCCAGATCGGCATGTTGCGCGGGCCGTGGCCCTTGAGGGCCTGCCGTCCGTCGATGATCTCGATCATGCGATCTGCCGGAAAGACGCCGCCGTTGCGCTTGGCGATCGTCGTCAGGTCAGGAACGGGCAGCTTCAGGTACTGGGCGAAGTACCCGTCGCCCTTGCCAGCCATTCCGTGACAGGCAACGCAGTTCGACTCGTATTCCTGTTTGCCAAGTTCGCTGCGCGCCTCGGCCCAGGCCGAGCCGGCAAACGCCGCGCCGATCGCCGCGGCAATGAGTATCGGTGCAGTTCTTGTAAGTCTCATCTTGGTTCTCCACAAACCGACTACTTGTGTGCATCCAGCCTGCCAACTGCTGCCTGTTTCAACCTAGCCAGAGGCATCCAACCCGGATTGATGAGCAACAACCCTGCGGCATTACGTCAGCGGGCGGAGGCCCCGCCGAGGCGCTGTTTGCGACTCGCGAGTAAGAACGCGGCAGCCGTACCGGCTACCGCGCTCCTGCGCGCATCGGCATGGACGTCATCGCGCGTCAGCACGCCTGCGCACCGCCCCGAGGACGCCCAGAAGGGCGAGCAGCGCCAGCATCGGATCGAACGCCGACCCGGTGCGCGCGGCGGTGCATCCGCCGCCACCTCCACTGGATTGCGCGTCGGACGGCGGCGTCACCGCCGTCGGTGGCGTCGTCGAAGGCGGTGTCGTGGACGGCGGTGTCGTTGACGGAGGCTGCGGCGGAGGCTGCACCGGCGGCGGCATCGGCACCGGCGGCAGCGCTGACAGCGCTGGCGTGACGCTGAGCGTGACGGCCGCCGTGTTGTCGGCCGCGTCCGCGTCGGGCTCCCCGCTCGTCACGCTCGCATCGACGACGTAACTGCCCTCGGTTCCGCCGGTCACCGTCAGCGCAATCATCCGGCCATTGCTCGCCGCGATCGCGGGAAGCTCGCATCGGAACGTCGAGCCAGTGATCGCGCATGCACTGGGTTCGCTGATCCCCACCGGGGTCAGACCGGCCGGCAGCACGCCGCTGAGCACGACCTTGCTGGCGTCGCCCGCGCCCCGGTTCAGCACGTTCAGATTGACGGTGAGCTGGCTGTAGGCCGGGAACGAGGCGTTGGCGCCTGTCACTCTGAGGTCAGGAAGTTGAAACGGCAGCCCCGGTCGCAAACATCGCATCCTTCGTGTTCGGATCTCCGAGGGTCTGCTCGCCCATCCATAACACCATCACCGAATTGCCGTCGGGGCTCGGCCGCAGTTGGGATTCCGACTGCCCGCCGGTCGTTGATGACACCGGCATGAACGGCTCGAAGGTCACGCCCTGGTCGAGCGAACGCGACACGATACACCCGTCCCGACTTCGGCCGACGAGCTTGTTGCTCTCGGTGGCGTAGGACGACAAAGAGGACATTCGGATTCTGGGTGTCGCCCGCATCCGGCGTGCCGGTAAGCGGATTCACGATCGTTCCCGGGCGTAGGCACCATGCGCGGCTCGACCACCGTAAATGCCGCTGAGTCGATGCGCGACAGATTCAGTGCCGGGCTCCAGCTCCCGGCCTCTCCGTCCTTCGTGGACCGCGTGATGAAAAGGTTGTAGTTCGCTGTCGGGACGGCCGTCTTCTCCGGATTTGCCGCGTCCATGTTGGGTGTCAGGTCGTAAGCGAGGCCGATGAAGCTGCCTCGCACAACGGCGCGGTGAGCATTGGCGTTGCCGCCGAATCGCGCCACGTCCGTCATGTTCTGCGGCGTGTCCGCCAGGATGTCGTTGGGCAGGAATCCGGTCGATCCCGGCCGCGCGATGGGTCGACCAGACCGCGCCGGATGATGATGTCCGACGGCGCCGCCGGAGTGACAAATGGCGTCTCGCGCCACAACAGCACTGTTCGCAGATTCGACGTCCCCGCCGTAGCCGCCCCCTGCAGGAAGAACCGCACCCGCCGGGCGTTCTTCTGTCACATCGCTGACGATGGTTCCCGCGGAATTCGCATCGTGAGCGGTGTACGGGAATGCGTGGTAGACGATGCACTTGCCCGTCGCGCCACCGGGACAGGCCGTTTCTTCGTATGCCAGCACAGCGGTCGATCCGCTGATCTGCAGGTTGGGCCGCGATGCTCCGGGCTCACCTGTGCCCAGCACGTTGTTGTCGCTCAGCTGGGCAATGTTCGCTCGCAGCGTCACACCATTCGGATTCGGCGCATGCGTGTACCAGATGTTGGTTCCGCCGGTCACGTGAGACCCCATGCCGCCATCGCCTCGGCCTTCGCCTTCCCCCGGCTGCAATCCCGCGGGATCCTCCTGCCAGGCCATCGCGAACGCGGTTCCCGTCGAGTTGCCGGAGATCAACTCGTTGATCGCATCGCGCTCGCCGTTGGTGAGCTGATGCACGTCCCACGAGGTCAGCGTCGGATCGGTCGTCGTTGCCACCCAGACGCAATGAAACGGCCGGTCCGGTATGAGATCGCCGTCGAAGTCTCCGGCGCCCTGGTCCGGGTTGGTGTAGCTCCCGGCGTTGTTCGCGGCCGCCGGATTTTGCGGGCAGTAGGCACTGTTCCACGTGATCACGACCGCAGGGACCGGATGTCACGGGCGGCGCGAAGATCGTCGGCTTCTCGTTGTCCGCGACAAAGCCCAGCGCACCCTTCGTGGTGATGCTCTGCCCCCCCGTCGGCGCACCGGCCGCATCGCGCGACAGCAGCATCGGGTCCGACCAGGTGGCACCTTCGTCGAATGAAAACCGGGCGAACACGTTTTGCTGGCCGACGGGGCCGTCGCCATACGTGAAGAGCCAGGCCTTCCTGAATACTCCGCCATGGAGGTACGCGAGGCGCACCAGCTTGGCCTTCTCGGTCGGCGTCGGCGTGCGGCTGACGTCGACTTCCGGACCGAACCGCACAGCAGTCGCTGCGTAGACCGCTAGCGCAGTCGCGCACAGCCCAACGGCCACTCCGATCCTGATTCTTTTCGTCATGATGCTTCCCCTAACTTCCGTCAAACGGCCGGCGGCTGTCAGAATGCCCGGGGCATGCGCCTGCTCGTGTCCGCTTCGACCCGAACTGCGACGCGCTGCCGCGCCGGTCAAGGCACTCTGCGCGGCGACGTCGACCTCCGGTCCGCGTGCGACGATCGCGCCATGCCGAAGCATCCAGACAATCCGCCGGACGTTTCCTTGCGCGAGGAGTTCGGCATGGTCCGGCCCCAACCGGGCTGGTGGACTTGGCTCGCCGACCCGCATTTCGTCGCGGCCGTGCTCGCCGCCGTCCCGGTTCTGTTCCTGCTGGGCCTGACGCTGGGCAATCGCATGCAATCGGTCGACGGCTGGAGTGCCTGGCTTTCCTTCGTGGCTCTGCGGCCGATCGCCGAGGAACTGGTGTTCCGCGGCGTGATCCAGGGACAACTGCTGCAGCCGGACTTCGGCGCGGCAACTCGGCCCCGTCACGCAGGCGAATCTCTGGACGACCGCCGGCTTCGTCGCGCTGCACTTCGCGGCCCAACCTCCCGGCATGGGCTCTGGCCGTGGCGCTGCCCTCTCTGGTGTTCGGCCACATGCGCGAACGGTTCGGCAGCGTGCGTCCCCGCCATCGCGCTGCATGCTCGTCTACAACGCGGCATTCGCCGTCGTGGCGTCGTGGGTTCATCCGTGAGTCCATCGCGGGGTCGCTGGCCACGTCCGAGTCGCGCTTAGACCGACCCGATGAAGTAAGTGGCCCCATCCACCGACCGGCGAATGGGGCCGTCAACCCGGCGGAACCTCCAGGCCCGGCGCACGACCGGAGAGAGTCCGCCCCGATCGTGCCGTCCGTGCCCATCGTCTCCGCCTGCCTAGCATGCTCAGTTCACGGTGATGATCACCGACGTGCTCAGGCCGTCCGCCGACGAGCGTCGCACCTGCATCCGCCTTGCTGACCATCTTGATGTGGTTCGGCACTTTCTCGCGCCCACCGTCGCCTCGGGATCGAGGCTGAAAGTGATCCGGTACTGGCCCGTCTTGCTCGGAACGCCCGTCACCGAGCTGAGTGAGAAGTTGTAGCCGTAGACGAGCAAGCCGCCGACGATTGAGTTCGGCAGCGTAGGCCTTCGATGGTGGTCGCGCCACCACCACCCTCGGTCGTCGTGCCGAAGCCCTCGTAGACCGCCTTGTTGATAGATGACCGATTCGGACTACCGTCGGTGGAGATCTTCTCGATCTTCAGCCGTCGCGTTGATCGCGAACATGTTCCGCGTCGCCGACGCGTAGGTCGACTTGTCCGTGCCCTGCAACTCGGTGGTTCGCGAGCCGGACAGCAGCTTCATCGTGTACGCCGTCATCGTGTCGGTGACGCCGGCGATGGTCGCGTCCTGCTTCAGCACGGTCTCGATGCGGACCATGCGAACTCGCGGTGTAGGTCTTGCTCAGCAGCGCATCGCCCCAGTCGACGATCACTTCAAGCGGACTGCCCGCGGCGTTGTTGCGCCATTCGGCCTGCCACGTGCTCGCGCGTGGCCTGCGGGAAGTAGATGACACCGGCCAGCGACACCTGCGTGGACGGTGTCGAAGTACGGGAACGCCGTCAGCGTCTCGGTCGACAGCGGCCGCAGTCCGGTGTTGTAGTCGAACGTCGGCAGCGTCGCGAACGGTCCGACGCCCGGCCAGGTTCCGCTGATCTTCGCACCCGCGATGCCATAAGCGTCGGCAAACACCAGCGGGAAGGACAGGTTGTTGCCAAACGTCCCGGTCGGCTCTCCGCCTCCGCCCACCTCCGCCACCTCCGCCGCCTCCGCCGGCTCTGCCGGTCGTGGCCGAAACCTCGCCCGAAGGCACACTCTCGACGTCCGGAAGGGCCGGCACGAAGGCCGTCACGACGTAGTAGTAGGTCTGCCGCGGTGGCAACGGTTGCATCGACGAACGGGGCCGTTACATCTGCAAACTTGTTCGCCTTCGTCGCGTCCTTGTAGTAGGTCGCGATGCCGGCCTGCAGACCCCGGTACAGGTTGTACTTGAGCTGGATCGGCGCCGTCGATGACGGATAGTTCACCACGTCATACCACTGCACCGTGACCTGGACCGCATCCTTCGGCGCGATCGCCGTGATCCCCAGCGGGGCCGGCGGCGGCGGCGGCAGCGGCCGTGCCGATTTCTCGGCGGACGACGCACTCTCGACGCCTGCAGACACCGCCCTGACCACGTAGTAGTACGTGTCACCGTTGGTCAGGCCCGTATGCTTGTAGCTCGTGGCCGTGATGCCCGGAATCTGCGTGACCCCGGCTCCTCCCGGCGCAACACCCGTGGCCTTCGACCAGTAGACGTTGTACGACGTCGCATTGAGGGTCGGCGACCACGACAGCAGGACATCGGTATCCCCGGCCGTCGCGGCCAGGTTCTGCGGAGCCCCAGGCGCAGGGGCCTGCGGCGCCGCCGAGACTTCGGAGGACGCCTTGCTCTCACCGCCCGAATTCACGGCGGTGACGACGTAGTAGTACCGGTCCCCATTGACCAGCCCGACGTGCGAGTAGCTCGTCGACGTCACGTTGCCGATCTTCGTGGCTCCGGCACCCCCGGGGGTCACACCGGCCGCCCTCGACCAGTAGACGTTGTAGGACGTCGCCCCCGACACCGCGGCCCACGCCAGGGCCACCGAGCCGTCACCCGGCGTCGCAGCCAATGTCGTCGGCGCCGCCGGCACCGGTGCGACCGGCATGGCACCAACCACGGACGACAGGTCGCTTTCGCCGCCGCTGTTACGCGCCGTCACGGCGTAGTAGAGAAGCTTGCCGTTCGTAAGGCCCGTGTGCGTGTAGGGCGACACGGCCCCGGTAATGACCTTCGCGCTTTGCTTCGTCAGCGGCGCAACGTCAGTCCAGTACAGCGTGTAAGAGGTCGCACCAGCAACCGCCGACCACTGCACGGTGTTCACCGCATCGCCCGGCTCGACCGACAGGCTCGTCGGCACCGCCGGTACCGCAACCACCGGCGTGACCGGCTCCGTAACAACAGGCGACGGATCATCGCCCCCGCATCCCACCATCGCGCCGCATATAAAAAACGCCGCACCAATCCATTTCAGCCATCGGTCCATGCTTCCCTCGCTTCGACTCCGCTCCGTATGGACGCCTGAACGCGTCAGGCAAGTCGTCGACTGCACGCTGTGCCAAGTCCCCGTTTTCATAAAATGAATGGGCCCCATCCAGCGTGTGATGGACGGGGCCCAAGGGTGCGCAGAGCCCGGGACTTGCGGCATCAGAGGGACAACAACCCTGCTGCTGCCAGGCACTTTCCGCGGGTTCCGCTCTAGAAACCTCCTTTCAGTTCACCGTGATGATCACCGAGGTGCTCAGGCCGTCCGCCGCGAGCGTCGCGCCTGCATCCGCCTTGCTGACCATCTTGATGTGGTTCGGCACCTTCACCGCCGCCCACCGTCGCCTCGGGATCAAGGCTGAAGGTGATCCGGTACTGGCCCGTCTTGCTCGGCACACCCGTCACCGAGCTGAGCGCGAAGTTGTAGCCGTAGACGAGCAAGCCGCCGACGTTCAGTTCGGCCGCATAGGCCTTCGAGGTGGTGCGTGCCACCACCACCTTCGGTCGATCGTGCCGAAGCCCTCGTAGACCGCCTTGTTGACGAGCACCACGTCGGGGCTGCCGTCAGTGGAGATCTTCTCGATCTTCAGCCGTCGCGTTGATCGCGAACACGTTGCGCGTCGCGCGACGCGTAGGTCGACTTGTCCGTGCCCTGCAACTCGGTGGTTCGCGAGCCGGACAGCAGCTTCATCGTGTACGCCGTCATCGTGTCCGTCACGCCGGCGATGGTCGCGTCCTGCTTCAGCACCGTCTCGATGCGGACCTGCGAACTGCGCCGTGTATGTCTTGCTCAGCAGCGCGTCACCCCAGTCGACGATCACTTCCATCGCTGCCCGCGGCGTTGGTGCGCCATTCGGCCTGCCACGTGCTCGCCGTGGCCTGCGGGTAGTACGTGACGCCCGCCATGGCTACCGCGCGTGGACGGCTGTCGAAATTCGGGAACGCCGCCAGCGTCTCGGTCGACAGCGGCCGCAGTCCGGTGTTGAAGTCGAACGTCGGCAGCGTCGCAAACGGCCCGACGCCCGGCCAGGTTCCGCTGATCTTCAGTCCCCTCAACCCGTAGCCGTCGGCAAAGACAATCGGGAACGACAGGTTGTTGCCGAAGTCCTTCGTCGCCTCCACCTCCGCCTCCACCTCCGCCTCCACCTCCTGCCGTCCACCAGCACGGCCGGACGTAGCCGAGACTTCGCCTGAAGGCACGCTCTCGACATCCGCAAGGCCGGCACAAACGCCGTAACGACGTAGTAGTAGGCTGTGGCGGTTGCGAGATTCGTCGTGTCGATGAAAGGAGCCGTCACGTTCGCGAACTTGTTGGCCTTCGTCGCGTCCTTGTAGTACGTCGCCACGCCAGGCTGCAGCCCTCGATAGAGGTTGTAACCGAGCTGGATCGGCGCCGTCGACGACGGATAATTCGGCACGTCATACCACTGCACCGCGATCTCGACCGCATCCTTCGCAGCGACGGCCGTCAGGCCGAGCGGCGCCGGGGGCGGCGGCGGCAGCGGCCGGGCCGACTGTTCGGCCGACAGGGCGCTCTCACCGCCATGCCGGTGGCGCTGACCTTGTAGTAGTACGTGTCGCCGTTTGTCAGACCGGTGTGCTTGCAAAGCTCGTTGCGACCACGCCCGGAATCTTCGTGACGCCGACTCCACCCGCCGCGACTCCAGCGGACTTCGACCAGTACACGTTGTAGGACGTCGCGTCCAGCACGGCGACCACGACAGTTGCACCTGCATGTCCCCACTCGTCGCTGCCATATTCATCGGTGCCCCCGGTGCGGGCGGCATCGGCGTGGCAGAGGACTTCGACTGACGCCTTGCTCTCGCCGCCAGACTTGACGGCCGTGACGACATAGAAGTACTTGTCACCGTTCGTCAGGCCGATGTGCGAGTAGCTGGTGGTCGTGATCTTGTCGATCTTCGTCACCCCCGCTGCCGCCCGGCACCACGGGTGACGCTTTCGACCAGTGGACGTTGTACGAGTCCGCGCCCGAGACGGGCGCCCAGGCAAGCGTGACCGACCTTGTCTCCGGCGTGGCATTCAGCGATGCCGGCGCCGACGGTCCGGTGCGACCGGCGCAGCGCCGACCGCTGATGACAGCTCGCTCTCGCCGGCCGCATTGAGTGCGGTCACGGCGTAATAGATCAGCTTGCCGTTCGTCAGCCCCGTGTGTTTATAGGGTGATACGGCGTTCGGAATGGCATTCGCCGTCGCCTTCGTCAACGGGCTCGTGTCCGACCAGTACAAGGTGTAAGAGGTCGCCGTCACAACCGCCGGCCACTGCACGATGTTGAACTGGTCGTCTGGCAAGACCGACACTGTTGTCGGGGCCGCTGGCGCCGTCGTGAGCGCCGGTGTTGTGGGTGTCGTGCTGCTGACTGGCGTAATGCTGTCGTCCCCGCCGCAACCCACCATGATTCCGCATATGAATGCGGCTGTTAGTGCCTTGACCCAACTTTTCATGATGACTCCCTTGCTACGTGCTCCTGTCCCCTGACCACGGAAGCGACGTGCAACGTCGCTCCCGGGTTGCAATGCATTCCATCCAGGTAGCCCTTATCGACCCGACCCGCCGCCGCCGGAACCACCTCCGCCGCCGCCAGCGCCACCTCCGCCGCCGCCAGCACCACCTCCGCCGCCGCCAGCCGCCGCCGCCACCGCCGCCGCCAGCACCGCCTCCGGCACCGCCACCGCCAGCCCCACCACCTGCGCCTGCGCCGGCTACCACTACCCGTGCCGACTCCACTTCCGGGCCCGGGGCCTGCCTGGCTTTGCGATGGAGATTGGGTTTGCGATCGCGACTGCTCACGAGCTTGCTGCTGCACCTGCTCGCGGGTCTGCTGCTGCGTCTGCTGCTGGGTCTGCTGACGTGCGGGCGGCTGGGTCTGCTGCTGCACCTGCTCGCGGGTCTGTTCTCTGTTGCTGGGTCTGCTGACGTGCGGGCGGCTGGGTCTGCTGCTGCACCTGCTCGCGGGTCTGCTGTTGCGTCTGCTGCTGCGTCTGCTGACCTGCGGGCGTCTGGTCTGCTGTTGCATCTGCTCGCGGGTCTGTTGCTGGGCTTGCTGCGGCGTGCCCGGCACCGGCGCCGTCTGCCGCACCTGATCCCGTGTCTGATCGCGCGCTTGATCGCGCGCCTGGTCTTGAGTCTGCGCGAGCCCGGCTGTCGCCGTCATTGCGACCGCGGCGGCGAGGATCTTCAGTAGTTGCTTGCTGCTGGTCATCTCATTCTCCTTGCTGAGTAAAAGCGCTCAGGAACAACGAGATCCCTCCATCTCTGGTCGCCCTTCGCACGACAATCGAACTGCACGCATCCCATCCGGTCACTTCCCGCTGCCACCGGCATCGCCGGAGTTCGCCGACAGACCGGAACCGCCGGTAATCCTCGGGCCTGAGAGCGTCACACCGCGCTCCTTGGCGCGCGCCTGCATCTGCGCGTGGTGCGCACTGCGGATCTGCTCGCGCTCCTGCTCCGTGCCAGCCGCACGAACGCGCTCGCGGAACTCCGTGCGTTCACGTTCCGTCATCAGCTGGTAGCCGTAGATGTCGCCATTGCGTGCCTGGCTGGCCGAGCCGTTGCGCACCTGCTGCTCGGTCCGGTCACGGACCTGCGGCGGGGAAGCGGCCTCCGTCAGCGTCTGGGCCGCAGCCACGGCGCTGAGCGTCATCAACGTCAGGCCCACTGCCACCCCGCGACTCCTTGATCTCATCGCCATTGCCGCCATTCGCCGGTGCCATGATGAGTTGCCATCACGACCGTTTCACCATAGGCGGCCTGTCTGAAGCGAATCTGAAGACGCACGAGATCATGCGGCTGCTTCTCGTCGAAGACGACCTCACGCTGGGCGATGCCGTGCGCGAGTTCCTGCGGTCGCAAGGGTCACGTCGTCGACTGGGTCACCAAGGTGGCCGACGCGCGCGCCGCATTCGAGGAGAAGTTCGACGCCATCCTGCTCGACTGGCGCCTGCCCGACGGATCGGGCGTCGAGTGGTTGCGCCGGCTGCGCGCCAAGGGCGGTGATCACGGGCAGACGCCGGTATTGATGCTGACCGCGCGCGATGCCCTGAGCGATCGCATCGAGGGCCTCGATGCCGGCGCGGATGACTACCTGGTCAAGCCCTTCCAGTTGATGGAACTGGCAGCCAGGATCCGGGCCATCGCGCGTCGGGCGTCGGGACACGCCGGCGCAATCCTCACGCATGGCCGAATCGCGCTCGACCCTGCGGCCTGCCGCGTCACGATCGAAGGTTCATCGGTTGATCTGACGGCGCGCGAATATGCGCTGCTCGAGGCATTCATGCGCCGCCCAGGACGCATCGTTTCGCGCCCGATGTTGGAGGAACTGCTCTATGGATATGAAACCGAGGTCGCGAGCAACACGGTCGAGGTCCACATCGCCAGTCTGCGCCGCAAGCTGGGTCACGACACGATCGACACCGTGCGGGGCATGGGCTACCGGCTGAACGCGTGACGCGGATGGCAGCCGGCGCACTCCCTCCAGTGCCCTCCATACGCAAGCGGTTGCTGTGGCGGGCGCTGGCAGTCGTGCTGCTCGGCGCGGCCCTCAGCGCGATGGCGGCCGCGCTGGCAGTAAGCGTGGTGGTCCGGAACGTGATGGAGTCTTCTCTCGAAGAGACGGCCCAGGCGCTTGTGGTGCTGGCCGAGCACGAAGTCGAGGTCGAAGCAATTTCGCATGGCCGCGCACTGCCCGCGCCGGCACACGACGAAGCGATCCTGTGGCAGCTGCGCGCTCCCACCGGGCGACTGATCGCGCGCTCTCACAGTGCGCCCGACACTCCCTGGCCGGTGGCGCCACTCGTCGAGGGGCACGTACGGGCCATGGGGCTGGCCGTCTACACGATCCCGGGACAGGATCTCTGGCTGCAGGTCGCTCAGCCGCTGGCACAGTTCGAGCACGCGCAGCGCACGGCGGCGATGGCGGCCGGAGGCAGCGTGATGCTGCTCGGTCTGATCGCGGCCGCCGCCCTTGGCTGGAGCATCCGGCAGGAGCTTCGACCGATAAGCGAATTCGCGCACAACATCGAAAGCGTTGTACCCGAGACGGCCACAATCACGGAGCCACGACTTCCTCGCCGCGAGCTGGTGCCGGCGTACAGCGCCCTGTCCGCCCTGCTGCAGCGCCTGCAAGCCAAGCTGCGCAGCGAGCGCGCCTTTGCCGCACATGCCGCCCACTCGCTGCGCACGCCGCTGGCGGGCCTGACGGCTCAGCTCGAAGTGGCAAGTGCGAAGGCTCCGGCTGAAATCGCACATCGACTGTCGCTGGCGACCGATGCCGCACATCGACTCGCCGGTGTGGTCGATGCCTTGTTGACGATGGCCCGCACGACCGAGGGAATCCGGTGGCGCGCCTTCGATGCGACCGAACTGGCGACCATCGCGGCAGGCCCGCGAATCGACGTGGACGCAACGCAGCTGGCGGCGGCGGGAACGCTGCTTGGCGATTCGGACCTGCTGGCCGTCGCCGTCGCCAACCTGGTTGACAATGCCGCGCGTCACGGCGCACAACGGGTTCGGGTACGCGGCACGCGCTCCAGCCAGCAGCAGTGCATTGAGATCGAAGACGACGGCCCAGGCGCATCACCGGAGCGACTGGCGTTGATCGGCGCCGCGCTGGAGCGCTTCGAAACCAAGGGAGAGATCGATCCCGCAATTGGGCTCGGGCTGACCCTCGCCGCTTCGGTGGCGCGGGCTCACAGGGGCTGCCTATCAGTTCAAAACAGCCCTGCAGGCCGGCACGGCTTTGTCGCGCGACTCGAGTGGCCGACGGAGCCCCTGCAGGACAAGTAGTTCGCGGCGCGCAAGAGGCCCGCCGTCGCCGCGGAGCGCTTCGCAACCACCGATGACGGAACCAGAGAGAGGACTGCTGCAGGCCACTAGTTCAGCGATGCACTGACCTTGGCGACGCGCCGCGGCGACTTGTCAGCGGCCTCATACAGAGCCGCAAAGTGCGCGGTCTCGCTCGATGAGTCGACCGACAGTCCAGCCACGTGACGGGGCGGCGCGGCCTGATAGAGCAATTCGACATCGATCGATAGGGGCGCCCGAGCGCTGCCGATGGCGATCATGTACGTCAACTGATCCCGTCCGCTGCCGAAGTTGGCGTCGGTCGCTACGCCGACGGGCCGTATCTCGGCGTCCGCCACATCGCGCGACATGCCATCGGGCAGCAGGCGATTGTCCTTCAGGTACCGCGCTGCATGCAGCAGGCGCAGTGTCATCCGGTTGCCTATGTCGCCCATGACCGCCTCATACACCTGAACCTGGTCCGGCCGCTGTATGGTTTGGTAATGAGGCTCGTACTCGGCATCGAGGCCGATGACTTCGCCCCGCGCATCAGCGGCACCAGACTCAAAGACCACCGCCCCCGCAGCATCGACCACCTTCAGATGCAGCCACAGGCGTCGGTTCGGATATCCGGTCGGCAGCTTGTGCCCCGTCAGGTTGGTCACCGTCACATCGACGTTCAGAGAGGCGGCGCTGCGACAGGCGCTCAGCGCAAGCGTCGCCGTATTCCTGACCAGGGCGATTTCCGTGCGGGCGATTGCAGCCTCGAAATTGCCGGGCTCGGCAATCAGCTGCAGGGAGTTCGCCGCGGCACGATCCTGCCGCAGGATGCCCAGCATGAAGACGTTGCCTCCGACCAGGTGATGCTTGCCGAACGGCACTTGACTGCGCGCAGGGCCGAGATTCGACAGGCGCATGGCACCCGCACCCGTCGGAAGATGACACCCCTGGCACGACATCTTCTGCGCAATGCTGCTGACAAGCCACTCCTTGTACGGCATCTGTTCGGGGAAGATCACCCCGCTGGGCTGCTGCGTCGCCGGGTCGACCGCCTCGGTGCGCAAGGTGTGGCACGCAGCGCACACCCTGCTTTCGCGTACATGAGCAGCGTAGGTCGGCGTCATCGACACACGGTTGACCATGGGATTGACCGCGACGTCCGTAAACGGGCCATATACGCGCCGGGCCGATCCGGCCTCGTCACCGACGATGAAGTTGCCCGAGTACGTCGCATCGCTCCCGAGCCCCGTCGCTTCGATCCGATGGCACAGGGAACACGAGACACCATCACGTCCGAGTTCACTGGCATACAACTCCGTGAGGCCGAACACCGCACCCTTCCGGCGGGCTTCATACGACGCCATCGGCGCATGGCAAGTGAGGCACTTCTGCTGGACCGCCGACGGATCGGCGATGACCGTCATTTCCGCTCTCAATGCCGCCAGGAAGTACGGGTCGCGCGCGGCATTGGCCATCATCGTGCCGGCCCAGTCGTTGACGATGCCAACCGCGTCGCCGCTCGTCAGGTCGACATTCGTGGCGGGGTTCGTGGTGGTGTCGGTGCGATGGCACGCCGCACAGGCGCCAGAGCCGGCAAAGCGTGTCGAGGTGACGACGGCAAGGCCTGCGGGTGCCACCGGCGCAGCCACGGCGGACGCTGCCGGCGCCTCTGAGATTGCGGCCACGCACGCAGACGGCGGCATCGCTGGCGTCGTTGGTGTCGTTGGTTTCGTCGGCAGACTTGGTGACGCAGGGGGCGGTGGCGTGCCGGGTTCCGGCGAAGCGGAAGTCGGCGGAATCGGCGCTGACGTGGACGCCCCATTGCCGCCGCCACAAGCGCCGACCGCGAGTGCAAGCACTAACGCCAGACCCCGGATGCACCACAGCTCGACGGCAGACACGACCAATACCCCCAACCTCTCTCAATCCAGAATGGAAGGGCGCCGGGCGTTTGCCTAGATCAATGTCAACATGGAGTGACTGACAGGCAATACACGGGGCTCGCCCGGGAGAGGCTGAAGTCGCTTCGAGGAAGGCGAAGTGCATACGGGCGCACGCACTGACATGGCCTTCGCCGTACGCTCGCGTTAGCGGGCGTTCCCATGCCGCCCACGCGTTCGCGACGCGAGCGCCGGGCGATCCGCGATTTTCACCGCGGGAGCGTGGAAGACCCCATCAGGACGTCGTCGACAGCCCGCGCACGCTGACGGCCTTCACGCAACGCGCGTGGCAACGCGCATTGCCCAGCCAACCCACGCGCTCGCCAGGCGAGCGCCGGGCGATCCGGGAAGACTCACCGGGGAAGCGTCGAAGTCCCCATGAGGTATTCGTCAACGGCACGGGCGCACTGACGGCCTTCCCGGATCGCCCACACCACCAGGCTCTGCCCGCGCCGCATGTCGCCGGCCGCAAACACCTTGGGCACGTTGGTCACATAGGGGCGCGGTCCGCCCTTCGTTTCCTCGGTGGTAGCGCGCGCATTGCCGCGCGCGTCCTTCTCGATGCCGAACGATTCCAGCACCGAGCCCACCGGCGCCACGAATCCCATCGCAAAGAGCACAAGGTCGGCGGGAAGCTCGAACTCCGAGCCGGGCACCTCGACCATCTTCTGCGCACCGGTCACGGGATCCTTCTGCCACTCGACACGCGCCGCGACGAGCGCGCGCACGTTGCCCTTGCCATCGCCTTCGAAACGCTTGGTCGTCACGGCCCAGTCACGTGCCACGCCTTCTTCATGCGAGCTGGAAGTCCGCAGCTTCACCGGCCAGTACGGCCAGGTGAGCTCCTTGTTCTCACGGGCCGGCGGCTGCGGCAGCAATTCGAACTGAGTGACGGACTTGGCGCCATGCCGGTTGGACGTCCCGACACAGTCAGAGCCGGTGTCGCCGCCGCCGATGACGACGACGTGCTTGCCCGTGGCAAGGATCTGCTCTTTCACCTTGTCGCCGGCCACCACCTTGTTCTGCAACGGCAGGAACTCCATTGCGAAGTGCACGCCCTTCAGTTCGCGCCCGGGCACGGCCAGGTCGCGCGGCTGCTCGGCTCCGCCGGACAGCACGACCGCATCGAACTCCTTCAAAAGCTGCTCTGGCGCGACCGTCTCCGAAGCCCAGTTGGTGACGCCACCGTTGAGCTTCGATTTGCTGACGAGCATGCCGGTGCGGAACGTGACGCCTTCGGCCTCCATCTGCGCCACGCGCCGATCGATGTGCGACTTCTCCATCTTGAAGTCCGGAATGCCATAACGCAACAGGCCGCCCACACGATCGTTCTTCTCGAACACGGTCACGTCATGGCCCACCCGCGCCAGTTGCTGCGCGGCCGCGAGGCCCGCCGGCCCGCTGCCGACCACGGCGACCTTCCTGCCGGTCTTCGCCTTCGGCAGCTGCGGAACGACCCAGCCCTCTTCCCAGCCCTTGTCGATGATCTTGTGCTCGATCGACTTGATGCCGACCGGCGCGTCGTCGATGTTCAGCGTGCAGGCCGCCTCACACGGCGCCGGACAGACTCGCCCGGTGAACTCGGGAAAGTTGTTCGTGCTGTGCAGGACATCGAGCGCGCTGCGCCAGTCCTGCCGGTACACCAGGTCATTGAAGTCCGGAATGATGTTGTTGACCGGGCAACCGTTATTGCAGAACGGGATACCGCAGTCCATGCAGCGCGCGCCCTGGATCGCAGCCTGCTCGTCACTCAGGTGAACGACGAACTCGCGCCAGTGCTGCTTGCGCGACTCGCGGCGCCTCGGCGGCCTCTTCGAGCCGCTGGAATTCCATGAAACCGGTGACCTTGCCCATCGCTATCTCTTGTCGTCGTTAAGTTGTCGAGCGATGCCTGACGGCGATCGCTCGAGGAAGTCGCGCAAACCCGGCTCTGGAACCGCAGGGTCGCGCCGCAGCCACAGCCACGCGAGTGTCGCGTTGACATGCGCGCCGAGCACCGCGCCGACCAGCAGCGTGCCGCCCAGCCACTGAAGCACGTCGGGCACCGGTCCCTGCGTATGCAGCCACATGTAGAGCGGCACGGAGACCGTCGCGACCAGGACCATCGCCGGCACGACCCAGGGCAGCGCGAGCAGAACGGCCACCGTGGCAACCGCCGTGCGCAGATCTTCCGGTGCTGTGCGCAGGTTCCAAAGCAGGAGCGCCAGCGGAACGCTGAGCAGCAGCCCTGGCAGCCATCCGCGAAGGGTCGCAGGCCACAGGGGGAGCGGCGCGCGCATGCAAGGTCACCACTAGGCCGCCATGCGTTCGACAGGAGCCTGCCGCGGATTCATCTGCTTGAGTGCCCGCCGGTACTCGTGCGGGAACACCTTGACGAAGCGCGTACGCATGTCGGCCCAGTTGTCGAGCAGCATCCGCGCTCGCAGGCTCCCGGTATAGCGGAAGTGGCTTTCGATCAGACCTCGCAACAGGAATTCGTCGGTCTCGCCCAGGTGCCAGATCGCCTCGTCGACCCTGGTTTCCTGTTCAGCCGACGGCAGCACGGACTCGAGATCGCACATCGCCTGGTTGCACCTTGCGGCGAAGTCGCCATGCTCGTCGAACACGTAGGCGATCCCGCCCGACATGCCAGCGGCGAAGTTGCGCCCCGTCGCGCCGAGCACGACGACGGTGCCCTTGGTCATGTACTCGCAGCCGTGATCACCGGTGCCTTCGACCACCGCCGTGGCGCCGGAGTTGCGCACCGCGAAGCGCTCGCCGGCCACGCCGTTGAAGTAGGCTTCGCCGGCGATTGCCCCATAGAGCACTGTGTTGCCGACGATGATGTTCTCGGTGCCGGCACCGCGGAAGTCGTTCGGGCAGCGCACGATGACGCGTCCACCGGACAGTCCCTTGCCGGTGTAGTCGTTGGCGTCGCCGACGAGGTCGAGCGTGATGCCATGTGCGAGGAAGGCGCCGAAGCTCTGGCCCGCCGTGCCATTGAGCTGGATATGGATCGTGTCGTCGGGCAGGCCGCCATGGCCATGCTTGCGCGCTACCAGCGACGACAGCATCGTGCCGACCGTACGGTTGATGTTGCGGATCGGCGTGATGAAGCTGACGCGTTCGCCCCGCTCGAGCGCCGGTTTGCTCTGCTCGATCAGCTTGTGGTCCAGCGCCTTCGCGAGACCGTGGTCCTGCGCTTCGAGGACGCGGCGGGCGACGTCGGCTGGCATGGTCGGACGGTAGAAAATGCGGCTGAAGTCCAGCCCCCTCGCCTTCCAGTGCTCGATGCCGCGCCGCGTGTCGAGCAGATCGGCGCGGCCGACCAACTCGTCAAAGGAGCGGATGCCGAGCTGCGCCATGATCTCGCGCACTTCCGCGGCGACGAAGAAGAAGTAGTTGACGACGTGTTCGGGCTGGCCCTTGAACTTGGCCCGCAGCACCGGATCTTGAGTCGCGACGCCCACCGGGCAGGTGTTCAGGTGGCACTTGCGCATCATGATGCAGCCTTCGACCACCAGCGGAGCGGTCGCGAAACCGAACTCGTCGGCGCCGAGCAGCGCACCGATGACGACGTCGCGCCCGGTCTTCATCTGACCGTCGACCTGCACGGCGATGCGCCCGCGCAGGCGGTTCAGAACCAGCGTCTGCTGTGTCTCGGCCAGGCCGAGCTCCCATGGCGTGCCGGCATGCTTGATCGACGACACCGGCGAAGCACCGGTGCCGCCGTCGTGTCCGGCAATCGTCACGTGGTCGGCCTTGGCCTTGGCCACCCCGGCAGCCACCGTGCCGACGCCGACCTCGGACACCAGCTTCACGCTGATCGACGCCTGCGGGTTGGCGTTCTTCAGGTCGTGGATCAGCTGTGCGAGGTCCTCGATCGAATAGATGTCGTGATGCGGCGGGGGAGAAATGAGACCGACACCCGGCACGGAGAAACGCAGCTTCGCGATGTACTCGCTGACCTTGTGGCCCGGCAGCTGGCCGCCTTCGCCGGGCTTCGCGCCCTGCGCCATCTTGATCTGGATCTGGTCCGCGCTGACGAGATACTCGGTCGTGACACCGAAGCGGCCCGAGGCGACTTGCTTGATCTTCGAGCGCAGCGAGTCGCCGTCCTGCAGCGGAATGTCGACTTCGACCTGATCGCGGCCGATGACATCGGCCAGCGTTGCGCCCGCCTTGATGGGGATGCCGCGCAATTCCTGCTGATAGCGCGCCGGATCCTCGCCGCCCTCACCGGTGTTGCTCTTGCCACCGATGCGGTTCATCGCGATCGCCAACGTCGAGTGCGCCTCGGTCGATATCGAGCCCAGCGACATCGCGCCGGTCGCGAACCGCCGGACGATCTCCCGCGCGGGTTCGACCTCGTCGAGCGCGATGGCCTTCTTCGGATCCAGCCGGAACTCGAAGAGCCCCCGCAGCGTCATGTGGCGGCGGCTCTGGTCGTTGATGATCTGCGCGTATTCCTTGTAGGTCTGGTAGTTGTTGGCGCGGGTGGAGTGCTGCAGCTTGGCGATCGCATCCGGCGTCCACATGTGCTCCTCGCCGCGCACGCGCCACTGGTACTCGCCGCCGGCCTCCAGCATCCGCGCCAGGACGGGATCGTCCGAGAACGCCGCCTGATGCGTTCGCACCGCTTCTTCCATCACTTCGAACAGTCCCAGGCCACCGACGTTGCTTGCCGTGCCGCGGAAGTACTTGTCGACGAGGTCGCGACGCAGCCCCACCGCCTCGAAGATCTGCGCGCCGCAGTACGACATGTAGGTCGAGATACCCATCTTCGACATGACCTTGTTCAGGCCCTTGCCGACCGCCTTGATGTAATTCTTGACGGCCTTGGCGGAATCCGCCCCGTGCAGCCTTTCGAGCGTCTCGAGCGCGAGGTACGGGTGCACGGCCTCGGCGCCGTAGCCGGCCAGCAGCGCAAAGTGGTGCACCTCGCGCGCAGAGCCCGTCTCGACCACCAGTCCGGTCGACGTGCGCATGCCCACGGCGACCAGGTGCTGGTGTACGGCACTCGTCGCAAGCAGTGCGGGAATGGCGACGTACCCGGCGTCGAGCGCGCGATCGGTGACGATGAGAATGTTGTAGCCGGCCTTGACCGCGTCGACCGCCTGCGCGCACAGCGACGCCAGCCGGGCCTCCACGCCCGCCTTGCCCCAGGCCAGCGGATAGCAGATGTCGAGCTCGAACGAACGAAACTTGTTCGACGAGTAGTTCTCGATCGAACGAATCTTCGCCATGTCCTTGAAGTCGAGCACCGGCTGGCTCACCTCGAGACGCATCTGCGGGTTGATGTTGTTGATGTCGAGCAGGTTAGGCTTCGGCCCGATGAAGCTCACCAGTGACATCACGAGTTGCTCGCGGATCGGATCGATCGGCGGGTTCGTGACCTGGGCGAAGAGCTGCTTGAAGTAGCTGTACAGCGGCTTCGTCTTGTTCGACAGCACCGGCAGCGCGGCGTCGTTGCCCATCGAGCCGATCGCTTCCTCGCCCTGCAACGCCATCGGCTCCATCAGCAGCCGGACATCCTCCTGCGTGTAGCCGAACGCCTGCTGGCGGTCGAGCAGCGGCACGTCGAGCCGGGCGGCCGAGTCGGGCCTTTCGCCGGCGCCCACCGGCAAGTCATCGAGCTTGATGCGGATGCGCTTGATCCATTCCCTGTAGGGCTTGCTCGACGCCAGCTGCTGCTTGAGCTCAGCGTCGTCGATGATGCGGCCCTGTTCGGTGTCGATCAGGAACATCTTGCCGGGCTGCAGCCGCCACTTCTTGACGATGCGGCTCTCGGGAATCGGCAGCACGCCGACTTCGGACGCCATCACCACCATGTCCTCGTCGGTGATGACGTAGCGCGCGGGCCGCAGGCCATTGCGGTCGAGCGTGGCACCGATGCGCACGCCGTCGGTGAACGCGATGGCGGCCGGGCCGTCCCACGGCTCCATCATCGCCGCGTGATACTCGTAGAACGCGCGGCGCGTCTCGTCCATCAGCGTGTGCTGCTCCCATGCCTCGGGGATCATCATCATCACGGCGTGGGCGAGCGGATAGCCGCTCATGACCAGCAGCTCGAGCGCGTTGTCAAAGCACGCCGTGTCGGACTGTCCTTCGTAGATCAGCGGGAAGAGCTTGCCGAGGTCTTCGCGCAGCACCGGCGAGGACATGACGCCTTCGCGCGCGCGGATCCAGTTGAAGTTGCCCTTGACCGTATTGATCTCGCCGTTGTGCGCGATCAGGCGGTACGGATGCGCGAGTTCCCACGACGGAAAGGTGTTGGTCGAGAAGCGCTGGTGCACCAGCGCGATGGCCGACACGACACGCGGGTCGCGCAGGTCGGCGTAGTAGCGGCCCACCTGGTCGGCCAGCAGCAGGCCCTTGTAGACGACGGTGCGCGTCGACATCGACGGCACGAAGTACTCCTTGCCATGCTGCAGCTTCAGGGCCTGGATCTTGTGACTTGCGGTCTTGCGGATCACATAGAGCTTGCGCTCCAGTGCGTCGGGCACCATGACGTCCGGCCCTCGCCCGATGAAGATCTGCCGGATCACCGGCTCGCGCTCGCGCACCAGCGGCGACATCGGCATGTCGCGATCTACCGGCACATCGCGCCAGCCCAGCACGACCTGCCCTTCCGCGCGCACGGTGCGCTCGAGCTCCTGCTCACACGCGAGCCGGGAAGCACTTTCGCGCGGCAGAAAGATCATGCCGACGCCGTATTCGCCCGGCGGCGGCAACGTTATCTGCTGCTTCGCAAGTTCGTCGCGATAGAGGGCATCCGGGATCTGAAGGAGGATGCCCGCGCCGTCCCCGCACAGCGGATCGGCCCCGATAGCGCCGCGATGGTCGAGGTTGTGCAGGATCAGCAGAGCCTGCTGCACGATCGCATGGCTTGCGCGGCCCTTGATGTTGGCAACGAACCCGACGCCACAAGCATCGTGTTCGAGCCTTCGCGCATAAAGACCCTGCGCTTCGGCCTGGTCAAGGGTGGAGTCGGGTCGCAGCGGCAGGTCCATGGCATGTCCCGGCAGAAACGCCGGTTCCCAGTGAGGTCAACGCGAGATTGGACTTTACTGCGACGCCACCGCACCGCACAACAACTTAAATAAGGGTCTGTCCCCAAATTAAAGTGGACTGCGCTCCCCCCGAAAAATTCGGGGACATAACACACGCCAGCGACTTCATTCGTTGGACTTTGCGGGAGTGTCCGTTCGCGGCGACTGACCAATCACAGGCGCGAACAGCGAGAACGCTGAAGTGGGTACTCGCGTCATCGGTGCACTCGCCCACCGACACCCCTGCGGCTGGACGGGGACGACACGCCGCAGCCAGGCCCGCGCGCCCGTCGACCCGATGCTGGCCCCGGCGTCGGGAACGTGGCTGCTCATTGAGTCAGCGCAGGAGCGGAGCGGAGTGGCGCCGCGGCCGGCCGGCGCGGGCCGGCAGCGGACGTCGCGCGCATTGCGGCTCAATCGAGCGCACGAAGGCATCGGACCCGACCACCCAGCCACCGGCCAACGCCTTGTCAAAGCGCGCAACGTCGGCCTGGGCGAGACCGGCATGCACGGCAGCACGATAGGCAACCTGTCGCTCGAAGGGCGTATTGCCAAGCGCCCAGTAGAGCGTGTGATCCTGCAGCATCGGTTCCGAGGCGAGGCCCGCGTGATGGCGAAAGCTGGACCAGCGATAGTCCTCGGCTGCCGTCACCAGTCCGGCACGAACCGGCTGGGTCTCGACAAACTGAAGCGCACCCAGAAACGCGGACTCCGGTTCGAGAATCGCCGCACGATAGCGGCCATCGAACAGCGCACCGCGCACCGCGTGGCGATCGTTGTACGCGCGAACATAGCGACGGCCAACAGCCTGCAGGGTCAATCCGAGCGCACGCGAATCGGCTGGCGTCGCAAGCAGCCAAAGGGCGTGCGGCATCAGCGCGTAGCCATGCAGGGCGACATGCCCCGCGCTCATGGACTCGCGCATCGCAGCCAGCAGGCGCCCGGCGTCAACATCATCGACAACGAGCGGCCGCGACCCCGAACGCTGCATGACCAGGTGCGGGAATCCTCCGATCGAGAGTCGCGCCAGTCGCGCCATCCGCCGCGCTCAGTCGTCTCCGACGGAATACAGCCGGCGATGTTCGCGGATCGCATAGCGATCGGTCATTCCCGCCACGTAGTCGGCGATGGCGCGCGCCTTGTCCTGTGCTGCACGCGCCTGATGGTCGACCGGCAGCAGCCGCGGCTCATCGTCGAACGCGGCGAACAACTCGCGCACGATGCGCTTCGCCTTGGTTGTCATGCGCATCACGCGATAGTGCCGGTAGAGGTTGTCGTGCAGGAAGCGCTTGAGCTCGTCAGCCTCGGCGCGCAGCGACCCCGAAAACGCGATCAGCGGCCCGGAGCGCCGCACATCGTCGATCGACGCCGGCGCCGCAGCAACGATCCGCCGCGAGCTTTCCTCCGTGAGGTCGACGATCAGCGTGTTGATCATTCGGCGCACGGTTTCATGGATCATCCTGCGCTCGGCGATGCCAGGAAACTGTGCGCGGACGGGGGCGGCATGCCGGGCGAACAGCGGCACTGCCTCCAGTTGCTCCAGCGAGATCAGCTGCGAGCGCAGCCCATCGTCGATGTCGTGATTGTTGTAGGCAATCTCGTCCGCGAGATTGGCGATTTGCGCTTCAAGGCTGGGCTGGCGCCGTAACAGGAAGCGCTCGCCAAGCTGACCGAGCTTGCGTGCATTTTCGAGCGAGCAGTGCTTGAGAATGCCTTCGCGCGACTCGAACGTCAGGTTCAGGCCGTTGAAAGCGCCGTAGCGTTCCTCCAGTTCATCGACGACGCGCAGCGACTGCAGGTTGTGCTCGAAGCCGCCATAAGGCTGCATGCACTCGGCCAGCGCGTCCTGTCCGGCGTGGCCGAACGGCGTGTGACCGAGATCGTGCGCCAGCGATACCGCCTCGACGAGATCTTCGTTCAGCCGCAGAGTGCGCGCGATCGCACGTCCGATCTGCGCCACCTCGAGAGAGTGGGTCAATCGCGTTCTGAAGAGGTCGCCCTCGTGATTGACGAAAACCTGCGTCTTGTACTCGAGGCGACGGAACGCGGTGCAATGGATGATGCGGTCACGGTCACGCTGAAAGTCGGTTCGATTGGGCGCCTGCGGTTCGGCGTGCTGTCGTCCCTGCGAACGCGCCGGGTCCGCGGCGTAGGGTGCGAGGCCGAACGCCTGGCCGACGTTCATGCGTAGCCTCCCGCAGCAAGCGTTGCGCGCAGTGTGGCGTCGGGTACGGTGCGCTGTACGGCGCGCCCGATGTGCTCCAGCAGGATGAAGCGGATGGCGCCCGCCTCCGACTTCTTGTCGCCGCGCATCGATTCGATCGCGCGCTCCAGCGAGAGCCCTTCGATGCGCGCCGGCAACCCGGCGGCCTGGACGGCCGCTTCGATCGGCTCGATCGCCGCACGCTCCAGCAGACCCGCGCGGACGGAAAGATCAGCCGCCAGCACCAGGCCGCAGCCGACGGCCTCGCCGTGAAGCCACCGCGTGTAGCCCGTCATCGCCTCGATCGCATGACCGAACGTGTGCCCGAGATTCAGCAGCGCCCGCTCACCGGTTTCGCGCTCGTCGCGCGCGACGATGCCGGCCTTGATCTCGCAGGAGCCGGCAATGGCTCGGCCGAGGGCATCCGGCGCGCAGGCGCGCAGCGCCGGCAGGTCGTGCACCACCTGCTCGAAGTACTTGCGGTCGGCCAGCAAGCCATGCTTGAGGATCTCTGCCAGTCCGGCCGAGAGTTCCCGCGCGGGGAGTGTCTTCAGCGTCGAGGTGTCGCTGATTACGACTTGTGGCTGGTGGAACGCGCCGATCAGGTTCTTGCCGCGCTCGTGATTGATGCCCGTCTTGCCACCAACCGAGGAGTCGACCTGTGCAAGCAGTGTCGTCGGCATCTGCACGAACCGGATCCCGCGCATGAAGATCGAGGCGGCAAAACCCGCGATGTCGCCGACGACGCCGCCACCCAGCGCCACCACGAGACTCCTACGATCGGCGCCCCCCTCGACCAGCGCATCGAGAATCTTCGAGACGGACGTCCAGTTCTTGTGGGGCTCACCGTCGGGCAGCACGATCGTCATGAGCTGGCCGAGACCGGAGAGCGCATTGCGCACCCGTTCGGCGTAGAGGTCGTTCACCGTGGCGCTGGTGACCAGCGCGATACGCGTCGGCGCCAATGGCGCGAGGAACTCCGCCGACCGCCGCAACAAGTCCGGGCCGATCAGGATGTCGTAGGAACGGCCCGCCAGGCCGACAGACACGCGTTGCATCGGGCGATTGTACGAGGCACGCGCAGGTGCACGCGCTCAGCGGCCGGCCGAAAGGAGTGCCTGCACGTCCGGATGTGCGACCAGCCGTTCCACCAGTCGCTTCGGATTGGAGGCCGCAGACTGGAAGGTCAGGTGCGCCGTTTCAGCGTAGAGCGGTTCGCGCTCCGCCAGCAGTTGCTCGATGCGCTCGCGCGGGTTTTCCGTTTGCAGCAGCGGGCGCGATTTGTCGCGTCGCGTTCGACGAAACACCTCGTCGGCCGTGGCGCGCAGGTAAATGACCAGCCCGCGCTCACGCAGGTGCTGTCGCGTACTGGCGTCAAGCACCGCGCCGCCGCCCGTCGCCAGCACGATCCGGGCAGCTGACTCAGTTCGTCGAGCAACGCTGCCTCACGCCGACGGAATCGCCGCTTCGCCTTCGATCTCGAATATCGTCGGAATCGAAACCCCGCTGCGCGCTTCGAGTTCGCGATCGGCGTCGATGGACTCGAAGCCGATCGCGTCAGCGAGCAGGCGGCCGATGGTGGACTTGCCGGCGCCCATCATGCCGACGAGGAAGATCGAACAGTGAGGCACCAAAGTGAAAAAACGAGAGCGAGCGCCACTTTACAGGCTTCGCTTCACGCCCACCAACGGCTCGTGCCGACGGATGGTTTCGGCCTCTTGCCGACATATTAACGATCACGGGCGAAAGCTGTCAGCCTCCCGGCGTCGTCACCTTGACGTGAATCCCGTCCTGATCGCCAGTGCAATTGTGCCTGAGACCGTGAGCCGTGTGCGTCGTCAGGGACCGTCGTGTTTAGCACGTGTCGTTGAGTACCTTGGCCGTGACCCGGTCGCCTCAGTCGCGATCTTGTTCCCAGCGGGCATCGGATTGTCATTCACGTCGAACATAAGCGCTTTGAAGCCGCCCGAGCATTCAGTCGCAGTCGGACCTGTCGGCGACAGATTGATCGAACCGGGAAGCGTTGCCCGCGCGTTCGACCCGACAAGATGATCTGAGTTTGAGCACGGACCTGCGCGCCGCCCCAGACTCCGTCGCAGGTCATCGGTTTCATTGGCGGCGGTGTCGAGGCCAATCCGGTTGCGCAGGCCGCGGTCGCGGCTGCGTTATAGGGAATGAAGTCCTCGCCAGCCTGCCATGTGCGGTCGAAGTTGTTGTCGACGAATGCATCGCCGAGATCCTCGAACGGTTCGCCCATGTCATAGCGGTTGTTGCCGTTCGCGTCCTGGAAGCTTTCCAGACCAGAAGCGTTTGCGAGAACCGTGATTCGGCCCACCGGTGCAGTGAGCGGTCGATTGGCCTGGCTGACGAACTCCACCGTGCAGGCACCGCCCGTCGTACGGCAGGACGGTTGAAGCGCCGCGCCCGAAGAGCGGAAGTTGATCACCGTGTTGTCCGGCACAGGATTGCCGACGCGGTCCGCGGCGCGGATCGTGACCTTTGTCTTCGTGCCGTCAATATTCCATCCCTCGATGTTGAAAGTTTCGACCGAAAGCGAGAACCGGGCCTGCGTTGGCAGACCGCTCTGAATGGTGAGATTGCTGGATACTGCCGTCAGGCCGCTTGCCGTCGAAGCGCGCACGCGCACAGGAGTCGGTTGAGTGCCGGCGACAACCTGCGTCGTGACTGTGCCATCGGCCGCCGTGGTCTTCGTTTGCGTTGCTTGCCCGTTCTCCAGCGCGACGCCACCAACCACCGTGTCGAGTGCCATCGTCACAGCCACATTTGCCACCGGTTGCTGACCCGCGTCGACGACCTTGAAAGTCACGACGGATGACGTATTGGCTCCACTGCCCTGTATGCCCATGACGTCCGGATTGGCCGAGACGAACACCAGGTTGGTCGCCGCGGCCGGCTGGATGGTCAGTGTGCCCTGAACGCTAGGCGCACCCGAGGCACTGACGATGATCGTGTCGGCCTGGCCACAGCCATTATCGGAATAATTCGCCGTCGCTGTGCCATTGACGGTCAAGGCAGTGGGCGTGATCGTGGCTTTCTTCGCGCTCGCGCACACGGACGAGAAATTGACCGAGACCGGCGTGGTGGCGGCACGCCGGCCACGGCAACGGTGATCGTCGACGTCTGGAATGCTGCAATCGTCGCCGGGTTGAGGGCGAGGTTCTGCAGCGAGATGTTGGCCTGCGCGACCTGAATCGCCGCGCTGGAAGAAGCGGAGGTTTCGCCCACCGATGCGCTGCGCGGACAGCGTCCCGGCGCCGCTCGACGAAACACTTCCAGCCGACAACACGACCGTCACGTTGCCGTTGGCATCGGTGATGCCGTTGGCCGATGCCGGCGAGAAAGTCACGAATGCCGTGCTTGAGGAACTCGAACCGCCGGAGGCCGACGCCGTGAACTGGACGATGGCATTCGCGACCGGCGCGCCCTTGGCGTCGCGCACGGTCGCCGTCGCATTGAGCGGCGACGAGAGCGTCAGTGCGTTGCTCGGCTGCCCGGTGGCCGAGTTCGTCGTGGTGATGGTCACCGTCGGCGCCGCGGTTGGAGTCGTGCCGCCCGCGTTCGAATCTCCCGGCGCCTCCTCGCCTCCGCAAGCAGCCACAAGCACAGCCGCGGCGACGATGGCAACGTTACGCAATCCGGCGATTGTTCCACTTCATAGCTTCATTCTCCAATCGACTACCGACGATGCCGCAGTGACCCATGCGCAGGCCCGAAGGCCATGCTACCGAGCGGTCACGACTCGCTCCGTTCCCTCAATTCGCTAATGCGTTCACCCTACCGCACCGAGGCGAGCGCCCGTTCCGACACGATCTTTGGCGTGATGAAAATGATCAACTCGGTCTTGTCGTTGATCCGCGACTCGTTCTTGAACAGCCAACCCACGTAGGGAATGTCTCCCAGCCAGGGCACCTTCGTGACCTGCCGCCGGTCGGTCTGCTCGTAATGCCGCCCAGCACGACGGTGCCACCGTTTTCGACCAGCACCTGGGTCTGCACGTTCTTGGTGTCGATCGCCGGGCCAGACAGCGTCTCGGCACCGCGCGTGTCCTTGTTGACCTTGACGTCCATGAAGATCGCGCCCTCGGGCGTGATCTGCGGCGTCACCTCCAGCTTCAGCACCGCCTTGCGGAACGACACCGACGTGGCGCCGCTCGACGTGGCCTGCTGGTAGGGGATTTCCGTACCCTGCTCGATGACCGCCTTGACCTTGTCGGCGGTCACCACGCGCGGGCTCGAGATCACCTTGCCGCGACCGTCCTGTTCGAGGGCGGACAGCTCCAGCGAAATCACCTGCGACAGGCTGGCGTTGACCAGCGTCAGCGCAAGTCCGCCAGGGTTGAAGCCGCCGATGCCCTGCGCTGGCAGATTGACGAAGTTGGCGGTCGATGTGAGGCTGGGCGTGTTGATGCCGCCGCCACCCGTGCCGACGCCGGTCGTGGTGGTGACGGTTCCACCCGGTCCGGTCGCGGAGGTCGTGCCCATGCCGCCGGCGCTGCCGTACGCGCCCCCGCCGACGTTGCGCGGATAGCCGCTCGTACCGCCGATGCGCATGCCGAGCGAACGCGAGAACTTGTCGTCGGCCTCGACGATGCGCGCCTCGATGAGCACCTGCGGCACCGGGATATCGATGCGCAGGATCAGGCGACGTACCTCTTCGAGCCGGGCCACGGTGTCCTGCACGAACAACTGGTTGGTGCGCGGATCCACCACGACGCTGCCGCGCTTCGACAGCAGGCGCTGCTGACCGTCGACCAGCAGGCGCCGTACCTCGTCGGCCTTCTGGTAATTGACGACGAACGCTTCGGAGCGCAGCGGCTCGAGTTCGGAGATCTGGTTGCGCGATTCGAGTTCGAGCTTTTCCTTGGTGGCAATCTCGTCACGCGGCGCCACCAGCAGCACGTTGCCGTTCTTGCGCATGTCCAGGCCCTTGGACTGCAGGATGATGTCGAGCGCCTGGTCCCACGGGACATCCTTCAGCCGCAGCGTGATGGTGCCGCCGACGGAGTCGCTGGTGATGATGTTGAGGTTGGTGAAGTCCGCGATGACCTGCAGCAACGAGCGGACATCGACGTTCTGGAAGTTCAGCGACAGGCGCTCGCCCTGGTAGCCCTGGCGCGTGCCCTGGAACAGCCGCTGCGGGTCTTCCTTCACCGGCCGCACTTCGAGCACGAAGCGGGTGTCGCTCTGGTAGGCGTTGTGCTCCCAGAGCCCGCGCGGCTCGACCACCAGGCGGGTGTTGTTGCCCTGCTGGCTGGCGGTGACGTTAGTGACCGGCGTGGCGAAGTCCGACACGTCGAGCCGCCGCTTGAGCGAATCCGGGAGTGTCGTATTGAGGAAGTCGACGACGACCGTGTTGCCTTGCTGGCGGATGTCGACGTTGGTGTTGGGATCGGACAGGTCGATGACAACGCGACCTTCGCCTTCGGCTCCGCGGCGGAAGTCGACTCCGCGCAGGGTTCGGCGCTGCGCGCCGACCGAGGTCGTGTATGCCGCAGCAGGCGCCGCCGCTTCGGCCGTGGCGGTCGTCGCCGCGGCCGGCGTCTCTGCCGCCGCGCTGGTCGCGCGGAACGTCGTCGTGTCAGTCGCGCCGCCCAGTGCGACCAGGATGCGTTTGCCATCGACGCTGACTGCATGCGTCAGCGGCCGCTTCAGATTCAGCACGACGCGTGAGCGACCCTGCGCCTGCACGATATTGACGGAGCGCAGGTCGCCCTGGTTGATCTCGACGACATTGCGTCCCACCGCATTGACCGAGCTCGGGATGTCGAGGGCGACGCGGGCAGGGTTGGCCACCGAAAAACTGGCCGGCACACCCTGCACCGGGTTCTTCATGTCGATGGTCAGCACCACTCCGGTGGGAGTTTGCGTGGCATCGACCCGCTCGATCGCGTTGTTGACGTCGGCGGCCGGAGTTTGCGCTCCGGCGACGGCGGCACAGGCGGCCAAGCCGGCCACTGCCCACTTCGACAGCGCCCTGACCAGACCTTCGATCGACATTCTCATCGCTTGCTCCCTTGCCGCGCGGCGGCCTCCTGCAGTTCCAGCTTGGCGGGCCGTTCGACCCACTCGCCGGCGGCGTCCTGGACGATTTCCTTGAGTTCCACTTCTGTTTCCGAAATCTTGGTGACCAGCCCGAAGTTCTGGCCCAGATAGTTGCCGGACCTCACCATGAATGTCTGGCCCGAGGCATCGATCAATGCCACGTTGTTGCCCTGTTGCCGCAGCGTGCCCACCATCTTGAGTTGATCCAGCGGGAATCCTTCGAGCGCTTCGCGGCGGCGATCGAGATCCGGCTTGATCGAACTCGTGCTGGCACGCGCCTGTGCCTGCCGCGCGACTGCCAGCACCATCTTCTGGGCGTCGAACGGATCGATCAGCGGCTTCGCTTCATACGTAAACGGCGAGAACTGCTTGGGCTCTTGTACCGGCTGCGTCGTGGGGCGCATCGCCTTGCGCGTGTCGTCCATCCAGGTGCGCAGTTCGCCCTCATCGGCGCCGCCGCAGGCAGCCAGGGTGGCCGCAGCCACGACACACGCCACCAGTCGCAGGGGTCTATTGAGTGCCGTCATTTGCCCGGTCCCTTGGTGGCCTGCTGCTTCGCCTTGCGCTGGGCCGCCACTTCTTCGGCATCCAGGTAGCGATAGGTCTTGGCGGTCGCGTCGAGCGTCAGCGCCCCCCCCTTGCCCGCCGCCAGGTTCAAATTGTTAAGCGTCACGATGCGCGGCAAATTGGCGATGTCGCTCGCGAACGCGCCCAGATCGTGATACTTGCCGGCCAGCTTGATCGCGATCGGCAACTCGGCGTAGTACTCCTTCACGTTCGTCTGGCCTGGCTTGAAAAGTTCAAAGTCAAGTCCGCGCCCCACGCCCGCCTGGTTGATGTCCGACAGCAGCGCGTCCATTTCGGACTTGCTCGGCAGTTGCTTCTCGAGCGTCAGCACGTACTGGCTGACCTGCTCGCGCTGCTTGCGCAGTTCATCGAGGTTGATTGCCTGCTGCATCTTGTTCTTGTATTCGTCCTTGAGCTTCTGCTCCTCGGCCTGCAGCTGCTGGAGTTGCTCCTGCTGGCCGCTCCACAGACCAAACCAGCCACCGACGCCGAACGCGATGATGATGATCAGCCACAGCGCAAAGCGCGGTGCCGGCGGCCATGTGCCGACGTTGTCCAGGGTCAGACCCTGGAATTGCTTGAGGAGATCTCGACTTGCCATCAGTTCCTCGTGCGTCGCGCGCTATTTCTTCGGGGCCGCTGAGGCGGCGGACGGGGTCGGTGCAGCGGTCGCCACCGTTGGAGTCGGTGCGGCAGTCGCTGTTGCGGGGTTCGCTGGGGCAGCCGCAACGGGACGCGCCTGCGCCTGCTGCATCTGAGTGCGTTCGGGCGTCGGCTTCATCGTGAAGTAGAGGCCGAACTCGAAGACACGACGATTCATCCCTGCCGGGCCCTGGCCAGCCACCTTGATTTCCACGAGTTCAGGCCGCTCGAGCACACGCGAGTTGTTCTGCAGGTTGCGCAGGAACTCGGAGACGCGCTCGTTCGATGCCGCCCAGCCCGTCACGTTGACCTTGCGGTCCTCCTGCTTGATGGACCGCAGGTAGATGCCTTCCGGCACCTGCTTGGCGATCTCGTCGAGCAGATAGACCGGCTGGTTGCGATCGGCCTGCAGGTCTTCCACTGCGCGCTGCCGGGCGCGCAGGCCATCGATCTCCTGGCGCAGGGTCGCGATTTCCTTGATCTGGGTGTCGAGCTTACGGTTTTCGACGCGGATGAATTCGTTGCGGGCTTCCTGGTTCGCGATATAGCCCTGCAGCACGGTCCACACCGCGCCCACCATGAAGAAGCCGGCCACGGCCGCCAGGCCTGTCAGCGCCCAGAAGAGCTTCTTGTGCCGCTCGCGCTTGGCGGCGCGATGCGGCAATAGATTGACGCGCGGAGCCGTCATTTAAGAGCCTCCGGGCTTCGCCCTGCGGCGCGAGCTTGCTTGGGACGGCCCTGCGCTGCACTCATTTATCAAACCTCCGCATCGCCAGTCCGCACGGTGTCAGCAACGCCGGCGCATCGAGCCGCAACTGCTTCTCGCGGATGTTCGGGGAGACTTCCATGCCCTTGAACGGCGAAATTACGGACGTCGGGACCTGTGACCGCTCCATCAAGGCGTCGGGCAGGCCCGCGAGCACGGCCGACCCACCGGCAAGCATGATCTGGTCGACCCGGCTGTACGGAGTCGAAGTAAAGAAGAACTGCAGCGCCCGCGTGATTTCCGTCGCGGCCGTATCGATGAAGGGCTTCAGCACGGTTGTTTCATAGTCCGCCGGCAGATCGCCACTGCGCTTCTTGAGCTCGGCTTCCTCGGTCGGGATGCCGTAAGCACGCGAGATGTCGCCCGTGAGTTGCTGGCCGCCAAACGGCTGCTCGCGCTCGTAGATCGCCTCGCCGTCGTGCATGACGGTCACGCTTGTTGTATTCGCGCCAATGTAGAAGACGGCGATGACGAGCCCTTCACCGGAGTTTGGCAGCTGCTCGATCAGGCGCTCGATAGCCGCACGCGCCGAGTAGGACTCTACGTCGACGACGATGGGCTTCAGCCCCGCCGCCTGGGCCACCGCGATGCGGTCCTCGACCTTTTCCTTGCGCGAAGCGGCAATCAGCACTTCGACATCATCGGGCGCATTGGGAATGGGACCCAGCACCTGGAAATCGAGGCTGACCTCGTCGAGCGCGAACGGGATGTACTGGTTCGCCTCGCTTTCGACCTGCATCTCGAGTTCTTCCTCGCGCAGGTTGCCAGGCAGCGCGATGCGCTTGGTAATCACCGCTGACGCCGGCAATGCCATCGAGACATTGCGGATCTTGCCGCCCGCGCGCCGCCAGGCGCGCTTGACCGCTTCGGCGACGACGTCGATCTTGTCGACGTTGCCGTCCACGACAGCGCCGCGCGGCAGCGGCTCGATCGCGTAGCGCTCCAGCCGCATCATTCCCTTGCCGGCTTCCGACAGCTCCACGATCTTGACGCTGGACGAGCCAATATCGAGGCCGATCAGCGGCGGCGTCTTGCTTGCAAATGGCAGATCGAATGCCAAGGCGTAACCCCCTGCGACAGTCTCAGCTCGTTGTCAGACGGTCAGAAAAGGTGCCCTTCGCCCCCTGTAGGCAGGCACCCACCCGTCGACCCTCCAAACGCCCGGGCCAAAGCCGGATTTTCCTTATCTTTCGAGCGTTTACCGCATTTTTATTGGATGGCACTTGAGATCCTAACAACATAAACATTCCAACTACAAGCCCCGCGTTCAGCCTAACCGTGCCTCTTTTGAGGGATAAACAACGAACCGCTCGTGACGAGGCGCGTCCAACGTTCGCCGATCGCTCCTTTTGTCAGCGGTCCCGGCCGGCGGATGCACGGCTCCTATAATTCCCGACTCTTCGTGCGGCGAAGCGCAAATAAGCGGTCACTCGCACGCCCAGTTCCTTCCAGTGGCGCTTTCGCGTGACGGCAGACAACGAGAAGACCGATAGCCAGACCGCTCGGCCCCGCGCGCCGCGGCCCTGGTATGCGAAAACGCTGCTCTGGGCAGCGGGACTGCTGGGCGCCGCCGGAGCGGCCGTCGCGCTGCTGCTCACGTTTGCGTTTGCGGTCGTGTACTCAAATCTGCCGCCGATCGATGCCCTCACCGACTACCGGCCCAAGATCCCGCTGCGGGTGTGGACCACAGAGGGCCTGCTGATCGGCGAGTTCGGCGAGGAGCGGCGCGACTTCATCGCCGTCGCCGACATGCCCGACCTGATGAAGAAGGCGATTCTCGCGGCCGAGGACGACCGCTTCTACGAGCACCACGGCGTGGACTACGCAGGAATCGCACGCGCGGCGGCGTCCAACTTCGTGTCGGGCCGTCGCGGACAGGGCGGCAGCACGATCACCATGCAGCTGGCACGCACCTTCTTCCTGAGCTCGGAACGCAGCTACGTACGCAAGTTCTACGAGATTGCGCTGGCCTACAAGATCGAGTCTTCGCTGAGCAAGGACCGCATCTTCGAGGTCTATGCAAACCAGATCTTCCTCGGCCAGCGCGCCTACGGATTTGCAGCCGCATCGCAGGTCTACTTCGGCAAGAAACTCAAGGACCTGACCGTCGCCGAAATGGCCACACTGGCCGGGCTGCCCGTCGCGCCGAGCACCTACAACCCCTTCGTCAACCCGAAGCGCGCCAAGAACCGCCAGCAGTACGTGCTGACGCGCATGCTCGACCTCGGCTACATCGATCGGCCGACCTATGACGCGGCGCTGGTGCAGGAATTGAAGCCGCGTGCCAGCAGCGTCGCCGCAAACGAGACGCCCCGCAGCCGGATCCATGCCGAGTTCGCGGCCGAACTCGCGCGACAGCTCGTGTACGAGGTCTTCCGCGAAGAGACGTATACCCGCGGCCTCAACGTCACCACGACGATCCGTCAGGCGGACCAGGAAGTCGCTTATGCCGCCTTGCGCCGGCAGGTCCTCGAATACGACCGTAAGTACGGCTACCGCGGTCCGGAGGCGTTCATCGACCTGACGACCGAGCCTGCGTCGCGCGACCAGCGAATCGAGGATGCGATCGTCGAGGCGCTCGAGAGCCCAAACCTCATTCCCGCCGTGGTGCTGGAAGCGTCACCGACGCTCGTGCGCGTCGCGACGCAAGGGGGACAAGCGGTCGAAATAAAGGCAGACGGACTGAAGTTCGTCGCACCGTCGCTGTCGCCCAAGGCCCAGCCTGGCCGCAAGATCGTGCCGGGCGCCGTGGTGCGGATCGCGCGCAACGAGAAGACCGGGTGGGAGATCACGCAACTGCCACAGGTCGAGGCCGCCTTCGTCGCGGCCAGTTCGCGCGACGGCGCCATTCGCGCCCTCGTCGGAGGGTTCGACTTCAACCTGAACAAGTTCAACCATGTCACGCAGGCCTGGCGGCAGCCAGGGTCGAGCTTCAAACCCTTTATCTACTCGGCCGCACTCGAGAAAGGCTTTACGCCGAGCACGCTGGTCAACGACGCGCCATTGTCGATCGATCCGCAGCTGACGGGCGGGCAGGTCTGGGAGCCCAAGAACTACGACGGCAAGTTCGAGGGCCCGATGCGGCTGCGGCAGGGTCTCGCAAAGTCGAAGAACCTCGTCTCGATCCGCGTGTTGCAGGCGATCGGGCCACGCTATGCACAGGACTGGGCGACCCGCTTCGGATTCGAGGCTGACAAGCATCCGGCGTTCCTGACGATGGCACTGGGTGCCGGCTCGGTGACGCCGTGGCTGATGCTCAACGGCTACTCCATATTCGCCAACGGCGGCTACGGATTGAACCTGCATCTCATCAGCAAGGTGACCGATGCCAACGGCAAGACGTTGATGGAAGCCAAGCCGGTCGTTGCCGGCGAAACGGCGCCACGGGTGCTGGACGAGCGCAATGCCTTCGTGATGGACAGTCTGCTGAAAGAGGTTGCGCGCACAGGAACGGCGGCGCGCGCCTCGGCGCAACTCAAGCGCACCGACATCGGTGGCAAGACCGGGACCACCAACGATTCGCACGACGCCTGGTTCGCCGGCTATGGCGGCGACCTCGTCGCCATCGCATGGCTCGGATTCGACCAGCCGCGCCCGCTGGGGGAGCGCGAGACCGGAGGAGGGCTCGCGCTGCCGATCTGGATCAACTACATGGCCAAGGCGCTCAGCGGAGTGCCCGAGGCGCGTCGCGAGGCCCCCGCCGGCATCGTCCAGCTCGCGGGCGAGTACTACTACGTCGAGCACCAGCCCGGTCAGGGCGTGGCGAGCGTTGGCCTGGAGGACGGCCTGCCGCCGGAAGAGCAAACCAAGCGCGAAACCGTCCGCGAACAGATCTTCTAGTGCGCGGGCCTGGAGGTCAGCACGATCGGCGCGCCGCCCAGCGCCGACAGCACGCGCGACAACGCGGCGAAGAGTTCGGCGCCGTCGCGGGTGTCGCGCCAGGCGCTGCCGTCCCACGCGTAATGGTGCGCTCCAGTGCGGGCGGCCATCCACATCTGCTGCATCGGCGCCTGGCTGTTGACGACGACCTTCGAGCCATCGGGCAACTCGAGCGTCATGACGTTGCCGGCACGCGTGACTTCGATGTCGCTATCCACGGCATCGATGGCGCTTTCGAGACTGCGCAGCACGGCCTCGGCGCGCTCGAGGAACTCGGTTTCGGTCATGCTAGAGTCAATTCGACCATGTCGACAGCCATGCCGCGCATTCTAGTGTTCGCCGCGCTTGCAGCGCTCGCAGGCTGTGGACAAAAGGGTCCGCTCACCCTGCCGCCTGCACCCGCTGCGAGCCAGTCGAAGCCCCGCCGAGCGCCCCGCGGAGCGGCCGGCCACCCGCCCCTTCCCCGACGTTCCCGCCACGAACGAAAGCAAATGACGCCGGCGTTGCCCATGGGCGTCGGCTTCGATTACCGCAACGGCGAGCTGCACTGCGAGGACGTCGCCCTCGCCGGGCTTGCAGCCCGTTTCGGGACGCCGCTTTACGTCTATTCGCGCGCGGCCATTACGACCGCCTACCACGCCTATGCGAACGCGCTGGACGGTCGCGCCGCACTCGTCTGCTATGCGATGAAGGCGAATTCCAACCTGGCCGTGCTCGATGTGCTGGCGCGGCTCGGCGCCGGGTTCGACATCGTCTCCGGCGGAGAACTCGAACGCGTGCTGGCGGCCGGTGCAAGCGCGTCGAAAGTCGTGTTCTCGGGCGTCGGCAAGAGCGAGCGCGAGATCGAACGGGCGTTGGCGGCAGATATCCTGTGCTTCAACGTCGAGTCTGTCGCCGAACTGGAACGCATCGACACGGTGGCGCAGCGCATGGGCAAGCGTGCCCGCGTTTCAATCCGCGTCAATCCGGACGTCGACGCCCGCACCCATCCCTACATTTCCACCGGACTCAAGGAAAACAAGTTCGGCGTGAGCTTCGAACAGACGCTGGACGTGTACCGGGACGCCGCACGACGGCCCGGGCTCGAAGTGGTCGGGATCGACTGTCACATCGGATCGCAGATCGTCGAGATCGCACCGTACCTCGACGCGGCTGAGCGCATCCTCGATCTCGTCGAAGCGCTCGAACGGGAAGGCATCGTGCTGGAGCACATCGACTTCGGCGGTGGCCTGGGGATTCGCTACCAGTCGGAGGAACCTCCACCCAGCTCCGAGCTGGTGCAGGCACTGCTCGAACGACTCGACGCGCGCGGCCTTGGTCGCAGGCGCGTGATGTTCGAGCCCGGACGATCGATCGTCGGTAACGCCGGCGTGCTGATAACCCGCGTCGAGTATCTCAAGCATGGCGAGGCGAAGCACTTTGCGATTGTCGACGCCGCGATGAACGACCTGTTGCGGCCGACGCTCTATGACGCCTGGATGGGCGTGGTGCCTGTCCGGACCGGTCGCGCCTCCGTGGAGACCTACGACATCGTCGGACCCGTCTGCGAATCGGGCGACTGGCTTGCGACGGGATCGCGCGCTGGCGCTCGCGCCCGGCGACCTGCTGGCCGTGACGAGTGCCGGCGCCTACGGCATGACGATGGGTTCGAACTACAACACGCGTCCGCGCGCGGCCGAAGTCATGGTCGACGGCCCGCGGGCCTATTGCGTGAGGCAGCGCGAACGCATCGAGGATCTCATCGCCGGCGAGTCCACGCTGCCGTAGCGCCACCGGGCTTACCTCGCGCACTTGTGCGGCAACGTTCAACTCTGGCGCGCCTCCGCGACCACCGGCGCCGCCTGACGGCGGCCGGCCAGCCAGTGCCACAGCCGAACGCCGAACAGCACCCCCAGTACCACCGCGTAGATCATCGGCTCCGCAAGATCGTTCTTCGCCAGCTTGTGAAACCAGTAGTGGAGCACGCCAAGGACGCCGATCGCATAAACCAGTCGATGCAGGCGCTGCCAGTTGCGGCCCCCCATTCGCCGCATCATGGCGTTCGTCGACGTGGCCGCGAGCGGGATCATCAGGACGAAGGCGACGAAGCCGAACGTGAGATAGGGCCGCTTGGCAACGTCGGCGACGATATCGGCCCACTCGAACCAGTGATCGAGCCAGACAAAGGCCGTCACGTGCAGCACGGCGTACGATGAAGGCGAAGAGTCCCAGCATACGACGCAGCCGCGGCAGCCAGTTCCACCCAGTCAGCCTGCGCAGCGGTGTAATGGACAAGGTGACTAGCAGCAGCACCAGCGTCCACGTGCCCAGTGATCGCAGGATGGCCTCAACCGGATTGGCACCGAGCGTCCCGTTGAATCCGCGCAACAGCAGATGCGCCAGCGGAACGAGCGCCAGCAGAAACACGCCGCCGCGCACCGCCAGCATGACGCGCGGCGAAAGGTTGGGCGGTATCCGCCCTACTGCCGTCGACGCGCTGCTCATCAATAGAACTTCATCAGGTCCATGCCCGCGTACAGCGACGCGACCTGTTCCACATAGCCGTTGAACATCAGCGTCGGCCGCCGCCGGCTGAAGATCTCTTCGCCAAGGCGCCGCTCGCTCTTCTGGCTCCAGCGCGGGTGATCGCGCGCGGGGTTCACGTTGGAGTAGAAGCCGTACTCACCCGGGGTTCGACTTCTGCCAGGCCGTAGCGGGCTGATTCTCGGTGAACCGGATGCGCACGATCGATTTCGCACTCTTGAAACCATACTTCCACGGCACAACGAGGCGCAGCGGAGCGCCGTTTTGCGCGGGCAGGGTCTGACCGTACATACCGAACGTGAGCAGCGTCAGGGGGTGCATCGCCTCGTCGAGCCGCAAGCCTTCGGTGTACGGCCAGTCGATGACGGGATAGCTCAGGCCAGGCATCTGTTTGGGATCGGCCAGCGTCGTGAATTCGACGTACTTCGCGTTGCTCGTGGGTTCGACGCGGCGGATGAGTTCCGACAGCGGATACCCGACCCATGGCACGACGGCGGACCACGCTTCGACACAGCGCAGCCGATAGACGCGGTCCTCCATCGGGGCCAGCTTCAGCAGCGCCTCGATGTCCAGTGTTTGCGGCTTCTTCACCTCGCCCTCGATGCGGACGGTCCATGGGCGAGTCTTCAGTCGTTGCGGCGCCAGCCGCGCCGGATCTTCCTTTTCGGTCCCGAACTCGTAAAAGTTGCAATAGGCCGTGACGAGTGTTGCCGCCGTCGGCTTCTCCATCACCGAAAGCGGGCTCGGACGTCCCGGCAATGGCGCCGGCGGGCTGGCCTGGGCCGGCGCCCGCGCCCGCGCCCGCGGGAGGGCCGAAGCCACCAGCGCGCCGGCCGTGGCTTGCAGCAGCGTTGCGCCGCGCCCGGAAGACGGCTTCGGGTGTGATTTCCGTGGGCTTGATGTCGTTGTCTGTGCGGATCAGCATGGCGGGGCGGAATCGTCTCATTCTGTCCGTCGAATTCAGACCGGATGTCTTACTGGCATGGATCAGACCGTCGCGCGTCGCCGGAGTTTCGGCCGCTAGACTCGAGGCGACGGACCCTGTCCGCGTTACCCGGGATTGCCGATGCATATCGAACATGAGGTCAAGCTGGACTTCAAGGATGTCCTGATCCGCCCGAAGCGTTCGACGCTGACTTCGCGCTCGGACGTCGACATCACCCGCGAGTACGTCTTTCGCCATGCCGGCGTCAAGTACCACGGCATCCCGATCATCGCATCGAACATGGACACCACGGGAACGTTCGAGATGGCGCGCGCGCTGGATGCGTTCCGGCTGTCGACAGCCCTGCACAAGCACTACAGCGTCGATGAGTGCATACGCTTCTTCCGCTCGCTCGAGCGCAAGTCCGCCGCGTTCTACTCGATGGGCATCTCGAAGGCCGACGAGGAGAAGTTCAAGCGCGTCGTCGATGCGGCGGGCGACGCTGTCGGGTACGTGTGCATTGACGTTGCCAACGGTTATCACGAGAACTTCGGCACCTTCGTGACCCGCATCCGCTCCGCCTACCCTCGGCTGGTCATCATGGCCGGTAATGTCGTCACCGGCGAAATGACCGAGGAGCTGATCCTTTCGGGCGCCGACATCGTCAAGGTCGGCATCGGTCCGGGATCGGTCTGCACGACACGCAAGATGACCGGCGTCGGATACCCCCAGCTTTCAGCGGTCATCGAGTGCGCGGACGCCGCGCACGGATTGTCCGGCCTCATCTGTGCCGACGGTGGCTGCAGTACGCCCGGCGACGTGGCCAAGGCATTCGGTGGCGGTGCGGATTTCGTCATGCTCGGAGGCATGTTCGCCGGACATGACGAATCGGGCGGCGAGCGCGTCGAGCGCGACGGCGCGACCTACCAGCGTTTCTATGGCATGAGCAGCAAGGCCGCGATGGACCGCTACGCCGGTGGCGTCGCCGAGTACCGTGCCGCCGAAGGCAAAGAGGTCCTGGTGCCCTACCGCGGCCCGGTCGCCAACACGGCGCAGGAAATACTCGGCGGAGTGCGCTCGGCCTGCACCTATGTCGGCGCGCGCCGACTCAAGGAACTGTCAAAGCGGACGACGTTCGTGCGCGTGACGCAGCAGCTGAACGAGGTCTTCGGCAAAGCTTAGCGGGCCGTGCATGGCGCCGCGGCCCAGACCCACCGCTACTTGCGCAGTCCCTGGAGGTAGTCCGCGACGGCACGCATCTCGTTGTCCGTCAGGCGGGCGGCAATCTGCTGCATCGGAACGTTGTTGCGGCGGACGCCGTCGCGGAACGCCTGCAGCGTGGCGACGGTGTACTCCGAGTGCTGCCCGGCCAGGCGCGGATACTGGATCGGGATGCCCACTCCGGTCGGGCTATGGCAACCACTGCAGGCCGGCAGCGCTTTGTCCGGGATCCCGGCCCGCCAGATGCGCTGGCCGAGTTCCAGGGTGTCCTTGTTGCGCGCCACGCCGGGCTTGGCCGACTGGTTTGAATACCACGCCGCGACATCCCGCCGGTCCTGCTCCGACAGCGTGGCGGCCATGCCGTTCATGATCGAATTCTCGCGGGCCGGGACCTTCTCGCCAGGACGCACCGTGTAGTCCAGGAGCTGCTTGACCAGATAGTGAGCGTGCTGCTGCGCCAGGATGGGATTGGACCCGATCGTCGAGTTGCCGTCGGTCGCGTGGCAGGCCGCGCATACCTGCGAGGCGATCTGCTGGCCCTTGGCAGCATCCGGCTTCGCGGCCGGCTTCTCCTGCGCCAGCGCCGAAGCGCACAGGGTGGTCAGTGCCGCCAGTACAGGCAGGGAACGACGCCACATCGACTTTCTCATCGCTTGCCTTCGATCGTTGAGCCCGCCGTAGTCCGGTGCCAGCTCACAGGGAGACTGCACTGCCATTCCGTATCTGCACGGAATCGCGGGCGGCTTCGCAAAGCCGCGTATTCTACCGAAGTCCACCGTCACTCCCGTCGGCAGTTTCCGTGCAGTTGTTTCATTCCGCGCGCTTTGTCACCTCGGTCGCCGAACTGGCGGGGCTGGCCCCTCCAGGGCTGCCGGAGATCGCATTTGCAGGGCGGTCGAACGCCGGCAAGTCGACGGTCATCAATGTGCTGACCCAGCAGAAGCGGCTCGCGTTCGCCAGCAAGACCCCCGGACGCACGCAGTTGCTCAACTTCTTCGCGCTGAGCGAGAAGAACGAACTCGGCCAGCGCGTCGAACGCGGCTATCTGGTCGACCTGCCCGGCTACGGCTACGCACGCGCCGATGCGTCCCAGCGTGCCACCTGGGATCAACTGGTCGGGGGCTACGTGGGTGAACGCCAGTCACTGATCGGCATCGTGCTCGTCATGGACGCGCGCCGGCCGTTCATGGCCGGCGATGATGCGCTGCTGCAGTTCACCGACCGCCGCGGCTGCCTGATGCACTTTCTGCTGAACAAGTCGGACCAGCTGGGAACCATGGAAAAACGCGCAGCGCTGGCGCTGGCGCAGCGTCGAGCAGAGGCGATCGGACCGCGCGCGAGTGCCCAACTGTTCTCCGGGCTCAAGCGCGAAGGCATCGAAGTGCTGGCCGAGACACTGACGCGCTGGATGCTCGCGTGAGCCAGCCCCCGCCGTATCATGCGCGGGCAAAAAGAAAGGCCCTGAGCTTGCGCCCGGGGCCCAAAGTTGCCTTGTTTTAAGAAGGCACCCGCTCAGGGAGGTAACGCGGGAGACGACAAAGCGTCTGTCATCTAGGACCGACGATAGCGAAGCAGGTTCAAGACTCCGAACTGGGATTTTCCCTCATGCAGATCCTTGGTCAATTTCCATCCGTGCGCATGCGGCGCATGCGACGCGACGATTTCTCCCGCCGCCTGATGCGCGAGAACACGGTCAGCGTTGATGACTTGATCTATCCCGTCTTCATCCTCGACGGTCAGCGGCGGCGCGAGGCAGTGGCCTCGATGCCCGGCGTCGAGCGCCTGTCGATCGATGAACTGCTGCCCGTGGCGGACGAGTGCGTACGGCTCGGCATCCCGGTCATGGCGCTCTTCCCGGTGATCGAAGGCAATCTCAAGTCCGCTGACGGGCGGGAAGCCAAGAACCCGGAAGGGCTGGTGCCGCGCACCGTGCGTACGCTGAAGCAGCGCTTTCCTCAGCTCGGCCTCTTGACCGACGTCGCGCTCGACCCATTCACATCCCACGGGCAGGACGGGCTCATCGACGACGATGGCTACGTGCTGAACGACGAAACGCTCGAGGTACTGGTGCAGCAAGCGCTGGTTCAGGCCGCCGCCGGCGTGGACATCGTTGCCCCCAGCGACATGATGGATGGCCGGATCGGCGCCATTCGGCGCGCACTCGAAGGCGCCGGCCACATTCACACACGGATCATGGCCTATTCGGCCAAGTACGCCAGCGCGTTCTACGGCCCGTTCCGGGATGCGGTCGGCTCAGCGTCCAATCTCGGCAAATCGAACAAGATGGTCTACCAGATGGACCCTGCGAACACGGATGAAGCGCTGTGGGAGGTGGGCCTCGACCTCGCAGAGGGTGCCGACATGGTGATGGTCAAGCCCGGCATGCCGTACCTCGACATCGTGCGGCGAGTGAAGGACGAGTTCCATGCGCCGACGTTCGCCTACCAGGTGAGCGGCGAATACTCCATGCTGAAGGCAGCCGCCGCCAACGGCTGGCTCGACGAGCGCAAGGTCGTGCTCGAAGCCTTGCTCGCATTCAAGCGGGCTGGCGCCGACGGCGTGCTGACCTACTTCGCGCTGACAGTCGCGCGCTGGCTGAAAGAGCAGCGATAGGCCGTTACTGTGAAATGGGTTGAAGTCGGCCTGCACCGCGCGCAGGAACTCCCCGGCGAGCCGGGCAGCCTGCCGGTCGAGGGCTTCCTTTGGCTTGACGTCCTGCATGACGAAGTGATCGCCGATCCGGAGGCGACGCGCGCGGCGATCCAGCGCATTGCCGGCGTGCGCTTGTTCGACCTCCATCTGCAGGACGCCGCCAATCTGCAGCACCCCTCGTACTTCGACGGCACGAACGAGTACGACATGCTGGTCTTCCGCAAGCTCGCCATGGCCGAAGCGACGCCTCTGGAGGAAAAAGCCGGGCCAGCCAACGAGCGCCGCATGCTGCAGGAGATCGTGACACGCCCGATCACGTTCTTTCTGCTGGAACGCCTGCTAGTCACCGTGCGGCAGGGATCGAGTAGGACGATCGATCAGGTGCGCCAGCGCCTGCTGGATCCGAAAGTGCGAACCGAAGGGTCGCCGTTCGATCGATCCCGACTGCCCAAGTCGCCCGGCGAACTGATGCTGCGCATGCTCAATGGCATGGTCGATCGCTATCTGGAGCTGCGTGAGCCGCTGTCGGACCGGCTCGACCGCTGGCAACGGGACCTGCTCGATCCGCGGCGCCCATTTAGCAACTGGTCGGCCCTGCTCGAGGCCCGCATCGAACTGCGCAAGCTGGAGAACCTGTGCGAAGGGCAGTACGACGCGCTGACCGAACTGCGCGACGCCTACCTGGATGAGACCGACGACGCCAACCTCAATGACGCCTATCTGGTGCGGTTAAATGACGTGCTGGAACACATCCAGCGCGTGCTGCACCACGCGCGGCGTCTCGAGGCGTCGGCCGAATCGGCGGTACAGCTGCACTTCTCCGCCAATACACACCAGACGAACGAAATCGTCCGCAAGATAACGGCGATTGCCGCCATCTTCGCCCCCCTGACCTTGCTGGCCGGCCTGTGGGGAATGAACTTCGACCGGATCCCGCTGGCGCACCACCCGCACGGCTTCTGGATCGTGACCGCCAGATTCGGAGCGATCGCGCTGGTGATGCTGCTTTACTTCTGGGCGCGCCGCATATTGAGCCGGCCCCGACCGCCGAAGCCCCTACGCCGGCGGGACTGAGGCGCCTCAGCGCACCAGACCGCAGCCGGTGTAAAGCGCGCCTTTGGCAGCGACGACGACGCGGTAGCCGAACGCGGCTTCCGACATCGTGTCGCTGCACAAGCCGCGCGAAAACTCGATGCGCAGCGGCCCCGCGCTGGAGTCCGCTGCATACGCCACGGTCCCACCGGCCTCCAGCAGAGGCCGCACTGGCAGCGACAAAGCCCCGTCGAGCCAGCGCAGGCTCGCGCCCTTGCTGTCGAGCACGAAGCTCCATGACGGCTCGTTGCCCGCCGCCCACAACCGGGCATCGGCCGGGATGTTGGTCGGCCGCTCCGCGCAGGTTCCGACCCAGCCTAGCGATCGTTGCAGGCGGGTGGCGGTCACGCGCCCGTTTTCGCTGTAGCCCGCAAACTCGAGGTAGATCCCGCGCTGTGGATCGGCCGATTGCTGCCAACGCTGCTGGATCGCCTTGAAGAGCAGTCCGCCCTCCGTCGCGTCGATGATCGGCTGCCCCTGCGGCGTCAACGCCGCTTGCTTGCCGCTGCCGACACAGGGCCTGAACAGCCACTTGTTGAATTCGTAGCGGGCGAAGCCCGACATCGGCACACTCGGCGGGATGTCAGCGGCTGTTGCCGTGCCGACGGCGGCAACGGTCAGTGCCGGCAGGAACCTGATCTTCATTCGCTGTCCTACTCCTGTATGTCGGCGAGCCGGCGCAGCGCGCGCGCGTCACGCTTGGACGGACGACCCCGGATCGCAGCCGCGGGCTCCTTCATAAGCCGCGCCGCCTCCTTCGCCTGAGTACGCCGCGCGATGCTCTCGGCTGCCTCGGCGTATAGCAGCCGGGCTATTGAAGCGGGGCCGCGCACTGTGGACAGTCCACTGACGAAGACTTCGAACGCTTCGTCACCGCGCTGGACGCTCAACCGATCGCCCACGCGCAATGTACGTGCCGGCTTGACGCGCTCGCCGGCGACGCGTACCTGACCACGCTCCACCGCAGTGGCCGCCATTGAACGCGTCTTGAAGAATCGCGCGGCCCAGAGCCATTTGTCGAGTCGAACGGTCGCGTCCATGACGACGTCGAGTGCCATACACCGATGTTAGCGGTGCGTCTTCATCAAGCAACGTGCCCGCACGATCACCGCTTCCGGGCCGAAGTCATGCCAGCAGCGGCGGTTGCGTCTCGTCGACCACCCAGCGCAGATACGCGGGTAGCCCGGCGACGACCGGGATCGCGACGATCTCCGGAACCTCGTACGGATGAAGCGCCCGGATCGCCTCCTGGATTTCCGGCAGCCGTTCCCGGGTCGACTTGATCAGCAGCGGCACTTCCACCGCGCGTTCGACCGAGCCTTGCCAGCGGTACACCGAGTTCACCGCCGGCAGGCGGTTCACGCAGGCTGCCAGCTTCTGCTCGACCAGGGTGCGCGCAAGGCGGTCAGCGACATCCTCGTCCGGGCAGTTGGTCAGGACGATCAGCACGTTGTCGATCACTTGAGCAGTCGCCTCCGCGTCAGGACGAGCGCGATGAAGTAGCAAGCCGTACCCCACGCCGCAAGCAGCACGACGTCGCGCACGCCGTTCGCGGGCCAGCGACCCAGTGCCAGTGGCCGCACGAGGTCCACGGCCGCGGTCATCGGCAGCCACTGAGTGATCACGCGCAACCATTCCGGCAACTGGGAGAGCGGGAAATACACGCCGGACAGAAACACCAGCGGCATGACGACGACCGTGAAATAGTTGGACAGCAGATCGTAGCTGCGTGCGACGGCGTTGACGATCAACGCCATCGCCGCGAAGACAAGCGCGATGAACATCGCCACCGGCAGTACCAGCAGTGAAAGCGGTTCGCGCGAGATGTCGAGCGCCCAGATCATCAGGAGGATGCACAAAGCCGTGAAGGTCGCCTTGCTGGCGGCCCAGACGAGTTCGCCGAGCAGCAGATCATCCACGGATAGCGGCGTGTGCAGGATGGCGTCCCACGTCTTCTGCACATGCATACGCGAGAACGCGCCCCACAGCGCCTCGAACTTGGCCGAATACATCACGCTCATCGCGATCGAACCCGTGGCAAGGAACTGAAGGTAGGTCACCCCCTCGATCTGGGGCAGCAGACTGCCGAGCCCGTAGCCGAAGGCAACGATGGTAAGCAGCGGCTCGACGACGTTAGTCAGCAAACGCTCGACGAAGAGTTTGCGCCAGACGAGAAAGTTGCGCCGCCAGACCGGGATGAACCGCAGCGAAACGCGAGGCAGCGCCCAGGGCGAATCAACTTCCGCTACGGTTGGCAGCGCGGCACTCACGATTCGGCCCTCATCTCGCGACCGGTGAGCTTGAGGAACAGGTCTTCCAGGTTGGCGGGACGATGCAGGTATCGCACTCCGGGACGCGACTCGAGCGAATGCAGGGCCATCGTCGGATCGCGCGCATAGCAGAACACGGTCTCGCCGGTGATCTCGATCCGCGCCGCCAGGTCTCGCCCGATCGCCTTGGCCCACTGCATTGCGCCGTCGCCGTAGACCTCGAGCACCTGCGGTTCGATGTGCTCGGCAATCAACGCGCGTGGCGCACCCTCGGCGATCATCCGGCCGTGGTCGATCACGGCCAGCCGGTCCGCCAGGCGCTCGGCCTCGTCCATGAAGTGCGTCGTCAGGACGATCGTTTTGCCGCGCGACAACAACTGCTTCAGGCGGTCCCAGATCACATGCCGTGCCTGCGGGTCGAGGCCGGTCGTCGGCTCGTCCATGAACACGAGGTCGGGGTCGTTGACCAACGCCCGCGCCAGCGTCAGCCGGCGCTTCATGCCACCCGAGAGTTCTCCGATCCGGGCGTCCCGCTTGTGGCTCAGGCTGGCGAAGTCGAGCAAGGATGGCAGCCGCTGCGCGACTTCGCGGTCCGCGAGCCCGTAGTAGCGACCGTAGACGATCAGGTTCTCGGCGACCGTGAAATCGGGGTCGAGGTTGTCCATCTGCGGAACCACGCCCACGCGGATCCGCGCCCGCCGCGCCTCGCGCGGGACCGGCTCCCCGACCAGCCGGATCGTGCCGCTGTCGGGTTGCGTCAGCCCGAGGCAGCAACGCAACGTTGTGGTCTTGCCGGCACCATTGGGCCCGAGCAGCGCATAGCACTCCCCACGCCGGATGGAGAACGAAAGTCCGTCGACGACGGGTGCCTCGCCGTAGACCTTGCGCAATTCGCGCACGGTGAGCACCTCGTCGACGATCGAGGCAGATGCAACCGCAGTGTCCATGGGCTCCAGAATGCAAAAAGGCCTGCCGCGTGGCAGGCCTGGGCAGAGCGGGGAATGTTAGCGCCGCCCGCCGGGCAGTGCTATGCGGTCCGCGGGATCACCGATGCGGCGATCAGCTCGCGTCGGCGGCACCCTCTTCCTTCACAACTGGAAGCGGACGATCGACGAGCTCCATGAACGCCATCGGCGCGTTGTCTCCGACCCGAAAGCCCATCTTCAGGATGCGCGTGTAGCCGCCATTGCGGGTCTTGTAGCGTGGGCCGATTTCGCTGAACAGCTTCACGACCATTTCGCGATCGCGCAGGCGATTGAACGCGAGGCGCTTGTTCGCGACGGTGGGCTCACGCCCGAGCGTGATCAGCGGCTCGACCACGCGCCGCAGTTCCTTGGCTTTCGGCAAAGTCGTCTTGATGGCTTCGTGACGAAGCAGCGAGTTCGTCATGTTGCGCAGCATCGCCAGGCGATGGCTGCTGGTGCGGTTCAACTTCCGCAATCCGTGTCCGTGACGCATGGTTCTTCCTTTCAGTCTTTAACGGCCCGCAGGGCGGGCGTTTGTGAATCCGACTCTTCGATCCCTCGTGGGCGGGTCGGTTGGTCTTCCGGCGCGGGATGTGTCTCCGCTCCTCCCTCTCGTATCCAAGGCTCTGCGCGGCCGGTCCTGCGCTTGGCTGCGCGCGCCTCGTTACTTGTCCAGGCCAGCAGGCGGCCAGTTTTCCAGCTTCATGCCAAGCGTCAGGCCGCGCGCAGCGAGCACTTCCTTGATCTCGTTGAGCGACTTGCGGCCCAGGTTTGGCGTCTTCAGCAACTCGTTCTCGGTCCGCTGGATCAGGTCGCCGATGTAGTAGATGTTCTCTGCCTTCAGGCAATTGGCCGAACGCACGGTAAGCTCGAGGTCGTCGACCGGCCGCAGCAGGATCGGGTCAACCTGCGGCGAACGCGACGCGGCAGCGGCCGATGTCTCCGCCATGCCCTCCAGAGCGCCAAAGACCTGCAACTGGTCCATCAGGATGCGGGCCGACTGGCGCACCGCTTCTTCCGGCGTGATCGCGCCGTTGGTCTCGATCGTCATCACGAGCTTGTCAAGATCCGTGCGCTGCTCCACGCGCGCCGCCTCGACCGCGTACGACACCCGCTTGACCGGCGAGAACGACGCGTCCATCACGATGCGGCCGATCGTCTTGCTGTGATCGTCGCGGAATGCACGGACGTTGCCCGGAACATAACCGCGGCCCTTCTCGACCTTGAGCTGCATTTCAAGGTGGCCGCCCCCGGAAAGGTGCGCGACGATGTGGTCAGGGTTCACGATCTCGACGTCGTGCGGCAACTCGATGTCGCCGGCCGTGACAACGCCCTCGCCTTCCTTGCGCAGCGTCAGCGTGACTTCGTCCCGGTTGTGCAGCTTGAAGACGATGCCCTTCAGATTGAGCAGGATGTCGACGACGTCTTCGCGCACGCCATCGACTGTCGAGTACTCGTGCACGACGCCGGTCATCTGCGCTTCGGTCGGGGCATAGCCGACCATTGACGACAGCAGGATGCGCCGCAGTGCATTGCCGAGCGTGTGGCCGTAGCCGCGCTCGAACGGTTCCATCGTGACGATCGCGGCGTTCGGGCCGACGGCCTCGACCTCGATCGCGCGCGGCTTCAGAAGTGCTGTGCTTGCCATTACTTGGTTCCCTTCAATACCCTCGGCTCGTTACGCCGATAAGGCTGATGGTTAGGGCAAAGTTGAAACGAACGCGGTTGCCCAACCCGCCTTCGTCGCCGGACCGCGCTGCGGGCCGGCGTCCTTGAACAGTTATCGCGAGTACAACTCGACGACCAGCGACTCGTTGACGTCCTGCGCCACCTCGCCGCGATCAGGCAGTTGCTTGAATTTGCCTTCCATCTTCTTGGAGTCGACATCGACCCAGGACGGGAAACCCGAACCCTCGGCCAGCGTCAGCGCCTCCTGGATGCGGCCCTGCTTCTTGGCTTTCTCGCGCACCGTGATGATGTCGCCGGATTTCACCAGCATCGACGGGATGCCCGCGGTCTCGCCATTGAGCGCGATCGCGCGGTGCCCCACCAGCTGACGCGCCTCGGCGCGGGTGGCGCCGAAACCCATGCGATAGACGACGTTATCGAGGCGCGACTCGAGCAGCATGATCAGGTGCTCCCCGGTGTTGCCCTTGCGGCGCGAGGCCTCCTGGTAATAGCGACGGAACTGGCGCTCGAGCACGCCGTACATGCGCTTCAGTTTCTGCTTCTCGCGCAGCTGCGTGCCGTAATCCGACTGGCGCGCACCCGAGGTGCGGCCGTGCTGGCCCGGCTTGCTGTCCGCCTTGGCCTTCGAGTCAAAGGCACGGCGCGAGCTCTTGAGAAAGAGGTCAGTACCCTCGCGGCGCGAGAGCTTGAGTTTCGGTCCGGTATAGCGTGCCACTTCAGTCTTCCTTTCATCCTGCGGCCTCGCCGCATTAAGTCACCGCTCTGCTGTCGGTGACGCTCCAAGGCAGTTACCCGCCTTTGTGATGAAAAATTTCGACTGGCTTTGCCAGCGACATTTTCAAACTATTCCGCGCGAAAGTAGGTTTGCACTTTCGCGCGTCTCGCTAGACACGACGCCGCTTCGGCGGCCGTACCCCGTTGTGCGGAACCGGCGTGATGTCCTGGATCGAGGTGACGCGGATGCCGAGCGCGTTCAGCGCGCGCACCGACGACTCACGGCCAGGGCCGGGCCCGGTGATGCGCACTTCCACGTTCTTGATGCCGTGTTCCTGCGCAGCCCGGCCCGCATTTTCGGCAGCCACCTGGGCGGCGAATGGCGTCGATTTGCGCGAGCCCTTGAAGCCCTGGCCGCCCGAACTCGCCCACGACAACGCGTTGCCCTGGCGATCGGTGATCGTGATGATCGTGTTGTTGAAGGACGCGTGGACGTGCGCAATCCCGTCGGAGACAACCTTCTTGACCTTCTTGCGGGCGCGCTGCTGGGCGGCAACCTGCTGCGGGGACGGATTCTTCGCCATCGATTACGTTCCTTTCTTCAGCGCAACCCCGGCCTTGCGCGGGCCCTTGCGCGTACGAGCATTGGTGCGGGTGCGCTGGCCGCGCACTGGCAGGCCGCGACGATGACGCACACCACGATAGGTGCCGAGGTCGATCAGGCGCTTGATCGACAGCTGGATTTCGCGGCGCAGGTCACCTTCGACCGAGGTGCGCCCGATCTCCTCGCGGATGCGCTCGAGCTCCGCGTCGTTCAGCTCCTTGATCTTCTTGGAGTAAGGAACCGCGGCCGCATCCAGGATGGCACGCGCACGCGCGCGCCCGATGCCATAGATCGCCGTCAGGCCGATCTCGGCATGCTGATGCGGCGGAATGTTGATACCGACAATACGAGCCATTACATACCTCGGTTTGTTAAGCCCTGCACGCCCAGCCTCATCCTTGGCGCTGCTTGTGACGCGGGTCGGTGCAGATCACACGCACGACACGCTTGCGGCGGATGATCTTGCACTTGCGGCACATCTTCTTGACGGAAGCCATCACTTTCATCTTGTTCTCCAACCGCGCTACTTGGCGCGGAACACTATGCGGGCCCGTGATAGGTCATAGGGGGTCAGTTCCACCGTGACCTTGTCGCCCGGGAGGATCCGGATGTAGTGCATCCGCATCTTTCCGGAGATATGCCCCAGCACCACGTGCCCGTTTTCCAGCTTCACCCGGAACGTGGCATTCGGAAGATTCTCGAGAATCTCCCCCTGCATCTGGATCGCGTCGTCCTTGGCCATCGATATGAGTTCAGCGCGGCAGCTGCCCGCCGAATCCCTTGAAGTTGGCCTTCTTCAGCAGCGATTCGTACTGGTGCGTCATCAGGTAGGCCTGGACCTGCGACATGAAGTCCATCGTCACGACGACGACAATCAGGAGCGACGTTCCGCCGAAGTAGAACGGCACCGAGAAGCGTGCGTTCAGGAACTCAGGTACCAGGCAGACAAACGTGATGTAGATCGCGCCGGCGAGCGTCAACCGCATCAGGATCTTGTCGATGTACCGCGCCGTCTGCTCACCCGGCCGGATGCCCGGCACGAATGCACCGCTCTTCTTGAGGTTGTCCGCCGTCTCCTTGCTGTTGAAGACGAGCGCCGTATAGAAGAAGCAGAAGAATACGATCAGCGACGCGTACAGGAACATGTACAGCGGCTGCCCGGGCGAAAGCGCCGCCGCCAGGTCCCGGATCCAGCGCGTCGCGTCACCGGTCGTGAACCAGCTCGCGAGCGTGGCCGGGAACAGAATCAGCGACGAGGCGAAGATCGGCGGGATCACGCCCGACATGTTGAGCTTGAGCGGCAGGAACGAACTCTGCCCGCCATAGATCTTGTTGCCGACCTGGCGCTTGGCGTAGTTCACCGTGATCTTGCGCTGACCGCGCTCGACGAACACGACGAATGCCGTGACGACGACGATCAGCGCGATGATGAAGATCGCTGCCAGCGGATTGATGCCGCCGGTGCGCACGAGTTCGAAGAGCCCCCCGATCGCTGTCGGCAGCCCGGCCACGATGCCCGCGAAGATGAGGATCGAGATGCCGTTACCGAGGCCTCGCTCCGTAATCTGTTCGCCCAGCCACATCAGGAACATGGTTCCGGTGACGAGCGACACCACGCAGATGAAGCGGAACATCAGGCCGGGATCCAGCACCAGGCCCTGCTGTGACTCGAGTGCCACCGAGATGCCGATCGCCTGGAAGATCGCCAGGCCCAGCGTGCCGTAGCGTGTGTACTGCGTGATCTTGCGGCGGCCGGACTCGCCTTCCTTGCGCAGGCCCTCGAGCGAGGGGAGCACATAGGTCAGCATCTGCATGATGATCGACGCCGAGATGTACGGCATGATCCCCAGTGCAAATACAGAGAAGCGCGACAGCGCGCCACCCGAGAACATGTTGAACAGGCCCAGGATTCCGCCCTGCTGCGAGTTGAAGAGCTGCCGCAACTGGTCAGGGTCGATGCCCGGCACCGGAATGTGCGTGCCAATCCGGTAGACGATCAGCGCCATCAGCAGAAAGATCAGGCGACGCTTCAGGTCGCCGTACTTTCCGGTGCTGCCGATGGTCGTAGATGCGCTGGTTGCCACGCGGGAATGTCCTGTTTACGTCAGCTGAGGCCGATTACTGCTTCTTCGATGGCGCTTTTGCGGCCGACTTCTCGGCCGGCTTGTTCGCCGCGGCCTTGATCGCGGCCGCCTTGTCCGCGACCGCCTTCTTTGCCGCTGCCTTCTTCGCCGTGTCCGGCGTCACCACCGGTTCGGCCACCGAGCCGCCGGCGGCTTCGATCGCGGCCTTCGCACCCTTGGTGACGCCGATGCCACGCACCGTCACTTTGAGCGACAGCTCGCCGGTCTTGACCACGCGCGCGTCGAGCGCGAGCGACGAGACGACGCCCGCCTGCTTCAGCACCGCGAGGTCGACTTCTTCGATGCCCAGGCGTTGCAGATCGGCAAGCCGAACCACTTCGACGTAACGACGTGACAGCGACGTAAAACCGCGCTTCGGCAGGCGGCGATACAGCGGCATCTGGCCACCCTCGAAACCGACCTTGTGAAAGCCGCCGGCGCGGGACTTCTGACCCTTGTGTCCACGTCCGGCCGTCTTGCCCCAGCCGGAGCCAATGCCGCGGCCGACACGGTGGCGCGCACTCTTGCTGCCCGCCGCCGGCTTCAGATTGTTGAGGCGCATCGTCGACCCCTGTGATTACTCGCCTACCTGAACCAGGTAGGCAACCTTGTTGATCATGCCGCGCACGGCTGGCGTGTCTTCCAGTTCGCGCGTCTGGCGCATTTTCTTCAGGCCGAGCCCGCGCACGGTCGCCTGATGCGACACCTTGGCGGAGATCGGACTCTTGACCAGCGTGACCTTGAGCGTCTTCTTCATCGAATCTCTCCGGCTCAGCCGAACACTTCTTCGACCGACTTGCCGCGCTTGGCCGCGATCTCGGCCGGGGTGCGCAGCTTGCTGAGCGCATCCAGCGTGGCACGCACCAGGTTGTACGGGTTGGTCGAGCCATGGGACTTGGCCACGATGTTGCGAATGCCCATGACGTCGAAAACCGCGCGCATCGGGCCGCCGGCGATGACGCCGGTGCCTTCCGCGGCCGGCGACAGCATTACCCTCGAAGCCCCGTGCTTGCCTTCGACAAAGTGGTGCACCGTTCCATTCTTCAGCGGCATCTTCGCCATGGCGCGACGTGCCTTCTCCATCGCCTTCTGGACCGAAACCGGCACTTCACGAGCCTTGCCCTTGCCCATGCCGATGCGGCCGTCGCCGTCGCCAACCACGGTCAGCGCAGCAAATCCAAGAATCCGACCACCCTTCACCACCTTGGTGACGCGGTTGATCGCGATCATCTTTTCCTTGATGCCGTCGTCACGATCCTCGGAGACGACGCCTTTCGGTTGCACTCGTGCCATGTGGCTGCCCCTTAGAACTTCAGTCCGGCTTCACGCGCGGCATCCGCCAGCGCCTTGACCCGGCCATGGAATCGATATCCGGCGCGATCGAAAGCCACGCTCTCGACGCCGGCCGCCTTCGCCTTCTCGGCGATGCGGGTCCCAACAATCTTGGCGGCATTGACATTGCTGCCTTTGCCCTTGGCCGACGCGAGCTGCGTACGCACCTCGGGCTCGGCTGTCGAGGCCGTCGCCAGAACCTTGCCGCCGTCCGCCGAAACCACACTCGCGTAGATGTGCAGGTTGGTCCGGTTGACGGTCAGCCGCTCGACCTTCTGCAGCGCAATGCGGGCACGCGTAGCGCGCGCACGACGGAGACGGGATTCCTTTTTCTCAATCATGGATGACCTCTCGCCGCCTTATTTCTTCTTGGTCTCTTTGATGACCACAACTTCGTCGGCGTAGCGCACGCCCTTGCCCTTGTAGGGCTCCGGGGGCTTGTAGCCTCGCACTTCAGCCGCGACCTGACCGACCTTCTGCTTGTCGGCTCCCTTGATGACGATTTCGGTCTGCGTCGGGGTCTCGCACTTCACACCCGTGGGCATCTGGTGCACGACCGGATGCGAAAAGCCGAGCGACAGGTTGAGCTTGTCGCCCTGGGCCTGTGCGCGATAACCGACCCCGACCAGCGTGAGCTTCTTCGCGAAGCCCTTCGAGACGCCCTCGACCATGCCCGCCACCAGCGCGCGCATCGTCCCGCTCATTGCATTCGCTTCGCGCGACTCGTCGGCGGCGGCAAACGAAACCTTGCCGTCGGCCATTTCCACTTTGACGCGGCTCGAAAGCGACTGCTGAAGCGTGCCCAGCGGCCCCTTGACCGTGATGTTGCCGGCGGCGATCTGGACGTCCACGCCCTTTTCGACCGTCACCGGGATTCGTGCAACTCGAGACATTTTCTTCCTCCGCCCGTTACGCGACGTAGCAGAGGACTTCGCCGCCGACGCCCTGACTGCGCGCTCTGCGGTCGGTCATCACGCCGCGCGAGGTCGAAACGATCGCGACGCCCAGGCCGTTCATCACGGCCGGAATGTCGTCACTGCCCTTGTAGACGCGCAGCCCCGGACGCGAGACGCGCTCGAGGCTCTCGATGACAGGGCGGCCGGCGTAGTACTTCAGGCCGATGCGAAGTTCCGGCTTGCCTTCGTTGGGGTTGACCTGGAAGCCCTCGATATAGCCCTCGTCCTTCAGGACCTGGGCGATGGCAACCTTGACTTTCGACGACGGCATCGCGACTTCAGGCTTCTCCACCCGCTGTGCATTGCGGATGCGGGTCAGCATGTCGGCGATGGGATCACTCATGCTCATGTGCGTTCCTCGCTTACCAGCTGGCCTTGGTCAGGCCTGGGATGTCACCGCGCATCGCGGCCTCTCGGATCTTGGCGCGCGCGAGCCCGAACTTGCGGAACGTGCCGCGAGGGCGGCCGGTCAGCGCACAACGGTTGCGCAACCGCGTCGGGCTGGCATTGCGCGGCAGTGCCTGCAGGCGCTTCATCGCGTCCATGCGCTCGTCCATCGAGCGCGCCTGGTCGGCAATGATGGTCTTGAGCTCGGCGCGCTTGGCGGCGTGCTTCTTGACCGCGGCTTCGCGCTTTGCTTCTCGATTCACTAATGCGAGTTTCGCCATTCTCCCCTCGCTTAATTGCGGAACGGGAACCGGAATGCGGCGAGAAGCGCCTTCGCTTCGTCGTCCGACTTCGCGGTCGTCGTGATGCTGATGTTCATGCCACGGAGCTTGTCGATCTTGTCGTACTCGATCTCCGGGAAGATGATCTGTTCCTTCAGCCCGATGTTGTAGTTGCCACGGCCGTCAAACGCACGGCCCGACACGCCGCGGAAGTCGCGCACGCGCGGCAGCGCCACGGTGACCAGGCGGTCGAGGAACTCGTACATGCGCTCGCCACGCAGCGTCACCATCGTCCCGATGGCGAGGTCTTCGCGGATCTTGAAGTTCGCGATGGCCTTGCGCGCCTTGGTCACCACCGGCTTCTGGCCGGCGATCTTGGTCAGGTCGCCGACGGCCATGTCGATGTTCTTCTTGTCGTTGACGGCCTCGCCGACGCCCATGTTCAGCGTGATCTTCGTGATGCGCGGCACCTGCATCACGGACTTGTAGCCGAACTTGCTCATCAGTTCGGGCACGACCTTCTCGCGGTACTGGCTATGGAAACGCGCCATGTCCGACTCCCTTACTGCTTGGCGCCGACGACGGCGCCGTTGCTCTTGAACACGCGCAGCCTCTTGCCGTCGACCAGCTTGATTCCAACGCGGTCCCCCTTGCTGGTGGCCGGATTGAAAAGCATGACGTTCGACTGGTCGATCGGCATCGTCTTGTCAATGATGCCGCCGGTCTCGCCCTTCATCGGGTTCGGACGAACGTGCTTCTTGACGACGTTGATCCCCTCGACAACGAGGTGCGAACCGTCGACCCGGCGCAAAACTGTGCCGCGCTTGCCCTTGTCCCTGCCTGCGATGACGACGACCTCGTCGCCCTTGCGGATACGTTCCATGTCCGCGCTCCCTTAAAGAACTTCCGGCGCCAGCGACACGATCTTCATGAAGCGCTCGGTACGCAGTTCACGCGTGACCGGCCCGAAGATGCGGGTGCCGATGGGCTCCAGCTTGGCGTTGAGCAGTACGGCCGCGTTGTTGTCGAACTTGATCGCCGACCCGTCGCCGCGGCGCAGGCCCTTGGCGGTGCGCACGACAACAGCGCTGTAGACCTCGCCCTTTTTCACGCGACCACGTGGCGCGCACTCTTTGATCGTCACCTTGATGACGTCACCGATGTTCGCGTAGCGGCGCTTGGAGCCGCCCAACACCTTGATACACATCACCGAACGGGCGCCGGTGTTGTCGGCGACGTCCAGCATCGTCTGCATCTGAATCATGGCTATCGCATCCCAACTTGAACCGCAGGCCCGGATTTCGAAAGTTCGAAATCGCGGCTACGGTCAGTCTTGGTCCCGTCCGGGTTGAGGAGTCCGGGATGCGTCCGTCCTGTGCCCCGCCGCCGGCGGGGGGACGGGGCGCACCGTCGCGCTCCGAAAAACTGCCTTCCTGCTACCTTGCCCGACAACTACTCGGGCTGGACCGACGCCTACTCGATGCGCCTGATCCCGTTCACTGCTTGCCGTCTCCGTTCGCGAAGACCTTCGCGAAGACTGCAGCTGGCCTCTTAAACAGAGACCCGCAAACGCGAAGCCTGCGATTGTATCCGGTTTCGCGGCACCGCCGCAAGCGTCAGATCGCCTGGACCGCTTCCACCACTCTGGTGACTTTCCAGGTCTTAGTCTTGGACAGCGGCCGCGTCGAAGCGATCTCGACAATGTCGCCCTCGTTCAGGGTGTCGGTGTCGTCGTGCGCGTGGTACTTGTTCGACTTGACGACGTACTTGCCGTAGACCGGGTGCTTCACGCGCCGCTCGACCAGCACCGTCACCGTCTTGTCCATCTTGTTGCTGACCACCTTGCCGACCAGGGTGCGCGTCAGCGCCTTCTTCTCAGCGTTCATTTGGCCTTCGCCTTCTGGGTCAGGATAGTCCGCACGCGGGCGATGTCACGCCGCGTGTTACGGATCTGGCTGGTGTTCTGCAGTTGCTGCGTGGCCTTCTGCATACGCAGCGAGAAGTGGGCTCTCTGCAGCTCCTGCAGCTCTTTGGTCAGCGCGTCGGAGTCCTTCGCGCGCATTTCCTTCGTATTCATCGTTCCGTCTCCTCAGGTGCCGAGCTGGCGCACGACGAACGTCGTCTTCAGCGGCAACTTGGCCGCGGCCAGCGCGAACGCCTCGCGCGCGAGCGCTTCGGTCACGCCGTCAAGTTCGTAGACCACATTGCCTGGCCGCACTTCGGCGACCCAGTACTCGGGGTTGCCTTTGCCGTTGCCCATGCGGACCTCCGCCGGCTTCTGGGAAATCGGCTTGTCCGGAAACACGCGGATCCAGACGCGACCGCCGCGCTTGATGTGGCGGCTGATCGCGCGGCGCGCCGCCTCGATCTGACGCGCGGTCAGGCGGCCGCGCTCGGTGACCTTGAGGCCGAATTCACCAAAGGAAACATGGGCGCCGCGCAGCGCGAGGCCGCGGTTGCGGCCTTTCTGCTCCTTGCGATACTTGCGTCGAGCGGGTTGCAGCATGACTTACTCTCCGTCTTTCGCGCCGCCTTCGGCCGGGGTCTTCACCGCGACCTTGCGCACGCGCTTGACCACCGGCTTGGCGGCGTCGTCCTTGGGCTTTTCGACGGCTGCCGCAGTGTCGACCGGCGCCGGGGTGTCGGTACCCGTCTTGCGGGCACGCTTCGCGGGGGCCTTGCCGGCCGGACGACTGTCGGGACGGCCTTCAGGACGGCGCGGACGTCGGTCTTCGCGCTCCGGTGCCGGAGTGTCGGTCGCTGCCGGGGCGTCGTTCCGGCCCAGCGTGTCACCCTTGTAGACCCAGCACTTGACGCCGATGACGCCGTAGGTGGTCTTGGCTTCCGAGAAGCCGTAGTCGATGTCAGCGCGCAGCGTATGCAGCGGCACGCGGCCTTCGCGGTACCACTCGGTCCGCGCGATTTCGATGCCGTTCAGGCGACCCGCGCTCATGATCTTGATGCCCTGCGCGCCCAGCCGCATCGCGTTCTGCATCGCGCGCTTCATCGCACGGCGGAACATGATTCGCTTTTCGAGCTGTTGCGTAATCGAGTCGGCAATCAGCTGCGCGTCGAGTTCCGGCTTACGGATCTCCTCGATGTTGACGTGCACCGGCACGCCGAGCATCTTCTGCAGCGTCGCCTTCAGCGACTCGATGTCCTCGCCCTTCTTGCCGATGACGACACCCGGACGCGCCGAGTAGATCGTGATGCGGGCGTTCTTGGCCGGACGCTCGATCACGATGCGTCCAACCGAGGCGCTGCGCAGCTTCTTGCGAAGAAACTCGCGGACCTTGAGGTCCTCCTGCAGCATCTTCGGGAACGCCGGACCGGTGGCGAACCAGCGCGAACCCCAGTTACGGGTGACGGCGAGACGGAAGCCGGTGGGATTGATCTTTTGACCCATTGTTCACCTATTTCTTGGGTTTGGCGTCGCCGACCGTCACGAAGATGTGGCAGGTCTGTTTGCCGATGCGGGCACCACGGCCCTTCGCACGCGCGGAAAAGCGGCTCAGCGTGGCGGCCTTCTCGACCAGGATGCTGGTAACGCGCAGTTCGTCGATATCCGCGCCGTCGTTGTGCTCGGCGTTGGCGATCGCCGACTCCAGCGCCTTCTTGATGATGCCGGCCGCCTTCTTCTGCGTGAAGCCAAGGATGTTCAGCGCCTTGTCGACCGGCTTGCCGCGGATGAGGTCGGCCACGAGCCGCCCCTTCTGGGCCGACAGCCGAACTCCGCGAACCGATGCACTAGTTTCCATCGTCATCACCTTACTTCTTCGCCACGGCGGTCTTCTTGTCCGCCGCGTGACCCTTGAAGGTCCGGGTCAGCGCAAACTCGCCGAGCTTGTGACCGACCATGTTTTCGTTGATGTAGACCGGCACGTGCTGCTTGCCGTTGTGCACGGCGATCGTCAGTCCGATGAACTCGGGCAGGATCATCGAGCGGCGCGACCAGGTCTTGATCGGCTTCTTGTCACGGGTTGCCTGCGCCGTTTCCACTTTCTTCAGCAGATGCCCGTCGACAAACGGGCCCTTTTTCAGAGAACGAGACATTCAGGACCCCTTACTTGCGATTGCGTCGCTGCACGATCATCGAATCCGTGCGCTTGTTGTTGCGGGTGCGATAGCCCTTGGCCAGCTGACCCCACGGGCTGACCGGATCACGCTTGGTCCCGGTGCGGCCTTCGCCACCACCGTGCGGGTGATCGACCGGGTTCATCGCCACGCCGCGGACCGTCGGGCGCACGCCGCGCCAGCGCATCGCACCGGCCTTGCCGATCTGGCGCAGGTTGTTCTCTTCGTTGCCGACTTCACCGATCGTGGCGCGGCAGTCGATCAGCACGCGGCGGATCTCGCCGGAACGCAGCCGCAACTGGGCATACGTCCCTTCGCGTGCCAGCAACTGCACGGATGTACCGGCCGCGCGCGCCAGCTGCGCACCCTTACCCGGCAGCATCTCGACGCAGTGCACCGTCGTGCCGACCGGGATGTTGCGCAGGGGCAGCGTGTTGCCGACACGGATCGGCGCCTCGTTGCCACTCATGAGCTGCGCTCCGACGGTCAGGCCCTTGGGCGCGATGATGTAACGGCGCTCGCCGTCCGCATAGACCAGCAGCGCGATGTGCGCCGAGCGGTTCGGGTCGTACTCCAGGCGCTCGACCTTGGCCGCGACGCCATCCTTCGCTCGCTTGAAGTCGATCACGCGGTAATGCTGCTTGTGGCCACCGCCCATGTGACGCGTCGTGATGCGCCCGGTGTTGTTGCGACCGGACGAGCGCGTCTTCTTCTCGAGCAGTCCCGCGAACGGTTTGCCCTTGTGAAGTTTGTCGTTGACGACCTTGACCAGCCCGCGCCGGCCGGCAGACGTCGGTTTGACCTTGACGAGTGCCATTACTTCACCTCTTGCGCGAAGTTGATTTCCTGACCTTCTTTAAGGCTCACGTACGCCTTGCGTACGTTTCCACGCTTGCCGGTGAAGCGGCCGAAGCGCTTGTTCTTGCCCTTCTGGTTCAGGATGGAAACCTTATCGACCTGCACCTTGAACAGGTGCTCGACGGCAGCCTTGACTTCCAGCTTGGTGGCGTCCTGCATGACGCGGAAGGCGACCTGGTCGTTCTTCTCGCCGATCATCGTGCTCTTCTCGGAAACGATCGGCGCCAGCAGCACGCTGTACAGACGGTCCTGACGGGTTGGCGTGCTCATCCCCACATCTCCTCGAGCTTGGCGATCGCCGGCTTGGTCACGATCACCCTCTTGTAGTGGATCAGCGACAGCGGGTCCGCGTAACGCGGCTCGACGATCAGCACGTTCTTCAGGTTGCGCGAGGCGAGGTACAGGTTCTCGTCGACCGCATCCGTGATGATCAGCACCGACTCCAGGCCCATCGCCTTGAGCTTTTCGGCCAGTTGCTTGGTCTTGGGCGAATCGACCCCCAGGCCGTCAACAACGGCGATGCGGTCCTCACGTGCCAGCTTTGACAGTATCGACGTCATGCCAGCGCGGTACATCTTCTTGTTGACCTTATGCGAGAAATTCTCGTCCGGCGAGTTCGGAAACGCACGGCCACCGCCACGCCAGATCGGGCTCGACGTCATGCCCGCGCGCGCGCGGCCGGTGCCTTTCTGGCGCCACGGCTTGCGCGTCGAGTGCTTGACCGTCGTACGGTCCTTCTGCGCACGCGTGCCCTGCCGTGCATTGGCCTGGTAGGCGACCACTATCTGGTGCACCAGCGCCTCGTTGAATTCGCGACCGAAGAGCGTTTCCGGCGCCGACGTCGTGCCGGCAGCCTGGCCCTGAGCGTTCAATAGCTTGAGTTCCATCGCGCCCCCTTAGGCCTTCGGCGCCTTGGCCTTGGCGGCCGGACGCACGATCACATTGCCACCGGCGGATCCCGGAACCGCACCCCTCACCAGCAACAGACCGCGTTCGGGATCGATGCGCGCGACCACCAGGTTCTGCGTCGTGCGCTGCTCGTCGCCGAGGTGCCCCGCCATGCGCTTGCCGGGAAACACACGTCCCGGATCCTGCCGGTTACCGATCGAGCCCGGGGCGTTGGTCGACACCGAATTGCCGTGTGTGGCGCGGTTGGACGAAAAGTGGTGCCGCTTGATGGCGCCGGCGAAACCCTTGCCGATCGTCACGCCGGTGACGTCGACTTTTTGCCCGACGCTGAAGATGTCGAGACCGATCGTGGCGCCGGCTTTCAGCTCGGAAGCCTTGGCGGCGTCGATGCGGAATTCGCGCAGAACCGAGCCCGCTTCTACGCCGGATTTGGCGTAGTGACCGGCTTGCGGCTTGGCAACACGGGAGGACTTGCGGGTGCCATAGGCGACCTGCACCGCGGTGTAGCCGTCGGTTTCAGGCGTCTTGACCTGGCTGACGCGATTGTTGGACACGTCGAGCACCGTGACCGGGACGGATTCGCCGTCGTCGGTGAAGATGCGCGTCATGCCGACCTTGCGGCCCAATAGGCCGAGCGCCGAGCGTGCTTCGCTCATTCTTATCTCCATCCCCGGCTTCGATTGGCCGGGACCAAAATTTCGCGTTCTGCGATTGCCGCTACCAGACCCGCGACTGCCAGGCTGGCCAAGGCTGATTTCTCAAAGCCAGGGCCGGGTGCGGAAAGCCGGTGATTCTATCTCGAGCAGCGTACCGGAAGCAAGTCGCCGCTTATTGCACCTTGATCTCGACGTCGACGCCTGCCGGCAGGTCGAGTTTCATCAGCGCGTCCACCGTCTTGTCGGTCGGGTCGATGATGTCCATCAACCGCTGGTGGGTCCTCATTTCAAGTTGGTCGCGCGACGTCTTGTTGACGTGGGGCGAACGCAGGATGTCGAAACGCTGAATCCGCGTCGGCAGCGGAACGGGGCCGCGGACGACCGCGCCGGTGCGCTTGGCCGTATCGACGATTTCCAGCGCCGACTGGTCGATCAGCTTGTAGTCAAACGCCTTCAGGCGGATGCGAATGCGTTGGCTTTGCATGTCAATTCCTCTTCAAAGAGCGAGAGGCCGGCACCCGACAGGCGCCGGCCTTTGGGTCAGACGAGTATTCCTTACTCGACGATTTTTGCCACCACGCCGGCGCCGACGGTGCGGCCGCCTTCGCGGATGGCAAAGCGCAGTCCTTCTTCCATCGCGATCGGCGCGATCAGCGCCACATCCATCTGGATGTTGTCGCCCGGCATCACCATCTCGGTGCCCGCCGGCAACTGGATCGAGCCAGTCACATCGGTCGTGCGGAAGTAAAACTGCGGCCGATAGCCGTTGAAGAACGGCGTGTGACGGCCGCCCTCTTCCTTGCTCAGCACATACACCTCGGCCTTGAACTTGGTGTGCGGCGTGATGGAACCGGGCTTGGCCAGCACCTGGCCACGCTCGACTTCTTCCCGCTTGGTGCCGCGCAGGAGCACGCCGACGTTGTCACCGGCCTGGCCCTGGTCCAGGAGCTTCCTGAACATCTCGACCCCGGTGCAGGTGGTCTTGAGCGTGGGCTTGATGCCGATGATCTCGATTTCATCACCGACCTTGACGATGCCGCGCTCGATCCGGCCGGTCACGACGGTGCCGCGACCGGAGATGGAGAACACATCCTCGACCGGCATCAGGAAGGCGCCGTCGATGGCCCGCTCAGGCGTCGGGATGTAGCTGTCGAGGGCGTCGGCGAGCTTCATGATGGACTGCTCGCCCAACTCGCCCTGGTCGCCTTCGAGCGCCATCTTGGCGCTGCCCTTGACGATGGGAATGTCGTCGCCCGGAAACTCGTACTTGCTGAGGAGCTCGCGCACTTCAAGCTCGACGAGCTCGAGCAGCTCGGCGTCGTCGACCATGTCGACCTTGTTCATGTAGACGATGATGTAGGGCACCCCGACCTGGCGGGCGAGCAGGATGTGCTCGCGGGTCTGCGGCATCGGGCCGTCGGCGGCGCTCACGACCAGAATGGCACCGTCCATCTGGGCGGCACCGGTGATCATGTTCTTGACGTAGTCGGCGTGACCCGGGCAATCCACATGCGCGTAGTGCCGGTTCTTGGTCTCGTACTCGACGTGGGCCGTGTTGATGGTGATGCCGCGTGCCTTCTCCTCCGGCGCCGCATCAATCTGGTCGTAGGCCTTGGCCTCACCACCAAACTTCTTCGACAACACCAGCGTGATCGCCGCCGTCAGGGTCGTCTTCCCATGATCAACGTGTCCAATCGTCCCCACATTCACATGCGGCTTCGTACGCTCAAACTTGCCTTTTGCCATCGCTAGGTCCTCAAAGAACGGTTGTTCGTTTTGTGTTGAACGTTACTTCGTCTTGGCGGAGATCACAGCCTCGGCGACGGTCTTCGGCGCTTCGGCGTAGTGCTTGAACTCCATCGTGTAGGTCGCACGTCCCTGCGTCAGCGAACGCAGCGTCGTCGAATAGCCGAACATCTCGGCCAGCGGCACCTCGGCGCGAATCGCCTTGCCGCCGCCGGGAATGTCGTCCATGCCCTGGATCACGCCGCGGCGCGACGACAGGTCACCCATGACGTCGCCCATTTTCTCTTCGGGCGTCTCGACTTCGACGGCCATGATTGGCTCGAGCAGCGCCGGGGACGCCGCGCGCATGCCGTCCTTGAAGCCCATCGATGCGGCCATCTTGAACGCGTTCTCATTCGAGTCGACCTCGTGGTACGAGCCGAAGTGCAGCGTCACCTTGACATCGACCACCGGATAACCCGCCAGCACACCCGCCTTCAGCGTCTCGTTGACGCCCTTCTCGACGGCCGGGATGTACTCGCGCGGCACGACACCGCCCTTGATCGCATCGACGAACGCGAAGCCCGTGCCCGGCACCTGCGGCTCGAGCTTGAGCACGACGTGGCCATACTGGCCGCGTCCACCCGACTGCTTGATGAACTTGCCTTCGGCGTTCTCGACCGTCTTGCGGATCGTCTCGCGATAAGCCACCTGCGGCTTGCCGACCGAGGCCTCGACGCTGAACTCGCGCTTCATACGGTCGACCAGGATCTCCAGGTGCAGCTCGCCCATGCCAGAGATGATGGTCTGGCCAGATTCTTCGTCGGTATGGACGCGGAAGGAGGGATCTTCCTGCGCCAGGCGATTGAGCGCGATGCCCATTTTTTCCTGGTCGGCCTTGGTCTTGGGCTCGACCGCCTGGGAAATCACCGGCTCCGGGAAGATCATTCGCTCGAGCGTGATGACCTTATCCGGGTCGCACAGCGTGTCCCCAGTGGTCACGTCCTTCATGCCGACCGCCGCCGCGATGTCGCCCGCGCACACTTCCTTGATCTCGTCGCGCTGGTTGGCGTGCATCTGCAGCAGGCGTCCGACGCGCTCCTTGCGACTCTTGATCGAATTGATGACGGTGTCGCCAGACTTCAGCACGCCGGAATAGACGCGCAGGAAGGTGAGCTGACCGACATACGGGTCGGTCATGATCTTGAACGCCAGCGCGGCGAATGGCGCCTCGTCATTGGCCGGTCGCTCTTCGGAGACGCCCCGGTCGTTCTCGCCCATGACGGCCGGACGATCGATCGGGCTGGGCAGGTACTCGACGACGGCGTCAAGCATCGCCTGCACGCCCTTGTTCTTGAATGCCGAGCCGCACAGCATGGGTGTGATCTCGTGCGCGATCGTGCGGTGACGCAGGCCCACCTTGATCTCGGCTTCCGTCAGCGCGCCACCCTCGAGGTACTTGTTCATCAGTTCCTCGTTGGCTTCGGCGGCCGCTTCAACCATCTTCTCGCGCCATTCCTTGGCGGTGTCGGCGAGCTCGGCGGGAATCTCCGCATACTCGAACTTCATGCCCTTGGAAGCTTCGTCCCAGAAGATCGCCTTCATCTTGACGAGGTCCACCACGCCCTTGAAGTTGTCTTCCGAGCCAATCGGGATCTGGATCGCGACCGGGTTGGCCTTCAGGCGCAGCCGCATCTGCTCGTAGACCTTGAAGAAGTTTGCCCCGGTGCGGTCCATCTTGTTGACGAACGCCAGCCGCGGCACGCCGTACTTGTTGGCCTGGCGCCAGACGGTTTCCGACTGGGGCTGGACTCCGCCGACCGCGCAATAGACCATGCATGCACCGTCGAGCACGCGCATGCTGCGCTCGACCTCGATCGTGAAGTCGACGTGGCCCGGCGTGTCGATGATGTTGATGCGGTGCTCGGGGAAGGAAAGATCCATCCCCTTCCAGAACGTGGTTGTCGCCGCGGACGTGATCGTGATGCCACGCTCCTGCTCCTGCTCCATCCAGTCCATCGTGGCGGCGCCTTCATGTACCTCGCCGAGCTTGTGGTTGACGCCGGTATAAAACAGGATCCGTTCAGTCGTGGTCGTCTTGCCGGCGTCGATATGCGCCGAGATGCCGATGTTCCGATACCGCTCGATGGGGGTCTTGCGTGCCATAAGGCTCACCTAATCAACCTCGCTGCGGACCGGCTCGTGGTCGGTCCGCCCAGAATTTTCGTTAGAAGCGGAAGTGCGCGAACGCCTTGTTCGCATCCGCCATGCGATGCACTTCCTCGCGCTTCTTCATCGCGCCGCCGCGGCCTTCCGCCGCTTCCATCAGTTCGCCAGCCAGGCGCAGCGGCATCGACTTCTCGCTGCGTTTCTTGGCGGCCTCGCGCAGCCAGCGCATGGCCAGCGCCATGCGGCGCACGGGGCGAACTTCCACCGGGACCTGGTAGTTGGCACCACCGACGCGACGGCTCTTGACCTCGACCATCGGCTTCACGTTCGACAGTGCCGCCGAGAACACCTCGAGGGCATTCTTGCCGGCCTTGGTCTCGATCTGGGTCAAGGCGCCGTAGACAATGCGCTCGGCCACGGCCTTCTTGCCGTCCAGCATGATCACGTTGACGAACTTGGTGACGTCCTGCGAACTGAACTTCGGATCCGGCAGGATTTCGCGCTTGGGTACTTCACGACGACGGGGCATTTCTCACCTCTTTGCTGGCTTCAGTCGTTGTGCGCAGACGCCGTCAGCGTCTCCGCGAATGCGGCTCCATCGAAACGAGCCGCGACTTACTCGGCTGCCCGCCAAAGCCGGCAGCCGGGTTGAAAATCAGGCTGCCTTCGGACGCTTGGCACCGTACTTCGAGCGGGACTGCTTGCGGTCCTTGACACCCTGGGTATCCAGCGAACCGCGCACGATGTGGTAGCGCACGCCCGGCAGGTCCTTCACGCGGCCGCCGCGGATCAGCACCACCGAGTGCTCTTGCAGGTTGTGTCCCTCGCCACCGATATAGGAGATCACCTCGTAGCCGTTCACAAGACGCACCTTGGCGACCTTGCGCAGCGCCGAGTTCGGCTTCTTGGGCGTCGTCGTGTAGACGCGCGTGCAGACGCCGCGCTTCTGCGGGCTGTTCTTCAGCGCAGGGCTCTTGCTCTTGATGCGGGTCGATTCGCGCGGCTTGCGCACGAGCTGATTGATGGTTGGCATGAAGTTTCGCCTGGAAATTCGTCCGTGTTCGAAAATCAAAAGCGCACAGCAATTGACTGCGCGCAAAGACCGACTGCAATTGACCGGGGACTGCTGCTTGCTTCGGCGGCGCGGTGGGGTGCGCCTTGGACTCGACCCATTCGCGGAACTGCAGCGACCCGGCTGACCGGGAAATGACGCGCCAGCACTGAGCGCGAAGGGGACGGGGCAAAGAGCGCAACGCCCGGGCGGGCGCCGAAAAGCTCGACATTATCGCTAGTCGGAGCCCGCGGTGTCAAGGCAACGCAACGGGTCACGGAGAGCGCGATGCCGAGAAAGCAGATGGCCCGCCGAGGCGGGCCATCTGCAAAGTAAACCAACCGCTTGCGACGACTATTCGGCGACTTCCGTCGACTCGTCGGCGCCGGGCTCCTCACTGGCACCTTCGGCCGCCAGGGCCTCCATCGCAGCCAGCTGCTGCTGCTCCAGCGCGTCGGCCTCCTCCTTGTCCTTGCGGGCGCGGTGGTAGGCCAGGCCGGTGCCGGCGGGGATCAGGCGTCCGACGATGACGTTCTCCTTCAAGCCACGCAGGTCGTCCTTCTTGCCCATGATCGCCGCCTCGGTGAGGACGCGGGTGGTTTCCTGGAACGATGCCGCGGATATGAACGAGTCGGTCGAGAGCGATGCCTTCGTGATGCCCAGCAGGATGTTGTCGTAAAGCGCCGGGCGCTTGCCCTCGGCGACCGCCTTGTCGTTCTCGTCAAAGAGCTCCGAACGCTCGACCTGCTCGCCGGTGATGAACGGTGCGTCACCCGGATCGGTGATCTGAACCCGGCGCAGCATCTGCCGCACGATGACTTCGATGTGCTTGTCGTTGATCTTCACGCCCTGCAGACGATAAACGTCCTGCACTTCGTCGACGATGTAGCGCGCGAGCGCCTCGACGCCAAGCAGCCGCAGGATGTCGTGCGGATCGGCCGGGCCGTCGACGATCGACTCGCCGCGGTTGACGACCTGTCCGTCGTGCACCAGCAGATGCTTGTCCTTGGTGATCAGGAACTCGTGCTCCTTGCCGTCAAGATCCGTGATGATGAGCCGCTGCTTGCCCTTGGTCTCCTTGCCGAACGTGACGGTTCCGGTGACCTCGGCCAGCATGCCGGCGTCCTTCGGCGAGCGCGCTTCGAAGAGCTCCGCCACCCGCGGCAGACCACCCGTGATGTCACGGGTCTTCTGCGATTCGGTGGGGATCCGCGCCAGGACCTCGCCGACGCCGACCTGCTGCGCATCGCGGACGACGATCAACGCACCGATCGGGAAGCTGATCGTGACCGAGTGCTCGGTGCCGGGGATCTTTACCTCTTCACCGGCTTCGTTCATCAGCTTGACCTGCGGGCGCACTCCCTTGCTAGAGGCCGTGCGGCGCTTGGCGTCGATGACGACCAGGGTCGAAAGCCCCGTGACTTCGTCGATCTGCTTGGCGACGGTCACGCCCTCCTCGACATGCTCGAACTTCACTGTTCCCGCGTACTCCGTGATGATCGGGCGCGTAAGCGGATCCCAGGTCGCGAGCGCGGTTCCCGCCTTGACCTGCTTGCCGTCGGCGGCGAGCAGCGTGGCGCCGTACGGCACCTTGTGCCGCTCGCGTTCGCGGCCATTGTCATCGGCAATCGTGACCTCGCCGGAACGGCCGATCGCGACCTGCTCGCCCTTGACGTTGGTGACGTAACGCATCGTCGCGGTGAAGCGCACCGTGCCGTTGCTCTTCGCTTCGACGCCGGAGGCGACGGCTGCACGCGAGGCCGCGCCGCCGATGTGGAAGGTACGCATCGTCAGCTGCGTGCCGGGTTCACCGATCGACTGCGCGGCGATGACTCCGACCGCCTCGCCGGAATTGACCAGCACGCCACGGCCCAGGTCACGGCCGTAGCACTTGGCGCAGAGGCCATAACGCGTCTCGCAAGTGAGCGGCGTGCGCACGCGTACTTCGTCGATGCCTAGTGCTTCAATCCGTTCGACCGCGTCCTCGTCGAGCAGCTCGGTTTGCGCAAACAGGACGTCCTGCGTTTCCGGGTTGATCACGTCCACGGCCGCGACGCGACCGAGAATACGGTCGCGCAACGGCTCGATGACTTCGCCGCCTTCAACCAATGCCCGCATCGCAACCCCGTTGACGGTGCCGCAGTCATCCTCGGTCACGACAAGATCCTGCGTGACATCGACCAGTCGCCGCGTCAGGTAGCCGGAGTTCGCCGTCTTCAGCGCGGTGTCGGCCAGACCCTTGCGGGCGCCGTGGGTCGAAATGAAGTACTGGAGAACGTTCAGGCCCTCACGGAAGTTTGCCGTGATGGGAGTCTCGATGATCGAGCCGTCCGGCTTGGCCATCAGGCCGCGCATGCCAGCGAGCTGGCGGATCTGCGCGACCGAACCGCGCGCACCGGAGTCGGCCATCATGAAAATCGAGTTGAACGACTCCTGCTTGACTTCCTTGCCGTGCCGGTCATGCGTCTGCTCGGTGGCGAGCTGCTCCATCATGACCTTGCCGACCTGGTCGCCGGCGCGGCCCCAGATATCCACGACCTTGTTGTAGCGCTCGCCCTGCGTGACGAGACCCGAGGTGTACTGCGCCTCGATCTCCTTCACTTCCTTCTCGGCGCTGCGGATGATTTCTTCCTTCTGCTGCGGCACGACCATGTCGTCGATCGCGATTGAAAGCCCCGCGCGCGTGGCCAGTGTGAAGCCCGACTGCATCAGCTTGTCAGCGAAGATCACCGTCTCGCGCAGGCCGCACTTGCGAAACGCCGTGTTGATCAGCTTGCTGATCTCCTTCTTCTTCAGCGGCTTGTTAAGCACCGAGAAGGGGAGCCCAGCCGGCAGGATTTCCGACATGAAGGCGCGTCCGACCGTGGTCTCGTAGCGGGTGATCTTCGGTGTCTTCTCGCCGGTCTCCGGGTTGACATCGAACTCGCGAATGCGCACCGTGATGCGCGTTTGCAGTTCGACCTTACGGTTCTCGTAGGCGCGATGCACCTCCGCGAGGTCCATGAAGAACGAACCTTCCCCCGTGCCATTGGTCTTCTCGCGCGTCGCAAAGTAGAGCCCGAGCACGATGTCCTGGCTCGGCACGATCGACGGATCGCCGTTGCTCGGGAACAGGATGTTGTTCGACGCCAGCATCAGCGACCGCGCTTCGAGCTGAGCTTCGAGCGACAGCGGCACGTGCACGGCCATCTGGTCGCCGTCGAAGTCGGCGTTGAACGCCGCGCAGACGAGCGGGTGCAGCTGGATCGCCTTGCCTTCGATCAGCACCGGCTCGAAAGCCTGGATGCCAAGGCGGTGCAGTGTCGGTGCGCGGTTCAGCATCACCGGGTGCTGGCGGATCACCTCTTCGAGGATGTCCCACACCACCGGCTCCTGCGACTCGACCATCTTCTTGGCCGCCTTGATCGTGGTGGCCAGGCCCATCAGTTCTAGCTTGTTGAAGATGAATGGCTTGAAAAGCTCGAGCGCCATCAGCTTCGGCAGTCCGCACTGGTGCAGTTTCAACTGCGGTCCGACCACGATGACCGAACGGCCGGAGTAGTCGACGCGCTTGCCCAGCAGGTTCTGGCGGAAGCGGCCGCCCTTGCCCTTGATCATGTCGGCGAGCGACTTCAGCGGGCGCTTGTTGGCACCCGTCATCGCCTTCCCGCGGCGGCCGTTGTCCAACAGCGAGTCGACCGCCTCCTGCAGCATCCGCTTCTCGTTGCGGACGATGATTTCCGGCGCCTTCAGTTCGAGCAGGCGCTTCAGGCGGTTGTTGCGGTTGATGACGCGGCGATACAGGTCGTTCAGGTCCGACGTCGCGAAGCGGCCGCCGTCCAGTGGCACCAACGGACGCAGCTCGGGCGGCAACACCGGCAGCACCTCGAGGATCATCCACTCGGGCTTGATGCCCGAACGCTGGAAGCCCTCGAGCACCTTCAGGCGCTTGGCGAATTTTTTGATCTTGGCCTCGGACCCGGTCTCGGCCAGGTCCTTGCGCAGCGTCTCGATCTCGCGATTGACGTCGATGCCGCGCAAAAGCTCGCGGATCGCCTCGGCGCCCATCAGCGCGCGGAAATCGTCGCCGTATTCCTCGGTCTTGGCGATGAAGTCGTCCTCGGTCATCAGCTGCCCCTTCTTCAGGGGTGTGAAGCCGGGATCAACGACGCAGTAGGCCTCGAAGTACAGCACGCGCTCGATGTCGCGCAGCGTCATGTCGAGCACCATGCCCATGCGGGACGGCAGGCTCTTCAGGAACCAGATGTGCGCGGTCGGGCTGGCCAGTTCGATGTGGCCCATGCGCTCGCGTCGCACCTTGGCGAGCGTCACTTCGACGCCGCACTTCTCGCAGATCACGCCACGGTGCTTCAGGCGCTTGTATTTGCCGCACAAGCACTCGTAGTCCTTGATCGGCCCGAAAATCTTGGCGCAGAACAGACCGTCGCGCTCGGGCTTGAACGTCCGGTAGTTGATCGTCTCCGGCTTCTTGACTTCGCCGAACGACCACGAGCGGATCTTGTCGGGAGAGGCGATGCCGATCTTGATGGCATCGAACTGCTCCTGCTGCTGTACCTGCTTGAATAGATCGAGTAGCGCTTTCATGCGTACCTCTCAGTAATCTCGTCGATGAGCGGTTAGTTGCGCTCGAGGTCGATGTCGATGCCCAGCGACCGGATTTCCTTGACCAGAACGTTGAACGACTCCGGCATGCCGGCGTCGATCACGTGATCTCCCTTGACGATGTTCTCGTAGACCTTGGTGCGGCCCTGCACGTCGTCCGATTTCACCGTCAGCATTTCCTGCAGGACGTAGGCGGCGCCGTAGGCTTCCAGCGCCCAGACCTCCATCTCGCCGAAACGCTGGCCGCCGAACTGCGCCTTGCCCCCCAGCGGCTGCTGGGTGACGAGCGAGTACGGGCCGGTCGATCGCGCGTGCATCTTGTCGTCGACCAGGTGATGCAGCTTCAACATGTGCATGTAGCCGACCGTGACCGGGCGCTCGAAAGCGTCGCCGGTGCGGCCGTCGAACAGGCGCGCCTGCGTGCGCGTGCCCGTCAGCTGCAGCGCCTTGGCGATCGACTCCGGATAGGCGAGATCGAGCATCGTGTGGATCTCCTTTTCCGCCGCACCGTCGAACACCGGCGTGGCGAACGGAACTCCATCGCGCAGATGCTCGCCCAGTTGCATGGTCTCGCTATCGCTCAGATGATCGAGATCCTCCGACTTGCCGGAACGGTTGTAGACCTCCTTCAGCAGTTGACGCAGCTGCGCCATCTTGGCTGATGTCACGAGATCGCCGATGCGCTGGCCGAGGCCCTTTGCGGCCCAACCGAGGTGAGTCTCCAGGATCTGCCCGACGTTCATCCGCGACGGCACGCCGAGCGGATTCAGCACGATGTCGACCGGCGTGCCATCGGCCATGTACGGCATGTCCTCGACCGGCACGATGCGCGACACCACGCCCTTGTTGCCGTGGCGGCCGGCCATCTTGTCGCCTGGCTGCAGACGGCGCTTCACGGCCAGATAGACCTTCACCATCTTCAAGACGCCTGGCGGCAGTTCGTCGCCCTGCGTCAGCTTCTTCTTCTTGTCCTCGAAGGCCTGGTCGAACTGCTTGCGCTTGAGTTCGATCGAGTCCTTCAGCGACTCGAGCTGCGCCGCGGCCTCGTCGTCCGCCAGGCGAATCTCGAACCAGTGGTACTTCTCGAGCGACTCGAGGTAGTCGCGCGTAATGACCGTGCCCTTGGCGATCTTGCGCGGCCCGCCGATGGCGTCCTTCTTCAGCAGCAGCTTCTCGATGCGCTGGAAGGCGTCGCCCTCGACGATGCGCAACTGGTCGTTAAGGTCCTGGCGATACCTCTTCAGCGCGTCGTCGATGATCTGCTGGGCGCGCTTGTCGCGCACGATGCCTTCGCGCGTGAAAACCTGCACGTCGATCACCGTGCCGCTCATGCCCGACGGCACGCGCAGAGACGTGTCCTTCACGTCCGAGGCCTTCTCGCCGAAAATGGCGCGCAGGAGCTTCTCTTCCGGCGTCAGCTGGGTCTCGCCCTTTGGCGTGACCTTGCCGACCAGCACGTCACCGGCGTTGACTTCGGCACCGATGTAGACAATGCCGGAATCATCGAGACGCGCCAACTGGTTCTCGGACAGATTGCTGATGTCGCGCGTAATTTCCTCAGGTCCCAGCTTGGTGTCGCGCGCGACGACGTTCAGTTCCTCGATGTGGATCGAGGTGTAGCGGTCGTCGGCGACCACGCGCTCGGAAATGAGGATCGAGTCCTCGAAGTTGTACCCGTTCCACGGCATGAACGCGACCAGCATGTTCTGGCCGAGTGCCAGTTCGCCCAGGTCGGTCGAGGCGCCGTCCGCGATCACGTCGCCCTTCGCGATGACATCGCCCTTCTGGACGATCGGCGTCTGGTTGATATTCGTGTTCTGGTTCGAACGCGTGTACTTGGTCAGGTTGTAGATGTCGACGCCGACTTCACCCGCGACGTTCTCGTTCTCGTGCACGCGCACGACAATGCGATTCGCGTCGACGTAGTCGACCAGTCCGCCGCGCAGTGCCTGCACGGTCGTGCCCGAGTCGACCGCGACCGTACGTTCCACTCCGGTGCCGACGAACGGCTTTTCCGGACGCAGGCACGGCACGGCCTGGCGCTGCATGTTCGAGCCCATCAGTGCGCGGTTCGCGTCGTCGTGCTCGAGGAACGGAATCAGGGACGCCGCCACGGAAACGATCTGCGACGGGGCGATGTCCATGTACTGCACACGCTCGGGCGACATCAGCACAAATTCGCCGTTCTCGCGGCAGCTGACCAGTTCGTCCATGAACTTGCCCGTCTTGTCGAGCGGCGCATTGGCCTGGGCGATGACGTACTTGCCTTCCTCGATCGCCGACAGGTAGGAAATCTCGGCCGTGACGTGACCCTTCTCGACCTTACGATAGGGCGTCTCGAGGAATCCGTACTCGTTGAGCCGCGCATACAGCGCCATCGAGTTGATCAGGCCGATGTTCGGGCCTTCCGGCGTTTCGATCGGGCACACGCGGCCGTAATGGGTCGGGTGCACGTCGCGCACCTCGAAGCCGGCGCGCTCGCGCGTGAGGCCGCCCGGTCCCAGTGCGGATACGCGCCGCTTGTGCGTGATCTCCGACAGCGGGTTGGTCTGGTCCATGAATTGCGAGAGCTGAGAGCTGCCGAAGAACTCGCGGATCGACGCGCTGATCGGCTTCGAATTGATCAGGTCGTGCGGCATCAGGTTTTCGGTTTCGGCCTGGCCGAGGCGTTCCTTGACCGCGCGCTCGACGCGCACCAGGCCGGCGCGGAACTGGTTTTCCGCCAGCTCGCCGACGCAGCGCACGCGGCGGTTGCCGAGGTGATCGATGTCGTCGATTTCACCGCGGCCATTGCGCAGCTCGACGAGGAGCTTCATCGTGTCGATGATGTCCTCGTTGTTCAGTGTCATCGGCCCCGTGATCTCCGGGCGACCGAAACGCGAGTTGACCTTCATGCGGCCGACGCGCGACAGATCGTAGGTTTCGTCGTCGAAGAAGAGCCGTCGGAACAGCGTCTCGACCGCGTCTTCGGTCGGCGGCTCGCCCGGCCGCATCATCCGGTAAATGGCGATGCGCGCCGCCAGCTGGTCGCCGGTCTCGTCAATGCGCAGCGTGTTCGATATGAACGGGCCCTGGTCCAGGTCGTTCGTATAGATCGTGCGGATCTCCTGCACGTTGGCGTCACGCAGCTTCTTCAGCGTCTCTTCGGTCAGCTCGTCGTTCGCGTTGGCGACGATCTCGCCGGTTTCCGGGTCAACGACGCTGTTGGCGAGCACGCGGCCGAGGATGTAGTCCTCGGTCACGGCGATGCGCTTCATGCCCGCCGCTTCCATGTCGCGGATGTGCTTGGCGTTGATGCGCTTGTCCTTGGCGACGACGACCTTGCCGGCCTTGTCGGTGATGTCGAAGCGCGCGATCTCCCCACGCAGTCGCTCCGGCACGAGTTCCATGAAGCCGCCCTCGGCGCCGAGCTGGAACGTATCAAAGCGGAAGAAGTGCGCGAGCACCTGCTCGTTGCTGAGCCCAATTGCCTTCAGCAGGATCGTTGCCGGCATCTTGCGGCGGCGGTCGACGCGGAAATACAGGATGTCCTTCGGGTCGAACTCGAAGTCGAGCCACGATCCGCGGTAGGGAATCACGCGCGCCGAGAAAAGCAGCTTGCCGCTCGAGTGCGTCTTGCCACGATCGTGCTCGAAGAACACGCCCGGCGAGCGGTGCAGCTGGGAGACGATGACGCGCTCGGTACCGTTGATCACGAAGGAGCCGGTGGTCGTCATGAGCGGAATCTCGCCCATGTAGACCTCCTGCTCCTTCACCTCCTTGACCGTCGGCTTGCTGGCCTCGCGATCCATGATCACGAGGCGCACCTTGGCGCGCAGCGGCGACGCGTACGTCAGGCCGCGCTGCTGGCATTCCTTGACGTCGAAGGGCGGCTCACCCAGGTTGTAGCTGACGAACTCGAGCCGGGCCATGCCGTTGTGGCTGGAAATCGGGAAGATCGACGAGAACGCCGCCTGCAGCCCCTCGGTCTTGCGCTTGCTGCCCGGCGTGTCCGCCTGCAGGAAGTGCGTGTACGACTCGAGCTGGGTCGCGAGCAGGAAGGGCACCGACAGCACGCTCGGCCGCTTGGCAAAGCTCTTGCGGATGCGCTTCTTTTCAGTGAACGAGTACGGCATGGACACTCCGTTCGACGCGGGAGAGAGGGAAAGCGAGGCCTGACCGGGCGGAACTTGCAGGGACGACAAACGCCACCGCGGGCACAGCGAGGGCTGTCACCCGGGCGGCGTAGGGGAGTCCTGCGCGTCCGCTCATTCAGGGGAAGTCTTTGATCTGGAGCCTTCAGCCCCAGGTCGAAGGCCTCCCGGCCTTCTCGCTTCAGGTAGCCAGCGAAGTGAACCTCGCCGGCGGCCCCGAACGATTACTTCACGTCGACCTTGGCGCCGGCGTCTTCCAGCTTCTTCTTGGCGGCTTCGGCATCGGCCTTGTTCACGCCTTCCTTGACGGGCTTGGGCGCGCCGTCGACCAGGTCCTTGGCTTCCTTCAGGCCCAGGCCGGTCAGTTCGCGCACCGCCTTGATGACGTTGACCTTGTTGGCGCCAACTTCCGCCAGGATGACGTTGAACTCGGTCTGCTCTTCAGCGGCCGGCGCAGCAGCGCCCGCTGCCGGCGCCGCCACGGCCACCGCGGCAGCTGCGGCCGAGACGCCAAACTTCTCTTCCATCATCTTGATCAGCTCGCTGATCTCGAGGACGGACTTCGCGGCGATCGCGTCGAGGATTTCTTGATTCGAAAGTGCCATTTGATTGACTCCTAAGCGTTGTTTCAGTTCCAGAACTTTGGATGCGGATCAGGCGGTCGCGCCTTCCTTGGCGTCGCGGACTGCGGCGAGCGTACGGACCAGGCGCGACGGCACTTCGTTCAGTGTGCGAACGAACTGCGTGATCGGTGCCTGCATCGTTGCCATCAGCTTCGCCAGGAGTTCCTCGCGGCTCGGCATCGTCGCCAGCGCCTTGACGCCCTTTTCGTCCATGACGAAATTGGCCATCGCGCCGGCTTTGACGACAAGCTTGTCGTTGTCCTTGGCAAAACTGGAGAGCACTTTGGCCGCCGCGACCGGGTCAGCGGAAAAGCCGTACACGAGCGGCCCGACCAACTTGTCGGACAGCCCAGAGAACGGTGTTCCGTCGACGGCGCGACGTGCCAGCGTGTTCTTCAGCACGCGCAGCTGGACACCCTGGCTACGCGCGTTCTTGCGCAGCTTGGTGACCGATTCCACATTCAGACCACGGTACTCAGCGACGACGATCGTCTGGGCTGCTGCCACGAGGGCAGAAACCTCTTCGACCTTGGCCGCTTTTTCTTGGCGATTGAGACCCACGGTACTGGCTCCACTCAAAATGTGCTTCGCATTCGTGCTTGCGCACTGGCTAGGCACCGGTTACACCACCCGGCGTCCGAAGCGACATCTCGAGCGCTGAACAACGCACTGTCCATGTCTTCCTCGGGGCCGTCTGCGCTGGACTCCTGCTGCCGACCTGTCATCGCCGAGCGTTTCGATGCGAGACAGAGCAGACGGTGATTAAGGAGAAGACCCTGGGGCGCATTCGTTGCACGCTCGCGCCATCGGTGTCGTTCTCGTCCAGCGGTCTTTGACAGCAGCGCGCCCGTATCGATGTTCCGACGCAGCGCGCAGCCCAAAGTCCCTTGTGACCCGGTCGCAGCCGGGTCGTATCCCTTACCTCAGTTCTAGGCGCTCAACGACGATGCATCGACACGCACGCCGATACCCATCGTCGAGGAGACCGAAATCTTGCGCAGATAGATGCCTTTGCTCGACGCAGGCTTCACTTTGTTCAGCGCATCGATCAGCGCCGACAGGTTCGTCTTCAACCGATCCACGTCAAACGAAGCGCGACCAATGGTGGCGTGGATGATGCCGGCCTTGTCGGCACGGAACTGCACCTGACCCGCCTTGGCGTTCTTCACCGCCTGCACGACATCCGGCGTCACGGTGCCGACCTTCGGGTTCGGCATCAGGCCGCGCGGCCCGAGGATCTGGCCGAGTTGGCCGACCACGCGCATCGCATCCGGCGAAGCGATGACGACGTCGAAGTCCATGAAACCTTCCTTGACCTTCGCCGCAAGGTCTTCGAAGCCGACGATGTCGGCTCCGGCCGCCTTGGCCTCGTCGGCCTTGGCACCCTGCGTGAACACGGCAACGCGCTTGGTCTTGCCACTGCCCGCGGGCAGCACGACCGAGCCACGAACCGACTGGTCCGACTTCTTCGAGTCAATTCCGAGCACGACCGCGACGTCAACTGACTCATCGAACTTCGCAGTGGCGCACTCCTTCACCAGAGTGAGCGCGTCCGCGACGGCATAGTGCTTCTGGGGATCGGCTTTCGCGTGGATCGCCTTGGACCGTTTGGATAGCTTCGACATTTACAGTCCCTCCACGGTGATGCCCATCGAGCGGGCGCTGCCGGCGATCGTGCGCACAGCGGCATCCAGTCCGGCGGCCGTGAGGTCGGGCATCTTCGCCTTGGCGATGTCTTCGGCCTGTGCGCGCGTGATCTTGCCGACCTTGTCGGTGTGCGGCTTGGGCGAACCCTTGTCGATCTTCGCCGCCTTCTTGATGAGCACCGTCGCGGGCGGCGTCTTCATGACGAAGGTGAAGCTCTTGTCCGCGTAGGCCGTAATCACCACCGGAATCGGCAGGCCCGGCTCAACACCTTGTGTCTGAGCGTTGAACGCCTTGCAGAATTCCATGATGTTCAGGCCGCGCTGACCGAGCGCGGGACCGATCGGGGGCGAGGGATTCGCCTTCCCGGCCGGCACTTGAAGCTTGATAAAGCCGACGATCTTCTTTGCCATGAGGGCTCCTGTGGGTGCAAGCGCCGTGCGGTTCTACGCACAGCTCCCCGGTTAATTCGGCTCGTTGCTCTTGATCCCGTGGTTGGCGCCGAGCCGCCTCAAGCCAACCACTCAATGCGTTTCGCTAAACCTTCTCGACCTGCCCGAATTCAAGCTCGACCGGCGTCGAACGACCGAAGATCGTCACCGACACCCGCAACCGGCTCTTTTCGTAGTTCACTTCCTCGACATTGCCGTTGAAGTCGGTGAACGGACCGTCCTTGACCCGCACCATCTCACCCACCTCGAAGAGCGTCTTCGGGCGTGGCTTCTCCGCGCCTTCCTGCATGCGGTGCAGTATCTCGTCGACTTCCTTCTGCGGCAGCGGCGACGGGCGATTCGCCGTTCCACCGAGGAAGCCGGTAACCTTGGGCGTGCTCTTGACCAGGTGCCAGGCCTCGTCGGTCATGTCCATCTCGACCAGCACGTAGCCCGAATACATGCGGCGCTCGGTGATCGACTTCTTGCCGCCCTTGACCTCGACGACTTCTTCGACGGGGACCAGGATCTGTCCGAACTGCGACTGCAGTCCGGCACGATTGATCCGCTCCTGCAGTGTGCGGGCAACGCTCTTCTCCATGCCGGAATAGGCATGGACCACGTACCAGCGCTTCGTGCTTGAACCAGTTGCGGCTTCAGTCGTCATGGGGTCCCTCGTCAGCGCCAACGCAGCAGCAGGTCGTACAGGAACCACTCGAGGCTCTTGTCGACGACAAACAGGAAGATCGCCATCAGCAAGACGAACCCGAACACGATCCCGGTCGTGGTCACGGTCTCCTTGCGCGAGGGCCAAACGACACGCTTCGTCTCCTGGTACGACTCGCGGGCATAGGCCAGGAAACGCTTGCCCGGCTCCGAGAACCAGGCAATCACGATCGCGGCCACCAGCCCGGCGGCGAGGGCGCCGAGCCGCACCACCGTCGGCTGCTCCGAGAGGAAGGTGAAGCCAAGCACGCCCGCGGCGGCCGCGAGAACAGCCACCGCGACGATGGCGAAGTCGGCCTTGCTCGCTACGGTCTCGACGTTTTGCGTCGTCATCTGCTTTGATCTCATCTGCCCCGCGTTCGGCGGGGTCACTCTGATTGGCAGGGGCAGAGGGAATCGAACCCCCAACCTTCGGTTTTGGAGACCGACGCTCTGCCAGTTGAGCTATACCCCTACCGAAACTGGCCGGCGCAGCCCTGCGGCCGCGCCGCGATCTCTCCCTCTTACTCGACGATTTTTGCCACCACGCCGGCGCCGACGGTGCGGCCGCCTTCGCGGATGGCAAAGCGCAGTCCTTCTTCCATCGCGATCGGCGCGATCAGCGCCACATCCATCTGGATGTTGTCGCCCGGCATCACCATCTCGGTGCCCGCCGGCAACTGGATCGAGCCAGTCACATCGGTCGTGCGGAAGTAAAACTGCGGCCGATAGCCGTTGAAGAACGGCGTGTGACGGCCGCCCTCTTCCTTGCTCAGCACATACACCTCGGCCTTGAACTTGGTGTGCGGCGTGATGGAACCGGGCTTGGCCAGCACCTGGCCACGCTCGACTTCTTCCCGCTTGGTGCCGCGCAGGAGCACGCCGACGTTGTCACCGGCCTGGCCCTGGTCCAGGAGCTTCCTGAACATCTCGACCCCGGTGCAGGTGGTCTTGAGCGTGGGCTTGATGCCGATGATCTCGATTTCATCACCGACCTTGACGATGCCGCGCTCGATCCGGCCGGTCACGACGGTGCCGCGACCGGAGATGGAGAACACATCCTCGACCGGCATCAGGAAGGCGCCGTCGATGGCCCGCTCAGGCGTCGGGATGTAGCTGTCGAGGGCGTCGGCGAGCTTCATGATGGACTGCTCGCCCAACTCGCCCTGGTCGCCTTCGAGCGCCATCTTGGCGCTGCCCTTGACAATGGGAATGTCGTCGCCCGGAAACTCGTACTTGCTGAGGAGCTCGCGCACTTCAAGCTCGACGAGCTCGAGCAGCTCGGCGTCGTCGACCATGTCGACCTTGTTCATGTAGACGATGATGTAGGGCACCCCGACCTGGCGGGCGAGCAGGATGTGCTCGCGGGTCTGCGGCATCGGGCCGTCGGCGGCGCTCACGACCAGAATGGCACCGTCCATCTGGGCGGCACCGGTGATCATGTTCTTGACGTAGTCGGCGTGACCCGGGCAATCCACATGCGCGTAGTGCCGGTTCTTGGTCTCGTACTCGACGTGGGCCGTGTTGATGGTGATGCCGCGTGCCTTCTCCTCCGGCGCCGCATCAATCTGGTCGTAGGCCTTGGCCTCACCACCAAACTTCTTCGACAACACCAGCGTGATCGCCGCCGTCAGGGTCGTCTTCCCATGATCAACGTGTCCAATCGTCCCCACATTCACATGCGGCTTCGTACGCTCAAACTTGCCTTTTGCCATCGCAGACTCCTGACTGCCCGTTCTTGATGTCCCACGAACCCGTGGGCCGTGGTGGTTTGCTTCACTACCTCAACCTGGTGCCCATGACGCGGATCGAACGCGTGACCTCTCCCTTACCAAGGGAGTGCTCTACCACTGAGCCACATGGGCCTCGCGTCGTGTTCGCTCACGCTCAACGCCGCGCTTGCTAATCTGGACCTCGTGCGTCTTCCTCTTGGTGACTGGAGCGGGTGAAGGGAATCGAACCCTCGTCGTAAGCTTGGAAGGCTTCTGCTCTACCATTGAGCTACACCCGCTCGACGAACTCCTGGCTCTTCAGCACGGCATTCACTCGCAGCGGGTGATCCGGTTTCCGCATTCCGTCTTCGCTCGGGAAAGCTTGGTGGAGGAGGCTGGATTCGAACCAGCGTAGGCGTAAGCCAACAGATTTACAGTCTGCCCCCTTTAACCACTCGGGCACCCCTCCGCGGCGAACCGCAAATTATGGTTGTGCAACAAAGGCTTGTCAAACGGACACGCCCGCGCCCAGCGGCTTTAGACCGGTCGACCTACTCGTCGCCGTTAGTTAGAGGTTGTCATCAGAAGCGCGCGGTCAGGCAGAACGGAGCTCACTCCCGAAAGTTAGCACACGCTTTCTCGCCTTTTGGCGCCCAATTTAGGGTCGCGCCGGTTGACATCGCGCCCTGTGACCCGATAATTGTGCAATGCACAAAACGCGCCCTCATTGCTCTGAGCCACCCCTACCGCCGCGCCCGCGAAGCGGTCGGACGGAAGTTGGCTTGGTGTCGGGAACCGCATCCGCGTCAGGCCTGCTGATCGCGCAGCTTGGCCCGTCGCACCGCCGGCAGATTGCCGCCCACCTCCTGTCCCTGCCCCCCGAGGATCGCCGCCTGCGCTTCGGCTACACGATTGGCGACACTTCGCTGCTCGCCTACGTGCGATCGCTGCGCTTTAGCCGTGACGCCGCCTTCGGCGGCTTCGACGACCAGGGCCGGCTGCAGGCGTTTGCCCACCTCGCGTTCGATGAAGATCAGGTTTCTTCTGAACTGGGGCTTTCGGTCGCCCCGATGGCGCGTCGACGTGGTGCCGGGCTTGCGCTGCTCGATCGTGCCGCCGCGCATGCCCGCAACCGGGGCCGTCTTTCACTGGTGCTGGCCTATGTTCCGGAAAATGAGGCGCTGGCCTCGCTGGCGCGCCGGGCTGGCATGACCTTGACGCATGATCCGGTCGAACCGTGTGCCTACCTGTCCCTGGAAGAACCGACGCCGGCGTCGGTGCTGCAGGAGGCGTTCGGCGAAGCCATTGCTGCGATTGACCTCGGCTTCCGCGTCGGTAACGCCGCCGCCCTGCCTACATCTGCTTGAAAAGGTGCGTGTAGTTGCGGCTGACTTCGAGCTTGTCGGGTCGGCCGCGAACCTGCACCAACTGCCGACCCCGGAAGTCGCGCGTGACGCCCGCAATCGCATCGGCATTGACGATCGTCGAGCGATGGATCTGCCAGAATTTCTCGGGATCGAGTTCCTCGACCAGTTCCTTGATCGGCTTGCGGATCAGCGCCTCGAAGGTTTCCGTCTGCACGCGCGTGTATTTCTCGTCGGATGTGAAGAACAGGATGTCGGCCACCGGGATCAGCTTCAGTTGCTGGCCGACACTCGCCTGGATCCACTGCAGCCGACCGCCCCCCTTGGCCGCGCCCGGGGTCTCGGCGGCCTCCAGCCGAGCCGAAAGCTTGGCGAGCAGTTCGCCGAGATCGCTCGGACGCTGTCCCAGCCGCTTCTTCAGCCGCGCAACCGTTACCTCGAGACGTTCGCGCTCAGCGGGTTTGAGAACATAGTCGACGGCGCCGTGCTCGAAGGCGTCGACCGCGTACTCGTTGTAAGCGGTGATGAATACGATGTGACACGCGTCGCCGATGGCGCGGGCAGCTTCGATTCCGGTCATGCCAGGCATGCGGATATCTAGAAACGCCAGGTCGGGCGCATGTTGCCGAACCGCGGCCACAGCCTCCTCGCCATTCTTGGCCTCGGCGACGATCTCGAGCTCGGGCCAGACGTCGACCAGCCGCGTGCGCAGCTGCTCGCGCATCAGCCGTTCGTCGTCCGCGATGATCGCCCGTGGCATGCGGCGATTATGTCAGGCCGGCTGCGGTGCGGCCTGCAACGGCGCGTCTGTTTCAAAGGTGTAAGGCACGTCGATCGTCACGATGGTGCCGCTTGGATGATTGGCGTCGATCGAAAGCCGCGCCCGCCCACCGTAAAGCGCCGCCAGCCGCTCCCGCACGTTGGACAAGCCGACCCCGGTGCCGGGCTGTGACCCGGCGGCAAAGCCGAGCCCGGTATCGGCAACGGTGACCCGCAGACGGCCATCGACGATGTCGGCCGAGATCGTGATCGCTCCGCCCTCGGGTTTGGGCTCGAGGCCGTGCTTGATCGAGTTCTCGATCAGCGACTGCAGCATCATCGGCGGAAACTGCGCCGACTGCAGGCCCTGCGGCACGGTGACCGTGTAGTGCAGCCGGTCTTCCATGCGGAATTTCAAAATCTCGAGATAGGACCGACAGAGCTGGATTTCCTTGCCCAGCGTGGTGGAACCTTCGCGCATCTGCGGCAAGGCGGCCCGCAGGTACTGGATCAGGTTCTTCTGCATCTTCGACGCCGTCGGCGGATCGGTCTCGATCAGGTAATCCACCGACGCCAGCGTGTTGAACAGGAAGTGCGGCTCGACCTGGGCCTGCATCATCTTGAGCTGGGCTTCCACGAGCTGGCGCTTGAGGCTCTCCTCGGCAGCCGTCGCGGTCGCCACCTGGGCTCGCCGCTCGGCGCGCTTCTTCCCGCCCAGCACCACCTTGACGATGATGCCGGTGAGAATCATCAGGAAAACGAAACTCATCAGCCAGTCGCCGCTGCGCTCGCGATAGGTGTGGACTTCGCGGGCGACTTTGCGGTTCACCTGATCCTGAACGATGCTCTCAATCTCCTGGCGCGCGCTTTCCAAGGCGAGCTCGATCTTGTCGGGATCCGAGGCCACGTCGGGCGGTATCACGACCGCACCGGAGCGATCGATGACTACCGAAGGCGGTTCCTCAACCGGCGGCGGCGCGGTCGCGGCGTCCTCGACCCGGATACCGTCGCTGTCGATCACCACCTGCACTGGCTTGCCATTGCGCTGCGAGAGAATCCGAAGCCCGTGCTCATCGATGCTGACCGAGCTTGCGCCCTTGTCAGCAGCAGCGTTCGGCGGACGCGGTGCCTCGGGCGCCTTGGGCGGTGAAGGCGGCTTCGGCGTGCCTGGGCGTTCGATGCGGATGCCGTCGGGCCCGACCTTGATGTCAACCTTGACATTCTCTTTCGGCCCCTTGCGGTCAACCACTAGGACCGGCCCTTCGTCGTAGAGCACATTGGTGGCGATGCCTGCAGCGGCCAGCAGCAGTATCGCCACCAGTGCGAATTTGCCCCAGCCCACCGTGGCCAGCCAGTCGCCGATCCGTCCGAAGACGCGCTTCAGCAGCGGCATGACCCGTTGCTGGAAGAAGGACCAGGAGTGGGCGGCGCCACTGGCCACGACAGGCGCCGCGGCCTTGGCGCCCGCGACTGTCGCCGAACCGGCGCGCCGCAGCACACCGCCCGAAGACGCCGCGTCCGGGCCGCCGTTGGGTGTCGAGCTTGAATTTGGATCCATAACGAAATTATCGCGATTGCCGGTGTGGTGGGCGGGCAGTCGGGCCCCGCAACATGTCGATACGGTACTGGCCGGCCTCAAACGCCTCCACGGACATGCGACAGGCTGCACCAACGGCAGTCCAGACTGCGCCTATGCGGTACGGCGGTGAAGGGCAGCGCAAGCGGCCGGGTAGGTCGGGTCCCATTGCCAACCTTCCCCGTGTCGCCGCGCTGAAGTCAAAAAAGTGGCCCGGGGTTGGCCGGGCCAGGGAATTCCCCGGAGAGTTGACCGGGGCTGGAGGAATGGAACTCGCGGCGGCAAGGGCCGACGGCCTGGGCAATGGGAGCGGGGTTGCGCGTCGCGCCCCGTTCGCCCGCATACAAGATTCAGGGTGTCGCCACTCTAAGCAGCACGCTCAGCTACTGCGACCGACTTGCGACGAACCGCGAATTGGGCGACGCGAAGCGCGTCCTCGCGGCCGTGTCGGCGCAAAGTCGAGTCGTCAAGCGACCAGCCCGAACGGCAGAACCGGCCACCGACCCCGATCAGGGCGCGCCGATGATGCGCAGGACCAGAGAGATTCCCAGAAGGATCCAGCCGGCGCGGCCGGCAACATCGGACCACGGGTTCGCGGCCTTCAACTGCGCGGCCTGCTGCATCAATTCCTCGCGCCGGCGCTTCATGCGCTCGGGCGAACCCTCCTCGTCAGCGCTTGCTCGAACGATCGCTCGCAGGAACGGGAACTGGACCATGACCGACAGCATCAGCACGGAGGCACCCAGGTCTCCGACGCCGTGCGCCCACCGGCCCGCTTCAAACTGAACGAGCGCCAAGGCCGCCAGCATCGCGCTCAGGAAGAAGAATGTGCTCCGCCAGACCCGCTCACCCTGACTCGGGGGAGGCACGGGGGTCCGAGGCGATTTCGATTGCGCGTTCATGAACTCTTAGATGGCGGCAGCGAGCACAGGTTCAAGGGACAGCGGTCGCCACCGCAACCACGTGACGGAATCCGCCGGCTCGACGCCGGTTGCCGGCATGTTGACGCACTTTCTGCGCGGCCGACTGATCTAGGACATCCCTCGGAACCCCCGCATTCGCCGCATCAAGGCGTGTGCGCGACCCACGGAGGCTCCGGTCCGTTGCCCCCGTGGCCCGAGTTCGCCTTGCCCACGCAGACAGCGTGAGGGTGCGACCCCCTCAAACACTGCCGACTTCGAACTACGGCTTGACGGGCTCTGCCGGCGCGCCGGATGACAGGCGCGGATGCGACTTGCGCCACGACGCCAGTTCGTCACGTGTCAGTGCTCCGTTCTTGTCGGCGTCGATACTATCGAATCTCTCCATGAGGCGCGGCGCGGTCTTGGCCTCCTCGCGCGAGATCGAACCATCGCCGTTGGTGTCCAGGCTGGCACGTCGACCGTGATGGCCGGACCGGTGCCCCGCGCGGAGCTCTTCGCGCGACAGGGAGCCATCCTGGTTCGCATCCAGTCGGTCGAACGACTGGGCGAGCCGCGGGTGGGCAGCCGCTTCTTCGCGCGAGATCACTCCGTCGCCATTCTGGTCGAGCGCACGGTTGCCACGCGACGGTGAGGAGCTGTCGGTGGCCGCAGCAAAGGCGGTAGAGGCAGATACGAGCAGGACAGCCGTGATAAGGGTTCGAAATTCCATGAGCTTCTCCTTGGGAAGGTGAGCTCATTGGAGCGCCGGGCCTGCGCGCTGTCGAGGCGAATTACCTTTATTTACGTCTGCAACGCTTCAGTCAGCATTGCTAAGGCAACCCAAAGTTACTGGAGCTGCGGCGTCGACGGAGGCGGTGCCCCGGGCGCGGCCCCTGGCATCCCGGGCTGAGGCGGCGGTGGAGGGGCCGAGCGCGGCGCAATTGCCGGCGCGCCGCCGACACTCGGTGCCGTCAGGGTGTTGCCGTCGCGAGCGAAGTTCGGAGCCGGCGCGGCCCCGCTCATCGCCACGGCGGGCGGTGGCGGAAGCCGCACCTCCTGCCGTCCGCTGGACGTCTCGAGGACGACGACTTCAGAAGTAACCGACGCGAGGCGTGTGCCGGGCACGACTTCCTGCCCGACCAGATAGACCCGTGGCGGCTTGCCGTCCACCACCAGCACCGCACTGGAGTCCTTGCCGGCAGCAAAGGCGCCGAGCGCCTGGACGTTGGTCGCCACAACCGCCTGTGCGACCGCGACCTTGCCGAACATCCGGGCCGCCGCAGTCGGGTCGGGATCCCGCAGCGGCGGCGGCGGCAGGGGCGGCGGCGCGGTCGTGGGCGCAGGCGTGAAAATGCGCACCGACCAGTAGGCGCCGATGGCCACCACACCCGCGAAGAACAGCAGGTGAACCAACGCAGCAGTAAGTTTTTTCAGCATCGATTCGTCATGCCAAGGCGCGGATCATCGCGCGCGACGCCGCGCCACGACTCATCCTGTTGCATTAGCGGCCCGGTTACATCCCGCCTAAGAGGGGTAAGGTCGCCATGTTGCATTGATAATATCCGTCGCAGTCCCCGTTGTCCGCGCCTAAAACACAGGAAGTTCAAGGCCTTCGGCGCGCAACTTCAAGCTTTCTTTCGCCTCAGGCAGTGGTCATATGCGTTCGATGAAGCACCAACGTCTCTCGCTCGATCGCGGATTCACGCTGATCGAAATCATGGTCGTGATCACGATTCTCGGGATCCTGGCCGCGCTGATCGTGCCCAAAGTAGTGGGTCGCACCGACGACGCCCGGATCGCCGCGGCGCGACAGGACATCGCGTCGGTCATGCAGGCGCTCAAACTCTACCGGCTCGACAACGGGCGCTATCCGACGACGGAACAGGGTCTGCAGGCGCTGCTCACCAAGCCCTCGACCGAGCCGGTACCAATGAACTGGAAACAGGGCGGCTACCTCGATCGCAGTTCGGTGCCCAAGGATCCTTGGGGCCATCCCTATCAGTACCTGAACCCGGGACTGCGGGGCGAGATTGACGTCTTCAGCTTTGGCGCCGACGGCCAGTCGGGCGGCCAGAACACAGACGCCGACGTCGGGTCCTGGCAGCTGTAGGCCGCTGGCCTGCGCGCCGGTCGGCGCTCCCGTTCGCCCACCTCCAGACCGGATCCCGATGACGATAACGCCGGCCCGCGTTTATCCCGCCGCCCGACAACCGCTTGCAGGCGGCTTCACGTTGATCGAGATGCTGGTCGTCATCGTGCTGGCCGGCATCCTCATTTCCATCGTCACCATCAGCGTCACGCCCGACCCCCGCCAGAAGCTGCTCCGCGAGGCGGAACGCATCGGACAGCTGATGTCGCTCGCGGCGGACGAGGCGCGCATCCGGCAGCTGCCCATTGTCTGGGAGGCGGATCTGCGCAGTTATCGCTTCGTGGCCGAGGTCGGTGGAGAACGCCGACTGCTCAGCGAGGACGACCTGCTGCGCGAGCGCAACTGGGAAACGCCACTGACACGTCTATCGCTGCAGGACGGTGCCGGGCCGCAGCCAGCGCAGGTGCTGCTCGGACCCGGCGCACCGCCCGTGCGCATGGCGATTGCACGCGAGTGGGTGCAGCCGCACTGGCGGCTCGAACTCACGAGCGAGGACGCCACGGTGCGCATCGAGTTCGACGAAGCGGGCCGCGCGACGGTGGTGCAATGAGACGCGCGGCGCGGGGATTCACCTTGCTGGAGGTGCTGGTCGCACTCGTGATCATCGGGGTGGCGCTGGCCGCCGCCATGCGGGGCGCAATGGCCTTGACTTCAACGGCGGAGTACACGCGCGAGAAGATGCTGGCCATCATGACCGCCGAGAACCGCCTGCTCGAGCTCAGACTGGCGCGCGAGCGGCTCGAGCAGGGCGAAAACAGCCTGCCGTGCGAGCAGGGCGGCCAGACCTTCCAGTGCGTGCAGGCGGTCAAGCCGACACCTAACCCGTTTTTCCGCCGCGTCGAGGTGCGCGTCTACAAGGCAGCCTCCGACGGCACGCCGCGCATGCTGGCGGAGCTGATGACCGTGCTGCCGACCAACCAATGAGCGCAGCGCAGAACCGTCTCAAGCAAGCTCGCGCCGCAGGGCGGAGCCTGGAGGCCCTTAACCGCACGCGCGGATTTACCCTCCTCGAACTCCTGGTGGCGATCACCGTGCTGTCGATCGTTTCCATCATCGCCTGGCGCGGCCTCGACTCGCTGGTCCACACGCGGGAACGGCTCGAACCGGAAGCGACCGACGTCCGCGCACTGCTGACGACGTTCGGACAGATGGAGCGCGACCTGTCGCAGGTGACGAATCCGAAGTTCCTCGGTCTTTCGCAGTCCCCGGTCATCGTGTCAGCCGCTGATGGCTCCACACTGCTGCAGCTCGCGCGCATCGCGCCAGCGACGACGGACAGGCCGACGGAAGTCCAGACTGTCTATTACCGCGTCGTCGATGGAACGCTGACGCGCCAGGCAACGGCGGCCTTGCCGGGGTTCCAGACCATCCCGACCGACCGGCTCGAGTCGGCGCGGCTGCTGACCAACGTGCGCACTCTGTACGTGCGCACCTGGTCACCGAACGGCGGCTGGGTCGACCCGAACGTGGCCCAGGATCCGGCGGGCGGCGCAGCCGCCGCTGCCAATGCGGTCCCTCCCGGCGTGGAAGTGACCATCGAACGCGGCGACGGCAAGACATTCCGGCGCGTGCTGCTGGTGGGCGCATGACGGTAGCCACGCAGCCCTTCGGTATGCGTTCGCGGCTGGACGCCAAGGACGCGCTTGCCGCCCCGCGGGGGCAGGCTGCCGCAGGACAGTCAGTACGGCACCGGCGCAAGCAGCACGGCGCCGCCGTGTTGCTTGCGCTCTTCGTGGCGGCGTTGGCGACAATGATCGTCAGCGCGCTCTTTTATCGTCAGTTCGTGCTGCTGCGGACGATCGAAAACCAGCAACTGATGGCGCAGAGCCGCCTGCTGTTGCGTGGGGCGCTCGACTGGGGTCGGGCCATCCTGCGCGAAGACGCCAACCGCTCCAGCTACGACGCGCTGTCTGAGCCCTGGGCGCAGCCGCTTGCCGAGACCCGGCTCGATCAGCTGGGCGAGACTTCCGTGCTCGCATCGCAGGCATCGATTGCAGGCTCGATGGAAGACGCCCAGTCACGGCTCAATCTGCGCAACCTGATCGACAAGGGCGAGATCGTCGAGTCCGAACTCGGGGCCCTGCGCCAGTTGTGCACGCTGCTGCAGGTGCCGCAGCAGACGGCGGACCTGATCGCCCAGCGCATGCAGCTCGCATTGCCGTCCAACGTCGTCGACGACGGCGGCCGTGCGATGGATTCCGTGGGGGTCGGCAGCACGATACGTCCGATCCCGTTGATGCTGCCGCAGGACCTGCTCTCGATTCCCGGCATTTCCGCCGAAGCGGCGCAGCGCCTCGCACCCTACATCGTCGTGCTGGACGAACGCACGCCGGTCAACGTCAACACCGCGCGGCCGGAAGTGATCGCCGCCCGCGTGCCTGAAATGTCGCTGTCCGATGCGCGCGCCCTCGTCGCCGAGCGCGAGCGGATCTCCTACTTCAACAACGTCGGCGAGGTACGCACCCGACTCGGCGCCAAGGCAAACGGCGTAGGAGAGGCGGATATCGCCACCGCTTCGCGCTTTTTCTTCGTTCGCGGTGAGGTCAAACTGGACCGTGCCGTGACACGTATGGAGGCCCTCGTTCGCCGCGGGGTGCCGGGTCAGGGTATACAGCCGGTCACCGTGCTGTGGATTCGCGAAATCTGATCGACCGATGAAAGAAAGATCACTGCAACGATTGCTGGTCTTCGTCCCGCCCCGACGGTCGTTCGGCGCGAAGGGTCACCTTTCGCCCGGCAGCGTCGTGAACTTCGTCGCGCCCGGGCCCGGCGGGACGAGCGGCGAATCGCCGATCGCACTGTTGCCCAAGGCCGTGTCGCTCGATCTCGTTTTCGATCCGGCCGACATCTTCGTCACGGCGATCGAGCCGCCGAAGCTGTCGGACGGCAAGCTTCGGCTCGCGCTGCCCAACATGCTCGAAGACCGTCTGCTCGCGGATGCGGCGGACTGCCACTTCGCCTTCAACGTTCCCCGCGGCGGCAGCGGCTCGACGACGATCGCGGCGCAGCCGAGGATGCCAATCGCAGTCATCGATCGCGGCCTGCTGACCCGGGCCCTCGATGCATGTGCCGAAGCCGGATTCCGGGTGCGCGCTGCCTACAGCGAGATCTACACCGTGCCCGCTCCGTCCGCAGGCGTGCTTTCGGTGCGGGTTGATCGCGGCCGCGGAGTGGCGCGCTCGGCCACCCACGACGGGTTCTCGTTCGAGCTCGCCGGCGACGAAATTCCCGCCGCGCTCGCGCTGGCGGTACGGCAGCTGGGGATCCGTCGCATCCAGGCCTATGGCCGTGAGGCCGCGAGAATGAATTCGCTCGCCGCGGCGCTCAACGTGCAAGTCGAGGCCTCGACCGCCGAGGCGGATCTCGCCAGCATCGAGGGGGCGGTCAACCTGCTGCAGGGCAGCTTCGCCCCGAGCGGGATGCTGGGCGCCCTGATGCCACTGGCGGGTCGCGCCAGCGCCCTGAGAGGCAAATCGTTAAAGGTGCCGTTGATCTGGACGGCCGTTGGCGCGGTGGTGGCCATCGCCGGGATGAACGCCTACTGGCTGAAGCTCGAGTCCGAGTCCAAGGCCGTGCGCCAGCAGATGGAAAACGGATTCCGCACGAGCTTTCCTGAGACCACGGCCATCGTCGATCCAGTCCTGCAGACGAAGCGCCAGCTCAACGACCTGCGCGCCCGGGCCGGCATTCCGTCGGCCAACGACTTCTCGGTCCTGAACGCGCGGACCGCCGTCCTGCTTTCAGGGGCGCCGATCGGAGCGGTCGGCGGGCTCGAGTACCGCGACGGCGCGCTCAAGGTCAGGTTCAAGGGCGGAATGGGCGACAACGCTGCCTTCCAGAACACTCTCCGGGCCGCGGCCGTGCAGCAGGGCCTCTCGATACGCTTCGAAGCCGACGGCACGGCGCGTGTGACGGCGGCGGGCTCATGATGGATACGCTGCGTCAATTCTGGGCCGAGCGCGCTCCGCGCGAGCGCCTGATTCTCGGCGCAGGTGCGGGCATCGTGCTGATCGCCGTGCTCTATCTCGTACTGATCGAGCCGGCCTGGACCGGGATCGGCCGGCTCGAGCGCACGCTCCCCCAGCAACGCGCGCAGGCGGCTGAACTCGACGCCCTGCTGGGGGAGGTGAAGAGCCTCAAGACCCAGCCGCAGGTCGCCACGGTCTCGGCGTCCGAGGTCAAGGGCGCGATCGAGACTTCGCTGAAACGCGCGGGACTGAAGGCGTCGCGCATCGTGCCCCTGTCCGACGGCGACATACAGCTGACCTTCGCCGACGTTTCCTACAGCACCTGGGCTACCTGGCTGGCCGGCATTGAGCGCGAGCTGGGCGCTCGGACGGCTTCGGTTGTCATTAATGGCAAGGACGCGACGCCCGGCAATGTGGATGCCGAATTGGCGCTGCGCCTGGCGCGGAAATGAACGCCGACGATGCGCATCGCTCTTTACTTGCTGGCAGCGTTCGTAGTGCTTGTGGTAACGGCGCTTGTCGTTGCGCCAGCGCAGTGGGCCGCGGGATCCGTACGCTCCGCGACCAACGGCCGGGTGGACCTGGCCGAAGCCCGCGGAACCGTCTGGAACGGCTCAGCTGTCCTCGTGCTCGCAGCCGCCTCGGATGCCGGGGCACCGCGCGCCAGTCTGCCGGAGCGCCTGGCTTGGCAACTGAGCCCATGGTCCTTGCTGGCGGGCCAGATCGATCTGACGATCTCGCATCCTTCCGCGTTGACGCAACCGCTCGTGATCCGCTCGGGCCTCTTCGGCGGCGGCACGACGCTCGGAGCAACGACCGTCCGAGTGCCCGCGTCGCTGCTCGTCGGTCTCGGCGCTCCCTGGAACACGGTACGTCCCGGTGGCATCCTGGCGCTGTCCTGGGACCGGCTGCAGATCCAGCCCGGTCGGCTCGCCGGCAATCTCTCCGCCGAGTGGCAGCACGCCTCGAGTGCGTTGACGCCCGTCTCGCCCATGGGCCACTACCGACTGCAGACCAATGGCGTCTGGCCCGGAACTCAGCTGGAATTACTAACCATTTCCGGTCCCCTCGAGCTGAGGGGCAGTGGCACAATCCCAGAGGGTGGGCGCTTACGCTTTACCGGCCGCGCGCAGGCCATGGCGGGCACCGATCCGGGCGTGAAAGCACAACTGACTGGCCTCATCTCGCTGCTGGGACGGCGAGACGGCGACGGGGCAGTCCTGAACTTCGGCGGTGGGTGACATGACAAGCGGGCGCTCGACGAAACGCGCAGGGGGAGATTCACTCGTTCGCCTCACTGCGCTCCTTTGCGCCCTTAGCCTTGCGCTGCCGCCACTGGCGCCGCCGGCCTTCGCACAGAGCAAGCCCCGCACGATCGGCAACCAGAAAGCGGAGGCAGCTCCGGCCGAGACCGTGATGCTGAACTTCGTCAACGCCGACATCGACGCTGTCGTGCGGGCAATCGGCCAGTACACGACCCGTACCTTCGTCATCGATCCGCGCGTCAAGGGCACCCTGTCGCTGGTCACCGAGCGACCCGTCACCAAGCAGCAGGCCTATGAGCAGCTGTTGTCGGCACTGCGCCTGCAGGGTTTCACGATCGTGCAGACCGGGAACATCATGCGGGTGGTGCCGGAGGCCGACGCCAAGCTGCAGGGTGGCACGGTCGTCGGACCGAATAACGCGTCGCCGGGCGGCGACCAGCTGATTACGCAAGTCTTCCGGCTCCAGTACGAGTCAGCCACCGCGATGGTGCCGATCCTGCGGCCGCTGATTGCACCCAACAACACCATTTCGGCCTATCCGCAGAACAACACGCTGGTCATCACCGACTACGCCGAGAACCTGCGCCGCATCCAGCGCATCATTGAATCCATCGACACACCGGCCACCTCGGATCTCGAAATGATCCCGGTGAAGCACGGGCTCGCGATGGAGATTGCCACCGTGGTCAACCGCGTGCTCGACGAAGGCGCGCGCGCTGCCGGCCAGGCGGTCGACGCCGGCCAGCGGATCTCGGTGCTGGCCGAGCCGCGCACCAACACGCTGATCGTGCGCGCGCCGAGCCAGGCACGGCTCACGCTGGCAAAGAACCTGATCGCGCAACTCGATCGCCCGGCCTCGACGCCCGGCAACATCAATGTGGTCTACCTGCGCAACGCTGAGGCCTCGCGCCTGGCGCCGCTGCTGCGCGCCATCATCAGTTCGGATCCGTCGTACACGCCGGCGGCGGGGGGCAGCAGCGGACTGTCGCAGCCCAGCGCGTCCGGGACGACCGGCGGGGCCGGCATGTCGACACCGGCCGCGGCGACGACGCTCGGCGGCGGCGCTGCCGGAGGCGGCGGAGGCGGAGGCGGCGGCCCGTTGGCCGGACTGATCCAGGCCGATGCCGCGACCAACTCGCTGATCATCACCGCGCCCGAGCCGCTGTACCGGAACATCCGCGCGATCATCGACAAGCTCGACGTCCGGCGGGCGCAGGTCGTTATCGAATCGCTGATCGTCGAGATGACGGCCGACAAGGCCGCCGAATTCGGCGTCCAGTGGCAGGCGCTCGGCAACGTCAACAACAGTGACGTCGGCGTCATCGCCAGCCAGAACTTCGGCGGCGCGGGAACCAACATCATCGGCACGGCCGCCAACCTTGGCTCGGTCGGCCAGGGGCTGAACCTCGGCGTCATCAACGGCAAGATCAACATTCCAGGCGTGGGTGAAGTGATCAACCTGGCGTTCCTGGCCCGCGCACTGGAGACGACGGCCGACGCCAATATTCTGTCAACGCCAACGATCCAGACCCTCGACAACGAAGAGGCAAAATTCCTCGTCGGCCAGAACATCCCGCTGATCACCGGCGCGTTTGCCAACGCGGGCGGAAGCGCGGTGGCCGGCGTCAATCCGTTCCAGACCTTCGAGCGCAAGGACATCGGCCTGCAATTGCGCGTCAGGCCGCAGATCTCCGAGGGCGGAGTCGTGCGGCTGGCGATCTACCAGGAACTGTCGTCGATCCAGAACACGCTGACCGCGGCGCAGGGCGGCATCATCACCAACAAGCGCAGCTTCGAATCAACCGTGCTCGTCGAGGACGGCAACATCGTCGTCCTCGGTGGCCTGATCGAGGACCGCAGTGACAACAGCCGCAGCGCGTTGCCGTTGCTGGGCCGGATTCCTGGGCTGGGGTATCTCTTCAGCTACGAGAACCGCGGTCGCAAGAAGACCAACCTGTTCGTTTTCCTGCGGCCGTATGTCGTGCGCGATGAGGGCAAGTCCTCGGCTCTCGCGCTGGACCGCTACGCGTACATCCGTGGCCAGGTCTCGGCAAACTCCGTCGCCGACAACTTCCTGTTCCGCGGTTTCCAGGGAACGCAACTGCCTGAAAACCTGCCGGTACCACCCGCGATGCGACGCTCGCAGGACGGGACGACTCTGACTCCGGCGCCGAGCAGTTCGTCCCCAGACACGACGACCGGCCCTCCGGTGCCGAGAGCCGAAACGCAAGCGAGTCCATGGCCGACGAAGCCGACCAGCGAGAGCCCGGTGGTGGCAAGCGCTGCACCGCCGGCCGCTTCTATGCCGCCGGCGCCCGCGGCGAGCGTGCCACCCGCCGCATCGCCGACGACGACCACAGCGACGACCACCGCGACGACCGCAGCAACGATGGCATCGACGCCCTCTGTGCAATCGTCGACGTCCGCCCCGAGCGAACCGGCGAGAACGGTCGAAGCCGCCAGCTCGACCGCAGTTTCGCCGGCGCCCGTCGTGGCATCTCCGGCCGCGGCTCCGACGGTGACCGCGCCGACAGTTACAGCGGCTCCGCTCCCGCCGCCAGTGACGGAAACGAGAGCCGCAACGAGCAGCGCATCGATCAGTCCGCCAGTCATGGCCCCGGCCGAGCGCGCCGCAGCTGAGCCACTCCCGAGCACCGTCGCCCAGAACCCACCGCCGGCGGCGCCCGCAATCACGGCACCGGCTCCGGACGTGCCGCCAGTAACGGCTCCAAGTCCGGCGCCCGTCGTCATGGCGGAGGCGCCCGTGGCGTCGCCGCCCTTGACGTCGCCGCCCGCCCCGGCGGTCGCGCCTGCCGTTTCTGCCGCCACCGCACCCAGCTCCTCGGGCGCCTTCGCGGCGACGCCCGGTGCAACGCAAGGGCTGACAAGCAACCTGCTGCAAGTCGCCGCAGTTTCCGAAATCAGCCGCGGCCGCGAGTTGCAGCGGCAGCTGCGCGCGGCAGGGTTCGATGCGTATTGGGAAAGCGTGAAGTCCAAGAAGGGTGCCGAGGTCGTGCGCGTGCGCGTTTCGGTCGACCCGGCCACGCAGAGCATGGCCGAGACGGTCGCGCGCCTGAAGGCGATGGGCTTCGACCCGATCGTCGTCGCGCCCTGATCATCAACGCCGGACGATCATCGTGACCCCCGCCAGCCGCTTCGTGCCCTACTCGTACGCGCGGGACAACGCGATCCTGCTGGTGCCCAAGAGCGAGCGCGATGCCGAGGTCTGGATCTCAGATGCCACGCCGCTCGCCGCGCTCAACGAAGTGATGCGCGTGTTCCCTGGCAAGGTCAAGCCGATCGTCGTCGAACCGACCAAGCTGACCGAAGCGATCTCGCAGACCTACGGCGACCAGAGCGGCTCGGCGCAGCAGATCGTCGGCGATATCGAAGGCGAGTTCGATATCACACGAATGATGCAGGAGGTCCCGGACGTCGAGGATCTTCTGGAGACCGAGGACGACGCGCCGATCATCCGCATGATCAATGCGCTGCTGACACAGGCGGCGCGCGACGGCGCGAGCGACATTCATATCGAGCCGTTCGAGTCGTATTCGCTGGTGCGGTTCCGCGTCGACGGCACACTCCGCGACGTCGTGCGGCCAAAACGCGCCCTGCATGCAGCGCTGGTGTCGCGTATCAAGATCATGGCGGCCCTCGACATTGCCGAGAAGCGCCTGCCGCAGGACGGACGGATCACCTTGCGGGTCGGCGGCCGTCCTGTGGACGTGCGCGTCTCCACCCTGCCCACCGGCCATGGCGAGCGCGCCGTGCTGCGTCTGCTTGAGAAGGACTTGTCCAAGCTCGAACTGACCAACCTCGGCATGGCGAAGGAAGCGCTCGATCGCTTCGACACACTGATCCACCAGCCGCACGGGATCATCCTGGTGACCGGGCCGACCGGGTCGGGCAAGTCGACGACGCTGTACGCCGCGATTCGCCGGCTCGACAAGAACACGACCAACATCATGACGGTCGAGGATCCGATCGAATACGACATCGAGGGCATCGGCCAGACGCAGGTCAATCCGAAGATCGACATGACCTTCGCCAAGGCGCTGCGCGCGATCCTGCGCCAGGACCCCGACGTCGTAATGATCGGTGAGATCCGCGACCTCGAGACGGCGCAGATTGCGGTGCAGGCCTCGTTGACGGGCCACCTGGTGCTGGCCACCCTGCACACCAACGACGCGGCCAGCGCCGTGGCGCGCCTGATCGACATGGGCATCGAGCCGTTCCTGTTGTCGTCCTCCCTGCTCGGCGTCATGGGCCAGCGCCTGGTGCGCAAGCTCTGCCCGAAGTGCCGCGTGCAGGACAGCCCGACGTCTCCGTGGCGTGCCGTCGGCTGCGACAACTGCGGCAACACCGGCTACGTCGGCCGCACCGGCATCTACGAGCTGCTGACGGTGGATGACGAGATGCGCATGCTGGTCCACCAGGGCGCGAATGACACGGACATCCGTCGCGTCGCCGAAAAGGGCGGGATGGTCAACATGCGCGTCGACGCCCAGCGCTGGGTGGTCAGTGGCGTGACCTCGCAGGAAGAGGCCTTGCGCGTGACGCGCGAATGACGGCACAACGCGTTGTGGCATTCAACGTGATGGCGCCCCCTTGCCTTTGTAATCACGTCGGGCGCCCGGCCGGGCGTCGGCACGGCTCCCATGCCGGACCGGCTGCACAGGGTCGAAAGCATGCAGGTGCTTTCGACAATTCACTGCTCCGCCCAAAGCCCGACGTGCAATTCAATTCGCGACAAGTGCACGTGCGACCCGCAGCGTCGCGTACACGGGGAGCGCACTAGTGGCTGCCTTTAGGTTTGCTGCTGCGGACATTTCCGGCAAGGAACAGTCGGGCGTACTCGAGGCCGACAGCGCCCGGGTGGCCCGGCAGCTGCTGCGCGGCCGCGGCCTGATTCCGCTGACAGTCGAGCCGGTGTACGACGAAGTCGCGAGCGCTACCGGTGTCTCGAGGCGCCTCGGCCGGAGGCTGGGGCAGACCGAACTCGCAGTCATCACGCGCCAGCTGGCTTCGCTGATGGGGGCGCAGCTGCCGGTCGCCGACGCGCTGACCGTTATGGTCGAGCAGAGCGAAAAGCAGCAGGTGCGGGAGATCATGGCGTCGATCCGCACCGACGTTCTGTCCGGTACGTCGCTATCCAAGGCGCTGGCGCGACATCCGCGCCAGTTTCCCGAGATCTATCGCGCGCTGATCGCCGCCGGCGAGGAGTCGGGCAAGCTCGGCTCCGTCCTCGGCAGCCTGGCCGACTACATTGAAGAACGCGCCCGCCTGCAACAGAAGATCACGCTTGCGTTCGTCTATCCGGCGATCGTGACGCTGGTGGCGCTACTCGTGGTGGTCGGACTCCTCACGTACGTTGTGCCGCAGGTCGTGCAGGTCTTTGCCAATACCAAGCAACAGCTGCCGTTGCTGACGACAGCGCTGATCGCGGTGTCGGACTTCGTGCGCAACTACGGCTGGATCGTCGCCGTCGCCCTGGTGCTCGGCGCGTTCCTCTGGGAACGCGCGCTGCGCGTGCCGGCCGTGCGGATGCGATGGCACCAGCGCGTCCTGACGATGCCGGTCTTCGGCGTGCTGTCGCGCACGATCAACACGGCGCGTTTCTCGTCGACGCTGGCCATTCTGGTCGGCTCCGGAGTGCCAATGCTGCGTTCGCTGCAGGCGGCCGGCGAGACGGTGAACAACCTGGCGATGCGCAGCCGCGTCATGGATGCCGTGCAGCGAGTGCGCGAGGGCTTCTCGCTCGCCAAGGCCCTGCGTGCCGATGCCGACGAGGAGAAAAAGGCCGGGTACGTGAAGCTCTTCCCGCCGGTGCTGATCCACCTGATCGCCTCGGGCGAAGCCACCGGCAAGCTGCCCGAAATGCTGGGCCGGGCGGCCGACATCCACTCGCGCGAAGCCGAGCGGCGCGCGCTGTTCTTCACTTCACTGCTCGAACCGATCCTGATCCTCGCGATGGGCGTGGTCGTCATGCTGATCGTGATGGCCGTGCTGCTCCCGATCATCGAGATCAACACGCTGGTCAAGTAACGGCGCGCGGCGCGCCAGGCTGCCCTGAGCGCACCCACGATCCGCCGGTCCATGGCATCGGCTACGCTCGCGCTTCGCCGTTGCCCCGCGCGCGTGGTTCAGGATAAACGTCCATGTTGCTTTGCCAGATCAGCGATCCGCACCTCGTCCCGGAAGGCACGCTGGCGTATGGTCGGGTCGACACCCCCGCAATGCTGGAGCGCTCCGTCCGCAAGATTCTCGAACTGCCGCGGCGGCCCGACGTAGTGGTTGCGACCGGCGATCTGACCGACAACGGCACCGCAGGAGAGTACGGCCTCCTGGCCGAGTTGCTGGCGCCGCTCGATATGCCGGTTTATCTCGCCGTGGGGAATCACGATGACCGGCACGCCCTGCGAGCAGCATTTCCACGTGACCAGCACCTGAACGGTAATGACGGGTTCGTCCAGTACGTCGTGGAAGACTATGCCGTGCGACTGATCGTGCTCGACACGCTGCTTCCCAATGCACCGGGCGGCGAACTGTGTGCGCGCCGACTCCAATGGCTCGATCGCACGCTGAGTGGATCGCGCCGCCCGACCGTCATTGCACAGCACCACCCACCGTTCGTTACAGGCCTTACCGTCATGGACCGTATGTCGCTCGCAACCCCCGAGACGGAAGCGGCCGTCATTGAACGCCACCCCCAGGTCGAACGCATCATCAGCGGCCACTATCACCGCACAATCCACGCCAGATTTGCAGGAACCATCGCGTCGGTGTGCCCGAGTGTTGCGCACCAGCTGCTGCTGAACCTGGTGCCGGATGCCGACATCGGCTTCGCGTTCGAACCTTCGGCCTTTCAGCTGCACCTGTGGAATGGGACGCAACTGGTCACGCACACCCAGGTAGTCGAAGACTTTCCGTCGTGGGGTTCGCGCGACTGATAGCGCGGCCAGTGCTTCTTTTCCCGTGGCGCAAGCTCGCAGCGCGCCGCGCTGATGTGTTTCGACTAACGGGCGATGTGATGAACGAGGGCCCTGTTATTCTCCGCCGCCGCGGTGCCACGGGCACAAGTACCGGTTGGTGCCGCGGCCGGCCGGCGTGCGACATTCCCTGCGCGAACGTCTTGTCGAGTCAGAAACTGGGAGAGCCGTGAGCGAAGCATTACCGCAATCGGGATGGTGGTCGTCGCTGCGGCAACCCGGCGGTGTGGCGCGCGGCGACATCGCCGGTGGCATCACCGCAGCGATGGTCCTGCCGGCGATCGAGGGTAGCTACGGACTCGTCGCGTTCAGTCCACTTGGTCCCGAGCAGGCTCATCTGGGTTTCCTGCTGGGTGCCTTCGCCGCCGCGATCGCGTGCATCGTGTCGGCGCTGGCGGGCGGCCGGGGGCCACTGCTCAGCGGCTCGAGTGCGGCGCTGGCGCTGCTGATGGCCACGCTGTTCGGCTGGCTGGCTGCCGATCCGACGCTGGCCGCCGCGGACGGGCGTCCCTTCCTGCCGTGGATGCTCGCTTACGCGGCTCTTGGGCTCGTCCTCGCCGGCATCATGCAGGTTGTAGTGGCGCGGCTGAAGCTGGGCGGGCTCGTGCGCTACATCCCTTACCCGGTGCACGCCGGCTACATGAATGGCGTCGCCGTTCTGATGGTGGCCGCAATCCTGCCGCACATACTCGGCCTGCCGTTCGGCTCCACGGTGCAAGACTGGCGGGAGACTCGGTGGCTCGCGCCGGTCGTGGCGCTGACCGCGCTGCTGATCGCCCTGCGGCCACCCGCGTGGTCGCGCGCGGTTCCGGCCTACCTCACCGGCCTGCTCGCCGCGACCGCGTTGCATCACGTCGCCTCGGCGACCCCTCTTGCGCCGTTGCTCGGCGCCTTGTTCGAGCCGCCTGCGTTTACATGGCCGGAGTTCGACACTCTGGCTCCGCTGGCGGATCACATCAGCAACGGATTGTTGTTCGACAAGGCCAAGCCGCTGCTGCTGTTCGCTGCTGCGGTCGCCATGATGTCCAGCCTGCAGACGGCACTTGCGGGCTCGACAATCGACGAGCTGACGCGCACGCGGCGCGACAGCGACCGCGAACTGCTGGCACAGGGCGTAGCCAACATCGCTGTCGGCGTCGTCGGCGCACTGCCGAGCGCCGGTTCGACCACCCGCAGCAAGCTCAACCTCGACGCCGGCGGCAAGACCGGCATGTCACGGCTGGTCTTCGGCGTGTCCATGTTGCTGGCTCTGGCCTTCGGCCTGCGCTTCATGAACATGGTCCCGATGACGGCCATCGCCGGCGTCTTTTCGGCGCTTGCGATCTCTCTCGTCGATGACTGGACACGCACCGCGAGCGTCGTTCTGTGGCGGCAGGGATTGAAGCGGCAACTGCCCCGCTCGCTTGCAGCCAGCTACGCAGTCATGGCGCTGGTGGCGGGCGTCACGATTTTCGTTTCGCTGCCGCTGGCGATCGGTCTCGGAACCCTGGCCGCAATGGTGATGTTCATCCGCAGCAACTGCAAGCGGCCGATACGCCAGGTGGCGCACGGGGATCGACGACGCTCCCGCAAGGTGCGTGCCGCCGCTGAGACCGAACGCCTGAACGACAATGCGAGCCGCATTGCGCTGGTGGAATTGGATGGCGCGCTCTTCTTCGGTACGGCCGAGGCCGCGGACGAAGAGATTGAGCACCTGGCCCAGGCCGCCGACTACATCGTGCTCGACTTCGAGCGTGTTTCCGAGGTCGACGCCAGCGGCGCCCGCGTGCTGCTGCACGCCGCCCATGCCGTCCGTCGTGCCGGCAAGCAACTCCTGCTCTCGGGCCTCAGCCCGCGCGACGGGCGCATGCGCACGATCCGTGACATGGATGTTCACGAGCATCTCGAAGAGGGCCAGTTCTTCGTCGACGCCGACCGCGCGCTCGAGTTCGCCGAGGACCGACTCCTCGCAACGCTGGCTCCGGCGGCGGCCGAAGGTGTGCCGCTCCCGCTCGAGCAGACACTCTTCGGGACCGGGCTCAACTCGCAAGAACTCGCCGTCCTGCGCAATCTACTGACCGAGCGGCACGTGCCCCGCGGCGAAGCGGTCTTCCGCAGCGGCGAGCCCGGCAATGCGATGTACGTGTTGCTCGCGGGCCAAATCGGAATTTGGTTGCCGGGCTCCGATCGCGACAGTCGATCGGCGCGTGATCGAAGGATGGTGTCCTACGCGCCAGGAGTCGTGTTTGGCGAAATCGGCTTGCTGGAAGGCCGTCCGCGCTCGGCGGACGCAATCGCCGAAAGCGATGCGCTGCTGCTCGAACTGACGCAGCGAAACTATGAGAGGCTGGCGGCCGAGCATCCAGCCCTGGTCGGCAAGCTGCTGCTCAACATCGGCCTGCTGCTCGCCTCGCGCGTGCGCGCGCTGACCGACGAGTTGCGGTCGGAACAGTCGGCGCACTGATCGGCGCGGGCGTAGCGGCACGACCGCGCACCGCGCCTGATCCCGAGTCCGTCGCCCGTCTCCGCGATGATCGACCAGCCGCCATCACACCCGCACCGCGCGGCGCTGCTCATCGAGCAGTTGAACGAACTCTTTCCGGACATCGGCGACGCCACGCGCGATTTTCTCCTGCAGCACCTGCAGTGGGTGGAGATCGCCGCGGGCGAGACGCTGATCCGGCAGGGTGAAGTCGGCGACTCGGCGTACCTCACGATCAGCGGCCGCTTGAGGGTCTACGTCGCGGGCGAGGAAGGCACGTCCCGCATGGTGCGTGAGCTCTCGCGCGGCGAGGTGATCGGCGAGATGAGCCTTTACACCGGTGAGCCGCGCGCCGCCACGGTCGTTGCCGTGCGCGATTCGGTCCTGGCGCAGCTCGCCCAGAGGCACTTCGAGGCGATGCTGCTGCATCACCCGCAGGTCTCGCTCAGCTTCACGCGGCAAATGATCCAGCGCCTGCAGACCGAGCATCAGCGTCAGCGTGTGGCGGCACCGGTGACGATCGGCCTGCTGCCGATCTCGGACGGTGTTGAACTCGCCGAGTTCGCGCGCGCGCTGGAAGCGCAACTGGCCCGCTTCGGCCGCGCTTGCGTCGTCGACGCCGCCTCGCTCGACCGCACGCTCGGCATCCCTGGCATCACGCTCAGCGACAACGCCGAGGCGGACCATCGCATTTCGCTCGCGCTCGACCACCTGGAGGGAGAGCACGACTTCGTGCTGCTGCTTGCCGACAGCACACCGGATCCCTGGACCCGACGCTGCATCCGCAACAGCGACGAATTGCTGCTCGTCGCCGCTGCCGCTGCATCGCCGGTCCTGCATCCGACCGAACAGGCCTGCCTGGTCGACCGGCCCGCGCGCAGCGAGGCCGCCGAAATCCTGGTCCTGCTGCATCCGGCCGAGCAATCCTGTCCACGCGGCACACGCCGATGGCTGGCGCGGCGGCCGTTGGCCGGGCACCTGCACATTCGACCCGCGCTGGACCGTGACATGGCGCGTCTGGCACGGATGCTGAGTCGCAACGCCGTCGGCCTCGTGCTGGCGGGCGGCGGCGCGCGCGGGTTTGCGCACCTGGGCATCTGGCGCGCGTTGCACGCCGAGGGGGTCGAGATCGACATCGTCGGCGGCACCAGCATCGGCGCGGCGATGGCGACGCTGATTGCGTCCGACACTCCGATCGACCGTGCGATCGACATCGCGCGTCGGGCCTTTAGCGCCAACCCGACCTCCGACTACAACCTGCTGCCGCTCGTCTCCCTGGTCAAGGGCCGGCGCGTTCGTGCGGCGATCCACCGCGCGATCGACGAACTGGCAGGCGGACCGATCGACATCGAAGATCTATGGAAACCCTTCTTCTGCGTCGCGACGAACTACTCGCAGGCGCGCGAACACGACTTTCATGGCGGAGACCTCGCGCTCGGCCTGCAGGCGAGCATGGCGATACCCGGGGCGCTGCCGCCGGTCGTGCACGACGGCAACCTGTTGTGCGATGGCGGCACGTTCAACAACTTTCCGGTCGACATCATGCGCGACCTCCGCGGTGTCGGGTTGGTGATCGGAGTCGACCTCGGCGTGCACCATGGGAAGCGCCTCGATCTGGCCGAGCTCCCGGGCACGTGGGAACTGCTGCGCGACCGTCTGCGGCCGCGGCGCAAGCGCCGTTATCGCCTCCCGTCGCTGGTGTCGTACCTGCTCAACGTCACGGTCCTTTACAGCGTTTCCCGACAGTCGGATGCGAAGCGCCTGACCGATCTCTACTTCAATCCGCCGCTGTACAAGGTGGGGATGCTGCAGTGGAGCCGCTTTGATCAGATCGTTCGACAGGGTGAGCGGCACGCCGTCGAAGTGCTCGGCGGATTGAGCGCGGAGCAGCGCGCTCACTTCGCGACCGTACCGCTCGGCGTAGTGGAGCCAACCCGCCCATCCAGATAACCACCGGCACGCGCAGAGAGCGCGCAGGGCCCGTTGAAGTCAGTAGATTTCACCGGAATTTCCGTCACAGTTAGTGAAATTCCAGGTCAAAGTTTCTGAGAACTCGCTACTAGCCCCTTGGTAGCCTCAAGACGGCACCCGGCCAGTAACCGACGTTGACGAAGTCCTTGCATAAGGCCATAAAGCGGACATGTCCAAGCGCCCGTCAGTCGTCAGTGCAGCAAGGTGACGTGGGCCTGTTAGACGCCACCAGTCGCCGCCGGCTGCTGGAGAAGACTTCCTGACATGCGCCTGACCGACTGTCACAACTTCCATGACTTCCGCGAACTGGCCCGGCGACGGCTGCCGGGTCCGATCTTCAACTACATCGACGGCGCGGCGGATGACGAGGTTACCTATCGGCAGAACACGGCGAGCTTCGAGCGCTGCGATCTCGTTCCCAATGTCCTGCGCGGGGTCGAGGCCATTGACCTCACGGTGACGGTGATGGGCCAGAAACTGGCGATGCCCGTCTATTGCTCGCCGACAGCGCTGCAGCGGCTGTTTCACCATCAGGGCGAACGGGCAGTCGCCGCCGCCGCATCGAAGTTCGGCACCCTGTTTGGCGTGTCATCACTGGGCACGGTCAGTCTCGAAGATCTGCGCAAGGCGTACGCCACGCCGCAGGTGTATCAGTTCTACTTCCATAAAGATCGCGGCCTCAATCGCGCGATGCTCGAACGTGCCAAGGAGGCCGGCGTCGACGTAATGATGCTGACCGTCGACAGCATCACCGGAGGAAACCGCGAGCGTGACCTGCGCACCGGATTCTCCATTCCATTCAGGCTGACGCTGGCCGGGATGTTTCAATTCGCGTTCAAGCCGATGTGGGGCTTGAACTACCTGTTCCACGAGCGCTTCAGCTTGCCCCAGTTGGACAGACACGTCGATATGGGCGACGGTGCCATGTCGATCGGGCGCTACTTCACGGAGATGCTGGACCCTTCCATGAACTGGAAGGATGTGGAAGCCATGGTCCGATCATGGGACGGCCAGTTCTGTCTGAAGGGGATCATGTCGGTGGCTGACGCCAGGCGTGCCGCCGAAATCGGCTGCACCGGGATCATCGTCTCCAACCACGGCGGTCGACAGCTCGATGGTTCGCGGGCTCCGTTCGATCAATTGACGGAGATCGTGGATGCCGTCGGTGATCGTCTGGATGTGATGATGGACGGAGGCATACAGCGCGGCACGCACGTCCTGAAGGCTCTATCGCTCGGCGCCAAGGCCGTGGGTGTAGGACGCTTCTACCTGTTTCCTTTGGCGGCCGCCGGCCAGGCCGGGGTCGAGCGAGCGCTGGGCCTTATGCGCGCGGAGATTGAGCGAGGGATGAAGTTGATGGGCTGCACTTCTATTACCCAGCTCTCACGCGAAAATCTAAGATTCAGATAGTTCATTGAGTTGCAGGCGCCGAGACTCGATGCGGCCACAACCAGACGATTGAGGTGGACGACCGACTCGCCCGAAAGCGGACCACCGAAGCGGGTTCGGGATGGTTCGGATCGGGAACTAGGACTTGGTCAATGCCCGATCGCGCTTAATGCCCGAGCGGGGAAGAAGGACTGCTGAAGAGATCCAGTCCGCAGCTTCGCCGACCAATTCTCGCTGCACCGCTTCGTCGTCGTTGCCACTTCGGGCGCGCACATGGAATGAGTGGTCGGCGTCCGCGAAAACCTTCAGCATGGCGCAATTGTCCAGGTTCTGGACTACCGCAGTTAGCAGCCCGAGGTCAGCAAGTTCATCGCGCGTGCCCTGCAGGAACAGCATTGGGCAGTTCACATTTGAGAGATGGTCCGCCCGCTCTTGCGACGGCTTGCCGGCAGGATGAAGCGGAAATCCCAAGAAGATCAGGCCGCGAACTTCGGGCAGCGGCGACTCCGCTTGCGCCTGCGAGCTCATCCGCCCTCCGAATGACTTCCCGCCGGCAAACAATGGAACTCCGGGCAGGCGGTGTGCCGCCTCCTCAACCGCCGCACGAACCGCGGCATGCGCCACTCGAGGTGAGTCGGGGCGCCTGGAGCCGCGCTCCATGTACGGGAATTGGAAGCGAAGGGTCGCGACGTTGCGCGCGGCAAGGCCGGCTGCAATGGACACCATGAACGGATGTGTCATTCCAGCGCCAGCGCCGTGCGCAAATACGAAGACTGCGCGGCTGTCTTTCGGCGCCCAAAGCAATGCCGAGACCCTCTCCGTCTCATTGATTCGAATTGCAATGGGTTGGCTTTCCGCCGACATGCTTAGAGCTAATTGAAGTGATTGCCACCGCACTCTATGCGGATTGCTTCCCTATAGCCATGAGCTGAGCGTGCATTGAGAAGCCCGCGGATACGGTGCGTCGTCACGGCGCGGCCGATTGCCGACCTCGACGACTTCAGCCAGAATCGCCCACATGGGACGACAAGTCGGCGGGACGGACTGAACCTCGCTATTTCGGCCTACGACAAATGGACGTCTACTGACGGCTGAGTGCAGCCGATTGCTACCCGTGAGAATTTGCCGAACCCGCCTCGAGGAGCGATGCCGTGACGCCCGAACAGGCTCTTGAAGCAGAGTTGAAGGGGCTCGAGGAGTCGCTGCTCGACCCAGACATCAGGAAGTCAACGCAGCTTGTGGAACTTCTCGCTGACGAGTTCATCGAGTTCGGCAGCTCGGGACGTGTTTACACCAGGGACGACCTCGTCGCCGTGCTACAGGCTGAGTCACCAGTGGTGCAAACGACCTCCGGCTTTCAGTTGGTGACGTTGGCACCGGACGTTGCGCTCCTGACTTACAAGATCCGTAGACATTCCGATACTGTCGTCGATACCCTTCGTTCCTCGTTATGGCGGAGATCGAAGGGCAAGTGGCAAATGGTTTTCCATCAGGGAACCGTGACGCCAGTCACGTAGCGATGCCCGGTTCCGGCCAATTGCAGTCTTCGTCTCCTGACCTCAGAGTCGCCCCAAGGCTGACGTTGCGCTGAACGCGTGAGCCTTGCTTATCGCCGCCTCCAGCGAGCCGCCTCGGCGACTCGTTGCAGTGCGTGATACAACGTCCCTTAGCCGCTGTCATCACGCCTCAATGTCCGGCGCGGATACTTATTATTTATGCGTCTTCTCGTCGCCCCCGGCTAGTACCGGAGGGCGTCACCCCTCCAATCAACAAACAACCAACGGAGTTACTTCATGGCAAGCCTGTTCGACTCACTGTCCTCGGCGATCAACCCCGAGATCGTCTCCGCCCTCGGCAAGGCGCTGGGCGCCGATACCTCGGCCATCAACCAGGGCCTGGCGGCGGCCGCGCCGTTGCTGATGGGCAGCATGACCAAGATGGCGAGCACACCAACCGGTGCCGAGTCGCTGCTCAAGATGCTGCCGCAAGACACCGGCGGCCTGTTGGGCGGCTTCGGGAGTCTCACCAGCCTGATCAGCAACCTCTTCAGCGGCGGGCCGACCGGCAACAGCATGTTGTCGTCGCTGATGGGTCCCGGACTCAATGCGATCGGTGGGTCGCTCACCAAGGCCCTCGGCTTTAACGTCATGCCTTTGCTCGGCATGGCGGCCCCGGCGCTGATGGGCCTGGTCAGCAAGGCGGTGCAGACCGACAAGCTTGACCCCACTGGACTGGCTGACCTGCTGAAGCGCGAAACCACGCAGTTCACCGGCAACCCGGCCAATGTGGCGACGATGAAGCTTGTGAACGAGGCGATGGCCGCCGGCGACAAGGCCGCAACGGCGATCGGCTCCTTCGGCGCCGACTGGAGCAAGGTCGCCGCGGCACCCGTCGCCGCAATGTTGGCCGTGTCGAGTTCCGACCTCGATGGTCCGTTCGACACGATGAAGGAGGTCAAGGCCGCTCAGGCAGCACTGCTCGAGGCAACGAAGGCCGCGCCCGCCGGTTCGATCCTGTCGGCCGCGTTCGGCGGTGGCCTGACGCAGGACGCGCTGAAGTCGGTCCGCGCGATGGCGAAGGATCGCGACACCCTGACGAGGTTGATCGCCGATGCCACGGCAGCAGTGAAGCAGCGCTCGCCGGGCGAGCTCGAGGCCTTCAAGGCGACAATCCGCTCAGTCGGCACAGCAACGGCGGAAGCTGCCAAGGAAGGTGGCATCTTCGGCATCGGCGGTACGCTAGTGAGCGACGACGAGAAGGCCGCGCTCGCGCAGATCGAAGCCGCGATGGCTTAGTCGGCCCCGTCCGGTTGCATTCCGATGCTATAGCGAAGGCGGCCGCTCATCGCGAGCGGCCGTTTTCGTTCCTGCGCTGTTCGCAACGATGTCCATCCAAGAGCCGAAGGCTACGGAGTATGGTTTGACCAGATCACCCGCCAGACTCCTTTGCTACCTGCGACCGCTCGCTGAGGGTCGCTCGGCCGGCAGCGTCGTCTTCATGGTTGCGCACTTTCCGGCGTGTCGTTCCGCTTCCGTGGTCGGCCATTAGTCGTCGTTCGAGCTGAAAGGCAAAATCGCTTAAGAGCGGACGAGCCCGCAGGAGGGCAACGTTGGCAACCATGGAAATGCCATCGATGCCGAGGCGATCGCCAGGGACGCCGCCCAATCGTCACATTAGGCGCCGGGTCCTTGCTGTTGCCCTGTCAGTTTTCGCAGCCACTTTAGCTACTCCGCTGGCGGGCGAACCTCTCCCAGTCAAGTCAAACGGGCGCGACGGTTGCTGAGAATCGCGTCGCTTGGACTCGCATGATTGCTGGACTACTGACCTCTCCCAAATCGGAGAATGGGCCGTATCATTATTGCGGTGTGAACGGACGACATGAGTCTGTGCGGAATGACTAAGCCCATTTCGGCGGGCCTGCCGTTGTCAATGGCAACCAGCTGCCATGGACGGCAGGGTCGCGTTCGGACGTGGTCGGGAAGTTCGCTCGAACTAAGCCGCCATTGCGCTCTTGATGGCGACCGCCCTCGTCGTCGCAGCTATAGCGGCGTGGAGGACGCTTCGCGAGAAGGCTGACAACGCGAATCGACGGGATGGATAGCTGACCGCCAGGAAGGCAGGAGGGAGTTTGCGGGTTTTGTGAGAACGGCGCCGTGACGGTTCCCATTAAAGTTGCAAGCCCTCCTCTGAAACCGGAAGAATCCGTTTGCATGTAATGTGAGAACCTACAATGTTGTAGGTGAACACCCCCTGGAAACCTTCCTGATTTCGCTGGTCTCGCTGCTGGTGATCCTTGATCCGATCGGCACCGCGGCGGTGTTCGTCGGCATCACCCCGCGCGATACCGAGGCGCGACGACGCGCCCAGGCGATCCGCGCCACGATCATTTCCGTGGTGGTGCTGGTTGGTTTTGCTTTCATCGGCGAGTTCCTGCTGCGCGCCATGGGTATCACGCTGTCGGCCTTTCAGATCGCGGGCGGGCTGCTGCTGTTCGTGCTGGCCTTCGACATGGTGATGCAGCGCCCGTCGGGTTTGCGCGCCACCGAATCCGAGCGAGCCGAGGCGGAGGCGAGCGACGACGATGTCAGCGTTTTTCCGCTGGCGATCCCGCTGATCGCGGGGCCCGGTGCCATGACGTCGGTGGTGCTGCTGCGCGGGCGCGCCGGCAGCGATCCCGCGGAACTGGTGGCGGTGATGGCTGCCCTAGGGGTGGCGCTGGTCATCATGCTGATCTGCCTGGTGGGGGCCGGCACTATGACCCGGTTGGTCGGCAAGACCGGCACGCACGTGATCGGCCGCGTGCTGGGCGTAGTGCTGGCCGCCCTTTCCGCCCAGCTGGTGATCGACGGCATCCGCCAGAGTTTCGGCTTGGGATGACGCCACCCGCGGCTCAGCCCTACGCACGCAGGCTGCGTTGCACCGTCTTCGACAGCAACGCGTGATCGCGCGCAGCGCGTCCGGCCGGCCGGGCACCGTGTCGCACAATGGCGCCATGAAAGCTCCCCGGCGCCGGCAGCCGCTGATCGAGGAAGGCCTGATCGACTCGGTGGTGCGGCAACTCATGAGCGGCAAGGAAACCGCGGTCGACGTGGTCCGCTGTGGCGAGGAGACGCGATGCGCCAAGGTCTGCAAGTGCGCATCGTCAAAGTTAGACCCCCGCGTAATCAAAGTTAGAGCCTAACTTTGATCAGCTAGCTCTAGCGGCCAGAACCTGCCAATACGGGTAACCCACGGATTCACCCGGAACCGGACATTGTGGGACCATTGTCCTCGTGCGCTTCCCTACGCTTGGAGAACGGATGACTCAGATCGTGCAGACCGCCTCACGCCATTCGGCTTCCGTGGAGTTGGCTCAGGACCGCAACCGAGTCCTGCGCAATACCTACTGGCTGCTAGCGCTGTCGATGGTTCCCACCGTTCTCGGCGCGTGGATTGGGCTGTCGACCGGGATCGCTCGGTCGATAACACCCGGGATGGGCCTGATCGTTTTCTTGGCGGGTGCCTTCGGCTTCATGTTCGCCATTGAGAAGACCAAGAACTCGGCGGCCGGCGTGCCGATGTTGTTGGCCTTCACCCTGTTCATGGGTCTGATGCTTTCGCGCCTCCTGGGTGCGGTGCTTGGACTGGCCAACGGCGGCAACCTGATCATGGTGGCCTTCGCCGGCACGGGAGCGGTCTTCTTCGGGATGGCCACACTTTCGAGCGTCATCAAGCGCGATTTGTCGACGATGGGCAAATGGCTCTTCGTCGGCGCAGTCATGCTCATGGTGGCGATGATCGCCAATTTCTTCATTCAGTCCGGACCTCTGATGCTGACCCTGATGGTGCTGGCCATTGGCATCTTCTCGGCGTTCATCCTGTACGACCTGAAGCGGGTGCGCGACGGCGAGGAGACTAACTACATCAGCGCCACCTTGGGTGTGTACCTGAGCCTGTACAACGTGTTCCAGAGCTTGCTGGCGCTGCTGGGCATCTTCGGCGGCGAACGGGACTGACGACGCTACGAGTTGAGGAGGTGTAAGGGGTCGCCTAACGGACTTATCCCCGCTGCCACAGGTTGCGGCCAGGTGCGGCCTCGTTACGCGGCCGCCCGAATTTCCCGAAACTGTCTTTCGACCTTTCCGTCTAAGCTGCCATCGGCCTCAAGGCCAAAGCAAGGGAGGGCAACGAATGCGTATGAATCACGGACGACGGAAGGCCACGGCCTGGCTGGCATCCTTGCCCTTGTTCGGCTGGTCCGCGGCCAAGGCTTCGCAACCCGTGATCGAGGTATGGCGCTCCGCGGCCTGCAGCTGCTGCAAGGACTGGATTGCTTACCTCGAGCGCAACGGCTTCGCAGTGAAGAGTCACGAGACGGGTAACGCCGCCGTCCGCGCGCGGCTCGGCATAAGGTCAATGTATGGTTCCTGTCACACCGGGCTCATCGACGGCTATGTCGTGGAAGGTCATGTACCGGTGCGCGAGATCCGGCGCATGCTGAAGGAGCGACCGGATGCCATCGGCATTGCCGTGCCCGCCATGCCCCTGGGATCGCCGGGAATGGACGGTCCAGCGTACGGGAACAAGACTGAACCTTACGCCGTTGTGCTTCTGACGCGTGACGGACAGGCGACGGTTTACCAGCGCTACCCGTAGCGGTGTACGGCGCCTCCGTTGTCGCGAATCCGGAAGCTTGGTGCTCGGAATAGCGAGGGCTGAGCGCGGCCACGAGCCGTCGCTCACGGCTGGCAGCTTACTGGCGGCTCAACTCCGTCTGCACCATTCATGCGCAGCCGATGATCGAGAAGATCCTCACACACTAGGGACTGGAGCCGCAGCCCCCGCCCAAGGCGCCGATGCGCGAGCCGGTGCCGCATCACACGGGCTGAGCCGCTTTCGCCGTCAGACACCCGCCAGCACAGTCAACCCGGCGCGTTCGCCAGCTAAGCTGATGCAGGGGTGCACCAAGGCGACAAACAGCTGACAAGCAGTCCGGTTAGATGGCCGGGGATCCATAACCACACCCCGGTATCCGTTCAAAGCAGCATCACACGTCCATCACCGCATCCGTCGCCACCCAGCCCGCGTCCACCCCACCGGGCAGCATCTGCCCGATGTCCTCGCCGACCTCGGCATCGATCAGCTTGTTGAGCTTGGCGTTCATTGCCAGCAGCAGCTCGCCGTTCTTTTTACGGTCCATCGCCAGGTTGTCGAGTTCGTGGGGATTCGCGCTGCAGGTCGAAGAGTTCGACATCGTTGAGCTGAAACAGCGACTCCATCGACGTCGGCCGGTTGTGCTGTTTCGGCGAGAAATAGCGGTTGAACTGGTAACGGCCGTCGAAAACGCTGCGGATCGCACCGCGCTTCATCAGGTCGATCTTCAGCGCGCCCGATTTGTTCGCCGCCAGCATCTTCGCCTTGCCGTCGGGCCTGATGAAGCTAACGTAGCGTCGCAAGGTAGTCCATCAATGCCGGCAGGTCCGGATCATCGGCAGCGAGTGCTTTCATACGGACGACCCCAGGCGGCAATCTCCCCTTTACCGTTCCTTGCCCGAGCGTCCATTCGCGCAACGCCGTCGCGTCGTGGCGCCGTCCAACGCCATCGAGCGAATTTGTCAGATTGCCGCGACCAGCTACAGAATGGCACACGATGCACCCCAGTCGCTCGAACGCCACTTGTCCTACAGCGATGCGATCCCCGGCCAGCGCAGTCGAACCTGCACTGCGCGGCTCGGGCTCCGAGGCATTGCGCAGCACGGCGAATAGTGCGGCCAGCGCCACCACGGTGACCGTAGTCGCTGCGGCGAGCCAACGAGCTCGAGTCTCACGCCGCATGCGTCAAACCCAATCAAAAATTTCCGAGTGCACGTGGCCGGCCCGCACGCCCAGGTTCCCCAGTGCGATCTCCGCGCTGTAAGTCATCGGTGTTGGCCCGCAGATAAAGAACTCCAGCCCTGTCCTTTCAATCGGCAGGTGCCTCGACAGTATCTCCTGCGTCAGCAGCCCCTGCTCGCCCGCCCACTCCGCCGGCGGTTCCTGCAGGACGTGGATCAGCTGAAGGTTGAGCCGCTGAACCAGCTCATCGAGCTCTTCGCGGAACGCCACGCGCTCCCATACCCGGTTGCCGTAGAAGAGCCACAGCGGCCGTCGACTTACTTCGGGCGCACGAGCAGCAGAGGTGTAGTGCAGCGAGCTCCGACTCCTGCTGCCACGGAGCCAAGTACGACGAGCTTCAGTGCGCTCATGCCGTGCGATCCCATCACCAGCAGGTCAAGCTTCTCACTCCGCGCCCATGCGGCTAACGCCTCGCCAGGGTTGGAGTTGACGAGCATCTCCTCGCTGGCGGACAGATCAGCCAATGCCAGGACTTCGCGGGTGGGTGCCATAGCGTGGTCGAACGCCTCTTGGCGCAGCGCACGAACCTCCTCGTGCCTGAATTTCGTGCTGGCCAGGTTGGCCAACGCGGTCTTCACCTGGATCGGCACCTCGTCGACGACATGCGCGACATGCAGGGTGAAGCGCTGTCCGAAGAGCATTCGCTGCGCGGTCACGAAGTTCAGCGCGGCGTGACTATGGCGGCTACCGTCAAAGGCGAGGCCAACCCGCAGCGAGCCGCGTTTTGGCGGCGTTTCGCGACGTATCAGCAGCACCGGCGTTCGGCACTCGGCGAGGACGGCCTGTGCAACCGAGCCTAACAGCGCATTCAAGCGCCCGGTTCGCCCGTGCGACCCCATCACGATCAAGTCGACATCATGCGTCTCGGCCCACTGCGCAATCTCCAGCCCGGGATTGCCGACTCGATAGAACCATGCGGGCTCCAGCAGCGCGTCCTTGAGGATGGCAACGGCCGGCTTCAGCACTTTGCGCGATTCAGCCTCATGCCATGCGTGCACAAGCTCAGCACCGACAGCCCGACCCGCTCGGGGCGGAATCGGGTACTGGACATTGAGCAGGTCGATCTGCGGGTGCGAACCGTGCTGAAACGGGCGCGCAGCGACGAATCGCACCGCAGCCTCGCTGTAGGGACTACCGTCGACAGGAATCAGAAGTTTCATTGGCTTCCCTCCGTTGCGAACCTGGGAGCCGCGGCGACGAGTCGCGACGGACCTATCGTCGAGGCTGGTGTTCCGTGGGGGAGGCCTAGCGCGCACCCCGCTGACTCGCCCAGGCTCAGAACAATTGCCGGACACACGCCGGAAGACCAGCAGCGGTGGGCACTTGGAGCCAACGTCGCGTGAGCGCACTCGCTGCGACCGAGAGAAGTCTAGGAGCGCTTCGATTTCCCGGGTCAAGAATCCGGGCATTGCTTGACAGCTGTCAGCGGGTGCGCCGAGTCCAGAGTTAACCCCTATTGCCCTCTCCATCACCATTTTTGAGCCCCGCCTGTTGCGTGACAATGGATTTCCGCCGCAGCGAAGGACGAGCTGGCTTCAGTTCAGATTAGGTGCCCGTCGATTGACGACGACGCAGCACAAAGGCCAAGTCGGCTTTGCGCGTTGAGCGGCGGATCGGCTCGCGGGTCCGCGTGCGCAAACGGCTGCGAACGGCGCATGAGGGACTTCCTCAACTTCCCTGCTCGGGTGTCAGACAGCGGCGTTGGTTGACTTGCCGCATCATTACGAAGTACCCGCGGCCTACATTGGTTTCGCTATGAGCGGAACAAGACGCTGGACCTGGGCCTTGCTGCGGCGGCTGTTGCTGGCGATGCTCGCCAGCGCAGGCTTGGTTGCATTGCTGAATGCACAGCAGCCAGCCGCCGAGCGGCTGGTGTTCGTCCTGCGTATCGATGGTGTGATCGGGCCGGCCACGGCTGACTTCGTACAGCGCGGCCTGGCTGCGGCGCGCGAGCGGGGCGCGCGGCTGGTCGTGCTCGAGATGGACACGCCGGGCGGGCTCGACACCTCGATGCGCGCGATCATCAAGGACGTGCTCGCCTCACCGGTGCCGGTGGCAGCATTTGTCGCACCCGAGGGCGCGCGCGCTGCGAGCGCCGGCACCTACATCATGTACGCGAGCCATGTTGCGGCGATGGCGCCGGCTACCAACCTCGGCGCCGCCACACCCGTGGCGGTCGGCCTGCCGGGGTCGGCACCGAAGCCGCCAGAGGAAAGTCCGAAGCAAGCGCCGACGGATAAAGCCGCGAAACCTGACAGGACGAACGCGTCCGGCAAGGACGCGACCGCGCCGATGCCGGCCGGAGGGCCGCGCGACGCGACGACCGAGAAGGCGGTCAACGATGCCGCCGCCTATATCCGCGGACTTGCGCAGTTGCGCGGCCGCAATGCCGATTTCGCTGAACGGTCCGTGCGCGAGGCGCGCAGTCTGCCGGCCGAGGACGCGCTGGCGGCCGGTGTGATCGATGTGATGGCAGTCGACGTGCCCGAACTGATGAAGAAGATCGACGGGCGAAGCGTGTCACTCGTGAACGCCAAGGCGACGCTGGAACTGGCCGGCGCACGCATCGAGACACTGGCGCCCGACGTGCGTACGAAGCTGCTCGGCGTGCTGTCGAACCCGACGCTCGCGCTGGTGCTGATGATGATCGGCGTTTACGGCTTGTTCGTCGAATTCACGAGTCCGGGCTTCGGTGTGCCCGGCGTGGCCGGTGCGATCGCGCTACTGCTCGCGCTCTACGCATTCCATCTGCTGCCTGTGAACTGGGCCGGAGTGGCACTGCTGCTGCTGGGTTCCGCGTTGATGATCGCCGAGGTGTTTCTGCCCAGCTTCGGCGTGATCGGCGTCGGCGGGATCATCGCCTTCGTCGTCGGCGGACTGTTGCTGATCGACGCGGACGTGCCTGGGTACGGCGTTCCGGCGGTTGTCGTCGTAACGGTCGCACTGGTCAGCGCCGCACTGATCATCGCGCTCGGCGGCTTCGTCTTGCGCGCCCGACGACGGCCAGTCGTCAGCGGGCGAGAGGAACTGGTCGGTGCGAACGGCACGGTGATTTCTGTAGACGGCGCCGAAGCATGGGCGGAGGTTCACGGCGAGCGGTGGCGCATCCGTGGCGTTGACGCACTCGCCAAGGGTGACCGCGTGAGCATCACGGCCGTCGACGGACTGACCCTCGTCGCAACCAAAGCAAACTGAGAGGACCCACATGTTCTTCGACCTGCAGTTCGGTTTCGGCGTATTGCTGATTTTGCTGCTCGCGCTGGTGGTCTCGGCGATCCGCATCCTGCGCGAGTACGAGCGAGGCGTGGTATTCCTGCTCGGGCGCTTCTGGAAGGTCAAAGGGCCCGGGTTGGTGATCATCATTCCTGGGGTGATGCAGATGGTGAAGGTCGACCTGCGCGTGGTCACGATGGACGTGCCGCCGCAGGACGTGATCTCGCGTGACAACGTGTCGGTCAAGGTCAATGCGGTGGTATTTTTCCGCGTGATCGATCCGCAGAAAGCCATCATCCAAGTCGAGAACTATTTGATGGCCACCAGTCAGCTAGCGCAGACGACGCTGCGTGTGGTCCTTGGCAAACACGAACTCGACGAGATGCTGGCGGAACGCGAGCGGCTCAACCTCGATGTGCAGCGCATCCTCGACTCGCAGACCGATGGTTGGGGCATCAAGGTCACCAACGTCGAGATCAAGCACATCGACCTGAATGAATCGATGATCCGCGCCATCGCGCGCCAGGCTGAGGCTGAGCGCGAGCGCCGCGCCAAGGTGATTCACGCCGAAGGCGAGAAGCAGGCTTCGGCCTCGCTGCTCGAGGCCGCGCAGATGCTGGCGCAGCAGCCCGAGGCCATGCAGCTACGTTACCTGCAGACGATGACGCAGGTCGCCGGCGATCGCGGTTCCACCATCGTGTTCCCCTTGCCGATGGATATTTTCAAGCACCTACTCGGAGGCGCCAAGCCGGGTACAAGTTGAGAAAAGCGTCGCGCAATCGCAGTTGCGCTTACTGGGTCGCCGTTTCAATCCGTTGTTACCCGCGGTCCGGCGCAACGCATGACGGCAGACAAGCACGGCTTCGATCGCACGCCTGTGCACGGTGCGGCTAAATACACTGCTTGCATAGCGGTATCCGACGGGGAGCGCGTGCGAAGTTCGCTAATCAGCAAGCGCCAGTTCCTGGCGGCAGCAATGAGGAGGGACGATGAAGATGCTGCTCCCCTACGACGGCAGCGCTCACAGCGAGGCGGCGCTCGAATTCGTTAGTTCGATAGCTCTCCTGCACGAACTCACCACTCGCGTGACGCTGATCTTCGTGCCGCCCGCGACGCCAAGGATTGGCGCCGTTACAGCACGGAAGTGCCTTTCGCAGGTTCGGGCCGATGCCAGCCGCAGGGTGCTGGCGCCGGCCGTGAGAGCGTTGCGTGCCGCCGGTCTTGCGGTGAAGGCGGTGCACCGCGTCGGCGACCCCGCACGGTGCATCGTGCGTCGGGCCGCGACCGACGGCGCTGACCTGATCGTGATGGGAACGCATGGGCGCACGGCCCGGCTGGGGGGTGCTGTTCGATTCGGTGACGAGTGCTGTACTTGCGACGTGAACAACAAGCGGTTCGCGACCGGCGGACTGCCCGCGTGGCGCTCGGTTACGTACGGTCGCGCCGCGAAGGCACGGAACCGATGACCCCGCTGGCCGTACTGATCGGAGTCGACGGCTCCGACGCCGCGCTGGAGGCTGCGCGCAGCTGGGCGCGCTGGCAGGGCAATCCCGGCACGCTACGCATCGCGTTAGTCAATGCCGCGCCGCCGCCGCCGCACTTCTGGGCCCAGCCCGGCATCGACCCGGGGCGCATCGAAGTCGGGTTGCTCTCGCTTGGCGCCCGGCAGCTCGAAGCCGCGAGCGGACTCTTCTCCGATACCGAGCTCGCATGGGCATCAAGCGTTCGGGTCGGGCCGGCTGCGGCAGTGATCGTCGACCAGGCGGTGAAGGTCGGCGCTGACCTTATTGTGCTGGGCACCCGTGGTCTAAGCCCTTTGCGCGGGCTGTTGATCGGCTCGGTCGCCTTGCGCGTGGCACAGACGAGCCCGATGCCGGTATGGCTACGGCCGACGCGCGCCTTTCCGATCAAAGCGCTGGGCAAGGCGCTCACTGTGCTGTGCCCGGTCGACGGATCGGCCAATGCCGAGCGCGCGGCGCGCTGGATCGGCCAGGCGGCACCTCACTTCGGCGACGTGACAGTCGAACTCCTCAGCGTGCAACCGCCCTTTTCGCTTGCCGAGGGACTGCTCGATGCACTTCCGCAGCGACTTGATCACTGGAGCCAGCGCATCGGCGCAGCGGCAATCAACGCCGCACGCGCCGCGCTGCCCGCCTCTGGCCTGCATCTGCGGGAGGTCGTGCGCACCGGAGATGCCATCGAGGAAATCAACCGGCGCGCTGGCGAGATCGATGCCGACGCGATCGTGCTGGGCACGCGCGGCATGGGCGCGCTCGGACAGGCGCTGCTCGGATCGGTGTCGGGTGGCCTGCTGCAAACCGGCTCCCGGACCACGATCGTCGTGCCATGAGCCCGTCGAACCGCCCAAAGCGCGAATCCGGGTTGCGTCGGCTGAGAAGCTAAACAGCAGAAAGCCTCCGCTATTGTTCTCCAATTCGATTAGCGCCTTAGCGACGGTTCCAGCTTCCGCTGGGCTAAGCAACAATCGTTGAAGCGTAAATTGATGTCTTCCTTTCGCGTACTCCGTTGAGTCAGCGATCAGGCGAACGCCATCTCCGGGAACGCGTCGCGATCTGCGTATTCGGCCAATGTCGGCTTTCAGCGGGAAATCCGCGGCCGCTTTCGGAAACTGAGGACGGCAGCTCAGGGTCGACAGCGTCGAGCATCTTGCGTACCGCGCCGCACCTGCGGGGCTAGCGCTTTACCGCGAAGCCGACCTTGAGCGCTTCGAAGTCCAGATGCGCTTCGGCCAGCAACTTCTTGAGCTTGGCGTTCTCGGCCTGGACCTTACGCAGCAGCCGCGCGTCGCTGGCGTCCGTGCCGCCAAAGCGCGCCCGCCACTTGTAGAAGGTCGCATCGCTGAAGCCGCCCTTGCGGCACAGCTCCTTGACCGGCAGGCCAGCCTCGGCCTGCTTGAGAAATCCAACAATCTGCTCGTCCGTGAATCGGCTCTTCCTCATGTCCGTTCCTTCCTCCGGAAACGGACTCTACTAACCTTCGGCTGGTACGCCCTACGGGGGGCGGGTCACACTGACCGAGGAGCAGGCAGGTACCAAATACCTTGAAGCAAGCCCCGATCGTCGAGTGACGCGTTGGTCACCAAGTCGCTGTTTTTCTGCAATCAGCGTTGCACCAACTTTGACACCCTACACCTGTGTCGCGCCGGTCAGCGCCCGTTCGGCCGCATCAGCGTGCTCTTGCCGAACAGGCTTTCAATCAGGTCAACCGTCAGCAGCGCGGTCTTGTTGCGCACGTCGAGCGCCGGATTCAGTTCCATCACGTCGAGTGACCCGAGGCAGCCGCTGTCGGCGATCATCTCCATGCAAAGCTGCGCCTCGCGGTATGTCGGGCCACCTGGCACTGTGGTTCCCACGCCGGGCGCGATCTCCGGGTCGAGGAAGTCAACGTCGAAGCTCACGTGCAGATGCGTGCCGGGATCCATGGTCGCCAGGGCAAGCTCCATCGCGTGGCGCATGCCGAGTTCGTCGATGAATCGCATGTCGAACACCTCGAGCCCGACTTCATGGACGAACCGCTTCTCGCCGGCATCGACACTGCGGATGCCGATCTGCCGGATCCACCGCGGGTCGATCGCACGGACCGGCCCGCCGATTTCGATCAACGGCTGCGGCCCGTAGCCGCACAGGCACGCGACCGGCATGCCATGCACATTGCCGCTCGGCGTCAGCGCATTTGTATTGAAATCCGCATGGGCATCCAGCCACAGAACGCGCAGGCGCTTGCCCTGCTCCCGGCAGTGGCGCGCGACGGCGCTGATGCTGCCGATCGCCAGGCAGTGGTCGCCTCCGAGCAGCAGCGGCAGCCGGCCGGCCGCGAGCTCACCGTGCACGGACTCGTGCACCAGTCGGTTCCAGGCCACGACTTCGTCCAGGTGCCGGTACCCATCGACCGGCGGCAGCCAGGGATTGGCCGGGCCGCCGAGGTTGCCGCGATCGATGACTTCGAGGCCGTGCCTCTCGAGCATGGGCGCAATGTGCGCCACGCGCAGTGCCTCCGGCCCCATGCTTGCCCCGCGCACGCTGGCGCCGACATCGGTCGGGGCGCCTATCAGTGAAACCGTTTTCAAGGGCGGGGCAGCAGGCAGCGGGTGCGTATTCAATGGGAACCCCGTTTACGACGGCAGCGGCGCGCAGCGTATCAGCGGGTCCGGGCTTCGACCAGCGCTGTCCGCGTGCGCCGCCGGAGCGATGTCCGGGGCCGCGGGAGACTCGCACTCGCAGGGTTTCCGGCTGCATGACGGGACGGGTCTCCTCCGATTCCAGTCGCACTGACGCAGCTTGCGATAATCGCCCGATGATCCGCACAACCATCCAGAAACTGCCCGCCTCCCGCATCCGCGAAGTCGCCAACGCCGGCCTCGGCCGCAGCGACGTTTTGAAGTTCTGGTTCGGCGAAGGCGATCAGGTGACGCCCGCTTTCATCCGCGAGGCCGCCAAGGCTGCCCTCGACGCCGGCGAGACGTTCTACAACCACAACCTGGGCATCATCGAACTGCGCGAGACACTGGCCGCGTACTGCACCCGGTTGCATCGTCCCGCCACGGCGATCACCTCCGATAGGATCGCCGTGACCAGCGCCGGAGTGCATGCGCTCTCGCTCGTGGACCAGGCGCTGATCGATCCCGGCGATCGCGTCGTCATCGTTACCCCGGTCTGGCCCAACCTGACGTCGATGCCGCGCATCATGAGCGCCGACGTCATCCGCGTCGCGCTCGAATGCCACGGCGGCGCGTGGACGCTCGACCTGCAGCGACTGCTGGACGCCGCCACCCCGGACACGCGCCTGCTGCTGGTCAACTCGCCCAACAACCCGACCGGCTGGACGATGCCGCAACACGACTGGGACATCCTGCTCGCGCACTGCCGGCGCCATGGCATCTGGCTGGTCAGCGACGACGCGTACGAGCGTCTCGTGTTCGAGCCCGAACTGACGGTCGACGGCCACGCGCCGGGCGTGCTGGCGCAACTCGACGACGAGGACCGCGTCATCAGCGCGAACACGTTTTCCAAGAGCTGGACGATGACGGGCTGGCGGCTGGGTTGGCTGGTCGCGCCGAAGAGTTTCATCGCACAGGTTGGCAAGGTGATCGAGTTCAATACGTCGTGCGCGCCGACCTTCGTGCAGCAGGCCGGCATCATCGCGGTACGCGACGGCGAGCCGCTGGTCGTCCAGACCCTTGCGCGCCTGCGTGCCTCGCGCGACCTCCTAGTCGAACAACTCGCCGCGCTGCCGAGCGTTGAAGTTGCGCCACCCCCGGGCGCGATGTACCTCTTCTTCCGCATCCCCGGTCGCAGCGACGACAGCCTGGCGTTCGCGAAGCGACTCGTCGCCGAGTGTGGCCTTGGAATCGCACCGGGCGTGGCATTCGGTCCCGAGGGCGAGGGCTATCTGCGCTGGTGCTTCGCGGCTACCGACGCCCTCCTGCTTCAAGGTGTAGTGCGGCTGCAGCGCTTCCTGCAGGGCTAGGGCATTCGCTGTACGCCACGCTGCAGACCCGCGGCGGCGAAACCCAGGCCGGCGTATAGCTGCTCCGGCATTTCACCGGCCGCGGCAACGATGATCAGCCGATCCGCGCGCAGCCCGTCGCGTGCATGGCGGGCCGCCGCCGCGACCAGCGCACGGCACAGCCCACGACGACGGTAAGCGGCGTCGGTCATGACCGACTGGTATCGCGCCAGGCGTTCACCCGCTTCGGATTCGGCTTCCACGTACACACCGAGGGCCGCAACGAGCCGCGGCCCGGTCCCGGAGTCGTCGAGGAACGCGCCGAACCAGTTGCCCTGCCCGGTATGCGCCAGAGTGCGCCAGCGCTCGACGCGCCGACGCGCGAACGGCCAGTAGTCGCTCTCTTCGAATTGCTCGCCACGCGTTGCGACGCTCAACGCAATCAACGCCGACCAATCGCGCTCGGCCGTGGCACCCGCCAGCGAGAGAGGCCGCAGTTGCACGTCGAGTGACGGCGTCGGTGCAATGGGCACGACGGTGGTCTGCATCACCGTGGCGTTGTTCTTCGTGTAGCCGCCAGCCAGGAAACCGACGATGTCCCCTGGCGCGTCTTCCATCCAGCCGAACGCGCGGTGTGTTGATTCCGGCTGCGCTGCCGCAATCAGACGTTCGAACAGCTCCGGCCAGCGCTTTTCATCACCGGGACCCGGGGCATGTTCGAACAGCAGGTAGTTGCCCCAGTAGTAGGTCGGGTTCGACGGTGTGCGGATGACCCGGCAGCCAAGCTCCGCGCGGCAATCGATTACCTCGCCATCGGCGCGATGGAAGATCAGCTCGCTGCGGAAGCCGAGCGCAGAGCGGCAGGCATCGCCATGGTCGCCGGCTGCCTGGCCGCACTCACGCCGAAGTTGGCGCCCCTGCGAGACCGCGCTTCGACAGCATCGGCTCGACCTTCGGATCGCGCCCGCGGAAGGCGCGGAATGCCTCACCCGGCTCGAGCGTGTTGCCGGCCGAGTAGACGTACTGCCGCAGGCGCTCGGCCACCGCCGGATCGAAGGGGCTGCCGGCCTCGAGGAACGCGTCGTAGCCGTCGGCATCGAGGACTTCGGCCCACATGTAGACGTAGTAGCCGGCGGCATAGCCCGAGCTCGCAAACAGATGCAGGAAGTGCGGCAGCCTGTGACGCATGACAATCTCGCGCGGCATGCCGATGCGCGCCAGTTCCTCGCGTTCGAACGTCGTGATGTCGACGCCGTCCGGTGGCGTTTGCGCATGAAGCGCCATATCGACCAGCGCGCAGGCCGTGTACTCGACGGTTTCAAAGCCCTGGTTGAAGCGCCGCGCCTGCTCCAGCCGCGCAAGGAGTTCGTCGGGCATCGGCGCACCGGTGTCAACATGGCGCGCATGGCGCTTTAGGACTTCGGGTTCGAGCAGCCAGTTCTCGAAGATCTGCGACGGCAACTCGACGAAGTCGCGCAGCACCTGCGTGCCCGACAGGCTCTCAAAGGTGACCTGCGACAGGAGCCCGTGGAGCCCGTGGCCAAACTCGTGGAACAGCGTCAGCGCGTCGTCGAGCGACAGCAGCGTCGGCTCGCCCGGCGCGCCCTTCGCGAAATTGTTGTTGTTGACGATGATCGGCAACACGTCGCCGGCGATGCGCGACTGCAACCGGTACGAACTCATCCAGGCGCCGCCGCGCTTGGTCGGACGCGCGAAGTTATCGTGCAGGAACACTCCGACCTGCAGATCGTCGCGCCCGCGCACCTCGTAGACCGTTACGTCCGGGTGATAGGCCGTGATCTCCGGACACGGTACGAAGCGCAGCCCGAACAGACGCTCGGCGCAGTCGAATGCGGCGGCCACGACGCGCTCGAGCGCGAAGTAGGGCTTCACCGCCGCATCGTCGACGGCGTAACGCACCTGGCGAACTTTCTCCGCGTAGTAGCGCCAGTCCCATGGCTCGATCGCGATCGCTTCGCCGCGCGACGCGGCCATCGCCGCGAGGGCATCGCGCTCTTCAACAGCGCGCTTCTTCGCGGGCGTCCACACCTGCTCGAGCAGCCGCGCCACGGCGGCCGGCGTGCCTGCCATGCGGTCAACCAGCGCGTACTCGGCGTAGCTCGCGTAGCCCATCAGCCGGGCCTGCTCGTGACGCAGCGCCAGGATCTCACGTGCGACCGGGCGGTTGTCGTATTCGCCCGCATGCTCGCCGCGCTGCGTCCAGGCCTTGAACGCCTGCTCGCGCAGATCGCGCCGATCGGAGTACGTCAGGAACGGCGCGACCAGCGATCGGCTCAGCGTGATCGCCCAAGCGTCGGACCGTCCCCGCTGTTCCGCTGCCTCGCGCGCCGCCGCGCGAACGAAGGCCGGCAGCCCCGCGAGGTCACGCTCATCGGTGAGCCACAACACCCAGGTGGACTCGTCGTGCAACACGTTCTGCGAAAACGTCGTCTGCAGTTCGGCCAGCCGTTCGGAAACCGTCGCGAAACGCAGCTTCGCGCGCTCGTCCAGCCGCGCACCCGCCAGCACGAAGTCGAGGTGCACACGTTCCAGCAGCCGACGCGCCTCGGGCGCGAGTCCGAGACTGTCGCGGCGAGCGTGCAGCGACTCGACGCGGGCGAAGAGCGCGCCGTTCAGATAGATCGCGTTCTGATGCGCCGCCAGGCGCGGAGCCATCGTGCGCTCCACGGCCTGCAGCGCTGGCGACGTCTCCGAGCTGCACAGGTTCTGGAACAGGTGACTGATGCGCGCCAGCAGGCGACCGCTCGAATCGAACGCGGCGACCGTGTTGTCGAACGATGCGGCTTGCGGGTTCGCCGCGATCTGCTCAACCTCGGCGATGTGCTGACGCAGTGCGACGTCGAATGCCGGGGTGAAGTGTTCGGCGTGGACCGCAGCGAACGGCGGCAGTCCGTAGGGTGTTTTCCACTCTGAGAGCAGGGGATTTTCGGTCGTCATGGGAAGGCTTTCGGAGGACCCGCAACAATACCGAAGGACAGCGATTGCGGCGATTGCGGACCACCCCGCGATTTCGGCATCGAGGCGTGGGTCTTGAGCACCGCCTGACCGAAGTACGCCGCGGGCGATCGACGGAGCCCAGCGCTGTTACGCCGCGTTTCCGTTTGTAAAGATGCTTGGGACCGGGCGCGCGGTCGCGTTCAGATGCGGCCATCGGATTTGAGGGAGAGACCCGATGGACCACCGCCTGACCCGCCCCGCACGCTGTGCACTACTGGCTTGTTCGCTGGCCGCCGGACTCGGCGCCTGTGGCGGCTCGTCGTCCGGACCACCTGCCCCGGCGCCCGCGCCGGCTCCGGCACCCGCTCCCGTGCCCGCGCTCCCACCGACGGCGGATGAAGCAGCGCGTTTCCTGATGCAGGCGAGCTTCGGTCCGACCGATGCGGACATCGCCCGCGTGCAATCCCTCAGTTTCAGCGCCTGGATCGACGAGCAGTTTGCATCCGCTCCGAGCAAGCACCTGCCCTATGTGCAGGCCAATTACAGCCTGCCGCTGTTCGGGGGCAACTTCGCCTTCATGCAGGACTCGTTCTGGCAGCAGGCGATCCCCGCGCCCGACCAGCTGCGCCAGCGCGTGAAGTTCGCGTTGTCGCAGATCGTCGTCGTCTCCGCCGAAAGCGGCACCATCGCCACGGCATCTGACGGCCTCGCCAACTACGTCGACCTGCTCGGCGAGCACGCGTTCGGCAACTACCGCACGCTGCTTGAAGCCGTCGCCACCAGCCCGGTGATGGGCATCTATCTCTCGCACCTGCGTAACCAGAAGGCCGACCCGGTCACCGGTCGCGTTCCCGACGAGAACTTCGCCCGCGAAGTGATGCAACTCTTCTCCATCGGACTCACCGAGATCAATCCCGACGGCACGCCGAAGCTCGTCAACGGCCAGCCGGTCGAGACCTACACCAATGCCGACATTACTGGTCTGGCACGCGTATTCACCGGCTGGAGCTGGGCTGCGCAGGACACGTCGAATGCCAGTTTCAACGGAGGCGGAATGGCCTACGCGGACCGCATCCTGCGGCCGATGCAACCGTTTCCACAGTTCCATGAAACCGGAACCAAGACCTTCCTCAACGTGACGATTCCGGCCAACACCTCGGCGCAGGCGAGCCTGACGATCGCGCTCGACACGCTCTTCACTCATCCGAACCTGTGTCCGTTCATCGGCAGGCAGCTGATCCAGCGACTGGTGACGAGCAATCCGACGCCGGCCTACGTCGGCCGGGTATCGGCCGCCTGCACCGACAACGGCGCCGGCGTGCGCGGAGACATGAAGGCCATCGTGCGTGCAATCCTGCTCGACAGCGAATCGCGTAGCAGCGCCGGCCTCGCCGACCCGCAGTTCGGCAAGCTGCGCGAACCCGTGCTGCGGCTGTCTCAGTGGGCGCGCTGCTTCGGCGCGACTTCGGCTTCCGGCAACTGGCAGATCCGCAATCTCGACAGTCCGGCCACGTCGCTGGGTCAGCAACCCTTTCGCGCGCCGTCGGTCTTCAACTTCTTCCGGCCCGGATATGTGCCCGCCAACACGGCGATCGCGTCCGCCGGCCTGGTTGCACCGGAGTTCCAGATCACCGGCGAAACCTCGGTCGCCGGATACACCAACTTCATGCAGGCCGCGATCTCGAGCGGCGTCGGTGTCGGCCGCGAAGTGCGCGCCGCCTACACCAACGAACTTGCGGTCGCCGACAACGCCGACGCGCTGATCGACCGCGTCAATCGCTGCCTGATGGCCGGCACGATGGGAACGCAGCAACGCCAGGAGATCCGCGACGCCGTCAACGCGATTGCCGTGACGGCACCCAACGGTCGCGCCAATCGCGTCTACACCGCGGTGCTGCTGACGATGGCCTCGCCCGAATACCTGGTGCAGAAGTAGGAGACAAGCGATGACGACTCTGAAAGCTTCCCGCCGCGCCTTTCTGCGCCAGGCCTCTGCCCTTTCACTCGCCGGCACTGCCGCCCCCTTTGCGCTGAACCTGGCATCGATTGGTGCCGCGGCCGCATCCACGGCGGCCGACTACAAGGCGCTGGTCTGTGTCTTCCTGTATGGCGCCAACGACGCGCACAACACGGTCGTTCCGTACGACACGGCCGGCTATTCCACCTATGCCGGTGTGCGCGGTGCGCTCGCCTGGACTCCTGCCGAACTGGCGCCGCTCGCGCCGACCACACCACTGCCCGGTGGCAGGCAGGTCGCTCTGCCGGCCGAACTCGCACCGCTCGCGACGCTCTTCGACGCGGGGCAGTGCGCCGTCGTCGCCAACGTCGGCCCACTGGTCGTGCCGACCGACCGCACCAGCTTCAACGCCAAGTCGGTGCCGCTGCCGCCGAAACTTTTTTCGCACAACGACCAGCAGTCGGTGTGGCAGGCCTCGGTGCCCGAGGGCGCCAAGTTCGGCTGGGGTGGCCGCATCGGCGATCTGCTCGCGAGCCAGAACACCGCTCAGATCTTCACCTGCAACTCGCTGACCGGCAGCGCCGTGTTCCTGAGCGGGCAACTGGTGCAGCCGTTCCAGATCGATCCGGCCCAGGGTTCGATCGCGTTTGGCGCGCTGAACGCGAACTCACTGTACGGCTCGGCCGCTGGCGCCGCTGCGCTGCGCAACGCGCTGACGCGTCCTCGCACCCACCTGTTTGAAAGCGACCTGCGCAACGTCAACCAGCGCTCTTTCGACTCGAACACCGCGCTTGCCGCCGCACTGGCCGCCGCGCCAGCGCCTACCACGGCATTCCCCGCCAACAACTCGCTCGCGACTCAGCTGGCGATGGTGGCGAAGATCGTCAGCGTCAGCGCCGAACTCGGCGCAAAGCGGCAGGTCTTCATGGTGTCGCTCGGCGGCTTTGACACGCACTCCGGGCAGGACACGGCTCATCCGGCGCTGTTGTCGCAGCTCGCGGCCGCGATCGACGCGTTTCAGAAGGCGATGGTCGAACTGAACGCGGCACAAAAGGTGACGCTCTTCACCGCGTCGGACTTCGGTCGCACGCTGACCGTCAACGGCGACGGCACCGACCACGGCTGGGGCGGGCATCACTTCGTCGTCGGCGGCGCGGTCAAGGGCAAGCAGGTTGTCGGCAGCTATCCCGACCTGACGGCGAACGGGCCGACCGACGCGGGCAACGGCCGGCTGATTCCCACCACCGCGGTCGAGCAGTACGCGGCGACGCTGGCGCGCTGGATGGGTGTGGCCGCGAACGACCTCCCGCTGATGCTGCCGAACGTCGTCAACTTCCCAACGTCCGACCTCGGCTTCATGGCCTGAGCGCAGCGTCGGCAAGCTCGCGCCGCAGCGCGCAGCGGGGAGGCTCCCACTGAGTCCCGCTCCCGCAGCCGCGCTCGGCGGCGCTATGATTCGCTCCCCGGCCCGACGGAGCCTCTGATGAGCACGCCTGAACCGCTCGCCACACCCAACGAATCGCTGGTGACGACGACCCACATCGTCTACGCGCTGCACACGCTCGGCCTGGTGATCGGCGCGTTCGGGACGGCATCGATCATCGGCACCTTTCTCTTCGGCTGGCCGTCGATCATTGCGGTGATCATCAACTACGTGAAGCGAAGCGAAGTGCGTGGCACCTGGCTCGACTCGCACTTCTCTTGGCAGATCCGCACCTTCTGGTGGGCGCTCGCCATTGCCGTCGTGGTCCTGCTAGTCGGGCTCGTTTTGCTGCCCGCACTCGGGCTCGGACTCGTCGTATGGTGGATCGGCTTCTTCGCGCTCGGCATTTGGGCGATCTATCGCATTGCGCGCGGCTGGCTGCTGCTGAAGGACCGGCAGCCGATGCCGGCGCCCTGATTACCAGATCGAGATCTGCTCGGCCGGCGACCGCATCATCGCTGCGTTCACGGGGCAGTTGAACGCCGCCGCGAACGCCGGAAAGTTGGCGAGCGGCCCCAGCACGCGATAGCGATTGGGCGAATGCTGGCCGGTGCGTAACTGGTCGAGCAGCGCTTCGGTCCGGTACTGCCCCCGCCAGATCGTCGCGTAGGAAATGAAGAACCGCTGGTTCTGCGTCCGGCCGTCGATGGGGCCGATCGGCTGGCGCGTGAGGGCGATCTGCAGGCCGTCGAAGGCGATCTTCACGCCCGCGAGATCCGAGATGTTCTCGCCCAGCGTCTGCAAGCCATTGATCGACTGCCCCGGCACCGGTGTGTAGCCGGAATACTGCTGTGCCAGGCGCGCGGCGCGCGCCTTGTAGGCGGCGGCATCGTCGGGCGACCACCAGTCGCTGAGGTTGCCGACGCTGTCGAACTGCCGCCCGCGGTCATCGAAGTGGTGCGTGATCTCGTGCCCGATGACCGCACCGATGCCGCCGTAGTTCACCGCAGGGTCTCCGGTCGGATAAAAAAATGGCGGTTGCAGGATCGCGGCCGGAAAGATGATCTCGTTCAGGCCGCCGGCGAAGGCGTTCACGAGGTGCGGCGAGGCGAACCAGCGTGTGCGGTCGACCGGTTTGCCGAGATCGGCGACCCGGTCGTTGAAGGCCCAGGCACGCGCCCGCAGCCAGTTGCCGGCAAAATCGTCGCGCTCGATGAGCAGGCCGTCGTAGGTCTTCCACTTGTCCGGGTAACCGATCTTCAGCGCCATCGCGTCGAGCTTTTTCAGCGCGCTCTGTTTGGTCGGCGCGCTCATCCAGTCGAGCTTCTCGATCCGCGCCCGCAGCGCCGACTTGATGTCCATGATCATCTGCACCGCGCGCGCCTTGGCTTCGGGCGTGAACGCGCGTGCTACATAAAGCTGCCCGAGTCCCTCCGCCAGCGGCTCCGACCCGAACGGACCGGTCATCGCGCGGATGACTTGATCCGGACGCGGGAAGTTCTTCTCGAGGCCCTGGATGGCCTTGCCGCGGTAGTCGAAGCGCGCGTCGACGAACTCGGCCGGGAGCATCGGCGCCATTTCGTCGAGCACGCGTTCGCGCAGGTACGCGCGCCAGGTCGCCAGCGGCGCTTCGGCCGCGGCGCGCGCCACTGCGGCGACGAACTTCGGCGTGGCGACATTGAATTCACCCGGCTGCGCCACGCCCAGCGCGGCAAAGTAGGCCGTCCAGTCGAGACCCGGCGCGCGCTGCATGATTGTCTCGAGCGTGTTCAGCTGGTAGAGCACGTTCGGGTCGCGCCGTTCGACCCGAGTCAACGACGCTTCGGCGATCGATTTCTGCAGTTCGAAGCTCGCCGCGGCGGCGTCGGGAACATCGACTGCCCGGGCGAGCTGTCCGAGACGCAGACGGTAGATCTCATACGCCTTGCGCAGTTCGAGCGTGCGCTTGTCGTCGCGGAAGTAGTCGTCGCGATCGGGCAGGCCGAGCCCGCCCTGGTCGAGCTGAACGAGGTAGCGCCGGCGGTCCTTGGCGTCGGGCATGACCGCAGCCCGCAATGGTGCGTCGATGGAGTGTCGCGACAACTGGGCCAGCAGTACCGGCAGCTGCTTGCGGTCGCTGAGCGAATCGATCTGTCGCAGCAGCGGCTGTAGTGACTCCAGCCGGCGCTTTTCGATGGCCTCCACGTCCATGCCGCTGATGTAGAACTTGAACGCGAGCAGCTTGCCCGGCGTGTCGAGCTGGGAAGGATCGCGCGCAGCGTCGACCAATGCCCGTTCGACGATGTCCCGGCTTTCGTCACGCAGGGTATCGAAACTGCCGATGCGTGCCCGGTCCGGAGGAATCGGCGTCGCCTTCTTCCACAGCCCGTTGACGTACTCATCGAAGTCCGTGCAGGCCTCGGCCGGCGTGCCAAGCCCCTTGAGGTCCAGCGTGGTAGCGGCCCCGACAGTGGGTACGAGTACGGCCGCGAATAGCAGTAGGCGCAGCATGGAATCCCCGGTAGAGACCCGGCCGGCAGCATACCTCGCACACTGCCCCCGACCGGGTATTGCTACGCCCGCGTCGCACGATTGAGCGGGCGCTGCGTCGGTGCTACGCTCACCGCCACTTTCAATTCCGCTCACCGCGGAACCTCGCCGAGCGCGCTCACAAGGCACGCTCCGGCTGCACGGCACAGGGGCACCCACCCGACTGCCGCGCTCCCAAGAACACGATTTTTGGCAGGAGTCCTGATGAACGCGCCCCTTCCCGAAGCCGTCCGCCGTGCACTGGCGGAGGTGACCCTCGACGACAAGTGGACCCTGGACCGAGGCCGCGCCTACATGAGCGGTACGCAGGCCCTGGTCCGGCTCGCGATGCTGCAGCGGCAGCGCGACCAGTTGGCGGGGCTGAACACTGCGGGGTTCATCAGCGGCTATCGCGGCTCGCCGCTGGGCGGCGTCGACCAGACTGCGTGGAAAGCGAAGAAGCATCTCGAACGTCACCACGTGAAGTTCCAGCCGGGGCTGAACGAGGACCTCGCCGCCACCAGCGTCTGGGGCACGCAGCAGGTCAACATGTTCGAGGGCGCGAAGTACGACGGCGTATTTGCCATGTGGTACGGCAAAGGCCCCGGAGTGGATCGCTGCGGCGATGTCTTCAAGCACGCGAATGCAGCGGGCACCAGCCGGCACGGCGGCGTGCTGGCGCTGGCCGGTGACGATCACGGCGCCAAGTCGTCGACCCTGCCGCACCAGTCGGACCATATCTTCAAGGCCTGCATGATGCCCGTGCTGTTTCCGGCCACCGTGCAGGAGTATCTCGACGTGGGCCTGCACGGCTTCGCGATGAGCCGTTACGCGGGCGTCTGGGTCGGCATGAAGACGGTGACCGAGGTCGTGGAGGCCTCGGCGTCGGTCGTCGTCGACCCCGAGCGCCTGGACATCGTGCTGCCAGCGGACTTCGCGATGCCGGCGGGCGGGCTGAACATCCGCTGGCCCGACGGCGCACTCGAGATGGAAGCGCGCCTGCTCGACTACAAGCTGTACGCCGCGCTGGCTTACTGCCGCGCGAACAAGCTCAATTACACCGCGATCGATTCGCCGCACGCGCGCTTTGGCATCGTCGCCAGCGGCAAGGCGTATCTGGACACGCGCCAGGCACTTTCGGACCTCGGGCTCGATGAGCAGACCTGCAAGGACATCGGCATCCGCCTCTTCAAGTGCGGCATGGTCTGGCCGCTCGAGGCGCAGACGATCGGCGCATTCGCCGAAGGGCTCGAGGAGATCCTCGTCGTCGAGGAAAAGCGCCAGATGCTCGAGTACCAGGTGAAGGAGGAGCTTTTCAACTGGATCGGCAAGGGCAAGCGCATTCCCCGCGTCATCGGCAAGTTCGACGAGAAGGACGGCGGCGAGTGGGCGATTCCGCAGGGCAACTGGATCCTTCCCGCGCACTACGAGTTCTCACCCGCCATCGTCGCCAAGGCAATCGTTGCCCGCATCGGCAAGCTCGACCTGCCGGCCGACATCCGCGCCCGCATGCAGGCGCGGCTGGCCATCATCGAAGCGAAGGAAAGGGCGCTCGCGAAACCGCGCGTCGTGACCGAGCGCAAGCCGTGGTTCTGCTCGGGCTGCCCGCACAACACGTCGACCAAGCTGCCGGAAGGTTCGCGCGCGGTCGCCGGCATCGGCTGCCACTACATGGTCGTGTGGATGGACCGCAATACTTCCACCTTCACGCAGATGGGCGGCGAAGGCGTGCCCTGGATCGGCCAGGCGCCCTTCACGAACGAAAAACACATCTTCGCCAACCTCGGCGACGGCACGTACTTTCATTCGGGGTCGCTGGCGGTGCGCGCGGCCATCGCCGCCAACGTCCCGGTCACCTACAAGATCCTGTTCAACGACGCGGTAGCGATGACCGGCGGCCAGCCGACCGACGGCCAGATCACCGCGCCGCAGATCACGCAGCAGATGCATGCGGAAGGCGTGAAGAAGATAATCATCGTCACTGACGAGCCGAGCAAGTACGACGCCACCAGCGAGCTCGATCACAGCGCGGTCAACGCGCACGGCGCCACCGGCGACGCGTGGAAACTGGCGCCCGGCGTCACGGTGCATCACCGCGACGAGCTCGACCGCATCCAGCGCGAACTACGCGAGTACCCCGGCGTTTCGGTGCTGATCTATGACCAGACCTGCGCCTCCGAGAAGCGCCGCCGCCGCAAGAAGAACACGCCTGAGAAGACCGTCTTCCCGGATCCGGCGCGACGCGTCGTCATCAACGACCTCGTGTGCGAAGGCTGCGGCGACTGCAGTGTCAAGTCGAACTGCCTCTCGGTCGAGCCGCTCGAAACCGAGTTCGGCCGCAAGCGCCAGATCAATCAGTCCACATGCAACAAGGACTACTCGTGCGTCAACGGCTTCTGCCCAAGTTTCGTCACGGTCGAGGGCGGCAAGCTGAAGAAGGGCAAGGCTTCGATCACGGGCTCGCTGCCAATGGCGCCGGAGCCGACGCTGCCGGGGATGAAGCCGCGCGGCAATTACGGCATAGTCGTGACCGGAGTGGGCGGCACCGGTGTCGTGACGATCGGCCAGTTGCTGGGCATGGCGGCGCACCTTGAAGGCCGCGGCGTATCGGTGCTCGACATGGCGGGTCTCGCGCAGAAGGGCGGCGCGGTGTTCTCGCATGTCCAGATCGCACCGACGCCGGCCGATTTGTACGCAACGCGGATCGCGATGGGCGAAGCCGACGTCGTGCTGGGCTGTGACCTGATCGTCACGACCAGCAACGAGGCGCTGTCGAAGATCCAGCTCGGCAAGACGAAGGCCGTCGTCAATACGGCCGAGTCGCCCACCGCGGACTTCGTGAGCAATCCCGACTGGCAGTTCGGCGGCGTTGGCCTCGCGCAGCAGGTGCGCGAGGCCGTCGGTTCGGACGCGGACTGCACCTTCGTAGACGCCAACGGACTTGCGACGGCGCTGATGGGCGACGCGATCTTCACGAATCCGTTCATGCTGGGCTATGCGTGGCAGCGTGGCTGGATTCCGCTCGCGCACGAAACCCTGGTGCGCGCCATCGAATTGAACGGCGTGGCCGTCGAGGCCAACCGGAAAGCGTTCGAGTGGGGTCGCTGTGCGGCGCATGACCTGGACGCTGTCCGTCGCATCGCGTTTCCAGACGCGGCCAGCAACGTGGTCGAGTTGAAGCGGTTCGCATCTTCGCTCGAAGACATCGTCGCCCGGCGCGCCGAGTTCCTAACCAGCTATCAGAACGCGGCCTATGCCACGCGCTACGCGGCGCTGGTCGAACGCGTGCGCAAGGTGGAGTCCGACCGGCTGCAATCAACGCGGCTGGCCGAAGCGGTGGCGCGCAATTACTTCAAGCTGCTTTCCTATAAGGACGAGTACGAAGTCGCGCGCCTGCAGTCCGATCCAGCATTCCGCGCGCGGATCGCCAGCCAGTTCGAAGGCGACTACAAGCTCAACTTCCATCTCGCGCCGCCGCTGCTGGCGAGGCCGGATCCGTTGACCGGAAAGGTGAAGAAGATGCGCTTCGGGCCGTGGATGATGACGGCCTTCGAAGTGCTCGCGCGCCTGAAGTTCCTGCGCGGTTCTGCACTCGATGTGTTCGGATACACGGCAGAACGTCGCACCGAGCGTGTCGCTGATCGGGGAGTACGAGGTGCTGGTCGACGAGTTGCTCACTCGGCTCGGCGCGGACAACCATGCCCTGGCCGTGCAACTGGCGAGCCTTCCCGAGGAGATCCGCGGGTTTGGGCACGTCAAGGATCGCAACCTCGCGACCACGAGGGCCAAATGGGCCGAGTGGCTGGCACGCTTCCGCGGACAGACGACCGCTCAGGTCATCCGCATGCCGCAGAAGGCTGCCTAAGCTCAAGTCTCGTTCGATTTTTCGCGGCTGGAGCGGCCTTTTGAGCGCTGTGACGCCCTGCATCAAATCGTCGTGACTCCGCGGTAGCGAACGCCTCCGAGGTCCCTTATGGTTGGACCCCATGGAGGAAGTCATGCGGGACAACGACAATGGCGCCGGGTGCGCCGCGATGGGAACCAGCGATCCGGCACGCCAGGCAGAGCGACTCGTCGCGCTCGCGCGGGAAGCACGATTGCTCGAGTTCGCCCTCGACGGTGAGAGCGAAATTGCGCGGCGCCTAGCCACGGAACTCGAATCCGCGCTCGAACTGGCCATGGACGCGGAGTCGCCGGACGAGCTTATGACCGCCTGCGCAAGCATCGAGGCCGCACTGGATCAGATCGTCAGCAACGGCATGCAACTCTCGGCACAGATGGCCGACATGGAAGTTGACGGCGTGCTGGGCACCGCGCGGATGCCGGTGCTGACAGCCGTGCTGATCGCGCACTGACCCCCCAGTCCGCCTGGCCGGTTGCGTCGGGCAGCGTCGCAGCGAATAGCAGTCTCTCCGGGTTCGCCACCCTACAGCGCCGCCGGCAATGCCACCTTCAGCTTGCCGGCCCACGGTGCTAACGCCGGCATGATGTCCTCGTGCAGGGTGATCCCGTCCTGGAGTTGCTCGCGCTTCAGCGCGAGGCCGCGCTGCCCGGGCAAGCGCACGGCGCCCGCACCCGGGCGCGGAGGGTTCGCGCGACACGCTGCAACCAGCCAGTCCGCCTGACGCAGGAAGGCGGCAGGCCCGCCGAAGGCTGCGGGGTCGTAGGCCTGCACCAGCACCGTCGCCCCCCACCCTTCCTTTGAATCGGCGCGCCCGAAGCCCGCCAGTCCGCCCGTCAACATCTCGACGATCAGCGCCAGCGCGTAGCCCTTGTGGCCGGCGTCGACGCCGCCGGTCGGCAGGATCGTTCCCTTGGGCTCGACGAAGAGTGCGGCCGGGTCATCGGTCGCCCGGCCCGCGGCGTCGAGCAACCACGGATGTGCGAGCCTCCGCCCGTGCTTGTGCAGGCGCGCCGTCATGCCGTTGGTCGTGAGCGAGGCGGACAGATCGATCAGCACCGGATCGCCGGAGGTCGGCACGCCGAATGCGAGCGGGTCCGGCGTAAACACGGGCGAAAGCCCCCCATGCGGGGCGACGCTGGCCGAATTCGGGTCGGAACAGGTCACAAGGAGGACGAAGCCGCGCTCGGTCGCGCGCGAAAGGTAAGCAGCGAGGCAGGCGATGTGATGGCTGCGGCGGATGACGATGGTGCCCGTGCCGCAGCGCTGTGCACGCTCGATCGCGTCGTCCACAGCACGCAGCACGAGCCACGGACCCGGCAGCCGCTCGCCGTCCCACAGCGCTGTCGCGGCGCGTTCTTCGATGACACGGTAGCTGCCGCTCGTGCACATCGACCCGCTCTCGAGTTCGGTCAGATAGGGCGCCAGCAACGCCAGACCATGCGTGTCATGGCCCAGAAGATCGCCCTCGACCAGCACCGTGGCGACGTCACGTGCGACCGTGGCTTCCATTCCGGCTGCGCCCAGCAGTGCCGCAGCTGCCGAGCGCAGCGCGTCGGCCGCGTAGCGAGCGGCCATCAGTACACCGCGCGGCCGCCGGACAGGTCGAATACGGCTCCGGTGGAAAACGAACACTCCTCGGTCGCCAGCCACGTCACCAGCGCGGCGATCTCGTCGACTTCGCCGAAGCGACCCATCGGGATCTTCGAAAGCATGAAGTCGATATGGGCCTGCGTCATCTGCGCAAACATGCCCGTTTTCACGGCGGCCGGAGTTACGCAGTTGACGCGGATGCCCGACTTCGCGAGTTCCTTGCCGAGCGACTTGGTCAGCGCGATGACAGCCGCCTTCGAGGCGCTGTAGGCCGAGGCATTCGGATTGCCTTCCTTGCCCGCAATCGACGCGATGTTGACGATGCGGCCATAGCCGTTCGCCGACATGTGCGGGATCACGACCCGGTTGCACAGAAACAGCCCCGTCAGGTTGATGTCGATGACTTCCTTCCACGCCGCCAGCGAGTACTGCTCGACGGTCGTGTTCGGCCCGGTGATTCCCGCGCTGCAGACCAGCGCGTCGATGCGATTCAACGCTGTCGTCGATGCGGCGAAGGCGTTTGCGACCGCGTTCTCGCTCGTGATCTCCACCGTCGCCGTATGGGTTCCGCCCAGTGCCTGTGCCGCAGTATCGAGCGCCGCTGCGTCGCGGTCCCACAGGCTGACGCGCGCGCCGGACGCGACGAGCCGCCGCGCGATCGCCAGTCCGATACCCGCCGCCCCACCGGTGACGATGGCGGCGCGCCCCTGCATGTCGAGTTGATTCATGCCCTGCCTCTCCCGGCGGCTGGTGCGCCGCCGCACGACTATATCGCCTCCGCCGGAAATTGGTCAGACCACTTGACCGCTTTTCGTTGACCCCCGCAGGGTGGGTGGATACACTCGCCGGCACTTTTCGCTGGTCTCCCCCATGTCCCGCAAACCCCGCCGCAGCCAGAGCTGGTTCGGTCGCCTCGACCGCGACGGCTTCATCTACCGCTCGTGGACCAAGAACCGCGGCGTCCCACACGACCAGTTCGACGGCCGTCCGGTGATCGGCATCTGCAACACGTGGTCGGAGCTCACGCCCTGCAATACGCACTTCCGCGTACTTGCGGACCAGGTGCGCCAGGGCGTGCTCGAGGCTGGGGGCTTCCCGCTCGAGTTCCCGGTGATGTCGCTCGGCGAGACGTTGATGCGACCGACGACAATGCTGTTCCGCAATCTGGTCAGCATGGACGTCGAGGAATCCGTCCGTGCGAACCCTCTCGACGGTGTCGTTCTGTTGATGGGGTGTGACAAGACGACCCCCGCTTTGCTGATGGGCGCGGCGAGCGTCGATCTGCCGACGATCGGCGTGTCGGGCGGGCCGATGCTCTCGGGCAAGTTCCGTGGCGGCGAACTCGGCTCCGGCACCGGGGTGTGGCAGATGAGCGAAGCCGTGCGCGCCGGCACAATGTCGCAGGCCGACTTCTTTGAAGCCGAGAGTTGCATGCACCGCTCGCACGGCCATTGCATGACGATGGGCACCGCGTCGACGATGGCATGCATGGTCGAGGCACTCGGCATGGGCCTGCCAGGCAATGCGGCGATCCCGGCCGTTGACGGCAGACGCAACGTGCTGGCGCGCATGGCCGGGCGGCGCATCGTGCAGATGGTCGAAGAAGACCTCGTGATGTCCAAAGTCCTGACCCGCGCCGCGTTCGAGAACGCCATTCGAGCCAACGCCGCGATCGGCGGCTCGACCAATGCGGTCATCCACCTGCTCGCGCTGGCCGGCCGCTCCGGAGTGAAGCTCGCGCTCGAGGACTGGGACCGCTTCGGCCACGACCTGCCCTGCCTGGTCGACCTGCAGCCGTCGGGGCAGTACCTGATGGAAGACTTCTTCTACGCCGGCGGCCTGCCAGCGGTACTGCGAGAGCTCGGCGATGTGCTCAACCGCGACGCGCTGACGGTCAACGGCTGCACGATGTGGGACAACGTGAAGGATGCGCCGCGTTACGACCTCGAGGGAAGAGGTGGGCCGGAGCAGCGCGTCATCCGTCCGCTCGCCGACCCCTTCAAGAAGAAGGCCGGCATCGCCGTGCTGCGCGGCAACCTCGCGCCCGACGGCGCGGTCATCAAGCCCTCGGCCGCCACGCCGTCTTTGATGAAGCACCGCGGCCGCGCAGTCGTGTTCGAGGACAGCGCCGACATGCACGCCAAGGTCGAGGACGAATCGCTCGACGTGCGGCCCGACGACATCCTCGTGCTCAAGAACTGCGGGCCCAAGGGTTATCCGGGCATGGCCGAGGTCGGCAACATGCCGATCCCGGCCAAGCTGGTGAAGCAGGGCGTCACCGACATGGTGCGCATCTCGGACGCGCGCATGAGCGGCACGGCCTACGGCACCGTCGTACTGCATGCCGCCCCGGAAGCCGCGGCGGGCGGCACGCTCGCGCTGGTGAAAAGTGGCGACATCATCGAGCTCGACGTCGAACGACGCCGGCTGCACCTCGAGGTGAGCGACGAGGAGCTCGCGCGCCGGCGCTCCGCGTGGACGCCGCCGGCAGCGCCGATGCCGCGTGGGTACACAAAGCTGTATTTCGACCACGTGCAGCAGGCCGACAAAGGCGCCGACCTCGACTTTCTGGTCGGGTCCAGTGGCTCAGCAGTTGGCAAAGACAATCACTGAGCCCGACGTGGCGAAAGCGCTCATCACGGATTTCGATTTCCCCGACATCGCGCTCGAGCGCGGTCTGTTCGCAGAAGCGGGAATCGAAGTCGCCGATGCGCAGTGCCGGAACGAGGAGCAGTTGATCGAAGCGGCGCGCGGCTGTGACGCGCTGCTGCTGCAGTACGCACCGGTCACCGAGCGCGTACTCGCCGCGCTTCCGCGTATCGGCATCGTCAGCCGCTATGGCGCCGGATTCGACACGGTCGACACGGCCGCGTGTGCGCGCCATGGCGTCTGGGTTGCCAACTCGCCCGACTACGGTGTCGGCGAAGTGGCGACGCACGCGCTGGCGATGGCGCTCGCCCTGGTGCGGCATCTTGCGATCTACGACCGCGACGTGAAGTCCGGGCGCTGGAGTTACCTGTCGCCGGGCGCGATCCAGCGCGCGAGCGACCTGACGGTGGGCATTCTTGGACTCGGCCGCATCGGCAAACGCTTTGCGCACCTGGCGCGCAACTGCTTCGCCCGCGTCATTGCGTGCGATCCCTACATCATCGACGGCGACTTTCCGGCGTACGTGGAACGCGTGGATCTCGAAGCGCTTTTCGAGCAGAGCGACATCGTCTCGCTCCACGTGCCGCTCAACGACGAGACGCGCGGAATGGTCGATGCCCGGCTGCTAGGCCGCATGCGCGAAGGCAGCATGCTGGTCAATACCGCGCGCGGCGCCGTGGTCGACATTGACGCCGTGCTGGCGCGGCTCGGCGACGACACGCTGGATGGCGTGGCGCTTGACGTGCTGCCGGTCGAGCCGTTGGCGCCGAGCCATCCGCTGGCGCGCCACCCGCGCGTGCTTCTGACCCCACACTCGGCCTTCTATTCGACCGCCGCGGAAGTCGAGCTGCGGCGCAAGGCGGCCTTGAACATCGTGCAATGGGCGACGACAGGACGCCCTAGGTATCCTGTGATTCACGGGACGAAGAGCCCGGCTGGCTGACGCGCGACGGTGCTCGGCACCGCGCGGAGGAGACAAGTCTTCATGGCGCAAGTCGCGATTCGCGGCGTTGCCAAGCGCTTCGGTGGGACGACCGTGATCCACGGCGTCGACATTGAAATCGCCGACGGCGAGTTCGCGGTCCTGGTGGGTCCCTCCGGCTGCGGCAAGACCACGCTGCTGCGCATGATCGCTGGACTCGAGGAGATCAGCGAAGGCGAGATCCTGATCGGCGATCGTGTCGTGAACCGCGTTGCCCCCAAGGAGCGCGACATCGCGATGGTCTTCCAGAACTACGCGCTCTATCCGCACATGACGGTGCGCGACAACATGTCGTTCAGCCTGCGGCTGGCCAAAGCCTCGAAGGATGAGATCGACCGCCGCGTTGCGCGCGCGGCCGACATCCTTGGGCTCGGCAAGCTGCTCGACCGCTATCCGCGCCAGCTCTCAGGGGGTCAGCGCCAGCGCGTCGCCATGGGTCGCGCGATCGTGCGCGACCCGCAGGTGTTCCTTTTCGACGAGCCGCTGTCCAATCTCGACGCCAAGCTGCGCGTGCAGATGCGCACCGAGATCAAGGAACTGCACCAGCGGCTGAAAACGACCTCGGTCTATGTGACGCACGACCAGATCGAGGCGATGACCATGGCCGACAAGATCGTCGTCATGAAGGACGGCGTCGTCGAACAGACAGGCGGCCCGCTCGACCTCTACGACCACCCCGCGAACACGTTCGTGGCCGGCTTCATCGGCTCGCCCGCCATGAACCTGCTGCCAGGCACGGCACAGCGTCAGGGCGGCGCGCTCGACGCGGTTTTCGCCGATGGAAGCCGACTGTCGCTGGCGCAAAGCGCGGGGGTGCACGAAGGACAGACCATCCTGTACGGCATCCGGCCCGAGCACTTTGCGGTGGGCAGCACCGGCGGTCTCGCGGTTGAAGTGGTCGTCGTCGAGCCAACGGGTGCAGATACCCAGATCTACTGCCGCTTCGTTGACCAGGAAGTGACCGCGACGATTCGCGATCGAACGAACGTGCGTGCTGGCGACCGCATCACGCTCATCCCGGATGCGGGGCGAGCTCATCTTTTCGACGCCGCGAGCGGCAAACGCCTCGCGACGGGACTTCACCCGGCTTGACGCTGAGAGCCAACCACAAGGAGACGTGCATGAAGAATCTGAAACGGCGGGAGTTTCTGAAGACGTCGGCAGGCGTGGCGGCAGCCGCGGCCGGTCCGCTCATCTGGGTCAAGGATGCCGAGGCGCAGTGGAGCAACGCACCCGAGAAAGGCGCCAAGCTGCGCGTGCTGCGCTGGAAGCGCTTTGTGCAGGGCGACGAGGACCAGTACCTGGCCAACGTCAAGAAGTTCTCGGAAAAGTACGGCATTGAAGTGCGCGTCGACGCCGAGGGCTGGGAAGATGTGCGCCCGAAGGCGGCTGTGGCGGCCAATACCGGTGCCGGTCCGGACATCATCCTGTCGACCAATGACGACGCCAACCTGTACCCGGACAAGCTGGTCGACGTCACCGACCTATGCACCTATCTCGGCAAGAAGTACGGCGGCTTTTATCCCGTGTGCGATCCCTATCTGCGGCCGGATGGCAAGAAGTGGATCGGAGTGCCGCTGGGTGTCGCGGGCGTGTGCATGGTGTACCGCATCAGCCATGTAAAAGCCGCGGGGTTTGACACCTTCCCGCGCGACAGCGACGGCTTCCTGAAGCTGTGCAAGGCGCTGAAGGACAAAGGCACACCGCCCGGGTTCGCGCTCGGCAATGCGACCGGCGACGGCAACACCTGGGCGCAGACGCTGGTGTGGGGGTTCGGCGGCAAGCTCGTGGATGCGAACAACAAGGTCGTCATCGACAGCCCGGAAACGATCAAGGCCCTCGAGTATTCGAAGGAGCTTTACTCCACCTTCGTACCCGGCACCCTGTCCTGGCTGGACCCGAACAACAACAAGGCGTTCCTGGACGAGCAGATCTCGCTCACGAACAACGGCATCTCCATTTACTACGCCGCGAAGACGTCGAAGGACCCGAAGGTCGCAGCGCTGGCGGCAGACATCAACCACGCCAACATGCCGATCGGCCCGATCGGCAAGCCCAGCGAGTTCCAGCTGTTCTTCAACCAGATGATCTTCAAGTACACCAAGTATCCGAAGGCGGCCAAGGAGTTCCTGCGGTTCATGATGGAGGCCGAGCAGATGGACCCGTGGGTACAGGCGGCGATCGGCTATGTGACGCCGGCGCTGACGTACTTCGAGAAGAACCCGATCTGGACCGTTGACCCGAAACACACTCCGTACCGGGACTCGATGAAGAACATGTGGCCGAGCGGACACGCCGGCAAGATGGGCTATGCGTCGGCCGGCGCGCTGGCGGACTTCATCGTCGTCAACATGGTGGCTGAAGCCGCGTCGGGGTCGAAGACGCCGAAGGAAGCCGCGGATCGCGCGCAGAAGCGGGCCGAGCGCTACTACAAGGTCTAGACGCGTCGGTCGTGCATGGCGGTGCCGCACCGAGCACCGCCTTGCACTCCCCCGCGTTCCAACCCTGACCCCTGACCGCCGTGAACAGCGCCCGAGTCCAGGTACCCGTCCATGAGGCCGGTGTACTGAGTCGCCTGCTCGAAAGCCGCAACTTCCTCGGGCTGATGTTCATGCTGCCGGCGGCGGTTGTGCTGTTGCTGTTCCTGACTTACCCGCTCGGTCTCGGCACCTGGCTCGGTTTCACCGACACCAAGATCGGACGCGGCGGCGAGTGGATCGGGCTTGAGAACTACGAGTTTCTCTGGGGTGATCCAATCACCCGGCTATCGGTCTTCAACACGATCTTCTACACAGTCGTCGCCAGCATCATCAAGTTTGCGCTCGGCCTGTGGCTGGCGCTTTTGCTCAACAAGCACCTTCCGTTCAAGTCCTTCATCCGTGCGATCGTGCTGCTGCCATTCATCGTGCCGACGGCGCTCTCTGCCATCGCGTTCTGGTGGATCTACGACGCGCAGTTTTCGATCGTCAGCTGGACGCTCGTCAAGATGGGGTGGATCGACCGCTACATCGACTTCCTCGGCGAGCCCTGGCTGGCGCGCCTGTCGGTGATCGCCGCCAACATCTGGCGTGGCGTGCCCTTTGTCGCGATCTGCCTGCTGGCGGGCCTGCAGACGATCTCGCCCTCGTATTACGAGGCGGCCAGCCTCGACGGCGCTACCGACTGGCAGCAATTCCGCTTCGTGACCCTGCCGTTGCTGACGCCGATCATCGCGGTCGTGATGACCTTCTCGGTGCTGTTTACCTTCACCGATTTCCAGTTGATCTACGTGCTGACACGCGGCGGACCGCTGAATTCGACCCACCTGATGGCCACCCTCAGTTTCCAGCGCGCCATCCCCGGGGGGGCGCTGGGCGAGGGTGCCGCACTGGCGACCGCGATGGTGCCGTTCCTGATGGCAGCGATCCTGTTCAGCTACTTCGGACTCCAGCGACGCGCCTGGCAGCAGGGCGGGCAGGACAAATGAGCGCCGCGCAGCCGCTCCGGAGGCCCTCGCTCCCCCTCGGGCGGACGGTGCACAGCGCCAAGAGGGCAACATGAGCGACACCGAGAAGTTCGAGACGCAGGCCACGCCCGCGACGACCGATTCGCAGGGCATGAAGTACCTCGAGTCCACGCCGCGGCGTCTGGTGACCGTGTACCTGCCGCTCGCCGTGTTCCTGATCGTGCTGCTGTTTCCGTTCTACTGGATGACGATCACTGCGTTCAAGCCGAACGAGGAACTGCTGTCGCGTGAGGGCAATCCGTTCTGGGTGATCAATCCGACGCTGGCCCACATCAAGAAGCTGCTGTTCGATACGGCCTATCCGGACTGGCTATGGAACACGATCCTCGTGTCGGTCGTCTCGACACTGCTGTCACTGTTCTGCAGCGTGCTGGCCGCCTACGCGATCGAACGGCTGAGGTTCCGCGGGTCGCGCTATGTCGGCATGAGCATCTTCCTGGCGTACCTGGTGCCGCCTTCCATTCTTTTCATTCCGCTGGCGGCGATCATCTTCAAGTTCCAGCTCTTCGACACACGCCTTGCGCTGATCCTGACCTATCCGACGTTTCTGATCCCGTTCTGCACCTGGCTGCTGATGGGCTACTTCCGCTCGATCCCGTTCGAACTCGAGGAATGTGCACTGATCGACGGCGCGAGCCGCCTGCAGATTTTGGTGAAGATCATCCTGCCGCTGGCGGTACCGGGGCTGATTTCGGCGGGCATCTTTGCATTCACGCTGTCGTGGAACGAGTTCATCTACGCACTGACCTTCGTTTCGTCGTCGGAGGTCAAGACCGTTCCTGTCGGGGTGATCACCGAACTGGTCGAAGGGGACGTGTATCACTGGGGCGCGTTGATGGCGGGCGCGCTGTTCGGCTCATTGCCGGTGGCAATCCTCTACTCGTTCTTCGTCGAGCACTACGTCTCGGGCATGACTGGCGCAGTCAAGGAATAGTCATCTCGGCCGCGCGGTCAGTACGAGAACACGACGATCGTCGGGCTGCCCGATACGGGGATTGAGCCTCCGCTGTGTCCCGACGCAACGGCGACGTATTGCCGGCCCTGCTGCTGCCAGGTTACGACGCCTCCCGCCAGCGGGCCACCGGTATTGAAGCGGTACAACGGCTTGCCGTTGCGAGCATCGAGCACAAGAAAATCTCCCTCCAGGTTGCCTGTGAACAGCACGCCGCCGGCCGTCGCGGTGACGGCCGCATACATCGGTGACGGCGTTTTGATACGCCACGCCATCTTTCCGCTCCTAGGGTCGACCGCGTTGACCCAGCCGCTCCAGCGATCCGTGGGATCGTTCGAGCCCCAGCCGTTGGCGAGACCGGTGTACGGGACGGTCGCCTCCCAGGTCGGCTCCTTGAAACCGGAGCGGCGGCAGTCCGCGCATCGGACAGCTCCATCACGCGGCCCATTGGTGATCGCATGGTGAGCTTCAGTGTTCCCGCGGGAAGGCCGCTGCGCGACAGGATGAATGCCACCACGTTTGCGTAGTCCTGGCCCTTCAGCGTCCCGACCGCACCCATCGGCATCTGGCTGTGAACATAAGAATAAAACTGCTGCAGCGTCTTGCCGTTCCACTGTGCGTTAAAGGTCGTTCCCTTCAGTGAGGGCGCGCCGCTGCCTTCGAGATCAGCGCCGTGACACGTTGCGCAGCGCTGCTCATAGGCCCAGCGCCCGGCGCTCACCTGGTCCGGTGTGAACCAGCCGGTGCCGTCAGCCTGTGCGGTCCCAGAGAAAAGCACAAGTGCGAAACCCGCCACCGCGATCGTCCTGCGCGCTGTAACCCGATGGATGCTCTGAACCATCGCCGTCTCTTCGTGCGGACTTGATGCAACAAGACCCGAGTGCCCGCGGATTTTCATGGCATCAGCTGTCCGCCGTTGACTTCGAGGATCTGCCCGGTGACATAGCCGCTGAGCGCGTTCGAGGCGAGGTAGAGATACGCGCCGGTGCACTCTTCGGCGCTGCCGAGCCGGCCCATCGGCACGGCAGCGCGGAACGCCTCAAGCTGCGCCGCGTTCGTGTGGCGCGCCTGCAGCGGCGTGACGATGACGCCCGGCGCAACGCCGTTGACGCGGATGTTGTCCTGCGCCAGTTCCTTGGCGAGGCCGCGCGTGAACGTGCTGACGAAGGCCTTGGAGCTCGCGTACAGCACGGAGCCCGGTCCGCCGCCGTTACGCGCGGCGATCGAGGTCGTGTTGATGATTGCACCGCCACCCTGCGCACGAAACTGCGGAATCGCCGCGCGGCTGGTCGTCACGACCGAGCGCACATTGAGGTCGACGACCGCGTCGAACAGTTCTTCGGTGGAATCGGCGATCGGGCAGCGCCGCACGAGGTCGCCGACGTTGTTGATCAGCACGTCGAGCCGGCCGTAGCGGTTGACCGTTGATTTCACCAGTCCGACGAGTTGCTCGGGCCGGGTGGCGTCGGCGCGCAGCGCGTGTGCATTACCGCCGCCGGCCTCAATGGCGGCGACGACCTCGTGCGCCGCCGATTCGCTCGCGTGATAGTGGACGACCACCGTGCTGCCTTCATCGCCAAAGACGCGCGCGACGGCGGCGCCGATGCCGGTGCTGGCTCCGGTGATCAGCACCACCTTGTCCTTCAGGTCGGGAATCATCGCGTCCTCAGTTGACGGGAGTAACCAGGGGCCGCCCAGCGACATGCGCGGCGATGTTGTCGAGCACGAGCTGCCCCATCGCCGCGCGGGTCTCGCGCGTGGCACTCGCCTGATGCGGCTGCAGCACCACATGGTCAAGCGCGAACAACGCCTCCGGCACGCGCGGTTCGTCGGCGAATACGTCGAGCGCGGCGCCGCCGAGGCGTTGCGTCAGCAGCAGATCGACCAGCGCGGCCTCGTCGACGACCGAGCCACGCGCAATGTTGACGAATACGCCGGGGCCGAGCGCCTCCAGCACCGCTCGGCTGATCAGCCCACGCGTGGCGGCTCCGCCCGGGCAGGCGGCGACCAGCACGTCGACGCTGTGCGCCAGAGCCAGCAGATCGGGCTCATAGCGCCACGGCAGGTCCTTCGGCCGCGGGCCGTTCCAGGCAATCGACATCTCGAAGGCTGAAGCGCGCTTCGCGATCGCCTGGCCGATTCGACCCATGCCGACGATGCCGAGCCGCTTGCCGCTCATCCGGGTCTGCAGCGACATGTTGGCGCGCAGCCACAGTCCCGCACGCACATAGCGGTCGGCCGTCGCGATGCCGCGCAGCGCGGCCAGCATCAGGCCGATCGCCAGATCCGCAACGTCGTCGGTCAGGACGTCCGGAGTGTTGGTGACCGCCACGCCGCGCTCGCGCGCCGCCGCGAGGTCGATCGCGTCAACGCCGACACCGAAGCAGGCGATCAGCCGCAACTTCGGCAGCTGCTCGATCAGCGCACGCGATGCGCCGGCGCCGCCGGTGGTGACGAGCACTTCGACGCGCGGCGCGACGTCACGCACGAACGCGTCGCGGTCCGGCGCCTGCCACAGCCGATGCACCGTGGTGTCGGCCTCGAGCCGCGCCTGGCTCGGGCCGTAGATCGCAGCGACCTGCAGGATGTCCGTCATGCGCACTCCGGCAACGCGATGCCGAGTCGCTCGGAACAGTCGGAAAACTCGGCCCACAGTCCCGGCTCGATCGGGATGCCTTCGAGCGCGCGAACGGCTTCGCGCCGCTCTTCCGGTTCGCCCGGGTACATCACGTCGCCCGGTTGCCGGCGCAGCGTCGCGATCAGATCGCGCACCGTGGCCGCCAGCATCGGCCCACCGGCGAAGCGCATCGGATCAAGCGCCATCACCAGCGAGCCCAGATGCCGCCGCTTGGTGAGGTCGGTGAACATCGGGGCAATGCGATCGGCGTACGGCATGCCATTTAGCGGCCCGCACAGAAGTTCGACCATCAGCGCCAGCGCGTAGCCCTTGTGGCCGTACTCGCTGCCGCCCAACGGCAGCAGCGCGCCCGCGGCCTGCGCATCGCGCGTCACGCCGCCGTCGGCGTCGATCGCCACGCCGTCCGGCAGCGTGTGTCCCTCGCGGCGTGCATTCATCACGCGGTTCCAGGGAATCGAACTGGTCGCCATGTCGAGGCAGATCGGTGGCCCGTCGGCGTTGGGAAACGCGATCGACAGCGGGTTGGTGCCGAGCAACTTCTGCCGCCCTCCGGCCGGAGCGACGATCGAGTCGGCGTGCGTGAACGCGAGCCCGATCAGTCCCCTGGCCGCAGCCCGACGCGTGTACAGACCGATCGCGCCGCAGTGCGTCGATTCGCCGATGCCGACGATGCCGACACCCTGGCTCTGTGCGAGTTCGATCGCGTGCGCCATCGCTGCAGTGCAGACGACGATGCCGAGACCGTGACCGCCGTCCATCTGCGCGGTGCACGGGCCACTGTCCGTGATGCGCAAGACCGGCACCGGTGCGATGGAGCCGGATTCAATGCGCGCGAGATAGTGCCCGAGGCGGGCGATGCCGTGGGAGTCGATGCCCCAGAGGCTGGTCTGGACCAGCGCGTCCGCAACGGTTTGTGCGTCGACGGCGCCGACGCCGGCGCGCACCAGGCAGTCAGCGGCCCAGGCGGTCAGCGCCCCGGCTGCAACGCGCCGCCCCTTCGCACCGACTGTCTCGGCGGCCACGCCAGTTCACGCGTGAGCGCGAACGTCCTGTCGCTGCTCGCCGAGTCCCGCGATGCCGAGCGTGACCAAGTCGCCGGCCTTCAGGTACTGCGGCGGCTTGCGGCCCATGCCCACCCCCGGCGGCGTGCCAGTCGTGATGATGTCGCCCGGCAGCAGCGTCATGAACTGGCTGACGTAGCTCACCAGGTGCGCGACGCCGAAGACCATCGTGCGCGTGTTGCCGCGCTGCATCGGCTGGCCGTTGACGTCGAGCCACATGTCGAGGTTCTGCGGATCGGCCACTTCGTCGCGCGTCACGAGGTAGGGGCCGATCGGCCCGAAGGTGTCGCAGCCCTTGCCACGGTCCCACTGGCTGCCACGCTCGAGCTGGAAATTGCGCTCCGAGACATCGTTGATGACGCAGTAGCCCGCGACGTAATCGAGCGCCTTGTCCTTGGCGACATACTGCGCGGTCGTACCGATGACGACGCCAAGTTCGACCTCCCAGTCGGTCTTGGTCGAGTTGCGCGGGATGACGATGTCGTCGCTCGGCCCGTTGATGCAGGTGGTCGCCTTTGAGAAGAGGATCGGCTCGCTTGGCACGGGCACGCCCGACTCGGCCGCGTGGTCCGCGTAGTTCAGGCCAATCGCAATGAACTTGCTGATTCCCAGATACGGCACGCCCAGCCGCGGCTTGCCAGCCACCAGCGGCAGCGACTCCGGGTTGATCTTCGCCAACTTCGCCAGCCCCTTGTCCGACAGGTGCTCGCTCGTCACGTTTGCGACCACGCCCGACAGATCGCGCAGCCGCCCCTGCCGGTCCAGCACCCCCGGCTTCTCGAAGCCCGCCGGTCCAAATCGAAGTAGTTTCATCTCTGGCCCTTACCCTGCAGTTGTAATGAAAAAATCGTCTGGCTCCGCCAGCGATCTTTTCTGATCCAAACCGGGCAAAAGTAGGTGTGCACTTTTGCCCGCCTACAAACTCATTCCCCCGTCGACGAAGATCGCCTGCCCCGTCATGAACGAAGACTCATCGGAAACCAGATAGACAAACGTCTCGGCGATCTCCTCGGCGGTTGCCAGCCGGCCCATGGGCTGGCGTGCGATGAAGTCCTTGCGCGCCTGCACCGGATCAGCGAATGCCTGAATGCGATCGCCCAGCGAGGGGGTGTCGACCGTGCCGGGACAGACACAGTTCACGCGAATACCCTGTTTAACGTGATCGACCGCCAGCGCGCGTGTAAAGCCGACCACCGCCGCCTTGCTCGCCGCGTAGGCGAGCCGGTTGGGCGCCGCCTTGTGGGCCCCCAGGACCGACGCCATGTTCAGGATCACACCGCCGCCGGCGCCGATCATCTTCGGCAACATCGCCTTCGTCATCACGAACATGCTGCGGATGTTCAGGTCAAAACTGAAATCCCAGTCGGCAACGCTGCAGTCGAGGATCGTGCCCTGGTGCACATAGCCGGCGCAGTTGAAGAGGATGTCGACTGGAGGCATGCTTTCGACAAAAGCCTGCGCCGCCGCATCGTCGAGCACGTCGAGCTGGCTGGTCGAGATGCCGGCCGGCAGGCTGGCCAGAAGCTCCGGCTTCAGGTCTGTGGCGACAACGCGCGCGCCTTCGCGGGCGAAGGCCATTACCGCCGCACGCCCCATGCCCTGGCCGGCGGCTGTCACCAGCGCCGATTTGCCCTGCAAACGCCCGGCCATCGTCATCCTCCGCTGCTCCGTGCTGCGGCTTGACACCCCGAAGTGTGCGTGTGAAGCTAGCCGCGCAAATTGGTCTGACCACTTGACCAGTGCGCGGCAGTGTAAGCGGCACAGCTCTGCACTGTCCAGCGCGCCGCCAACGATTCCAACCCGCACGGGAGCACGATCCCTCGCCATGCCGATCAAGGCCGTCGAACCGCAGCGGCTGTACCGACGCATCGCCGAACAGATTGCCCGGCTGATTCGGCGCGGCGAATACAAGCCCGGTGCGCGCCTGCCCCCGGAGCGCGACCTGGCCCGCCTGCTCGAAGTGAGCCGCCCCTCGGTGCGCGAAGCACTCATCGCACTCGAGGTCGAAGGTTACGTCGAAGTGCGGGTCGGCTCCGGCGTGTATGTCACGCACCGGCGGCCGGCGGCGCGCGGCGTCGATCCCCTTCCCGCCGATTCCGGGCCATTTGAACTGATCGCGGCGCGTCGCCTGCTGGAGTCCGAGTGCGCGGCCCTGGCCGCACGTCAGGCGAGTCCCGCGCAGGTCCGGCGCATGAAGGCCGCCCTGTCGGCGATGGAGCATGACCGGCAGCGCGCCGTGATGCCGCTCGAAAACGACCGCCGCTTTCACCTCGAGATCGCCGAGGGCAGCGGCAACAGCGCACTGGCGCTGGCCGTGCGCACGCTTTGGGACCAGCGCACGGGACCGCTGTTCCTGCGGCTCGAGCGCCACTTCGATACTCCTGACCTGTGGGAGGCGGCCATCGCGGAGCACAACGCCGTCATGAGTGCGATCGAAAGCCACGATGCCGGTGGCGCCCGCGCGGCGATGCGCCGCCACATGGACGCGGCGGCCCGGCGCTTCCAGCGTAGTTGGAGCGCCAGCGCATCGCGCTGACCGCCCAACGGCGATCACTGGCACGGTGGATCTGCGCCGCAACGAACACGCATGCAACCGACGACGCCGACCCCCGAAGGACCGCAGGAACACGTGCTCACCGCCAGCGGCGAGTTCGATGTCCATGACGAGCCCATCGACCTCGGCATCTACCGCTTCGAGGACTGGATCTCATTCGGCTTCTTCTGGCTGCTCGCCGGGACCGTCTTCCTGCAGTTTTTCACGCGCTACGCGCTCAACGACTCGGCCGGCTGGACCGAGGAGATCGCGCGCTACCTGCTGATCTGCACCGTTTTCATTGGTGCAGCCGTCAGCGTACGCAAGAACAATCACATCCAGGTCGACTTCTTCTATCGCATCCTGCCGAAGCGACTGATGCGCGTGATGTCGACACTCGTCGACGCTGCCCGCATCTCGTTCTTCGCCTACGCCACGTGGCTGACGTTCGCGCTGATCCAGCGCATCGGCAGGCAGCGTATGGCGGTCGTCGATCTGCCGATCGGCATCATGTACGGCGTAGTGCTCACCGGCTTCGCGCTGATGACCTGGCGCGCGATCGGAGTAGCGCATGCCAACTGGAAGCGGGGAGCCTCGGTGCTCGAGCGCCCCGAGCTGATCGACATTCCCGGCGAGTCGACGGCAACCACGGGACGACTAACGTGAGCCCGGGCGCATTCAAGCTGCTGTTTCTCGGCCTGATGGGCACGGGTGTACCCGTGGCCATTGCGATGGCCGGTTCCTCGCTGATCTTCGTGATGGTCACCGGCACGGTGCCGGACTTCGTCGTCATCCACCGCATGGTGAACGGCATCGACTCGTTCCCGTTGCTGGCGGTGCCGTTTTTCATCCTCGCCGGCAACCTGATGAACTCGGCCGGCATCACGAACCGGATCTACAACTTCGCGCTGGCGCTGGTGGGCTGGCTACGCGGCGGCCTCGGCCATGTGAACGTGCTCGGCTCGATGATCTTCGCCGGCATGTCAGGCACCGCGATCGGTGATGCGGCGGGCCTCGGGACGATCGAGATCAAGGCGATGAAGGACCATGGCTACAGCGCCGAGTTCGCCGTCGGAGTGACCGCGGCGTCGGCCACGCTCGGGCCGATCATTCCGCCGTCACTGCCGTTCGTCATCTACGCGATGTTCGCCAACGTCTCGGTCGGCGCGCTGTTTCTCGCGGGCATCCTGCCGGGCGCGGTGCTGGCCCTGCTGATGATGCTCACGGTGGCGTACTTCGCGCACAAGAACAAATGGGGCGGCGACATCCGCTTCGAGTGGGCGCGCATCGTCAAGGCGCTGACGGAACTGCTGGTCGTGGCCCTGTTCCCGGTCGTCATCTGGGTGCTGACCACCAAGGCGGGACTGCCGCACGTACCGACGGTGACGGCCACGCTGGCAATCCTGCTCATCGCCGACCGCTTCTTCCGCTTCAACGCCGTGCTGCCGATCATGACGCCGGTGCTGCTGATCGGCGGCATGACAGCGGGCGTGTTCACCGCGACCGAGGGCGCGATCGCGGCGTGCGTATGGTCGCTGTTCCTCGGTCTGGTCTGGTTCCGGTCACTCAACTGGAAGATGCTGATCAAGGTCTCGATGGATACGATCGAGACCACCTCGATCGTGCTGCTGATCGTGGCGGCGGCCTCCATCTTCGGCTGGATGCTGACGGTCACGAAGACGACCGAGCTGATCGCGGGTTGGGTGCTGGCCTTCACGACCGACCCATGGATGTTCCTGCTGCTGGCGAACCTGCTGATGCTGTTCGTCGGCTGCTTTCTCGAGCCGACCGCCGCCATCACGATCCTGGTGCCGATCCTGCTGCCCATCGTCCATCAATTGGGCATTGACCCCGTCCACTTCGGGCTCATCATGGTGTTGAACCTGATGATCGGCCTGCTGCATCCGCCGATGGGCCTGGTGCTGTTCGTATTGGCGCGCGTGGCGAAGCTATCAATCGAGCGCACGACGATGGCGATCCTGCCGTGGCTGATTCCGCTGCTGGTGAGCCTCGGGCTAGTGACCTACGTGCCGTCGATCAGCCTCTGGCTGCCCCGGCAGTTTCTGTAGGCGAGGGAGGAGCAATGCTGCAGGAAGTTCCGCTGGTCCTTCGACTCAACCCGGCCGACGATGTCGTCATCGCGCGACGGCAACTGGTGTCTGGCACGCTGATCAAGTCGGAAAGCGTTACGGTCAGCGGCCTGATACCGCCGGGCCACAAGCTGGCAACGCGGGCGATCTCCAAGGGCAGTCCCGTGCGGCGCTACAACCAGATCATCGGCTTCGCCACGCGTGAGATCCGGCCGGGCGAGCACGTGCACCTGCACAACCTCGGCATCGGCGCCGAGCACGGCGCCTTCGAACGGGACTACGCGTTCTGTGCGGACGTCCAGCCGACGCCAACCGTCGCAACGCCCGCAACCTTCATGGGCATCGTGCGCCCTGATGGCCGGGTGGCGACGCGCAACTACATTGCGATCCTCTCGAGCGTGAACTGCTCCGCCACGGTCGCACGCGCCATCGCCGACCGCTTCCGCCGCGACATATTTCCCGACGCGCTTGCACCCTTCCCCAATGTTGACGGCGTCATCGCGCTGACGCACGGCACCGGCTGCGGCATGGACATGGGCGAGGGCATGCAGGTCCTGCGCCGTACGATGGCCGGCTACGCACGACATCCGAATGTCGCGGCCGTGATCTTCATCGGCCTCGGCTGCGAGGCGAACCAGATCACGTCGCTGTTCGGGGCCGAGAATTTGCAGGAAAGCGAGCGCATCACGCGCTACAACATGCAGGACGTTGGCGGCACCGCGAAGGCGATCGAGCGCGGCGTAGCGCTGGTGCGCGAAATGCTGCCCGTGGCCAACCGCGTCGAGCGCGTTCCGGTTCCCGCTAGTCACCTGATGCTCGGCCTGCAGTGCGGCGGCTCCGACGGCTATTCGGGCATCACCGCCAACCCGGCGCTCGGCAATGCGGTCGATCGGCTGGTGGCGCATGGCGGTACCGCGATCCTGTCTGAAACCCCGGAGATCTACGGCGCCGAGCACCTGCTGACCCGCCGCGCGGTCTCGCGTGAGGTCGGCGAGAAGCTGGTCGCCCGCATCAAGTGGTGGGAGGACTACACGGCGCGCAATCACGGCGAGATGAACAACAACCCGTCGCCGGGCAACAAGGCGGGCGGGCTGACGACGATTCTCGAAAAATCGCTCGGGGCGGTGGCCAAGGGCGGTACGACCAATCTGGTCGACGTGTACGAGTACGCGCAGCCGGTGACCGCGAGGGGGTTCGTCTACATGGACACGCCGGGCTACGACCCGGTATCGGCCACCGGGCAGGTCGCGGGCGGCGCCAACATGATCGTCTTCACCACCGGCCGCGGCTCCGCCTACGGCTGCGCGCCCTCGCCGTCGCTGAAGCTCGCGACCAACAGCGAACTGTGGCAGCGGCAGGAAGACGACATCGACCTGAACTGTGGCGAGATCGCCGACGGTGCGGCGACTATCGAGCAGGTCGGCGCGCGCCTGTTGGAGCTGATCCTTGCCACCGCGTCGGGGGAGAGAACCAAGAGTGAACGCTTCGGCTACGGCCAGAGCGAGTTCGTTCCGTGGCAACTCGGCGCAACGATGTAGCGCCGCTGAATGAATTCATACGAAGTTCCATAAGGAGGAGACATGAACCACAGCATTGACGGACAGCTTCGGAGCGGGCTCGCCCGCTGGGTGGCAGGTGCCGCGGTGGCCCTGCTTGCAGTCGGCAGCGCTACGGCGCAGACCAAACTCAAGTTTGCGCATGTGTATGAGGTCAGCGAGCCGTATCACACCGCGGCCCTGTGGGCGGCGGGCGAGATCGCCAAGCGCACCAGCAATCGCTACACGGTCGAGGTCTTCCCGGCCTCGACGCTCGGCAAGGAAACCGACATCAACCAGGGCCTGACGCTCGGCACGGTCGACATCATCTACACCGGCCAGCTCTTCGCAGGGCGCACCTACGGGCCGATCGCCATCGGTGGCGCGCCCTACATGTTCCGCGACTTCAATCACTGGAAGGCATTTTCAACCAGCCCGCTGTTCGCTGAACTGGCCGAGGGTTATCGAGGCAAAAGCGGCGGCAACAAGGTGCTTGCGATCACCTACTACGGTGAGCGGCAGGTGACGTCGAACAAGCCGATCAACAAGCCTGAGGACATGAAGGGCCTGAAGATCCGAGTGCCGGACGCGCCGCTGTACACGATGTTTCCGCGCGCGGTCGGCGCCAATCCGACGCCGATTGCCTTCGCCGAGGTCTACCTGGCATTGCAGAACGGTACCGTCGACGCGCAGGAAAATCCGTTGCCGACGATCGATGCGAAGAAGTTCTACGAAGTGCAGAAGTACATCGTGCTGACCGGGCACATTACCGATGCGCTGCTGACTATCGTCGGTAGCCCGACATGGAACAAGCTGTCGGATGCCGACAAGAAGATCTTCGACGAGGTGCTAAAGGAGGCGGCCGCGCGCGCGACGAGCCAGATCATCGAGATCGAGGCGAAGCTGGGCGCCGAGTTCGCCAAGCGCGGCAAGGAAGTCGTCAAGGTCGACCGCACGCCGTTCCGCGAAGCAGTGGCGAAAATGCACAACGGTCCGGAGGCTACCTGGGACAAGGCGACCTACGACAAGCTTCAGGCCTTGAAGTAGCCAGCATCGGCGCGGCGGCAGGTTGCACTCCTGCCGCCGCGGCACTCGGGCCCTTGCGAGAGAGGCGCGTTCCGCTTCGCGTAGCGGGAGCGGACGGACGGCTCGCGGCCTACGGTTTCACCACTTCCTGCTGGCTGGCCGGCACCGGCGGCTCGCCACCGGGCAGGTGCGCCAGCGTGCTGTCCCAGGTTTCGCCGTTGGGATCGACGTAGCGCAGCCTGACCGGGATCCAGTCGAACTCCGGCGCCATCCACAGCTCGACCGAGCGGTTCGATTCCGGGGTCTTGGGACGCAGGACCTTGAGCGTGTGGACAACCTTGCCGCCGAGCGTGATCTGCTCGAAGCCATCAATGACGAAGCTGTAGTTTTCGACCTTGCGCCGCGCGACCTGAAAGTCGATCTGCGAGCCGGGCGTGAAGCGCCACGGATACGTCTGCGCCAGCAGCGGCAGGTGGAACTGCAGCGACAGCGGATCCTGCGTGCCGTCCTCGAATTTCGCTGGCTCGCCGGCGCCGCGGCCGGCAAAGCGCACGGTGTGCTCGGTCCAGTCGAAATCGACCGACAACTCTCGGTTCGCGATGTCGACGCGCTCCACGTACCTGAACGGCGCAATCCCGAACGGTCTTAATTCGCCGGTGGACCGGAGGTCCAGCAGGCCCGGGGGATCGACCGTGCGCAGCCAAAGTTCGTAGCGCCCCTGCTCGAGATCGATGCTCCAGTCGACGTACGTCAGCGCCTCGATGCCGCGCATGCGCGAATACGTCGTGCGATAGGCAATGCGCCCCTTGGTCGGCAACTGCTTGACGCCGGGCGGCAGGTTCGACGGCTCCGCCTCGGGCTCAGTCGCCGCGGGCGGGGGCGGCGCGGGCTCCTCGGCCGGTGCGGGCGGGGGTGGCGGTGGTGGAGGAGGCGGCGCCGGCTCGGGTGCTACCGCGGCCGGAGGCGACGGCAACGAGGGCGTGCGCGCCGTCGGGGGTGGCTTGGGCTTCGTCGGCGCCGGCGCGGCCGCCGCCGGCGCCGGTGGAGCCGTCAACAGCGCGATCGACAGCGTCGTCTGCGTTGGCTCGGTCGGTTCGGCCATCGCGATCTCGCGCCGCACGCCGGTGATCGCCACGACGTGCATCACCAGTACGATGCCCAGCACCAGTGCGCCGCGCCAGAAAGGGCGGCCGGGCCAGCGTGGTCTGATCTTTCGCGGCCTCATCGTCTGCCGTGAGCTGCGTTGTTGTCTCGCATCCGTCGATGTTCCCGCCGAAGGCGGAACCCACCGCTAAGATACCTGCTTCCTCTCCCGACGAATTTCCCGCCGAATCCCGATGAAGCTTGCGACCTTGAGGGATGGTTCGCGCGATGGCCAACTCGTGGTCGTCTCGCGCGACCTCACGCTGGCCCATCATGCCGCCGGCATCGTGGGCCGCCTGCAAGGCGCGCTCGATGACTGGAACTTCATCGCGCCACAGCTGGCCGACCTCTACCAGACGCTGAACGAGGGCCGTGCGCGCCACGCCTTCCCTTTCGATCCGGCTATGGCCATGGCGCCGCTGCCGCGCGCATACCAGTGGGCCGACGGGTCCGCGTACGTCAACCACGTCGAGCTGGTGCGCAAGGCGCGCGGCGCGGAAATGCCGCCCTCGTTCTGGACCGATCCATTGATGTACCAGGGCGGCTCCGACGACCTGCTCGGTCCACGCGACGCCATCGTCTGCCCGAGCGAGGAGTTCGGAATCGACTTCGAAGCCGAAGTCGCGGTCGTCACCGACGATGTGCCGATGGGCGCTACGCCGCAGGCCTCCGCGGCACAGATCCGGCTTCTGATGCTGGTCAACGACGTGAGCCTGCGCAACCTGATTCCCGCCGAACTCGCGAAGGGTTTCGGCTTCTTTCAGAGCAAGCCAGCCACGGCCTTTTCACCGGTTGCAGTGACACCGGACGAGCTGGGCGAGGCCTGGCTGGACGCCAAGGTGCACCGCCCGCTGGTCGTGCGCTGGAACGGCGAGAAAGTCGGAGCGCCGAATGCCGGTGACGACATGACTTTCGATTTCGGGCAGCTGATCGCGCACATCGCAAAGACGCGCAACGTGCGCGCCGGCTCGATCGTCGGTTCAGGCACGGTGTCGAACCTGGATCGCAGCCGAGGCTTCTGCTGCATCGCTGAGAAGCGCAGCCTCGAAATGATCGAGTCCGGCGCCGCCCGCACGCCGTTCATGAAATATGGCGACCGCGTGCGCATCGAGATGTTCGATGCGCACGAGCAGTCCATTTTCGGCGCGATCGACCAGATGGTCGCCGCGCCGCCACGCCGCTGACGCGCCTAACGAACTGCCGAGGAGCCCCCATGGCATCGATGTCACCACCCGCAATGCCTTTCCCGGCGATGGGTGAAACGCTCGACTTCATGCAGAAGATGTGGGGCATGAGTGGCATGCCAACGCCCGGCAATCTGGCGTCGATGGCGGCGCGCCTGCCGCAGCAGATGCCGAGCATGATCGCGCCCACGGTGGACATCGGGGAGCTCGACAAGCGCATCGCGGACCTGCGCGCCGTCGAGCAGTGGCTCGAGCTCAATGCCAGCATGCTGCGCACGACGATCCAGACGCTCGAGGTTCAGCGCGCCACGATCGCGACGCTCAAGGGCATCAGCGGGGCGATGATGGGGTCGATGTTCAGCCAGGCGCCCGCACCTGCTGCGCCCCGCCCGAATCCATTCGCCGCCCCGCCTTCACAGCCGCGGCCTTCGCTCGCGCCCATTCCGGAGCCGGTTGCTCCACCGCACGAGGGGCCGGTCGCCAGGACCCCGCGCAAGAAGAAGGCAACGCCGACATCGACCCCGAAGCTGGCCGACGATGCATTGAACCCGGCGGCCTGGTGGCACACGCTGCAGGATCAGTTCTCCAAGATCGCGTCGGTGGCCACAGAAGCGCCCCCGCCCGAGCCGAAGAAGGCGAAAAGGCCGGCTCGCCGCAAGCGCAAGAAGGCCTGAACGCGGTCGCGGCGCAGTCACCCCGACACCGTGTTCACGGTGGGGCGGTCGCCACGCATGGGCCGCTACATCACGTAATTGAGGGCGAGACGACCGCCGTCCGGGTATAGCGTCGTCCCGGTCAGGTACGAGGCATCGTCGCTCGCGAGAAAGGCCGCGACCTTCGCGACCTCCTCCGGTTCGCCGAGGCGCCCGAGCGGAGTTCGTGAAAGGATGCGGCTCCGTGCCGCTTCGTTGGTCAGCACGGCTGCCTTCAGCATTTCGGTCGCGATCGAGCCGGGTCCGATGCCCATCACGCGGACGCCACGCGGCGCAAGCGCCAGCGCCATCACTTTGGTCAGCTGGTTGAGCCCGCCCTTGCTGACCGTGTAGGGCACCTGGTTGGCAATGGCCAGCACCGCGTTCACGCTCGACAGGTTGATGATGACGCCGCGGCTTCCGTCCGGCCGCGCCTCCTGCGCCACCATGCGCCGCGCTGCGGCCTGCGCGCACAGAAACGCGCCCTTCAGGTTGATACGCAGCACGCGGTCGAAGTCTTCTTCGGCGAGTTCGAGAAAGTCGGCCGCATGCACGATGCCGGCGTTGTTCACCAGTACATCGAGCCGCCCGAATTGCGTCACGGCGAGTTCGACCAGCGCCTCGCAGTCCGCCCGGACTCCGACGTCGGCGCGACGCGCGACAGCGTGGCCGCCGGCCGCGGCGATCTCCTTTGCCAGCGCGGCGGCACCGACTTCGTTGACGTCGCCGATCACGACCTTGGCACCCTGCTCGGCAAACGCGCGCGCGCAGGCAGCGCCGATTCCCTGCGCGGCGCCCGTGATTACCGCGACCCGGTTGGCGAGCTTCATGGCATCTCCGACGTGTTTGGCGTAGCGCGATTCTGCTGCATCCGCGACACCTTCATCGCCGGCGTTCTCGGCGGCAGCGCTCGGAACTGTGGGGCATCGCTGTCCAGCAGCGTGCCCAGGTTCGGCGCCACCTCATTGGTCGCCCGCAGACAGCGCAGGGTTTCCTCGACAGGTCGGCGGGCGTGGTCCCGACTGAACAACGGCTCGCGGTCACGACCGCCTCAGGAGACAACGTGGCGCGCGCGCCAGTCCCCCAAGGCCGCACCAACGTTTGCCAGCGACTCGATCACGCACACCTGGCGCGGCGGGCGCCGGCGCAGCACCGGAGCGGAACCGCCCGCCCAGAGCTCGATGGTGCGCGGCAACTGCTCACGCAGTTCGGCGAGTCCGGCGATCACGTGATTCGGATTGACGACCGGCGTGAACGACAGCGCGACGATGTCGACGCGCTGCGCGCGCGCTGCCGCCACAATTTCCCATAGCGGGGTCTGCACGCCCATCGGCACGCAGCAGGCACCCTCCAGCGAAAACATTGCCTCCGCCATCAGTACGCCGAGTCCGTGGGGCTCCTGCGGGAACGTCGTCAGCAGCACCCGCGGGACTTCCGCGTCGGCCGGAATCGTCGCGATCGCGCCGCGCAGGATGGCCTGCATCGCTTCCGTGTACAGGTGCTCTTCGAAGATCTGGACCTGACCGCGCGCCCACGCTTCCCCCACCATCACCGTCAGCGGCGCAGCGACTTCCGTGATGTAGCGCGCCAGGCCGAGCCGCAGCAGGGCCTGAGACAACTGGCGGCGCAGATCGTCGAGTCGATGCTCGGTGAGGCACTCCAGGTAGCGCGCCAGTTCGTCGGACGGATCGAGCGCCGCGGCCGGGCGTGGCGTGCCGGTCATCCCCTCGGCCAGCTGCTGCAGTTCCAAGGTGGACTGTCCGATGATCTTGCCAGGCCGAAAGCCCTGGTCCATCAGCCGCTTGACGAGGCGCAGCTTGTCGAGCTGTTCGAGCGGATAAACGCGTTCGCCATAGGCATCGCGCTCCGGCTGCGGAAAGCCATAGCGCCGCTCCCACACGCGCAGCGTGTCCTTGGAGAGTCCGGTATCCCGTTCCACCGCCGCGATCGAGACGGTCACCGGGTTTTGGACGTTGTGATCGTTCATGCCGGGCGTTGACCTCCCCAGGAGCGTGCCGGGGATTCCCATTGGAAAGTCGAAGTTCGTTATTTTGTCCTAGACAAACCATTGACACAAGGCCCAAGTGCTTGGGATCATTGCGTTCCGCTGGCCGGAAGTTTCCGCCGCTCACCTTTAACTGCGCCCCCGATGAAACTCTTTGCCCGCCCCTTGCTTTCCGCCCTTGCGGCACTCGGCTTCAGTCTGGCAGCGCTGCCCGCCGCGGCGCAGACCTGTCCGCCACTGCTGGATCACACGTTCACTCGCCTGCAGGATGAAGCGCCGCAGAATCTTTGCCAGTACCGCGGCAAGGTCGTGCTGGTGGTCAACACCGCCAGCTACTGTGGCTTTACTCCGCAGTACGAGGGGCTCGAAAAGCTCTATGCGCAGTACGCGGCGCGCGGCTTCACGATTCTTGGTTTCCCGTCCGGCGACTTCGGCGGCCAGGAAAAGGGCAGCAACAAGGAGATCGCGGATTTTTGTTACAACACCTACGGCGTCAAGTTCCCGATGTTCACGAAGAGCTCGGTCAGGGGCAACGCGGCCAACCCGCTTTTCGCCGCACTCACGAAGGGCACCGGCCAAGCGCCAAAATGGAACTTCCACAAATACCTGATCGGGCGTGACGGCACGGTCGTTGCGTCGTTTCCGAGCCAGGTCGAGCCATTGGACAGGAAGTTGACCGGGCAGATCGAGTCCCTTCTGGTGGCTCAGTAGCACTTGCCCGGCCGACCGGACCCGGCGACGACTTCGGCGACAATATCGGCTTTGCCATGAACGCCCCCGACAACATGTACCTGCCGGACGTCCAGTCCACGGCGGACGCCCGCAACATCGCCATCCAACGCGTCGGCGTGAAGTCGCTCACTCATCCGCTGCTCGTCGCCACCTCGCGCGGCCCGCAGCCGAGCGTTGCGTCGGTCGATATGACCGTGGCGCTACCGGCCGAGCAGAAGGGCACGCACATGTCGCGCTTCATCGACGTGCTGCAGTCGCACCGGGATGCGCTGTCGTACGCGTCGCTGCACGCGCTGCTCGAACGCATGCTGCAGCGGCTTGATGCGCACGAGGGAGCCATCACGCTGCGCTTGCCCTACTTCGTGCTGAAGACCGCGCCGGTGTCGGGCGTTGAAAGCCTGATGGACTATCAGCTGTCGCTGGCCATTGAGCGCACCGGGAACACGACGCTTTATCGGCAGAAGGTCGTCGTGCCGGTCACCAGCCTGTGTCCGTGCAGCAAGAAAGTCGCGGACTACGGCGCCCACAACCAGCGCGCGCACATCACGCTGACCCTCGACCTCGCCGAGCCGGTGAGCGTCGAGGAGCAGATCCGCGTGGCCGAGGAGGCCGCGTCCTGCGAGGTCTGGGGGCTGCTGAAGCGCGCCGACGAGAAATACGTGACCGAGCGCGCCTACGACAACCCCAAGTTTGTCGAGGATGTGGTGCGCGACGTCGCCGTGGCGCTCGATGCCGACGCGCGGGTGAGCCGTTACGTCGTCGAAGCCGAGAACTTCGAATCCATTCATAACCATTCGGCCTACGCCTTGATCGAACGCGACAAGGCGAGCGCGAGCTAGACGCTCGGCGGGGCGGAGAGGCCCTGCGCCAGAACACGACCCACGCGGCACTCGATGCCGCGGAAGGGTCGGGCATTCGTGAGGGAAGACTCGCAAGAGTCGGCCGGACCACGCCTGTGCGGGTCCGTTTTTGCGGCTTTCCCAGGACCCACACGAATGAGAATCGCAGTCATAGGCTCCGGCATTTCCGGTCTCGGTTGCGCGCACGCCTTGCGGCAGGACGCGCACATCTCCCTGTATGAGGCGGAGCCGCGCCTCGGTGGCCACACCAATACCGTCGACGTGCCGCTCGACGGGATGACCTATCCGGTCGACACCGGGTTCCTGGTGCTGAACGAGCGCACGTATCCGAACCTGATCCGACTGCTCGAAGAACTCGACGTGCCGACCGCGAAGAGCGACATGTCGTTCGCGGTCAGCGTCAATCTGGGCCGGCGCCGCCTGGAATGGAGCGGCACGGACTACAACGGCGTGTTCGCGCAGCGCCGCAACCTCGTTTCGCCGCGCTTTCTCGCGATGCTGCGCGACATCCTGCGCTTCAACGAGCACGCAACGCGAATCGCGCTCGGGCACGAGGCCATGGATGGCGGCCTTTCGCTCGGCGCGTTCCTCGATCGCAACGGTTACGGCACGCCATTCCGCAACTGGTACCTGCTGCCGATGGCGGCGGCAATCTGGTCGTGCCCCATGGCCACGATGCTCGAGTACCCGGTCGCGACCTTCGTGCGTTTTTGCCACAACCACGGCCTGCTGCAGGTCAACGACCGGCCGCAGTGGTACACGGTGAAGGGCGGTGCGCGCCAGTACGTGCGCCGCATCGCCGCTGGCCTGCACGAGGTGCGCACCAGCGACCCGGTGCTGGAAGTGCGGCGTGACGTGGCGAGCGGGCGCGTCGTCGTGCGCAGTCGTTCGGGCAGCGCGCTCTACGACCATGTCGTGCTGGCCTGCCACAGCGACCAGGCGCACCGGCTGCTGGTCGATGCAGACTCGCGCGAGCGCAGCGTCGTTGGCAATGTCCAGTACCAGCCGAATCGCGCACTGCTGCATACCGATGCCCGCCTGATGCCCGAGTCGCGCAGGGTGTGGTCATCCTGGAATTACATGAGCGACGGCGGCGCCGAGCCGCAGGTATCGGTCACCTACCTGCTCAACAAGCTGCAGCCGCTGCCGTTTTCCACGCCGCTTTTCGTTTCCCTCAATCCGACCATCGAGCCGCGCGCCGACACCGTCATCGCAGAGTTCGACTACGAGCATCCGGTGTTCGATGCGCGCGCGATCGAGGCGCAGCGGCGCCTGCCGAACGTGCAGGGACTGAGGAATGTCTGGTTTGCCGGAGCCTGGACCGGCTATGGCTTCCACGAAGACGGACTGAAGTCCGGACTCGCGGTCGCCACGGCGATCAAGCGCCGGGTTCAACAGCTCCCTGAGCGTCGCGCGGCGTGACCGAGGGCGCACCCCGGGACCGCCATGACATCACGAGGGACGCATGGCCAGGCCGTCGAAGCAGGTTGCAGTGACCAGTTCGACGATCTCCTCGTCGCGGAAGTGGCCCGAGACCTTCAGGTAATCGGACACCGGATCGCACGCGCGCGCATAGAGCGTGTACAGCACGACTTCGGGCGGCAGTGCGTGCGCAATCTCACCGCGCTCGCGCGCCTGCTCGATCCACGCGCCGAGCCTGTCGCTCGCCTCGATCAGCCGATCAATATAGGGCTTATGTTTCACCAGTGCGTCGCGCAGCGTCGAACGCGTGGACGGCAGCGACGGCATCTGACCGGCCAGGTGCTCGCGCACGGCCCAGCGCACCACGGCCTTCAGCTTGTCGATCGGCGCCGCCGTGTCGGGCTGCGCCGCGATCACTTCCAGCGTGCGGTCGAGCAGACGCACCATCGCCGCCGCCGCCAGCATTTCCTTCGACTCGAAGTGCTTGTACAGGCTGGCCTTGGCGATGCCGACCATGGCCGCAACCTCATCGACCGTCATCAGATCGAAGCCCTTTTCGGCCAGCAGGCCATTGACGGCCTGCAGGATTACATCTTCCCGCAGCCGCTGCTGCTGCTCCTTGAGCGACAGCCTGCGGGGCTCCAGCGGAGCGATCTGTGCAACCATTACCCCTCCCTCGGCCGGGGTCTCGGCCGAAACCTGACTCAATTTCACTATCATACCACGTCGTTTCCACTTGAACTAGGTGGTTCATTGTGTAAACTGCGCAGACGTTTTGGCGACATGCCTGCTGCGCCTTGAACCCGAGCCCTTCCTCCGCCATGCCTACAGCCGTCCCGATGATCGGCTTCGGCCAGATCCGCCATGAGCGGCTGCGGCCAGTGCGGAATGCGTTCGCTTATCCGGGGTATTTCCTGCGCCTGCCGCTGCGGTCGCTGGCGTCCCGCCCCTACGCAGGTCACTGGCTGCGCTTCAACGGACGCAGCGTTTTCGCCGTCAACGACCGGGACCACGGCGACGGTCGTCCGCTGCTCGCATGGATCGACGACCTGCTGCTCAGCGAAGGCATCCGCGACGCGACGGGCGAAATTTGGCTGCACACGTTCCCGCGCGTGCTTGGCTACGTCTTCAACCCGGTCAGCTTCTGGTTCGCCCATCGCGCCGATGGCGCGCTGCGCGCAGTCGTCTGCGAGGTCAACAACACTTTCGGCGAGCGGCACTGCTATCTGCTCGCCAACGCGGACGGCCGGCCGCTCAGCTACGGCGCGACGCTCGAGGCCAGCAAGGTATTCCACGTCTCACCCTTCTGCCGCATCGAAGGCCGCTACCGCTTCCGCTTCATGCTCGCAGAGCCGAACGCCCAGCACGCCGGGCGCTGGGTCGGGCGCATCGACCACGATGACGACAGCGGGCCGTTGCTGCTGACGTCTATCTCCGGCGAACTGACACCAGCGACCGATCGCACCCTCGCGCGCGCCCTGTCCGCGTATCCGGTCTTCACGTTCGGCGTCATCGCACGCATTCACTGGCAGGCGCTGAAGCTCTGGCTGAAGCGCGTGCCCTTCATCCACAAGCCCGAAGCCCCGGCACTGCATGTCACTCGTTGATTCCATGAGTTCCTACGCCCCTGCCCTCGATGCGCAAGCGGTCCTCGACACCGCACGCTTTCCTTCGGACGTCCGCCTCGCGTTGCGCCTGCTCGCCGGGATGAAGCACGGCCGCCTCGATGTGACATTCCCCGACGGCCAGCGCGCCCACTTCGGTGACCTGCACATCGCCGAACGCGCCGACCTCAGGCTCGCCAACTGGAACCTCGTACGGGCCGCGCTGAAGAGCGGCGACATCGGCTTTGCGGAGTCGTACATCGCCGGCGACTGGAGCACCAGTGACCTCGTACGCCTGCTCGACTTCTTCATCGCCAACCGCGACGCCGCCGAGTCCCTGATCTACGGGTCCGTCGTCGGAAGACTCGCGTATCGCGTTCGCCACCTGCTCAACCGCAACACCCGGTCCCAGGCAAAGAAGAACATCCACGCGCACTACGACCTCGGCAACGACTTCTACCGGCTGTGGCTCGACCGCACGATGACCTATTCCAGCGCGCTGTTCGAGCGCGCCGCCCCGGCGCATCAGGTGGCCACCGCTGAGGAACTCGAGCGCGGCCAGCATGCGAAGTACGCGCGCGTGCTGCACGAGCTGCGGCTTGCGCCAGGCGCACGGCTGCTGGAGATCGGCTGCGGCTGGGGCGGCCTCGCGGAAGCCGCCGCGCGCGCGCAATTGCAGGTCACCGGGCTCACGTTGTCGACCGAGCAGCTGGCCTATGCACGTGCGCGGCTCGCGAGCGCCGGACTCACCGGCGACCTGCAGCGACGTGACTACCGCGACGAGGCGGACCAGTACGACGGCATCGCCTCGATCGAGATGTTCGAGGCCGTCGGCGAGGCATTCTGGCCGTCTTACTTCGCCACGCTCAGGCGCTGCCTGAAGCCCGGGGGCCGCGCCTGCCTGCAGACGATCGTCATCGCCGACCACCTGTTCGAGCGCTATCGCACCAGCACCGACTTCATCCAGCAGTACATCTTCCCCGGCGGCATGCTGCCTTCGCGAAAGGTGTTTCGCGAGCGGGCGGGCGCCGCCGGACTCGAGGTCGTCAACGAGCATTGCTTCGGCACCGACTACGCGCGGACACTGGCCACCTGGCGGGCGTGGTTCCATGACCGGCTCGACGATGTCCGCTCGCTCGGTTTTGACGACCGCTTCGTGCGCATCTGGGATTTCTATCTTGCTTACTGCGAAGCCGCCTTCGCCCGGGAGAACACCGATGTCGTTCAATACACGCTTGTCGCCCGCTGAGCCGCGGTTCACGCGCCACCGCCGTGGTCGCGCTGCGATCGCCGCGATGCTCGGCGCCGCCGTATTCGCGAGTGCGTTATCCCTGTCGGCCGCGGCATCGACACAGTCCACCGCGGCGTCTCCACACGGCATCCTCGCCCCGGATCACGTGCGCCGCCATATCGACGATGCGCGCCCGCTCGGGGACGGCCGTCTAACCTGGTTCGGTCTGCACGTATACGACGCGCAGCTCTTCGTGCCGCGCGCGTTCGACGCGGCCAACCCTGCCGCGCAGCCCTTCGCGCTCGAACTCACCTACGCCCGCAGCCTCGACGGACGCGCGATCGCCGAGCGCAGCCGCGATGAGATCGCACGCCTGAAGTTCGGCTCAGAGGCCCAGCTCACCCGCTGGCTGGCGGACATGGCTGCGGTCTTTCCCGACGTGAAGCCGGGCCAGCGCCTGGCCGGCATCTACCGGCCCGGCAGCGGCACCCGCTTCTACCTCGACGGGCGTTTCCTCGGCGAGATCGCCGACCCTGAGTTCGGCCGCGCGTTCTTCGCCATCTGGCTCGATCCGCGCACCAGCGCACCCCAGCTTCGCGCCAGCCTGCTGCGCCCATTGAACTGAGCGAGGCATGACGGCAGCCTCGCAGACGGTCGACATGCCGGCCGCCGCCTCGCTCGGCGTTGACCGACCGTCGCGACGCGGGCTGGCGGCCTACGGCCTGCTCGGCGCACCGCTGGCGATGATGGCCTTGCCGGTGTACGTGCTGGTGCCGAAGTTCTACTTCGAGGCCACCGGACTGGCACTCTCAGTCATTGGCGCGGTGCTGCTGATCACGCGGCTCGCCGATGCGTTCGTCGACCCTTTCCTTGGCGCCTGGGTCGACCGCACGAAGCAGCGGGGATCGTATCTGCGGCCGGTGCTGATCGCGATGCCGCCGCTTGCGGTGGGCTTCGTGCTGATGTTCCTGCCGCCGGCCGGACTGGAGCCAGTGGCCGCCACCGTCTGGCTCGCCGCGACCCTGACAGCCGCCTACTTCGGCTACTCGCTCGCTTCAATCGCGTACCAGGCCTGGGGCGCGGAACTGGCCGGCGATGACCATCAACGTGCACGCGTCACCGGCTGGCGCGAAGGCGCAGGACTGCTCGGAGTCATCGCGGCGTCGATCATTCCGTACGCCCTCGGCACGCCGAGCCTGATCGCGCTATTTCTCGTCTTGCTTGCGGTGGCACTCGTGCTGCTTGTGCGCCTGGCGCCGCGACCTGCGGCTCGCGCGCAGGCCGACGCGCCCGGGACGCTCGCCTCCGTGACGCTCCCGCTGCGGACTTCGCGCTTCCGCTGGTTGCTTGCGATCTTCGTCGCCAACGGGATCGCGGCTGCGGTCCCCGCGTCGCTGGTGCTGTTTTTCGTCGCCGACCGGCTCGAACTCGAGACGCACTCCGGCATCTTCCTCGCGCTCTATTTCATCGCCGGCGCGGCCAGCATGCCGCTGTGGGTACGACTCGCGGCGCGGCTCAGGCTCGAGGCCGTCTGGCTGCTCGGGATGGTTGCCGCTGTCGCTGCGTTCGTGTGGGCCTACGGCCTCGGCGCCGGCGACTTCACCGCATTCGCGCTGATCTGCATGCTATCCGGCATCGCGCTCGGCGCCGATCTGGCCCTGCCCCCAGCGCTGCTGGCGCGCGTCATCGACGACAACCGCCACACGGGGCATCACGAAGGCGCGTACTTCGGCCTGTGGAACCTCGCCAACAAGTTGAATCTCGCGCTGGCCGCTGGCATCGCGCTGCCAGCGCTCGAGTTGCTGGGCTACACGCCCGGAACGCGCGCGCCGGCCGCACTCGCTTCGCTCTCTCTCGCTTACGCACTTCTCCCCTGTCTGCTCAAGCTCGTCGCGGCTGCGCTGCTGGCCACCGCCTGGCGCACCCGACGTCTCTAGGAAAGTCACACCATGTTCGCTCGCGCCTTGTTCGCCGGGCTGGCCCTGCTGCTGGCCAGCTGCTCCAGCATCGACCCGCAGGTCTACCGCGGCGAGAAGCCGGCGCTCGACCTGCAGCGCTACTTCAATGGCACGCTCGAGGGCCACGGCATGTTCCAGGACCGCAGCGGCCAGGTGCAGCGGCGCTTCGTCGTCACGATCAAGGCGAGCTGGGCGGGCGACGTCGGCACGCTCGACGAAGATTTCCTGTGGTCCGACGGCAAGCGCGAAAAGCGCGTCTGGACCTTGCGGAAAGCGACCGGCGATGCGACGGGAACGCGCTGGGTCGGCACGGCGGCCGACGTGATCGGCGAGGCGCGTGGCGTGGTCAGCGGCAACGCGCTCAACTGGAACTACACCTTTGATCTCAAGACGGACGACGGCAAGCGCTACGAGGTCGCCTTTGACGACTGGATGTTCCTGATTGACGAGCGCGTCATGCTCAACCGCGCCGTCATGAGCTTCTATGGGTTCCGGGTCGGCGAAGTCTTCATTTCATTCCGCAGGCTGTGATGGCACTGAACCCGCGCATCCCGAGCTGGCAGGGCCAGCGCGTCTGGGTCATCGGCGCTTCCTACGGCATCGGCGCCGCGCTCGCCCGCCGTCTGATCAACGACGGCGCGCGAGTGGCGATGTCGGCACGCAGCCGCGATCTGCTCGACGCGATCGCCGAGGGCAACGACGCCTTGGTCGAGGTGCTCGACGTCACCGATGCCGCATCCGTGGCGAAGGCAGCGCGGCGCGTGCTCGCCGCGTGGGGTGGCGTCGACCTGGTGCTGATCGTCGCGGGCACCCATGTCGAGATGCGCGCCGACACCTTCGACCTTGCACGTGCCAAGCGGCTGTTCGATGTGAACGTCATCGGCGTGCTGAACTGTCTCGATGCCGTGCTGCCCACATTGCGCAGTCAGCGCCGCGGCGGTGTCGCCATCGTGTCCTCGGTGGCCGGATATCGCGGCCTGCCGCGCGCACTGATCTACGGTCCCACCAAGGCGGCACTGATCAATCTGGCCGAATCGCTGTACCTTGACCTCGAGCCGCAGGGCGTCGGCGTCTATCTCGTCAATCCGGGCTTTGTCGACACGCCGCTGACGCAGAAAAACGAGTTCAAGATGCCGGCGCTCATACCGGCGGAAAAGGCCGCCGAACTGACGCTGGACGGGATAGCAGCCGGCGAGTTCGAGATTCACTTTCCGCGACGGTTTACCAACCTGATGCGGCTGTTGCGCACCTTGCCGTATCCGGCGTACTTTGCTGCGGTGCGCCGCTTCACCAATCCCTGATGCCGAATCCCAGCCCGCCGAACGATGCCCGGGTCACACGCCTGAAGCAGTACTTCGAGTCGCTGACAGTCGACTCTGTGTCAGCGCTTGCTTCGCTGTACACCGAAGATGCATGGTTCAAGGACCCGTTCAACGAGGTGCGCGGCCTGCCAGCGCTGGAGCGTATCTTCAGCCATATGTTCCGGCAGGTGCGCGAGCCGCGTTTCGTCATCACGCGGTCGATCGCCGCCGGTGATGACGCGTTCCTGACGTGGGATTTTCTGTTCCGGTTGCAAGGGTCATCTGACCGGGAACAGGTGATCCGCGGGGCGACTCATATACAGTTCGCTCCAGACGGCCGGGTGGCGTATCACCGTGACTATTGGGACGCTGCCGAGGAACTGTACGAAAAGCTGCCGGTACTGGGCGGGCTGATGCGCTTCCTGAAGCGCCGTGCCGCCGGGTGAGTCCGGCTGGAGGCGATCATGGCGTTTTTGTATCCCGAGTTGTTTAAGTCGCTGGAGTCCGTGCGTTGGAACATGGAAACCGACGTGCCGTGGAAGGAGTTCGACGGCACGCGGCTCACCGACGACCAGGCGCGCACGATAAAGATGAACGCCATCACCGAGTGGTCGGCGCTGCCGGCCACCGAGATGTTCCTGCGCGATAACCTCGACGATTCCGACTTCTCCGCCTTCATGTCGGTGTGGTTCTTCGAGGAACAGAAGCACGCGCTGGTGCTGATGGAGTACCTGCAGCGCTTCCGGCCCGACCTCGTGCCGACGGAGGCCGAACTGCACGCGGTGCGCTTCCAGTTCGACCCGGCGCCGCGCCTGGAAACGCTGATGCTGCACTTCTGCGGCGAAATCCGGCTCAACCACTGGTACCGCCGCGCTGCCGAGTGGCACACCGAACCGGTGATCAAGGCGATCTACCGCCTGCTGTCGCAGGACGAAGCGCGGCATGGCGGCGCCTACCTGCGCTACATGAAGAAGTCACTCGGCGAAGTGGGCGACGCGGCCCGGGCCGCCTTCGCCAAGATCGGCGTGCTGATGGCCTCGGCGCGGCGCACCGACAAGGCGCTGCACCCGACCAATCTGCACGTAAATCAGTCGCTTTTCCCGAACGACACCGTACAATCGCGCCTCCCGGATCCGGGCTGGCTCGAGCGCTGGCTCGATGAACAAATACGATTCGACAAGGAATGGGAGACCAAAGTCGTCGATCGGATCCTGCACAACCTATCGCTGCTGTTCGAGCGTACGTTCAATTCCGTGCAGGACCTGAACCGTTACCGCAAGGAGATTGCGGTGCGGTTACGCACGCCCCCGACCGACCCGTCGCCGCAGGCCGCCTGAGTCCGCGCGGCGACCGGAAGGTCACCGCCTCGAGTCCGTTTTACACACGTGTGCGCGCACCCGGCGCGGCCGGAGCCCGCCGATGATTCCGCGTCATGTTCCACTGGTCGAGACCACACGCGGCGGCGCGACCGAGTGCGTGCACTACGGCTCGATCGCGGTGGTTGATCCGGCCGGCAAGCTCGTCTCCGCCGTCGGCGACCCGGATTCCCTCAACTTCACGCGCTCGGCCCTGAAGCCGCTGCAGGCGCTGCCCTTCGTTGAAGATGGCGGCCTCGGGCGCTACGGATTCACGTCGCACGAGCTAGCCATGATGTGCGCCAGTCACAGCGGCGAGGCCGTGCACGTCGGCATCGTGCAGCGCATGCTCGCGGCGGCCGGGCTCGATGACTCGGCACTTCAGTGCGGCTGCCATGCACCGGCCTACTTCGCGGCGACGGAAAGCGCGGCTCCGTCCGGGGTGAAGTGGTCGCCGCTCTATCACAACTGCTCCGGCAAACACGCAGGCTTTCTTGCGTATTGCCGCATGCACGACCAGCCCACCGGAACGTACCTCGACAGCGGTCACCCGTTGCAGCAGCGGATTCGCACGATCGTCGCGCGCTACGCCCAGGGTGACGGCATCGCGCAGGGCATCGATGGCTGCAGTGCACCGAACTTCGCGCTGCCGCTGCGGCGGCTCGCGCAAATCTATGCGCGGCTAGCGACTCAGGAGACTCCGGAACTGGCAGCGATGTTCTTCGCGATGACGCGGCATCCCGACCTCGTCGCCGGCACGCGCCGCACCGACTTCGCGATCATGCAGACCGGCGCCGGCAACTGGGTGAGCAAGGCCGGAGCCGACGGCGTGCAGGCCATCGGCGTTGCCCGTGAGGGATTCGGCATCGCGATCCGCATCGCCGACGGCAGTCCCCGCGCGCTGCACGCCGCCACGGTCGAGGTACTGCAGCAACTCGGCGTGCTGGAGGACTCGAGCGGCACGCCGCTCGCGGTCTACGACTGCCCGCCGATCCGCAATTACCGCGGTATCGAGACGGGCGGCTTCGTGCCGGTATTCAAGCTGCGCAAGCAGCCGGACTAGTCCGCGAGTCTCTATTGGGGTGCCGATGCCGGCGGCGTGAGCCCGGCAAGGTCGAGGAAGAACGCGTACTCGCGCGCGGCTTCGACCAACCGCTCGAAACGCCCTGACTTGCCGCTGTGTCCGGCCTCCAGCGTGACGTGAAACAGCAGCGGGTTGCGATCGGTTTTGCTGGCGCGCAGTCGGGCCACGTACTTGGCCGGCTCGTAGTACTGCACCATCGCGTCCCACAGCCCCGTCGTGACCAGCATCGCCGGGTAGTCTCGCGGACGGATGTTGTCGTACGGCGAGTAGGCGAGCATGTAGTCGTAGAAATTCCTTTCGCGCGGATCACCCCATTGTGACCATTCGTTGGTCGTCAGCGGGATCGACTCGTCGAGCATCGTGGTCACGGCATCGACGAAGGGCACATGCAGCGCGATGCCGCGGTAGCGATCGCCGGCCTGATTGGCGATCACGCCCATCAGCAGGCCACCGGCGGAGCCGCCCGAGGCGAAGACCCTGTCCTGCGCACCGTAGCGTTCGCGCACAAGGTGGTCCGTCACATCCACGAAGTCGTTGAAAGTGTTGTGCTTGGCCAGCAGGCGGCCGGCCTCGTACCAGCCCTGGCCGAGTTCCGAGCCACCCCGCACGTGGGCGACCGCGATCACAAAGCCGCGATCGAGCAGCGAGACGCGACTGCCGCTGAAGTACGGGTCGTTGGCCAGGCCATACGCGCCATAGCCTTCGATGTACAGCGGCGCCGTGCCGTCGCGCTTGAAGCGGTCGCGGCGATACACCAGTGACACCGGAATGCGCTTGCCATCGCGCGCCGGAGCCCAGACGCGTTCGGTCGCATAGAGCGCAGCGTCATAGCCGATGACCGGCTGGACCTTGCGCAGGTGCCGCTCGCCCGTCGCCAGATCCACGTCGTAGGTCGTCGTGGGCGTCGCGAGCGACGTGTAGGTGTAGCGCGCCGTGCGCACCACGGGATCCGGATTGCCGGCGAGGTTCATCGAGAACGCAGGTTCGTCGGCCCCGACGGCGAATGGCGCCCGGCCATCGGTAGGCAGCACGCGGACACGACTGTTTGCGTCGACGCGCTCCTCGATGACGATCGCGCGATCGAACAACGCAAAGGCGTCGACGGCAGCGTCGTCGCGCGCCGGCACGATGTCGCGCCAGCGCGTACGGTCGTCGGGCGCGCGCTCCGGCGCCGCCACCAGACGGAAGTTCTGCGCCGCGTCGTTTGTGCGCAGGATCCAGCGATCTCCGATGTGATCGGCATACGTGCGCACTTCCTTGCGTCGTGGCAACGCGACGACGGGAGCGGTCGCCGGCGCACTGAGCGACACGACACGCGTTTCGGTCGTGTCGTAACCCTCGAGCTGGATCAGCAGGAAGCGCCGCGACGCGCTGCGGGTGATGCCGGTGAAGAGCTCCGGGTCCGGCTCGTCGTAGACCATGACGTCGCCGGCCGGGTCGGTGCCGAGCCGATGCCGGAAGACGGTCCCTCGCACGAGCGTCTGCGGATCCTGCCGCAGATAAAACACTGTTGCGCTGTCGTGGGCCCACTCGGCGTCCGCCAGCACGCCGGGGATCGATTCCGCCGCGAGTTCGCCGGTGACGAGATTGCGAAAGCGCAGTGTGTAAATGCGCCGGCCGACCGTGTCCTCCGCGTAGGCCAGCCACCGGTTGTCAGGACTGACGGCCGTTGCGCCAACGTTGTAGTACGAGTGTGGACGCGCAAGCTGCGGAATGTCCAGCACGACCTCCTCGGACGCGCCCGCATCCAGCGCCGCAGGCCCGCCGCGCTGGCGCAGCAGGATGGGATATTCCGCACCCGCATCGAAGCGTCGCCAGTACCAGTAGCCGTTGTCGTACACCGGCACCGAACTGTCGTCTTCCTTGATGCGCGCCCGCATTTCGGCAACTAGCCCATCCTGCAGCGGCTTCACGTGCGCCAGCATCGCGTCGGTGTAGGCATTCTCCGCCTTCAGGTGCTCGATGATCTCCGGCCGCTTGACCGTTGGATCGTCGTCGCGCATCCAGTAGTACTCGTCGATGCGCTCGCCATGCGGGCTCTTGACCGCATGCGGAACGCGCTTGGCAACCGGTGGGACAGGCGCCGTCATGACGCTACCAGGCGCTCGTTGCGGCGAGACGGCACCCGCCGCCATCGTGTTGGTCACCGTCATCAGGGCGGCGGCACAAAGGGCATTGCAATTGCAGAACTTCAACGTCGTGCCTCAACAGGATATCCATCACAACTCCACCACACTGGCCGGGCCACGGATGCTCGCGGAAATCTGCACCGGCCCGGGTTTCAGGTCGATCGGCCCCACAACGCGCAGTTCCCGGAACATCGCGACGAGTCCCGCCGTGCCCAATACCGCCGCCGGATGCGCGAGCCGCAGACTTTTCAACACGCATCCGCTGTCGGGCAGACGATCGCAGGGATGCAGCGACTCGCCGTCAGGCCCAGGGTCCCACTGGATCGCAGCGGGCAGAACGCCACCCCAGGGCAGGCTGCCGTCGTCGGGCACAGCGATCTTCCATTGGAAGTCACCTCGGGACATCGCGAGTATCTCGCCGAGGTCCGGCACGCGCGCACAAGCGTTGGCCAGCGATTCGCAGCGCAGGACCCAGGTGACCAGCGACGGTCCGGAGGCGAGGCGCGACCGCATCGCCGGTTCATCGAGCGCAAACCAGCGCGGGCGCGAAGGCGGCGCGCCGTCGGGATCGATCGCAATCACTTCCAGGTAAGTGCGCGGCCCGAGCTTCAGCAACGCATTGTGCGTACCCATGGCGACGTGCTGCCCGCCCGGCTGCGGTCGCACTCCGAGCTGCCGCTCGATCCAGTCGACGCCTTCGTCAAGATTTGTGCTGGCGATAACGAGGTGGTCAAGTTCCGCGCGAAACATGACGGGATTCTAGGGAACTCCGGATCGTCGGCTTGCCCGCGCGGAGCGAGCGGGCCAAAGATCAATTGCCTCGACGTCAATCGAGAGCTCGCTTACGTTGCCAATGTCGCAGGCAGCAGCCGCTCGTATTCCTTCTTGACCACGTCATAGCACTCGCAAGAGCGCTGCTCGACGCGTGCGCGGTCGAGCACCGTGATGCGTCCACGTCGATAACGGATGAGACCGTCCTTCTGCAAGTTGCCGGCTGCCTCGGTCACGCCTTCCCGGCGCACACCCAGCATGTTGGCGATCAGCTCCTGCGTCATTACGAGTTCCTTGGAACGCAGACGATCGAGACTCAGCAAGAGCCAGCGGCACAGCTGCTGATCCAGCGAGTGGTGGCGGTTGCACACTGCCGTCTGCGCCATCTGAGTGATAAGGCCTCTGCAACCGCGTCGACACCTCCTGCATTGACCCGCATGAAGTCTCCCGGGTCTGTTGCCCGGACCAGTCCGGCAAGATGGAACACAACGCGGGCATTCGACGACGCAATGGCGTGCGCGACGCCTGCGCGGTCAGCAACATCGCAGTCAGTGAGCTGGACGCCGGCCAACTGCAGATCGGAGACAGGTGAGGTCGCACGCACCGGGCAGGACACACGGCAGCCAAGCGCTGTCAGCCGCCGGACCAGGTGTCCGCCGATGAAGCCGCTGGCACCGGTGACCAGAACGGATTGACCGGCCGTAAACGGAGTCGGCGCGTGGCGGTGCACCGAGACTTCATCTGCAAACATGGGCTAGCGGCCGCATTCCGGTGGCCTCGGATATCGAAAAGTACCCGAATCACCCAGAACATTGCGCGCCCAGACAATCGAGTCATGTCCGCCTTCGACAGCGGCGACAGAAACCGCAGGGAGTCGAGCGCCATTCCTCGGTGGCGCAGGAGATTGAAAATCAAGGTGCACGGCGGCCGGGTTGCCCTCGGATCGCGGCTTCACGCCGGAAGCATTCGGCGCCACAAGAGAGGCCGTCGGCGCAGCGATCGCGAACGGCCGCCCGCAGCTGGAGACGACCGTCCCTTACCCTGATCTACAGGCATCGAGTTCCTTGGCCCCAGAATGTCAGGCGGCCACCCCGAAAAGGGCCCCAACTGCAGCGGTCAATGCCATTGCCAGAGCCCCCCAAAAGGCAACGCGCATGACGGATGCAATCACGGGCGCGCCCCCCGCACGTGCAGCCACGAGGCCCAACAGTGCAAGAAAGAGGAGTGAGCTGCCTGCGAGGCCCCACATCAGTGCCGACGCCGGGAGCAGGAGAACCATCAGAAGAGGAAGGGCCGCGCCCACGGCAAACGTGCCTGCCGAAGCCAATGCAGCCTGCACGGGTCGCGCAGCCAAGGTATCGGATATACCGAGTTCATCTCGACCATGCGCCGCAAGTGCGTCATGCTGCATCAACTGGGTGGAAACCTTCGATGCCAGTGGCTCGTCCAGTCCGCGTTTGACGTAAATCGCCGTCAGTTCTGCATGTTCCTGCTCGGGATTCGCAGCCAACTCCTTGGTCTCGCGAGCCAGATCCGCGCGTTCGGTATCGGCTTGCGAGCTGACCGATACATACTCGCCGGCTGCCATTGACATCGCACCGGCCACGAGGCCGGCGACGCCTGCGACCAGGATCCCCTGAGTGCCTGCGCCCGCAGCCGCGACCCCCAGAACAAGGCTGGCCGTAGAAACGATGCCGTCGTTCGCACCAAGAACGGCGGCACGCAGCCAGCCTGTTCGATGAGTTCTGTGTCTTTCGCTGTGTCTCATTGGGTCACCACTCCGGCAAGTCCCGCCACCAAAACGCACGGCATAGCAAGCACTATCCTCGGTGTTCGCTAGCGCACGGACAGTTGTCACTTAAGCGTCCACGCTTCCATTCTGCGCCGACCGGCCGACGAAACCGTGAGTGCCGTCAAAGCGTGACTTGGTACGCTCGGAAAGCGTGCAGGTTCAGATGACGGCAGAGTTTTCGAACAAGACGTTGAGGACTGGCGACTCGACAACTTGCGATTTCGCGCTTCGGTCGATACCACAGCGACGCTCCTGTCGCCTAGCTGCTTGGCCCTGGAGGATTGATTAAGACACTTACGTTCACGGCGCTTTGTACTCTTTCCTTGTCGGCCGCTGGCGCAGCAACAGCCCAAAGCAGGCACATGATGAATGACAGTACGTGGGGCGCTGGCTGGATGGCTGGGTACGGCGTGATCTGGGTACCTTTGTTACTGGTGCTCTTGGCCGTAGCAGTGTTTGCATTGCTTAGCTGGCGATGACCTGGAGTAATTCCAACGGCGTTTTGATTTGCTGCTAGCGTCACACAATGAAGTCCGGTCCGGTCGAAAAACGTGAACCCAATGAAGCGGCCCTAGTCGCCGAAATGATCGCGATCCTGCGTCGCAAGATGGCGCGGGACTATGCCCAGGGCCGGACGCTGCGCGACGCCCACCCGAAGACACTCGGCCTGTTGCGCGGCCGCTTCCAGATTGAGTCCAACCTGCCCAAGGCTCTTCGGGTGGGGCTATTCGAAAAGCCGGGTAGCTTCGATTGTTGGGTGCGCTTTTCCAATTCCAGCGGCAAGGTCCAATCTGATGCGGTGCCCGATGCGCGCGGTGTCGCGATCAAGTTACTGGCACGACGCGGCAAGGGATCGGCTGCCGGCGCAGAGCTCGGCCAGGACTTCGTACTGCTGGACACACCGGTGATGCCGCTGGGCACAGTGGCGCTGTTTCGCGACGCTGTCTACTACACGATTGAAAGCTCGCCGTTGTTGCTGGTCGCCAAGTTTGCGCTCACCGGCCACGCCGGGGTTCTGCTGGGCTTGCTGATGCTGCGCGGCAACCCGAGTTCACCGCTGGGCATTCGCTACTGGAGCACCACGCCCTACCGCTTTGGCCCCGACCGCGCGGTGAAGTACTCGCTGTTGCCCACGTCCAGGCACAGGAGTGACACGCCCGAGACCTTGGGGGAGGGCTACCTGAGCGACGCAATGCAAGACCATCTAGACCGACATGAAGCGAGCTTCGACTTTTGTGTGCAGCTGCAGAGACCCGGCATGCCGCTCGAGGACGCCAGCCAACGGTGGGACGAGGCGAAGTCACCTTTCCTCAAAGTGGCCACACTGCGCTTGCCCATGCAGAGATTTCGCAATGACAAGCGCGCTCAGCAAGCTGAGGCGTTGTCGTTCTCACCCGCGAATGCCCTATCGGCGCACGCGCCGCTGGGCGGACTTAACCGGGCGCGCAGCAAGATCTACGCGACGCTGTCCAGGTTCAGGCACAAGCGTGACAAACGCGCCGAGCAGGCTTGAAGCGCCGATTCGATTGACCAGGCTGCGCACGCGCGAAAAACCCCACTGCCAAGTGACGCGACCAGGCATACGCATTCCCGCGGCATTTGTTTTGGCAGAGCGACTACTTCTGCTTTCAGGCATTCCGGCAGCCAACCTGCTATGCATGCGTTTGGCCACGCGGCCTCTGGAGTTGCATTGACGCTCGCACGCAGGAATTTTCTCGTCATCACTTGCGAACATGGTGGACGTGAGGTCCCGCAGGAATATGCCGCGCTCTTCTCGGGCCGCGAGGCATTGCTGGCGAGCCATCGCGGCTGGGACGCGGGTGCTTTCGAGCTCGCCCGTGAATTGGCCGCTGCGTTCGGTGCGCCGCTGTACGCCGCTACCACAACGCGGTTACTGGTCGATCTGAACCGGTCGATCGGTCATCGGCAACTGTTCTCGGAGGTCACGCGCCCCCTTTCACCGGCTCACCGCGTTGAAATCGTTGAGCGTTACTACCGGCCCCATCGCCAGGCTGTCGAAGGTGAGATCGCACGGCAGATTGCGGCGGGCCGCCGGGTCATCCACGTCGCGTCGCATAGCTTCACGCCCATGCTCGACGGCGTGCAGAGGCAAGCCGATGTCGCCTGGCTCTATGCCCCGCGGCGTCCCGGTGAGGCGGCCTTCGCGCAAGCCTGGATGCTGGCGCTCGCAAAGCTCGCGCCCGACCTGCGTCTGCGCAGAAACTACCCGTACCAGGGGCGCGCTGACGGACTCACGGCATCGCTGCGCAAGCTTTATCCGGATGCGGCCTACGTGGGTATCGAACTCGAGATCAACCAGCGCTTTGTCGAACAGAGCGGCGCCGCCTGGAAAGGGCTGAGGGCGATGCTCGTCGATTCGCTGAAGGAAACGCTGGCCGGCACGGCCCGGCGTTGAACCTCAGACCGATCTTCCTGCGCGCTCTGCCGTGCGACAACTACCACTGCAGCGGCGGCAGTTCGTGAAAGACCCTGCGCGTGCCTTCGAGCCACTGCTGAGTCAGCGCGTCGAAGTAGACGTCGCCTTCCTCGAACCGGCGCCGCATGGTCACCTGCAGGCTGTCCCGCGCGTAGCACAGCAGGTCGATCGGCATCCCCACCGACAGATTGCTGATCATCGTCGAGTCGTATGACACCAGCACGCACTTGGTGGCATCCTCCAAGGTCGCGCTCGACGTCACCGCGAGGTCGAGGATCGGTTTGCCGTACTTGGCCTCGCCGGTCTGGAGGAACGGCGTATCGGTTCCCGCTTCGATGAAGTTGCCCTCCGCATACAGCCGGAACAAACGCATGTCTTCGCCGGCGATCTGGCCGCCGAGGATGAACGACGCATTGAACTTCAGATCGCTGGCTTCCAGGAACGGGCCGTCGCGGCGCTCGATGGCACGCATGGCGTCCGAGACGAGATTGGCCACGTCGAACATCGACGCGGCACTCCAGATGTGTGGCGGCTCGGCCGCGGCCTGCTGTCGCAGGACGTTGATCACCGCCTGCGTGGCGGCCAGGCCCCCGGAGCTCAGCAGCACCAGCACGCGGTCGCCGGCACGCTCGAACACCGTCATCTTGCAAAACTTGGCGTAGTTGTCCACGCCAGCGTGAGTGCGCGAGTCGCTGGCCAGGATCAGGCCTTCTTCGAGCTTGACGCCGACGCAGTAGGTCATGCGGTGCGCCCGCTTGGCCGACGCTCCGCGCAATCGAAAAGCACGGCTCGCATTCAGGCCGCCGGAACTTCGTCGGCCCAGACTTTGAACCGCTCCAGCGTGTTCGGCCCGAAGGTGCTGGACAGCGCCACGTCACAGGCGTCGCGGCCGCGGGCGATAAGGATGCGGCCGATGCGTGGCGTGTTGTTGCGCGCATCGAAGGTGTACCAGCGATCACCCAGATAAGCCTCGAACCAGCCCGCAAAGTCCATCGTCCCGTACGGTGGCTCCGTACCCATGTCGCCGAGGTATCCGGTGCAATAACGTGCGGGTATGTTCATGCAACGGCAGAACGCCACCGCGAGATGGGCGAAGTCGCGGCACACGCCGCGCCCCTCCTGATAGGCCTCCCAGGCGGTTCGCGTGTTGCGCGCGTGCGGGTACCCGAACTCGATGTGCCGATGGACGAAATCGCAGATCGCCTGTACCCGAGCCCACCCTGTCGGACCATTGCCGAACAGCTTCCACGCGATGTCGGACAGCAATTCCGTCTCGCAGTAACGGCTGCCCAGCAGATACACGAGCGTGGACTCCGGCAAGTGCTCGACCGGAGTTTGCTGCGCCTCGGTCGCCACGACGTCGGGCAAGCCACTGTCGTTGACCACGGCATCGGTGCTCAGCACGAATCGCCCGGGCGGCGCTACCAGACGACTGCACCAGTTGCCGAAGAGATCCCTGTACGCGGTGACCGGAACCGCCGGGCTGCTGACGAGATAGTCCGGGTGTACCAGGTCGGACGCCCGCGAGTGGTGGATGCTGAGCGCGAGGACCATCGGGGTCGGGCCGCGACACTGGTACTCCATTTCGAAACCGACACGTATCTGCATCTTTGTCGTCGCCAAATTGAATCCGATTCAGGGTTCTGCGTGCCGAGGAGTCTGCGAGCAGGCGTATGCATCGGCACCCACCCTCGTTGCGCTCCCGCTTCGCGACGAACGATGGGCGCCGGATGCAGGCTCAACGTTCAGACGCGCGGTTGCTCTCTGTAAGGCTTTGTCCCGTAGTAGGCGTGGATGCCCTCTTCCCAGGTCGCGTTGGCCATGTCGGGCCAATGGTTCTTGTCAAAGCCCGGAGCACCTTGCAGCCGCGTCTTGTCGACGTCCAGCACGAAGCGCTTGTTTTCGGTGTCCAGCTTGAGAGCGTCCCATGGCACGGCAAAGAGCTTCTCTCCCATGCCCAGGAAACCTCCGAACGACAAAACAGCATAACTCACGCGTCCGGTGCGCATGTCAAGCATGATCTCCTTGATATCGCCGAGATCTTGCGAGTCGCGGTTGTAGACGTCATTGCCGACGAGAGTATCGGCGCCCATCACGTAAGGTCCTGGGCCGTGGCGCACATCGGGGCCTGAACTGCTGGTCTTTGATCCCTTGTACATGCCCATCGGGTCGCGCTGTTCATAGTTCATTGACATCTCCATTCGAACATAGATCGGGAATTGGTCGCGGCAGCGGCCTATCGATCCGGCCACCGTGCACCGAGATTAGGTGTCCGCCTCCGCGCGGTCTGTTCGTCAGCGTACAGAGCCACTACCGCTGCTTCTCGACGACGACCCGACCCGTTGCGTTAATGTAGACGCGGTAGCGATTGCCGTCCTTGCACGAACAGGCGTAGTCGTTTTCGGCATTCACCTTGACGGCGACGACTTGCCCGCAGGGCAGTCCCTGCAGCGCGATCACCGACGTCATGTCCTTCTTCAGTGCCGCGTCGTCGGCCGCGAACGACGGCACGGCAACGAACGTCGCCAGGAGCAAAGCCCGGGAAAACACTGCAGTGGGATTGATCATGCGTACTCCGTCGTTCAGCCTTCGAGCGTGGCAAATTTCTTCGGATCGGCGAGCAAGGCCCAGATCGCTTCGCGCGAAGACACGATTGCTGCGGCGAGCTTCTGGTCAGCGTCCTGCAGCAGCGAGAGCACTTTCATCAGCAGCAGATCGTACGAACGGCGCAACTGCGCCATGGTGGTCCTGGCCTTGCCCTGGTGGTGATCGCGGAACTGCTGGAGCAGGTCATCAACCTGATTCTTGAGTGTGATCTTTGTGAAGACGCCGATGGCCTTGGTTTCCTTGAGCTGCTCCTTGAGCGCGGCCAGGTCCAGCGTCGGCGAGGCAACAGGCGAGGACGTTGCGGCCGCGGGTGGAGGCAAAGGCTTGGCTGCCGTCGACGCGGGTGCAGCCGGTGGCTTTGTGGCAGGCGCCGGAGTCTTTGTCCCGGGAGTGGGCGCCTTGTTTTCTGCCTGTAGCGCCGCAGTCGGCGCGACAGGCGCTGGCGTTACGGCCGGTACGGGCTGAGGCGTCGGTGCTGTCGACGGCTTGGTCGCGTGCGGAGGCGTGGCCGGTTGCGATGCAACTGCCTCGGGCTTCGGCGCGACGGACGCATCCGGCGAAATGGCCGCACAGCCCGCGGCGAGAAGCAGCGGGAGCAGGGCTATGTGCAACACCCGCACCGAGGGTGCCCCTATCAATGCGGCCTCGGCCGTACGCGATGCCATCCACTTTCGCATGCGCACGCGAGATCGGGTTGCGAACTCGGCGCGTGCTCCACTTTCAACCGCAAACGAGCTAGCGCTTCTTGAGTCCGAAAACCAGAAGCGCTCCGCCAATCACGATGGCGCCCACACCTGCCCAAAGTGGGACATTGATCGTTTGCTTTTCCGTTATCGACAGCTCGATCGGCCCCAGTTTTCCGGAGTGGGTTTCCTTCGTGTAGCTGAACCCGCCATAGGCCAGGCCCAGGACACCAGCCACGATGAGGGCGATGGCTGCGATCTTGAGTGCGTTCATTTCGTCTCCTACTGCCTCAGAAACCCCAAAGTCGGGGCCGGCCGCGCGCGGACACGAAGCAAAGGCCGCACCCGGTAAGCGGGCGACCGGAGCGCGCTCTGGCTAGCGCTCCTGCGCCCGCAGACATGTCGAGTTCATCCCACGCGCCGACCCTGAATGACTTGAATCAGGAACATGACGATCGCGAGAACCAGAAGGACGTGAATGAATCCGCCCAGCGTGTACGAACTGACCAGTCCCAACACCCACAAGACGAGCAGTACGACGGCAATGGTCCATAGCATTTTGAATCTCCTATTTCCACAACATGGTGGCTCGAAAGCCTTACTGCCTACGCCGCAGCAAACCGCGCCACCTTCGGTTTGCGCCCGGTCGGCGATGGAAGCCGCGCCGGCGCGGACTCATCTCTCCATGCGCGAATCAACTGCGCTTCTCATCCTTCAGGAACCAGGCGTCGGTCGCCGTCAGTTCCCAGTCGGCAATCTGCTTGTCAACTTCGTCCTTGGCGATGCCGTAGCGCTCCTGGATCTTTCCAGCCAGTTGTTCGCGCCGGCCGGCGACGACGTCAAGGTCGTCATCGGTCAACTTCCCCCATTGCGCCTTGGCCTTGCCGACGACTTGCTTCCAGTTGCCTTGAATGCGGTCCCAGTGCATATAGATCTCCATCTGGCGAGGTTGCGTGCCCGCGGGCCTGAGGCTCCAGCCTTGCTGCCACGTACCGCAGCTGACTGATTCCCGCTCTGTTGACTCAAGATAGGTGGCGCACGCTGCCAGGTCTGTGCGAAAGCGCACATAATGAGAGTTGAAGTTGTCCCAAATCAACGTGGGCACCAGCCCTAACCGGCGACAGCCCGGCCCAGAAGGTAGTCATTTCCTGCATCGGAGCGACGGGCGAGGACGGCTCCCGCCGTACACCATCCGCAAATGGCGAAGCGACTGGTTTTCCTGGTGCCTGGCTTCTTTGGTTTCAGCTCCGTCGGCGCGGTGAATTACTTCGAGGATGTCGAACGCTCGTTCGGCCTTGCTCTGCACCGGCACGGCGTTGACGCCCGCATTGTCCGGTGCGTGACGCAGCCGACCGCGTCGATTCCGCGACGCGCCGATGTGCTGCGTCGTCAGGTCATCAGCAACGGCGGCCTCAGGGCGCACGAACTTCACTTCATAGGACACTCGACCGGCGGGCTCGACGTGCGCATGCTGTTGACACCGGACGTGAAGATCGCGAGTGGCGACTCGGAGGCGCGCATCGCGCGCCTGACACGGACGGCCATCTCCGTGGCCACACCGCATCACGGGACGCCACTGGCCAATCACTTCGTCACCGTCCAGGGCCAGACGCTGCTGCTGGTATTGAGCGCGCTGGCGACGTCGGGGCAGGGGCGCGGCGCGATTCTCGCCACGGCGAAAGCCATCGCGCTGGTCGCGCGCCTCGACGACTGGTTGGGGCGGACGGATGGCCCGCTCGATCGCATCGCCGAGGGGCTGCTGCGCAGGCTCCGATTCGACCGCCACGACCCAGCGTGGGAATACCTCGGCGAAATTGAACGCGACCAGGGCGCGGTGCTGCAACTCACGCCGGAGGGGATCGATCTGTTCGATGCTGCAGTGGCCGACAGTCCGGGAGTCGACTACGGCTGCGTCGTCGCTGGCGTGCCGAAGCCGCGCGAGACGTTCACGCCCAAGGAACTGCTGGATCCGGAATACGTCGTTCTGCGCGCGCTGTTCAGGCTGCTGCACGCTCTGACTGCGAACCCGCACCCGCGCTATCCGTATCCCAGGCCGAACAAGGTGCTACAGCGGCAACTCGATCGAGGACTAGGTTTCAAGGTGACCCCTCAGATCAGCGATGGCATCGTGCCGACACTGAGCCAGTTGCACGGTCGGCTGCTGCACGTAGCACGTGCCGATCACCTCGACCTGGTCGGCCACTACACGCTGGCGAGCGGGGGGACGGCGAACTGGTTGCCATCGGGCGCCGGGTTCACGCCCGAAGCATTTGATGCCACCTGGGACGCAGTCGCCGCAGCGATCGCGAAGCGACGCCGTGCCAGTTAGGTAACTAACCCAAGCGAGCGTGGCTGGCCGGCTCGAATCGACCACGCGGTCGCGGCTTAGCTCGTTAGGTGGCGCCGACCAATGTCGCGTGCAGAGTTGGGGCCAAACCTCCGTTGCGCGGTGATGGCGAGGCCGCTGACCACGCTGGAATAACGGTCCCCACGCACAGCGTGTGACGCGGGAAACACCGCGCCAATTCGTTCCACCAGAAAGCCGAGCCCGGTGGAACCGCCAGTGAAGTACACAGCGCCAATCCGCCCCGGATCGAGTTGCGCCCTGCGCACCGTTTCGCGAGCGGTGGATACGATGCGCTCGACTTCCCCCTCAAGCGCGATGCGCAGTTCGCGATCGTCGACGGGCTCCTGCAAGCCTGGCTCGATGAAATCCAGATCGATGACTGCCTGGCCGGACTCCGACACCACGATCTTGGCCCTTTCCGCGCACGCCGCCAGATCATGTCCGCGGTGGTGATTCAGTACCTGCATCAGTCGTCGATGGGCGTCGTGGTCGTTGTACATGCGGAGCATCATCTTCAGTTCCGCGATCCGGTTCGGCGTATAGGTCGTGTTGATCAGGTGCCAGGTCGCTAGATCAAAGTAGATCTTCGATGGGACGGGACGGCCCTCCGGCCCCGTGCCGTTGTAGCCCAGCACCGGCATGATCTTCGCGAGATTCACCGCCCGATCGAAATCCGTTCCCGCGACGTGGACGCCATGGTTCGCTAGGACATCTTCACGTCGATCGACACGTGCATGGGCCATGGCCGAGGCGCGCACGACCGAGAAGTCCGACGTGCCGCCGCCGATGTCTGCCACCAGTACCAGGCGTTCACCTTCGTCAAGTCGCAGCCGCGATTCGTAGTCGAGGGCGGCCGCAATCGGCTCAAACTGGAACTGAACCTCTGACAGTCCGGCCGCGCGGGCGGCATGCAACAAGGTGTCCTGCGCCTGGGCATCGCGCTTCGGATCGTCATCCACGAAGAAGACCGGCCGGCCAATGACGACGCGCTGGATGGGAATTTGCCAGTGCGCTTGTGCGATTTCCCGCAGTTGCCGCAGGTAGGCAATCACGACGTCGATGTACCGGACCTGCAAGCCGCCGGGGAGCTCGGTCGCCTCGTCCATCAGATCGGAACCGAGGATGCTCTTGATCGAGCGCATCAGCCGGCCTTCCTGGCCGTCGACATAGGCTGCGATGGCCGCGCGGCCGAACTGGCGCGTCGCATCTTCTGCGTTGTAGAAGACCGCCGTCGGCATACTGGTTGCGCCATTTTCGAGCGGCGCGAGTTCGACGCGCGATTGCCCAGGATTACCCGGTTCCGGGACGACCCGCGCCACTGCAGAATTCGAGGTTCCGAAGTCGATCGCGCAAAACGCGGCGGTGGAAGGAACGGGCGACGACACGCTCAAAGCACGAGACTTCCGGCGTCGGTGAACTCTCGCCTACTTGCGTGGGAGCGGCCCTGGACGATTCGCTCCGGCGGGGCCGGATTGCACCCGCCCGCCGTTGTCTTTTGTGTCATCCGAAGCACGCGCAGGCGTCAAAGACGAATAAGGTCCTGCGACCCGCGCGCTCGTCACCGGCCCGGGACGAACGCGCACGCAGACCCGCCGCTCACCGTCCGAAGATACCTTTCAGGATGTTGACCGGATCCGGCAACTTCTCTTCCGGTTTCTGCTCCCCCGGAGGCGGTGCGGCGTCCTGCGGCTGTCCTTGCTGCTGTCCCCGAGGCTGCGCCTGGCGACCCGCGCCGCGCTGCATGCTGCCCATGTCCATGCCGAGCATCGCATTGGCAACGCTCTTGACGCGCAGCTTGACCGCCCACTGCGGCTCCCAGGCCACTTTCGCGTCCGTCGGGCGTGGCGGATGTGCGAGGTTCAGTTCGGAGCCGTAGGCGATCATGCGCAGCATCGCGCCGCCGCCTTCGCCGAAGATGCCCTTGGGCACGGTGCACTTTGTGACGCTCGGCTCGAGCAGGACCTTCTCCTTCAGCCAGCGGTCGACCGCCGGGTTCGTCTGGTAGTCGATCAGGCTCATGCCGAGCTCCGGCACTTCGCTCGACGTCCAGAACACCATCTCCATTTCCGAGCCGCCCTTCGCGCCCATGGCGGCGATGAAGTAGGCACGCGCCGTTGGCAGCGCAGCCCATTCGAGTTGCGTCGCACCTCCAACGTCACCCTGGCGCAGTTCGATCGCTGGCATCAGGTCCTGCTGGGGACCGATCCCGAACTTGAATCCTTCGGGCACGCCCTGGCCGGTAAATGCGTGCTCCCCGACCAGCGACGCGTTGGCAGGCACCATGCGCGAGTCGATCTCGTTGGGCCACAGCGGTCGCCCGGCGGCGCTGTGCGCACCACGCTGGGTAGCCCGACGCGACGTGAAGAACTTGCCGAAGTCCTCAGGCTTGGCCGTCGCCATGTCGAGAACACGCGGTTGCCCGGCCCGCACGGTGTCGCCGCAGCCCCAGTACAGGTACATCTTGCCCTTCGGCCGCTCGTATTCGTGCTCGACCACGGTGTCGTCGCCCGGAGGTGGCGGCGGCCCCTTCTCGACCTTCGGTGCCACCAGCTTCAGCGTGGGCGCGAGTTGGGTGCCGGCCGGCACCGCCTGCAACGCTTCGGGAAGCGACGGATTACGGCTGGTGTAGAGCGTCACGTCGACCCAGCGGCCGGCCGAGCCCGTCTGCGTCATGCCGAACGTGTTCTTGCCGCCCTGCCCGCCACCGAACATGCTGCCCATCATCGACATGGGGCCGCCTCCGCCGCCGCCCATCGACGGCATTCCCATGCCAGCGAACGTGGCGACGTCGATCCAGGCCTGCGAGACCGGCGGCTTGACCACCTGCGCGGGACCTTTGCCAGCCTGCGCCCACGCGGCGCCGGTTGCGAAAATCGCCGCGAGGCCGAGGGTCATACGAGTCAGTGCAGCGGCCTTCATGTGATTTCTCCTCGACAAAAGACGATGACAGCCGTTCGAAGCCGGACTGCAAGCATGACGCCATTCTGGACTCCGGCGCAACACCCGACGTGAACGCAATCGCGCCCGCGCTTGAAACCGGCTGGGGCTTCCTTGACGCCCGTCAGGGAACGGACGATCCGAATTCCTAGTCTGAAACCGTACATCCGCCTCGGGGTAACCAATGAGAGCACCGACTTTGCTTGTAAAGGACATCGCCGTGCACACGCCGGCAACCGCCCTGGCCCATGAGACGATCACCACCTGCGCCAAGCGCATGCACGCCGAGCATGTCGGCTGCTTGATCGTCGTGGAGAAGAATGACGGCAGCCAGTTTCCCGTTGGCATGCTGACGGACCGCGACATTGTCATCGAGGTCGTGGCCTTCGGTCTCGACCCGAACGCCCTGACTGCTGGCGACGTCATGAGCGAGAAGCCCGCCGTGGTCGAGGAGGATGACGACCTGCTCGACGTGCTGGCGCGCATGCGCGAACGCGGTGCGCGGCGCCTCCCGGTCACGCGGCCCGACGGCGCACTGGCGGGAGTCATCGCACTCGACAACGTGCTTGAAGCCCTGGGCGAGCAGCTCGACGGCATGATTGGTGTGCTGAAGGCCCAGCAGACGCGCGAGCTGCGCACGCGACCGTAGCGGCCGGCCATGAACGCGGCGAGCGTTTTCGACAACGCCCGCATTGCCGCGGTGTTCGAGGAGATCGCCGACCTGCTCGAAGTACAGGACGAAAATCCGTTTCGCATCCGCGCCTATCGCAGCGCGGCGCGCATGGTCGGTCAGCAGGGGCCCGACTTCGCGGCGCGTGCGGCGCGAGGCGAACCACTCGCGAAGATCTTCGGCATCGGCGCCGACCTGGACGCCAAGATCCACGAAATCGCCCGCACCGGCGCCTGCGCGCTGTTGCAGGAACTGCGTGCCGCGGTGCCCCGCGGCACCTCGTCGCTGCTGCACATACCGGGCCTGGGGCCCAAGAAGGTCCACGCCCTCGGCGAGCAGCTGGGAGTGCACAGCCCGACCGATCTTGTCTCCGCATTGAAGAGCGGCCGACTGCGCCAGTTGCGCGGCTTCGGCCCGAAGACCGAGGAGCGCCTGCGCGAGGTGCTGGGCACCCATCGCGGCAAGAAGCAGCGCGTGCCGCTGGCCGTCGCCGAGCGCGAGGCCGAGCCGCTGCTTACCTACATGAAGTCCAGCCCCGCGGTGCGTGAGGCGATCGTCGCGGGCAGTCTGCGACGCCGGCGAGAGAGCGTCGGGGACATCGACCTGCTGGTGGTCAGCGACCGCGGAACGACCGTGACGCGCCGCTACGTCGCCTATCCCCAGTTCCGCGAAGTGCTGGCGCAGGGGGCCAAGCGCGCCAGCGCGGTGCTCGAGAGCGGGCTGCAGGTCGACCTGCGCATCGTGCCGGCGGAGAGCTACGGCGCGGCGCTGCTCTACTTCACCGGCTCGAAGGCGTACAACATCGAACTGCGCCGACGCGCGATCGCGCGCGGACTGAAGCTCAACGAGTACGGGCTGTTCAAGGGCGACAAGCGCATTGCCGGCGCCACCGAAGAGTCGATCTACGCGGCGCTCGGCCTTCCGTGGGTCGCGCCGGAGCGGCGCGAGATCGTGGCCGGATCCGAAGGGGAGGGAGGCTGAGCAATGAACCTGACGTCACCGGCATTCACACATGAGGGGAGCATTCCGCGCGGGCACACCTGCGAAGGCGAGGATGTCTCACCGCCGCTCGCGATAGAAGGTGTTCCCGGGGGTGCGCAGAGCCTGGCGCTGATCGTCGACGATCCGGATGCGCCCGACCCGGCTGCGCCCAGAATGACGTGGGTACATTGGGTCCTGTATGACCTGCCGCCCGAGACGACGTCGTTGCCGGAAAGCATCGCCGCGTCCCGCCTGGACGCACGCGACGGGCTGAACGACTGGAAACGCACCGGCTACGGCGGCCCCTGCCCGCCTATCGGGCGACACCGTTACTACTTCAAGCTGTTCGCACTTGATCGAAAGCTCGGCGACCTGCATCGCCCCACCAGCGCGCAACTGCAGAGTGCCTTCGCAGGACATGTTGTGGCGGAAGCCACGCTGATGGGCACTTACGAGAAGGGACGCGGCTGATTAAGTGTGGCGACACAGGACGGACTCGGCGGCCGCGAGTGCGCCGGTAGAATTCGTGCCTCCTTCGCCCCTGGCCGGTCCATGCTGCCTCAGCAGAAACAAAGCGTTACCGCGCTGATCGAACAGGCCCTTTCCGGCCTGGGTGTCACCGGCGTGGCAGTCGTGCTGGAGCGGCCAAAGGTCGAGTCGCACGGTGACCTCGCCTGCAACGTGGCAATGCAGGTTGCGAAGTCGCTGAAGAAGAACCCGCGTGAGATCGGCCAGGCCATCGCCGACGCGTTGAAGGTGAACCCGGCTGCCGCCGGCCTCATCGATGCGGTGGAGGTAGCAGGCCCTGGTTTCATCAACCTGCGGCTCGCGCCCTCGGCCAAGCAGGAGGTCGTGCGCCTTGCGCTGCGAGAGCGTGAGTGCTTCGGCACGACGTCAGCGCACGCCGGCCACCGCGTGATGGTCGAGTTCGTTTCGGCCAACCCGACCGGGCCACTGCACCTCGGCCACGCGCGCCAGGCCGCGCTCGGCGATGCGCTCGCCAATCTGCTCACAGCACAGGGTTGGCAGGTGTCGCGCGAGTTCTATTACAACGACGCCGGCGTTCAGATCGCCAACCTCGCGCTGTCGGTTCAGGCGCGGGCGCGCGAACTGCTGGGCGAAACGATCGAGTTTCCTGAAACCGGCTACCGCGGCGACTACATCGTCGACGTCGCGCGCGACTTCCTAGCGAAGAAGACGGTCACCGCGCGCGACGGCGCGCCGGTCACGGCGAATGGCGATCCGAGCGACCTCGAGGCCGTGCGCCACTTCGCCGTCGTGTACCTGCGCAACGAACAGGATGCCGATCTCGAGGCGCTTGGCGTGAGCTTCGATCACTATTTCCTCGAGTCATCGCTTTACACCGACGGCAAGGTCGAGGGCACGGTGAGAGCGCTGGCCGACTCGGGCATGACCTACGAGTTCGAGTCGGCGCTGTGGCTGAAAACGACCGAGTTTGACGACCTCGCCGGCCACGGCGGGCCGCCGAAGGACGACAAGGACCGCGTGATGCGCAAGTCCGATGGCACCTTCACCTACTTCGTGCCCGACGTCGCCTACCACCTGAACAAGTTCCAGCGCGGCTTCGAGAAGGTCATCAACATCCAGGGCACGGACCACTACGGCACGGTCGCGCGTGTGCGCGCCGGCGTGCAGGCCGCGGCGAAGAGCCTCAAGCTCGACGTTCCGCGCGGCTACCCGGATTACCTGCTGCACAAGATGCTGCGGGTGACCAAGGGCGGCGAAGAAGTGAAGATGAGCAAGCGCGCCGGCACCTACGTGACGCTGCGCGACCTGCTCGAGTGGGTCGGCCGCGACGCGACGCGCTATTTCCTCGTCGCGCGCAAGGCCGATGCCGAGTTCACCTTCGACGTCGACCTCGCGCTGTCGCAGTCCGAGGACAATCCCGTCTACTACGTGCAGTACGCACATGCGCGTATCTCCTCAGTGCTGCAGCAGGCCGCCGAAAAGGGCTATGCGGCTCCCGACATCACGACAGCGCTGAACACCGACCTCGCGCCGCTGACGGGCGCACGCGAACAATCCTTGCTCAACCGGCTGGCCCAGTTCCCGGACCTGATCGCCGAAGCCGCCGACGAACTCGCGCCGCACCAGCTGGCGTACTACCTGAAGGACCTCGCCGCCGACTTTCACGGCTACTACAACGCCGAGCGGGTGCTGGTCGACGACGACAACGTGCGCAATGCCCGGCTGGCACTGCTGCTTGCCACGCGCCAGGTGCTGCGCAACGGGCTGGCGATGCTCGGCGTCTCGGCCCCGGAGAAGATGTAGCGCGCAGGTATGCGCGACCTCCGGGCCGCTCGCTCGTGCTCTTCGCTCGATCCTGAGAGGGCGTCGGGCTTAGGGCGGCAGGATGCCCGACCCCAAGTAAACTTCGCGCATGACTCATCCATTTCCACGCCAGCAGCGCGGCAGCACGGTGCTCGGATTCATATCGGGGCTCGTACTGGGCCTTGCTATCGCGGTTGCGGTGGCGCTGTACATCACGAATGCCCCGGTGCCGTTCATCAACAAGGTGCGCCCGGCCAGCGAGAACGTGAACCCGTCGGCGGGTGGCCAGTTGCCCGACCCGAACAAGCCGTTGCAGGCACCGATGCCGGCCCGGCCCGGCGCGCCGGGCGCCGTGCCGACGGTCGACCCAGCCACCGATCCGAAGGCTGCACCGCCGCCGCCCGAGAAGGGCGTGGCAACCGTGCTGCCGGACGATGGCTCGCGCTACCTGCTGCAGGCGGGCGCCTTCAAGTCGCCCGACGATGCCGATGCGATGCGCGCGCGTCTCGCGCTGATGGGGTTCGACGCAAAGATCTTTCCGCGCGAGCAGGACGGCCAGACGCTCTATCGCGTTCGTCTCGGGCCCTACGGAAACATCGAAGACGTCAACCGCATGCGCAAGACCATGGCGGAAAACGGCATCGATGTACAGCTGATCAAGGTGCGTTGACCGTCAGCCGACCGGGCCTTTCATCGGTACGGGTGAACCCTTGTCGGCGGCGGCGGTCGCAGATTCGTTAGTGTCCAATCAAGCCGGTACGCCGGCGAACTCCTGGAGAACCTGAAATGCCGTTATCCCGCCGCAGCCTGCTGATCGTTTCCGTCGCGACGGCCGCCACTCCGTTGCTGGCGCACGCCCAGCCCGCCGCCCGTGCCCCGCAGGAGCTGAAGGACTACACGGTGCTCAAGACGCCAGTGCCGGTGGAGTCGGGAGCCAAGATCGAGGTGCTCGAGTTCTTCCAGTACTCGTGCCCGCACTGCGCGACGTTCGAGCCCTACCTGGCCGCGTGGAAGAAGAAGCTGCCCTCCGATGTCGACTACCGGCGCATCCCGATCGCGTGGGATAACAGCACGATGCCGCACGTGCGCATTTATTACACGCTCGAGGCGCTCGGCAAGCTTCCAGAGCTGCACGAGAAGGTGTTCGCCGCGATCCAGAAGAACCGGCAACCCATGCTCAATCCCGATGCGATCGCCGACTTCATGGCGGCCAACGGTATCGACCGCAAGCAGTGGCTGGATACCTACAACTCGTTCTCGGTGGCCGCCCGCGCCAACCGCGCCGGGCAGGTCTGGCGCGCCTACAAGGTCGACGGTACGCCGATGATGGCAGTCGACGGCCGCTTCATGACGGCGCCGTCGATGGTCGGCACGCGCGAGGGCACGCTGGTCGTGCTCGACTATCTGGTGCAGCGTTCGCGCGCCGAGCGCACGAAGAAGTAGCGCGCCAGTCGCGACGTGAACGTTTTCATCACCGGCGCCTCCAGCGGTATCGGCGAGGCGCTGGCGCGTGAGTTCGCGTCGCGCGGCGCCCGGCTGGGACTGGCCGCCCGGCGCGTCGACGCGCTGCAGGCCTTGGTCGCTGGCCTTCCAGGTGAGCATCTGACCTACGGTGTAGATGTCACGGACACCGACGCCGTCGTCGCCGCCGGGCGTGCGTTCGATCAGGCCGTGGGCGGCGCGGACATCGTCATCGCCAACGCCGGCATCTCACTCGGCGTAAAGACCGAGTTCTACGAGGACCTCGCGCAGTTCCGCCGCGTGTTCGACACCAACGTGCTGGCGATGGCCGCCACGTTTCACCCGTTCGTCGCAGCGATGAAGGCACGCCGGCGCGGCACGCTGGTCGGCATCGCGAGCGTGGCTGGCATCCGCGGTCTGCCGGGCTCCGAGGCGTACTGCGCCTCGAAATCCGCGGTGATCACCTACTGCGAGAGCCTGCGTGTCGAGCTGGCAAAGTCCGACGTGAAGGTCGTGACGATCTCGCCAGGGTTCATCCGCACGCCGCTGACCGCGAAGAATCCCTACGGCATGCCGTTCCTGATGGATGCCGACGACTTCGCGCGCCAGGCCGCGGACGCGATGGTCGCCGGCGTGCGATACCTCACGATCCCATGGCAGATGGCGTGGGTTTCGGCCCTGTTGAAGGTATTGCCGCGGGCACTCTTCGACCGACTGATGAAAGGTCGCAAGCAGAAGCCGCGCGCGGAAGGCACGCCGTAACGAGCGCTTTCCGCGCGAATTACTTGGCCGACTGTTTGGCGGCTTCCGGCGGTGTCAGCACCAGCTTGCCGTCCTTGACCAGGATCTGGTTGCCCGGCTTGAACGACGTGCGCACGACGTCTTCCTTGCCATCCAGCCGGTAACGGACGTCGTAGCCGACGAACTTCTTCGACGTGTCGGTGACGGTCTTGCAGCGCTTCTCAGTCGTCGCCACGACATCCTTCTCCTGCATGTTCTTCTGCACCTTGTTGCCGGCATAACCGCCCACCGCCGCCCCGGCGACTGTCGCCACCGTCTTGCCGGTGCCGCCGCCGATCTGGTGACCGAGCACGCCGCCCGCCACACCGCCGATGACGGTACCCGCGGCGCGATGCTCGTCCTTCACCGGCGCCTGCTTCTGCACCTGCACGTCCTGGCATTCGTCGCGCGGTGTGCGGATCGTTTCGCCGACTTCGTTTACCGACACCACCTCGGCGAACTTCGGCTGCGTCATCGTGCGATAGCCGGTTGTCGCGACCGCCGCCACCGTCACCATCGCGGCACCGCCGATAAGAATGCCCTTGATCATCGATCGATCCATCGTCTGCTCCTTTGCTGCGGCTGCCAAAATACTCTCGCGCACTCAGTGAGATCGCGCCTCAGGTCACGAGTTCCTTGTAAAAGACGAGCGCGTCGACGTAGCCCAACTGCCGGTGGTTGAACGCTCGCGGCAGTGTCCCGACCACCGCGAAGCCCAGCCGCTGCCACAGCCGAACCGCGCGCTCGTTGGTCGACACGACCAGGTTGAACTGCATCGCCCGAAAGCCCATCGCCACGGCTTCGCGCTGCGAGTGCTCGCACATCGCCGCAGCGATCCCCCGCCCCTGCGCCGCCGGCGCGACAACATAGCCGCAATTGCATACGTGCGAGCCCAGCCCCGGCTGGTTCGCCTTGATGAAATAAGTGCCGATGATCTGCTCATCGGGTCCGCAGGCAACGAAGGTCGCCGCAGGTGCTTCCGTCCACACTGTGCGGATGTCGGCCTCACGGCTGTCGGGCGCGTAGGCATAGGTGTCACCGGCCTCGAAGGTCGTGCGCAGCAGCGGCCACAGCTGCGGCCAGTCCGCCGCCTCGAAACGGCGGATGGACACCTTGCAGCGGCGCGGACATTTCCTAATGACTCAGGTGCGTAACTGAGCGAAGCCCGCTGCCAGGTCTGCGATCAGATCATCGGCGTGCTCGAGACCGGCGGCGATGCGGAACAGCGGCCCCTCGAGCTGCAGCGGCACCGCGGTGCGCTCCGGGAACACCGGTATCAGCAGGCTCTCGTAGCCGCCCCACGAGTAGCCGCGCCCAAAGAGGTGCATTCCGTCGATGAAGGCGACGAAATGCTCGTCGGCGACGGGCTTCAGCACGACGCCGAACAGTCCCGAGGCGCCGCTCATGTCTCGCTTCCACAGCGCGTGCCCGGGGTCGGACGGCAGCCCCGGATAAAGGACGCGCGCGACCTCGGGCTGCGCCTGCAGCCACTCGATCAGGCGCCATGCGGTCGCAGTGTGCTGGCGCAGCCGCGCCGCCATCGAATGCAGGCCGCGATGCGCGAGGTAGACGTCGTCCGGGCTGGTCGTCAGGCCGATCTGGTGGAACGTCTCGCGCAGGCGCGGCCACGCGGCCTCGTTGCTGGTCACCGTGCCCATGATGACGTCGGAGTGGCCGCAGATGTACTTCGTGGCCGCGTGGATCGAGACGTCGACCCCGTGCTTCAGCGGCTGGAAGTAGAGCGGCGTGGCCCACGTGTTGTCGATCATGCTGACCGCCCCGCGCGCCCGCGCGACTTCGGCCAGCAACGGCACGTCCTGCATCTCGAACGTCAGCGAGCCCGGTGACTCGAGAAACAGCACTCGTGTGTTGGGCCGGAACAGCGCTTCGACCGCCGCGCGTCCCTGCTCGCCGATGCGCGGGTCGTAAAACGTGGTCTCGACGCCGTAGCGCGCGAGCGTGTCGCGGCAGAAGCGGCGCGTCGGCCAGTAGACCGAGTCGGGCACCAGCACATGGTCACCGTGCTGCACGAACGCGAGGATCGGCACCGTACACGCGGTCAGCCCCGACGGCAGTGCCCACGAGGCGTGGCCGCCTTCGAGCTCATTCAGCGCCTCGTAGAACGCGTGGTGCGTCGGCGTGCCGTAGATGCCGTAGGTGACCGGTAGATCGGCGCCGGCATTGCGGCTGGCGATACGCGCCTTCATGTCGGCCACGCTCTCGTGCAGCACCGTCGAACCACGCACCAGCGGCGGATTGACGAAGTCGAAGCTGGTGCGCGGATCGCGACCGGCGGTGACCAGCAGGGTGTCAGCGCGTTGCTTCATTCAGTGAACTCCGGAATCAGGCCGCCCGAAACTGAAACACGCCGTCGACCTCGCGGCGAACGAGCGCCCCGTCGTACCACAGCGCGTGCAGGTGCGCGAGGCTTTCGCCAAGTGCAAAGGTCGTCTGGTGCAGGTCGAGTTCGCGCTTGAACAGGACTGGCACGATCGTCGCAGCCGTCTGCGGCGTCGCGCAGGCCGCCTGCACCTCGGCCAGGCGCTCGCGATGGTGCTGGTGCTGCTGCGCGATGCGCTCGTGCAGGCCGGTGAAGGGCTTGCCGTGCGACGGCAGCACCAGGGTGTTGGCCGGCAGCAGCAGCAACCGGTCGAGGGAGTGCAGGTAGCGCGGCAGCGGATTGCCTTCGGGCTCGACGTCGAACACGCTGACATTGGTCGAGATCCGTGGCAGCACCATGTCGCCGGCAATCAGCAAGTGATCTTCCTCGCAGTAGAGCGAGGCGTGCTCCGGCGCGTGCCCGAAGCCAACGATGACGCGGAACACGCGCCTCCCGCGCGCCGGCCCGATCGCGATCTCGTCGCCGTCCTGGATGCGGCGGAAGCGCAGCGGTACTTCTGGAACCAGCTTCGGGTAATAGCCCGACCCGCGCGCCCGTACCTTGGCGAGCGCGGCCTCGTCCGTCAACCCGTGACGCCGAAAGTGTGCCGCTCCGCCTTCACCGGTCGTGTCCTCGCCCCCGGCCGAGAGGAAGCGACCGAAGGCGTACTCGGTGGCGGTCATCCACAGCGGCGCGGTCCAGCGCGAACGATCCGCCCCGGTGGTGAGCCAGTGCGCCAGGCCGAAGTGGTCCGGATGAAAATGCGTGCAGATCTGGCGCAGCAGCGGTCGGCCTTCGAACAGGTCATCGAACACGCACTCCCACGCCGCTTTCGTCTCGGCCGACGCAATGCCGCTGTCGACGACCGTGAAGCCGGCCCGACCTTCTATCTCGTCGTCGAGCACCCACAGGTTGATATGGTCGAGCGCGAACGGCAGCGGCATGCGCACCCAGTGCAGTCCCGGCCGCAGCGTGATCCATGCGCCAGTCGCCGGCGTCTCGGCCCACGGATAGTGCAACTCGTGTTCGTTGGGATTCATGCGCCGGCGCGATGCTTGACGTTGACGTCAACTGCGGCGATTCTACGCGGCGACCAACAATGATCCGCGCTCAGATGCCTTCCTCACGCGATCGCGCCGCTCGCGCAGCAGCCGACGATGACCACGAGTCGCGCTCGTACTCGATCACCGAACTTGCGCGCGAATTCGACATCACACCGCGTGCAATCCGCTTCTACGAGGACCAGGGCATCCTGGCGCCCGAACGCAGCGGGTCCTCCGGGCTGACGCGCGTGTATTCGCCGCGCGATCGCACGCGGCTGAAACTGACGTTGCGCGGCAAGCGGCTCGGGCTGTCGCTCTCGCAGGTGCGCGAGCTGATCGACATGTACGAATCGCCCAAGGATGTGACCGCGCAGGCGCGCCGCTTTCTCGCGGTGCTGGCGCAGCACCGGGCGGCACTCGAGCAGCAACGCGAAGACATCCAGGTGACGCTGGCGGAGATCGCGCAGCACGAGGCCGAGTGCAGGCGGCTGCTCAAGCGCGGCCGGCGCTAGACGCACCCGCGACGACGCGACCCGGCAAATTCACGACCATGCCAGGTTCACCGTTCCTCACCGGCAATCGGCCCCTACTTGATCCTAGTGAAACTCCGTCGGGCCCACGACCGGACAGTGCCCGCCTCATGATGGCCCACTATCAGTTGCCCATCGACACGGCGCCACTCGGTTCCGAGATGCTGCGGCACGACCTGTCGTAGGCCCACGGCGTCCTCTGGAGCGCAGGGCTCGGCGGCGTAATCTGGACCGCGTTGGTGTACCTCGCGCTCGTCACCTAGCTCAGGCTTCCCGCCCCACCAGTTCCAGCACGGCAGCGCCGTAGCGCGCGAGCTTGGCAGCGCCCACACCGGAAATCTCACCCAGCGCGGCGAGCGTGTCCGGCCGCTGTTGCGCGACGGCCCGCAACGTGCCGTCGTTGAACACGACGTAGGCCGGCACGGCATGCTCCTTCGCCACGCCGGCACGCCACTCGCGCAGCCGGGCGAACAGCCGCTCCGCTGTCGTGTCGAGGGACGGCCCCGCCGCGGACCGGCGACCCTTCGCGCGGCGGCGCGGCTCCGCCACCTGCACCCGGAGTTCAATGCGCCGCTCGCCGCGCAGCACGGCGCGGCTCGCCTCGGTCAGCTGCAGAACGTTGTAGCGGTCATAGTCGACCTCCACCAGGTGCTGTGCCACCAGCTGGCGCAGCAGCAGGCGCCACTGGGCTTCCGGACGGTCACCACCGATACCGAAGGTGGTCAGGCGCTCGTGGCCGAAGCGCGTCACCTTGTCGGTCACCTTGCCGCGCAAGACATCGATGACGTGCGTCGCGGCGAATCCGAAGCCGCCGGCCTGCTGGCAGCGGTAGATGGTCGAAAGAAGTTTCCGCGAATCCTCGGTCGCGTCGCGCAGTTCCGGTGGCGCAAGACAGTTGTCGCAGTTGCCGCACGGATGGCTCGCCTCATCGAAGTAAGCAAGCAAGCGCACGCGGCGGCAATCGGCCGCCTCGGCCAGCGCCAGCATGGCGTCGAGCTTGGCGCTCGACAATCGCTTGTAGTTGTCCTCCGCCTCGGAATGCTCGATCAGCCGGCGCTGCTGCACGACGTCGGCCAGGCCGTAGGCCATCCAGGCGTCGGCGGGCAGGCCGTCGCGTCCGGCTCGGCCCGTCTCCTGGAAGTAACCCTCGACGCTTTTTGGCATGTCCAGGTGCGCGACGAAGCGCACGTCCGGCTTGTCGATGCCCATGCCGAACGCGATTGTGGCGACGATGACGCAGGCCTCGTCGCGCTGGAAGCGCGCCTGGTTCGCCGCGCGCGCGGCAGCATCCATGCCGGCGTGGTACGGCAGCGCATCGATGCCGTGCCCCGCCAGAAAGTGCGCGACCTCGTCGACAGTGTTGCGCGCCAGGCAGTAGACGATGCCCGCCTCGCCTGGATGCTCGTCGCGAATGAAGCGCAGCAGCTGCTCGCGCGGCTCGCGCTTCTCTACGATGCGGTAGCGGATGTTCGGCCGGTCGAAGCTCGCCACGAAGACCCGCGGTTCGACCAGCAGCCGTTCGACGATCTCCCGGCGCGTCGGTGCATCAGCGGTCGCGGTCAGCGCAATGCGCGGTACCGCCGGAAAGCGTTCGCGCAGCACGGCGAGCGCGCCATATTCAGGTCGGAAGTCGTGCCCCCACTGCGACACGCAATGTGCTTCGTCGATCGCAAAGAGCGCGATACCGGCGCCGGCCTGCAGATCGTCGAGCAGCCTCAGGCAGCGGTCAGTCAGCAGCCGCTCGGGCGCGATGTAGACGAGGTCGATGTCGCCACTGCGCATGCGGCGCTCGAGCGCGCTGGCCTCGGACGACGACAGCGTCGAATTCAGCGCGGCCGCGCGCACGCCCAGCTCGTCGAGCGCGGCCACCTGGTCGGCCATCAGCGCGATCAGCGGGGAAACGACGATCCCGACTCCCGGCCGTACCAGCGCCGGGATCTGGTAGGTGAGCGACTTGCCCCCGCCGGTGGGCATCAGCACCAGCGCGTCGCCGCCGGCAACGACGTGCTCGATCACTTCCCGCTGGAAGCCGCGAAAGCTGTCGTAGCCGAAGACTTCCTTGAGAATGCCGCTGGTTCGATCCACCCACGAAGCGTAACGAAACGCCGCGGCGGTACGATGCGCGGTCCTTTCCGCCCCGACGGCCCGGAGTCACCATGAGCGCAGACGCCTCGTCGAACGTACCCTCCGCCCGCGAGTTCACGATGCTCGGCATCACCTACGGCCTCTACGCCCTAGGGCTCGTGATGTTCTGGCCCGCTGCCGTCGGTCTCGTGATCGCCTACGTCAAGCGCAGCGATGTGACCGAGACTTTCCTCGGGTCGCACTACACCTGGCTGATCCGCACCTTCTGGGGTTGGGCCATCGGCTTCGTAGTGGGCATCGGGATACTGATGGCGCTCGTCGTCCCGTCGGCGATCGAGTTGGGGCAGGTTGCGAAGTCGACCCAACAGGTCCGCCTGCCATGGGAGATGCTCGGCGGGGCGATCGTCGGCGGCCTGGTGATCCTGGTCGTCTGGTGCTGGGTCGTCTACCGGCTGATCCGAGGCACGCTGCGCCTGGCCGATGCGCGACAGGTGCCTTGACCGCGACGGATTGACGTTAACGTCAACGTCACATAGATTGGGCGGCCGTCCAGGTGCCCCCGGTGCACACCCCGCACAACCCCGACTTCGAGGCCCGCGTCCGGTCGTCATTCGCCCGCCAGGCGGCGATGAGCCTGATCGGAGCCCGGTTGACGACGGTCGAGCCGGGGCGCTGCGTCATTGAACTTCCGGTTCGGGATGACCTGACCCAGCAGCATGGGTTCGTGCACGGCGGCGTGGTCGGCATGATTGCGGACAGCGCAGGCGGCTATGCCGGCTTCACGCTGATGCCCGCCGATGCGAGCGTGCTGACAGTCGAGTACAAGATCAACATGCTGGCGCCTGCCGACGGCGACCTGCTGATCGCCATTGGTGAAGTGCTCAAGCCCGGACGTACGCTTTCGATCGTGCGCGCCGAGGTCTTCGGCGTGCAGGGAGACCGGCGTACCCGCGTGGCCGCGATGCAGCAGACGCTGATGGTCATGCACGGTGTTGCGGACGAGAAGATCTGAGGAGAATTCGATGCAGCTTCCCGGACTGGACTTCGAACTCGGCGCGGACATCGATGCGCTGCGCGAGGCGGTGCGCGACTTCGCGCAGGCGGAGATCGCCCCGCGCGCCACCGAGATCGACCGCACCGATCAGTTCCCGATGGAGCTCTGGCGCAAGCTCGGCGACCTCGGCGTGCTCGGAATCACGGTGCCCGAGGAATACGGCGGCGCCGACATGGGCTACCTCGCGCACATCGTCGCCATGGAGGAAATCTCACGCGCCAGCGCCTCGATCGGCCTGTCGTACGGCGCGCACTCGAACCTGTGTGTCAACCAGATCAAGCGCAATGGCAACGCGGCGCAGAAGAAGAAGTACCTGCCGAAGCTCGTCAGCGGCGAGCACGTCGGCGCGCTGGCGATGAGCGAACCGAATGCGGGTTCGGACGTGGTCAGCATGAAGCTGCGCGCGGACCTCAAGGGCGATCGCTACGTGCTCAACGGCACCAAGATGTGGATCACGAACGGTCCCGATTGCGACACGCTGGTCGTCTACGCCAAGACCGACCCGCAGATGGGCGCGCGCGGCATGACGACCTTCATCGTCGAGAAGGGCATGAAGGGTTTCTCGGTCGCACAGAAGCTCGACAAGCTCGGCATGCGCGGCTCGCACACCGGGGAACTCGTCTTTCAGGATGTTGAAGTGCCGGCTGAGAACGTGCTTGGTGAGGAAGGCGGCGGCGCGAAGGTGCTGATGAGCGGGCTCGACTTCGAGCGCGCCGTGCTCTCGGGCGGACCGCTCGGCATCATGGCTGCCTGCATGGACGCGGTCGTGCCCTATGTGCACGACCGCAAGCAGTTCGGCCAGTCGATCGGCGAGTTCCAGCTGATGCAGGGCAAGCTCGCGGACATGTACACGACAATGATGGCCTGCCGCGCCTACGTCTACGAAGTCGGCCGCGCCTGCGACCGCGCGACTCCCGAGACCGTGCGCCGCATCCGCAAGGACGCCGCGGGCGCCATTCTTTACGCCTCCGAACGAGCCACGTGGATGGCCGGTGAAGCGATCCAGGCGCTCGGGGGTAACGGCTACATCAACGAATATCCGACCGGGCGGCTGTGGCGCGATGCAAAGCTGTATGAGATAGGCGCTGGGACTTCGGAAATCCGGAGAATGCTGATCGGCCGCGAGCTGTTCGAAGAAACGATGTAAAAGGGCATGACGCACGCCGAGTGCCCGGGTATGAAGGGCGGGCGACGCCGCGCGCCCGCGCGCGCGTGTGCTTCCGCGCACAGGCTGTTCGACCTTCGGCCATGAGCGACCCCCACGCGCTCGACAACTCAGTTACCCGCACGCCAGCGGTCAAGCGCTACTGGCTCGACTTCTGCATCGCAACGTGCCTCGACCCCGCCACGCCCTACCAGGCCTGGTACTTCGGCGACACGCCGGAACTGGCGCACGAACTCGTCGAGCTGGTCCTGCACGGGCCGAAGCGCGCGACGGCGGGCCTGTCGGAATTCAACGACCAGATGCCGCAGGTCAAGCCGGTCGCCGGCGGCTACTCGGTGCTGACCGAGCACGACGGCACGCCGCGCGCGGTGATACGCACGACGGCGCTGGAGCGGCGCCGGTTCTCCGAGGTCGACGCCAGCTTTGCCTGGGACGAAGGCGAAGGCGACCGCACGCTGGCCGACTGGAAGGACGGCCATCGCCGCTTCTTCACACGCGAGCTCGACGTGCTCGGCCGCGCCTTCGATGAGAGCATGGCAGTCGATCTGGAGCGCTTCGAGCTGCTGTATCCGTTCGAAGCCGCTCTCAACCCGGTCGGCTGCGGGCCGCGACTGCTGCCGTGCCTGCTTCCGGGCGCGATGGCCGCGAGTGCCGCACTGCAGTCGCAGTACTACGCGCGCGACCACGGCTTCGGCGTGATCTTCGAGGCAGGTCGCCTGGCGGACATTGCCGATTTCGTCGCGCGCTTCAATGCCGAGCGCGACGGCGTCTGGGTGGCGGTCGATGGCGGCCAGGTCCTGGGCACGATCGTCATCGACGGAGGATCGACCGGCGATCCGGATTGCGCGCAGCTGCGCTGGTTCATCGTTGCCGACGCTTTGCGCGGCGAGGGCATTGGGCGCCGCCTGATGCAGGCAGCGATGGCATTGGCGAGCCGACGGTATGCGCGCGTCCGTCTCGGCACCTTTGCGGGGCTGGACGCCGCCCGGCACCTCTACGAAGAATTCGGCTTCACGAAGACCCTGGAGCGGCGCTCGACCCAGTGGGGGCCCGAGGTGCTGGAACAGCACTGGGAGTGGGTCCGATGACGATACTCGGCCTGCGGGCCGAGCAGCTCGCGCTCTTCGCCTTCGCGGTCCTGCTGCTGGCACTGACGCCGGGACCCGTCTGGATCTACCTGATCTCGCGCACGCTGACCCAGGGCCGGCGCGCCGGATACTTCTCGCTGATCGGCGTCATGGCCGGCGTGCTCGTGCATCTCTTCGCCGCCGCGCTCGGCCTTTCGGCGCTGCTGCTGGCCGTGCCGGCGGCGTTCGATGCGATCAAGCTGGTCGGGGCGGCCTATCTGCTGTGGCTGGCGTGGAGCACGCTGCGCGGCGGCGGTTTCAGCTTCACCCCGCAGCCGCTCGATCCGGTTCCTGATCGCGTGCTGTTTCGACAGTCCTTGACCGCGTCGGTCATCAACCCGAAGGTGGCCGTGTTCTACTTGTCGCTGTTTCCGCAGTTTGTCGATCCCGGCAGCGGGAGCGTACTGCTGCAGAGCCTGGCGCTGGGCGTCGTGCATATTTCGGTTTCCACCCTCGTCGATGGCGCGCTGGTGACAGTCGCCGGCGCGCTGTCGGGCTGGCTCGCCGCGCGGCCCGGGTGGTTGCGGATGCAGCGCTGGCTGCTCGGCGCGGCGTTCGGCGCCCTCGCCGTCTGGCTCGCGCTGACGCCCCGGCAGCATTAGTCACAATACCGGTCATGTCCGCCGTCGCCCCCGCTGTCGTATTCGATCGCTCGATGCCGTCGCCGGCCCGCATCGCGAGCGCCATCCTGGATGGATTCAACCGCCACTACCGGCTGTTTCGTTACGTGGCGCAACAGGCGAAGTCGTTCTACGAGAACGGTGACTGGCAGCGCATGCGGACCCGTGCCCGGGAGCGAATCGACTTCTACGACCAGCGCGTGCTCGAGGCCGTGACGCGCATCGAGCGCGAATTCGACCTGGCGTCGCTGGACGATACGGAACGCGACGCTCTGTGGCAGGCGGTGAAGCAGAACTATGTCGCCCTGCTCGCCGATCACCGCCAGCCCGAGTGTGCCGAGACTTTCTTCAACTCGGTCTGCACGAAGCTGCTGCACCGGGATTACTTCCGCAACCAGTTTATCTTCGTGCGGCCCGGAGTGGCGACCGATTACATGGACTCGGACCCGCCGTCCTACCGCAGCTACTACCCTGCCGCGGGCCTGCGCAAGACGCTGCGCCAGATCATCATCGATGTCGGGCTGGCGTGCCGCTGGGAAGACGTCGAACGCGACCTGCGTTTGATCGTGCGTGCCGTGTGCGAAGCGCATCGCAGCGGCGAAGCGTTCCGACGGCCGTGGAACCTCGAACCCGATTGCCAGATCCAGATCCTGTCGTCGCTGTTCTTCCGCAACAAGGGCGCCTACATCGTCGGGCGCGTCATCAACGGCACGCGCATCACGCCGCTGGCGGTGCCAATCTTGCGCAATTCGCGCGGACAGCTTTACATCGACACGGCGGTCTTCACGACAGACCTGATGGCCACGCTGTTTTCGTTCACGCGAGCCTACTTCCTCGTCGACATGGAAGCGCCCTCGGCGTACATCGACTTCCTGCGCACACTGTTGCCGCACAAGCCACCGTCGGAGCTCTACACGATGGTCGGGCTGGCCAAGCAGGGCAAGACGCTCTTCTATCGCGACTTCCTGCACCACCTGAAGCACTCGAGCGACAATTTCGTCATCGCCCCCGGCATCAAGGGACTGGTGATGTCCGTGTTCACGCTGCCGTCCTACCCCTACGTCTTCAAGGTGATCAAGGACGTCATCCCGCATCCGAAGGACACCGACCGCCAGCAGATCATGGGCAAGTACCAGCTGGTGAAGCTGCATGACCGCGTTGGCCGCATGGCGGACACCTGGGAGTATTCGCAGGTGACGTTGCCGCGTGCGCGCTGCTCGTCCGAGCTGATCGAGGAGCTGCGCAACTACTGCCCGAGCCAGCTCGAGTTCGGCGACGGTACAGTGACGATCCGACACGTCTATATCGAGCGGCGTATGACGCCGCTCAACCTCTACCTCATGAAGGCGACCGATGCCGAGCTCGACCATGCGATCCTGGAGTACGGCAACGCAATCAAGGACCTGGCCGCCGCCAACATCTTCCCCGGCGACATGCTGTACAAGAACTTCGGCGTCACGCGGCTCAACCGCGTCGTGTTCTACGACTACGACGAAATCGAGTACATGACGGACTGCAACTTCCGCAACATGCCGCAGCCAGGAAGCATGGACGACGATTACGGCGGCGAGATCATCAGCTATGTCGACCGGCGCGACATGTTCCCGGAACAGTGGAAGCCGTTCCTCACCGGGGATCCTCGCATCAAGGCGGCGTTGCTCAGGCACCACGCGGATCTCTTCGAGCCCGGCTTCTGGCAGCAGCGCAAGGAGCGCATCGTCGCCGGCCACCTCGAAGACGTGTTTCCGTATCCCCCCGAGCGCCGCTTCCGGCGCCGATATTCGGCCGAATTTCACTCCAGCTAGAGGAGAACATCATGAGCGACCCGATCGTCATCGTTTCCGCTGCCCGCACACCCATTGGCGGACTGCTTGGAGACTTTTCCGCATTGCAGGCCTGGCAACTGGGCGCGACCGCCATCAAGGCGGCCGTCGAGCGCGCCGGCGTGGCCGGCGATGCCGTCGACGAAGTGCTGATGGGCTGTTGTCTGATGGCCGGCCAGGGCCAGGCCCCCGCCCGGCAGGCCGTGCTCGCAGCCGGGCTGCCGCCGTCGGCCGGCGCGGTGACGCTGTCGAAGATGTGCGGCTCCGGCATGCGCACGATGATGTTCGCGCATGACATGCTCGTGGCGGGTAGCGCCAATATCATCGTCGCCGGCGGCATGGAGAGCATGACCAACGCGCCGCACCTGCTGGTGAACTCGCGCAAGGGCTATCGCTATGGCGCGTTCACCACCTACGACCACATGGCGCTCGATGGTCTTGAAGATGCCTACGAGCGCGGCAAGGCGATGGGCGTGTTCGCCGAGCAGTGCGTCGCCAAGTACGCCTTTACGCGCGAGGACCAGGACAAGTTTGCAATCGCCTCGACCGAGCGGTCGCTTAAAGCCAACACCGACGGCAGCTTCGCGTGGGAGATTGCTCCGGTGACGGTCACCGGCAAGGGTGGCGATGTCAAGTTCGACAAGGACGAGCAGCCGTTCAAGGCCAAGCTCGACAAGATCCCGGGCCTGAAGCCCGCGTTCAAGAAGGACGGCACGATCACCGCCGCCAACGCCTCGTCGATCTCGGACGGCGCCGCCGCACTGGTGCTGATGCGCGAGTCGACCGCGAACAAGCTCGGCAAGAAGCCGATCGCTCGCATCCTCGCGCATTCGGTCCATGCGCAGGCCCCCGAGTGGTTCACGACGGCTCCGATCGGGGCGATCAACAAGGTACTGACGAGGACCGGCTGGAAACCCGGCGACGTGGATCTCTGGGAAGTCAACGAGGCCTTCGCAGCGGTGACGATGGCGGCGATGAAGGAACTCAACCTGCCGCACGACAAGGTCAATATCCACGGCGGCGCCTGCGCACTCGGCCATCCGATCGGCGCCTCGGGTGCACGCATTGTCGTCACGCTGCTAGGCGCGCTGCGCAAGACCGGTGGCAAGCGCGGCGTGGCGGCGCTCTGCATCGGCGGGGGCGAGGCGACCGCGCTTGCGCTGGAGATGCTGTGACCCTGCAAGCGAGCCGATGACGCTGGCTTACGGGCTGCTGCGCACCACGGGCGTGCCACACGGTCTGTGCGGCAGGCACGATCTGCCGCGCGACATCGTCGTCGCGTTCCGGTGGGATGCGATGCGGCCGGCATCCCGCCTTGCCGGGAGCACGCCCAGCGCGGAACCTGCCGCGCAGCTCGGGCGGGCGGAACACTGAGCAACGGCATGGCCACGGTCCTCGTCATCGGCGCGTCTCGCGGGATCGGCCTCGAGTTCGCGCGGCAATACGCGGCGGAAGGCGCCCGGGTCATCGGGACCGTGCGCCGGGCCGAGGACGTGGCCAGGCTGCGGGAAATGGGGGCCCGGCCGCTGCTGCTCGATGTTGTCGACGAGGCGACGCTGGCCGAGTTCGGCGTCCAGTTGCACGGCGAGAAGCTCGACGTCGCCATCTACAACGCCGGCGTCTATGGTCCGCGGACAAGCGCGATCGCCGCGCCGGGAGGACTGGACTTCGACGCCGTCATGCACACCAATGTGCGCGCTCCGATGCAGCTGATTCCGCAGCTCGTGCCCAGCCTGGCGGCGGCCGGCGGTAAGTTCGCCATCGTTTCCAGCCGCATGGGCTCGATTTCTCTGATGAGCAGCACCTCCGGGTGGCTTTACCGCACCAGCAAGGCGGCCGCCAATGCAGCGCTGCGCGCGGCCGCGATCGAACTCGGAACGCAGGGTATTGTCTGCATCGCATTTCATCCGGGCTGGGTGCGCACCGACATGGGCGGTGCCGGGGCCGACATCGACGCCGCCACCAGCGTCGCCGGGATGCGACGCGTGCTGGCAACGGCCAACGCCTCGCAGAACGGCAAGTTCCTCAACTTCAACGGCGAGCAACTCGCCTGGTAGGACTCGAATCACGATGAGCGATCGACGCCTGATTTCCTCGGGTTCGGCCTTCGAAGCAGTGGCGGGCTACAGCCGCGCGGTGGTTGAAGGCGACTACGTCCACGTGGCCGGGACGACCGGCTTCGATTACGCTGCGATGGCGATCGACTCCGATCTCCTCGCGCAGACCCACCAATGTTTCCGGAACATCTCATCCGCGCTCGAACAGGCCGGCTGCTCGCTCGACGACGTCGTGCGGGTGCGCTACTACCTGACCGAAGCTGCGGCGTTCGAGCGTGTCGCCCCGGTCTGCGGCCAGTATTTCAAGACCGCCCGCCCCGCCGCCACGGCGATCGTCTGCGGGCTGGTCGATGCGCGCATGAAGATCGAGATCGAGGTCACCGCACGGCGACATTCATGGACCTAGTCCCGAACCGGTCCGGCGTGTCGGCGGCTGCCCGAGGGAGTGCCTGAGTGCCACTGCAGGTCTTCATTGCCATCATCTTTGGCATCTGCTCCTGGCTGGGGCTCGCCACCATCGAACCGCTGATGCGCAGCTTCGCCACCGAGGCCGGCGTGGCCTCGTGGCTCTTCGTCGCCGTGCCCGGCCTGCTCGCCATGATCTTCGCTGTCATCGCTTACGTCGATGCCGTGAACCTCGTGACCGGTATGCTCAAAGCGCTGTCGCGCGCGCTGCTGGTCGGACTTGCGACCTGGATCGCCGTCGCGTTCTTCATTGCGTGGCTCTGGTGCCCGGCGCACAACGCACTGCGTTGCTTCTCGAACTCGCTGATTGCCAGTGGAATCGTCGGTGGCGGCCCGCTGCTGATCGGCGCGCTGGTGGCCGGCGGCATCGTCGGGCTGGTGATGCGCCGGCGGCCGTCCTGGATCGCCTTCGGCGACCCGCGGGTGATCCTCAGCGATCCGACGCCGAATCTGGACGCGCCAACCGATGCTCGCTGAGGAGCACCTGCAGCTGCGCGACGCGCTGCGCGACTTTGCGACGCAGCGGCTGGCCCCCTTCGCCGCGGACTGGGACCGTCAGGCGACGTACCCGCGCGCAGCGCTGAAGGAGCTCGCGGCGCTTGGAACGTTCGGCATCGCGGTGCCGGAGGACTACGGCGGTGCCGGCATGGACTACACGGCGCTGGCGGTGGCGCTGGAAGAGATCGCGGCGGGCGATGGCGCGACGTCGACGATCATCAGCGTCAACAACTGCCCGGTCTGCTCGATCCTCATGGCCTGGGCAAGTGAGAAGCAAAAGCAGCGTTTCCTGGTGCCACTGGCCCGCGGCGACATGCTCGGCGCCTTCTGCCTGACCGAGCCGCATGTGGGGTCGGAGGCGTCGGGCCTGCGCACCAGCGCGGTGAGGCAGGGTGACCATTGGGCGCTCAATGGTGTGAAGCAGTTCATCACCAGCGGCAAAAATGCCGATGTCGCGATCGTGCTCGCGGTGACTGAAAAGGCCGCCGGCAAGCGCGGCATCAGCGCCTTCATCGTCGAGACGTCGACCCCGGGCTACATCGTGGCGCGCATCGAGGAGAAGCTCGGCCAGCATGCGTCGGACACGGCGCAGATCCTGTTCGAGGACTGCCGGGTGCCAGTGGCCAACCTGATCGGCGACGAAGGGGCGGGTTACAAGATCGCGCTCTCAGGGCTCGAGGGCGGCCGCATCGGCATCGCCGCGCAGTCGCTGGGCATGGCGCGTGCCGCCTACGAGGCCGCGCTGAGCTACGCCCGCGAACGGGTGGCGTTCGGCCAGCCGATCTTCCAGCACCAGGCCGTCCAGTTCCGGCTGGCGGACATGGCCACGCAGCTCGAAGCCGCGCGCCAGCTGATCCACCATGCGGCGGCGCTGAAGGATGCCGGGCAACCCTGCCTGAAGCAGGCGGCGATGGCCAAGCTCTTTGCCTCCGAAATGGCCGAGCGCGTCTGTTCGGACGCGATCCAGATCCACGGCGGCTACGGCTATGTCAGCGACTTTCCCGTCGAGCGCATCTACCGCGACGTGCGCGTGTGCCAGATCTACGAAGGCACCAGCGACATCCAGCGCATCCTGATCGCGCGAAATTTGTAGCGGGCTCGCGGGCCGGACTTCGGGCGGCCGGGCGCCCGGCCCGAGCACAAATTCAGACGGAGACAGCATGCGCGTAATACTGGCGGGAGCAACAGGTTGGGCGGGCTCTGCGGTCGCACGTGGTGTCGCGCGGAGCAAGGACCTGCAACTGGTCGCGGCGGTTGCGCGCACCGCGGCGGGACAGACACTCGGCGCCGCGCTGGGCGAACCCACGCTGACGGCCCCGGTGCACGCGACGGCGAATGGTGCGCTCGCGACGCCGTGCGACGTGTTCGTCGAGTTCACCAAACCGGACCGTGCCAAGGCGAACGTGCTGGCGGCGCTCGAAGCGGGAGCCCACGTGGTGGTCGGCACGTCCGGCTTGAGCGACGAGGACTACGCCGAGATCGATACCGTCGCACGTCGCACCGGATGCGGCGTGCTGGCCTGCGGCAACTTCGCGCTCACGGTGGTGCTGCTGCAGCGCTTCGCGGAGATCGCCACGCGCTACCTCGATCACTTCGAGATCATCGACTACGCGCACGAGGACAAGCCGGACGCGCCGTCCGGCACGGCGCGCGAACTGGCGTTCCGGCTCGGTCAGGTCAAGGCGCCCCACTCCGTCGTACCGCTCGACCAGGTGCGCGGCCCGCGTGAGGCGCGCGGCGCGACGCTCAATGGCGTGCAGGTGCATTCGGTGCGGCTGCCGGGCTATGTGATCGGCGTCGAAGCCGTGTTCGGCGCGCCCGGCCAGCGGCTGCATCTGGCACATCACGCGGGATCGAGCGCGGAGCCGTATGTCGACGGCACGCTGCTGGCGATCCGCCAGGTCGCAACCCTGAAAGGCTTGCACCGCGGGCTCGATGCGGTGATGTCCTTGTGAGCGCGGCATGACGGCCGACTCGACCCAGCGCTTTTCCGATCGCGTCGAGGCCTACCTTGCCGGCCGTCCGCGCTATCCGACGGAGCTGGTGGCTCACCTCGAGACGCTGGGCGCCTTGCCGCGCACCGGCGTCGTCGCCGACATCGGAGTCGGCACGGGGTTGTCGGCCGAGCCTTTCCTGGCCGCGGGCCATCGCGTCATCGGTGTCGAGCCCAATGCACCGATGCGCGCGGCGGGTGTCGAATACCTGGCGCGGTTTCCCGCGCACGAGGCCCGCGATGGCACGGCCGAGGCGACCGGGCTCGCGCCGGGGTCGGTCGATATGGTCATCGCCGGGCAGGCCTTTCACTGGTTCGAGCCGGCGCGCTTCCGCGCCGAGTCGCTGCGCATCCTGCGTCCGGGTGGCTGGGGTGCGCTGATCTGGAACGACCGCGATCTTGCCGGCACGCCTTTTCTCGCCGGCTACGAAGCGCTAATGCTCGAATACGGCAACGAGTACCAGGCGATCCGCTACCGGCACCTGGGCACGGACGCGATTGCGGTCTACTTCGGCGGCCGTCCGCCCGCGCCTGTGGAGTTTCCACACCGGCGGGACATGGACTGGGCGATGCTGGCCGCGCTGGCAGGCTCGGCCTCGTACCTGCCCGCGCCGGGCCAGGCCCGCCACGCCGAGCTGATGGTGGCGCTTCGCGCTTTGTTCGACGCAAATGCAGCGGGCGGCCGTGTCGAGATGCGCTACACCTGTCGCGTGCACGCGGCTCCGCTCTCGCTCTCCTGAAACCCGGCGCGGCAACACGTAACATCCGCCTTTCCCGGTGAGGAGCCCCATGGCCTCTGCGATCGAGTTCTACTTCGACTTCTCGTCGCCCTATTCCTACATCGCGTCCGAGCAGATCGAAGCGCTGGCCGCGCGCACGGCCCGCCCGCTGCAGTGGCGACCGATCCTGCTGGGCGCCGTGTTCAAGGCTTCGGGCGGCGCACCGCTGACCGAGGTTTATGGGGCGAAGGCACGTTATGCGGTGCGTGACTTCGCGCGTTCGGCCGCCTTCATCGGCGTGCCGTACCGGCATCCAACCGTCTTCCCGATCGGCGCGGTGGCAGCGTCGCGCGCGGTGCTGTGGCTGCAGCGCGAGCAATCAGCGAAGGCAGCGCCCTACATCCACGCGGCGTACCGGGCGTTCTTCGTCGACGACCGCAACGTCGGCGACGCTACCGTGGCGCTCGACATCGCCCAGTCGCTCGGCATCGACGCCGCACGGCTCGCCGCGGGCGTGCAGGAAGAGGCGATCAAGACGGCGTTGCGCGTAGAGGTGGAGCAGGCCATCGCGCGTGGCGTCTTCGGCGCGCCGACGATCTTCGTTGACGGTGAGATGTTCTGGGGCCATGACCGGCTCGACCAGGTCGAGCGCTGGATCAGCCGCGGACCGTTCTAGGGCAGGCCAATACGCATGACGACCGTCGTCTACGGCACGAGCGCGTCCGGTAACTGCCACAAGGTAAGGATGGTGCTCGACATCACCGGGTCCCCGTACGCCTGGCGCGAGGTCGACATCCTGCAGGCCGGTACGCGTTCGCCCGAGTTCCTGCGCCTCAATCCCAACGGCAAGGTCCCCGTCGTCGTGCTCGACGACGGCACGGCGCTCGCCGAGTCGAACGCGATCCTCTGGTATTTCGGCGAAGGCACGCGGCTACTGCCCGATGACCGGCTCGGTCGCGCGCAGATGCTGCAGTGGATGTTCTTCGAGCAGTACACGCACGAGCCGGCCATCGCGGTCGCGCGCTTCCTCCGCGTGTTCCTGCAGAAGGGCGATGATCCGCGGCTACCGGAGCTGCTTGTCCGTGGCAATCGGGCGCTCGGGGTGATGGAGCAGCATCTGGCAACGCGGGACTACTTTGTTGGCGGGCGACTGAGCCTCGCCGACCTCGCGCTCTTCGCCTACACCCACCGCGCAGGCGACGGCGGCTTCGACCTGGCCGCGTTTCCGGCCGTTCGCACCTGGCTCGCCCGCTGCCTGGCGCAGCCCGGCGTCAGCGAGATGCCGGCACGATGAGCGAGCTCGCGCAGCTTCGCCTGCTGGCGCGCGCCAACCGGCTCGCCAATCACCGCCTGCACGCAGCCTGCCTGCAACTCAGCAACGCCGAGTTCACCGCGCCGCGCACGAGTTTCTTTCCCAGCCTCTGGGCCACGTTGAACCACATCCTGATCGTCGACTGGTACTACATCGCCGCTCTACACCGTGAAGCAGACATGCGCAAGGCCTTCGCCAGCGAGACACCGTTCGACCGCATGCCCGAACTGGCCGCGGCTCAGATCGACTCCGATCAGCGGCTGATCGCCTGGTGCGACGCCGCCGACGACGCGGCGCTGGATGCCGAAGTCGCGATGCAGCGTTCGAACTTCATTCAGCGCGAAGCGGCGCGTCACGTACTGATGCATCTCTTCACGCACCAGATCCATCACCGCGGACAGGCGCACGCGATGCTGTCGGGCACGGGAGTGGCGCCGCCCCAGCTCGACGAGTTCCTGATGCCGAGCGAAAGCCGCTTCCGCGTCGACGACCTCGCCGCGCTCGGCTGGACCGAGACGGACCTGTTCGGTGGGTCGAAGTCAGCGACTGCGCGGACAACACACTGATGTCACGCAAGCCGGCGCTTCCGTTCATCCTGATCACAGTCGTCATCGACGTGATGGGCTTCGGACTGCTGCTGCCGGTGCTGCCGGCGCTGGTGGGCGAGTTCACGAGCAGCCGTGACGCGCAGACCTACTGGTATGGCGCGATGATCGTTGCGTTCGGGCTGACGCAGTTCGTCTGTGCTCCCATCCTCGGCGCGCTGTCGGACCGCTACGGCCGCCGCCCGGTGCTGCTGCTGTCGATCGCCGGGCTGGGAACAATGTTCCTGCTGTCGGCGCTGGTGCAGTCGGCGCCGGCGCTGGTCGCATTGCGCATCATGGGCGGTGCGCTGGCTGCGAACTTTGCGGTCGCCAACGCCTACGTGGCCGACATCACGACGCCCGACAAACGCGCCAAGAGCTTCGGCATGATCGGCGCCGCATTCGGCATCGGCTATGTCATCGGGCCGATGGTCGGCGGCCTGCTTGGCGCCATCGACATACGGCTGCCGTTTTACGTGGCGGCCGCGCTGTCGGTGCTCAATCTGCTCTACGGGTGGCTGGTGCTGCCGGAGTCGCTGCCACAGCGCCCGCTCGCCGAGCGACCTGCGTTCCAGCTCCGGCGGCTCAATCCGATCGGTTCACTCTATGGCCTGGCGCGCCTGCGCAATGTCGGCGTGCTGGTGGCGGTGATCGCGCTGGCGAACCTCGCGCAGTTCATCCTGCACAGCACCTGGGTGCTGTACACGCAGTTCCGCTTCGACTGGGGCCCGCGCGAAACCGGGCTGTCGCTGTTCGTCGTCGGCCTCATGGCCGCCGTGGTGCAAGGGGGCTTGCTGGGCTGGCTGCTGCGGCAGTTCGGCGAGCGCCGCCTCGTCATTGCAGGTCTGGCCTCGGGCACGCTGGCGTACGTGGCATATGGGCTGACCACCGTCGGTTGGCTGATGTACGCGATCATTTTCGCGAACCTGCTGGCCTTCGGCATCGGTCCCGCACTGCACGCGATCATCTCGAAGGCTGCCGATCCGAAGGAGCAGGGCCTGGCGATGGGGTCGCTGTCATCGATGAACTCGCTGCTGGCCGCCATCGCCCCGCTGCTGGGCGCCCCGCTGCTGGCGGAGGCAAGCCATCTGCCGGCCGGCGACTGGCGCATCGGCGCACCCTTCTTCATGTCGGCCGCCCTGAGCCTCACGGCACTGGCGCTTGCCGTCGTCCACTTCCGGCGTCACCGCGAAAAGAATGTCGCCCACGTCGCTCCACTGACGCACGGCTGATTCGCGCGGCTACCATTCGCCTGACGGCGCCGAGCCAGACGCCGCGACCCATCGAGACCACGACGATGACCATCCTGGAGACCCGGCTCAATCCGCGCAGCCCCGAGTTCAAGGCAAACGCGGAGGCGATGAACGCGCAGGCCGCTGACTTGAAGGCGAAGATCACCCAGGTCTCGGTCGGCGGTGGCGCCGAAGCCCGCGCCAAGCACACCGCGCGCGGCAAGCTGCTGCCACGCGACCGCGTGCAGTTGCTGCTCGACCCCGGCACGCCATTTCTGGAACTGTCGCAGCTCGCCGCGTGGGACATGTACGACGGGGCCGCGCCGTCGGCCGGGATCATCACCGGCGTTGGCCGCGTCTCGGGCCGCGAGTGCGTGATCGTCTGCAACGACGCGACAGTCAAGGGCGGCACCTACTACCCGATGACGGTGAAGAAGCACCTGCGGGCGCAGGAGATCGCGCGCGAGAACCGCCTGCCGTGCATCTACCTGGTCGACTCGGGCGGCGCCAATCTGCCGAATCAGGACGACGTGTTCCCCGACCGCGAGCACTTCGGGCGCATTTTCTACAACCAGGCGACGCTGTCGGCGGCCGGCATTCCGCAGATCGCGGTCGTGCTGGGCTCGTGCACCGCGGGCGGCGCGTACGTGCCGGCGATGTCGGACGAGTCGATCATCGTCGCCAACCAGGGCACGATCTTCCTCGGCGGGCCGCCGCTGGTGAAGGCAGCCACCGGCGAGGTGGTCTCGGCCGAGGACCTCGGCGGCGGCGACGTCCACACGCGGCTTTCGGGCGTGGCCGATCACCTGGCATCGAGCGACGCGCACGCGCTCGCTCTGGCGCGCCGCATCCTCGCGACGACCAACTACGTCAAGCCGAACCCGCTGCAGCTGCGCGAGCCGCGCAGTCCGAAACTCGATCCGGCCGAGCTTTACGGAGTCATCCCGACCGACACGCGCAAGCCCTACGACGTGCACGAGGTCATCGCGCGTCTCGTCGACGGCTCGGAGTTCGACGAGTGGAAAGCGCGCTTCGGCTCGACCCTGGTGACCGGCTTCGCCTGGATCCACGGCATGCCAGTCGGCATCATCGCCAACAACGGCATCCTGTTTTCTGAGAGCGCACAGAAAGGCGCGCACTTCATCGAACTCTGCTGCCAGCGCAAGGTGCCGCTTGTCTTCCTGCAGAACATCTCCGGTTTCATGGTGGGCCGCAAGGTCGAGAACGAAGGCATTGCGCGCCACGGCGCCAAAATGGTTACGGCAGTGTCGTGCGCACAGGTGCCGAAGTTCACCGTGATCATTGGTGGGTCATTTGGTGCCGGCAACTACGGCATGTGCGGCCGCGCCTTCGGCCCGCGCTTCGTGTGGATGTGGCCGAACGCGCGCATCAGCGTCATGGGTGGCGAGCAGGCCGCGAGCGTGCTTGCCACCATCCGGCGTGACAACATCGAGGCCAAGGGTGGCCGCTGGAGCGCGGACGAAGAGCAGAAGTTCAAGGCGCCGATCCTGGCTCAGTACGAGCACCAGGGCCATCCGTACTACGCGACCGCGCGCCTGTGGGACGACGGTGTCATCGATCCGCTCGACACGCGCGAAACACTGGCGCTGGCGCTTTCCGCTTCGCTGAACGCGCCGATACCGGACACGACGTTTGGCGTGTTCCGGATGTAGCGCCTTCTCCATCTACACACATACTTATGCACAGATGCAACGAGCTGCCCACCTTCTGTTGCTGACGCTGGCCGTACTGGCCGCCAGTCCCTGGGTTGTACATGCGGAAAGCGCGAAGTCCCTGCCACTCGGCGCGCCGATCCAGGATGGCGCGCTGACAATCGGCAGCCGGACGTGGACGCTGCCACCGGGCGACTGGAAGCTGGCCGGGCGGCACGTCCGTGAAGTGCGCATCAGCGAAACGCGCGCCGGTGCCGAAGTCATTGAAGCATTCTCGGCCCGAGTGCGCGGCGGCAGTCTCGAAGCGGCCCTGGTGCTGACGGCACCGACAGGTGCCACCCAGCTCCCTTCCTGGCGCGAAGATTCATCGTGCCGCGTCGAAAAGGTCTTGCTGAAAGAAGACAGCAGTACGGCCACCCTGTCGGATTGCATGATCATCCGCCTGGTCACTGCGATTCCGACCCAGGTGCAGGGTGCCGAGGTCTTTGCATCTGCCGCTCAATGGCTTGCGGCCGAAGGGATCAAGACACCGCGGCCGGTGTTTCAGGTTCTGATCGTCAAGTACGTCAGCGGCGAGTACATGCGCGCCTCGTCGTGGCTCGATCCAGCCCTGTTCGGCGTCACGGCGCAGGACGCACCAGCCCTCTCGGCAGCGCCGGATGCCCTTGTAGAGTGGGTACGAGCCTATCGCTCCGCCGTTTCCAGTGCCCTCGGCAAGACCGGCGGGACATTCCAGATCCCGCCGCTGCCAAGCCGCTGACGAGCAAGTGACAGGCGTCTACTCACGTCCGGAGCACGACGACCTGCGCCACCAGGTCGCGCGTTTCGTCGCGGCCGAAGTTGAGCCGCACGCGCTGGCGTGGGATGAAGCCGGCGCCACGCCGCGCGAGGTACTGCGCAAGATGGGCTCGCTCGGGTGGCTTGGATTGATGTATCCGGCCGAGTACGGCGGTGCCGAGGCCGACATGACGACCAACGTCGTGTTCCAGGAAGCGCTTTCGCGATCCACCTCGGGCGGCTTCATCATCACGGTGCTGGTCCACACCGACATGGCCAGCCCGCATCTGGCGCATGGCGGCTCACCCGAGCAGAGGGCACGCTGGCTGCCGCGGATCATCGCCGGCGAACTCATCACGGCTGTCGCCGTCACCGAGCCCGACGCCGGATCCGACGTTGCGGCGATCCGCACGCGCGCTCATCGTGTGAATGATCGCGACGGCGACCACTGGGTGCTCAATGGCAGCAAGATGTTCATCACGAACGGCGTGCTGGCCGACCTGGTGTTCGTCGCGGCGCGCACCGATCCGCACGCAAGAGGCTCGCGCGGCCTTTCGATATTTGCGGTCGAGCGCGGCACGCCCGGTTTCCGAGTGGGCCGCGCGCTCAGCAAGCAGGGATGGCTCGCGTCCGACACCGCTGAACTGGTGTTCGAGGACTGCCGTATCCCGGCGTCCCACCTGATCGGCGATGAAAACGGGGGCTTCCACGCGATCATGCGCAACTTCCAGACCGAGCGCATCGCGCTGGGGAGCATGGCGATCGGACATTGCCTGACGATGCTGGACCTGACGCATCGTTACGTGAACGAACGCAAGGCCTTTGGCGCGCCGCTGTGGAACAAGCAGACGATCCGCCAGCGTCTCGCGATGCTAGCGGCGAAGACCGAGGCCGCGCGGCAGTTGCTCTATCACTGCGCGTGGCTCGTCGACCAGCAGTGCGACGCCGTGCGCGAGATCTCCATGCTCAAAGCCCTGACCGGCGAACTGGTCAACGAGGTCGCATATAGCTGCCAGCAGTTCCACGGCGGCATGGGCTACATGCGCGAAAGCCCGATCGAACGGCTGGTGCGCGATGCGCGCGTGCTGGCCATCGGCGGCGGCGCGACCGAAGTGATGCTCGAGGAAGTCGCGAAGCGATGGCCCGCGGTCTGAAGCGGGCCGGCGCGGGCCGGTCGCGGCGACTCGTGTCCCCGTTGCGCGGGCTGCTGGCAGCGGCAGGCCTGGCATCGATGTCAGCGTCGACGGCCTTCGCGCCGGTTGAACCGGCGCCTGCGTCGGAACTGCGCCTGCAGTGGGAGCCGGCGCCAGTGCCGGGACGCCGGCCGGTGGTGGTCGCGCTACACGGGTGCAGCGGCCTAACTACGTCGCGCGGTGTGATGGACGCCCGGTACGTCGAGTACGCCGCCCGCTGGAACGCCGCGGGCTGGCACGTGTTGCTGCCTGACAGCTTCGGCGCGCGCGGCAAGACGTCGACCTGTCGCGAACCCAGTGCCGAGCGCAGCATCACAGTCGCGATGCGGCGCCAGGACGTCAATATCGCGCTCCAGTGGCTGAAGTCGCAGCCCGACGTCGATCCACGACGGGTTGCACTGGTCGGCTGGTCCAACGGCGGCTCGACCGTACTGCGGACGATTCATCGTCCCGACTGGCCGCTCGCGCCGGTGGCGGCGGTTGCGCTGTACCCCAGCTGCGCCGGGTCACTCCGAAACGAGCGCTACGCAACCGCGGTTCCGCTGCTGCTGCTGGTGGGCGCGCTCGACGACTGGACCCCACCGCAGCCGTGCGACGACCTGACGCGCCGCCTGACGAGCCACACGCCAGCGCCCGCAGTCCAGTTCGTCAGCTACGCGGACAGCTACCACGGTTTCGACAGTTCGACCCCGGTACGCACGCTCAAGGACATTCCGAACGGCGTCGATGGCCGCAGCGTTCGCGTCGGCGGCAACCCTGCCGCCCGTGCCGACGCTCTCGGACGCATCGAACAGTTCCTCAGGCAGCACCTCGACTAGCATGCAGTTCCTTCACCCACCGCTCCTGCGCCGCGCCCCATCGGCCCGTTCAATACCCGCCGCGCGGCCTGGGCACGCAATGACATGACCACCACCACACTCGAGATCCACATCAGCCACCGCGTTGCCGTCGTCTGGATGGCGCGCGAGACCGTGCGCAATGCCTTCAATGAGGCGGCCATCGCCGACCTGACGGAGACCTTCCGTTCACTCGGGGCGGATCCCGACGTGCGTGCGATCGTGCTGGCCGGCAAAGGACCTGCGTTCTGCGCCGGGGCGGACCTCGCCTGGATGAAGCGGATGGCGGGCTTTTCGCGTGACGAGAACCGCGCCGACGCGATGAAGCTCGCGACGATGCTGCGCACGATTTACGAGTGTCCGAAACCCGTCATCGCGCGCGTGCATGGCGATGCCTACGCCGGCGGGGTCGGACTGGTCGCGGTCTGCGACATTGCGGTAGCGGCCATCGGTTCGACGTTCTGCCTGAGCGAAACCAAGCTCGGACTCATCCCTGCGACGATCGGTCCGTACGTGGTCCGGGCAATGGGCGTCAACGCCGCGCGGCGCTACTTCCTGACGGCGGAGAAAATCGACGCCGGCCAAGCCTTGCGCATCGGACTGGTCCACGATCTAGCTCCCCCGGAGGAGCTCGACCTGCGCATCAACACGCTCCTGGGAGCGTTGATGCAGACGAGCGCGCACGCCGTGGCGGAGGCCAAACGCCTCGTGCGCGACCTGGCAGCGCGTCCGATCGACGATGCACTCGTCGCCGAGACGGCTGAACGCATCGCGGAAATTCGAACCAGCGACGATGGCCGCGAGGGCGTACGCGCATTCCTCGAGAAGAGGAAGCCACGCTGGATCGCCGAGTACGAGGCGATGATGAACCAGGACGGAGACGATGAAGAGATGTAGGCATGTGGACTCGGTGTACGCGACCGCTGCGCGTTCGCACGTGCACCTCGTCCAGTTGAACAGCGAGCCGGGCTTCGGAACGGCCGGGCGCCCGACTCGAGTCCAACTGCAGTGCAGGCGAGGTTCGTGCAGGGCGGCGAGGCAGACGTGAACTCGCTCGACCTGACGCAACTGATCGCGCTCGCGGCGGTGCTGGGGTTTGCGAGCGGGATTCGCTTGTATGCGGTGCTGCTGATCGTGGGTCTGGTCGGCTACGCCGGCTGGATGGATCTGCCGTCCGGGCTGTTGATCCTGCAGCACCCGTTCGTGCTGATCGCCGCCGGCGTGATGTTTCTGGTCGAGTTCGTGGCCGACAAGATCCCCGGCGTGGACTCGCTGTGGGACGGCATACAGACGTTCATCCGCATCCCGGCCGGCGCCGCGTTGGCCGCGGGCGTCTTCGGTGGTCTCGACAGCGCCGCGTGGACCACGGCGGCCGCGATCCTCGGGGGCTCGCTGGCGGCGACGAGCCACTTCACCAAGGCAGGGACTCGTGCCGCCGCCAACACTTCGCCGGAGCCCTTTTCCAACGTCGCGCTTTCGGTGGCCGAAGACGTCGCCGTGGGTGGCCTCCTTTGGCTGGTGATGGCCTATCCGTGGCTGGCGGCAGCGATCGTCGGCGTCCTGGTGCTGATCGCGCTTTGGCTGCTGCCGAAGCTGTTCCGTTTTGTCCGTCGCATGCTGCGCGCACTGTTTGGTACCAATCGCCCGGAGGTCGGGCCATGAGGCGTCGCAGCGTCGCTCTGGCACTGGTGACACTGCTTGCCGCGGCCTGTACGTCGATTCCGGTTTCAACAATGTGGAAGCTGGCGCGCTTCGATCGCTCGGCGCTGCTTGCGATCGATCCGGCGCAACTGCGCGCGGCCGCTCTGGTTGACCAGCGTGCCTCGATGAAGGACGTCACCATGAAGGTGACGCTGACGCCGAAGGACGGCAAGCCGAGCGACTACTCGATCCCTCTGACGGCGCCGGTGAGCCGCGATCCGCGCCTGCCGAGCGCGCCTCCCGGACGGCGCTGGGACATCTTCGCGCTGACCCCGGAGGGGCAGCGCGACTTCCTGCGCATGCGGGAAGCCGCCGTGCAGATGCCATCGGGCAGTGCGCTGACGCTCGCCCTGTCCGCACGCGAAGGCACGGTGCCGCCGGAGTTGGCTCCACGCTTTCCGCTTCGACTCGATCTGATCCTCGACGCGCAGGATGGATGGTTTACGGTGCTCAAGGATTCGGAGCTCGATCTGACGCAGTACGCAAGGAAGGGTTGACCCATGTTTCGCAAGATCCTCATTGCAAACCGCGGCGAGATCGCCTGCCGGGTCACCACCACCGCACGTCGCATGGGCATGCACACGGTCGCGGTGTACTCGGACGCCGACGCCGGGAGCCTGCACGTCGCGCTGGCCGACGAGGCGGTGCGCCTCGGTCCGGCGCCGGCGAAGGACAGTTACCTGCGCGGCGACCTGATCCTGCTGGCCGCCCGCGACACCGGGGCCCAGGCAATTCACCCCGGCTACGGGTTCCTGTCCGAGAACGAGGCATTCGCGCAGGCATGCGCCGACGCCGGCATCACATTCATCGGCCCGCCGCCGTTCGCGATCCACGCGATGGGCAGCAAGAGCGAAGCGAAGACGCTGATGGAGCGTGCGAAGGTGCCGTTGGTGCCCGGGTACCACGGCGCGAAGCAGGACCCCACCTACCTGCATGAACAGTCCGATGCGATCGGTTATCCGGTGCTGATCAAGGCCAGTGCAGGCGGCGGCGGCAAGGGCATGCGCGTCGTCGCGTCGACCACCGAGTTCCGCGCTGCGCTCGAATCCTGCCAGCGGGAGTCGAAGGCCGCGTTCGGCGACGATCGCGTGCTCGTTGAGAAGTACATCGAACGCCCGCGCCACATCGAGATCCAGGTCTTCGCCGACGGTTTCGGCGACGCGGTCTACCTGTTCGAGCGCGACTGCTCGGTGCAGCGGCGCCACCAGAAGGTGATCGAAGAGGCCCCTGCGCCGGGCATGACGCCGGAGCGTCGGCGCGCGATGGGCGAAGCGGCGGTGGCCGCTGCCAAGGCCGTCGGCTACGTCGGCGCCGGCACCGTCGAGTTCATCGCCGACCCGTCCGGCAAGTTCTTCTTCATGGAGATGAACACACGGCTGCAGGTCGAGCATCCGGTCACCGAGATGATCGCCGGGCACGACCTCGTCGAATGGCAGTTGCGCGTGGCCGCAGGAGAACGGTTGAATGCGCTGCTTCCCAAGCTGCAGGATTCGCTGAAGATCGACGGCCATGCGATCGAAGCGCGCCTGTATGCCGAGAACCCGGACAAGGGCTTCCTCCCGTCAATCGGGCGCATCGCGCACTTCGCAACGCCGGAGCATGTCGCGTTTACGCGCAATGCAGACAACGAGGCATTCCATCGGCCGGCGGCCGTCCGCATCGACGCCGGCGTGCGCGCCGGCGACGAGATCACGCCGTACTACGACCCGATGATCGCCAAGCTGATCGTCTGGGGGGAGGATCGCGCGCAGGCCATCGCCCGCATGCAGGACGCGCTCGCGAAGGTTCACATCCTCGGCGTCGCCAACAACGTGGACTTCCTCGCGCGGCTCTTCGCCAACCCAAGCTTCGTGCGCGGCGAACTCGACACCGGTCTCATCGAGCGCGAGCGGGAGCAACTGTTCGCACACGATGCGCACGACGAGCGCGTCGGCAACGAACTGCTGGCGTTTGCCTGCGCGCGCGTGCTCGCGGACGAGGCACGCGGCGAAAGCGCGGACCCATGGAGTTCCACGCACGGCTGGCGCCTCAACACGACGTACACCCGTACGCTGACCTTCAAGTCCGAGCGCGGTGTGCACGATGTCGAACTCGAATACGCGCGCAGCGGCGTCCAGTTCCACCATGCTGGTGCGCACGCGCCGCTGGCGATCACGCGCGTCGACAGTTCGCGACTTGGGATCGCCTTCGGCGGCCGCTCGCTGCTGGCCGACGTCGTGCACCAGGGCGACGAACTGCACATCTTCTCGCACGGCCGGCACCGCGTGCTCACGCTGGTCGACATCATTGCCCAGTCCGGGCAGCACGAGGCGGCCGGCGGCAAACTCACCGCGCCGATGCCGGGCAAGGTAATCGCGGTCGCCACGGCGGCCGGTGCGAAGGTGGCGCGCGGCGCGGCGCTGATGGTGATGGAGGCGATGAAAATGGAGCACACGATCGTCGCTCCGGCTGACGGCATCGTGGCCGAGGTGCTGTACGCCGTCGGCGATCAGGTGGCCGAAGGTGCGGAACTCGTGCGCTTCGCCAACGACTGAGCAGGCGCTGCAAATGACGCTGCGCGTCGTGTTCTGTTCCCGCGAGACCACCGCGGAAACCTGGACCGCCGCGCTGCGCGCTGCCCTTGAGCGCCATGGGCTCGCGGCCGATGTCTGGTGGCGCGATGCGCTGAGGACAAGTGCAGACGACAGTGCACCCCAGGCCGAGGCCGCAGTGGTCTGGCGGCCCCCGCCGGCACTCTTCGCGGAGCAGCGTCGATTGCGCGCCGTCTTCAACCTCGGGGCCGGCGTAGACGCGCTGCTGGCCGTGCCCGGGCTGCCACCGCATGTCGAAATCTACCGGCTCGAGGATGCCGGGATGGCGCGCGCACTCTCCGAGTACGTGCTGGCCGCCGTCCTGCGGGCCTATCGACGCTTCGACCGGTACGCCGCGCACCAGTTGCAGGGGCAGTGGAAGCCGGAGCCACTGCCGGCGCGCGAGCGCTTTGCCGTCGGCGTGCTCGGGCTCGGTGTCATCGGTGCGGACATCGCCGTGACACTGGCACGCCACGGCTTTGCGGTCCGCGGACATGCGCAATCGCGCAAGACCATCGTAGGCGTGGAATGCCGTGCCGGCGACGCCGAGTTTGCGAGTTTTCTCGATGGCCTCGACGTGCTCGTCAGCGTCTTGCCGGACACCGCCGCCACGCGGGGACGACTCGACCGCAATGCGCTGCAACGCCTCGCGCCCGGAGCGCACGTCGTCAACGTCGGGCGTGGCGCCGCCCTCGTCGAGTCCGACCTGCTGGCGCTGCTCGATGCGGGCCATCTGGGCGGGGCCACACTTGACGTGTTTGCGATCGAGCCTTTGCAGCCCGATCATCCGTTCTGGTCGCGACGCGACATCGTCATCACGCCGCATGTGGCGGCCGAAACCGAACTCGAGCCGGCCATAGCCCAGGTCGCGGACAAGCTTGCGCGCTGGTCGCGCGGTGAAGTCCTGACAGGCGCGGTCGACCGGACGCGCGGTTACTGATTTCGATCCGGCGACGGTCAGGCGGCGTCGCCCGGGGCGCCCGGCATCCGGTTGAGCTCGGTGAAGGCAAACTGCACGGCGACCGCTTCGACTTCGCAGCCTTCGTCGGCGAGGTTCGCTCCGAAGTAACGCGCCTGGATGTAGTGCGCGAACTCGTGCGCCAGCGACTCGTCGAGCGTCCGGCGCAGTCGCCGGTAATAGCGTGCGTCGTCCGTCAGGTAGATCTCGTTGCGCGCGACCACGTACACATTGGCGAAAAGCGGCGGGCGGAACTTCCACTGCTTGGCCACGGCATCCTGGAATTGCGCGAGCGGCGTCGTGCTCTCGAATTGGATGACGGGCATCGGTTCGTCCGGGCGCAGCGTGACATTCATCTGCCTGGCTACGGATTCGAGGATGTAGCGGGCCTCGAAGCGCAGTGTCACGCGCTGGGCCGGATCCGCCGATGCAGTGCCGGCGGACGCCGCCGTGAGCAGCAGGCCTGCCGTCAGCGCGGCACGCAGCAGCGCTAACCAGGAATGGGTGGTCGCGAAGTTGCCCGTATCGAAGTGCCGCATCGGAGTGCCCCTCGGCGACGGATCGCCGCTTGTCGATGTCGGCATCCTGCGCGGCGCCGCGCGCCCGCGCGACGGAGTGTTCGACACTCACGCCGCGAAAAATCCGCGCCGCAGGCAACGCCTATTCGTCCGCCCCGCTTTGGCGCGCCACGTCCTACACTCCGCGTTCTGTCTTTGGCCGAGCGAGCCACCGGCGCGGGATCCGCGGGATGCCCAGCCGGCAGCCTCTCACACACCCGACATGCATGGATCCTTTGGACTGGCTGGCAATGACGTTTGCGGAACATATGGCAGCGTCAGTGCGAGGCCTTGCCTGCGCGCCGCCCCGCACCTGATGGCCGGCCCGGTCCGGCTCGCCGCACTTCGCGCATGCACTGAACCGCCAGGGAGCAACCTGATGCCTGATCTCTTCGACAACCCGATGGGCCTGATGGGATTCGAGTTCGTCGAATTCGCCTCGCCCACGCCGAACGTGCTGGAGCCGCTGTTCGAGAAGCTCGGCTTCAGCCTCGTCGCCCGCCACCGCAGCAAGGACGTCGTGCTGTACCGCCAAGGCGACATCAACTTCATCGTCAACCGCGAGCCGCGCAGCCTGGCGGGCTACTTCGCCGCCGAGCACGGGCCGAGCGCCTGCGCTCTGGCGTTTCGCGTGAAGGACTCGCACAAGGCCTACGCGCGCGCGCTCGAGCTCGGCGCGCAGCCGATCGAGGTGCCGACCGGCCCGATGGAGCTGCGCCTGCCGGCGATCCGCGGCATCGGCGGCGCGGCGCTGTACCTGATCGACCGCTTCGAGGACGGCAAGAGCATCTACGACATCGACTTCGAATTCCTGCCGGACGTGGATCGCCATCCGAAGGGCCACGGCTTCAGCATCATCGATCACATGACGCACAACGTGTACCGCGGGCGCATGGCGTTCTGGGGCAGCTTCTACGAGCGCATCTTCAACTTCCGCGAGATCCGCTACTTCGATATCAAGGGCGAGTACACCGGGCTGACGAGCCGCGCGATGACCGCGCCGGACGGCATGATCCGCATCCCGCTGAACGAGGAATCGGGCAAGGGCGGCACCGGGCAGATCGAAGAATTCCTGATGAAGTTCAACGGCGAGGGTATTCAGCACATTGCTCTGCTGACCGATGACCTGATGGCCAGTGTCGATTCGCTGCAGATGGCCGGCGTGCCGCTGATGACGGCGCCCAATGACATCTACTACGAGATGCTGGAGGAACGCCTTCCCGGACACGGCGAACCGGTCGCGCAGCTCAAAGCGCGCGGCATCCTGCTCGACGGCTCGACCCAGGGCGGTGAGAAGAAGACTGCTGCTGCAGATTTTTTCGGAGACGCTGCTCGGGCCGGTGTTCTTCGAGTTCATCCAGCGAAAGCGCGACGACGGCTTCGGCGAAGGCAACTTCAAGGCGCTGTTCGAGAGCCTGGAGCGCGACCAGATCCGCCGTGGCGCGCTCACCGTCGACGCGTAACAGCGCGCGATGCCTTGCCTGGATCCGGCGCATGGTCCGCCGCTCTGACCGTCCGGCCGTGTTTGTAACACGCCGATGATGGCGACCGGGAAATACGGCCTGGCCGCCGGCGACGCCGGGCGACCCGCGAACGCCGACTGGACGGTCCCACAGCGCTGGGCGGACTACACTGCCGGCGAGCATGCGGTGTGGCGGACGCTGTATGAACGCCAGGCCGGCTTGCTGCACGGCCGGGCCTGCGACGAGTTCGTCGCCGGCATGCAGGCCCTGCCGATCGTGGCCGACCGCATCCCGGACTTCGAGCGCATGAGTGAAGTGCTGATGCGACACACGGGATGGCAAATCGTCGCCGTGCCCGGGCTGGTGCCCGACGAGGTCTTCTTCGAACATCTGGCGCACCGGCGCTTTCCCTCGGGCCGGTTCATTCGCCGCGCCGGCCAGCTCGACTATCTCGAAGAGCCCGACGTCTTCCACGACGTGTTTGGACACGCGCCGATGCTGATGAACCCCGTGCTTGCAGACTTCATCCAGGCTTACGGCGAGGGCGGCCTGCGCGCTCAGCGGCTGGGTACCTTGCCGCTGCTGGCACGCGTCTACTGGTACACGGTCGAATTCGGGCTTTTGCAGCAGCACGGCGGCCTGCGCATCTACGGCTCCGGCATCGCCAGCTCACGCGCCGAGAGCGTGTTCGCCCTGGACGACGACTCGCCGCATCGCATCGGCTTCGACCTTGAGCGCGTGATGCGCACGCGCTACCGCATCGACGACTTCCAGGAGTGCTATTTCGTGCTCAACGCGCTGGACGACCTGCTCGAACTGGCGCACGTCGACTTCGCTCCGGCATACGAGCGGGTGCAGCGACAAGACGAAATCGAACCTAGTCGGCTGCTGCCCTCCGACCGGGTGATCACGTGCGGAAGCGGCCGCTATCACGCCGCGCGCCGTGCAGGAGCCCGACATGCCATCTGAAGGATGCGTACTCGTCACCGGCGCCGCCGGCGCGCTCGGCCGCGCGGTCGTGGCGCACTTCGCCGCGCGCGGAGCGGCACTGGCGCTGCTCGACCGTGACGCCGAAGCACTGGCGGCACTGGTGCGTGAGTTTCCCGGCATACGCGCACTGCCGCTCGCGACCAACCTGCTCGACCCGGCGGCGGTGGCCGCGGCAGTTGATGAAGCGGCGAACCGCTTCGGCGGCATCGCGGCCACCGTGCACCTCGCGGGCGGCTTCACGATGGGCGAATCCGTGCACGAAACCGCCGCCGCGACCTGGCAGCGCATGCTCGACCTCAATGTCAATACGATGCTGGCGAGTGCCGCGGCGGTCGTACCGGTGATGCGCCGCGCCCGGCGCGGGTACATCGTCAATGTCGGCGCCATTGCCGGACTGCGCGGCACGGGCCGCATGGGCGCCTACATCGCTTCGAAGAGCGCGCTGATGCGGCTGACGGAATCGATGTCGGCCGAGTTGCGCGAAGAAGGCATCAACGTCAACGCGGTCCTTCCGAGCATCATCGACACGCCCGCCAACCGCCAGTCCATGCCCGACGCCGACCCGGCCCGCTGGGTCGCGCCCGCCGCGCTGGCGGCGGTCATCGGATTTCTCGCGAGCGACGATGCGCGCGCGGTCCACGGCGCGCTGATTCCGGTCACCGGCCTCGCTTGAACCAGGAGACTTCCATGTTGAAGATCGATCGCATCCACCACGTCGCCTATCGCTGCCGCGACGCCAAGGAAACCGTGCTCTGGTACCAGAAGATGCTGAAGATGGACTTTGTCCTCGCGATCGCCGAGGACCAGGTGCCGTCGACCAAGGAGCCGGACCCGTACATGCACGTCTTCATGGACGCTGGCGCCGGCAACGTGCTCGCCTTCTTCGAACTGCCGACGAAGCCCGAGATGGGGCGCGACCCGAACACACCGGTCTGGGTGCAGCACATCGCATTCAAGGTGAAGGACCGCGCCACGTTGCTCGAGTACCGCGCGCATCTGGAAGCCAATGGTGTCGAGGTGCTAGGCGTGACCGACCACGGCGCCTTTCATTCGATCTACTTTTTCGACCCGAACGGCCATCGCGTCGAACTCGCCTGCCCGGACCCAGACGAGGCCGAGACGCTGCGCAAGCTCGATGCCGTGAAGTGGGACATGCTCGAGGAGTGGTCGCAGACCAAGCGGGCGCCGAAGCACGCTGCCTTCCTGCACGAGCGCGAATTCAAGCATTGATGGCGGGTGCGGTCCGCCCGCCGCGCCATCAGCAGCGATGCGGACCCCGCGTCCGACGCGGGGTCCGCATCCCTTCTGGTCAGTGCATCAGGAACGAGACTGTCGTGGCGTTCACCTTGCCGGCCGCCAGCGTGGCTTCGACCTTGACCCAGTCACCATTGGACAGATCCGTGGCGACGCCACCCTTGAATACCGTCGTCGCGCTCCAGGTCACGAGCTGCCCACGGACGACGAAGGTCTTGTCCGCCGCCTTGACGTCGGAAATCGGGCCCATCAGCCGGGCAGTCGCGCTCGGCACCTGCACCTCGACCTCACGGGCGACAACGTCGGCGCCGACCAACTGGGCACGGACCTCGACGCGCTGGTTGTTGGCGAGCGGCCCGTTCTTGATCACCGTGGCGGCTTCAAGCTTGATCGTCGCACCGTTGAGCGTGAACCCGGTCGCCATGACGTTCGTGATCGTCCCCTCCAGGTAGATGGACGGAGTGATGACGCCGGACTTGAACTCGACCTTGCCGACGAGGAAGACAGTGCCGTCGAAGGCTCCCTTGACCTCGACCACATCGTCGTTGGAGAAGTCGGCCTTGGCGCCGCCTTCGAAAACGGCGTTGGGTGCCAGCTTCATCGAAATGCCGAGCAGCTTGAACGTACCGTCAGCCGACTTGAACTCGCTGACGACGCCGAACAGCTTGATCTCCATGCCACGCGGCGGTGTGTCGAAGCGGACTTCGTCGGCCTTTACGTGGTCCTTGTCGATGCGACCCACCACCGTCACGAAGGTGTTGGTTACAAGGTCCTTCTCGGCGCCGCCCTTGTAGGTCGTCGCTGTGTCCGTCTTGACCGGCACACCGCGCACACTGAAGGTCTTCGCTCCGGCGGCGCCCATAACACCGGCAGCCTGCCCGGTCAGAATGACGCGGCGCTGCTCGGACGCTGGGATCACCCAGATCCGCGTCGCCTTGAGCACCGGACCGGTGGCCGGCACCGTCAACGTGCCCTCGACGCGTACCAGCGCCAGCAGCTTGATGTCATCGAGCGTCGGCTTCTGCCCACCCTTGATCTCGGCGTCGGTCGCGTCGACAGCCAGTCCGTTGACCTTGAACTTCTTGTCCTTGACCGCTTCCGTCACCAGCCCGCCGATGTGCAGGCGCCGGCCTTCCAGCGTCGGCATCTTCACGACGCGCACCGCCTTCGCCACCAGTGTGCCCGCCGTCGGCAGCTGATCGCTATAGACGTAGACGAAGACGTCGTTCTCGACCTTGGCGCCGTCCGGCATGACGACCGCCTTCGTGAAATCAATCGTCAGATCACCGAGCTTGAAGGTCTTCTTGGTGGCGTCGGCGGTGTTGACCATCTTCGCGATTCCGCCGGCGCGGACCTTGATCACGCCTGCAGCGGGCTTGACCTCGACGCGCGTGGCAACCACGTTCTGTGTCGCGTCCAGCGTGCCGTGAACCTCGGTCCAGTCGCCGACCTTCAGCTTCGAGAGGTCGTCGATGCCCTCGAATAAGGTCTTGGCATCGTCTGTCGTCACGACCTTGATGGTCTGGCCCAACACCTTGAAGCTCGCTCCATTGAGGTCGATCGAGTCGACCGGACCGATCGCGGCGGCGCGCACGAAGAGCTTGGTCGCCAGACCGGAGGCATCGAGCGCGACTTCGACCTGCTGGCCCAGTTTCACGTCGGCCATTGTCGCGGCCGTCTCAGCGCGCGGATCGATGTCGAGCGCGACCGTCACGTCGGCCCGACCGGTGTAATCGACACCGTCGACGGCCACCATGCGGGCAAAACCGGTGACGGTACCGCTGACCATGGCCTCGGCCGCGGCAGGATCGACCGGTGCGACCGGCGTGTTCGGGTTGTTGGGCGCGCCGGCCGTCGGAGGCGTGACGGCGGAGTTCGACCCTCCCGTCGTCGCATTGCCCGGCGCTTCGTCGCCACCGCAGGCCACCATCAGAGCTGCCACGGCCAACGCAGCGAACCAAGTCTTTGTTGATCTCATTGCTTCTCCCTGAAAGTCGTGTTGCTCGGACAGCCGCTCCCATCGCCCGCAAAGCGGTCCGTCGTTGTCGCCGACTATGCGGGTTCGCGTCGTATGCGATCAAGCTCCTGCTTCCCCGCGATGCGGTAGACCGATGGTTCGGTCTCTCGAGTCGATTGGCGGATGACGCGGGTTCCTGTCATGCGAGTCCGTCGCTCCACGCATCGATTCCTGCAAATTCTTCGCAGCTTCGGCCCCGTGGCCGCGAGTTACCATTCAACCTCGCTGGAGGATCCCGCATGACCTTGCCTGTATGACTCTGCCAAAGCGAGTCCGTATCGTCGATGTCGGTCCGCGTGACGGGCTGCAGAACGAGAAGCAGATGATCCCTGGGGACATCAAGGTCGAGCTGGTCGATCGCCTGACCGCGGCGGGTTTCGGGGCCATTGAGGTCACATCGTTCGTGTCGCCCAAGTGGGTGCCGCAGATGAGCGATGGCGCAGACGTGATGGCGCGCATCCGTCGCAAGCCGGGCGTCATCTATTCAGTACTCGTGCCCAATTTGAAAGGCTTTGAGGGCGCGCTTGCCGCGCGCGCCGACGAGATCGTCGTATTCGGCGCGGCCAGCGAGGCGTTTTCGCAGAAGAACATCAATTGTTCGATCGCCGAGTCGATCGAGCGCTTCCGACCTGTCGTTGCTGCGGCACGTCAGAACGGCATTCATGTGCGCGGAGCCATTTCCTGTGCGCTGGGGTGCCCGTATCAAGGCGAGGTCGAACCCTCCGCCGTCGGCTATGTCGCAAGTCTGATGCGGGAGATCGGCGTACAGCACGTTGGGGTCGCCGACACGATCGGCGTCGGCACACCGGAGCGCACCAAGCGCGCGATGGATGCCGCACTGGCGCATTACGACCTTGCCGACGTCTCGGGTCACTTCCACGACACCTACGGCATGGCGACGGCGAATGTCTACGCCTGCCTGGAACTGGGCATCGCCACCTTCGACACCAGCGTCGCAGGCCTCGGCGGCTGCCCGTACGCCAAGGGCGCCACCGGCAATGTCGCGACGGAGGATGTGTTGTATCTGCTCAACGGGCTCGGCATCGAGACCGGAATCGATTTCGGCCAGGTCGTCGCAACTGGGCAGTGGATCAGCGGCATCCTGAATCGCAAGGCGTACTCGCGAGCCGGTAACGCGGTCTCCGCGAAACTCGCCGCCTAGCACCTCTTCTTCAAAGCTGGCAGTACCGGGAGCGATCACTCACGATCGCAGGTGTTAGACCGTCCGGCCTGACTCGTGCCGATGAACGGAAAGTGCCGCGCCGTCGATAGGCACCATCACTGCGAATCCCACTCTATTCGGCCATTCATATCCGGGGCTGCGCTTGGAAATTCAGCGCAGTGGGTGAAGCTCCTACTGGTTCATGGACAACCGCGACCGTTGAGGTACCAAGACACAGCGAAAACGGCGCCGCAGGCGCCGTTTTCGTTTGGCGCTATCGTTCGCGCCGATGGCTTCTCTGTTTCACCTCACGGCCTCGGCGTCGAGGCACGCACTGCGCTGGGCCATTCGAGCGGTCGTCCTGCTGGTCGCCGTTTTGCTCGCCATCGCCCTCGGTTTCACCCTTTATGCGGTAAGCGCGCTGCCACCTCTGCAGCCCTGGCATACGGAACGCCTGACCGGCGAGTACACGGCGCTCAGGCACGGCAACCTGGATTTCGCAGGCTACCTGCAGCTCGAAAGCAGACTGTTCGACGAGTTCTCCCGCACCGTTGCCCGCTGGAATCGCACGGACGAGGTCTTTGCCCACAGCCGCTTCAACCCGCAGGGCAACCTGAATGTGCTCGCGGATGGGGCACGCTACAACCGCTCGTACCGCCTCACTCCGACTCCGCCGCGCGGAGCCGCGCTGCTGATGCACGGGCTGACGGACTCGCCGTACTCGATGAAGGCGCTGGCAGAGTCGCTGTACGCGAAGGGTTTCGACGTCACTGTGCTGCGGTTGCCGGGACACGGCACGCTGCCGTCGATGATGCTCGAGATGTCCCATCGCGACTGGGTCGCGGCGATGAAGCTCGCGGCTCGCGACGTCGCAGCGCGTACCGAGGCAGGCCAGCCGTTCTACATCGGGGGCTATTCGACCGGCGGAACACTGGCGCTGTTGTATGCGCTGGAATCTCTGGACGACCCGGCCCTGCGACGTCCGGACCGCGTTCTCCTGCTTTCGCCGGCCATCGAGCTGACGCCCGTGGCCGTACTTGCGAACATCATTGACGTCGCCAGTGTCGTGCCGTTGCCCGTCCTCGAGAAGGTGCGTTGGCAGGAAATCGCTTCCGAGTTCGATCCGTACAAGTTCAACTCTTTCCCGGTCAACGCTTCGCGGCAGGTCAACCGCGCCACGCGGGCACTGGCGCGTGAGCTCGAGCGCGCCGAGAGCGACGGACGGCTCGCCCGGATGCCGCCGATCACCGCGTGGCAGTCCGTGGTCGATTCGACCGTGGGCGCGACCGGCACCGTCGACACCCTGTTCGCCCGACTGCGCGATGAAAGGCATCGGTTGATCCTGTTCGACGTCAATCGCAGTACCGCCCTGCGAAGCGTGCAGCGACCGGCGGCGCGCGAACTCATCGAACGCACGGAACGGAGCCGGCCCGCTTACACGCTGGACGTCGTGACCAACGCTGCCACGGACAGCGAAGGCGTCATGGTTCATCGACGCTCACCCGGGGGAGCGGTAACCGAACAGACCACCGACGCGGCCTGGCCGGTGGATCTCGTCTCGCTCGGCCACGTGGCACTGCCGTTTCCGCCGGATGATCCAGTCTACGGCTTCAGGCGTGGCAGCGGACGCGGCGGCATCCCGAGCATCGGGTCCTGGCTGCTGCGCGGAGAAAGCGGCGCGATCACGGTCTCGCTCGGTTCACTGACCCGCTTGCGCAGCAACCCCTTCTGGTCACTGATCGACGAGCAGGTCGGCGTCATTGCCGACGCTGATCTGAGCGCCGCGCGCTAGCCCGCGCTGGAGCGCAGCACGCGCCGGCGCGACAGGGCGCGGCGTCCCCAGATCCAGACGTACTGCACACCCGACGCGATGACCGAGCAGAAGACGAGCGCGAACGCCGTCGGCAGCCACGCTCCCACTTCGAAGAGATGTGCCGCATCGGCCAGCACGGCGGCAAGCACCGCGAATTCGAGTGCGGTATTCACCTTGGACAGCCACGTCGGCGCCATTTCGACCGGCTCGATGAACCGGTGATAGGCGGCGGCGCCGGCCACGATGACGACGTCGCGCGCAACGAGGGCCACCGCCAGCCAGAGTGGCAGCAGTCCCTGCCACGTCAGGCCGATGACGACGGTCAGCATCGTCAGCTTGTCGGCCACCGGATCCGCAATCGCACCGAACCGCGAGTGCGCATTGAAGCGGCGCGCAAGCTGGCCGTCGACGAGATCGCTCAACGCCGACACCACGACGGTCCAGAAGGCGCTTTCGTAGCGCTCCTCGGCCAGCAGCCAGCCGATGACGGGGATCAGCAGGCCTCGCACCACGGTGATGCCGTTCGGCACGTGGCGCCACGGACGATCAAAGGCCGGCGACATGGCTGGCAATCGTGCGCCTCAGCTCCGCATCGGGCAACGGCCCGCGCAGTGCACCGACGTTCTCGCGCGCATGGTCGGGATTCGTCGTGGCCGGAATCGCACAGGTGATCGCCGGATGCGCGACGATCCACTTCAGGCAGACCTGCGCCCAATTCGAGCAACCGATCCGGGCCGCCCATGGCGGCAAGCGGGATCCGTTCAGCCGATCGACCAGCGCGCCGCCGTCAAACGGGCGGTTGGCGATCACCGCCACACCGCGCTCCGCCGCCAGCGGCAGCAGCCGCCGCTCGACACTGCGGTCGGCGAGGCTGTAGGTGAGCTGGATGAAGTCGAAGTCCTCGCGCCGCATCGCCGCCTCGAGTGCGTCGTGACGGCGACCGTGCGACGTGGTGATGCCGATATAGCGAATCCGTCCCTGGGCCTTCCATTCCTTCAGCGTCGGCAGATGGACTTCCCAGTCGACCATGTTGTGGATCTGCATCAGATCAAAGCGGCTAAGGCCCCACAGTCGCAGCGAGTCCTGCATCTGACGCACGCCAGCGTCGCGGCCGGTGGTCCAGACCTTGGTTGCGGAAAAGCTCCGGCGCGCGTCTGGCAGTTGCGGCAGGAGTTCGCCAAGGACGCCCTCCGCCCGCCCGTACATCGGGCTGGAATCGACGACGCGACCACCGCCGGCGAAGAAGGCCTGCAGCACCTGACGCCGGCGCGCCAGGTCGAAGGCACCGCGTCCGATGTCGAACGTCAGCCACGTGCCCATGCCTACCGCGGGCAGTTGCTCACCGCTGCGCAGAATTGGCCGTGTGACGACCTCTTCAGCACTCCCGGCGGGACGCGACAGCGCCGCCGCTGCCGCCACGCCGAGCAAGCGGCGACGCCGTGGATTTTCAAGTGACATCTTCTGCTGACAGAGGACCGAACACCGTGTGACTGTTCCTTGTGGGCAGCGCGCCGCCAGTGGCCGGCGGTGCGTCGCTTTCCAAACTTGTGCATTCTGCCAGCGGCAATAGGCCCTAGAATCGGCGCTCGCCGGAGACAACCCAATGAGCCCCGATCTGAAACCAGGGATCAGCTTCGTCTTCGATTACACCGTCCCGGACAGCAAGACGGTGCCTAAGCTGTATCCCGAGTGGCGTGAATTCAGCGAAATGCCGGAGGTCTTTGCCACCGGCTTCCTGGTCGGGCTGATGGAGGGTGCGTGCCAGCTGGCGATCAAGCCGTATCTTGACTGGCCGCGCGAGCAGTCGCTCGGCACCCATGTCAGCTTCTCGCACCTGGCCGCCACCCCGCCAGGCCTGACGATCCGGGTCCGTTGTGAAGTCATCGAAGTCGAGGGCCGCCGGGTGCGCTTCCAGGCGAGCGCCCACGACGGACACGATCTCATTTCCGAAGGCACGCACGAGCGCTTCGTCATCGACGTCGACCGCTTCAACGAGCGGCTGAGCTCGAAGCGGCAAGCCAGGGGACGGTGACTATCATGGGCGAGCGCGTCCTCACGGACGATGTGCTGGAGTTTCTGCAGCATCGGGTGATGGCTTCGGTGGCCTCGCGCAACGCGGACCATGTTCCGTCGGTCGTGCGCTGCGTGGGCTTTCGCACACACGAAGCCTCGTAGCGGATGACGGTCTTCGTCGTGGCACGCCAAGCCGAGCGACTGCTGGCCGATGTCCGTGCCTCTGGACTGGTCGCGGCAGTGTTCAGCGAACCGCACACGCATCGGAGCCTTCAAATCAAGGGCGAAAACGCGCCCCCCCCCCTCCCACGACCTCCGTCGCCGACTTGCCCCTCGCTACGCGGTGGATCCGCAAGGTGTTCGAGTGCACCGCGCAGGTGCAACCGTCGCTTCGCGCGAGCAGCGCTTCGCCCAGACCCCGGCCCGCGCGCCGGGCCCGACTGTCCGGCGCTGCCGTGACGCCGTCGCTCGAATCGATCCGCCCTGCCTGGAAGGCGTGGTGCCGAGCCTGGTCGCGACCTGGCCGCCGTGGCGTGCCGACCTGACCTACTCCAGGTCCACTAGTCGACCGGCGCCACGTCGCCTGTCGTTCCAGTTCTTCAACAAGACCCGCGAGCATCCTCGCCATCCGCGGCCACGGTTACCTGCTCGATCCGCACACGGCCGCCGCCTGTACTGCAGGTCCGCTATTGCGGACGGACCTCGGCGGACTCTTCGAGCGCATGAGGCGCACCTGGCCGGCATCGCTCGCACACGGGCATGGCCGTGTCTTCAGCTGCAGGGAGCGGATGTCTACGAGGTGCTCGGCATCGGCACCTGCCGGCGCGGAGCTGGGGCCGCCGCCCGCGCGCGCGGCCTGCTCGGAGCGGTGCGGCATGTTCACGCTGCTCGCGAGCGCGTCGGACCTGACACGATCCTCGACGACGCACTCGCGGCTGGAATCAGACCTCGGCATGCGCACGCCATGGTGAGCTGATCGACCGCAGCCACGGCGACTGTTCACGGTGCAAGCCGCGCTTCCGCCTCGGGCGTGGGTCCGAGATCGCTTGGGCCACGGCGTCATCGGTGTCGCGGCGCGCGAGGGCACGGCGATCCGCATACGCACGGCACCAGCGAGTACGCCTACAGCCGCACGATGCGCGAGCGCGCCGAGCGCCATGGCCTGGCCGAACTGCTCGAACCGAGATCCCGTTGCCAGGCCTGCCCACGCCGGGATCGCAGCTGCCGTTCCGCTGCGCGTAGCGGTTGCACGCGTCGGCGTGCTGTTCGTCGAGAGCCCGCAGGAAGCGCGCTTCAGCTGGGAGGACGAGGACGCGCTGGTGGCAATGCGCCCAGCTCGGGGCGACCATCGTCGTGCTGCAACAGGCGGCCGATGCGTCGGACGACGGCCCGCCCACGCGGAGCACGCCCCGCACCGCGCGACCCGCTCGTCGTCCGCCACTACGCGGCGGACCACAGCGTCTTCATCGGCGACGAGTACCTGATCAAGGGTCGCCGGCGCCATTTCCGCAAGCTCGTGCGCGACTTCCTGGTCGAAGGGCGTACCGACTTCACCAACCGCGAGCTGCGCCTCGATCCGTCGATCCGCCTGCCCGACATCACCGACAACCTCGAGGCTCGGCTGATCCTGCTAGTCCGGCGCCTGCAGGAACGCGGACCCGACATCCACATCGAGAAGACGGGGCGCGGCCGCTTCCACCTGGCGGTCCAGCGGCCACTGACCTTGACCGAAGTCGGCTAGGCCAGATCGACTTCGACAGCCTGCGCGTGAACGGCGACATCGTTCGCACCCAACACGCCCTCGAGTTCGCCCAGTCCCGCGCTCAGGCGCGCACGGCGAGTCGCTTCACGCAGCCGCGCGTCGCCGCACCCCAGAGGCGCCCGTCCCACTCCGCCCAGCATCCACGCATCGCCATCGTCTCGCCGCGTGTGCACCCACGATGCTCCCTTCACTCCGATCTCCCTTCGCTTACACTCATCAGCGTCCGTTTCTCCTCCACTCATGTGCTAGTTGTCCCACGAACAGCAGCGTCAGCGCAAGGCCGCCACCTCGCGCGCGGGGCCCGCGCTGCCTTCCACCGCCCGCAACGAGGTTTCGAGCATTGCGAATGCCTCGCGGTGCTGCAGGTGATCGGCACGCGTCTCCGCGCTGCTGCCGGGCCGACGCGCCTCGAGGGCGGGGTGAAACCAGTTTTCCTCGGATTGAAGGTGGATGTGTGCGAACTCGAGCAGGTTCCGCACCAGCGCCGCCGTCGAGGTGACCTCGCATGCGACATAGGGATCCATGCGGCCCACCGCAACGAGCGTGTCGGACATGCAGGCCCTCAGGGCCTTGTGGATCAGGACGTAGATGTTATGGCGCTGAGTCGGGTTCATCGTGTTCTCCTGGTTGGGAATCGGGAATCTGAACTTCCCGCCACTGTAGGAAACGACGCACCGGACCGTCGCTAAATCTAGGCTAAGTGAACCGTAAGAGTTTCCTAACGGGGAGCGACAGTGGGTGCATCGAGCGTCATGCGAAAATCGACCCGTGCCCGACCCCGACACTTCTTTCCTTCCCGCGCCTCCCGTTGCATCGCCGTGCATCTCGGTGTGCCGCATGGACTCCCTCACGCAACTGTGCGAGGGCTGCGCGCGCACGATCGACGAGATCGCCAACTGGAGCCGCTACTCGGACGCGGACAAGCAGGCGGTGTGGCAGCGGATCGCAGCGCGCCGCGGCCGGCCCTGAGGCCGGGCACACCGGCGACGATGCAGACGACCGCGACTTCCGCGCCGATCCCGCCGACGATGCGAGTCTTCGAGCGCGGCTGGCTGTCATCGAACAATGTCCTCCTGTACGACGATGACCAGACGGCAACCCTGGTCGACACCGGGTACGTCAGCCACCGCGCGCAGACGCTGGCACTCGTGCAGAGCGCACTCGGCGGACGGAAGCTCGCGCGCATCCTCAATACGCATCTGCACTCGGACCACTGTGGCGGCAATGCGCACGTGCAGCGCGCCACCGGCGCGCGCATCGCAATACCACCCGGCGACGCCGGTGCCGTCACGCGCTGGGATGAGGATCGCCTGAGCTTCCGCGCAACCGGTCAGGAGTGCGAGCGATTCGCCCACGACGACGTACTGCAGCCCAGTGAGACCGTGCATATGGGTGAACGCGACTGGCAGGTGTTCGCGGCGCCCGGCCACGATCCACACTCGATCGTGCTGTGGGACTCCGCCGACCGCGTGCTCATTTCAGCCGATGCCCTGTGGCAGCACGGGTTCGGCGCGATCTTTCCGGAAATCGAAGGGGACTCGGGCTTTGCCGAACAGGGTGCGATGCTCGATCTGATCGCCGGTCTCGACCCGAAGCTCGTCATCCCCGGACACGGCTCACCGTTCGAGGATGTGCCCGCCGCGCTGCTGCATGCACGCAAGCGCCTCGAAGCCCTCGCCGCCAATCCTGCCCGCAATGCGCGGCAGGTGGCGAAGGTACTGATCAAGTTCTACCTGCTGGATGTGCGCTCGCTGCCGTTCGACCGCCTGGTGCAGCACTTGGCCGGCGCGCGTTATTTCACAGTGGTCAACGAGCGCTACTTCCGGCAGCCGTTCGATGAAATGATTGCGAATAGCGTGCACGAACTGGTCGCGGTCGGCGCCGCCGAGTGGCACGACGGCATCGTGGCCAATCGAGACAGCTAAGCCGCGCCCGCGGGGGGGGGAGGGGGGGGGGGGGGGGGGGGGGTTTTGGGGGGGGGTCTGGGGGGGGGGGGGGGGGGTTGGGGAACAGGGTTTGTAGAGGGAGGGGGAGGGGGGGGTGTGGGGAGGGGGGGGGGAGAGGGAGGGGGGGAGGAAGAGGGGCCTCGGAGCGCTGCCAGATGTACTGATGCGTTCGAGCTCAGCGGTGCTGAACGAGTACGGCACGCCGTCGGTATCAAAGGGGAGCGCCGTGATCGTGGGACTGGTGGAGGTGTTCCAGGCCGTGTTGGTCAGCGTCGCGCCCTTGAAATTGAGATAGATCGTGCGTTTCGACCCCGGCCGGCTGTGCAGCGTGAAGGTCTGATCGAGCGGTGCAAGGCTGCCCGAAGCCGTCAACGACGGCGCCGAGGCGGGACCGCCAAGCAGGTCGATGGCGCGCTGGCCGCGCGCCTTCTCCGGCAGTTCAACGGCGGGGAACGGTGGCTTGGAGGGTGCAGACGGCCGATTACCCGGTTGCGCCCACGCAGGCGTTGCAAGTGCCGCTGCGACGAGCAGCCCCGCGGTCCAGATCCTCAACACGGATTTCCGTCCCGACCGCGGTGCGGCCTGCACCGACCGCGCCCGCTACATGCACACGGCGGTGACGAGAACTACGAATGCGACCAGAGACCACATTCCTGCAAACACCGGAATGTCACCGAACGGAACGAGGCGATCGTCGTCGGACTGGGTCATCGTGGCCTCCACGGGGCACGTAGCAGGCGCCCCTCATCAGGAGTATCGGCACGCACCAGGCCGATGTTTATCGTCCTGACAGACGAACGGACCCCTCCGGGCAGTGCAGTACGACCTCTGGATTACCGCCGGTTGATTCGCTTAGAGAGAGACGATCGCCGTACTACTGCCGGACGCTTGAGCAGCAAAAAACAAAGGCGCCCCGTGGGCGCCTTTGGATGGCGAGGTGAGCGATCGCTACTTCTTGGCAGCCACAGCGGCAGGTTGCGCCGGAGCAGCAGCCGCTGCCGGAGCCGCGGGCGGCACGAACGGACCGGGATTCACGCAGGCAGGAGTCGTTTCGGGCGTGTAGACCTTGCCGCCGCCCTTCTGCTCCTTGATGTAGGACTCTGCGACCTTCGTCTGCGACATGCACAGCGTGTAGGCGTCGACCTTGGAAGCGTGGGCCGCCTTCGCGGCGTTCAGCGCGGCTGTTGCCTGCTGCTCGGGCGTCGGTGCCGGCAGTTTGGCCACTCCGGCCGCAGCAAAGGCCAGCGCACACGCGGCAATGAAGATGTGCTTCAGCATGACTCCCCCGTTTGATCCGATGACTTCTACTTCACTGAGAGCAGGACCGCCTGTCGGACGGGCTCAGGCACCGCAGCCTCGGACACCATTGGGCTCTCGGGCACCTTGCCGGCCTTGACGTCGTTGTACCAGCGCTCGTGGTGATGCTTGGCCCACTCGGCCGTAACATAGCCGTCGCGCATGGCGCGGTAGGCGCCCTTCTGGCCGATCGTCCCCAGGTAGATGTGTACGCAGGCCATGGCAATCGCCAGATAAGCCAGCACCATGTGAATGATGCTGAAGGTCTGCATCGTGGCTCGACTCTGGCCGAAGTTCGGGAAGTTGAGCACCAGGCCCGAAACAATCAGCAGCGGGGTCAGCAGCACCAGCACGAACCAGAACACGATCTTCTCGCCGCCGTTGAACTTGCCCGAGGGGTACTCGTGCCCGGTCAGGTTACCGACGATCTTGGTCAGCCAGACGACGTCTTCCTTGTTGAACCAGTTGTGCCGTAGGTAGCGGGCGATCATCCACACGACGCCGACAATCAGGATCGGCCCGATGAAGTTGTGGACGTTCTTTGCCGCCGCGGCCAGCCACGAATAGAGCGTGTGGCCCATGATCGGCAGCAGCAATACCTTGCCGAAGGTGAGTATCAGTCCGGTGATGGCCAGCGTCACCCAGACGATGGCCATGGTCCAGTGCGCGTAACGATCCGACGGGCGGAAGCGCTGGATCATCATCTTCGACCCGCTTTCGCCGACGGGTATCGAGCCACGAATGGCATAAAAGCCGCCCAGCGACAGCATGGCCAGGGCAACCAGCAGACCGCCGATAAGAGACGCCGGCACGCGTGCCTGCCGCCACGTTTCGCCACGCGACTGGATCAGCACCCCCTGCTCCGGCGCGGCGCCGAGCTGGGTAAAGCCCGGATCGCCCGAGCGCACTTCTCGCCAGACCGGCGCATTGTTGTAGGGCTGGGTTACGCTCTGCTGAACCTGCTGGCGCGCGCTTTCCTGCTGCTGCGGGGTCGCAGGTTGCGCGGCCGCATAGCCTGCGAGGGCCAGCACGGCGGCAGCCAACCCAGCCCGCCACGAAAGAATCGTCATGGAGCGGCTCCTACTTCGCGGGTATGCGTGAGTAGTCGTTCTGGTTCTGAGTGCGCGCCTGGATGGCCGCCTCCCATTGCGCCTGCTTGCCCCCGTACTGCGGCGAGTCCCATGGCGCGGTGACCGGGGCGCCCGAGTACTTGCCCGGCTGGTAGGAGGTGACCTTCTTCTCTCCGCAGGCCGACAGGCCGAAGACCACTGCGAACGCGGCGAGCACGGCCGCTGACTTGGCGAGTTTGCGCATCATTTCTTCCCTTCGGTCGCTGCCGGCGCGGCCCCTGCCTTGGGCGTTCCGTACGCCGTGGCCCAGCCGATGACTTCGGAACCCTTGCCGCGCACCGTGACCCGCTCGCGGAAGATATTCGCGATGACATCACCATCGCCGGCGAGCAGCGCCTTGGTGGCGCACATCTCGGCGCAAAGCGGCAGCTTGCCCTGGGCGATACGGTTCTCGCCGTACTTGCTGTATTGCTCTTCCGCGCTGCCCTTGCCCGGGCCGCCCTCGCAGAACGTGCACTTGTCCATCTTGCCGCGCACGCCGAAGGCGCCGGCCTGCGGAAACTGCGGCGCACCGAACGGGCAGGCATACAGGCAGTAACCGCAGCCGATGCACTGATCCTTGTCGTGCAGCACGACGCCGTCTTCACTCCGGACGAAGCAATCGACCGGGCAGACCGCCATGCACGGCGCATCGGAGCAGTGCATGCAGGCGACCGAGATCGATCGTTCGCCGGGCGCGCCATCGTTGAGTGTGACGACGCGACGGCGGTTCACGCCCCAGGGGACTTCGTTCGCGTTCTTGCAAGCCGTGACACAGCCGTTGCACTCGATGCAGCGGTTGGCATCACAGATGAACTTCATGCGGGCCATCGTGGGTCTCCTTGTTTCGTTCTCGAGGCCGCTCAGGCCAGCTTGGCAACCTGGCAAAGGGTCGTCTTGGTGCCTTCCTGCATGTTCGTCACCGAGTCATAGCCGTACGTCGTGCTGGTGTTGATTGCCTCGCCACGGACGATCGGTGCTGCACCGGCCGGATAGCTTTCCAGCAGGTCCTTGCCTTGCCACCATCCGGCGAAGTGGAACGGCATGAACACGGTGTCCGGACCCACGCGCTCGGTCACGAGGGCCATGACCTTGAGCTTCGCGCCAGTCGGGGTGTTCACCCAGACCCACTCGCCGTTGCGGATGCCGCGGTCGTTGGCGGCCTTGGGATTGATCTCGACGAACATGTTCTGCTGCAGTTCGGCAAGCCACGGGTTCGAGCGCGTCTCGTCGCCGCCGCCTTCGAACTCCGTCAGACGCCCCGAGGTCATGACCAGCGGGAACTTCTCGTAGACCTTGTCCGCGATGTTCTTGTCCTGCACGGTCTTGTAGAGCGTCGGAACGCGCCAGAAGTCCTTGCGGTCGGCATAGGTCGGATACTTCGCAACCAGATCGGGGCGATTGCTGTACAGCGGCTCGCGGTGGATCGGAACGGGATCCGGGAAGTTCCAGACCACGGCACGCGCCTTCGCATTGCCGAACGGATGGCACTGGTGCTGGGTCATCACGACACGGATGATCCCGCCCGAAAGATCGGTCTTCCAGTTCTTGCCCTCGGCCGCCTTCTTCTCGTCCTCGGTCAGTTCGTTCCACCAGCCTAGCTTCTTCAGGAACACGTGATCGAACTCGGGATAGCCCGTGGTGATCTCGGCGCCCTTCGAATGCGAGCCCGCTTCGGCCAGCAGGTTGACCCCGTCGCGCTCGACGCCAAAATTGGCGCGGAAGTTGCCGCCCCCGTCCATCACCGTCTGCGAGGTGTCGTACAGGTTCGGCGAGCCCGGGTGCTTCATCTGCGGCGTGCCGTAGCACGGCCACGGCAGCCCGAAGAACTCGCCGTCGCACGGTCCGCCCTTGGCACGCAGCGTCTTCACGTCGAAGGTGCCCATGTGCTTCATGTGCAGCTTCAGCCGCTCCGGGCTCTGCCCGGTGTAGCCAATGGTCCAGGTGCCGCGGTTGATCTCGTTACCGAGGACGTCCTCGATGACCGGCTCTTCCCAGCCCCCGGCCCCCGCAATGGTCCGGATGTTCTGCTTGCCATCCTTCTTGCCCAGCAACTGGTCGCCGAAACCCCACTTCTGCGCGAAGCGCAGCATGATCGCGTGGTCGGTACGCGACTCGAACAAAGGCTCGATGACCTTTTCGCGCCACTGCAGCGAACGGTTGGACGCCGTGCAGGAGCCCGTCGTTTCGAACTGCGTGCAGGCTGGCAGCAGGTAGACGCTGCGGTTCGCATTGAGCTTGCCGCCTTCCGAGGGCATCGCCGCCATCGCGGCAGTCGCCGACGGATACGGATCGACCACGACGAGCAGGTCGAGCGCATCCATGGCCTTCTTCATTTCCAGCCCGCGGGTCTGCGAGTTGGGCGCGTGGCCCCAGTAGAAGACGGCTCGCAGATTCGGCCCCTGGCCGATCGCATCGTTGGGCTCGAGCACGGCGTCGATCCAGCGGCTGACCGTAGTGCCAGGCTTCGTCATCATCGCGTCGGACGCGAAGCGCTTCTTCAGCCAGTCGAGATCAACGTTCCAGACCTTGGCCCAGTGCGCCCACGAACCCGGCACGATGCCGTAGTAGCCGGGCAACGAGTCCGGGTTCGGACCCACATCGGTCGCGCCCTGGACGTTATCGTGGCCGCGGAAGATGTTGGTGCCACCGCCGGAGACTCCGACGTTGCCGAGCACGAGTTGCAGCAGGCACGAGGCGCGCACGATGGCGTTGCCCGTCGTGTGCTGCGTCTGCCCCATGCACCAGACGATCGTACTGGGGCGGTTCTTGGCCATGGTCTCGGCGGCCAGCAGAACCTGATCTTCGGGTACGCCGCAGGCTTCGGTCACCTTGTCGGGGGTCCACTTCATGACCTCCTCTTTGACCTTGTCGATGCCGTACACGCGCGCCGCCAGGTAAGCCTTGTCTTCCCAGCCGTTCTTGAAGATGTGATACATCATCCCGTACAGGTACGGGATATCTCCGCCCGAGCGCAGACGGATGTAGTGATCGGCCTTCGCCGCCGTGCGCGTGAAGCGCGGATCGACGACGATCATCTTGGCCCCGTTCTCCTTTCGCATGCAGGGAGAACAGCATTGACACCGGGTGCGCCTCGGCGGCGTTCGACCCGATGTACATGATGGCCTTCGAGTTCATCATGTCGTTGTAGGAGTTCGTCATTGCACCGTAACCCCACGTGTTCGCCACACCGGCGACCGTCGTGGAGTGGCAGATGCGCGCCTGGTGGTCACAATTGTTGGTGCCCCAGAGCGAAACGAACTTGCGCAGCAGGTAGGCCTGCTCGTTGTTGTGTTTGGACGAGCCGATGAAATAAGCGGCGTCGGGACCGGACTCCTCGCGAATCTTGGACATCTTCGCGGTGATCTCGTCGATCGCCTGGTCCCAGCTGATGCGCTGGTACTTGCCGTCGACCAGCTTCATCGGGTATTTCAGCCGGTGCGAGTGCTCGGTCATGCCGTGCTCGCGCACCGATGCGCCCTTGGCGCAGTGCGCACCGAGGTTCAGCGGGGAATCGAACACCGGCTCCTGGCCCACCCACACGCCATTTTTCACGACCGCGTCCACCGCGCAGCCGACCGAGCAGTGCGTGCATACGGTGCGCTTGACTCTGCTCGCCCGCGGCCGCCTGCGCAGCCGCCGGAGCTGCCTCGGCCTTGCCGATCGCACCGTACGGAAGCTGCGCCGCGAAAGCCGCGGCACCGGCGGTCACGCCGGAGCGCTTGAGGAAGGTGCGTCGATCGATCGTCCGGCCGTGCATGCCGGAAACGGCACGCGCAAGGCGACCCTGGGCCGTCGCGGCCCCCGCGGATTTCTTCGTAAGCATCGGGGAGTCTCCCGTTTAGACCTGGGTGGTGCGGTAGTAGTGACGGATGTGCGCAGTTTCGCGATAACCGAGCTGCGATGTGTCCTCGGCTGCCGAGCTGTCCAGCACGGTTCTGTGTTCGCCGACGAGTGTCGTCGCCACAGCCGCTGCCGCAGCAGCGCCGCCGATCGCGACTGCCTTGAAAAAGCCGCGACGGCTAGGTTGATCATCATTCTCGTTATTCATATGAACAATCCTTCATTCCCCTTGGCTCCGCGATCATCTCTCGGCATCGGCGTTCAGTCAACGCTTGGCATCCCGCAGCGCTCTGCCTAGCCCATCTCGAATTGCGCTAGGTCAGCTTCCATGAAGATTTCCAGCAATCGCACTGCTGCCGAGTAGAGATTTCCGAGGTCGACCTTGTGCGCTGCATCGCAGAATCCGCGATATGCGGGCTGCAGATAGCGCGCAAAGAACTCGCGCTGGCGTTGCAACGACTGCGCGTCGGATCCGGCGGCAACGAGGTGACGCATGACCTCAAGAACCGCGGTGAGGTTGTCTTCCGGCTCGGCAGAAGCAGCAGTGCGCGCCAGCCCGAGTCGAGCCAGCGTGTCGCGCAACTCCACCAGCAGGGCCTCTTTGCGCGCGATCGGGTGGTAGTGCGTCAGGTAGGTACTGACGGGCGCCTTACCCACCCCGACGAAAGTGGCATCGAACTCGAGTGTGGCGTTCCGCGCCGACGTCCCCGCCGCGGCGACGGCAAGTTCGTTCAACGCTTGCGCCAACTCGCCCTCTCCTTCGACGCTCCCGGCGGACTGCGCCAACGCGCGCAGCAGTCGGTCGTCCGGCCCCGCGGCGAACAGTCGTGCCAGCAGCGCATAGAGCTGCAGGCGCCCCTCGTCCTCGGGAGCAAGTGGCGCTTCCGGCGCTGGCTCGGGACCGTTCATCGCTTGATGTCGAAGATCGACGTTTCGTTCTTGGCTTCCATCATGTCGACGACGCGACAATCGGCGCACATCTGTATGCGCCGCAGCGCTGAGCCGGCGAACATCGGATGCGCGCCAAGCCGGCCGGTCATGACGTCGATCATCTGCCGCGTGCCGAACGGCGCCCCGCAGCGGACGCAGTTGAATGGCTCGGCCTCGTGCAGCGTGACGGGCTGGCGGGCCGCCGGGGTCACGAGGAGTCGCGGCAACAGGCTGATGGCCCGCTCGGGGCAGGTTGTCTCGCACAGGCCGCATTGCACGCAGTTGTGCTCGACGAAGCGCAACTTCGGCGCGTCCTCCGTATCCATCAGCGCGGAACTCGGACACGCACCAATGCAGGACTTGCACAAGGTGCAACGTGACGCGTCGATCACGAGCGTGCCAAACGGCGAGCACGATGGCAGTGCGATCTCGTCCGGCGGCGCCGATGCCTGTTGCACCAGGTGATGAATGGCGAAGTCCAGCGACTCGCGCTTGCGGTTGGACAGGTGAAACGTCGCGGGCTCGGCCACCGTCATCGCCGGTAGCGACGACCACAGCGCTGCCTGCAGCGCGGCGGGCTCCGCTGCACGCAGCGCCTGCCAGTGCGCGCCAGCAAAGCCGAGCCCATTCAGGATTGTGTCGGCGATACGCGCCTGTTGGTCCAGCAGGGCGCCGTGCTCGTCGGCACCGGCATCGTCGAGCAGGGCAAACACCTGGCACGCGCCGTACGCAATCGCGCCCAGCACGACGTCGATCCCGAGCGTCGCCACGCTGTGCACTTCGATCGGCAGGACGCGCGCCGGCAGTCCCTTGCCGGTTCGCGCCAGCCGCGCAATCAGTTCACGACCGTTCGTGGCGTTATGGAAAAGCAGCGCGGCGTCCTTGCCGCCGGCTCCTCGATACACCGACAGCAGTTTCCGCAGGCGCGCACCGATGTCGGCCACGCCGGGATAGGCGAAGCGCAATGCGCCGGTCGGACAAGTTGTTGCGCAGTCACCGCAGCCCATGCAGAGAAATGGGTGCGCCCAGACCTTGTCGCCCAGCGAGCGGACGGCGTCGGTCGCACAGACGTCGAGGCAGCGCGTGCAGCCGGTCTTCGTGTTGCGGCTGTGCGCGCAGAGCTTCTCGTCGTACAGCACGTAGCGCGGCTTCTCGAACTCGCCCACCATCTGCACCAGCCGCGTCGCCGCCTGCGACTGCTTCGAGCGGATCGGCGCCCGGCGCCTGGTAACCGAACGGCTTCTCGTGCATTTTCAGCAAAGGCTGCGCGGACAGGTCGAACACCAGGTCGAACTGCTCGGTACGCGTCGCCGCGGCGCGGGTGAAGTCGATCGCACCGATCGCGCCGCAGGCTTTCACGCAGGCACGGTGCGACTTGCAGCGGGTGAGGTCGACCTGGTAAGTGAAATCGATCGCCTGCTCCGGGCACGCTCTGATGCAGGCGTTGCAGCGGGTGCAAGTCTCCAGATCAATCGGGTTGATCTGCTCCCACTGGACTTCAAACTTGCCCAGGTAGCCTTGAACGGAGCGCGGCAGCCCCGACCACACCGGGTAGCGACGGGTCGCCGGCAGTTCCGCACCGCGGGCCGTCGTGATCAGAACGCTGACCGACAGGCTGTCGGCGAGTTGCTCGGCCCAGGCAATCGCGGCCTCGGCCGGTCCGATGATCAGCACCTCGCCCTTGGACGCGTAGGAAGAAACCGCGACCGGCTGCGGTTCGGGCAAGTCCGCCAGCGCCAGCAGCGCAGCGATCTTCGCGGTTGCCGCAGGACCTTCAGCCGACCATCCGGCCGCCTCGCGGATGTTGACGAACTTCAGCTCCGTCGATGCGCCGGCACCGGCCGCCAGTTCCGTGAAAAGCGGGGCTTCCTGCGTGCACGCGACCGTGCAAGAGGTGGCCCCTAGCGCCGAAGTGAAGCCATCAACCTCCTTGCGGCACAGCTCGGTATAGATCGGAATCGCCTCGCGCCCGAGCGCGCGGCCCAACGCCGCTCCGTCCAGCGTCATCGTGCGATTGCAGTTGCAGACTTTCAGCGTGTTGCCAGTCGTGGACATGCGGGCTCAGGTGGAAGTGGAATCGGGAGGAAGTGCCTTGCCCGGCGAGACGGCAGGCGATGACGCTGGTTTTTCTACTGCCGCCGGATCGCTCGCCGCCACGTCCACGCGCGCGTTCTGTGCGGCCGTCAGTTCGGCATTTTGCTCGTCGCTCGTGCTGTCCATGGCGAGTCCGTCCGCTTCGCGGTCGACGGCGGGACTTACTGCCGGATCGCCCTCTTCGCGCCCAGCAGCGACCTCGCCACGCTGGCGTCAACCGGCGCGGCCGCCGCCTCGGCCGCCTCCAGCGCCTCGCGTTCGGAATCGAGCAGGAAACCGCGCGCACTCGGCAGGCGCAGTCGCATCTCCGCCGGCAGAGGCTCGAACTGCGTGTAGTCGTCGACGTACACATCCAGCATGTCCATCTGGTTGAAGTGCGGGTCGGCGAAGAGCTTCTTCAGCGCGGCACGGCGCAGTTCATCGTCGACGGGGTGCTGGAAGAACGCCTGGTAGTCCGAACGCAGGCCATCCAGCGAGTCGATCGGCGGCAGCGGTACGTCGGTCTGTGCGGCCGGCTCGCGCGCCGCCGCTGGGGCCGGGACTGGCGCAACTCGCGCAACTCCTTCGTCGCCCGGTGTCGTTGACGATGCTGCAGGCCCCACGAGCGCGGCAGCCTCCGCCGGGCGCTCGGCCTCGTGCTCGGCCTCGCGCTTGCGTCGCGACCAGCGCGCTAGGAACGATTCCGGCTCAGAGCTCATGCCAAGGTCCGTCGTCGCCTGCGCGTCGCGCCATTCGGGATGCACGTGCGGTGCGATCCTGCGGACTCATCGATTGTCGCGCTTGGCGCCGAGAAACGATGCTGGAGCCGGGCGGCGCTTCTTCTCCGGAACCTGCAGATGCTGTTGAGTGAAGGCCGCAAGCCACGGCAGCCACTCGCTCGGCATGGGCACTGCCTCGACCTGGGCACCGCCGTCCAGGCGCCGCGCGGCCTCGTGATAACTGAGCGTGACCCAGCGCGGCTCGGCGCCAAACTCGGTCAGTTCCCACTCCACGAAAGCGACGGGCTGATCGGTGGTCAGGTTCAGGTAGTAGCCATCGGCCTCGGTGCGATTCAGATCGACCTCGAAGCCAAGATGCAGCCACCGCTCACCCGTTGCATTGCGTTCCAGCAGGATCGGCGCTTCATCGCGCGCGCCTGCGCGCTCGATGACAGCGACCGGCACCCAGATCTCGGATGTCCACGGGTTGTCGACGATGCGTTTGGCCGTCACGACCGCGGCCGGCCTTCGCAATGGGTGTGCTGCAGAGTCGATGCTATCTTCCTTCAAGCGGCGGAGATTATTCCTGCTTAGGCTCCTCGAGCGCAAACCGGAATACGGAATACGCGCGAAGGGTCTTTTGCAGGGCACGCACGTCAATGCGTGGCGCCGCCGAAGCACGGCACAAGGCCGGAACCCGATCAACGATGCAACCTCTGCTGACCAACGCGTCCCGCCCGTTGATATTTCCCGTCGATGCCATCGACGAGCGCGGAACATTGATGCCGACGCCGATCGCCGGCGAGCACCCACTGACACTGTACGTCGATAAGTGCGAAGTGGTGACGCTGATGACGCTGGGCCAGGCGCCCGAGGCGCTCGCGATTGGCTATCTGCGCAACCAGCGGCTGGTGTCATCGCTGGACGAACTCGCAGCGGTACAGGTCGACTGGGAGACCGACGCCGTGGCGGTCACGACGCGACGTGGCGTCAAGTCGCTCGCCAAGAAGCTCGCCAAGCGGACCGTGACCACTGGCTGCGGACAGGGCACGATGTTCGGCGACCTGATGGAAGAAGTCGACTCGATTCGCCTGCGCGACGACGTGCGGCTGTCCGAAGCATCGCTCTTCGCCGTGCTTGAAACCGTGCGCCAGCACGAAACCATCTACAACGCCGCGGGCGCCGTGCACGGTTGCGCGCTGGCCTCCAACGAGGGCACCGACAGCCGCATCCTGGTGTTCATCGAGGACGTCGGGCGGCATAACGCGGTCGATGCAATCGCCGGCCGCATGTGGCTCGACAACATCGACGGCTCGGACAAGATTTTCTACACTACCGGGCGCCTGACCTCCGAGATGGTCATCAAGACCGCGCAGATGGGCATTCCATTTCTCGTGTCGCGCTCGGGCCTGACCGAAATGGCATGGCGCATCGCCAGCCAGGTCGGCCTGACGATGATCGGGCGCGCGGCCCGCAAGCACTATCTGCTGTTCACTGGGCGGCACCGCTTCGAGGCAGCACGGACGTGATGCGCGCCGAGATCTGCGGGCTGGTGCTGGCCGGTGGCCAGGGCCGTCGCATGGGCGGCGTCGACAAGGGGCTGGTCGAGTTCAGGGGGCGTCCACTCGTCGCGCATGTCATCGGGCGCCTGCGACCGCAAGTCGACGCGCTGCTGATCAATGCCAACCAGAACCTCGAGCAGTACGCGGCTTTCGGTCACGACGTGGTGCCCGATCGGCTGGGAGGGTTTGCCGGGCCGCTGGCCGGGCTCGACGCCGGTCTGCACGCGACCGCGGCGCCGTTGCTGGTGACCGCACCATGCGACTCGCCCTTCCTGCCGCGCGACCTCGTTGCACGCCTGGCGAACGCGCGCGCGGAGGACGACGCCGATCTCGCCGTGGCGCGCACCGGCACGCAGCCGCACCCCGTTTTCGCGCTGGTACACACACGGGTGCGGCCTCACCTGGCCCGGTTCCTGGCCAGCGGTGATCGCAAGATCGACCTCTGGTACTCGACGCTGCGCGTCGTCGAGGTCGCCTTCGACGACGAGCCGGAGGCCTTCATCAACATCAACACTCGCGGCGAGATCGCGCAGTTCGAGAAGTCATGAAGCCGCTGACGCTTGCCATCCGCGCGCTCGACGCGTACGACCCGGACGCGCTGCCGGTGGCCGACGCTTTGCGCATCATCCGCGGCTGCGTGACACCGGTGCCGATGATCGAGCGCGTCGCGCTGCGCAGCGCGCTGGGCCGGGTGCTGGCGGAGGACATCGTCAGCCCGTTCGATGTTCCAGCACACGACAACACGGCCATGGACGGCTGGGCCGTGCGGCATGCCGATCTGGCCTCTGAGGGAGAAACGGTGCTGCGCCAGATCGGCGAGGCCTTCGCCGGCCACCCGTACCTGGGTACGGTGGGTGCCGGCGAGTGCGTGCGCGTGATGACCGGCGCCGTGCTGCCGACCGGCATGGACTGCATTGTTGTGCAGGAGGTCGTGCGCGTCGATGCACGCGGCGTGCGTGTGCCCCCGGGGCAGCGCGCCGGCCAGCACCTGCGTTACCGCGGCGAGGACCTCGCGCGCGGCAAATCCTGCGTCAATTCCGGTTGCGTGCTGGGTCCGGCGCACATTGGCCTGCTGGCCTCGCTCGGGCTACCCGAAGTGCCGGTACGGCGGCGCTTGCGGGTCGCGTTCTTTTCCACCGGCGACGAGCTGGTTTCGATCGGCGAGCCGCTGGCACCGGGCGCGATCTACGACTCCAACCGCTACACCTTGCACGGCATGCTGACCCGCCTCGGCTGCGAGGTGCATGACCTCGGCGTCGTGCGCGACGATCCGGCGGCACTCCAGGCGGCGCTCGCAGCAGCCGCGGCGGATGCGGACGTGGTCATCACGACCGGCGGCGTTTCAGTCGGCGAGGCGGATTTCACGCGCGCCATCCTCGCGCGCCTGGGCGAAGCGGCGTTCTGGAAGATTGCGATGCGGCCGGGACGACCGCTCGCGTTCGGCCGCGTGGGCGATGCGCTGTTCTTCGGCCTGCCCGGCAACCCGGTTGCAGTGATGATCACCTTCTACCAGTTCGTGCGCGAGGCCTTGCTCGCCGCCGCCGGCGTCAGCCACGGCGGCGAACTGCCGATGCTGCAGGTACCGGCGCGCGACGCCATCCGCAAGAAACCTGGCCGCACCGAGTATCAGCGCGCCATCGTCGAGCAGGACGCCCAGGGCCAGTGGTCGGTTCACCTCACGGGACAGCAAGGCTCGGGGGTATTGAGTTCCATGGCGCGGGCCAACTGCCTGATCGTGCTGGAACACGGACGCGGCTCCGTAGGCGCCGGCGAACCGGTCAGCGTGGTTCTTTTCGACGGACTGGTCTGACGGGCGTCTCCGGGGCCTCGACCGCAGACGCCCAGGGCAGCGCTTCGTGCAGCGAAAGGACCTGCCCACTGCGCGCTGGCGCATAGCCTGCCAGCGATGCGAGCCGGCGCTGCCAGTCGTCGCTGCGCAGCACGGCGAGCAGGGCGTGCAGCGCTGGTTGGTCCAGGTCCACGATCATGCACACGAGAAAGTATTCCTCCCACAGCAGCGGCACGAAGTCGAGCCCACGGCTGCGCGCCGCCGCTTCGATGCACAAGCCGACATCCGCGCGACCCGATGCGATCGTCTGAGCCACTGCGGCGTGCGACGGTTCCTCGTGTTCGTAGCCGAGGATGCCACCCACGGGCACGCCACCTTCATCGCACAGCGCATCAGTCAGCAGCCGGCTGCCCGTGCCCTCAGGCCGGTTGACGAAGCGCGCCTTGCGTGCCACGACATCGGCCATCGAGGACAGCGAGAGCGGATTGCCCGGCGCCACCGCCAGGCCCTGCACACGCCTCGCGAAACCGATCAGGCTCTGCTGCCCTGCGGGCAGGAGTCCGGCGTAGGCGCGCTCGATGCGGCCCCCGCGCGGCGGACGCGGCGGAGCGTGAAAACCGGCCAGCGTGCAGCGGTGCGCCCGTAGCGCGCGCAGAGCGTCGACGCTGCCGGTGAAGCCGATATCCAGGTGCAGCCGTGCCGGCAGGCAATGTTCACGCAGCAGCACGAGTCCGCTGTCGTGGCTGGCCTGCACGGTCAGGGCATGGGTCGCGTCGTCGAACGCCATCCCGAACGCACGCTCGAGGTTGGCATGCAGGGCGGCGATCTCCGACGCAAGTCGTGCTTGCGCCTGCCGCTCGGCCCACAGCAATTTGTCGCCGAAGGCAGTGAGCTGCGCCGCCTGCCCGCGCTCCCAGACGATCAACGGCCGGCCAAGTTCGCGCTCCCAGCGCTTGAGTTCGCCCCAGACGTGGCGGTAAGAGAGCCGCAGCGCGCGCGCCGCGCCCGAGATGGAACCTTCCGCCCGTACCGCCGCCAGCAGTTCGATCAGCGGATTGCGGATCAGCGCCTCCGGCGTGCGCTGCCCCGTCAGCGAATACGACAGTTCGATCTTGTGCACGGTGCAAGTTTGCCCCATGCCTCGAACCGCCGGCCGCCCCGGCGGCCATAGAGCGTTGCTCCGCCCAGCCGCGAGCGTATGAACGGACGTTCCTACGCAAGCCGCCGAAACGGCCTCACAGCGCGCGGGCAGCTGCTTAGGATGTCAGCCTCCATGAACACGCTGACTGAAGCCACGCTGACGGCGTGGCAACTGCTGATCGCGCTCGACCCGGAACTGGTCGCCATCGTCGGGCGCTCTCTCGCGGTCAGCGCGACGGCGTGCGTGATTGCGTTCGGTCTCGGACTGGTGGCGGGAGCCTGGCTCGGCGTGGCTCGGTTCCCGGGGCGCGACCCCATGCTGACGCTGCTGAGCACGCTGCTTGCACTGCCGTCGGTAGTCGTGGGGCTCATCGTGTACCTGCTGCTGTCGCGCTCGGGACCGCTCGGGTTTCTCGGCTGGCTGTATTCGTTTCCGGCGATGGTGACGGCCCAAGTCGTTCTGGTGACACCGGTCGTGGCCGCGCTCACGCGGCAGGCGATCGAGGACGCGGATCGCGGCCACGGGGAACAACTGCGCTCGCTCGGTGCGTCGACACTCACGCGTGGCCTGCTGCTCGCGTTCGACGAGCGCTTTGCGCTGCTGACCGTGCTGATTGCCGCCTTCGGACGCGCCGTCTCCGAGGTCGGTGCAGTGATGATCGTCGGCGGCAACATCGACGGTTTCACGCGGGTCATGACCACGGCCATCGCGCTCGAGACCAGCAAGGGCGACCTGCCGCTGGCGATGGCACTCGGAATCGTGCTGATCGCGGTGGTGCTGCTGCTCAACGTCGCCATTGCCGCGCTGCGTGCATGGCGCGAGCGGCTCGACGGCAACGTCAGCGACGTCACACGGGTACTGCCTGCATGAACTCGCCCAGCCGCTGCGAAGACTTCCGCCGCGCGCCGCCGGAGGGCAGCGCGGTGATGCTGCACGCGACGCGGCGTGAAGAAGGCGCCACCGCAGACCGTGCCGCCGGCCCGCTCGACGCTGATCCAACGAACCGCGCCGAGCCGCGGACGACCGACACGGTCTTCCGGTTACATGAAGCGCAGGTGCGATACGGTGCCGTGCGGGCCCTGGCGCCCTTGAGCCTGACGATCCGCGCCGGTGAGCGGGTGGCGCTGGTCGGGCCGAACGGAAGCGGCAAGACCACATTGCTGCGTCTGCTGCACGGGCTGATCGAGCCAAGCGCCGGACGCGTCGAGCGGCCGCCGATCAGGCGCCAGGCCATGCTGTTCCAGCGGCCCTACATGCTGCGCGTGAGCGTCCTGCGGAACATCGCACTCGGCTTGTGGCTGCGCGGGACCCGTTGGCGCGAGGCGTGCGAACGCGCTCATGCCGCGCTGGCGCGCTTCGGCCTGAGCGAGGCCGCACATCGGAACGCCCGCAACCTGTCGGGCGGCCAGCAGCAGCGGATGGCGCTGGCACGTGCATGGGCACTCGCACCCGACGTGCTGCTGCTCGACGAACCGACGTCGAGCATGGATCCGGCCGCGCGGCGCGATGTCGAGGGACTCCTTACACATTTCACTGACCGCGCCGGCGTCACGCTGGTGTTCAGCAGCCATAACCTCGGCCAGGTGCGCCGCCTCGCCAGCCGCGTCCTGTGCTTCGAACAAGGGCGACTGCTGGCCGACCAGTCGACCGCCGCCTTCTTTGATGATTCCACGGCCGCCGGCGTGCGGCGCTACCTCGCAGGAGAACTCGCATGATCGGTCTATTGAAGAATGACGTGAGCCGTCGGCTCCGGCTCCGCACCGCGCTGACCATGGCCTTGTGTCTGGCGACCGGGGTTGCCGGCGCACAAAGCATCACGATGGCGTCGACCACGTCGACCGAGCAGTCAGGTCTCTTCACTCACCTGCTGCCGCTGTTCAAGAAGGCCTCCGGCCTCGACGTCAAGGTGGTGGCCGTCGGCACCGGGCAGGCGCTCGACATGGCGCGCCGGGGCGATGCCGACGTCCTGTTCGTGCACGACCAGCCGGCCGAGGAGAAGTTCGTCGCCGAGGGATTTGGCCTGAAGCGCTACCCGGTCATGTACAACGACTTCGTGCTGATCGGCCCCAAGGCCGACGGCGCCAACGTGCGAGGCAAAGACATCGTTGCCGCATTGAAGAAGATCTCCGCCGCCAACGCGCCGTTCGTTTCGCGCGGCGACAAGAGCGGCACGCATGCCGCCGAGAACCGTTACTGGGCGGCGGCTGACCTGACAGCGCAGCGCGGCAGCGGATATCGGGAATGCGGCTGCGGCATGGGCCCGGCGCTGAACATTGCCTCCTCGGCCGGATCGTACGTACTGGCCGATCGCGGCACCTGGCTGTCGTTCAAGAACCGCGGTGATCTGGTGATCCTGGTCGAGGGGGACAAGCGCCTGTACAACCAGTACGGCGTCATGGTCGTGAACCCGGCGCGCCATCCTCACGTGCGTGCGGTCGACGCGCAGAAGTTCGTCGACTGGGTCACTTCGGCCGCCGGCCAGCAGGGGATCGCGTCTTACCGAATCAACGGCGAGCAGCTCTTTTTCCCCAACGCGGGCGAGTAGTCGATCGCGGCGCCAGCGACTGCACGCGCCAGCGTCCGTCTCGCTGGTAGAGTGCGTCGCTGATCGGTTCTCTCACACCGCCCGGCATTCGTGCGCGGACGGCGATGCAATGAAGATTTTCGGTTTCGCCGGCTGGTCCGGCAGCGGCAAGACCACGCTGATCGAACGCGTAGTGCCGCTCCTGACGGCACGCGGCCTCACGGTGTCCCTGATCAAGCGCGCACACCACGAGTTCGATGTCGACCAGCCCGGCAAGGACTCGTATCGCCATCGGCACGCGGGCTGCAGCGAGGTAATGCTGTCGTCGAGCGTGCGCTGGGCCCTGATGCATGAGCTGCGCGGCACGGCCGAACTGACGCTGGACGAACTCGTCGCGCGCATGTCTCCCTGCGATCTGCTGATCGTGGAGGGCTTCAAGCGGCAGCCGATTCCCAAGATCGAAGTCTTCCGCGCGGCCAATGGCAAGGTGCCGCTCCATCCGGCTGATCCGCACGTGGTGGCGATCGCGACCGATGTGCGCGTCGACAGTCCGCTGCCGCAGTTCGCGCTCGACGACGTCGCGCAGATCGCCGACTTCGTCTGCGTCCACCACGGGCTCGCCTAGCGGGCTGCCCGACCGCATGCCCTGATCGTGCGCGATGGAACTGAAGTCTGATACGTCCCAGGGCCTCGGCGTCGGGCCGGGCGATGTGCTCGCGCACCTGGCGCGACGCTATTCGGTGAGCCCCAGGCACTTGATCGAGCCCGCTCCAGGACCAGAAGAATTACTGCGGGCGGCTTCGCTTGCGTTGCGCGCGCCCGATCACGAGGCGCTGCGGCCATACCGGTTCGTGCGAATTAACAGCCAGCAGCGTGCAGCACTAGGAGAACTCTTTGCGATGGCGGCGCGCCGGCGCGGAAGCGACGACGCCGGGATCGAGCGTGCGCGCGCGCGAGCATTTCGTGGACCGTCACTGGTGGCGCTGCTCGGTCGAGTGCGGGACGGTGAGCAAGGTGTTCCGGCCGTCGAACAGCTGCTGTGCGCCGGCGCGGCCCTGATGAATTTTCTCAATGCCCTGCACCTGATGGGCTACGGGGCCAAGGTACTGGGCGGCGCTTCGGTCCATGATGCGGTCGTGCAGCAGGGTTTGTGCGCACCCGGCGAGACGCTGCTGTGCTGGATCGCTGCCGGTACGCCCGCGCACGCGGCGCATTCAAGGTATGGCGACGATCCGGCCGCGATCTTCGGCGACTGGCAGACTCCCGCACCGGGCGGCGGCCGGGAGTGAGCCGACTGCCGCCGGGTGTCAGCAGCTGATCGACGCCACGACGAATCGCTGTCGAGCCACCGAGCGTGCCGCGCAATTTCATCGGGACCTCCCCGTTGCGGGCGCGTCGGGCGCGGCGCCTTTTGTGCGCAACGTAGATTCAGCGACAGAGGTGACATGAGCATTCGAAAACAAGCGAACGCGGTTCTTGCCATCGGCGCATTGCTCGTATCCGGCTGCGCTTCTGTCAGTCCGCCAACCTCTCCTCGGCCGGGAACAGACGCGGCTGTCTCGGCACCGAGTCTGGGGCTGTTTTCCAGCATCAAGGCCCCCACGGACCGGGAGCCCGTGCTGCAGCTCTCAGCGCAGGGAGTGCAGATCTTCCGCTGCGAAAAGCGCGATTCGGGTTTTGTCTGGGTGTTCCGGCAGCCAGAGGCGCAACTCGCCGATGCGAGCGGCAAGGTTGTCGGCCGGCACGGCGCCAACTTTTCCTTCGAGCACAATGACGGCAGCCGGCTTGTGGCCTCGGTCGCCTCGTACGACGAGGCGCCCAACGCCGCCGACCTGCGTTGGCTGCTGTTGACAACCCGCAGCTACGGCAAGGGCGCCTTTGACGGCATTACCCATGTCCAGCGGGTGAATACTCGGGGCGGCATGCCACCGCCGAAGTGCGAACCCGCGCTATCGAACCAGATTCTCCGCGTCGATTTTTCGGCCGACTTCATCTTCTACCGGGCGAAATCGGGCACACCCGGCTGATCCGACAAGGACACGGCCGGGGCGCCACCCGGCCTGCTTCTGGGCGTCGTCCCAAGGCATTCCTCAAAAAGCGTTAAAATTCAGCGTTTTCGGACGCTGTACGCCGGAGGAATCTCATGAACCCGACAGCCTCGACGGTAGGCGCCTACCTGCGCGACCTGCCGCCGGACCGTCGCGTGGCAATGGCGCGCTTGTGCAGCATGATTCGCCGCTCCGCCCGCGGAGTTCGCGAAAGCATGCGCTACGGTCTCGCCTTCTACGAACTCGACGGGCCGCTGTTCGCCCTGGAATCCGGCCGCCGGCATATGTCGCTGTACGTGGCCGAAAAAGACGTCGTGCTGAAGCATAAGGAAGCGTTGCAGGGCGTCAACGCCAACAAGAGCTTCATCAAGTTCTCGGACCTCAACCGTCTGCCGCTCGACGTCGTCGAAAAGATCGTGCGTGACTCCGTCGCAGCCCGCCGGCAGCGCGTCTCGCAAGGGACCGTGCCGACCCAGGCGGAGCTGCTGCGGTTGTGGGACATCAACGAGGAGGCCGCTGCGCCGCCGGCAACGACGGTCAAGCTGCCGATCGCCAAGCCCGCAGTCGCGATGACCGACGCGATCAACGCGATGGCGAACTCCGTTCGCGACGTGATGATCGCGGCGATCGACATCGCCACCGGAGCGCCCGTGGCCACCAAGCCAAAGGCAGTCCGAGCGAAATCCGCCTCGGCGGCACGGCCTGCCAAACGAGCGGTCTCGCGTGCTGCCTCCCGGCCCGCGGCCTCGCGCGCCGCACCGAAGAAGACCGCCGCCAAGAAGGCCGGCGCCGCGAGCCGGCGCCGCTGAGTCCTCCTACCACCGTACGGCGGCGCCTGCGGGCGCCGTTCGCATTTCTACAGCGCAGAGTGACCGCGCCTACTGCCCGCGCGCATCGTCGATGACCTTGCCGTCGTTGGGCAGCGACCCCGGCGCGACGAGTTCGACGGTTCCGCCGAGCTTGGTCACGGTGCGCAACGACTCCTGGATCCGATCGCCCAACGCCGGCTCCCGGGCCGCCGATTCGACCTTCAGGATCATGGCGTCGCTCTCGCCGGCACGGACGACGACCAGTCGAAGGCGACCCACGCCGGGATGCCGGCGACCGATCTCGGCAACCTGCTCGGGCCGCACGAACATGCCCTTCACCTTGGTCGTCTGATCCGCGCGACCCATCCAGCCGCGGATGCGGGCATTCGTGCGCCCACACGGAGACACGCCGGGCAGGATCGCGGAGAGGTCGCCGAGCGCCAGGCGGATCCATGGGTGGTGCGGGTCGAACGAAGTCACGACCACCTCCCCGACCTCGCCCTCCGGTACTGGCTCGCCGGTGCCGGGCCGAACGATCTCCACCAGCACATCCTCGTTGACCACCATGCCCTCGCGCGCGGATGTCTCATAGGCAACGACACCGAGATCGGCCGTGGCATAGAGCTGATAGGCATCGATGCCACGCGCTTTGATCTCCGCCTGCAGAGAAGGCGGGAATGCAGCCCCGGAAACCGCGGCACGCTTGAGCGAGGAAACGTCGCGCTGCGCCGCCGCGGCCGAGTCGAGCAGGATTTTCAGGAAGTCCGGCGTGCCGATGTAGGCCGTCGGCCGCAGGTGTTCGATCAAGTCGAGTTGCTGCTCGGTGTTGCCGGGGCCGGCTGGAATGACCGCGCAACCGACTGCACGTGCGCCGCCGTCGAGGATGAATCCGCCCGGCGTCAGGTGGTACGAGAACGTGTTCAACACCACGTGCCCGGAGCGCATGCCGGCGGCATAGAGCCCGCGTGCTGCGCGCCAGGCGTCGTCATGACGTCCTTCGGGTTCGTAAATCGGCCCGGGCGAGGTGAAGAGCCGTCCAAATCGTTCGACCGGATCGGCGATGAAACCGCCGAAGGGCGGCTCAGCCTTCTGCCGTGCCGGCAGTTCCGACTTTCTCAGCACCGGCAGGCGTGCCAGTGCGGCGCGGGTCGCAATCTCTGCAGGATCGATGGCACCGAGATGCTGGCGCCACCCGGGCGCCTTCAGCGCATTGGCGACCAATCCCGGCAGATGCCCCATCAGGTCGAGTTCGCGCTGACGGGGATCGCGAGTCTCGCGACTGTCGAAGTGCTGCGGCATGGGGTTCCTCGCGAGAAAAGCGCGGCGCTACTTTCCGGCCTGGTCGATTTCGGAGCGCCGACGCTCCGCCTCGAGCTGCGCAGCGTCGAGCTTCCGCGTGACGGGATCAATCGTCGTCTCGCGAGTCGGCAATGGCGTCGCCGGCCCCTCGTGCGACGGTCGCACTTCAGGCGAGTCGGGCGCCGCAGACGGCCTGCACGAGACAAGCATCAGCAGCACGATGCCAAGGGCCGCGAGGGTTGCAGGCGATGCAACAAGGCGCATCTGCGTGTCGTGAGCGGGCTCCGAGGCGAGGCTCCTCGCCTCAGGCCCGTCGCCCGCTCCCCTGGCTCCGGCTCTCTAACCGGTCACCTTCTTCAGAGCGCGCTTTAGGCTCTTGACGAACCCACCCGCAGTCTTCTTCGCGGTCGTCGTGCGCTTGCTCACCTTCTTTGCCACGGGCTTCTTGGCCGTTGCCACCTTCTTGGCCGTTGCCACCTTCTTGGCTGTCTTCTTGGCGGCTTTCTTGGCAGCTGCCTTGGTCTCTGCGGAGCTGCCCTTCTTGATGTCCATGGCGTGGGCACGCGAGTACTGCTGGATGTCCTTGAACTTGCCGCTGGCATCGCGCACCGCGTAAAGCTTCTTGCCCCCAGTGCTGTACATCACGGTACGGCGGGCTTTCTTCTTCGCCGCTTTCTTTGTGGCCATCTACGCTCCTAGTTTGATGCGCGGTCCCTACACCGCTTTCGCCAACCCGCGCGCGCTGACGAAAACCCCCCCGCGCGTGCATGCGCGGAAAAACCGTTGCGCTCGCGGCGTCAGGCCAACCAGCGCTTCCTTCGTTTGTAGAACTTGGTTTCCCGGAAGCTCTTGCGGCCAGCCTTGGAAACGCCGAGGTAAAACTCCTTCACGTCCTCGTTCTCACGCAATGACTTGGCATCGCCGTCCATGACCACGCGGCCATTTTCGAGGATGTAGCCGTAATCGGCGAAACGCAATGCAATGTTTGTATTCTGCTCGGCCAGCAGGAACGACACGCGTTCCTTCTTGTTGAGGTCCTGCACGATGGCAAAGATCTCCTCGACCACCTGAGGCGCCAGCCCCATCGACGGTTCGTCGAGCAGGATCATCGACGGCCGGGCCATCAATGCGCGCCCGATCGCGGTCATCTGCTGTTCACCGCCGGAGGTGTAGCCCGACTGGCTGCCGCGCCGCTGCTTCAGTCGGGGGAAATAGGCGTAGACCTTTTCCAGGTCGGCCGTGACGTCCGCGCGCGTGTTGCCGCGGCCCGACGCGCCGCGCGAGTAGGCGCCCGAAAGCAGGTTCTCCTCGACCGTCAGGTGCGCAAAGCAGCGGCGCCCTTCCATGACCTGCACGACGCCGCGCTTGACCAGATCGTAGGCCGTGAGCCGCTCGATCTTCTCGCCGAGATATTCGATTGAGCCCTTGGTAACTTCACCGCGCTCGCCTTGCAGCAGGTTCGACACGGCACGCAGCGTCGTCGTCTTGCCGGCACCGTTGGCACCGAGCAGCGCGACGATGCCGCCTTCGTGCACGGTCAATGAGACCCCTTTCAGCACGAGGATCACATGGTTGTAGATGACCTCAATGCCGTTGACGTTGAGCAGCGGTGCCGTCACCGTGAACTCCGTTGTCGCTGTGCGAAGCGCTCGCGTCGTAAGCGCTTCGCACAGCCGGCCGCTTGAAGCGGCCGACTGTGTGGCTGTATGACTACTTCTTCGCCGGAGCCGACTTGACCGCGGCCGGCGCTGCCGCAGGGGTCGAGGCCTTGGCAGCCGCGGCGATCTCGTCCGCGCAACTGCGCATCGTCAGTTTCTTGTCGGCGACGTAGCGCTGCGCTGCCGCCTTGATCATCGGCTTGATGATCTGGTTGTCGGCTTCGTAGAAGTCTGACGTAAACACCCACTTGGTGCCGTCCCACTGCTGGATACGTGCCGAGCGAGCGCCGGCGTGGTCGCGACAGTTCGTCGCTAGCGGCTTCATCACCCCGGACAGCCCAAGCGCTTCCAGGCGCTTGGCATCGAGGTTCAGGTTCTCCAGTCCGTAGCGGATCTGTTCGCCCGTCAGCGGCTTGTTCCCGTAGCGCAGCTGAGCCTGGCGTATGCCTTCGACCTGCAGCATCGAGCTGATCATGCCGCGCGTGTACAGCACCGTGCCGACTTCCTCCTGCGGCCCCGTGCCCTGTCCCTTGGCGTGCAACGCGGCGAGGATGTCGTTGTGCACCTTGGCGCGACCCGCTCCGTGCTGCAACGCCAGGCCGTTGTAGCCCTTGGCATCGGCTCCGACCGGCAGAACGTCGGGCTCGGCAGCCGCCCACCACACGCCGTACATCTTGTCACGCGGGTATCCGGTCGCCACGGCCTCTCGCAGTGCCGTGGAGTTCATCACGCCCCAGCCCCACAGGAAAACATAGTCCGGACGGTTCTGGCGGATCTGCAGCCAGGCGGCCTTCTGCTCGACGCCCGGATGCGTGACCGGGATCGTCATCAGTTCGAAGCCATGCAGCTTGGCGCGCTCCTGCAGCAGCGCAATCGGCTCCTTGCCGAAGGGCGAGTCGTGATAGACCAGCGCAATCTTCTTGCCCTTGAGCTTGTCGGTGCCGCCGTTCAGTTTGCCGACATGCTGGACCAGAACATCGGCCGCGTCCCAGTACGTGCCCATCAGCGGAAAGTTCCAGGGGAACGCCTCGCCTTCGACCGATTCCGAGCGTCCATAGCCGGCTGTGATCAACGGTATCTTGTCCGTTGGCGCCTTGTCGGTCAGTGCGAACGTGATGCCCGTCGACAGCGGTTGGAAACCGGAGACGAAGGGCTTGGTCTTGAGGCGCTCGTAGCACTCGACGCCGCGGTCGGTCGCGTAGCCGGTCTCGCACTCTTCCCAGGTGAGCTTCACGCCGTTGATCCCACCCTGCGCGTTCACCAGTTTCAGGTAGTCCACGAAACCGTTGGCCCAGGGTGTGCCGTTCGGCGCGTACGCGCCGGTGCGGTACACGAGCACCGGGACGAACTGCTCGCCCTTGCCCGCCGCAGGGGCCGCCGCCTTTTGCTGAGCATCCGACGTAGCGGGCAGGCCAAGAGAGGCCGCCGCCGCGAACCCGGCCACCGCCATGGCGGCGACCCGTGACTTCAAAAACGTTGCCATCTTTGTCTCCATGCGTAAAAAAGGGTCCAGCATTTTCTTGTTGCGCCGCTTCTCCGTGGACCTCAGTGCGGGAACGGCCATAGTCTCAGCTTCTCCTTGCCGATCGCCCAGAGCCGCGCGAGGCCATGCGGCTCGACGATCAGGAAGAAAATGATCAGGCTGCCAAAGATCATCGCCTCCAGGTGCGATGCGAACGCGGTCGACATCTCGATGCCGATGGCGCCGGGAACCTGGTTCAGAAGGATCGGCAGCATGACGATGAAAGCGGCACCGAAGTACGAGCCTAGCAGCGATCCCATCCCACCGATGATGATCATGAACAGCAGGTTCAAAGAAAGGTTCACATTGAACGCCAGCGGCTCCCAGGCGCCAAGCCGGATGAACCCCCACAGGGCGCCGGCCACGCCGGCATAGAACGAACTGACCGCGAACGCCGACAGCTTCGCGTAAAGAGGCCGGATGCCGATGACCTCGGCTGCCACGTCCATGTCGCGGATCGCCATCCAGCTGCGCCCGATGTGTCCGCGCACGAGGTTCTTGGCGGCCAGTGTCATCACGACCGCCACAGTCAGGACGAAGAGATACTTCTGGACTGGCGACTCCATCGACCACCCGAACATCTCGATTGGCGGAGTCGAAACCGATCCCGAGGACGAGTAGTTGGTGAACCACTTGACCCGCGCGAACATCCAGTCGACGAAGAACTGAGCCGCCAGTGTCGCCACCGCCAGATACAGGCCCTTGATGCGCAAACTGGGGATGCCGAACAGAATGCCGACCAGTGCCGCGATGCCGCCGGAGAGGATCAGCACGACCAGGAAGTTGAGCGACGGGACGCGGATGACGAAGTTGTAGGCCGCGTAGGCACCGACCGCCATGAAGGCGGCGGTACCCAGCGAGATCTGGCCGCAGTAGCCGACCAGGATGTTCAGGCCGATCGCCGCGATCGCGAGGATCAGGAACGGGATCACCAGCGACAGGAACAGGTAGTCGGTTCCGATCGCCGGCATCACGAGAAAGGCGAACGCGAGCAGTGCCAGCATGAACCAGCGGTCCTGCACGATCGGCAGGATCTGCTGGTCCTCGCTGTAGGAGACCTTGAACTGGCCGTTTTCGCGGTAGAGCATGGCGCGGTTGTCTCGTCAGGCGTTACACGCGGTCGATGTGCTTCTCGCCGAACAGGCCTTCCGGCCGGACCAGCAGGAAGAGCAGCGCCAGCACATAGGCGAACCAGTTTTCGATGCCGCCGCCGGCAAGGTCGAACTGCTTGACCAGGATCGGACCGAGGAATACCTCGGCGAACTTCTCGCCGACACCGATCATGAGCCCGCCTAAGATGGCCCCGGGCACGGAGGTGAACCCGCCGAGTATGACCACTGGCAGCGCCTTGAGCGCGATCAGTGACAGCGAGAACTGCACGCCGAGCTTGGAACCCCAGATCACCCCCGCCACCAGTGCCACGAAGCCCGCGACGCTCCACACGATCACCCAGATCCGGTTCAGGGGAATGCCGATCGACTGCGCCGCCTGGTGATCGTCGGCCACCGCGCGCAACGCACGGCCGGTCGGCGTCTTCTGGAAGAAGAGCGCGAGCGCCAACACGAGCAGGGCCGCGATCGCCGCCGCCACGAGGTCCTCGGTATTGACCAGGATCCCGCCGTCGAAGATCGACTCGGCCACCATCACCGGCGTCTTGGGCAGGCCGGTGTCGATCTTGTAGATGTCGCTGCCCCAGATTGTCTGCCCGAAGCCGTCGAGGAAATAGGAGATGCCCAGCGTGGCCATTAGCAGCACGACCGCGTCCTGGTTGACGAGATGACGCAGCACCAGGCGCTCGATCAGCCACGCCAGCACCGCCATGATGCCGATCGTGGCGACGAAGGCGACCGGCAGCGGCACGACCTCGGCGATCCGTGCGACCGACAACGCCGCAAACAGCACCATGGCGCCCTGCGCAAAGTTGAACACACCCGAGGCCTTGAAGATCAGCACGAAGCCGAGCGCCACCAGCGAGTACATGACGCCCGACATCAGCCCGCCCAGCATGACCTCGACGTAGAAGCCTGGCGTGGTCATGCCGAACGCGAGCGGGCCGGCGGCGCCGACCGCCATCGCGACCAGCATCAACACCACGGGCCAGTTTTTCTGCAGGGATCGCAACGCCTGGTCCATATCAGCCTCAGTGCGCCACGCCGAGATAGGCGGCGATGACCTGCTCGCTGCTCCGGACTTCGTCCGGCGTCCCGTCGCCGATCTTGCGCCCGTAGTCGAGCACGACGACGCGGTCCGAGATGTCCATCACGACACCCATGTCGTGCTCGATGAGGACGATGGTCGTGCCGAACTCTTCGTTGACGTCGAGCACGAAACGCGACATGTCCTGCTTTTCCTCGAGATTCATGCCGGCCATTGGCTCGTCGAGCAGGAGGATCTTGGGCTCCATTGCCAGCGCGCGCGCCAGATCGACCCGCTTCTGCAGGCCGTACGGCAGTCGCCCGACAGGGGTCTTGCGGTAGGCCTGGATCTCGAGGAAGTCGACGATGTGCTCGACGAACTCGCGGTGGCGCAGTTCCTCGCGGCGGGCAAAGCCGAGGTGCACGGCCTGCGCCAGGATACCGGTGCGCATGCGCAGGTTGCGGCCCGTCATGATGTTGTCGAGCACGCTCATGCCCTTGAAAAGTGCAAGGCTCTGGAACGTGCGGCCGAAACCCTGCGCGGCGGCGTCGTGCGGATCCATCGACGTGCGCACCTTGCCGCGGAAAGTGATGCGCCCCTGCTGCGGGTGGTAGACGCCGTTGATCACATTCAGCATCGAACTCTTGCCGGCGCCATTGGGGCCGATGATGGCGCGGATCTCGTGCTCGCGCACATCGAACGAGACGCCCTGGATCGCCTTGACGCCGCCGAACGACAGCCAGACGTCATCGACCTGCAGCAACACTTCGCCCAGGTTGCGGCGGCTCATAGCGAACCTCCGCGGCGATGATCGGGCGGCGCTTCCGTGGGTGCATCCTTCATGTTCCACGCCGCATTCGGTGACTTCGGTATCTCGTGCTTCGGCTTCGATGCCTGGTTCATCGCTTCGACCACGAGGAAGACGAACACCAGAACGAGGGCAAGGCCGAACAACCCGAGCAGAATGGAACCGTTGGCGAGCCCCCACGCAGCGACCGGCACGCCGACAATGAGACAAGCGATCGCGGCCCAGACGCGTGGCTTCATCGGGTCAGGCCGCCTTTTCCATCGCTGCGAAGGTCTTCGCGTCGCGCACCTTGAGCGTGGCCGCGATCCGGCCGGTGCGGCCATCCTCGAACTTGACCATCGTGTCGATGTACTGCTCATCCCGGCCCGAATACATCGCATCGACCAGCGCGTTGTACTTGTCCTGAATGAAACGGCGCCGCACCTTGCGCGTGCGGGTCAGTTCCTCGTCGTCGGCATCGAGTTCCTTGTGCAGGACGATGAAGCGGCGGATCTGGGCGTTGGCCAGTTTGGGATCGTTCGCGAGGTCCGCATTCACCTTCTCGACCGATTCGCGGACTAGTTCGACCACTTCCGGCTTGCACGCCAGGTCGGTGTATCCGGAATACGGCAGGTTGCGCCGTTCGGCCCAGTTGCCCACGGCTTCCATGTCGATGTTGACGAAGGCGCAGACCATGTCGCGTCCATCGCCGAACGCCACGGCTTCCTTGATCGTCGGGAAGAACTTCAGCTTGTTCTCGAGGTATTTGGGCGCGAAGAGCGTTCCGTCGGCGAGCTTGCCGACGTCCTTGGCCCGATCGATGATTTTGAGGTGTCCCTCGGCATCGAAGTACCCCGCGTCACCGGTGTGGAACCAGCCTTCGACGTCCTTCGACTCGCGCGTCGCATCCGGCGACTTGTAGTACTCGCGGAACAGCCCCGGCGAACGGATCAGGATCTCGCCGGCGTCGGTCAGGCGGATCTCGACGCCCGAGACCGGTGGACCCACGGTGTCGGGCTTCACGCCGCCGTCGGGTTGGACGCAAACGAACACCGACGTTTCCGTCGAGCCGTAGAGTTGCTTGAGGTTGATTCCGAGCGAGCGGTAGAAAGTGAAGAGATCCGGGCCGATCGCTTCGCCGGCCGTGTAAGCGACACGGATCCGGCTCATGCCCAGCGCATTGCGCAGGGGCGCATACACGAACCAGTCGCCCAGGCCGTAGAGCAGCCGGTCGCCGAGCCCCACGGGCTGCTTGTCGAGGAGTAGCCCGCCGACACGCCGCGCCACGTCCATGAAGTAATGGAACATGTGGCGCTTGACCGCCGAGGCGTCCTCCATGCGGATCATCACCTGCGTCAGCAGCCCTTCCAGCACGCGGGGCGGCGCGAAGTAGTAGGTCGGCCCGATCTCGCGCATATCCGCCTGCACGGTGGCCGCGGACTCCGGGCAATTGACCGTGAACCCGCAGACCAGCCACTGGGTGTAGGAGAAGATGTTCTGACCGACCCACGCCATCGGCAGGTACGCCAGCACCTCCTCGCGATCCGTCAGCCGTTCCATGTCGGCGCCGGCACGCCCGGCCGCCAGCAGGTTGCCGTAGGCCAGCACCACGCCTTTGGGGTTGGCGGTCGTGCCGGACGTGTAAAACATCGCAGCGACGTCGCTGGCGCCGCCCTTGTTGATCTCGTCCTCGACCAGCGTCGGATGCTCCTTGAGGAACTGCTCGCCAAGCGCCCGAATCTGTTCATACGACGCCAGGCCCGGCTGGTCGTAATTGCGCAGGCCCCGCGGGTCTTCGTAGATGATCCGCTTCAGGTGCGGGACCGTCTCGCGGATCTCGAGCAGCTTGTCGACCTGCTCCTGGTCCTCGACGACCGCAAACTTGATTTCCGCGTTGTCGAAGACGAAGGCCATTTCGGCCGCGACCGCGTCCTGGTACATCGGCACCGGGATGCCGCCGAGGCACTGCACCGCGATCATCGTGAAGTAAAGGCGCGGGCGGTTCTCACCGATGATGGCCAGGTGCTCGCCACGGGTGAAGCCGGCCTGGTGAAGTCCGGCCGCGATCTGGCGCACCTCGGCCAGCACCTGCATCCAGCTCCAGCCTTGCCAGATACCGAGGTCCTTCTCGCGTATTGCAGTCGCCCCCGGCCGCCGCTGGGCATGCAACTGCAGAAGGCGAGGGAAGGTGTCGGCAGTGACGGTGTCCGCCACGATGCGCTGTCTCCTGAATCTTGTTAGCCGTGCCTCGACCGGACACGTAGCGAATTAGCTTAACCCACTCGCCGCGGCCCGTTGCAACTTCCTCTGTCTCGCCTGGCCGCGAACGAACAGTAGGACGCATCCTGAACGCCCGCTGTCATCCGGACGACAGTCTTCGGCCACAATGGCACCCATCTCGGAAACCGCCGATGTCTGAACCTGACCCACTCCGCTTGTCGGACATGTTGGCCGCCGGTGCCTGGTGGCAGGCCCTGCAGCCCGTGGAGCGCGAGCGCGTCCTGGCCGAAGTCGAGGAGCGGCGCTTCAGCGGCGGGTCGGTCGTCATGCGCAAGGGCGAGCTGGTCGACGCCTGGACCGGCGTCATCGAGGGCCTGGTCAAGATCAACGTCGTGTCCATGACCGGCAAGATGGCGACCTTCACCGGCGTCGGGCCGGGCGGCTGGTTCGGCGAAGGTTCGCTGCTCAAGAACGAGGTGCGCAAGTACGACGTCGTCGCCTTGCGCGACACACGTATGGCCTGGATGCCGCAGCAGACCTTCGACCATCTGATCAACACGAGCATCGCGTTCAACCGCTTCCTGCTGACCCAGCTGAATGAACGGCTCGGGCAGTTCATCGCGATGGTCGAGTATGAGCGACTTCTCGAACCGGACGCGCGCGTGGCGCGCTGCCTGTCGGAACTGTTCAACCCGCACCTGTACCCCGGTCACAGGGCAGAGATCGAGATCTCTCAGGAGGAGATCGGTTACCTGTCCGGCGTCTCGCGCCAGCGCGTCAACCAGGCATTGCAGACGCTGTCCCGGGCCGGACTGCTCGAGGTAGCTTACGGACGGGTGCGCATCCTCGACCTCGCCGAACTGCGGCGGTACGGCGGCTAGCATGCAACGTTGCCCCGCTCGGCTCGTCCACTGCCAGCCAGGCGGAGACCGGCTTGTTTGATCCACAGACCTGGGAGCTGGCGAGCTACGTCGTCACCGTCATCGGCCTGCCGTTGGCGATCTTCCTGTTCCTCTTCGAGCAGCGCAAGGAGCGCGCCACGGACGAAGACGAGGTCTATCAGCTGCTGTCGAATGCTTACAACGACTTCCTCAAGGTCGTCATCGACAACCCGGACCTGCGCCTGCGCAGTGAATTCGCCACCCAGGACCTGAGCGCCGAGCAGCAGGAGCGCATGCTGATCGTGTTCGACATGCTGATCTCGCTGTTCGAGCGTGCCTACCTGACCGCCTACAGCGAGCACATGACGCCGCTGCAGCGGCGCCGCTGGAACTCGTGGGAAGACTTCATGCGCGAGTGGGTGCGGCGCGACGACTTCTATCACCGGCTGCCGAAGCTGCTGAAGGGCGAGGATCCGGAGTTCGCCACGTACTTGCGGCGCATCGCCGAGGATGAACGCGGCAAGCCGCTGCCGCGCCTGCCGTCGGCCTGAGCGGTGCAGCCCAGGCACGTTCCCGCCGCTGATCGATGAACACGGTTCGCCTGCCCGGCTGTGCTGCAACGGTTCCCGCGCTCGGCCTCGGCACCTGGCGGCTCGGTGAGTCGGCACAGGCGCGCAGCGCGGAGGTCGCCGCGGTACGACGCGCGCTCGAAATGGGCTACCGGCTGATCGATACCGCCGAGATGTACGGCGAGGGCGGAGCCGAGGAGGTCGTGGGACAGGCCCTGGCCGAGGCGATCGCCGCCGGTGTCGTGCGGCGCGAGGAGGTCTTCGTCGTCTCCAAGGTCTATCCGCACAACGCCAGCGCAAGCGGCGTCGCCCAGGCCTGCGACCGCAGCCGGCGTCGCCTGCGGCTCGATGCCATCGATTTGTACCTGCTGCACTGGCGCGGCCGCCATCCACTTGCCGCGACCATCGGCGGCTTCGAGGCGTTGCGCGACAGCGGGCGCATCGCACACTGGGGCGTGTCGAACTTCGATGTCGACGACATGGACGAACTGTGGCGCGTGCCGGCCGGCGGGCGCTGTGCCGCGAACCAGGTCTACTACTCGGCGAGCCGTCGTGGCATCGAATTCGACCTGCTGCCATGGCAGCGGGCACGCGGAGTGCCGACGATGGCCTATTGTCCGATCGACCAGGGAACGCTCGCCGCGGACCGGGGAATCGCGCGCATTGCACAAGCGCGCGGCGCGACGGCGGCCCAAATCGCGCTCGCGTGGGTGCTGCGCCATCCGGACGTCATAGCAATTCCGAAGGCGGCGCGCGAAGACCATCTGCGCGAAAACCTGGACGCCGCGCGACTGGAACTCAGCGCCGCGGACGTCGAGGCGATCGATCGCCTGTTCCCGGCGCCGCGCCGCAAGCAGCCTCTCGCCATGACCTGACCGACGAAGTGTTCCCGCCTCTCACCTTCGCAAGACGGCTTCAACGCGCAGCGCTGCTCGCCGCGCTCATAGGCAGCGCGCTGCCGTCGGCAGCCAGCCTCACCATAGAAGCCAGTCCGCAGGCCCTCGCCACGGCGATGGCGCTGCGACGCACCGTGCTGCTCGGCGAAGTCCATGACAACGGCGCCCAGCACGCGCTGCGTGTCGAAGCGCTGCGCCTGCGTATCGAGGCTGGCGCACGTCCGGCAATCGCGTTCGAACAGTTCGACCGTGAACGGCAGGCGGACATCGACCGCGTGCGGCGCGAACAGCCCGGCAATGCCGATGCGCTCATCGAGGCTGCCGGCGCGCGCAACTGGGACTGGAAGCACTACCGGCCATTCGTGCAGCTCGCCCTCGACTTCGACCTGCCGATCGTAGCCGCCAATCTCTCGCGCCGGGAGGCGGTCAAGGTTTCCACGCAGGGCTGGAGCGCGTTGTTCGATCCGACGGAGCAGGCAGCGCTCGGCCTCGATCGCCTGCCTGCGGATTTCATTGCGGACCACGAGCGTGCCGTAGCGCGCGGCCACTGCGATCTGCTGCCGGCGGAGTCACTGCCGCCAATGGCGCGCGCCCAGATCGCGCGCGACCTCGTGCTCGCGCGTTCCTTGCAGCCCTACCTTTCCCGCGGGGTCGTCCTGCTCACTGGCAATGGCCACGTGCGCAAGGACATGGGCGTGCCCTACTGGCTGACTGCGGAGCAGCGTCGGGACGTGATCGCCATCGGTCTGCTGGAAGCGAATTCCGGGGAAGTCGATGTCGCCGTCGAAGACCTGCAACGACGCTTTGACGTGGTGCTGAAAACGGCACCGGCCGATCGGCCCGATCCCTGCGAGGCGTTGCGCAAGCGCCTCGCACCGGCGGCGCGGCCGTAGAAATTCGGGATTCAGGGCGATGTCGCCACGACCGGGCGGCGTTGCACGGGCGCCTCGCGAATCGGCAAATTCACTAAGGCTGCCGCTAGCGCCAGCAGCGCGTCGGCGTACCACATCCAGAGATAGCTGCCCTGCGTGCTGATCGCGATGCCTCCCAGATAGGCGCCGAAGAAGGCTCCGATCTGGTGCGACAGCAACGTCAGCCCGAAGAGCGTCGCGAGATAACGCGTACCGAATAGCTTGGCCACGACGCCCGCCGTCGGTGGCACGGTGGCGAGCCAGGTGAAGCCGAGCCCTACCGCGAAGAGATAGAACGTCAGCGCGCTCTTGGGCGCGGCCAGGTAAGCAAGCACCAGCAGCGCGCGGGAGAGGTACATCCAGAACAGGATGTACTTGCTGCGAAAACGATTGACCCAAAAGCCAGCCAGCAGGCTGCCCGCGATGTTGGCGAGCCCGATTATCGCCAGCGACCAGCTCGCGACCGATGACGGCAGGCCGCACAGGGCGACTTCGCCCGGCAGGTGCGTGACCAGGAACGCGATGTGAAAGCCGCAGGTGAAAAAGCCCGCGTGCAGCAGCAGGTAGCTGCGATCGCCGAGCGCACTCCACACGGTGTGCCGAAGGCCGCGGTCACCGGCGATCGCCGGCGCATGGGTCGCCGCCGGCTGGCCGCGTAGCGCACGCGCCAGCGGCAGGGTCAGCAGCGAGATCGCCGCCAGCGTCCACATCGTGCCCATCCAGCCCATCACGGAAATCAACTTCTGTACGAGGGGTGCGAAGACGAACTGGCCGAAGGAACCCCCGGCGTTGATGACGCCGGACGCCGTGCCCCGCGACTCGGCCGGCACTCGCTTGGCGGCGGCACCGAGCAGCACCGAGAAACTGCCGGCGCCCGATCCGGCCGCCGCCAGCAGCCCCAGCGTGAGGACGAGTCCCAGTCCGCTCGAGACCAGTGGCGTCAATGCCGTGCCAATGGCGAGGACGACGATGCCGGCCGCGAGCACGCGACCCGGTCCGTAGCGATCGGCGAAAGCCCCAGCGATCGGCTGCACGGCGCCCCAAACGAACTGGCTGATTCCGAGCGCAAAGCTGATCGTGACGATGCCCAGGCCCGTCGTCGTGTTGATCGGCGAGACGAAGAGCCCCAGCGACTGGCGCGCGCCGTTCGTGATCATCAGCAGTGCTGCCGCGATCAGGATCAGGCCCCACCATCCGCGTTGCCCAGTCGGTGTCACACGACCTCCATCGGTTCATGGGTCGCCGCCGCGAGCGCGCCGCAGGCGGCTTCGGCATCACGATCAAGGCTGGCGCGCAGGCGCTCGCCGAGGATGGCATTGACCTCACTTTGTGCTGCGCGCCACGCCGGCACCGCGGCGTCGAGCCGGCGGCGGCCTTTGGTCGTGACATGCAGCGGCCGCGAGCGCGCGTCACCTCGCTCCTTGCCCGCCTTCGCCCGCGCCAGCAGACCCGCCGCTTCCAGCGGACCGACCAAGCGGGAGGTCGTGGTGCGGTCCATCTGCAACCGGCGCGCGAGTTCGGCGACCGGGACCGGCGCTGCCGACCGCGCGAGCGTGACGAGCGCGGCGTACTGCGTCACGGTCAGGCCGTGCTCGGCCAGCGCAGCGTCGTAGAGTGCCGTCAGCCGCCGCGCCAGGCTGCGTACCCTGTGGCATGTGCAGGCTCCGCTGCCAGCCGGGCCGATCGCATTTGCGTGCATATGCACGCATCTTGCCGAAGTCGTGCGTAGCCGTCCAGCCCGCCTCAGGCGTGCGGCCATTGCTGCGACAATACGGGGCTACCCGCGAGGACGATGTCATGAGCACATTGCACCCGTTCCACCTGGCATTCCCGGTCACTTCACTTTCCAAGGCGAGAGCGTTTTACGGCGACCTCCTCGGCTGCCCCGAAGGCCGCTCGAGCGACGCGTGGGTCGACTTCAATCTCTACGGCCATCAGATCGTCGCTCACCTCGCGCCCGAGGAAGCCGGACACCGCCGCACCAGCGCCGTAGACGGCGACGACGTGCCCGTGCGCCACTTCGGCGTCGTGCTGTCGATGGACGAGTGGAACGCCCTGGCAGCGCGCCTGCGCACCGAAGGCATGAAGTTCATCATCGAACCCCACATCCGCTTCAAGGGCGAAGTGGGTGAACAGGCGACGATGTTCTTTCTGGACCCGTGCGGCAACGCCCTCGAGTTCAAGGCGTTCGCCGACCCGGCGCGGCTCTTCGCGAAGTAGACAAAGAACATCGGCGCCTGACCAATACTGCGCAACGCGCCGGCGAGGCTAGCGAGCCCGGCGCGACGATGTTCTTTCCGGACCCGTGCGGCAACGCCCTCGAGTTCAAGGCCGCCCACCCGACTCCGCTCTTCGCGAAGTAGACAAGGAACATCGGCGCCTGATCCAGTCTGCGCGCCGCGCGGGCGAGCGCCGCGAGCCTGGTGCGACGATGTTCTTGCTTGACCCGTGCGGCAACCTGAGGGTCAGGGCCTTCGGCGACCCGCCGCGACGCGGCGCGGAGCGCAACCCGACCGCTGCATGACAGCGACCATCAGCCGCGCCCGACAAACGGCATCTTGGTGGCCATCACGGTCATGAAGAGGACGTTGGCGTCGAGCGGCAGCGCAGCCATGTGCAGAACGGCATCGGCCACGACCCTGACATCCATGACCGGCTCGGCCGCGATCTGGCCATAGGGTTGCAACACACCCTGCGGCATGCGCTCGGTCATCGGCGTGGCCGCATTGCCGATGTCGATTTGCCCGACCGCAATGTCGAACTCACGCCCGTCGAGCGCGGCTGACTTCGTCAGTCCGGTGACGGCGTGCTTGGTGGCGGTGTATGGCGCCGAATTGGGCCGCGGCGCATGCGCCGAGATCGATCCGTTGTTGATGATGCGGCCACCGCGGGGGTTCTGCGCCTTCATAACGCGAAAGGCCTGTTGGAGGCACAGGAAGACACCGGTGAGGTTGACGTCGACGACGCTCTGCCACTGAGCGGGCGTCAGTTCGTCCAGTGGAATCGGCGGCGCGCCGCTGCCGGCGTTGTTGAACAGCACGTCGAGCCGCCCACCCTCGGCGACAACGCGGTCGAACAGCGCCCGCACCCCGTCGGGCCGGCTGACATCGGTCGGGACGACCAGCGCGCGGGCGCGGTCGACCCCTGAAAGTGCCACCGTCTCCTGCAACGCCTCGGCCCGCCGGCCCGCCAGCGCCACCGTATAGCCCGCCTGCAGGAACCCGATGGCCACTGCCCGGCCGATGCCGCTGCCTGCGCCGGTGATCAACGCCACTTTCTGATTCACAGCGTGTCTCCCAGGATCCGGACCTCGCCCGTGGCAAGGACCTGCAGTTGGTCAGGACGCGAGCTTAAGCCGCTCGATTCCGATTCTCGCCCTCAAGTCTGGATCTCCCGGCCCCGGCGCGCGCACTTGCGCAACACGACACGACGGGAATCCCGCGAATGCGACGAACAATGCCATGGATGCGGGCCTATCGGCGGATTCAGCGCCTGTGACGGTCTTGGCACAATGCCCGACTCGGCATTCTTCGTGTGGTCGCCCCTTGTTCCGACTCTTCACCCTGTTCGTGCTCGGCGCAGTGGCTACCGCCGCGGCGGCCGCGTCGTCGGACGTGCTGCTCGATCGGGCGCAGGCCGAGGCGCGGGTCGACCCGGAGTCCTCGCGGCGCCACGCCGAAGAGGCGTTGCGCCAGCTGGTGGCACAGCCGGACCCCGATCAACAGATCCGCGCGCATTCGCTGCTGTGCGACTACCACTCGGAGCGTGACCGTACCGCAGCGCTCGCCCATATCGAGCAGGCGCGGCAACTTCTGCCACAAGCCCGCCGTCCCGGACTGCGCGCGCGCATCGCCAATTGTGAGGGCGAGATCAACGAGTTCGCCAACGACACCGGCCGGGCGGCAGCGCTGTACCAGGAGGCCGTCGCGACCGCCGAGGCTCACGGCGAGCGAGAACTGCTGGCCGATGCCCTGTTCCTTCGCGGCTACCTGGGCGGAATGCAGGGCGCCTTTGCGGCTGGCTTGGCCGACCTGCAGCGCGCGCAGGCGATTTACGAAGAGCTGAAGCTGCCGCAGCAGGTGCGCAACACGATCAACGGCATCGCCGGGCTATACAGCCGAGTCGGCGACTACCAGCAAGCGCGGGACTACTTCGAAGCCTCGCTGCAGATCCAGCGTGCAGAGGGGCTGACGCGCGACGAGGTCGTGACCCGCTACAACCTCGGCCGCGTGCTCGAGAAGCTGAAGGACTGGAACGCGGCCGAGCACTCGTTCAACGAGGTGCTGAGGCTCAGCCGCCAGATCGGCTATGTGCGCGGTGAGGCCTACGCGTTGCGCGGCCTGGCTCAGGTGCAGAACGCACGCGGCAACCATCTCGATGTGCTTTCACTGCTCGACCGGGCCGCACGGCAACAAGGTGAGACGACCGACGAGTTGCTGCGCGCACAGATCCTGCTGCAACGGGGCATCGCACTGCGCGGGCTGCAGCGACCGCTCGACAGCATCGAAACGCTGCGGGGCGCGCTTGAAGTCTTCGATAAAGCGGACTCCGTCGGCGATATCGCGGCCACGCGGGCGGAACTGGCGCGCGCCCTCGCGGCCACCGGTAACTGGCAAGGCGCCTATGAACAGCATGTCCAGTTCCAGACCGCGAACGAGGCGCTGCAGCAGCGCCAGCTCGACCAGCGCTACGCAAGTCTGACTTCTGCGAAGGACAAGGAGAACGCCCTGTTGCAGAAGCAGCAGAGCGCGACGATGCACGCGCTGAACCAGGAAAAGCGCGCAACGCGGCTGCAGGAAGCGGTGATCGTGCTGGTCGTCGCGCTGGCCGTCGTCCTTGCCACGCTGGCCTGGCGCAGCCGTCGCACCAGCCTGGCCATGCGCACGCTGGCGATGACCGACGAACTGACGGGCGTGCCGAACCGACGCCAGGTGCTGTCAAGGCTGGGCAGTTTGCTCGCGGCCGGCAACGGATGCTCGGTGCTGATCGTCGACATCGACCATTTCAAGACGATCAATGACCAGCACGGACACCTCGTCGGCGACGACATCCTGCGCGCCGTGTCGGCAGCGTTGCGCACCGTCGCGCACGAGCCCATCGAACTGGGACGACTCGGCGGGGAGGAATTCCTGATCGCCTCCCCCGAAGCCAGCGAGATGGCGGCCCGCCGACTCGCCGAGCGCCTGCTTTCGAGCGTGCGTTCGCTCGATTTGGCGCGCCACGTCCCGGGAGGAAGTGTCACGATCAGCATCGGCCTCACTATCGCGGCGCCGGGCGATACCGTCACCCATTTGCTCCGCCGGGCCGACGATGCCCTTTACGCAGCCAAGGCCAACGGTCGCGACTGCGTCATCTCGCGGATGCCCACTGTCACTGCGCCTGCCCCGCAGACGAGCGCCGCCTAGCAAACGGTCACGCGGCCCACCTAGCGCGGGTCCACGGGACGAGAGACGTGCACCAGCAGGCGCCAGGCACCGTCGCGGCGCTGCCAGATGTTGAGGTACGCCAGGTCCCCTTCCTCCGGCCCACCGGTGCGTCGCCAGCGTCCACGTCCATACGCGTAACCGAGGTCCCCGGACGCCGCGACGATGGTCTGCTCAGGCACCCAGCCAATCGCATCGCCACTCGCCTCGCTGGCCGCCAGCACTTCGGCGCGCCCGACCACGGGGAGCCGGCCACTGCGATGCCAGCGAACCTCGTCGACGAGCACCGATGACAGCGCAAGCGGCGCGCCACTGCGCGAGGATGCACCCAGCCGGGCATCGATTTCCTGCAGTTCGCGCGCGGCGGCGCTGCGCGCAACGGCGTCGAGAACGGGCGCGCTCGGTGGCGGCAGCGTGGCTGGCGACCAGTCCGGTACGCGCGCTTCCGGGGCCGTGTGATCGATGCCGATGTCGATCCGAACCAGAAACCGGCCATCCGGCTGCCGTTGCCACACCGAGGTGTAGTGCCCGTAGCCGACCGGCGGCCCGGCAGGCGAACGTCGGTACTCCGACGGGCCGGTCGTGTATCCCATGTCGCCCGCGCCGGAAACGGCGGCCGCCACCGGACGCCACTGGATGTTCACCGACCAGTCGGGTGATTCGCGCAGGCTCGGAAAGGCCGGCGCTGCAAACGGCGCAAACAGCATCGCATCGGGCGCGAAGAATTCGGCAAATGCCTGCCGGGCGTTGACGACCTGCGCGCGTGCCGCGAAGGTGCGCTCGGCTGCAACCACCTCCGCGAGCTCGGCGGCGCGGTCCGCGCCGGTGGCGTTCAGCGTCATCAGTTGCGTCGCCAGCAAGACAACGACCGTTGCCGTTCGCATCGTCGTCCTCTCCCGTTTGAAAAGCCCGGCGCCAACGCTACCGGCGCCAGGCATCGGCTGCAGGGACTTCCGACGGAGTCTGCTCGCCGCGGCGCGAATGCCCCTCGTTCGCGACCGGCGAAGACGACCGGCGGATCAGGCCGGCTCACGGGTGGCCGGTGACGCAGCGTCGGCCGGATGCTCTTGCAGAGTCGGCAAGGTGCGCGTGTCGCGAATGATGGGCTGGCGCCAGGCGACCCACGCGAGCAGGAGGACCGTGACACCGGCGAACGCCAGCGATGCCCGCAGTCCGGCATGCTCGCCCAGCCACCCGCCGAGCAGCGCGCCAGGCCCGGCGGGCAGCAGGATCAGCCAGCGCATCGTGCTCGTCATGCGCCCCAGCAGGTGCGGCGGCGTCACCGCCTGGCGCAGCGCCAGGAAAGTGATGAAGATCAGCACGGCGCCGACACCAAACAGCATCAGCATCAGACCGAACATCGCGATGCCGAGCGATGACGCTGGCGCAGCGGCACCGAGGAGCCAGCCCATGCCGCAAACGACGAACCCCATGACCAGCGTGGGCCCGGGGCCGAAGCGCCTGGAGATACGGTTGCCGACCGTGCTGGTGACGATCGTCCCGAGGCCGAGCGCGACATAGGACAGGCCTACGCCTCCTTCGCTGAGGCCCAGCGTACGAGTCGCGAACAGGATCTGCACCACCAGCGCAGCCTGGTGGCACATCTGCCACCCGCCGACGATCAACGCCATCGTCATCAGCAGCCGGTGACCGACGACGAAGCGCATGCCGGCCCGCAGCGCCGGCCAGAATTCACCCGCCGCATGCCGTGGCCCTTCGGTGACACGAATGCCCCGCAGGATCAGCGCGGACACCGTCAGCAGCACGGCGTCGGCCAACAGCGCGAACGGGGCCCCCACCAGCTTGATTAGCGCACCCGCGAGTCCCGGACCGGCCACTTCTGCCGAGGAACTCGCCAGCGCGTTCTTCGCATGGGCCTCGACCAATCGCTCGCGCGGCACGATCTGCGTCAGCACGATCTGCGCCGCGCTGCCCGCGATCGTGTAGACCGTTCCGATCGCGAAACCGACGAAGTAGAGCAACGCCATCGACAGCCAGCCTGTCCACCACGCCAGCGGCACGCTAGCCACGAACACGGCGAGTAGCAGTTCGCCCCACACATAGACCGGAAGCTTGCGAATGCGATCGAGATAGACGCCCGAGGGCAGCGAGAAGAGCACGAACGGCAGTGTTTCCATGGCCGTCAGCACACCCATTTGCGTCGGCGTGGCGTGCAACAAGACCGCCGCGGTCAGTGGCAGCGCGAGCATCGTCACCTGCCCGCCGAACGAACTGATGAAGATCGACGTCCACAGCCGGCGGTACGTCAAATCGCGCAGCAGGTCGTCCGGCGCGAGCGCGAAACGCCGCAGCCAGGCGAACGGCAGGGGAAGGGCGGTGAGTTTCACGATCGGCTGACGGCGCCGGTGTGTACCCGGCGGGGGCCGAAGCGTACCGGAGCGACTCGCCGCATGCACCCTCGCTGCAACGGCGTCGCGGCGAGCTGTACTCCAGCCGGCCACCGGCGAGGCGCGCCCGGGAGTCGCCGAGCTTTCGTCCTACTCGGCGTGCGCTGCCTGAGCCATCGCCTCGATCAGTGCGGAAGTCGGCTGTGCGCCGGAGATCATGACGCGCCGGTTGAAGATGAACAGCGGCACTCCCGCGATCCCTAGTCGGCGCGCGCGCTCGTCCGCCACCATCACACCGTCGCGTCCGTTGCCCGCGATAAGCCACGCCGCCGCACGATAGGCATCGAGACCCGCGGCGGCGGCGAGCCGCGCAAGTTCCTGGCGATCGCCGATGTCAACGCCCTCCACGAAGTAGCCGCGAAACAGCTTCTCGACCAGATTGGAGGCGGCCACCGGACTCATGGCCTGGGCCCACGCGACCAGGCAGTGCGCGTCGAGCGTATTCGGCTGCCTCTCGATGCGCTCGAAGTTGAAGAAGATGCCGACCTCGCGTCCCACCTCGGAAACGCGGTCGTAGAACTGCTGCACGCCGGCCGCGCCCCCGAACTTGCCCTCGAGGTAACTGCGCCGGTCGATGCCGCCCATCGGAACATCGGGCTTGAGCTGAAACGGCATCCACGTCAAACGCGGCAGGTCGCGTTCAGCGCGTGCGGCAAGCGCGGCCTCGAGCCGGCGCTTGCCGATGTAGCACCACGGACAGACCACATCGACGATCACGTCGACGCGGCTCAACACCATCGTCCCCGTCATGCTGCGAGCTTATCGGGTCGCCGCCGGGTTCGTCGGCGCAACGCATCGCAGGGATGCGGCATGCGATCAGGCGTCGAATACCAGGTAAAGGCCGAGACCGATCATGACGAGGCCGCTGATGAGCTTGAGTACCCGTCCTTCGCGTTCCTGCAGGCGGTGGCGGCTGAGCATCGTCACGCCGATGCCGAGGATGACGATGTCGTCGATCATGTAGGCCGCGATGTAGAGCAGCAGGTACCCGTAGTAGCTTGCGGTATCCAGTTCGCGCAGCGTCAGGATGCGCGTGAAGAGCGCCGGGAAGCCGGAGGTGCACAGGAACTCGACGATCTGTACCAATAAGGCCAGCACGATCGCGCCGATGATGGCCGCCCTGAGGCTCTCGGCATGCAGGATGCTGCGCATGCGGCTGTAGATGCCCGGCTTGGCCTTCTCCGGAATCGACAACGAGATGCCGACCTTGAAGGCCATGAAGTCCTTCACGTTGATGAGGCCGGCCACGATGGCGATCGCGGCAATGACCAATTGCGACGCACGCGAGAGCCCGATCAGCAGGAACAGGTTCAGCCAGGCCGCCATGAACAGGAAATAGGCGATGCCCTGGATCAGCACGAAGGTTCCCGCGATCGCCAGCATGCGGCGGCGATCGTTCAGCGGCGCCAGCAGCGAGATCATCAGCAACAAGACCCACATCGAGCAGGGGTTGAAGCCGTCCAGCAGGCCCATCGCAAACGTGAACGCCGGCAGCCCGACGTCGTCCAGCGTCAGGGTGCGGCCGAAGAGTTCGAGCTGGAACTGCTCCGGCGCCGCCGGGGCGGCCACTTCGGTCCCGACGCCACCGGTCTTCGGGCAGGCGAGGCTCTCCTCGGCATCGCAGGTGCCGGCTTCATGCGGCGGCGCCGACCCAGCCGCGCCACCCCCGCCGAGTGCCGCCCGGATCATGCGATCGGTGTGCGCTGACTCCGAATAGCCGACGATCAACTGCCCGCCGACATAGACCGCCGGAACCCTCGCCCCGGCACCCCGTTGTGCGCGGGCAAGCTCTTTCAGTCGTTCGAGTGCTGCGGGCTCCTTCTGCACATCGCGTATGACGATCCGCAGCCCCGGCCGCTCCTTGCCGAGCTGCGCCAGGAATTCCTCGGCCTTGGCGCAGTGCGGACACCCTTCGCGGACGAAGGCTTCGATCTGGACAGTCGAGGCCCCCGGTGCCGGCGCATCCTTTCTCGCGACACCCTGCGCCGCGTGCGCAAACACACCTGAAACAAGAAGCACCGCCATGAGCAGCGCTGCGCCCCCCAATTGCCAAACCCGCTTCACTTCGACCGTCCTCCTGTAACCGGGCGGAGCGCCAGTTAGGCGCTCTTCAACTCGACCGGCGCGAGCATACGAACCGGGTGCGCGGGCCTCATGCGTTACCGCAGAAGCCAGTGCCCGGAAGCTTTACGCGGATCAAGGCCGCTGCGTTTTACGGCGCCCCCACCGACGCAGAGTCTGAAGCAGACCCGCGGAAACTCGTGTTTACCCTTAAACCGCGGCTCGGCCAGCCGGCGGCGGGGCAGGCCCTGCCGCCCGCCACAGCCACGGCCCTCGAACCGACCTCGAATTCGAGGATGCCGGCAGCTCCCGCGCGCCGATGCAGGGTATGGCGACTCATGCGTTTGTACGGTCGGGTTACGACGTTCGTACGAGGGAAAAATCGGCCCGCTCTCCATAGACTCGCCGTCAGGCACTCACCCGTCGTAGGACTCGCCATGTCGAACCGAAAAACTCTGCTTCATCTGCGCACGCTGCCCTCCACCGTGCTGGCGCTCGCCGCCGTCGGCGTCAGCGGTTCCGCATTGGCGCAGGCCAACATTGCGAACGGCGAGACCCTTTACAAGCAGAAGATCACCGTCCCGGTGACAGGCTCGGTGGCCTGCCAGGACTGCCACGGGCCGGCATTCATCTTCAAGCGCAGCGCCGCGCAGATCAGCGCCGCGATCGCCGCCAATCGCGGGGGCATGAACGTGTACGCGTCGTGGACCGCCGCCCAGATCGGTGATATCGCCGCCTACATGGACGCGGCGATGCCGCCCACGACGCCGCCGCTGGCGCTGCCGCCTGGGTCGCCGGCGCCCGCTCCGGCCCCGGCTCCCGCACCCGCCCCGGCCCCGGGCACGCCGACGAACAAGCCGACCATCGCGATGAGTTCGCCGATGTTCAGCAGCACTGAGATCAGCAAGTACAGCCAGACCATCGGGCTGCAGGTCACCAACAGCACCTCGGCGCCCATCGTCCTGTCCAACCCGGCCCTGGTACCGCCATCTGGCACGAACCTCGAGTTCGTGGTCGCCAAGCCACCGGCCGGCACCAAGGAGTGCAAGCCGCTCGATCTTCTGGACGTCGGAACCAGTTGCTCTTTCGGAGTGCAGTTCGCCCCGCTCAATTCCGGCACCCGGACCGAGAAGTGGACGATCAAGTTCGAAGGCAACGTTCCCGCCGTGGAAGTGACGCTGGAAGGCACGGCCATCGCCGCCGCCGCCGGCTCGACGTCGCCCACGACCGCGCCGACGACTTCCTCGGCCAATGCGCCGACCGACGGTGGTGGCGGCGCACTGGGCTGGCTCAGCCTGTTCGGCCTGTCGAGCTTCCTCGCGATCGGCAGCGCGCGGCGGCGTCTTAGCTGACGTCCGACTACGCGCGAGCAAGCCCTCACCTTGAGGCGGCGTCAGCCGCCGCTCAAGGCCTGCACGATCAGTAGTTCGTCGGTCGTGCAGCAACGGCTCGGACACCTGGAACAACGCTTCGCCCTTGACGAAGAAACGCACGTGAGGGCGAATCGCGTCCTGTTCATTGACCATGCGGAAACGGATGCCCGGGAACTGGCGGTCGAGGTCATCGAGCACCGCGCCGAGCGTGGAGCCGCTTGCGTCCACCCATGACCGCTGCGTATAGGAACGCAGCGGACTCGGGATCAGCACCTTCATCGCACAACCCGTCTAGGCAAGTTCGGCCGCTTCCACCGCGTAGATCTCGGGCAGGTTGCGGGCGATGCAGGTCCAGCGCTTACCCTCGTCACGGCTCATCCACAGTTCGCCGCTCGTCGTCCCGAAGTACAGGCCGACCGGGTCGCCCGAATCGGCCGCCATCGCCTGGCGTTTGATCGTCCACCACGCCTGCTCCTTCGGCAGTCCAGCGTCGAGTCGCTGCCAGGTCTTGCCTCCGTTGCGCGTGCCGTAGACCGCCGGCTTGCCACCCGGGCTGGTGCGTGGCCATACGGTCTGGCCATCCATCGGCAATACCCACGCCGTATCGGCGTCGCGCGGATGCACGACCATCGTGAAGCCGACGTCGCCGACCTTCTTCGGCATCGACTGGCCGATGCGTACCCACGTGCGCGACGGCCGGTCGAGCCGGTAGATGCCGCAGTGGTTCTGCTGGTAAAGGCGGTCCGGCTGACTCGGGCACAAGCGCACGCAGTGCGGGTCGTGGAAGGTGATGACCGCGGGATCGAAACCTTCGACCACCTGCATTCCGTCGACGAGCGGCGCGAACGTCTTGCCTCCATCGACCGACTCATGCACGCCACCGCCCGACATGCCGAAGTACATGTGCTTGGGATCGCGTGGGTCGACGATGATCGAATGCAGCTTCGGCCCATCGGGCGTGCCGTCCTGAACGGTACCCATCCACTCGATGTACTTCGGATCGTCGTTGATGTGAGAGAACGGGCTCCAGGTCGCACCACCGTCCTCTGAGCGGAAAAGCCCCTGTGGCGAGGTGCCGGCATACCAGACACCCGGCTCGCTGGCCGGCCCGGGCGCCAGCCAGAACGTGTGATCGACGACGCGTCCTTTGCCGTCTGCCGCTTTTGCAAACGCCGGTGGCCGCGCCGCCTCCTTCCACGTGCGTCCACGATCCGTGGACCGGAACACGGTCGGGCCGAGGTGCCCCGTCTTGGCCGCGGCCAGCAGCGTGCGGCCGTCGCGCGGGTCGAGCACGAGATGGTTGACGATATGACCGAGGAAGTGCGGCCCGTCGACGCGCCACGAGCGGCGTGCGGCGTCGCCATGCAGCAGCCATGCGCCCTTGCGGGTGGCCACGAGCAACAGGACGCGCCGTGGCTTGACGGGAGACTTCCCGGCCGCGGGCCTCTTCGCAGCACCTTTCACTGCGTTGCGAGTCTTTGTCGCCATCGACTTCTCCTGTTCGTTGACCGCGCCTGGCCGCGACGCTGTCACGGCCCCGGCCGCCCGGGCGTCCGCGCAGGCTAGTCGCACCGGGTCCGGTGTCAAGACCCGCGGGAGCGAACCGGCGGAATTGAAGAGCAAGCCGCGGAGTTCCGGCCGCGAAGGCGACGACTACTGTCGCGCCATCGATAAGATGACAGGAGACGCCCGTGAACATGGCCACCCGGACCGAGATGCTCGCCGCCGCGACGCTCAGCGATCCCCGCTGGGCGTCGGTCGCCGCACGCGACCGCAAGGCGGACGGCTCGTTTTTCTACGCGGTGAAGACCACCGGTGTCTACTGCCGCCCATCATGCGCGTCGCGCACGCCACGGCCGGAGAACGTGTCGTTTCATGTCACAGCGGCGGACGCCGAACGCTCGGGTTTTCGGCCCTGCAAGCGTTGCCGTCCTGACCAGACTGCTCAGGGCGGCGAGAACGATCGTCGCATCGCCGAGTTGTGCCGCTACATCGAACGCGCCGACCATGTTCCCAGCCTGGACGAACTGGCGCAGCGCGCGGGACTGAGCGCGTTCCACCTGCACCGGTTGTTCAAGGCCGCGACCGGCGTGACGCCGCGGCAGTACGCGGCGGCGCACCGGGGGCGACGCGTCCGTGCCGCGCTCGATGAGCGTCGCACGGTGACGGAGGCGATCTACGACGCCGGCTACAACTCGAGCGGCCGTTTCTACGACGCCGCCGCCGGACTGCTCGGCATGACGCCAACGCGCTTCCGCGCCGGTGGCGCCGACACCGAGATCCGCTTCGCCATCGGCGAGTGTTCGCTCGGATCGATCCTCGTGGCCACCACCGACAAGGGTGTCTGCGCGATCCTCCTCGGCGACGATCCGGATGCGCTGGCGCGCGATCTGCAGGATCGCTTTCCGCGCGCACGGTTGATCGGTGGCGACCGCGAGTTCGAGCGCGTGGTCGCCGCAGTAGTCGGGTTCGTCGAACACCCGAAGCTCGGCCTCGACCTGCCGCTCGACATCCGCGGCACGGCATTCCAGCAACGCGTATGGCAGGCCCTGCGCGAGATCCCGGCCGGACGCACGGTCAGCTACTCCGACGTGGCAGCACGCATCGGCGCGCCGCGCTCGATGCGCGCTGTAGCGCAGGCGATCGCCTCCAATCGGCTGGCGGTTGCGATTCCATGCCATCGCGTCATTCGCAACGACGGCGCGCTCGCAGGCTATCGCTGGGGCGTCGAGCGCAAGCGCACGCTGATCGAGCGCGAAGCCGCGGACTGACAGTGCGACCGGCGCGTGGCGCCGACGCAAGGGTGGCAGCTCCCTGCCGCCGTCGACTCCGCGCTGCTCGTGCACGACCTGCGACATTGGCGAATGCCGTTTGCCCCGCGCTCGGCTTTGCCGGTGGCGACCGTCCTGGGAATGCTGCGGGGCTGAGGTCCGGCCGGGTCGCTGGGCATGGCTCGCATAGAAAGTCCGGGGCCGGATGTCGATTCCGCCCCCAGTTGTTCGACGTACCTCTGAAACCGGCAGCCCGCCGGTGCCGAGCCGGGAGACCCGTTGTGCGTGTAATGGTGATGGTGAAAGCGACCGTCGATTCCGAAGCCGGCGTAATGTCTAGCGAGGAAATGCTGGCGGCCATGGGTGTCTTCAACGAGGAACTGGTCAAGGCCGGCGTGATGCTGGCCGGCGAGGGCCTGCACCCGAGCGCAAAGGGCAAGCGGGTGCGCTTCAGTGGTCGACAGCGCACCGTCATCGACGGCCCGTTTGCCGAGACCAAGGAGCTGGTCGCCGGATTCTGGCTGTGGCAGGTGAAGTCGATGGAAGAAGCGATCGAGTGGGTCCGGCGCTGCCCGAACCCGATGCCGACCGAGTCTGAAATCGAAATCCGTCCGGTGTTCGAAGCCGAGGATTTCGGCGCCGAGTTCACGCCGGAGTTGCGGGCACAGGAAGATCGCCTCAGGGCACAGGTCGAGCAACAGGCCCGGGCCAGCAAGTAACCGCAACGCAGCCCAGGAGGTCCGACATGCCCCGACTGCAACGCATCATGCCCTGCCTGTGGTTCGACAGCGAGGCCGAACCCGCCGCGACCTTCTATGTGTCGATCTTTCCGAACTCGCGCATCAAGACGGTCTCGTATTACGGCGAGGCCGGCTTCGAGCACCATCGGCGGCCGGTCGGCTCGGTCATGGTGGTGATCTTCGAGCTCGATGGCCAGGAGATGATGGGCCTCAATGGCGGGCCGGTGTTCAAGTTCACCGAGGCGATCTCGCTCGTCGTCCATTGCGACACGCAGGACGAGATCGATCATTACTGGAACGCGCTCGGCGCCGGTGGCGACCCGACCGCGCAGCAATGCGGCTGGCTGAAGGACCGCTACGGGCTGTCCTGGCAGATCGTGCCGAGCATCGTCGGGCAGCTGATGACCGGCCCGAACTCCGACCGCGTGATGGCGGCCATCATGGACATGAAGAAGCTCGACCTCGCGGCCATGCAGGCCGCCGCCCGCTGACGCTTAGGCAGACGCAGACGAGAAAGGAAACCGAATGAATGTGCAACCGTATCTGTTTTTCGAAGGCCGCGCCGAAGAGGCGCTCGCGTTCTATACGAAGGCGCTCGGCACCAAGATCGACATGGTGATGCGCAACCGCGAGGCGCCTGAACCACCGCCGCCCGGCATGCTGCCGGCGGGCAGCGAAAACAAGGTGATGCACGCCTCGTTCAAGGTCGGCGACACCGAGGTCATGCTGTCGGACGGACGCTGCTCGGGCAAGCCGAATTTCACCGGGTTTTCACTTTCGATCACGGCAACGGATGAGGCCGCCGCGCGCCGCATGTTCAGCGCGCTGGCCGAGGATGGCACGGTGACGATGCCGATCGGCAAGACCTTCTGGTCGCCGTGCTTCGGCATGCTGACCGACCGCTTCGGTGTCGGCTGGATGGTTACCGTCGTGCCCAGCGTCTGAACTTTATCCACGGAGACAACGATGAAGGCGGAGATCACCCCGCAGCACGCCTGGCTGCACCGACTGGTAGGCGAGTGGCAAGTCGAAGGCGAATCGATCATGGCCGACGGCGAGCCGGCAATAAAGACGATCGGCACCGAGAGCGTGCGTAAGCTCGGCGACGCCTGGGTGCTGTGCGAAGGGAGCGGGCAGATGCCCGAGGAGATGGGCGGCGGACTCACGCTGATGCAGTTCACGCTGGGCTACGACCCGGCCAAGGGACACTTCGTCGGCACCTTCATCGGTTCGATGATGACGCACCTGTGGATCTACCACCGCGGCGAGCTCGATGCCGCCGGCCGCACGCTGGCGCTGTACGCCGAAGGGCCGGCGTTCGACGGTCCTCCAGGAACGATGGCGCAGTATCGCGACTCGATCGAGTTGGTCGGCCCGGATGAGCGAATCCTGCGGAGCCACCTAAAAGGCCCCGACGGAAACTGGAGACAGTTCATGACCTCGCGCTACCAGCGCACTCGATAACGCGGCACCGCCGCACGGAGCCCCGCATGAGTTACATGCTGCTGATCGTCGAGCCCGTGGGCCAGCGACGCGAGCGCACCGAAGACGAAGGCCGCGCGCTGTACGACAGCATGCTGAAGTTCAGCGCGGATCTGAAGGCACGCGGCCTGCTGACCGTCAGCCAGTCGCTGCGCAGCGATGCCGAGGCGGTGCGCGTTCAGGTGCGACATGGCAAGCGCACGATGACCGACGGACCCTTCGCCGAGGCGAAGGAGATGGTGGGCGGCTACTTCCTGCTCACCTGCAAGACGAGGGAAGAGGCGGTGGCGATCGCGGCCGATTGCCCCGCCGCCCAGTGGGCCACCGTCGAGGTGCGCGAGTTCGGCCCCTGCTTCACCTGATTCAGCTTCACCTGATTCATTGAGCACGCAAGCTCCGGACAGCCTGCATCGCACGATCGATGCGGTGTGGCGCATGGAGTCCGCGCGCATCATCGCCGGCCTGACGCGGCTGGTACGCGACGTCGGGCTCGCCGAGGAACTCGCACAGGACGCATTGGTCGCCGCGCTCGAACAGTGGCCGGTGAGTGGCGTTCCCGACAACCCCGCGGCCTGGCTGACCCAGGCGGCGAAACACCGCGCGATCGACCGGATCCGCCGCAACGCATTGCACGAACGCCGCCAGGACGAGATCACCTGGGAACTTGAAACGCAGCTGCAGGACGCGGCGCCCGATCTCGAAGCACAGATCGAAGCGGCGTTCGACGATCCGATCGGCGACGACCTGCTGCGGCTGATATTCATCGCCTGCCATCCAGTCCTGTCGCGCGAAGCGCGCACGGCGCTGACGCTGCGTCTGCTGGGCGGCCTCACCACTGACGAGATCGCGCGCGCATTCCTGGTGCCCGAGCCGACCATCGCACAGCGCATCGTGCGCGCCAAGCGGACGCTGGCCGAGGCGCGCGTGCCCTTCGAGCTGCCGCCGGCCACGGAGCTCGCGCCGCGCCTGGCCTCCGTGCTCGAAGTGCTCTACCTCGTCTTCAACGAGGGCTATGCAGCGACGGCGGGAGACGACTGGATGCGGCCCGCCCTGGCCGAAGAGGCGCTGCGGCTCGGCCGAGTCCTGGCTGGATTAGCGCCGCGGGAGCCCGAGGTGCACGGCCTTGTTGCACTGATGGAGATACAAGCCTCCCGCCTGCGGGCGCGCACCGGGCCGGATGGAGAACCGATCCTGTTGCTCGACCAGGACCGAGCCCGCTGGGATCGCCTGCTGATCCGGCGCGGACTCGCGGCACTCGATCGCGCCGCCGAACTCGCGAGCGTGCAGGGCGGGCTGGGCGCGTACGCGCTGCAGGCCGCGATCGCGTCGTGTCATGCCATTGCGCCGACGGCCGACGAAACCGACTGGAAGCGCATCGCCGCGCTGTACGACGCGCTGGCGCAACGCGCTCCGTCGCCGGTAGTCGAACTGAATCGCGCCGTCGCGCTGGCGATGGCCTTCGGTCCCGCCGCCGGCCTCGAAGTGGTGAACGCACTCTGTCACGAAGGGCAGCTCAAGGACTATCACCTGCTGCCGAGCGTGCGCGGCGACCTGCTGTTCAGGCTCGGCTGTTTTGACGAAGCCCGCACCGAGTTCGAACGCGCCGCGTCGATGACACGAAACGTTCGTGAGCGCGCGCTACTGCTGCGACGGGCCGACGAGAGCGTGCAGCGCGCCGCACCGTCAACCTGACGGCGCGGCGTCACTGCGAGTGCAGGAGTTTCCCCGCTACTTTGCGGCGACCGGCAAGGCCGGCGGCAGCGGCTCGGGCACGCGGTTCTTCACCGCCGGGATCGACTGCAGGTAGCTGAAGATCGCTTCCATGTCGGCGTCGGTGAAATTCTTGTACATCGGAATCGGCATCGGCGGCAGGATCTGGCGGCCGCGGCCCATGTGGCGGCCGGTGCGGATCGTCTCGGTGAAGTTGCGCTGGGTCCACTTGCCGAGACCGGTTTCGGCATCCGGTGTCAGGTTGGCGGTGTAGCTCACGCCCCACGGACCGGACCACGCGGTATTGGTCGCCGACGCGGACACGATCCACGGACCCTGTGCGGCCGGCGCCGGTGGCAGCAATTCACGCTCCGGATGGCCCGACAACATGCGGCTCATGTCGGGCTCGGGACCCTTCGGACCCATGACCCACGGCGTGTGACAGTCATTGCAGCCGGACGTCGTCACCAGGTACTTGCCGCGCGCGAGCTTTTCGGCGGTCGTTTCAGTGGCCTTGGACGGCGTCTGGGCACGGGCCGGCGCCACGACAGCGACGGTCGCCGCAACGGCGATGGCGAGAACGGCGTATTCGATTGGGATGCGTTTCATCTGAGGTTTCCTCTTGCAGTTTGAAGGTCATACGGGCGTTGAAGGTCTTCTGCGATCCAGCGTTCGACGAGGGTCACACCCTCGGTGTCAACGACCTGCACGCCAAGCGGCGGCATGCGGGCGAGCGGGTTTGCGGTCTTCATGCGGAGCGTCACCATGTGGCCACTGCCGTCGCGCGCGACGCGCTGCGCATTTGCGACGCCCTGCGGACGGAAGCGGCTCGAGTGGCCAAGCAGCGACCGAAGGGTCTGCTCGACACTGTCGCTGCCCGCGTCGGCGTACTGGGCCAGCGCGAGCTCCAGGCCGTCGAGCGCGCCGGCGGCGTTGTGGCAATGACCGCAGTTGGCATGCAGGTAGCCAAGCGCGGCGCGTTCGGTCGGCGTGCGCGCACGAATGCGCGGCGGCGTGGCAAGCAGCTGCGGTGGCAGGTTCACCAGCCGGCCTTGAGCCACCAGGCTGCGCAGGTCCGCGTAGTCGCGCCGTGCAGGGTCGGCGTGCGGCGCCAGCGGGTCGCGGTCCGGCGACAGCTGCAAAGCGCTGAAGCCGAGCACCGGCACTGCAGGTCCTTCATGACAAGCCAGGCAATCGGTGCGCGAAGGCACCGCATAGCGCCCGCCCTGCGCACCTGCCGCGGCAACGATGGCACCGTCTTCCGGCACCAGCACGGCGTCGGTGCCGTCCGCGTTCCACACATAACTCGCGAAGCGCCACGAACCATCGGCGAGCCGCTCGATGTAACGCGTCTCTATCCGACGGCCGAAGCCGAACTCCTTCCACAGCCGTGTGCCGACCGGGAAACGCCACGCGTCCGCCTGCGAGGCATCGATCGCGCGCCCCGCTGGTAGATAGATCCAGCGCCGTTTGCGCGTGCCGTCCGACCACAGCGGGTACTGCGGCGCGAACGCGATGACGTCGGCGCGAACGGTCCCGGAGCCTGCCTCGAAGAGCCCCGTCTCACTCAGCAGGCGCGGCAGCGGCGCCGGAGCGACGGGCTGCGCGGCGCCGGCCGCGGCCATCGCGGCGGCGGCCACCATCGAGCAGAACAGGACAAGCGCCTTCATGGTCAGGGGCGTTCAAGGTTCGGTGGGTCTGCATGGGCAACGGACTTCGGGTCCGCGGCACGCTCGGGAAAGTGAAGCAATCCACGGCCTGCACAGTAGCGAGCGAGCCGCGACGGCGTTCGTAATTCTTTGCTCAGCGTTCCCTAAAAAACCCCTAAGGCGGCTTCATGAGCGGTGCGAGCGATGCCGGACGCCTGCACAGAAGACGGAGCCAGGCCCCGACGCAAATGGTGGTTGCCATGGGCGGGCCAGCCTGACTGAGTCGGCGCGCTTGCAGCGCCCCAGCGCCGCGCAGCGCCTTGCGTCAGTACTCCGGGTCAGGGCGACCCGTCGCCGTGCGCGGTTGGTTGACTACGATTCGGCGTCGCCGGATTCGCCCACCGCCACTTGCGCGCGCAGCCAGCGCGTGAACGTCTTCACTTCGTGCCGCTCGGCCGACGTCGGCGTGACCATCAGCCAATACGCACGCTGCTGCGGCGTCGAGTACTGCTTGCTCTTGAGCGGAACGACGAGCCGGCGATCCTCGAGCATCTGATTGACGAGCGGGAAGCGGCCCAGAGCCACGCCCTGTCCCGCCATCGCAGCCTGTATGACCTGGTCGTAGTGACTGAAGACGAGCCCACGGCGATCGCGCGGCCGCTCGAGCTTCATGGCCTCGCACCAGACCTTCCAGGACAACCAGATCGTGTTTGAGGAATGATCTTCGAGTTCGATCAGCGGCAAGGCCATCAGGTCTTCCGGCCGGCGGACGCGATGCTTCTTCAGAAATCCGGGGCTGCAAACCGGCGTGACGCTTTCACCAAAGAGCCGGATCGCATCGGCCCCGACCAGGTCCGGCGGGCAATAACGAATCGCCACGTCGAGCGAGTGCCGTTCAAGATCACGCACCGTGTTGTCCGCGACCACATGAACCGAGATGTCTTCGTGCTGGGCCTGGAAAGCCGCCAGCCGTGGCACGAGCCACAGCGACGCGAACGTCACCGTCGTCGTCACACGTACCACCGGCGTGGTGCGGGCGCGTACGGTCGCCGTCGCTTCCCGCAACAGATGGAGGGCTTTCGACACTTCGCGGAAGTAGAGCGCGCCGGCTTCGGTCAATACCAGCGAGCGCGTGCGCCGCTCGAAAAGCTTGACCCCGAGTTGCTCTTCGAGCTGCTGCACCTGCCGGCTGACCGCCGACTGGGTGATGAAGAGTTCGGAGGCCGCCGAGGTGAAGGACAGCAGGCGGGCAGCGGCCTCGAAGCCCCGCAGCAGATCGAGCGAGAGTGGCAGGTCGCGCTGCCTAGGCATTCCCGTTACTCATGCGTCTCATCCCGGAAAGTCGTTTGTCGTCCCGCAGTACCGGAGCGACAGTTCGTCCCGTCAAACCACCGAGGTGCAGATGATGAACCGGAACCTGGAAATTTTCGACGCCGACGTCACGCTGAGTCTGGACGACACACCGCTGCCTATGCACCTGCCCGTCGGTGCCGCGATCTTCGCCATACGCGGCAAGGTCTGGATCACGCGGGAACGCCTGCGCGATGACGTTGTCCTGTCGGCCGGTGAGCGTTTCGGCGTGAAGGGCACCGAGCTGATCCTAGCCAGCGCGATCCGCGGGTCGGCCCTCGTGCATGTGGTGCCGGCGGCCGAGGCGCGGGTGAACCGCGAGCACGAGATCCATGACTTCCTGCGGGCGCGGGCAGCACGCTTGCGCACGGAAGAAGCGCGCCGCATTGCGGAGCACATCGGCAGCGGCGTCGCGGCCTGGGTCGCCCGCGCCCGCGGGCTGATGACCGCGCGACCGCGCGCGCTCGGCCACTGAAGCGCGCGAAGGAGGCAGTCGCGTGGCGCCGGCCCAGCGGCGGGCGCACTTCGCGACATAGCATGCGCGGGGTCATCGCATCAAAGCCCGCATGTTCAACAATGCGAGCATGCGGCACCTTCCGAAGCGATTGTCCGTCCCGCTATCTGCACTCTGTGCGACGCTCGCCGTCGTTCTCCTCAGCGGAGTGGCGCTCGCGAGCGAGCGACTTGCGTGGTTCGACGGCACACGGCCCAACGTATCGGCTCAGCAGGCGGTCGAAATCCTGGCAGCCGCCGGCAGCCATGGGATGCAACCCGAGGACTACAACGCCACTGCGCTCGCGCAGGCGATGCAGCGTGCATCGCAGGCGCCGCTCGACGCCGCCGAAATCGACCGACTGGAGCAGACGTTGACTGTGGCGATGGAGCGCTATCTGGCTGACGTACATGACGGACGCATCGCCGCTCGGCATCTCGAGCACGGCTACGCGGCGGCGAAACGAAATCCGTTCGACGCGGCCGCCTACCTGCAGGAGGCGCTGGCCGGCGGCCGCCTGCGCGCGGCGGCAAGTGAAGCGGCACCGCGCCTGTCGCAATACGAGCAGCTACGCGCGGCCCTGTCTCTTACCGCGCGCTGATCGACGATCTCGCGTGGAGCGCACCGTTGCCTCCGTTGCCGCCGTCCTCACCGGGGAAAGGCCCATCGAAACTCGAACCTGGCCAGCCTTATGCCGGAGTGACACAGCTGCGCGAGCGCTTGGCCGCGCTTGGCGATCTGTGCCAGATGCAGCGCCCTTACCCAATTACGACGGTGTGCTGGTGGACGCGATCAGGTCGTTTCAGCGCCGCCACGGCCTGACTGACGACGGCATCATCGGCAAGGCAACGCTGGCGCAGTTGCAGGTGCCGCCTACGGCGCGCGCGCGGCAGATCGAACTGTCACTCGAACGCCTGCGCTGGACGCCGTTACTGCTGGGTTCGCGCATGATCGTCATCAACATCCCGGAGTTCGTGCTGCGCGCCTACGAAGTGCAGGGCCACGGTATCGAGGTTCGCGCCGCGATGAAGATCATCGTTGGCAAGTCGATGGACACACGGACGCCGCTGTTCGAAGAGCAGATGCGCTATATCGAGTTCCAGCCTTACTGGAATGTGCCGCCTTCGATTGCCCGCGGCGAAGTCGTGCCCCGGTTGCGCCGCGACCCCGGCTACTTTGACCGCGAAGGCTTCGAGTTCGTCACGTCCTCCGGCCGGGTCGTGACGGACCTGTCGCCGGCGCTGCTTGACGAAGTGTTGGCCAGCCAGGCGCGTATCCGACAGCGGCCGGGGCCGCGCAACGCGCTCGGCGACATCAAGTTCGTGTTTCCGAACCGGGACAACATCTACCTGCACCACCCGCCTGCGGTGCAACTCTTCGAGCGCGATCGGCGCGACTTCAGCCACGGCTGCATCCGCATCGAACAGCCGGTGGCGCTGGCAGTCTTCGCGCTGCAGGGTCTGCCCGACTGGACCGAGACGCGCATCCGCCAGGCGATGACCCAGGGTAACCCGAGCACGGTACGCCTTGCCCAGCCCACCCCGGTCGTGATTGCCTATGCAACTGCTATCGTCAAGGAAGGTCGCATCCATTTCTTCGACGACATTTACGGCCACGACCGCGCCCTGAACACAGCCCTGCGCCAGCCGCGACCGCCGCTGATCACTCGACCCTGAATCATGAATCATCCCCGCCACATAGCGCGTCGCCGCTTCCTTACGCACTCCGCCGGCCTGGCCGCAGGCAGTCTGCTGCCACTGGCAGGCACGCGCGCCAGCGTGTCCGACGGTCGTTTGCTGTCATTCGTCCACACGCACACGCGCGAGCGCATCCAGCTCGTCTACGCGGTTTCCGACACCTACGTGCCTGATGCGCTCAAGTCATTGAACCGGTTTCTGCGCGACCACTACAGCGGCGAAATCGGCGCGATCGATCCGCGGCTCTTCGATCTGCTGCACCA
>CAVPDC010000019.1:0-108103 GCA_963702595.1 uncultured beta proteobacterium | reverse complement strand
GCAGGCTCACGCGCAAGGTCGAGTGCCCCTGCCGGCGCGTACCCGCATCATCCTTGCGCTGGGACTCGAACGCCGTGAGCGTTCAACAGCAGAGTGCTCATCGGCTCAGGATATGAACCGCAAGGGCGGCCTCCACGACGCCCCGCATACCCCCGCCGTTCTTCTGGATCGCATGGCGCGCGCCCGCGACCTGTCGTGCCCCGGCTTCGCCGCGCAACTGGGTGGTCAGTTCTCATCGAGGCGTCTATCCGTAAAGCTGCGAACTACGCTGGCGGCGACCTTGATGCAGCGTTTCCTGTCGGCACCGATGCGCCGGAGGCCTTCGTCGGTGACCAGGATCGCCGCCGCCGCGCCGTCCGACAGCGGCACATCGGCAGCGTGATCGGATAGGTAATGGGCGGCGACGCCAGGACCTCGTCGATGGTGAATGGTTGACGGAACTGCGAGTATGGGTTGTGCACCGAGTGCTGGTGATTCTTCGCACAGACGGCCGCGATCTGCCGCTGCGTGGTGCCGTAGGTCTTCATGTGATAGCGGCGCATGGCGGCAGAGATCGCCATGAACTTGCTGTACGGACGATCGGACTCGGAGCCCGGTGGCGGAGTGATGCCCTCGCCCATCCTGATCAGCGTGGCGTAGTTTTCTTCGGCACGCGAGACATCCCAGCCGACCTCGTTGCGGCATCAGCAGCCAGAGCCATATGAGGGCGTGCTTTCGCGCGGCCCATGCATGCACACCGGCCAGGTATCGGGCGCAAGTGGCGGCTGGCGCCGGGTAACTGTGACCCCGGTGACTCTGCCACCTAGGGTGCCGCCAAAACGTGGCTTCGAGCGGCAGGCGCTGGGGTGATCAACAAATTGGGTCAGCGCTCTAAATTCGGGGCTGCCGCAGGTCTGTAGGGGCGTTGGGAGGCCGCCGCGCCGGCACTTCAAAGCGCCAACTTCGCTTTGCGGCGATACTCGGGGGGTCGGGGAGCCACAAGGCAGCCTCACCCTAGGAACGGGAACCACCATGCGCAAGGGGAAGTTCGCTCCAACCAAGCCGGTCTACCAACCACCCTCTCAACTCGTGTGGACGGACGAAAAGCTCGCCACACTGGACAGCAAGCAACTGCTCAACCTGCTCGCAAACCTGCACACGCAGCGCGTTTGCGGACGCGTTGCGGAGGAAACCGCCACCGAGCTCGAACAACGCATTCGCGCGCGCCTGCCGACGCGCGCCGTCGCCGTGCGCCGCAAGCGGGCGCGCAGTGAAGTCATGCTCGAGGCCAGGGTCGCCGAGCAACTCGGCGCACTGGCGGCGCAACTTGCTGCGCGCTATGACCTCAGCCCCGAAACGGCGGCCCGCGTCTCCGCTGGCACCAAGGGCTTCAGGGCGCAGACCATGACCGACAGCAAGGGGCATGCGCGCGCCGGCAGCGCCGTCAAGAACGGTACGGCGGCGATCGATCGCTACATTGCGTGCCGCGTGCGCGACTCGCTGGCCAGCCTCGCCTACGTCCTGCTGTCCGACCATCCGCAGGAGTCCGGCCGCTATGTGCTGCTGGGGACGAGCGATCTGTTCGACGTAGAGCCGCCACCGAACGAGTTCACAGCGCTGGCCGAGCAGCACGCCTGGTCCGCTCAATCGCGCACACGCATGCGCGCGGCACCGATGGCGACGTATGCCGAAGCTGCCGAGCGGTTCGAGGCTTTGATCGCCCGCGTGGCGGAACCGCTGGGGCAAGCGGTGGCAACAGCCTGACCCGGCGCCGCCGGCCCGCTTCGCGTCATCGATCGAGAGCGGGCTAGCGGGTGTACAGGCCATACGGGTCATGGATTCTTCGAATTCAAGCCCTAAAGGCGCGCCGTCGGGAAAAATATCGCGCTCGACAAAACTGGCGTAACCGCGTAGTCTTCGTTCGCTTTCGCTTGAGTTTCGCTTGTCCTTCGGCTTCTCCACTCCGCTGCGTGCAGCGGTGCCTAGCGGGTCTCCACAGGTTCACGTTTCTTGATCGTTCGCTCGCAGCAGGGCATTTCCTGCAGCGAATAAATTCTCATTGACCTATCAAGGAACGAGAAAATGGCACAAGGTACTGTTAAGTGGTTCAACGACGCCAAGGGTTTCGGCTTCATCACGCCGGAAGATGGCTCCAAGGATCTGTTCGCACACTTCTCTGAGATCCAGGGCGGCGGCTTCAAGTCGCTCGCCGAGGGGCAGCGTGTGCAATACGTCGCCAAGGACGGCCCCAAGGGCCCCCAGGCTTCGGAGATACAGGTTCTCTAGTCGGGAACTGCACCAAGAAAGAAACCGCAGCCGAGCGCTGCGGTTTTTTTTCGCCTTGACGACGGTGAGCTACCGCCTTGTCGTCAGCGCACGAAGTGCAGCACGGTGACGAAGTGTGCGGCACTGCCGCCGAGAACAAACAGGTGCCAGATGCCGTGCGCGTGGCGCCAGCGGGTGTCATTTATGTAAAAGACGATGCCGGCCATGTACAGCACACTTCCGGCAACGAGCCACGCGATGCCGTCACCTCCCAGCTGGGTCACAAGCGGAACCGCCGCGACAACCGCAAGCCAGCCCATGACCACATAGGGCCACACGGACGGATCGTCATCACCACGGCGGCCCCAAGCGCGCACGATGCCGTACAGCGCCATCGTCCAGATCGTCGCGAACAGTGCCCAGCCCAGCGCGCCGCGTAGAGTGACCAGCGTGAAGGGCGTGTAAGTACCGGCAATTAGAAGATAGATCGCGGAGTGATCGAGTCGTCGGAAGACGGCCTTGGCGCGCGCCGCGCTGATCGAGTGGTACAAGGTGGAGACCGCGTACAGGACGACGAGCATCGTGCCGAATATGCTGAAGCTGACAATCTTCCACGGATCGCCATCGAGCGCCGCACGCGTAATGAGGACGACCGAGCCGCTGATGGCGAGCGCGGTTCCAATCAGGTGCGTGATGCTGTTGAAGCGTTCTCCGTGATACATCGTATGCGCTGCTGGATACGAGTGTTAGTGACTCAGCTTACCGGGGATAAAGAGACTCGCGTCCCGCGCTGAGGAAGCGCAGGACGAAGAGAACTCGATTTCAGGACACGATTGAACTCGTGCGGCGGCAGTCCGATCAGGCCATCGCCGGTGGCCACCAACGCCACCCTGTCAAATCGATCCGGGAGTGTCTGCAGCAGGTGCAGCGCAATGGCGGTGCCGATCGAATAAGCGACAAGATCGACTCGGTCCAGGCGAAGATGATTGAGAAGGCCGGTGACATCGGCCGAGAGGTTCGCTGTTCCGTACGAACGTGCGTCGTGGGGCTTGTCGCTCCTGCCATGGCCCCGGAAGTCCAGACCAACGACCTGAAACCCACAGGCGATGAACTTCTCAGGCCATCCGAAGGCGGCATAGTTCGCCTGGAAACTGACTGCCCCGCCGTGCAGGAAAACGAGCGGCCGGCCGTCTCCACGAACTTCAAAGTGCAGACGAATGTCAGCGTTCTGGAAGGATGGCAACGAGCGCCCTTCGGAAGGAACCGGGTGGCATCGTTACACCGTTTGTCCTGATCGCAAAGCGGCAGCTGTCGAGCAAATCAGGCGCGTCCCATGGCGGAAGGTTCGGGCGGACCCTTGAATCTCCCGCAGGTGTTGCTCTTCGTTATGCCAGGAGATCCGATTTGAACTCGCCGATGCTGCTAAGAAATCGCCAGAGTCCCGGCGGTCCAGATGCAGGTCCCGAGCGCAAGGTGGGCAACCACTGAAGCTACCGCCCCAAAGTGAGCGTAGCGAACAGTCAGCTAACATGCGCCGCCTGACCGATCTGGGCATGGCTGCTGCGCAAGCATTTTCCGTTGCAAGAAAACCTGTGAGGAATTGATGAACCCGGTACTGGCATTCACCGTCATCATGGCCATCTGGACTGTGAGCGACTTTCTGTCCAAGCTGTCCAAGGGGCTCGTTTCGTCTCTGTTCGTCGCCTCGCTCATCTTCCTCGTCGGTTTCCTGACCGGGTTGTTCCCGCCCGATTTGCTGACCAGTTCTTCGCTGCTGGCGTTTGCCGGGGTCGTGGTCGGATTCGTCATCGTCCACCTCGGTACCGTCATCAGCATCGACGATTTCATCAAGCAGTGGCGGACGGTGCTTACGGGCATCGGGGCGGTCGCCGGCATCGCGGCTGCGCTGTTCTTCATCGGTTCGTTCTTTAAAGGATCGGACTACGTCATCGCCGCCATCGGTGCCGTCAGTGGCGGTACCGTTTCCGTCGTGATCATTCAGGAAGCGGCGTTGGCCGTGGGCCTGGCAACAGTGGCCGTGTTTCCCGTCCTCATCGCGGCGCTGCAGGGCCTGGTCGGTTTCCCGCTGACGTCAGTCATCCTGCGCAAGGAGGCACTACGGCTCAGGGACGAATACCGCGCTGGAAAGCTTGCTCCGGTCCAGGAGGAGAAGGCGGGCGCCGAGACCAAATCCAGACTCCCGGCCGCGTTCCAGTCCACCGTGGGCACGCTCTTCGTGGTCGGCGTCACCGTGCTTGTTGCACGGTTCATCAGCGACATCACCAATGGCAACCTCAACACCTTCGTGGTCGCTCTGATTCTGGGCGTCCTGCTGCGCTGGGCGCGCATCTTCAAGCCGTCCGTTCTCAGCGGGATCGACGCCTACGGCCTGATGATCACGGCCGTTCTCATCCTGGTGTTCGGCCCCCTCGCGACGGTGACCCTCGACGACCTGCGGGCGCTCGCCTTGCCTCTGGCCATCGCCTTCGTCGTAGGTGTTGCGGGAATCGTCGCAGCCTCGGTTCTGGTGGGCAAGCTGTTTGGGTTCAGCGCCGCGATGTCGGTCGGCATCGGGCTCACTGCACTGTATGGATTCCCTGGAACGCTGCTGTTGAGTCAGGAGGCCGCCAAAGCCGTCGGTGAGACGGAAGAGGAGGTCAAGGCCATTGAAGCGGAAATTTTGCCGCGAATGGTGGTGGCAGGCTTTGCAACGGTCACCATCACCTCGGTCATCGTTACCGGGATCATCGCGGCCAGCATCGGCAACTGAGCAAGGCTGTCGCGGCCGCCCGAAGATGCAGCGGGATGGCCACAGGAAGGCGGCTTGCAGCCGTGCCGGGGTACACGACCGATTCAGCCCGGCTGGGGCGGTGCCGCCAAGGTCGCTTTGCGTCTTTCAGCGATACCGTTCGCGCACAGCCTCGACCGACTTGGCGACGAGTTGTTCCAGCACTCCGATGTCAACATCGCTCAGGCGCCGAATCGACAGGCAGGCCTTTCCCATCTTGTGCTTGCCCAGACGGGCAAGTAGTGCCTCCTGTCCCGGGAAGCCTGCCGTCAAATACGCGCCGATGTCGGTCTTGCGCGAAGAGAAGCCCGTTGCGCAGCAGTCGCCTTCCCGGCCGCTTTCGTACCTGTAGTGATAACTACCGAACCCGACGATGCTGCTTCCCCACATCCGGGGTCGTTCCCCCGTGATCGTCTGCATGAGGCGAACGAGCGCCTGGCAATCCGTCCGGCGCGTGGGATCCGCGATTGACTCGAGGTACGTGTCAACGCTGGCGTCACTGGCCATTGTCTTGTTCGCGGACACGGTGCCTCCAATCTCCACTTTCGGGCAATTCCGCGGCGAAGCCCTATCGGCTGCAATTTCTGCAAGCGGAAGGTGGCGCCGTTCCGCGCTCCCCTGAATGGTGTGCCGACCGGTATTGCTCAGCCACACTAAGCGGGCGCTGCACTCGCCGCCCCTCCGGAGGGAAGCGCTGCCTGCCGTGCGGCTTGCGTGTCACTTCGGACGCTCTAACCATGCCTTGACGGCCGCGCCCGGCAGCGACGAAGTGCCGGTGCCTTCGAACAGGTGCACGGTGCCGGCGCTTAGCTCCACCAGAAGGTCTCCGCAGACATGACGGTTGTCCGTCGGCGCGCGCAATTTCAACTTCCCATCGCGCCAACTGCCTTCGCTGATGGCTTCACCCTTGACACTGCAGCGCACGCCCCACCACGTGATGCGGCCTTCGAGGCGCCCATCAGGATGCATCCGATCGATCTGGGCGGACCAGGTGTTGCTGGCTCGACCTTCGAAGTCCCAGCGACCGCTCAGCGTGACCGGAACCTGAACTCCATTCAACGTCGAAGCAGCCGCGTCGGCGGCCATGGCTTGTGAAGAGAGCAGTCCCGAGGCGATGACAAGGCCGCAGCACAAAAATGCCCTGCTTCTGTCAATTTGCGAACGATTCGTCATTCGGCGCCCCACGGTGCGAGTTGAGGAACAGGCTGTCCGGGAATCATGACCACTATTGCGCTGTTTTCGCAAGGGGCGAGAATGCCCCTTCACGCGGCGCCGGACTACCGCGGAGCAGGCACAGGCGCCGTCTCAGCGATGCTGCCAGCGGCCGGCGAGGTAGATATCCAGGTGGCGGGCAAAGGCCTGCCGGTCACTCGTGCCGAGCGCGCTCGGGCCGCCGGTATCAACGCCGTTCGTTCTCAGCGACTCCATCAGGTCACGCATGGCGAGCCGCTCGCCGATCGTCTGCGGCGAAAAGGGCTCACCGCGTGGCGTGACGGCGTGCGCACCGGCTTCCATCACGGCAGCGGCCAGCGGAATGTCCTGTGTCACGACGAGGTCGCCGGCCGCCACCTGCCCGACAATGGCGTCGTCGGCCACGTCGAAACCGCGCGCCACCTGCAGCGTCCGGATCCAGCGCGAAGTGGGCGTGAAAAGGCTTCGGTTGGCGACCAGCGTCACCTGCACCTGGGCGCGCTCCGCCGCCCGGAACAGGATCTCCTTGATGACCTTCGGGCAGGCGTCGGCGTCGACCCAGATCGTCATCGTGGACCTGGCGCTTCAGCACCTCGTGCGCGCCGGCGCGTCATCCTGCCGCCGTCACCGCCTTCAGGTTGGGCATGTCGAAACCGCTTGCCTCGAGCGCGGCCACCAGCGTGCCCGCGGCCGTGGCGTCGAGTTCGACCAGCGGAGGCCGCACCCGCGCCCAGGCCGGATCATCGCTAAAGCGGGCGATCGCGCACTTCAAGGCAGCGATCATCGGATGCTTCTGGAATATGGCGCGCGTCGTGTCGAGTTCCCGCTGCAATTGCTCCGCCATTGGCGACTGCCACTCGCGGAACAGGCGATCGATCGGCCCGGGATTGACGTTCGCCGTGGCGCTGATGCACCCCACCCCGCCGCTGCGCATGTTGGCAAGCAGGAAGGATTCGCTGCCGACGAAGATATCGAAACCACGCCCGCCGAACCGCTCCAGCATCGCCTGGGTGTTGGACCAGTCGCCCGAGGAGTCCTTGATGCCGGCGACGGTCCCGGGATACGCCTTGAGCAGTCGTTCAATCAGCGCGAGGCTGATGCCGACCTGCGCGACCGGGGGGATGTGATAGAGATAGATGCGCAGCCGCGTGTCACCGACCTTGTCGATGACCGCCGCGTAGCTGCGATACAGGCCCTCGTCGGAAACGCCCTTGTAATAAAACGGCGGAAGCATGAGCACGCCGGCGCACCCCAGCTTGACGGCCCGCGCGGTGAGCCGCGCGGCGTCGGTGACCGCGCAGCAACCGGTACCGGGCATCATGCGTGCGGGCGGCACTCCAGCCGCAACGAGCCGCTCCAGCAGGTCGAGCCGCTCGTCAAGTGACATCGAGTTGGCTTCCGAGTTGGTACCGAACACCGCGAGCCCGACGTTCTGCGCTACGAGCCACCGGCAGTGGCGCACGAGCCGTTCCGCATCCGGTGCGCCGTCCGCCCCGAATGGCGTCACCACCGGCGCCAGCACGCCGGTGATCCGTGCATTCGATACCGCGTTCATCCGTCCTCGCTCCTTTCCGGTGGCAAGAGTTGTGTGGCCTGCTCCGCCGGCAGCGCCTCGACGGAGCGCAACGCACGCGTCATCTGCCGCGTGCGGGTCTCGGCCTGATCGATTGTGTTCGATGCGGTCTGCAACTGCGCCTTGAGACGAACCAGCACGTCGCCGAATTTGGCGAACTCCGTCTTGACAGCGCCGAGCACCTGCCAGACCTCGGCCGAGCGCTTTTCCAGCGCCAGCGTGCGGAATCCCATCTGCAACGAATTGAGCATGGCAAACAGGGTCGTCGGCCCGGCGACCACCACCCGCAGCTCCCGGTTAAGCGCTTCGGTCAGACCGGGTCGCCGCAGCACTTCGGCAAACAGGCCCTCGGTCGGCAAGAACATGATCGCGAAGTCCGTCGTGTGTGGCGGCTCGACGTACTTCTCGCGCATCGTCTTCGCCTCCAGCCGGATGCGATTCTCGAGCGCGCGCGCGGCGGAATCGAAAGCGTCACGGTCAGCCGATTCCTGTGCCGCGAGGATGCGCTCGTAGTCTTCGCTCGGGAACTTCGCATCGATCGGCAGCCATACCGGGAGACCGTCCTCGCGACCCGGCATGCGGATGGCAAACTCGACCCGCTCATTCGAGCCCGGCCGTGTCGCCACGTTGGCGGCGTACTGGTCGGCCGCCATCACCTGCTCGAGCAGGACCGCCAGCTGCACCTCGCCGAAAGTACCGCGGCTCTTGACGTTCGACAGCACGCGCTTGAGATCGCCCACGCCGGCCGCCAGCGTCTGCATTTCGCCCAGGCCGCGATGCACCTGTTCGAGCCGATCGGACACGAGCTTGAAGGATTCGCCCAGCCGTGCCTCGAGCGTGCTCTGCAGCTTCTCCTCGACCGTCGCGCGCATCTGGTCGAGCTTGGTCTCGTTACCCTGTTGCAGGCTGGCGAGCTGCGCCTGCAGCGTCGTGCGCACTTCGCCCAGGTTGAGCTGGATCGCGCGCGTCAGGTCAGCCAACTGCTGCTGCATGCGGGTCGCGAAGTCCTGCAGCTGCTGCGCGCCTTCCTCCCGGTTCGAGCGTGCCGTCGCCTCCGCGAGTTCCGCCATGCGCGCGACCTGCTGCCCGAACCCCATGAGCTGCTGTCCCTGCACGCCGCCCAGTCCGGTGACCTGCTGCACGAGGCCCGACTGCAGCTCACTCAGCCGCGCACCGGTTTCCACCCGCAGCGCACTCGCGGAAGCTTCCACCGCCGCGCGCAACTCCCGTTCCAGCCGCTCGTTGCCGCGCGCAAGCTCGTCGAGCCGTTCGGCGAGCTGTGGGTCAGCCGCCCGTGCACGTAGGACCAGCACCAGGGCGACTGCGACGGCGGCAATCGCAAGAGAGATGACAATTGCTTCGTTCATCGGGCGATGATACGTCCGCCCAACACGCGATCATGGCGTCGGTGCACGGGACGCTCGACACGCGCCTCAGCGCCGGTGGCACGCTAGGCCCCGCTCGCAGGCTCGGCGCGGTTGCGCATCCAGTCAGCCGTCTTGAAGTACGCCTGGACGAGCCGCAGCCGCAGGTCCTCGTCGACGCCTTCCTCGATCATGGCCTGGTTCATGCAGGCCAGCCACTGGTCGCGCTCGCGTACGCCGATTGCAAACGGCAGATGCCGCGCCCGCAGCCTTGGGTGACCGAAGCGCTCGACATACAGGTCCGGCCCACCCAGCCAGCCGCTGAGGAACCAGTAGAGCTTGTCGCGCGCCTGCGTCAGGTCGTTGCCGTGCACCTGGCGCAGTTCCGCATACTCTGGCTCCAGATCCATCAGGTCGTAAAAGCGATCGACGAGCGCGCGCACGCGCGCCGCTCCACCGACACGCTTATACGGCGTCGCCGCCGGCGACTCCGGTGGTGTGTTCTCCGTCACGGCCGCCGCTCCTCGACGCGACACACCGCGCGCAGCTCACGAAAGAAGCGTGACTGGTCCGCGCCGAGCCTGGCGAACTCCTGTTCGACCGGTGCGCCCTTGGCCTGCATCCACCGCAACAGCGCCGCGCGCTCAGCCGCGGACCAGGCTCGCAGATCGAGCAATGCCGCCAGCGGCGCGAGCCGCTCGAAGCCACGACTGTCCGCTTTCGCATGGCCCCCGGGCTTCGACCCGAGTGCGACCGCGACTTCGCGCGCCAGACGCCGCTCGCCCGCTTCATGGGAGACCGCGGGCAGCTCGGCGATGCGTCGTGCCACGGCGGCGCCGAAGCGCAGCAGCAGCGGCTCCTCGAAGGCATCCGCCGGGTCCCAGTCCGCCAGATCGAGCACCAGATCGCCGCGTGCAAGACGCCGCAGCACGGTGGCGGGCGTGCGTTGTGCCGGCGTGCGTTTCAGACGTGCGGCCTCGGCGGCGGCCAATGCAACGTTCTCAGGCAGGCTGGGCCGGAAGCCCAGGCGCCAGTAGAACCAGTACGCACCACTGGCGATCGCCTCGCTGTTGCCGGCGCCGAACTGATAGCCATTGACGATGAAGCGGCGCGTTCCGAACAACGTCCGGAAGGCACGCAGGGTCTCCACCCACAGGAACGCCGCCTCACTGCCGCGAAACGGGTCGAAGATGTTGATACCGGTGTTGGCCTGCCGATACAGCGGCGACACTCCGCCGTAGCCGATCGGAACTCCGTTGCCGAGCAGCAAGTAACCGTAGTTCGCTTCGAGCTGCAGCCGCTGCTCCGGCAAGACACCAATCACGGCCAGAGCCACGCCTTCGCCGAGGTCCGCGAGGTGCACTTCCGCCGGATTCGCGTAGCTCATCGCATGCACCTCACGGCTGCGTGCGACGAGTGCGCTGCGTGCCAGATCTATGACGCGCGCGGCTTCAGAGCGCCCCAGAAGGCGAAGCGATTCCAGCGGCCGGGCAACCGCTTCCGTCGTGGTCACGGCGGACCGGCGAAAGCCGCCGCGCCACGTCGGCCGAACCGTCAGCCGCGCATGCGTGACCGACCGCTTCGAGTCGTGCAGCTTCCAGCGCAGCGGCACTTCGGCTGCATCCCATGCCGCCGCGAATCCCCGCTGGGGCGCCAGGCTCGCTCCCCCGCGCGTCAGCCACTGGAGCGCCGTCAGACTTTGCGGCCGTGCGATTTCGATCCACCGGCGCGCGGTGTACTCGCCCCCTCCAAAGGCATCCTGCTCGGACGGTGCGACGAGGCGCTCCACCAGCCTATCGAACGCGGCCGGGTCCTCGAGTCCGACCCAGTCGACCTCCGCGTCCTGGTCCCGTGCAAGCAGGCGCGCAATCGGCCATGCGACCTGCGGGCAGGCGATCGTGCCGGCGATGCCCGACTTCTCCGCCGCCGCACGCGCGCCCGCAATGCGGCGCCAGCGGCCTGCGAAGTCCGCCAGTAGCCTGAGCGCGGCTCGACGTGTCGAAGCTGCGCCAGGGAACGCGACCAGGAACAGCAGATCCTCATGCAGCTCGATGATCTCGCGGCAGGTCCTGAGCCGCGCACCGGCGAGCGCCTCGAGAAGCGCGCGCTTGCGCGCCTCAGCCTCGGCGCCAAAGGTCGAGCGGATCCGCCGCAACTCCTGCAAGAGCTCACGCGCAGTTGACATGGTCAAGGGCGAAGGCGGGACGGCTCGGTCATTCAGGTGTCGGTCGCGCGCCTTGGCATCGCGCGACAGCTCTTCCGTCTATGCCTCACGCAGGGTGGCGAGCGGTGGTGTCTTGAGCACGCCCCGCAGACCGAGATAGCCGCCGCCCAGTGCGCAGGCGATGCCGCCGCCGACCCCGAGCAGGAACACCCAGGGCGACACCGTGTAGTCGAATTCGAAGGCAAAGCGCGCTAGCGCCCAGCCGATGGCGCTCGCTCCGATCGCCGCCAGCAGGCCGGCGAGACCACCGATGCAGGCCAGCTCGGCCAGCTGCGCACGCGACAGTTGCTGACGCGATGCGCCCAGCGCGCGCAGCAGTCCGGCCTCGCGCACACGTTCATCCCTGCTCGACGCCAGCGCGGAGTACAACACCAGCACGCCCGCCGCCAGGGTGAACATAAATAGAAACTCGACCGCCGCGATCACCTGGTCGATGACGGCCTGCACCTGGCGGAACACCGCCGTGGTGTCGATGACCGTCAGATTCGGAAATTCACGCAGAAGATCTCCCGTCACGCCGCTCTTGCTCTCCGACAGATGAAAAGCAGTGATGAAGCTCGCCGGCCGGTCCGCCAGCAGCGACGGCGGCATCATCACGAAGAAGTTGGCACGCATCGAGTCCCAATTGACCTTGCGCAGGCTGGTGGCGCGCGCGCTGACAGTCTGCCCCGCAATGTCGAAGGTCATTTCATCGCCGAGTTTGATGCCGAGCGTCTTCGCAATGCCTTCCTCGATCGAAAGCTCGTCACTGCCATCCTTGAACCACGCCCCTGCAACGATGCGGTTATGCCCGGGGGCCGCCACAGCGTAGGAAATGTTGAACTCGCGGTCGACCAGGCGCTGCGCGCGGTCCTCCGTGTAGTTCTCCGGCCCAACGGCCTTGCCGTTGATCCTGATCAGCCGGCCCCGGATCATCGGATGGAGTTCCGCCTCGATGCCCGCCTCGTGCAGGCGCTGCCCGACCCCGCGCACCTGGTCGGGCTGCACGTTGATGATGAAGCGGTTGGGCGCGTCCGGCGGCGCCGCGCTGCGCCACGCACTCACGAGATCGGTTCGCGTCACTGTCAGCAGCAGCAGCGCCATGAGGCCGACGGCGAGCGACACGAGCTGCACGATCGTCGCCACCGGGCGCCGCTGGACAGCCGCGAGCGCGAAGCGCCACGAGATCCCGAGTCGTCCCGTCATTGCGCGCAGCGGCGACAGCAACTGCAGGGCGCCCCACGACGTCAGCGCGAACAGCAGCAATCCGCCCGCGAAGCCACCGGCGGTGACGGTTCCGACCTTGAGATCATTCGACGACCACATCAGCAGTCCGAGGAAGCCGACCAGTCCGACGAGATAACCCAGGCTGCTGCGCCCGGTCGGCAGGCCGATGTCCTTGCGCAGCACGCGCAGCGGTGGAACCACGCGCAACTGCACGAGCGGCGGCAGCGCGAAACCGAGCAGCAGCACCAGCCCGACCGCCGCGCCCTGCACGGCGGGCAGCGGTGACGGCAGCGGCAACGAAGTGCTGATGAGCGATCCCAGCGCCGCCAGTAGCGCGAAGTGCGCAACATAGCCGAGCACGACACCCAGCAGGCACGCGGCAACACCGACGAACACGAACTCCAGAGCGAAGAGTCGGAAGATGTCGCGCTGGGCAAGTCCCAGGCAACGCATCATCGCGCACGAATCGAGGTGCCGCAGCGAGAAGCGGCGCGCGGCTGCCGCCACTGCAACGGCCGCGATCATCGCTGCTAGCAGAGCGACGAGCGACAAAAATCTCTGTGCGCGCTCGATGGTCCGCTGCATCTCGGGGCGACCGCTCTCGAGTGTCTCGAGCCGCTGGCCACGGGCGAGGTCGCGCTCGAGCGCTGGCACGAACGCGCGCACCTGAGAGCGTTCGCCAGCCGCCAGCAACCGGTACGTCACCCGGCTTCCCGTCGTGACCAGTTGCGTCGCCGGCAGATCCTCAAGGTTGATCATCACGCGCGGCGCGAAATTGATGAAGCCGGATCCCCGGTCGGGTTCGATGGCAATGACGCGGTCGATGCGGAAGACCACATCGCCGAGCTTCAGACCGTCTCCCGGTCGGGCACCGATCGCCTGCAGCAGCTGAGGATCGACCCAGACCGAGCCGGGCGACGGCACGTCGCTCGCCACCGTCTCGGCCGCGCCGGGCTCAGCCTTCACACGCAGCGCGCCTCGCAGCGGATAGCCCTTCGACACCGCCTTCACCGCAGCGAGCGCATTGCGATCGAGATCACGTGCGTTCAGGGCCATGCTGGGAAACGTCACCGTTTCCGCCATCTGAAGGCCGGCGGCTCGAACGCGATCGCGCATTGGACTTGTGATCGGCGTATCGGAGATGAGCACGAGATCCGCTGCCAACAGCTGCGCCGCATCGCGCTCCAGGCCGAGTCGGATGCGATCGACGAGGAAGCCGACACTGGTCACCGCCGCCACGGCGATCACCAGTGCCACCGCCAGCAGCCGCAGTTCGCCGGCGCGCCAGTCGCGTGCGGTCATGCGCAGGGCTTGTTGCAACAGGTGCGAAGGTGTCATGGGTCTAGGACGGAGAGCTGCGCGGAGCCCCGGAGCGCTGCCCGGAGCCGATATGGGCGGTGCAGTATGACATTGCTATGCGCCCGGAAATTCTGTGGTGATGGTCGGATTAACCCCATCCGGTCGCGGCGGCCGTTAACAGCGCTGTTCTCGCCCACCGGAGCTGCGCATGTCTTCAGTCACCCTGCTCGCCACCACCTCGATCGCCGCGCTGGCGACGGCCGCCGTCACCGCCACGCGGGACGTCACCCCGCCTGCCGCCGCAACCGCACTGACCATCTATAGCCATGCAGCGCCCGGTGCCGTCTCGCCGGAACTTTACCGAACCCCAGGACGCGGCAGCGTGCCCGGCTATGCCGTGGTCCGGCAGGAACGTGATCTCGACTTCGCGAAGGGCCGAAATGCCGTTCGCTTCAGCGATGTCGCGGCGCTGATCGACCCCACCACGGTTGTGTTCGAGTCACTGACCGATGGTAAGGGGACCACCGTCCTCGAGCAGAACTACCAGTTCGACCTCGTCAGCACCGACAAGCTGCTGCAAAGGTACGTCGACCGCGCGATCGCCGTCGAACAGGTGCGCGGCCCGACGACGGAAACATTCAACGGCACGCTGCTGTCGACGCAGGGCGGACTCGTGCTCCGGCGCGACGATGGCAGCGTGCAGGTCGTGCCGCACAACGCCGGCATCAAGCTGCCCGCCTTGCCCGGAGGCCTGATCACGCGCCCCACGCTGGTCTGGGACGTCGCGGCGCAACGCGTCGGCAATCACCGGACGCGCGTGTCGTACCAGACCCAGGGCATGACCTGGTGGTCGGACTACAACGTGACCTACGCCGAAGGTGCGAACGCGAACAGCTGCCGCATGGACGTCGGCGCCTGGGTCAGCATCATCAACCAGTCCGGAGCCAGCTACCCCGATGCAAAGCTGAAGCTCGTCGCCGGCGACGTGCATCGCGCCACTCGCGTCGGCGCTGCGGAGGCGGTCTATCCAGCGAGCAAGGCGCTCCGCAGCAACAAGGAAGAGTCCGACGGTTTCGCCGAGAAGACATTCTTCGAATACCACCTGTACACGCTGGGCCGCACGACCACCCTGCCCGACAACTCGACCAAGCAGATCGAACTCTTCCCGGCGGCGCGGCGCGTGCCGTGCGAGAAGCTGCTGGTCTATTACGGCGCGCCGACCGGCTATCGCGGCTTCCTGCCTTCGCCGGCCACGGACCGCAACTACGGAGTGCAGTCGAACCGCAAGGTCGACGTCTACCTTCAGTTCGCCAACGCCGAAGCCAACGGCATGGGCATGCCGCTGCCTGCCGGCCGCGTGCGCGTCTCCAAGCTCGACCCGGCCGACCAAACGCTGGAATTCATCGGCGAAGACGCGATCGACCATACACCGCGCAACGAGAAGGTGCTGCTGAAGCTTGGCTCCGCGTTCGATGTCGTCGGCGAGCGCCGTCAGCTTGACTTTCGCGTCGACACGTCGCGCAAGACGATGACCGAGGAGATCGAGGTGCGGCTGCGCAACCAGAAGAAGGAGCGCGTCGAAGTGATGGTCAAGGAGAACCTGTATCGCTGGGTCAACTGGAACATCACGTCGAAGTCGCACGACTACCGCAAGGACGACGCGCGCACGATCGTGTTCCCGGTCACGGTGGCACCGGAGGGCGAGACCGTGGTCCGCTACACGGTCCAGTACAGCTGGTAGGCCGCAACGAGTGGCGACGCGCTCGCCGTGCTACTGGCGACCGCGTCGCGCTCAAGCCCTTTTACTGCCGCGCGGGCGAGCGCTCGACGTTCATTTCCTTGCACACCCGCAGCACGCCGCTCGAGACCAGTGCCGCCGCATTGAGCTGCGATCCGGTGTGCGCCGAAGTGATCAGGATGTGGGACAACTTATTGCAGTTGCTGATCCGCCTGCAGCACCGTCGAGTACGGCACATAGCCACCGTCGTACTGCAGGCGTGCCAGTCGGGAGTAATCGCTGAGGGCATCCAACAGGGCCCTGCTGCGCTTCGAGCTTCTGGTGCGTCTAAGGCGCCTTGGCGGCGCCGATCTGAGCGCTCGCTACAACGTGGGGCGCCACGCCATCGGTCCTCTGACGTCGACGTAGCAACCGGCTGACACCTCGGGGGCTCTTGCCTGCGGTCAACCCGATGGACCCGCCCGAGTTCGTCTTGCAACACGGAGGGGCTATAGTGTCATTGCACTGCAGCATTTCTGACAGATCCCCTTTCCTCCCCATGAACAACCACGCGAAGTACCAACGCCTGCTGGACGCCTGCCGCGACCTGCCACCCTTACCGACCGCGGTCGTCCACCCGTGCGATGAGGCCGCCATCGAAGGCGCGATCGGCGCCGCCCGGCTTGGCTTGATCAATCCGATCCTGATCGGACCGCAGGCGCGCATCCGCGAAGCGGCCCGCAAGGCAGGCATCGACATTTCCGGTTACCCGATCGTCGATGTGCCGCACAGCCATGCCGCCGCCGACAAGGCCGTCGAACTGGTGCTGAGCGGTCAGGCCGAGGCGATCATGAAGGGCAGCCTGCACACCGACGAGTTGATGGCCGCGGTCGTGCGCCGCGAGAACGGCCTGCGCACCTCGCGCCGCGTCAGCCACTGCTTCGTGATGGATGTCCCGGCCTACGAGGAAACGTTGATCATTTCCGACGCCGCCGTGAACATCATGCCGACGCTTCAGGACAAGGTCGACATCGTGCAGAACGCAATCGACCTCGCCCACGCTCTGGCGTTTCCCGAGGTGCGCGTCGCCATCCTGTCGGCGATGGAGACGGTCAACCCGCAGGTCCCGTCCACTGTCGAAGCGGCGGCCCTGTGCAAGATGGCCGACCGCAAACAGATCACCGGCGCGATCCTGGACGGCCCGCTGGCGCTCGACAACGCGATCAGTCTGACCGCGGCCGAGATCAAGAAGATCGATTCCCCGGTCGCTGGCCGTGCAAACGTGCTGATTGTGCCCGACCTCGAAGCCGGCAACATGCTCGCCAAGAGCCTGTCGTTCCTCGCCGGAGCGGATGCGGCCGGCATCGTGCTCGGCGCACGCGTGCCGATCATCCTGACCAGCCGCGCCGATTCCGAACTGACCCGGCAGGCGTCGTGCGCCGTCGCCGTGCTGGTCGCCCGCGCGCGGCGCGAGGCGCTGTCAAAAGTCGTGAGTTGAGCATTGCCATGGCGGAACAGGCCATCGTCGTTATCAACGCCGGCTCTTCGAGCGTCAAGTTCTCGGTGTTCTTCCGGAATACCGGAACGCTCGACCTGCGAATCCGCGGCCAGATCGAGGCGCTGTTCAGCGCCCCGCGCTTCGTGGCGCGCGATGCATCCGGCGCCACCGTCTCCGAAAAATCATGGCCCGATGGAACGAAGCTCGGACACGTTGGCGCGCTTGATCACCTGTTCGAGTTCCTGCGCGGGCGTGCCAATGGAGTGAAGCTGATCGGGGTCGGCCACCGGGTCGTGCACGGCGGCATGGAGTACACGCAGCCAGTGCGGGCCGACGCAGCGGTGCTCGCGGCGCTTGACAGGTTCGTGCCGCTGGCGCCGCTGCACCAGCCGCATAACCTCGCGGCGATTCGCGCAGTACTGCATCGCTCGCCCGACGTACCGCAGGTCGCGTGCTTCGACACGGCGTTTCATCGCACCAATCCCGAGATCGCCCAGATGTTCGCGCTGCCCTACGAGCTGCACGAGGCGGGCGTGCGGCGCTACGGCTTCCACGGGCTGAGCTACGAGTACATCGCCGCGGTGCTGCCGCAGTTCGACGCGAAGGCCGCGCAGGGCCGCACCATCGTGCTGCACCTCGGCAACGGCGCCAGCATGTGCGCGCTGCAGGGCGGCCGCAGCGTTGCCTCCACGATGGGATTCACCGCGGTCGACGGCCTGCCGATGGGCACCCGCTCCGGCAACCTCGATCCGGGCGTTGTGCTCTACCTGATGGACGAACGCGGCATGGATGCACGCGCGGTCGAAAGGCTGCTGTACCAGCAGTCCGGCCTGCTCGGCGTTTCGGGGATCGCCAGCGACATGCGAACGCTTTTGGCGAGTCCCGAGCCGCGCGCGAAACTTGCCGTCGATCTCTTTGTCTATCGCATCGGGCGCGAACTGGGTTCCCTTGCCGGCGCGCTGGGTGGTCTGGATGCGATCGTGTTCACGGCGGGAGTTGGCGAGAACTCCGCCGAGATCCGCGCGCAGGTCTGCGACACCGCCGCGTGGCTCGGCGTCGAGCTGGACGCGTCCGCGAATGCGGCCGGCGGACCGCGCATCAGCGCCGCCAGCCAGTCGCGTCACGGCACTGACGATCCCCACCAACGAGGAACTGATGATTGCGCGCCACACCGAACGCCTGCTGGCGCAGTAACCGAGCACAACCATGACGCCCACCATTCCGCAGCCGGTCCTGAAAGGAGCGAAGGCGCTCGTCGTCGGCATCGCCAACGAGCACTCGATCGCCTGGGGCTGCGCCAAGGCGTTCCACGAACTCGGTGCCGACGTCGCCGTGACCTACCTGAACGAGAAGGCGCGGCCGCACGTCGAACCGCTCGCGCGCGAACTCGGCTCGACGATCTTCCTGCCGCTGGACGTCAGCGTGCCGGGCCAGCTCGAAGCCGTCTTCGAGGCAATCGGGCAGCAGTGGGGCCGGCTCGACATCCTCGTCCACTCGATCGCCTGGGCGCCCAAGGATGACCTGCAGGGCGGGCTGCTCAACTGTTCGGCCGAGGGATTCGCGAAGTCGATCGACGTCTCCTGCCACTCGTTCATCCGCATGGCGCGGCTGGCCGTGCCGCTGATGACCGAGGGCGGCACGATGTTCGCGATGAGCTACTACGGCGCCAACCGCGTCGTGCCGAACTACAACGTCATGGGGCCGGTCAAGGCCGCGCTCGAAGCGTCGTGCCGCTACCTCGCCTATGAACTGGGACCGAAGGGCATCCGCGTGCATGCGATGTCGCCCGGCCCGCTGAAGACGCGCGCGGCATCGGGACTGAAGGATTTCGACCTGCTGCTCACCGAGGCCGCGCAGAAAGCGCCGCTCGGCGAGCTGGTCGACATCATGGATGTCGGCTTCGCCTGCGCCTATCTCGCCACGCCCTATGCGCGGCGCATCAGTGGCGAAACCGTTTACGTGGACGGCGGCGTTCACATCATGGCGTGACTGACGCCGAAGACCGAATCAGCGAGGAACCTATGGACAACGGCAAGAACCTGGCCAGATCGATGGACGTCTCCGCCAAGGTCGCGCAGCTCTATCAGAACCGCGTACGCAAGGCCGTGGAGCACTACGACGAGCGCGTCAAGAATGTGCGCGACGACTACATGCAGGACGTTGCCGCCGTCACCTCGCCGCTCGACGTCATGCGGGACTGGTCGAGCTACGCGATCGACTCCATGCAGCGCGGCATCCTTTTCCTGGATGCGATGCGCCAGCGCGGCAACCAGTACCTCGAACACTCGCGCGCCGGGCTGCCGCCGGTGCTGAATTTCGACTTCGAGATGGTGCTCGACGGCCGCACGCTCGAGCGCGCCGTCAACTACGCGCTGGTGAAGATCGTGCCGCCGGCCGGCGTCACGGTCGACCCGAAGCGCCGCCCGTACGTGATCATCGACCCGCGCGCGGGTCACGGACCGGGCATCGGCGGCTTCAAGGACGATTCGCAGGTCGGCGTGGCGCTGCGCGAGGGCCATCCGGTCTACTTCGTCATCTTCTTCCCGATGCCGGAGCCGGGCCAGACGCTGCTCGATGTCTGCGCTGCCGAGCGCCGCTTCGTCGAGCGCGTGCGCGAACTGCACCCGAAGAGCCCGAAGCCGGCGATCGTCGGCAACTGCCAGGGCGGGTGGGCGGCGATGATGCTGGCGGCCTCGCACCCCGAGGACACCGGGCCCGATCGTCATCAACGGCGCGCCGATGTCGTACTGGGGCGGAGCGCTGGCCGATGGCCCGAGCGACAACCCGATGCGCTATGCCGGCGGCATGCTCGGCGGCACGTGGATGTCGTCGCTGGCGTCCGACATGGGCGCGGGCCTCTTCGACGGCGCCTACCTCGTGCAGAACTTCGAGAACCTGAACCCGGCCAACACGTTCTGGGACAAGTACTACAACGTCTACAAGAATGTCGACACCGAGGTGCCGCGCTTCCTCGAGTTCGAGCGCTGGTGGGGCGGCTTCTACCTGATGAACCGCGAAGAGATCGAATGGATCACGCAGAACCTCTTCGTCGGCAACAAGCTGTGGAGCGGCGAGACCTCGGCCGGTGCAGGCAAAGTGTTCGATTTGCGCGAGATCCGTTCGCCGATCGTGCTCTTCGCGTCGATGGGCGACAACATCACGCCGCCGCAGCAGGCGTTCAACTGGGTCGCCGATGTCTACGGCTCGACCGACGAGATCAAGGCGCGCGGCCAGGTCATCGTCGGCCTGCTGCACCAGAGCGCCGGCCACCTCGGCATCTTCGTGTCCGGCGCGGTCGCGAAGAAGGAGCACGCGCAGATCGTCTCGGTGCTGAAATCGATCGAGGCGCTGCCGCCGGGCCTGTACGGCATGGCGATCAAGGAGATCGCCGGCCAGGGCGGCAAGCCGGCCTATGAGGTCGAGTTTCGCGAGCAGCGGCTCGAGGAGATCGTCGGGCGGCTGAACCGCTTCAAGCGCAAGGATGAAGCAGCCTTCGAGGCGGTCGAGCGCATGTCCGACTTCAACCAGAAGGCCTACGAGTTGCTGGCCCGCCCGCTGGTGCAGGCCACGTCGAACGAAGCGAACGCCAAGTTGATGCGCGAGCTGCACCCGCTGCGTGCCGAGCGCTGGGCCATTTCCGACGCGAACCCCTGGTTCGCCTGGCTGGGGCCGCTGGCCGACGCCGTGCGCGAGCAGCGCGCCGCACTCGATGCCGATGCGCTGCCGCGCCAGACCGAGCAGGCCATGTCCGAACTGATCAGCGCCACGCTCGACTGCTACCGCGCCGTGCGCGACGCGACCAGCGAGGCGATGTTCTTCCAGACCTTCGGTTCGATGTTTGCGCTGACGATGGCGGAGGATCAGCGCGCAGCCTCGGCCAAGGCGGCAGCGCGCGCCAGCGCAAGCAGGGAAGTCGTCGCGAGGCGCTGGCGTCGATCGAGGAAGGCGGCTACGCCGCCGCGGCTGTGCGCATCGGCGCCCTGCTCGCGCGGCACGGCGAACCGCTGCCACTCGAGCGGCTGGCACTGCGCAAGGAACTGATGGACGACTACGCCGGGCTCCTGCCAGACCTCGATCCGGCGGCGTGGCGCCGGCTTCGCGGCGAACAGGAAGTCATCGTCCGCCATGTACCCGAGCAGGCGCTCGCCACGCTGCCGAAGCTGCTGACGTCGCGGGACGACCGCGCGCGCCTGCTGCGCCTCTTCGAGAGCCTGATGGCCGACCCGCGCATCCAGGAGTTCAAGCCCAATGCAGAACAGGTGGCGATGCTGGCCACGGTGCGCGCCGAGCTGGGACTGCCCGACCCAGGCGCAGCAAGAAAACGCGCACCCAGCGGCAGCGCAAAGCGTGGCACTGGCAAAGTCCGCAGCCGCTCAAAGGCCTGAGACGACTGCTTGCCGGGGCACGCCCACCGCGCGGGCGGACTGATCAGCCACCGCGCGCTTTCTCGGCGGCGATCCAGCGATCGACGTTCTGCTCGACAACGGACAGCGGCAGCGCCCGCCGTCGATGATCGCGTCTTTGAACACGCGCACGTCGAAGAGCGGCCCCAATTCCAACGACGCGCGCGGCAACGTCCTGCCGCTTACTTGCCACCACTCGGCACTTTGCCGACCACGCCGGCGACGTAGTAATCCATCTTGCCCAGCTGCTCGTCAGTGAGCGCGCCGCTGGCAATGACGTCCTTGCCTTCGCTGGTCTTGATCGGACCCGTGAACGGGTGGAACGTGCCGGCGCGGATGTCATCCTCGCGCTTCTTCACTTCATCCACCAGTTCCTTCGGCAGCTTGTCCGACAGCCCTTCCAGCTTGATGAAGCCTTCCTTGATGCCGCCCCAGACCGGCGCGACCTTCCAAGTGCCGTCCATCACGGCTTTAGCACGCGCGGTGTAGTAGTCGCCCCAGTGGTGCGTGACCGCTGCAAGCTGGGCATTCGGCCCGAACTTGCGCATGTCGGAGTGGTAGGCGATCGCCATCTTGCCCTTCTCCTCCGCCACCGCGACCGTCGCCGTCGAGTCGGTGTGATGAGTGACGACGTCAGCTCCCTGCCCCATCAGCGTGTTGGCGGCGTCGCGCTCCTTGCCAGGGTCGTACCAGCTGTTGACCCAGACCACACGCACCTGCGCCTTCGGGTTGACCGCGCGCGCGCCGAGCGTGAACGCATTGATGCCTTGCAGGACCTCCGGGATCGGGAACGCCGCCACGTAGCCGAGCGTGCCGGACTTGCTCATCCGGCCGGCCACCATGCCCGCCAGGTAGCGTCCCTCGTAGAAGCGTGCGTTGTAGGTGTTGACGTTGGCGGAGGTCTTGTAGCCGGTCGCGTGTTCGAACTTCGTGTTCGGGAACTCCTCGGCCACCTTGATCGTCGGGTTCATGAAGCCGAACGACGTCGTGAAGATCAGCGTGTTGCCCTGCTGCGCGAGGTCGCGGATCACGCGCTCGGCGTCGGCGCCTTCGGGCACCTTTTCGACGAAGCTGGTCTTGACCTTGTCGCCCAGTGCCTGTTCCAGCGCCAGTCGTCCTGCGTTGTGCTGCGATGTCCATCCGGCGTCACCGACCGGGCTGACATAGACGAAGCCGATCTTCAGCGGTTCGGCCTTGGGCGCCGGCGCGGCTGCCGCCTGCTTGGCCGGTTCGGCCTTCGGTGCAGGCGTCTCCGGCTTGCCGCAGGCGGCCAGCAGCAGCGCCGCCAGGGCGACAGGAATCAGTGAGGCTGGGCGTTTCATCGGGACGTACTCCGCGCAGAGGTTGGGGTGAAGGGCGCAGCGGCGCTGCGAAGCGCGGGATTCTAGAGCCGAAGACCATTGCGCTGGCTCTCGGGCATTCCCCACCGGCCGTGCGACACTCCCGGCGCCAATCTTCCGTTCATCGCTCGCTTCCGGCCCCTTCCGATGTCTGCCCGCTCGCTCGCCGCCCTTGAACGATCTCGAGACCGGTACGGCGCAGATATCGCCGTCGCCAAGCTGACCCTGCTCCGCACTCTCGCGCAGACGGCGCTCGCCACGCCGGAGCAGGTGCGCCGCCTGCACGAAGCGCTGTGCTTTCTGCGCGCCTACCCGGACAGCGCCGTGCTCCTGCGGCAGGTCGAATCGATGCTCGCCGGTTTCAGCCGGCGCCGCGACCTGCACGCGCACAGGGAGGCACTGGCGTACTCCGGCATCGCGGGAACCTTGACGTGGTTTCCGTTCTTCTACCCCACGGCGCGCTGGATCGCCGCGCGCTGGCCCGGTGCGCTGCGCCTCGACCGCAGCGACGACGAAGCCGAACGGTCCCTGGCCAAGCTGTTGCCGGCGCTGGTGACGCCGATCGAAGCGCACGCGCTGCGCGAGGCACACCTGCCGGGCTACGAGGCGCTCGACCGCCTGCGCGGCCGGCGCAGCGATGCCACCTTCGTCATCGAGCGCGTCGCGGCAATGCCAGGCACCGAAGTCACACGCGAGGCGTTCTACGACGCCATCAACCCGAGTTGTGAACTGCTGCCGGCGCCGGGTGTCCCGTCGCGCACGCTCGCGCATTTCCCCCGTGCACCGCGCGCCTGGCAGACAGCAGCGCTGCCGCGCGGGCGACCAGAACTGCGCAGCGAAGTCGCACGCGCCCCGCGTTCGATCCGTCGCGCGCCGGCGCGCGACGCGGAGGCACTGCTCGCGCTGGCGCACGGCGCGATGATCACGCGCCAGCGTGATCTCGATGCCATCGCCTACGGCAACCCGCGCGACGTCTGGCTCGTCGACGACGGCAACGGACTCGCCTTCGCGCTGATCGGCATGGTGCCGGAGCGACGCGCCGCGCTGCCGGCCCTATACGGCGGACTGACACTGCAAAACGGCGTCCCCATCGGCTATCACCAGGCCGATTTTCTCGGCCGTTCGGCCGCGATCTCGTTCAACACGTTCGAGACCTTCCGCGGCGGCGCCTCGGCGCATGTGTTCGCACGCTGGCTCGCCGCGCTGCACGCGTTCTCGGGTGTGACTTCTTTCAGCATCGAGCCCTACCAGCTCGGGCTGGGCAATGAAGAAGGCATCGAGTCCGGCGCCTGGTGGTTCTACACTAAGCTGGGTTTCCGGCCGCGTGCGAGCGCAGTCCTCCGGCTGGCAGCAGTGGAGCTGAAGCGACAACGCGCTCGCCCGGGTTATCGCACCGCGCCGGACGTGCTCCGCCGTCTGGCCTCTCACCATGTCTTTCTTGACCTGGACCCGAAGCATCCTGCGCCGCTGCTGTTGCCGACCCACATCGGCCTGCGCGTGGGTGGCTACCTGGCAGAACTCGCTCCGGGCGATCGCGACCAGGCGCTCGCCCGGGCAAACGAGATCGCGTTGGCCCGCTGCGGAACGACGGCCCTGCGCGGGCTTTCGCGCGACGAGCGCGTTGCATGGTCGCGGCTCGCGCCGTTGTTCGCCGCGCTGCCGCTGCGCGGCTGGACCCCCGCCGAACGCGCGGAGCTGCTGGCCTTGGCGCGAAGGAAAGGAGCACCCTCTGAACGGAACTATGCGCAAGCGTCTGTGACAAGCCTGCGCCTGGAGCATGAACTGGCCCAATGGAGCCGAGGTATCGCTGCCAGCCCGCCGCGGGCGTGATTTCGCTCGCCGCGGTGAATTCGCACCCGTTCGCCTGCACACACAACCATCCGCCGGCCGCCTTCGCGGGTTTGCTCAGGCGTTCGGGCTGAAGGTCCTGCCAAGTGACGCCGGCATGTTGAGCCGGATCCAGCGTGGATTGCGCGAGATCAGTGCGAGCACGACGATCGTAGCCAGGTACGGCGTCATCGCCAGCCACTGGCTCGGCACGTCGATGCCCTTGCCCTGCAAGTGGAACTGCAGCATCGTCACGCCGCCGAAGAGATAGGCACCGAACAGCACGCGCCCCGGGCGCCAGGTGGCGAACACGACGAGCGCCAGCGCAATCCAGCCGCGCCCGGCCACCATGCCCTCCGACCACAGCGGCGTGTAGATGATCGACAGGAACGCACCCGCGAGGCCAGCGCACGCACCTCCGAAGACCAGTGCCAGCGTACGGACGCGACGTACCGGAATGCCCAGCGCGTGCGCCGCCTCAGGCGATTCGCCGACCGCTCGCAGCACCAGGCCGGCGCGCGTGCGGTAAAGGAACCACGCGACCGCGGCGACGATCAGCAGCGCAGCGTAGACCAGCCAGTGCTGCGCGAAGAGCGCGGGTCCCAGCAGCGGGACCTCGCGCAGGCCCGGAATGCCGTCGGCCCCGCGTGCCGCCAGGCTTTCCCCCTGCAGCGATTGCCCGAGAAAGGCCGACAGGCCCGCGCCAAAGAGCGCGAGCGCGAGTCCGGTCGCGTACTGGTTGGTCAGCAGGCCGAGCGTCAGCCCGGCGAAAAGCAGCGCCAGCGCCGCACCCGCCGCAGCGCCGGCGATGAAGCCGATCTCGGCCACGCCCGTCGCATGCGCAGCGCCAAAGCCGGCAACGGCGGCGACCAGCATGATCCCTTCGATGCCGAGATTGACGACGCCACTCTTCTCGCTGACGACGATACCGATCGCCGCCAGCAGCAGCGGCGTGCCGGCGGCGAGCGTGGCGGGTATGAGGGCCGCGAGCTCGTTCATGCGTCGACCGCCATGGGCCTGCGCCACACGGGGCGATACAGGATCAGTGTGTCGCAGGCGAGCAGGAAGAACAGCAGCAGCCCTTGGTATACGCCGGTCAGCGCCGATGGCAGCCCGAGACGCGACTGGGCCAGTTCGCCGCCGATGTAGAACAGCGCCATGACGAACGAGGCAAAGACGATGCCGACCGGGTGCAGGCGCCCGACAAAGGCGACGATGATCGCGGCAAAGCCGTAGCCCGGCGAGATCGTCGGCGTCAGCTGGCCGATGGGGCCGGCGGCCTCGAGGCCACCGGCGAGGCCGGCGAGCGCACCGCTCAGCAGCAGCGCAAACCACAGCAGGCGCCGCTCCGAGAATCCGGCATAGCGCGCCGCGAGCGGCGCGAGTCCGGCCACCTTCAGCTGGAAGCCGATCACCATGCGCCCGAGCATCAGCCACAGCGCTCCAGCCGCCACGAGCGCGAGCACGAAGCCGATATTCAGACGGGTGCCGGCCAGCACGATGGGCATGCGCGCCGCCGATTCGAAGAGCTTCGACTGCGGGAAGCCGAAGCCCTCCGGATCCTTCCACGGGCCTTGCACCAGCCACGCCAGCAGCAATTGCGCCACGTAGACCAGCATCAGACTGACGAGGATCTCGTTGGCGTGAAAGCGGTCGCGCAGCCACGCGGTGATCGCCGCCCACGCAGCCCCGCCCAGCGCGGCAGCGGCCAGGACCGCGGGCACGAACACGCCGGTGCTGTAGCGCGTTGCCAGCAGCGCGATGCCTCCGCCGGCGATGGCACCGGCAATCAGCTGCCCCTCGGCACCGATGTTCCAGACGTTGGCGCGAAAGCACACAGCCAGACCGACGGCGCAGAGGATCAGTGGCGTGGCCTTGAGACCGAGTTCGGACCAGCCGCGCCGCGTCGCCAGAGGATCCCACAGGAAGACTTTCAGTCCCTGCACCGGGTCCTGTCCCATCATTGCGAACAGCAGCGCACCCGCCAGCAGCGTGAGCACGATGGCCAACAGCGGCGACGCCCATTGCATCGTGCGAGCGGGCTCCGTACGCGGCACCAGCGCAATCGGCAAATTCATGTTGCCTCCGCGCCGTGCGCGCGGGCCCACCGCGGAGGACGCGAGCGCCTTCGGAACGGCCTTGCGGCGCTCATGCCTCGACCTCATGTTGCGGCCACAGCCCGGACATCCAGCGGCCGATGTCCTGCACGCTGATCTCGCCCGGCCGCACGCCGGGCGACAGGCGCCCCTTGGACATGACGAACAGCCGGTCGCTCAGTTCGAACAACTCGTCGAGGTCTTCGGAGACGACGAGAATCGCGCAACCTGCCTTGCGCAGCGCGATCAGTTCGTTGCGGATCGCCGCCGCGGCGCCGACATCGACGCCCCAGGTCGGTTGATTGACCAGCAGCACGCGTGGCTGCGCCTCGATCTCGCGCCCGACAATGAACTTCTGCAGGTTGCCGCCCGAAAGACTTCCCGCCGCCGCATCAGGCCCCGTCGTCCTTACCGCGAATCGATCGATCAGCCTCGCCGCGAGGCGGCGCGCCTCACTGCCGTGAACGAAGCCGCCCGCGCGCAGTGTGTCGCGCGTCAGCACGACGTTTTCCTGCAGCGACAGCGCCGTGACGGCACCGTGCCCGAGGCGTTCTTCCGGGATATAGCGCAAGCCCAGTGCACGGCGGCCCAGCGTCGGCACCCGCTTTACTTCGTCGCCGAACAGGCGGATCGAGCCCTTCGCCTCGATCCATTCACCCGACAGCGCGGCCATCAGCGCCGCCTGTCCGTTGCCCGAGACACCTGCGATGCCGACGATTTCGCCACGGCGCACGTCGAGGTCGAGGCCGTGCAGCCAGTGCTGCCGCTCCGCCGCGTGCGTGGTGTCCAGCCCAGTGACGGAGAGTGCTACGTCGCCGGGCGGCGAGTCGTGGGCCGCGATGGCCGGCGGGTCGGCGCCGATCATCAGCCGCGCGAGGCTTGCTTCGGTCTCCTTGCGCGGATCGACGGTCGCGACCAGGCGACCGCCACGCAGCACCGCGCAGCGATGCGTCACGCGGCGGATCTCGTCCAGCTTGTGGCTGATGAAAAGCACGCTGACGCCATCTGCCGCGAGTCGCTCCAGCGTTCCGAACAGCCGCTCGATTGCCTGCGGCTTCAGTACCGAGGTCGGTTCGTCGAGGATCAGCAGGCGCGGTGCCGTCATCAGCGCGCGCAGGATCTCGACGCGCTGCCGCTCGCCGACTGACAGATCGTGCACGCGCTTGGCCGGATCGGCCTCGAGGTCATAGCGCTGCGCCAGCTCCAGCATGCGCGCGGAGAGCGCGGCCAGCGGCTCCGGCGGCAAACCGAGCGCGACGTTCTCGGCCAGCGTCAGCGAATCGAACAGCACGAAGTGCTGGAAGACCATCGCAATGCCGAGCGCACGGGCCTGGGCCGGACTGTCGATGCCCACTTCACGGCCATCGATGAACATGCGCCCCGCGTCGGGCCGCACGACGCCGTAGACGATCTTCATCAGCGTGCTCTTGCCGGCGCCGTTTTCGCCAAGGACTGCGACGATCTCACCCGGCATCACCTCGAGCGAGATCGCGTCGTTGGCGAGTGTCTCGCCGAAGCGCTTGGTGACTCCCTGCAGGGCTAGGCGGGCTGTCATCGGGCGAGGAGTGTTCTGGCGGAAACAGCGTCTGTCCAGAAGCGCGTCGTTACGAGTTCCGCGGGGTGGACGTGAGCTATCCTCCGATCGTTCCGTCATTACCGCGAGAGTGTAGCCATTGACGCAACATCACGAGATCAGGACCAACACGCGCACCGCGTCCCGACTTCAATGCTCGTGCCGGTGATGCACGTCGGGATAGTGCGCGTGAGTGTGTTCGAGGGGCTCGTGAACGTGGGGGTGCGAGTGCGGTTCCCTTCCATCCCATTTTGGGCCGTGCTGATGTAGATGGTGCTCATCGTGGATGTGCGGGTGCTCGTGCTCCACGCTGATGTGGTGATGCGGGTGCTCGTGGTGCTCGGTCAGATGCAGCCACACCCCAGCACCCATCAGTAACGCGGCAACGACCAGCGTCACGGTCAATGGCGCTCCAAGTACCACCGCGAGTGCCGCTCCAATGAATGGCGCCAGAGAGAAATAGGCGCCCGTTCGCGCGGTGCCGAGGCCGCGAAGCGCGACGACGAACAGTGTGAGGCTCAGGCCGTAGCCGACGAACCCGAGCACTCCAGCCTGCAGCATGGCGGACATTGGCGGCAACTCGGCGCCATAGGAAAGAGCGAGGGCAACGCTGAACGTCCCCGCAACCAGCCCCTTGACGCAGGCAATGAACATCGCGTCATGCACCGAGACCCTGCGTGTCATATTGTTGTCGATCGCCCAAGCGAGACACGCCCCGGCGATCGCCAGCAGCCCGCCCATGCCCTCTGCCCGGAATGCTGGCCCGATGGAAAGCACCGCACCGCCGGCCACAATCAGCACCATCCCGACAGCGACTCGACGGTCGAAGTTTTCCCTGAATACAAACCACGCCAACAGCGCCGTAAGAACGCCTTCGAGATTGAGGATGAGTGACGCCGACGCGGCATCGGTCGCCTGCAGGCCGTACATAAGCAAATAGGGGCCAAGCACCCCTCCGGTGACGACGGCACCAAACAGCCACCAAACATCGCTTCCACGCGGCCACGTGATGCTTCTGCGCCCGCCAGTAGCCGTTCGCACGACCAATAGCGCGGCCAGTCCTATCCCCGAGCCAACGTACAGCAATCCGGCGAGCAGGAGCGGAGTAGTGCTGCCGACAAGCGACTTCGCAAGGGGTGTGCTGAGTCCGAACAGCGCCGCAGCGCCGATCGCGGCAGCGATGCCGCGGTTGATCTTCAAATTCTCATTTCTCGCTCAGCGTGACGCACCATGACTCCGTAGTACTTTATCTCGCATAGCGCCAGAGATCGCGCGGCGACCGTTTGAATCGAAACATCCGCTATCGGGTAGCCATGGCTCCGAGCCGGCTTTGGGCGATATTCGGCCGGAGGCGGAGCCAGCGTCTGCCCGCGCGTCAAGCGGCAGCGACGGGGTTCGGGGTCCGTAGTCTCAATCCCCTCTCATTGCGACACAGAGGCAGACGCGGACTATTTCGGCCCGGAGAGCCGCGCGACGCCCAGCTGTGTTCTGTCCAACTGCCACGATCTATCGCTTGTCTATCGACCCTCCTGGAGGAGTGCTTTGCGGCATCATTCGGCGATGACGAAGGTCATATTGCAGTCCTCCATCACCTGCCCCGAGTGCGGCCATGTGGCGTCGGAGACCATGCCCACGGACGCCTGCCAGTGGTTTTATGAGTGCGGGAACTGCAAAACTGTCCTGCACCCCAAGCGGGGCGACTGTTGCGTTTTCTGTTCCTACGGCACGATCAAATGCCCGCCCGTCCAGCAAGTCGGCGGTTGTTGCGGTGACTGATAGTCGCACTAGTCGGCTCGCGATGAACCGCGCGCAGCCCGGGCGCGCGACGTTCATTGAACCCATAAGAGGACGCGACGCAGGATCGGACTCCTCTGAACTTGGTGCCCCTACAGGATCACGGCAACGTAGATCATCAAGGCCCAGAGCATGGCTCCGGCCATGACGCCGAGAACGATCCCTCGCATCCCATCGGTTTCTCGTTCCATGTCCCCTCCCCGCGCAGGCACTGTGCCAATGTAGTCGGGGAGAAGCGCGAGTTAAATCAAACCTTCATTGGTGGTGGGTACCGTGTTCGCGCGGCGCGTGCGGAAGTCAGCCAGAGTCAGCGCGATTGAACTGAATTGCACCGTTCGAACGATTCAGCAATCGGTTACAACCGCGGGCCGCCGCTTAAAGACTAGAAGCAGAGGTGGTGCATCGCGCGCTTAGCCTCATTCTGGCGCGCAGAGCGCGACGACGCGGCCAAACGCCCACGCAGGCTTTGGCGGAAGCGGTGAGATTCGAACTCACGAACGGGTTGCCCCGTTGCCGGTTTTCAAGACCGGTGCCTTAAACCGCTCGGCCACGCTTCCGAAGGGCGGATTCTGCCGGTTTTGCCGTCGCAATGGCGCGGGCCACGGTCCGCGCGTGCCTGCGTCCGTCATCCGCTAGCGTGGTTCGACGTCGAGCACGACCTGCCCGTTGAGTACGCTTGCCAGGAATGACCGACCGACTCCAGGCTTCAGGTAATGGCGGTAGGCCTGCGCACCGAACCCCACCGGATCCACCGCGTAAATGAATGAGTTGATATGGAGTTCGGACTCGAAGCCATCGCCGGGGATCTGGGCGAGAACCTGGCCACGCCGGTCGGGGGTCATCGTTGCATACATCGTCACGTAAGCGATGTACTCGTGCGCGACGAGCCCGAGCTTGGCCCCCCTCGGGTCTGAACGAACGATGGCATGGGCCACTTCGTGCGTGACCAATCCGACGTGGACCGGACGATCGATGATCACGTCATGTTCCAGCTTCTTACGCTGGCAACGTGCGAATGACAGCACGTAAATGCGGTCCTCGGACCGCACGTAGCAGCCCACGGCCGGAAGTGCACCAGCGCTCGGCGGCAGACTTTCGACGAAGTTGATGCGGATCGGGATCTGTGTGTCGAGGCCGCTGGCCGCGAGGAACCCCGCCGCCGCCTCGGCACCACGACATCCTGCCTCGCGGTCGGCCGGATCATCAGCCTCCACGACCACACTTGAACCAGCGCACGGAAGCGGCTGAGCCGCTTCCCCTTGACCGCCCAGCAATAGGCACAGCGCAGCGGCCAGCAAGGCTTGCAGCGGCAAGCGCGGCCCAGGTTCGCAATGCGCCGCGGCGACATCACGGCGATTCAACCCTTGCCCCCGTCGATAGGGTTTGCGGCATCGAGACGACACTCCAGACGTGCCCGTGCCAACAGCAGGCCTCGAGGCGCACCGTCCAGCGGGCGTCCTCAGGCACCGCTCGACTTCGTGGCCACAACCTGCATGGCGCCTTGCGCATCGCGCAGTTCGACCCGGTTGCCCTCCATACGCATCGTCGAAACGGCTTCGAGCGCCTTGAGGAATGCCTGCTCCTGCTCCATCACGCCCGCATCGGGACACATCCGGCGCGTCGACGCGGGCGCGCTGATCCGCAGCTTCGAGCCATCCGCTTCATAGCGGGCCGTGTACTGGTTGCAGCCCGCAGAGCCGGCGACCTTGCCGTCGGCCAGGAACTGCAGCGTGACGGTCGAGCCCGCCACGAGGCTGACCAGCGCGTTTCGGCCGTTGTTGATGCCAGTCACCTGCCAAGTTGTGCCGGCGAGTGACCGCGACTGCGCTGCGAAGGTGGCCAGCACCGCGCCATCGGCACCAAGCAGCTGCAACTGGCCGTCGACCACGCGGTAGGTCTTTGCGCCGCTGAGCGCGGCCCGGAACGCCTCGGCTTGCTTGGTCACCTCGGGCGGACACGCCATCTGCGTCGACATGCCTTGGCCCGACAGGTCAATCACATTCCCCCGGTTCGTGAACGGAACACCGAAGCGGTTGCAGCTGTCGTTGCCCTGCGCCCGGCCGCCCTCAAAGCTCAACGTGGCCGTCGAGCCGCCCACCAGCGCGCGACCCGGCAGCGCGGCCAGCACCCACGCCGTGCCGTCGAGCGCCGGCGCATCAGCGGCCGCCGGCATGGCTGAGCAGCCAGCGAGGCCCAGGGCGAGCAGCAGGCTCGCCCGCTGCGAAGAAGCGTTCTTCATCGAGGTCCTCAAGTTTGAAGGGGATGTCCGGCATCTGGACGGCTCGGAGTGCGACACCGATGCCGAACGATAACAAGCTCGCCGTCGGTGATGCCCTGCTTTGTTCGGCGCCAAGGGCATCGTCAGACGGAGGTGTATCTCGTGCCGTGACACACTTCGAGTCACCAACGGTCGACCCCGGCCGCCGCGAGACCACCTTGAAAACCCCACCCCTCCCGCCTGCCGTCAGCGGCGATCGCATCCAGTTCGCCAGCGGCGCTGGCGCGCTGAGCGCCTACGTGGCCGGCGACGGGCCGCCGTTGCTGCTCGTGCACAGCGTGAACGCGGCCGCGTCGGCGGCCGAAGTGCGGCCGCTGCACGAGCACTACCGCGCCACACGGACGGTTCTTTCGATCGACCTTCCCGGCTATGGGTTTTCCGACCGCAGCGACCGGATCTACACGCCGCGCCTGATGACCGATGCCATTCACGCCGCGACGGAACAGCTCGCGTCGCGCTGTGGCCGCCAGCCGGTCGACGCGCTGGCGCTGTCCCTGTCATGCGAGTTCCTGGCCCGCGCGGCGACCGAGGCTCCCGACGCTTTCCGCACGCTGGCGCTGGTGAGTCCGACGGGATTCAGCGGCCAGCGCGTCCGCCGCGGCGCGCCCGGGAGCACGCTGGCGAGGCCGTGGCTATTGCGGGCGCTGCGCGGTCCCGGCTGGGGCGGCGCGCTGTTCCGCGGGCTCACGCGTCCGGGCGTGATCCGCTACTTCCTGCAACGCACATGGGGTGCGTCGACGATCGACGAAGCCCTCTGGGAATACGACGTGCTCACCACGCGCCAGCCCGGAGCGGAACACGCTCCGCTGTACTTCCTGTCCGGCGGGTTGTTCAGCGCCGACATTCATTCCGTCTACGAGAGGCTGGCGCTGCGCAGTGTGGATGTCGCATGGCGTGCGCGGCGACTTCACCGACTACCGGGGCGCTTCGATCGTCGCTGCCCGCCCGAACTGGCGGTCCAGTGTCTTTCCGACCGGTGCGCTGCCGCACTTTGAAGTGCCAGGCGAGTTCGTTGCGGCCTTCGACGCGTTCCTGGCGGGCCGCAAGCCGCGCGCAGGGTAAGGATCCGGGTTAAGGACGCTGCTGGCTGCGCCGCGGAGGCACTGCTCGAGCATCGCCTCTAGCCACTCGGCGACGCTTGCTCGAGACGTGCCTGCAGGGCATTGAGGCGCTCTTCCACCTGCTTGTGCCGCACACGGTACTGCTGCACCGTTTCGCGCTGCGGCTTGCGAATGCCTTTCAGCGAGGCGTCCCACGCGACCATGTATTCGCCGAATGCGGCCTTCGCCTTCGGCGTAGTCGCGCTCTTCAGGGCCTCCTTGTAGAGTCCGCTGCCGCGCAGTGCTGTCTGGTGCACGCAGTCCGCCACTTCACTGTCCGTGGGGGGCGTGCCTTTCGGCTCGCGCTGACCCTCGTTGACGAGGGAATAGAGCTCGAGCTTCTCGAGGTATGCCTTGTATTTGTCACTGCAAGTGATGTAGCCCAGGCGCGTTCCCATGACGAACTGGGAGACGGCCGGCAGTGTCGTCGGCTCCTTCACCGCGAGCTGCGCAAACGAGCTTGCAGGCAGACAGGCAAGTCCCAAGGCCCAGAGCATCCATCGCATGACCGACTCCTTGCGCACAGGCCACTACGTTAGCGCAGGAACCGCCCCGCAGGCCGGCGCTGCCACGACGCCGCGACAGGCGGTCGGGCACGGTCTTCAGCGGGCCGCTTTCGACTGGCGTGCTTCGCTGATCAGCCGCTCGACGTAGCTCTCGTAGAAACCCGCGCGGTCCAGGCCCACCAGCGGTTCGCCCAGCGGCCGCCAGCGCGAATCAAAGGCCCTCAGGACCGGCGCGAAATGGATTCCGTAGCGCTCCGCCAGCTGGGCTTCGGTGAATGCGCGGCCGTCGATCGCGCCCACCGATCGACGGCTCGTGATATCGACCTCACGCAGCAGGTATTCAGGCTTGCTGCGGCGCTGCTGCTCGGCAAGCCGGGGTACCAGGTAGTTCTGTCGCGCCTCCTGGCAGAACGGGCAACCGGGCGTGGTGAAGAGAATGATGATCGGAATGCCCGCCCGCGCGCTCTGGGCAGCCAGCGCCTGCAGGTCGTCCACGGCAGGCAGCAGTGCGTCATCCGACGCCAGTACCCGCGGGGCGAGCAGCAGCAACGAGACGGCCGCAAGCGCGGCGCGGCGGCGCATCCGCGCCCCGTCAGGAGATGCCAGGGTTGCCGGCGACGCCCTTGATGGCCGGCTGGTTGAGCTTCACCGGCTTCACGACCTTCTGGCTGCGCAGGTAGGTGGCCACCACGTCCCAGATCGGCTCGCCCTTGGCCCCTTCGGCGACCGGCGCCCACCCAGCGACCTTGTAGGACTTGCCCGGCTCGACCGGCTTGCCGTTCAGGCGCATGTCGCTGATGCGACCGCCCATTTTGCCCACGGGGTCGATCGCGTACTGCAGTCCGCCAACCCGCACCATGTCGCCGCCCTGCTGGAGATATGGATCGGGATTGAACAGGTTGTCGGCGACATCCTCGAGCACGGTCTTGATCATCTCGCCGGTCATGTCCGTGACCGTCGAATACGGATAGGTGACCGCGGTCTGGTCCATCAGGTGTTCCATCAGGATCGCCTGGCCGGGCAGAAGGCTCGTACCCCAGCGAAAGCCGGGCGAGAAACCGATCTCCGCGCCCTTCACCGCCAGCATCGCGTCCAGGATGAGCTGATCGAACGTGCCGTTGAAGTTGCCGCGGCGGTAAAGCAGGCCTTCGGTCGTCGCGAGCTTCTCGCCGAGCTTGCCCTCGTACGGCGCGCGCACTTTCTGGATGAACGTCGTCATCTCGGGGTCGGCGGGCAGCAGGTTGGAAAACACCGGCAGCAGCTTGTAGCGGAAGTCGACCGGCTTGCCGCCCTTGACGTCGAAGTCCAGCACCGCAAGGAACTTGCCGTTGCTGCCTGCATTGGTCACCAGCGTCGTGCCGCCGGCGTTCTTCACGAGCGAGGGCTGAGGCACGCCGTCGTGCGTATGTCCACCGAGGATCGCGTCGATGCCGCGGACCCGTGAGGCCATCTTGAGGTCGACGTCCATGCCGTTGTGCGACAGAACGACGACGACTTGCGCACCCTTGCCGCGCGCCTCGTCGACCATCTTCTGCATGTTCTCGTCCTGGATGCCGAAGCTCCATTCCGGGACGAAGTAGCGCGGGTTCGCGATTGGCGTGTACGGAAACGCCTGGCCGATGACCGCGACCTTCACGCCGCTCATTTCCTTCAGCGTGTAGGGCGGAAACACCTGGTCGCCGAAGTCGGTCGTCTTGATGTTCTGGGCAACGAAGTCGATCTTGCCCTTGAAGTCCTTCTCGACGATCTCCTGCACGCGCTTCTGGCCGTAGGTCATTTCCCAGTGCGCGGTCATGACATCGACGCCGAGCAGCTTGCAGGCATCGACCATATCCTGCGCATTGGTCCACAGCGAAGTCGCTGAGCCCTGCCAGGTGTCGCCGCCGTCCAGCAGCAGCGCCCCCGGGCGGCCCGCCTTGAGGCGCTTCACCAGCGTCGAGAGGTGGGCAAAGCCGCCGACCTTGCCATAGATCTTCGCCGCCTCGACGAAGTCGAGGTAGGTGAAGGCATGCGCCTCCGGGGTGTTGCGCGCGATCTTGAAGTGCTTGAGCAGGTGCTCGCCGACCAGGTGCGGCGGCTGCCCCTTCGCCTCGCCAATGCCGAGATTGACGCTCGGCTCGCGGAAGTAGATCGGAAGCAGCTGCGCGTGGCAGTCCGTGAAATGCAGCAGGTGCACATTGCCGAAGCGCGGCAGCTCGTACATCTTGGCGCTGGCGGGCGCGGCCGCGAGGGCGTCGCGCGACGCGACGGGCATGCCGGCGGCGGCCGCCACGGCCAGCACCTGCAGGAATTCACGGCGATCCATCGACATGGCTTTTGCTTCCTCCCGAACCTCGTAATTTTCTTTTTTTGCTAGGACTTCGCCGCGAACCGCATCAGCGCGGCGACGTCTTCCTCGAACATCTCGCCAACTTCGGTGAACACCACGCGACCGCGTGCGTCCACCACGTGGACCACCGGCAGGCCGCGACGCTTGCCGAACCACGCGTCGGATTGCACGCCGGCCATCGCGGCCGGAAATGTGTAACCGTGCTTCGTGAGGTAGTCGCGTGCCGCCTGCTCGGTCTTGTCGATCGTGAAGGTCAGTACGCGCAACGAATCGCCGGCCTCGCGGTGCAGCCTCTCGATGAACGGGTTCTGCTTGGCACAAAACGGGCACCAGCTGGCCCAGAACTCGACGACAACGGGCCGCCCGTTCAGCTCCTTGGCTTTCAGCGTGCGGCCGTCTACCAGCGCGATGTCGCTCCAGCGGATCGGCGCCCGCTCATCCGCGCGCGCACCGACGACGGCGCTTGCGAAGGCAGCGGCCAGCGTGGTCAGGGCGGCGCGTCGTTGCATGGGGGAGGCGGGGAGAAAGCGCGGCCGCCCGAGGCGGCCGCGCGAAACGGCAGAGGCAGACCTACTTGTTGACCGGAGAGTTCGGATCCAGCAGCAGCGCCATCACATCCTTGATCTGCGCTTCGCTCAGGATGCCGGCGTCACCGTAACGCGGCATCTGGGAACACAGGTTGAAAGCGTGCGTGTTCCAGAGCTTGCCCCACGTGTACTTGAGTGTCGCCTCGTTATAACCGCGCAGCTTGCCGTAACCCTTGAGTGACGGGCCGATGTTGCCGAACGAAACTTCCGCCTCCGTCATCTGGTGGCAGGCATAGCAGTTGCCGCCGTTGACCGTCGTGGGTCCATCGCTCCACTGCAGGCCCACGCCGGACTGCGCGATGCGCTCGCCCTGCTTGTAATCGCCGAGGAACTTGCCGTCCGCCGGATACTTGATTGTGGCCAGGACCTTCTTCTCGAGCGCCTCGCGTTCGGCCTTGGGTACTTCCTTGCCCATCATCTGGGCGTCGGAACACACGGCCTGGATCTCGGTCTGGTTGAGCCGGTCGAGCTTGGCGGGGCCGCGTTCCTTGAATGAGGACTTGACCGCCTGGACCGACTCTTCCTTGGTCGGCGCCACGTAGGTGGCGCAGCCGGCCAAAACCGCGAGGCCGGTGATCGAGAAAATGACTTTCTTCTTCATCGTCGGCTCCTTAGCGCTTGATGGCCGGCGCGTCCATCTTCGCGCCGTTGGCGTTGACGCCAAGGAAGGTGATCAGGTCGATCGAGGTCGGAGACAGGAACACCAGCTCGGGCCAGCGTTGCTGGCGGAAGCAGTCATACAAACGCCACTGCATCGACCGCAGCGCGCCTTGCGACACGCGGTAGGCCGGCCAGGTCGTGAACGCGCGATCGGCATCCGGCTTGTTGCTGGAGATGTTCGGAAGGTCCTGCAGGCGGATGCGCTGACCGGTGACACCGTGGCACGTGGCGCATGAGAAGTCGTAGGGGCCGCCGCGCATGTAGAACGCCTGCTTGCCGCGATCGAACGACGCCTTCTCCTTTGGATGACTCTGCGAAATGTTGACCGGCATACCGCGCGACATTTCGGCCCCGAAAGCAGCCAGCGCCTCGATGTCGGTCTGCCGTTGGCCCGCACCCGAGTACGGGCTCTTGATGACGGCGGCCCGGTCCATGCCCTGCAGGTTGACCATGCACCAGACAATGCGAGATTCGAAGTCCATCACCTGGTCAGCATCGGGAAAGTAGCGCGGCAACTGAGCGTACGCACCCTTGATGACGCCGGCGCCGAGCCCGAGGTCGCACTGCTCCAGCGACACGTTTTTCGGCCCGCGCTTGGTCTTCCAGAGATCCTCGCCGCGCGCGACGGTGAGCTCGGCGGGATTGCCATCCTGCAGCATCTCGCGATAACGCGCGATGCCTTCCGCTGCGCTGCCCTGGGCCAGTGCACTGGCGCATGTCAGGCCCAAGGTCACCGCGGCCACGGCCGTGGCCACTGCTTGCTTAATCATGAGTTGCTGCCTCCTGGCTGAAGTGTTGGTACCGACTCGCCCCTCTGCGGAGGCTCTCGATTATTGCAGTACAGACTGTGGCTCAGGGCCGGATGTACACGTAACCCTCGCGGGCCTGCAGCTTCGCGGCCTCAGCGACGCCAGAAGGAACAACGACCGCATCGGGAATCACTTTGGAGGGATCGATCTTGCGGGTGACGAGCGTGTTGTTGCAGACGCGAAAATCGACGCCCTTGCTCTTCAGGTCCTGGACGATCACTTCATAGGGATTGCCGTTCTTGTCCTTTGCGCCGTCAAGCAGGAACTCGATCCCGTTGCCATTGGTGACAACCGTGATCTTCGCTGTCGGATCCGCCGCCAGGTGGTTACGGATATTGCCGAGACCTCGCGAAGCTTCCTCGAGACCATTAGTCATGTGATAGACAGTCTTGATCTGTCCCGAGGTCGCCGTGGTGCCCGCCGCTGTCGTTGACTGGGCCAGCGCAACAATCGGCGTCGCCACGAAGAACAAGGTTCCGACCACCACCGCAGCGGTTGTTCGCAAACGTCCCTTCATCCGTGCTCTCCGTTTCTGCTCTCTGTTGTTCTGGGCGGCGCGGCGCTGCACGACGCCTGCCGCCTGACTGCGACTAGCCGATTGTCGCTTCGTCGGTGCGGGTTTCGCCCTTGTTGTCGACCCACGTCACCGTAAGCTTGTCGCCCTTCTTGGCACCCTTGAACTTGAACTGCAGGTAAGGGTTCTTGGACACGGCCGGGCCCCACTCGGCATTCAGGACCGGCTTGCCGGCATGGGTCACCACCACGGTCTGAATGAAGTGCGCCGGCACCAGGTTGCCGGCGGAGTCGCGGCGCTGGCCGCCTTCCATTTCGTGGCTCATCAGTACGCGCACATCGACGCCGTCGGCGGATTCTGTCGCGCGGATACGCATCGGATCAGGCATGGAGTTCTCCTCTAGCTTGGTTTTCTGTTGGATTCGTGATCGCTAGCCGCCGCAGCCGCCGAGCGTGACCTTGACTTCCTTGGAGGCCGTGTAGAACTTGTTGTCGGCCTTCACGACCGCATACACGTTCGATGTCTGCCCCATCTTGATACGGGTCGCGACGTTGGCCTCGGTGCCCGCCGGAATTCCGAATCCTGCGGCCAGCGTATTCGGGTTCTTCTCGACCAGGATGTAGATCGCCTGTGTGTTCGGGATCTTGCTGGTCACGCCGACTGGGACGACGGCACCGTTTTCGGCGATGTCCGGCGCAGTGATCATGATGTCGCCGCTTTGCGCGGCGGCGCTGCCGCCCAGCGCCTTGACCGTGTCGTCGACTGATTTGGTGTCAAAAGCGGCCTTGTTCCACGCGGCCTGCTGAGCCAGCGCCTGTTCCGTCGTCAAAAGGCCCGCTGCGACCATGAGGCCGAGCACGCTACCTGCACGAATGAATTCCCTGCGATTGCGATCCATCGATGTCCTCCTGCGTTCCGAGTTGTATAACGCGTTAATGTAACTGAGCGCAACTCCAGGCGGACTCGCGCACGATTGGGGTATTTACTTGGCCCCGCCAAGAATCCAGCTCGCGATGGCCTTGGCATCGCCGTCCTTGAGCGTCGGCTGCGGCGGCATCGGCACGGCGCCCCAGTTGCCCTGCCCGCCCTCCTTGATCTTCTTGACCAGGTACGCCTCCGCGTCACCGCGGCCCTGGTACTTGCTGCCCACTTCGCGGAACGAAGGACCGACGATCTTGTTGTCGACGCCGTGGCACGCGGTGCAGGAGTTGTTGACGATCAGCTTCTTCACATCGGGCGCTCCGGCCGCAGCAGCAGCCGCCGCCGGCGCGGCCACCACGGTCGACTTGCCGGGCTCGTAGCGCGTCGTGTCGATGCCGCGGACAGCCCCGATCGGCCGCTTCTGCTCGGCCAGGTTGCCGTGCTGGTTGCGCGCGAATTCGGGCAGCGTCGAGACGACCTTGACCTCCTTCATGCAGTCCTTCATGCAGCTCGAACCCTGCACGTCCGGCTTGCCCTTGACGCTGGACAGCCCGTGCTGCGTAGTCATTCCATTGCGGTTGGGCATCGGAACCTTGGTCAGGTTCCCGTCGTTCAGCTCGAAATCCGCCGGTACGATTTCATTGAGGTGCAGCACATACGCCGTCACCGCGTACACCTGATCCACCGTCATCGACTGCGGGTTGGTCCACGGCATTGCGCGGTTGATGTAGTCCCACAGCGTCGTTGCCGAATTGAGCTTGGTACCGACGGTACGCACCCCGTCGGCCCTGGTGAGAGCGCTGGCGCGGCCGCTTTGCAGGTCTTCCTTCTTCACACCGCCGGCGATTGCCATGTAGCGATTGCTCTCGCCGAACGTGCCATGGCAGCTCGCGCACTGGGCGTCGTAAATATCCTGACCCTGCGCCACCGTGCCCTTGCCCTTCTTGACCCCGTGGCCGTCAGGACGCACGTCGATGTCCCACCCGGCGATCTCCTGCGCCGTTGCCGTGCGCCCGAACCCGAAGCGCGGCGCATCCGTCGCCGCCGTCGTCTGCGCGCCTGCCGTCGAGGCCATGAAGCCCGCGAGCAGGAGCAGACTTCTCATGGGCCTAGCCAACCTGGACATTCCACACCTCCCCATTCGGATTGACCTGCCAGGTCTGGATTCCGTTGTTGTGATAGATCGACCGCGTGCCGCGGACCTCGCGCAACTGCGGCAGCGCCGGCTGGACATGGCCGGTTTCATCGACCGCCCGACTCTGCAGCAAGGCGGGCGAGCCATCCCAGTTCCAGTCGAAGCGGAAGCGCGTCAGCGCCTTGGTCAGCACCGGTTCCTGCAGACGGGCCGTTGCCCAGTTCCTGCCGCCGTCGGTGGAGACATCGACGCGACGGACCTTGCCGCGCCCGCTCCACGCCAGCCCGGTGATCTCGTAGTAGCCCTTGCCCTGCAGCATCTGGCCACCTGATGGCGTCGTGATGACCGACTTCACCTCCTGCACCATCGAATACTGCCGATGCAGTCCGCCCGGCATCAGGTCGATATAGTGGAGCGCTTCTTCGCGCGTATTCCAGGGCTTGTCGCCGACCTCGAGCCGCCGCAGCCACTTGACGCTGGATACGCCCTGCACGCCCGGCACCAGGAGGCGCAGCGGATAGCCGTTTTCCGGACGCAGCATCTCGCCGTTCTGGCCATAGACGACCATGACGTCATTCAGAGCGAACTCGAGCGGGATGGTGCGGGTCAGGGCCGAACCATCCGCTCCCTCGGCCAGCACGAACTTCGCGTTTTTCTTGTCGTAGCCGACTTCATCGAGCAGCGTGGAGAGCGGAACGCCGGTGAACTCGCTGCACGCCAGCATGCCGTGCGTGTACTGCACGGTCGGCACCGCGACGTTGGCCCACTCCATGCCGCTGTTGGCACCGCACTCGATGAAGTGGATGCGCGACACCGAGGGAAAGCGCAGGATGTCGTCCATCGTCAGGACGATCGGCCGCCGGACCATGCCGTGGATCATCAGCCGGTGCTGCGCCGGATCGATCGTCGGCATGCCCGAGTGATGCCGCTCGAAGTGCAGCCCACTCGGCGTGATGATGCCGAACAGGTTCTGCAGCGGCGTGAAGCTCACCGAGGACTGCGGCTGCGGAGTCAGCCCGGGGCTTTGACGGCGGACGACGTTGGCCTCGAACTCCGAGGGCACTCCATAAGGAAGCGCAACCACCGGCGCTCCGAGTGCGCGCGTCCAGGGTGCGATGTTCGGCGGCTCGAAAGGCTTTGCGCCGGCGGCCTGGGCGAAGGCCCGGCCACCGGCGACCGCGGCCACTGCGCCGGCTACGGCGGCTCCGCCCTTGAGGAATCCGCGCCGCGACCGCGCTGTGCGGATGACATCCGCTGAAATGTGGTTCTCGAGCGCCGCAACGACGCGCCCAGGCGAACCCGCCCTGGAACTGCCTCCCCGACTCATCGTCTCTCCTGTTGGTCGGCGCTCTACTTCGCTGCCGACATGAATCGCTTCAAAGTCTTGCTGGTCACCGGGTGCTCTTCTTGTTGTCCGGCAATATGTACACAGGCGGTCCGGCACAGGGTGATCACGTTCGGATCGCTGATCGAGTAGTAAACCGTGGCGCCGTCTCGCCTGCGCTTGAGGACCCCTCGCCCGTACATCAGGTTCAAGTGACGCGAGACATTGGTCTGGCTCGACCCGACCCGCTCGACGATGTCCGAAACGCTGCGCTCGACGTCGCAGATCGTGTTCAGGATCTTCAGCCGCGTCGGCTCCGCCAGCAGGCCGAAATAGCCCGACACGGTTTCAAACAGGCGATCCAGCTCGGGTTCCAAAGTGCATGCCTATATGCGCAAGAACGCATATGTTCCGTGCCGCATACACAAATGTCAAGCGGCACCGCACCCAAGGACTTGGATATGGCGCACAAGCGTCCCGGGCCGCCCGACTCTGCTGCGGACAGCCTGCCAGTACGGTACCGGCAGCGCGCCAGCGGGGCTTGCGCAAGGTCAAGCGGCATCCATATACCCCTAGGGGTATAGCAGAATTGGCTACACTTGCGGCTTGCAGCCTCGGGGCCTCACGGCCCCTGCACCGCATAACGCTTTGGATCACCACATGATGAAAGCCGGTTCCGCAATTGCGCGCAGCACGGTCCACACACTCATAGCGACCAGCCTGGCCTTTGCTGCCGCCACGGCGAGCGCGGCCGGCCCGAAGGCGCCGGTCGTTGCACCCGGTTCGCCGGTCTACGAGGTCCGCCTGCGCGACGTCGAGGAGGTGTATGCGGCCGATGCAGTAATCGAGGCCGTGCGCCAGGCAACCATCGCCGCGCAGATCTCCGGCACCGTGCTGCAGATCCTGGTCGATGCCGGTGACCCGGTCAAGAAGGGTCAGGTCGTCGCGCGCATCGACACCCGCGAGACCGATGCGCAGGTGGCTGCGGGCCGTGCCGGTGTGGCGCAGGCCGACGCCCTGCTGGCCCAGGCGCGCTTGAGCCTCGAACGCACCAAGAGCCTGCTGGACAAGAATTTCGTCAGCCAGTCGGCACTGGACAAGGCCGAGTCCGACTACAACGCCGCCAAAGCCGCGGCCGACTCCGCGCGCGCGGGCCAGTCGCAGGCCGACACCTCGCGCACGTACGCCGAACTGCGCTCTCCACTCGATGGCGTGGTGACGCGCCGCCTGATGGAGCCCGGCGAGGTCGCCGCGCCCGGGCGGGGCGTGATCGCGGTCCACGACCCATCGGCGCTGCGGGCGGTGGGCAACCTGCCGCAGTACGTGCTGCCCAAGGTAGCGCACGTGACCCGTGCGCGGGTCGAATTGGCACCGCTGAACCGTACCGTCGATGCGACGAAGGTCACGATCCTGCCGGCGGCCGATGCCCGCCTGCTGTCGACGCAGATCCGAGCCGACCTCCCCGCCAGCGAATCCGCGAACGTGGCTCCCGGAGCGGCCGCCAAGATCCTGGTTCCGATCGGGCGCGCCCGCAAACTGGTGATCCCGGCGGCAGCCCTCATCCGCCGCGGCGAACTGACTGCCGTCAATGTCGCGGCGGCCGACGGCCAGGTCCAGTTGCGGCAGGTGCGCGTCGGAGCCGCCGTCGGCGACGGGCTGATCGAAGTCCTGGCCGGGCTGAGTGAGGGCGACAAGGTGCTGCCCGCTCCGCTGGCACCGCGCTGACCGGCCCCCCCTGATGAGCACAGCGGAACCCAAGCTCGGTATCTCTGGCCGCACCGCCAGCGCGTTCCTGCATTCGCAGCTGACACCGCTGATCGCGCTCGTGCTGCTGCTGCTGGGACTCTTCGCCGTACTGGTAACGCCGAAGGAAGAGGAACCGCAGATCAATGTGACTATGGCCAACGTGATCATCCCGTTCCCGGGCGCGGCCAGCGAGGATGTCCATAACATGGTGACGGTGCCGGCCGAGCAGGTGCTGTCGCAGATCACCGGCATCGAACACATTTTTTCGGTGACCCAGCCGGGCCTGGCGGTCCTGACGGTGCAATACAAGGTCGGGCAGCCGCGCATTGACTCACTGGTGAAGCTGTACGACACGCTGATGTCGAACCGCGACTGGCTGCCGAGTCATCTTGGCGTGATGGAACCGGTCGTCAAGCCGAAAGGCATCGACGACGTGCCGATCGTCACGCTGACGCTGCACTCGACGCGGCCCGAGGTCGGTGCCGCGGACCTGCAGCGAGTGGCGCACGAACTCGAGATTGAACTCAAGCGCGTGGCCGGCACGCGCGAGGTCACGACGCTCGGCGGTCCGGACAGCGTCGTGCGCGTGACGCTCGATCCGGAGCGGATGAACGCACACCGCATCACCGTAACCGACATCGAGCGAGCCCTGAGGGCGACCAATTCATCGCTCCCGGTCGGCCAGCTGACGACGGGCAACCGCACCGTCGAAGTCCGCGCCGGCCAGTTCCTGCGCAGTGCGTCCGACGTCGGGCAACTGGTAGTGGGCCTGGCCGGCCCGACGCGCGAACGGCGACCGATCCTGCTCGCGGATGTCGCGGACGTCACGGACGGGCCTGACACTCCGAACCGTTATGTCTGGCACGGCGCGCGCGCCGACGGCAACAGGGAGTCGCCCGTTGCAGAGTGGCCGGCGATCACGATCCAGGTTTCGAAGAAGCCGGGAGAAAACGCCTCGAGCGTGGCCGACGCCGTGATGGCGCGCGTGGTGCAGCTGAAGGGACAGCTGATTCCTTCCGATGTCGTGGTGAACGAAACGCGCAACTACGGCGCCACGGCGAACGACAAGGCCAACCAGCTGATCAAGAAGCTGATCTTCGCCACGCTGTCGGTCGTGGCGCTGGTGTGGGCGTCGCTCGGCCGCCGTGAGGCGTTGATCGTTGGCAGCGCGGTGGTGCTGACGCTCGCCAGCACGCTCTTTGCCTCCTGGGCCTGGGGCTTCACGCTGAACCGGGTGTCGCTGTTTGCGCTGATCTTCTCGATCGGGATCCTGGTCGACGATGCGATCGTCGTGGTGGAAAACATCCATCGCCGATCGCTGATCGACCATCTGCCGCTGGCCGAAGTGATCCCCCGCGCGGTCGACGAAGTGGGCGGGCCGACGATTCTCGCCACGTTCACGGTCATCGCGGCGCTGCTGCCGATGGCGTTCGTCACAGGCCTTATGGGGCCGTACATGGCGCCGATCCCGATCAACTCGTCGATGGGGATGCTGCTGTCGCTGGCGATCGCGTTCGTCATCACGCCGTGGATGGCGCTGCGCCTGTTGCCAGCCGCCCATGGCGCACCCTCGGGCGGCGACAAGCTCGGCCGGCGCCTGTCGGAGTTCTTTGAACGAGTGATGCGACCCTTCTTGCGCGGCGACGCCGGCCGGAATCAACGTCGCTGGCTGGGGCTGGGAATCGCGGGCGCCATCGCACTGTCGGTGCTGCTGGTCCCACTGAACCTCGTCGTGCTGAAGATGCTGCCGTTCGACAACAAGTCGGAGTTCCAGGTCGTGCTCGACATGCCGACCGGCACGCCGGTCGAGGCGACGGCCGCCGTCCTGCGCGAGATGGCGGTCGAAGTCGCGAAGCTGCCCGAAGTGACCGACTACCAGGCCTATGCCGGTCTCGCCGCTCCCATCAACTTCAACGGGCTGGTGCGGCAGTACTACCTGCGCACCGGCGGCGAGGTCGGTGACCTGCAGGTCAACCTCGTTGACAAGCACGAGCGCGACCGCAAGAGCCACGAGGTCGCGCAGGCCGTGCGCCCGGCGCTGGAGGCGATCGCCAAGCGGCATGGCGGTGACGTCAAGGTCGTCGAGGTGCCACCGGGGCCGCCGGTGCTGTCACCGATCGTGGCCGAGATCTACGGCCCCGACGCCGAAGCGCAGATGAAGCTCGCCAAGCAGGTGCGCGCGGTGTTCGAGGCCACGCCGGACATCACGGCTATCGATGACACCGTGCTGGATCCCGCCGAACGCATCGTCCTGCGCGTGGACACCGCCAAGGCAGCGCAGTACGGCATAGCGGCCTCCGAGGTCGCGCGCATCGCCCAGCTCGCGCTGGCGAGCGAGGACATCACGCCACTGCATGACGGTGCCAGCAAGTATTCGGTGCCCGTGCGCATCGGGCTCGCCGACAGCGCGAAGGGCTCACTGGACGCGCTGCTCAAGATGAAGGTGCGTGGTCCCGACAACGTGCGCGACGAAGCCACCGGTCTGCCCTACGAGATCCCGCTGTCCGAACTGGTGAGCCCGACGACGTTGCCGCGCGAACGCGTCCTGTATCGCAAGAACCTGCAGCCTGTCGTCTACGTGACTGGCGATGTTGCGGGCGGCAAGGGCAAGACCGACTCGCCGCTGTACGGCATGTTCGCCATGCGCGACGCGATCGCCAAGATCGCCACGCCGGGCGGACTGCCGCTGGCCGAGCGCTGGATTGCGCCGCCAGACGACCGCTACTCGTCGTTTGCGCTCAAGTGGGATGGCGAATGGCAGGTCACGTACGAGACCTTCCGCGACATGGGCATCGCGTACGCGGTCGGACTCGTGCTCATCTACCTACTTGTGGTGGCCCAGTTCCGCTCGTACGTGACGCCGCTCATCATCATGGCGCCGATTCCGCTGACGATCATCGGCGTGCTCCCGGGCCACGCGATCTTCGGCGCCCAGTTCACCGCGACGTCGATGATCGGCATGATCGCGCTGGCCGGCATCATCGTGCGCAATTCGATCCTGCTGGTGGATTTCATCCACCAGCGCCTCGACGAAGGGGTCGACTTCCAGGATGCGACGATCGAGGCGGCCGCCACCCGCGCCAAGCCGATCATCCTGACGGCCGTCGCCGCGATGCTCGGCGCCGTGTTCATTCTCGACGACCCCATATTCAACGGCCTGGCGATTTCGCTGCTGTTCGGGATCTTCGTCTCGACGGCGCTGACGCTGGTGCTTATCCCGGTGCTGTACTACGCCGTCAACCACCGCCGGCACGCCCGCCGTACGCCGGCCCCATCGACTTCCACCGCCACTGCCTGAGGAGGCCTTCATGACCGTCGACCGCTGGATTCGTGTCTTCGCCGGAACCTTCATTCTCGTATCGGTGCTTCTCGGAGCACCCGCGAGTCCGCTGTTCGTGTCGCAATGGTGGCTGGCGTTTACCGCCTTCGTCGGCGCGAATCTGCTTCAATACGGGTTCTCGAACGCTTGCCCGCTCGGATGGATACTGAAAAAGCTGGGCGTCCCGGAGAACAAACTTGCCCACACGTAAGGCCACCATGGACCAGCCGCTCACCGAGGCTGCTGCGAGCGCTCGCAACGAACTGATCCTCCGGCTCAAGCGGGTCGAAGGGCAATTGCGCGGCGTGCAGCGGATGATCGAATCGGGCGAAGACTGCGAGCCGATCGCCCAGCAGCTTGCCGCCAGCCGCAAGGCGCTCGACAAGGCTTTCTTCGAACTGCTTGCCTGCGCCATCGAGCACCCGGAGTTCTCGCCCAACCGCAAGGAAGCGAAGGATCGTCGGATTCAGCGCATGGCCCGCGCGCTGGCGCGGCTGGCCTAGCCGCGCGCGCTGCCGTCGGAATCAGGCGATCCCCGCGGCGGCGAAGCCGTCCTCGATCGCCTTGATCTTGCGGTTCAGTACGGCCGGGCTGTCGTTGCGAAAGAGCGACCGTGCCGCCTGCAGCACCGCGCGCCGGCTGTCGGCAAACTGTGACGTGCGCGACAGGTGAACCGTCAGCGCGATGAAGAACATCGCCGCGATCTCTTTGCGTTTGAAGACGAACTGACTGCCGCTCTTCGCTGTCATGATGCGGTGGGCAGCGTAATTGTGGATGCCGCTGTTGTCGTGCACCCAGCCGTAGTCATTGCGGTTGTATGTGTAGGGCGGCGTCGCGGTCCGGAAGTCGTTCATGTGCTTCGGCTGGCCGCCCAGGGTTGGATCAGCCATGTTGCGCAGGATGGTGCCGGGGCCGTCAAAGCCCTGCCCGATGTCCCATACCCACTTGCCCAGCGACCGTTTCGAGTTGACGATGATCGTCCCGAAGATATCCGAGTACGACTCGTTCAGCGCCCCGGCCTGCGTGCGGTACTCCAGCCGTGAAGTGTGGTCGGTGACGCCGTGGAACATCTCGTGCCCGACGACGTCGAGCATCGAGGCCACCGAGTAGAACGAACTGTCCGGAAACAGAATCTGCCCGTAGACCATCTGCGAGCCGTTCCAGTAGGCGTTTTTCCACTGGCGTGGCGGCACGGTGCCTTCTGCGCGGTCCCAGCAGTTCACGCTGGATATCATCTCCCCGCCGCGATTGTCGATGTTGTTACGCAGGACCACGGTGCGCAGGAAGCGCGCCACTTCGGCGCCATTGGCGTGCGCGCCGATCGCCTCCGGTGTCCAGGGTGTCGGCGGGCTTTCGCACAGCTTGCCGGGCAGCAGGTGGTCCTGCGTCGTCGGATCCCTGTAGGCAAAGTCACAGGTCGTAACGTTGAGCGCAAGGTCGCGCAGCTGCCGCTTGCCGCCGGCGACGACTTCGACGGTGATCTTTCTCTGCCTGCGGTTGGCGTCGCGCACCGTCTGCACTTCGGCCGCCATCGTCGCCGTGCGCGGCAGCTCCGCGATCAGCTTGCCACTTTTTGCATCGACGACGTAGTCCTTGAGCGGCGAGTCGCCCTGTGTTGCGCGGCGCGCGGGGCGCGACGAAACGTTTTCGAGGATGTAGGCGAGGCACCAGCGCCGGTGGTGCTGGTCGAAGTAGAAGTACAGGCGCGGCGTCTGCGTCACTATCGCGGCCGCCACTCCGGCGGCCTTCGCCGCCGTGGCCGCAGCCTGAGCCGGCGAGACCTCGGCGATGTTGGAAACGCCGGCCGGCGTTCCGAGCGACGAGTTGATCCCGAGGCAGGCGTTGCGCTTGTCCAGCTCCACCGTCACCAGCGATCCGTACACCGGGATCTTGTCGAAGTACTGGCGGAACTTGACGACCGTCGTGCCGGTGAGCGGCATCGACTCAGCGCCGATGCTCTTGAATTCGGCCTGCATTCGACCGGCCACCGGTTTCACCAGCTTCGGCAGACGATCGTTGGCGAAGGCCTTGTCGAGGTGCTCGAGCGCGGCCGCTTCGGGCCCCAGCGCGGCGGCCGTCGGCGCACGGCGCGGGCCTGCGCGCTGGCCGCGGCGCATTCCGGCGGGCGGCGCCGCTTCCGCGAGTTCGCTCCCCAGTGGATCGGCCGCGCTGACTGCAAAGCCGCTCAGGCCGGTGTCACCCGCCGTACCGGCGGCGCTGCGCGCGCTACGGCGCTGGCCCCGTCGTGCACCCGCCCGTGTCGACTCCGTCGGCTGACTCCTCTTCACGCCCCTGATACGCATTGCGCCCTCCTCCTAGTGCCTGCATTCCCGACCAACCCGCCGAGCGCGGCGGCTATCGTTTAGCCGCTCCATCTGCGCCGACCATTTCTTCCAGGCCGGCCAGCATGACATCCATGATCGACGCCCTATTGCTGCGCGGATTGGGTGCGATCAACAACGTCAGCGAATGTCGGAGCAGGAAGCGCAGTCCGCTGGCGCGCTCCTCCTACCGAGGACGGCGTCTCGCCCCGCGTGCCTTCCCTGCCGCGGCTTTCTGCCGGATGGTGCCGCCGCGAGGCTGCTTTCCTTTGCTCGGCCCGCCAACGATGGAAGCGCTCTTGCGCTTTGCCGCGTTACGGGCCGCCTTTGGAGCGCCGACTGGCCGTTTCGCCACCTTTGCCGGCTTCCGCTTCGCCGACTTTGCCGCAACCTTCTTCACCGCCCGCGAGACGCCGCCTTCGCCGACTTCTTCTTCACCGCGCTCGCACCCTCCTTCGCCGACTTCTTCGCCGACTTCGCCGGCTTCTTCACAGCACTGGCGCCGACGCGCAACTTTGGCGGCTTGCTTCCTGCCGCGCTTCTTCGCTGCAGTGGGCCTCGGTAGCGCCGCGCCGATCAGTTGGCCCGCGGTGTCCACCAGGGACTTGAGCCTGCGCACGCCGTCGAGAAGGCTGTTCGAACCGAACTCGGCGATGACGGCATTCATCTCGTCGATGAAATCCCGGAACTTCTTGGTCCGCTCCTCGATGCTGGCGATGGCCTGGCCGATGAAATCCAGCGTCAGCATGTCCCGCTTCTCGCGCGCCAGGGCTACCTGCTCCGCAGTAGCGGCAGGGTCGATGACGATGCCGTGCAGGACAGCGAAGGCCTCCTGGTAGGTCGCGTCAGCCTGAGCATTGGTCAGCATGGGTCAGTCCTTTCACTTGTCCTTGTACGCCATGTAGGCCTCGCGCAGCAGGATCACGGCGCGCTCGAGGTCGGCCCCTTGCGGTATGGATGGCTGCGTCTGTTCGGCGGCCACCTGCAAGCCGCGAAGGCTCAGTTCGAGCTGATTTAGCAGCGCGAGATATGCGACAAGCACCTGACGGTAGGCATTCAGCTCCTCGTCCTTCGCGGCGACCTGATCGAGCTGCTGCTTGGCGTCCTGCACCAGGCTCGTCAGCTGTGCCCGGGTTTCCGCGCTCAAGGGCGCCGAGCCGCGCGGCGACGGCACCTTCACGGGGGCCACGAGCCTGACGCCGCCGGCCAGCACCGGCAAGCGGTCGATGTCGGCATTCAAGGCTGCGACGGCCGCATCGGAATCGCGGCTGGCCTGAAACGTCGCCATGAGTTCCGCCAGCCGCACGCTGGTCGCGCTGGCGGTTTCGGCGAGGGCAGCGATCTCCAGATCATTCAGGCCCGCCCGGACCCGGTAGAAGTCCGCCGCGTCCTCCCGCAACAGCTGCAGGAACTTGTCATTGATCAGAGGCGCTCCCCTGGCAACGGCCTCGATGAATTGGCGTCGCGAAGACTCCTTGGCGGCCTCGAGAGCCAACGCCCGCAGCGGCGCGAGGAAGGCAGAGACCTCTGCCGCGCTGGCTGCAATGGACTTGAGCGGAAAAGCGTTGAGGCTGGCCGACAGTCCGTCGACCGCAGCCGCGAGTTCTTCCGCCGACCTTCCTTCCGCGAGCGCCGTCAAAAGGTCGTTGTAGCGCGCGACGACGTCCCACGCCTTCATCCGGACCAGGATATGGTCGACGGCCGCCAGATTCCGGCTCACCGCGCCGGGATCGAACGGCTCACCCCGCTTCTTCTGCACGGGTCTTGCCGCCGCGCGCTTGGCCTTGATCTCGTCGAACTGGGATACCGCCACGCCGTAGTCCAGGACGACCGTTTCCCCGGCGGAACGGGCTTTGGCGAAGGTGTCCTTGTAGGTCGCGAACTCCTTGCCTGGAATCGTCGTGCATCCGGCCGCGACGATCGCCGCGACCAGGCACAACGCCCCGGCTCCACGGCGCGATGCAGGACGTGCAGCCATGGTTCTCTCTCCGGTGGTAGACAGTTCGGCAGGTAGCGTCACGCAGCCCCACCCGATCGCATCGCAGGTGTTGGCAACGTGGGCAATTCGCGGGTCGAGGGCGAACCTGACCACGTGCGTGGCAACGGAAGATCTTGCGACTCTCTGCGAGAAGTTGTCCAGCAATTGCCGCGGGGCTAGCTTGTTCCCGTTACGCGCGTCGGTCAGCCGTGTCGGCGATCAACGATTGTCCGCCGCCAGGGTCGCTACACATCGACACGAAAGACGATCGGCGGCAGTTCACTGTCGGTGAGGTACTCGAACTCCTTCCTGAAGGCATCGACCGACATCCCGGCCGTCCCGGCGATCTTGGAGAGTCTGAGCGGCTCATCGAAATCGTCACGCCGCAGCCGAATCATGTAGCGGCGGGCAATCGCATAGCGCGTGGAACTGACGTCGACCATTCGTATCTTCGCGCGACCCGTCATCGGGTCGATGAGATCGCGAAACGGCACGGGGACGAAGTTGCCGGCCTGCATCGAAATCATGGCGGCATTCCCGCCCGAGAGCAGATACTTGGTCGCGCAGTAGCCCAGGTCGCGTGTGTACTCGAGGTCGTAGGGGATCGGATCGGCACACCGCAACTCGTAGCCGATGTCCTTCGAGGCGATCGTCATGTCGATTCCAAGCGTCTTCAAACGCGCTCGGACAGCCGTTTTCAGGAGATCGCCAATATCAATCTCGGCGAGCCGGATGTTTCCGTGTGCGTCGCGCTCGATCTTCGAGATTCCGCCAAGGACCTCCGGGTCGAGGCCGAGGACGAGCCCCTCTGCAATGACCGCAACTCCGTCGCGCCGTCCCTCCGACAGTCGCTTGACGATGGCGCAGACGAGCGTATCGACGATCGTCTCGAAGCGTATCTGCTGCGTCCGGAATTCTTCCCGGATTAAGGTCAGCGTCGCGCCGGCGGCCTTGCCGATGCCGAGGGCCAGGTGCCCTGCCGTCCGCCCCATCGCGATGACAAAGTACCAGCGCGACGTCGTCTTTGCGTCGACCATCAGGTTCTTGACGATCTCCACCCCGTAGTGCCGCGCGGTCTGGAAGCCGAACGTGTCGACATACGCCGGCAGGTCGAGGTCGTTGTCGATCGTCTTGGGGACATGGACGATCTGCAGCCGGCCGGCTGCCGTCTCCTCGAGCTTCATCGCCGAATAGGCGGTGTCATCGCCGCCGATCGTAATCAGACGGGAAACGTTGAGCCGCAGCAGGGACGCAATGGCATTCTCGAGATGCTTCGGGTCCTTCGTGGGGTTGGCGCGCGAGATACCGATGTGCGAGCCGCCGCGATAGTGGATACGCGAGACTTCATCGGTCGTGAGGGGCGTGATATGGGAGGTGTCGCCCTTCATGATCCACTCGAAGCCATCCCGGATTCCTATGACTTCCACGTCTTCCAGGATCGCGCGGATCGTGGCCGAGGCGATGACGCTGTTGATCCCGGGTGCAGGACCTCCTCCGACGAGGATGGCGAGGTGCTGTTGCTGGCTCATGGGGAATCTCAGCCTCAGCTTAGCCTTCGGGGACCCGCAGCGGATGGAATCGATGGCCTGAGTGCGGTAGCCGGACTAGCGCAGCCCCTCTTTTCTGCTCAATTCGTCCGCTACCGGTGTCCCCAAAGGTTGTGCCGAACGCGCAAAGGCGGTCCCCGAGCCCTGGGTCAAGACGAACGCCTCTCGCGAGCCTATCCTTACCTTCAGCAGTGACCTGCAAGGAGGATGACTCGATGGGCACCCACACCGAACTTGCGGCAACCGTGCAAGCGCTGGTCCAGAAGGGCAAGGGAATACTGGCCGCCGATGAAAGCAGCCCGACGATTGCCAAGCGCTTCAAGTCGATCGGCATCGAGTCGACCGAGGAGAACCGGCGCGCCTATCGCTTCATCCTGCTCGCAACGCCTGGGCTCGGCGACTTCATCAGTGGCGTCATCCTCTTTGAGGAAACGCTGGGCCAGCAAGCGGATGACGGTACACCGCTGCCGCAGTTGATTGCACGCCAGGGCATCGTGGCCGGGATCAAGGTCGACGCCGGCAAGATCCCGCTGGCCCTCGCACCCGGCGACGAGATCACGCAGGGCCTGGACGGCCTCGCAAAGCGCCTCGATGGATACAAGCAACAGGGCGCGCGCTTCGCCAAGTGGCGCGCCGTCTACAACATCTCCGACACACTGCCGAGTCGGCTCGCAATCGAGGCCAACGCCGAGGCACTCGCCCGTTACGCCGCGATCTGCCAGGAACAGGGTGTTGTGCCGATTGTTGAGCCAGAGGTCCTGATGGACGGTACCCACAGCATCGACCGCTGCGCCAAGGTCACCGAAGAAGTTCTGCATGAAGTGTTCCACGCGCTGCACCGAAACAATGTGGCGCTTGAACACACCCTCCTGAAGCCCAGCATGGTGGTGCCCGGCAAGGAAAGCGGACAACAGGCAACGCCCGCTGAGGTGGCTACGATCACGCTCCGTACTCTGCGACGCACGGTGCCGGCGGCCCTGCCGGGCCTCTTCTTCCTGTCCGGCGGCCAGTCGCCGGCACAGGCGACGGCCAATCTGGATGCAATGAACCGGCTCGGCATGCAGCCGTGGCAATTGAGCTTCTCTTACGGGCGGGCGCTACAGGACCCTGCATTGAAGGCCTGGAAGGGGCAAGTCGCCAATGTGCAAGCGACCCAGAAGGCTCTTCTTCTCCGCGCCCGGCTGAACGGCGCGGCGCGCGAGGGAACTTACGTCCCGTCACTGGAAGGCACGGCGGGTTGAGCCGACGGACAGCCAGATGCCAGGGACGTCGCCCCGGCTCGGGTGTCGTCGGCGTCGGCCGCACTGAAACCTAACCGACCGGTCCCAGCGTCACCCGCACGTTGTGAACTCCGTCGTCGTCCAGGATCGGAACCGTCCGTTCGGGAAGTTCCTTGCCATCGAGTTCTACTCGCAGGACACCTCGTGCCACGCCCTGCGGGTTGTCGATCACGAAGTCGTACGTGGCACGTTTCGCCCGGTAGCGAATCTTGTAGCTGCGCCACTGCTCCGGGATGCAGGGATCGATCAGGATCTCACGGCCGCGCGGCTTGAATCCAAGGATGAATTCGATGCCGGCGCGATACATCCACCCGGCGGCGCCGCTGTACCAGCTCCAGCCGCCCCGACCAGTATGCGGCGGCTCGCTGTAGACGTCGGCGGCGATGACGTAGGGTTCAGCCTTGTAGCGGTGGATGCCGGCGCGGGTCGAGCCGTGATTGATCGGATTGAGCATCTCGAACAGCTCGGCGGCGCGCTCGCCGTCGCCCTGCAGCGCGTGGGCGATCACGCACCAGACGGCAGCCTGCGTGTACTGCGCGCCGTTTTCTCGCACGCCCGGCAGATAGCCCTTTATGTACCCCGGCTCCTGAGGCGAACGGTCAAATGGCGGCGCGAATAGCAGCACCATGTCGTCTCCTGGCTTGACCAGATGTTCGCCCACGGACTCCATCGCCCGCCGCGCTCGTGCGGGCTCACCTGCGCCGGAAATCAGCGCCCAGCTTTGCGCCAGTGAATCGATGCGGCATTCGGAATTGCCTGCGGCACCCAGCGGAGACCCGTCGTCAAAGTAGGCACGGCGATACCAGGCGCCGTCCCACGCTTCGCGTTCCACGGCGGCCTGAAGATTGTCCGCGTGCGCGGCCCATGCGCGCGCGTGCGCGTGGTCACCGCGCCGCGCGGCGATCGGCGCGAACTCGCGCAGCGTTGCGCACAGGAACCAGGCCAGCCAGATGCTTTCGCCACGGCCTTCGGCGCCGACGCGGTTCATGCCGTCGTTCCAGTCTCCGCCATGCATCAATGGCAGGCCATGCTGTCCGACCGCCATGCTGATGTCGAGCGCACGGGCGCAATGCTCGTACACCGTGACCTTGTCATCCGAGATGGTGGGTTCGAAGTACATCGCTTCGCGCTCGGGCGGCAGGAGTAGCGCCCTCGACGAACGGGGCCAGTTCGTCCAGCACGCTCATGTCTGCGGTGGTTGTCAGATAGTGGCTGACGCAGTAAGGCAGCCAGACGCGATCATCGGAGAAATGCGTCCGTACGCCGCGTCCGGACGGAGGATGCCACCAGTGCTGGACGTCACCTTCACGAAACTGATGTGCCGAGGCGCTGACGATCTGCCTGCGCGTCAGATCCGGGCGCGCGATCGTCAACGCCATGACATCCTGCAACTGGTCGCGGAACCCATACGCGCCACCTGCCTGATAGAACGCACTGCGGGCGTAGATGCGGCAGACAATCGTCTGGTACAGCAACCAGTGATTGAGAATGACATTCATCGGCAGATCCGGCGTCTCGACCTGCACGAGGTCGAGGACTTCGCGCCACTGCTGCTTGACACGAACCAGTTCGGCCTCGGCAGCCGGCACGGCACGGTATCGCCGGATCAGCTCACGTGCTGCCTCGGCGCTGGCGGCCTGTCCCAGCACGAAGATCAGATCGACGTGGGACTCAGGCTCAAGGGTGACATCACGCTGCAGCGCTGCGCATGGATCGAGTCCCGCGCCACATCGCCCGGAAAGTGGGAGGTCTGCCGCGAGCGCGCCTGGCGCCTCGAGATGGCCGTTGCGACCGAGAAACTCCTGCCGATCGCAGGTCAGGCCGGCCGCAGGGGAATCCCACGCAACAAAGGCGATCCGGCTGCCGAACTCGCGATTCCACGGGTTTAGAGCGAACACAGCGCCCGTCTGTGCATCGACTTCGGTGACGACGAACGGTGCATTCACCGTACGCGAGAATCCAAGCACCCACTCCACGTAGGCAGTGACCGAAATTTGGCGTGTGTGGTTCGCGCGATTGATGAGGCGCAGCCGCGATATCTTGACCGGATCTTCGGAGGCAACGAACTGGACCAGCTCGCTCTCGATCCCATTGGATCGATGCTGGAAGCTGACGTAGCCGTGACCGAAGCGCGTGATATAGCTGGCTTCCTCGACCCGGATTGGCAGTGCAGTCGGCGTCCACAGAACGCCAGAGTCGCGATCAAGCAGGAAGAACGCCTCACCCGTCGGATCCGACACCGGGTCATTTGACCAGGGCGTCAGCTGGTTCTCACGGCTGTTGCCGGCCCAGGTGTAGCCCGAGCCGGACTCGGATGCATGAAAGCCGAATCCGTCATTGGCAACGATATTGATCCATGGCAGCGGCGTGCGCTGGCCCCGATTCAGGACGACCGCGTACTCACGCCCGCCATCGGTGAATCCGCCCAGGCCGTTCGGAAACTGCAGGGCCGGCGGGTGCAGCACGGCCGACGTGCCAGGTGCAGCGCGCAAGCGTGGCTGCGGCGGCGCCACCTGTTCGCGCTGACGCATCGCCAGATGCGCCGGCAAGTTGCCCTGGTGACAGCTGATTACTACGCGTGCGGCAGTCAGCAACAACGTCCGTTCGGCTTCGCTGAGAAGATCGGCACGCAGGATGTAAATGGCGCCGCGCCCTGCCGCGTCTTCGCCGCCCTTGCGCGCATTGCTTTCGTGTGCCCGCATTTCGAGATCCTGCTGCAGGCCCTCCGCGTAGGAGGTCGACTGTTCGTTGAGGATGACGAGGTCGACGCCGAGCCGCTTGACGTGCAGATACTCATGGGCTGTCAGCAGCTGCCGGACCACACCGATGTCGGCACCGTCCTCGATGCGTGCAAGCAGGATCGGACGGTCGCCCGAGATGCCGAACTTCCAGAGTTCGGAGACTGCCAGGCGATTGGCCTGCAGAAGGTCACGCGGGCCACGCAGCAGCAAGTTCGAGTAAAGAATCCGGCTGGCCAGTTGCTGGAAGACCTGGGCGTCGCTCCCTGTAATGCCGAGGTAATGCAACTTGACCTGGGCATGGGTCCACGCCAGGTTCGATGCGCGGTCGAATGCGCCCGGATCGTGGTACTTGTCGGCGAGGTTGAGGATCGTTTCGCGGCTGTTTGCGACCATCGTCGCAAACGATGCGTGCACCGTTGCACCCGGGGCAATGGCCAAGTGGATGCGCAGACTGGCGATCGGATCGAGGACCGCTCCGACGGTGTTCGACAGGCGCCGCCCCTCCATCAAGGCCAGGGGTGCCTGGACGTTGCGACCGCGACCCAGGAACTTGACGCGATCGGTCTCGAACTCGATGCCGGAGCCACCCTCGTTCTTGCTCTCGTAGGCGACCACGTGAGCCGCCCATAGGGACTCATCGTGGACCGATCGCGGTCGGCGTGTCGCGAGCAGCCCGTTGACCTGAGGCACGTACTCGGTCTGCACGAATAGATTGGAGAAGGCCGGGTGGGCTTCGTCGGATGCGGGCGTTGCCAGCACGATCTCGGTGTACGACGTGATTTCAATCTCGCGCTGCCTCGTCCCGGTGTTCTTCAAAGTCAGGCGACGGATCTCGACGTCGTCATCGGCCGCCACCATGATCTCCAGTGACGACTCGATCCCGGCATCAGCGCGCATGATGCGCACGCGGTCCTCGGAGAACTCGGCCTCGTAATGAACCGGCTCGGCACATACCGGTTGATACCCGGCCGACCACAGGTACCCGCTCGTCCGGTCTCGCAGGTAGAGATGACTGCCCCAGTTGTCGCGAGTCGCGTCCTCGCGCCAGCGCGTCACGGCGAGGTCCCGCCAGCGGCTGTAGCCGGCCCCCGCCGCCGTGACCATCACGCTGTAACGACCATTCGAAAGCAACTGCGTCGATGGCGGTACGGAATGCGGTGAATTGACCCGCCGATCGATTGGCCCCGCCAGTGAACTCGCGACCGCCGGCGTCGCCCGATCTGAACGAGGTAAGGCGAGCGTGACGTCTCGCTGGGCGGTTTCCTGCAGCAACAACTCTGTCGCCTGCACCATCGGTATGCGATGGAAACGGTGACGCATCTCGCCATTGAGGATCACGTTCGCCAGCGCGACCAGCGTCATGCCCTGGTGGTGCGCCATGTACGCGCTCACGATCGCGACATCCTCGGACTTCGGCAAGCGGCTGGAGGTGAAGTCGAGCGCTTCATAAAAGCCGTATCGGCCCAGGGCACCGACCGCGGTCAGCCGTTCGAAGTTGGTGACCGCAGCCTTGGCGTCGTACATGGCGGCGAGCGCGGTTGCGTACGGAGCGACGACGGTGTCCTTGCCCAGCCCCCGCTTCAGGCCGAGGCCAGGAACGCCGAAGTTGGAGTACTGGTAGGTGAGGTGGATATCGCGCGCGTTGTAGGCCGACTCCGAAATGCCCCACGGTACGTTGCGCTCGTGACCGAAGTTGATGTGCCGGGCAATGACCCGGCGCACGGTCGCCTCGAGCAGGGTGCCATGCGGTGTGTCCATTAGCAGCGATGGCATCAGGTACTCGAACATTGATCCCGACCATGACACCAGTGCCGCGCCACCGTCGACGGGCACGAGCGTGCGACCAAGACGGAACCAGTGGTCAGCCGGGACATCGCGCTTTGCGATCGCAGTGAAGCTCGTGAGCCTGGCTTCGGACGCGAGCAGGTCGTAGCAGCCAAGATCGAGCCTGGCGTCTTCGACCAGGTAGCCGATCGAAAAAAGATCGCGTGTCTCGTCGTAGAGAAAGGTGAAGTCCATCTCGTCGAACAGCTGGCGCGCCCGGCGCGAAAGGGTTCGCAGCCGATCGGCGAGTGCCTCAACGGCGTGCTGTGAGTGCGCGATCCTGCCCCGCGCTTCCAGCTCGACCGCGTCACCAGGTTCACCAACGGCGCCGTTATCGAACCCGCCGGTCGGGCGTTCACTCTCGACAGCCTCGAGCCAGGGCGCCAGTTCGAGACGATCGTGAAGCTGCCCGCGAACGTTCGACAGCATGGCCTCGGACCACAGTACCGCCTCCTGAAACTCTCCCGTATCACCTTCGCTGGCCAAAGTCTTGACGATGTCATGCACATCGGATACAGCGATCTCGAGAGCTGCCAGGCGCTGATCGCGGTCATGCGGCGCGAGGGCCGGAGACTCGAGCAAGCGTTCCATCCGCAGCAATGCCTCGTGCAACTGGTCGAAGCCCACTCCGGCAGCGCTGCGACGTTTGTCCACGTGAGCGAGAGAACGACGCAGCAGTGCGACTTCATCCCCAATGCCCGCCATCGCGCGGGCTTGAGGCACCTGCCGGTTGACGGCCTCATTGCAAGCCTGCGAGAGCACCAGCAGCATTGCCGCCAGGTTGCCGCTGTCGACAGTCGACACGTACCTGGGCTCGAGCGGCCGCAGGGTGAGCGTGTCGATCCAGTTCAGGAAGTGGCCACGATGGCGCGGCAGAGCGTCCATTCCGTCCAGCGTCGCCTCAAGTCGGCTTGCCATCTCATGCATGCTGATCCAACCGAAATCGCGGGCGGCGACAACAGACAGCAGGTACAGCCCGAAGTTGGTCGGCGAGCTGCGATGAGCAATGACCGGCGCCGGTTCCTCCTGGAAGTTGTCCGGCGGCAGGAAGTGGTGCTCCTTGGTCACGAAGGTCGCGAAATAGAGCCAGGTGCGGCGAGCAATCAGCCTCAGAGCGACGACATCGGCCGATTCGATCGATCCGGCCGCTCCCTTCTTCGGGGGCGTGCTGATCTTCCGTGCGATCAACGGCGCCAGCACCCACAATGCAAGAAACGGCAGTGCCGCCCAGAGACGGTCCGGCTGCGTTTTGAACACTGCGACACCGACAGCGAAGACGATGACGGTGGCGGGAAGCATGCTCCTGACAAAGCTCATGCCGGACAGGCGAGCGGAGGTCTGCACCTGCGCGCTGGTGTTCCACTCGAGCAGATTTCGGTGTCTCGCCAGACGAACGAGGGTTCGCACGATCGCGTCGCCGGTCAGCCAGGCGCGGTGAACGAGGAGCGCCAGGTTCACACCGGCGCGCGTTCCCGCAGCAATGAAGTCCGCCGCCAGGCTTCGCAGCCAGTGGCTGCGGTCGAGGTCCGGCTGCGGCACGAGGCGCTCGAGCAGCGACAGCACCTGCGGAAGGAGGAGCGCGACGAGGGCCAGAGCGATCCAGGGCCCGGGGGTCAAGGACGGAACCAGCCAGCTGGCGACGAGCATCAGGAAAAGTGCCGGTGCCGACAACGAGCGACGCAGGTTCTCGATCATCTTCCAACGCGCCAGCGCCGAAACGCTGCGCCAGTAGCGGCCGCAGATCCAGGGCAGCAGCTGCCAGTCACCACGGATCCAGCGATGCGACCGCATGTCAGCCACGCCGGTATGCGACGGAAACTCCTCGAACAGCTCGACATCGCTGACAAATCCGCAGCGCGCGAAGCTTCCTTCGAACAGGTCATGGCTCAGGATTGCGTTTTCTGGCGTCCGCCCCGCGAGCGATGCTTCGAAGGCGTCGACGTCGTACAAGCCCTTGCCGGTAAAAGTGCCCTCGCCAAACAGGTCCTGATTGATGTCCGACACCTGGAACGTGTACGGATCGACACCGGCATGACCTGAGAAGAGCTGCTGGAAACGCGTGCCTCCAATGCGTGTCGGCAGAGCAGGCGTGATGCGCGGTTGCAGGATCCCGTAACCCTTGACGACCCGGCTGCTTGCGTCGAACCTCGGCCGGTTCAAAGGATGCACGAGAGTTCCGACCAGTTCAGTAACGGCCCCGATCGGCAGGATCGTGTCGGCGTCGAGTGTCAGGACAAAGCACACCCCATCGGGTGGCGGTACAAAGTCCCCATCAACGAAGAACGATGTGTCGGTCGCACCGCGCAGCAGGCGGTTGAACTCCTGCAGCTTCCCGCGCTTACGCTCCCACCCCATCCACCGCGACTGCGCCGGATTCCACAGGCGACGCCGATGGAAAAGGTAAAAGCGCGGGTAGCCAGCCCATGTTCCGTCGGTCGCGTTCCGATACCGGCTGTTGAGCTTCCGGATTGCCGTCACCGCGTAGTCGTACTGGGCGCGGTCATCCGGCATCTGCTCACTGTCGGCGTCGGGCCAGTCCGTGAGCAGGGCGAAGTAGATCTCTCCGGAGCCGCTGGACAGGTGGCGCGTTTCGAGCTGATGGACCTGTTCCGCGATGGACTGGTCGCTGCCGAGCAGGATCGGCACGACCACAAAGGTGCGCATCGATGCTGGAATGCCACGGGCGAGTTCCAGGCGCGGGAGATGACGAGGCGCGACGGCTGCGGAGGCCAGCCGATTAACGATGGTGACCGCGATATCGGACGCCGGGAAGATCGCCAGCGCCACGAGCAGGATAAGGAAGGAGGCAGCGATGCCCGCTTCCGCGCCCGGCGCGATCGCGACGCCGACCACGCCGAATGTCAGGAACGCGACTGCACCGACGTACATAGGCAACGCGATTCGCAGCGCGGCCCGGAAAATCCTGCGTGTGAGTGGAACCCGGTATCCGAGCTCTCGCTCGAGTTCCTCCCGCCCGTCATCGATCAGGTAGTAGCCAGGGTCATTCAGCCGCTCATCTTCTGCGCCGCTGGCCTGAGCGGCACGCGCCACGGTCACCCGCGCGACCTCGAGTTCGCTCAGCGGGGCTCTGCGTGCGAGTTCCTCGACGGCGTGCCGATAGCGGTCGCGGGTGGTGAAATCCATGCCGGCAAAGTGCGGCGCCGCGCAGAGCGCGTCGTGCACGAGGCTGACAGCCTCGACGAATTTCTGCCACTCGAACGACGCGATCAGTCGCAGGCTTGTGATCAGGTTGCGCACTGAAAGATCGGCCGCCGTTTGCCGATCTACTTCGAGCCGCACAACCTCCTCAGGTTGGGTGCCCTCCTTGGCCAGCCGTTCCGTAAGCGTCGCAAGCACGGGACCCGCCACAACATCGGCGTAACGCAATCGCTGGTAGAGCTGTGCCGCGGACGCGCGCGGCAACGGAAGACTTTCGTCAAAAGGCCAGCTGGGCTGGTTCGATGCGCCACTTGGGCCGAGACCGAGCAATTCATCGGCAAAGCGATCCGCCAGTTCGCGGCCGTCGATCGACTCGACAATGCGCGCGGCAAGGCGCCGCAGATTCTCGATCATCACGATGCGCAGCATGACCGGCAGTGCCCATAGCTCGGCCAGCGTCAACGGCTGCACGCGCTGGTACGCGGCAACGAACCGTTGCAGCAGGGCCGAGTCGAAGTGACTGTCGGTGTGCGCGGTGAACGCCCATGCAATGCCGTAGATTCGAGGCATCCCAAAATGTGGGCCGCTGTCGAGCGCGGGTAACTCATTGAAGAAGCCGGACGGCAGCAAGGAGCGGATATCGCGTATCTGCTCTTCAACGATGTGGAAATTGTTGAGCAGCCACTCGGCGGCCGGCGTGATCGAACTCTGCTGGTCGACCGCGTTGCCTATGGCCTCGTAGGCGTTGGTCAGGACCCGCGCATTGTCGGCGCTGCGCCGGGCGAAGCCGAACCAGGGCAGGCGCAGATCCCCCGTGGTCTGTGCTTCTGCAAGACTCTCGGCGTGCTGCTCCAGCCGCTCCGGGCTGAACACTTCGGCCCATAAGGGCTCGTCGCGTGCGCCCCAGCGCTGAGGCCGCGACAACGCGTCGAACCAGTTGGAGAGATAACGATAGAAGTTCAGTAACTACCTCACGAAATCGATTGCCGGCGGTGGTCGCGCCGTGTGGAAACCTGGCCGCAGTCAGGCGCTGCCAGCCACGCAAAGGGTGACTAGCTGATCATCCGCTCGAAGCGATCGATTGCAATGCCGTTTCCCAGGGTGGAGGTGGCCCGGAGCAACAGGTACATCGGACGGTCTCAGTCACTCCCGCCCAGGGCCCGATAGGACGGCGTTACGGCATCTCTTATGCCACATCGGCCAAAGAAAAAGGGCCTGCATGCTGCAACCCCTTTTAAATGTGTGGCGCGCCCGGCAGGATTCGAACCCACGACCCCTTGGTTCGAAGGCTGATTTTGATCTTATTGGGCATTTGGATTCAATGACTTGCAATGCTTGCCAACCCAATATGCAGTCAGACCAAGGCACGTTTACGTCACGAGCAATTTGATCCGTGCCGCACGACCGCCGAGTTAGGGCCACAGTGGCCCGACGGACCACGCCAACTGGCATCGAGAACCCGGATCAGGTCAGCCACGGCTTCGCGACGTTTGTCCCACGCCATAAGCTCACACCACCGTCCCGCAGGACGTTGCCGTAACTCAAGAGCTTTTGGACCAGCGTTGCGGAGTTCATGACACCGGCTTCAGCAGGTCGGGACGCCGGGCACGCAGGTGCGCCAGCAGAGTCTTTTCAAGCGCCTTGGCCTGCGCCAAACATTCAGCGACGGCGGCGGCAGTGATCGGTTGTCCGGTGTAGTCATTGGCGTTGCGCTGGCGACGAAGTGCGTCGAGCACCACCCACACATCGTTGCTCACGCCCAAGCTGAACGGCAACGACTGGATCATCGTTTGGTGATGGCCTGGTTCGTTGGTCGCCGGCCTGTACCCAGCGGCCTGCATGGCGACGAGAGCGCACTGCATCACTGCCTTGTAAGCCACATCGAAACGGGTCTCGTCGCTGATCTCAGTTACGTCGGCGTCGACCAGGTTTCTTCGGATTGCCGCGAGCAGGCGCTGCACCTCGGCGGCGTTGGGTTCGTGTGGCTTCAGGCGGCCGATCTTCAGCAGGTTCTGCAAGGTCACCTTCTTCTCCCTTCAACCACAGCTTGTCGCCCTGCGCCACAGTGCGCGCGAAGCCATCGCCTTTGGCAAGGCGTGTGGCGAATTCAACCCGCGTCATGATCGTCGGGTTCACGTCGCGCCGTAATGTGCCCTGCGCGCCGGCGAGCGCATGTGCGAGATCCGCGAACGAGGCTGTGCCCAGCACCATCAGGTCCACGTCGCTGCCTGCGCGCTCAGCGCGGCCCGCCATGCTGCCGTAGACAAACGCTAGCTGTACCTTCGGACCCAAAGGCGCAAGGGCTTCGCGCAGCACGTCCACCAGGCCGGCCGTCTTGCGCAGCAGCTGCGCAAGCTCGGCATGCACTGGGTGCAACGTATTGGCGCGGTAGTGCACCTGTCGGCCCACTTCCTGCCGCAGCAGCAGGCCCATGTCGGCCAGTAACCGAAGTTCGCGATGCAACGAGCCCGCCGAGGCGCCTGTCAGGCGAGCCAGTTCCCGTACGTGCAGTGCGGCGTCCGGATGGAGGAGAAGCGCGCTCAGTACAGCGGAACGCGTCTGCCCAAACAGTTGATGGGCCAGGGTAGGCATGTAGCGTATTTTGCTACAAATGGACCTGTTCTGAGAACATCAACGAACCCCGAGAAGCCACCCCACCGGACCCGCCTTGGTTCCCGCAGCCCGTGAACCCCAGGTGAACCCCGAAGCCGAGAAAAGCAAACGGGCCGATCATGAAATCGGCCCGTTTTAAGAGTGGCGCGCCCGGCAGGATTCGAACCCACGACCCCTTGGTTCGTAGCCAAGTACTCTATCCAACTGAGCTACGGGCGCGAGGTCGCGAGTTTACCACGCACGACCACCGCGCCTGGCCGCGGGCGCTAGAAGCCGATGGTCACGCCGATGTTCGCTACCGGGTAGTACTTGAAGTTCTTGATGCTGTCCTGCAGGTCGATCGCCTCGAGCGCGGTGCTGGCCTGGATCTGGGTGCAGAGTGCCGCGGGCGTTGCCGGACCACACGTGGCCGTCAGCGTTGCCTTGGGCGTGCCCTGGAACATGACGCCCAGGTCGGCGTAGAAGTTCACCCCGGCGCCCGCGACGCGGCCGTAGCCGATCCCGAGGTACGGTGCGGCCGAAGTCCCGGCCTTCACCGTGCCCGACAGGCTGCCAATGGCCGCCGCGGGATAAGTGATGCCACCCAGCGTGTAGGTACCGCCAGTGGGCTGTGCCGTGACATCCACCTTGTTGGCATTGAAGATGACGCCTCCCGTCACGCGGAACAGCGGACCCAGCGGTGCCCAGTCCAGAAAGACATTGCCGTTCGAGAGTTTCAGCGTGCCGTCGTAGTTGACGTCGCTGGAATCGACCGACGTGCTGAAGTTCAGCCAGGAGTATCCGAAGCGCGCGGAGAGCGTCGGCACCAGATCGAAGGCGATGTCGCCGCCAATGCCGGTCGTGCCAACGCGGATTCCGACCCCGGCGGCCGAAGCCGAGCCCGCTCCCAGCAGGGCCGTGATGACAACGGCGAGGCGGATGTGACGCACAGGCTTCTCCAGGCGTTTGGCAGGAAACCGGATTATTGAATGACCGCAGGTCCCGTCGCGAGACTGCGTATGTTCTAGCCGTGATGCGGTATCAAGAATGCAAACGCCCCCGAAGCGGGGGCGTTTGCATTTGGCGGAGACGGACGGATTCGAACCGTCGATGCACGTTTTTGCGCGCATGCTCCCTTAGCAGGGGAGTGCCTTCGACCTCTCGGCCACGTCTCCAAAACTCATCTACGAAAAAACTGCGCGGGACTCTGCCCGCGCGCGGCGCAAGTTTAGTCGGAGCGCGGACCTCAGGCAACGTCAGGCCGGCGCCTGCTCCAGCCCGAACGCCTTGTGCAGCGCGCGCACCGCGAGTTCCATGTACTTGTCCTCGACCACGACCGAGATCTTGATCTCGCTGGTGGAGATCATCTGGATGTTGATCCCCTCTTCCGACAGCGTGCGGAACATCAGGCTCGCAATGCCGACGTGCGAGCGCATGCCGATGCCGACGACCGAGACCTTGGCGATCTTCGGGTCGCCGACGATCTGCTTGGCGCCGACGTGGTCCTTGACCTTGCTGTTGAGCACCTCGAGCGCCTTTTGCGTACTCGTTGCGGTGGACCGTGAAGGAGAAGTCGGTCGTGCCTTCGACGCTGATGTTCTGCACGATCATGTCGACGTCGATGTTGGCTTCGGCAATGGCGCCGAGGATCTGGTAGGCGATGCCGGGCCGGTCGGGCACGCGCGTCAGGGTGATCTTGGCCTCGTCGCGCGAGAACGCGACACCGGAGATGACAGCCTTTTCCATCTTCGCTTCTTCCTCGAATGTGATCAGCGTGCCGGAGTTGGCTTCGACTTCGAGCGCCAGGTCGGGCTCCGTGAGGCTCGACAGCACGCGCAACGGAACCTTGTACTTGCCGGCGAACTCGACCGAGCGGATCTGCAGCACCTTGGAACCGAGGCTCGCCATTTCGAGCATTTCCTCGAAGGTGACCTTGTCGAGCCGGCGCGCCTCGGGAACGATGCGCGGGTCCGTCGTGTAGACACCGTCGACATCGGTGTAAATGAGGCACTCGTCGGCCTTCAGGGCCGCCGCCAGCGCCACCGCCGACGTATCGGAACCGCCCCGGCCCAGCGTCGTGATGTTGCCAAACTCGTCCGCGCCCTGGAATCCGGCCACGATGACGATCGCGCCCTGCTGCAGGTCCTGGCGGATCTTCTTCTCGTCGATCTCGAGGATGCGAGCCTTCGTGAACGCGCTGTCGGTCAGGACATGCACCTGCGGCCCGGTGTAGCTCTTGGCTTTGAGGCCGCGCTCCTTGAGCGCCATCGCCAGCAGGCCGATGGTGACCTGCTCGCCGGTCGAAGCGACGACGTCGAGTTCGCGCGGGTCCGGATTCGACTGGACTTCCTTGGCGAGCGCGATCAGGCGGTTGGTTTCGCCGCTCATCGCGGAAACGACGACCACCAGCTGGTGACCGGCCTTTTGCCACTTTTCGAGGCGGCGCGCGACATTCTTGATGCGGTCGACCGAGCCGACCGAGGTGCCGCCGTACTTGTGAACGATGAGAGCCATGGACGCGCGAGTGAGGTTTGCTGCGAAAATTGATCAACCTGCAATTATAGGTGGCGGCGACGTCGCGCCGGCCTGACGTACGTCAGCCGAGCCCAGCGCCCGGCTCAGTGACGGTCGCTCAGTGACCGTCGATCAGCGTGGCGTCGGACTGCCAGCTGATGCGGATGCGTTCGCCGTCGCCGATCGGTCAGGCGTACGTCGGCCCCGAGCCCGGCGACGAAGATCAGCTCGTCGTCCGCGCCAGAGCAAGGGCAGGCGGCCCCGATCGAATTCCGCAATGCCTGCGTCCTGGTACAGCCGCTTCAGCGTCTTCGACGGGCGCCCGGCATAGGGCTTGAAGCGCTCGCCACCCGCACGCGGTTTGATTTCGAGCGGACGTTGCGCCAGCCACTCGGGGTCGAAGCCCTCCTCGTCGGCCACCCGCGTGAAGCGCAGCACTCCGCCCCAGGCGGGCAGCCCGATCTCCTCTTCGCCATTCCAGCGGAACGTCTCCGAGTCGCGGCTGGCGGCTTCGCTGGACTTCAGCAGCAGCAAGCCCCGATAGCGCCGGACCTCGCGCTCGCCGACGCGCAGCAACAGGCGCGCGTCACTCTTCGCCGTGCTGACCTGATCGAGCATCTCCTGCAGTCGCGCGCGTGAAACGGCTTCGATGCCGTGGGACGCGAGCCACGCGCGCAGCGTCCAGGTCTGCCGCGCCGGCGGCAGCAGCGCGAGCGCGTCAAGGCGCAGCATCCCCTCCGGGGCGCCGTCCTGGCACACCGCGAGGTCGCCTTCCGCGACGCTGCGCAACGCTTCGGCCGCTTCGGCGACGAGGTCGACCGAGCGCGCCGCGGCCGCGCGGAAGCCGGGCCGGAGCGCATCGAGCCGAGGCAGCACGTCGATCCGGAGCGCGTTGCGCATCAGTGCTCGGTCATCGTTGGTGTCGTCCTCGACGAAGGCCAGGCTCCGGCTGTCGACGAAGCGCTCGAGTTCCTCGCGCGTCACGTCGATGAAGGGGCGCACCAGCACGACCTCGCCGCGGGCAAACGAGCGCGCGGGCGCGAAGGCGGCGAGACCCTCGAGCCCGGCACCGCGCATCCACTGCATGAGGAAGGTCTCGAGGCGGTCGTCTCGATGATGGGCACAACAGACGATACGCGCGCCGACCTCGGTTGCAACCTCGGCCAGCGCCTCGTAGCGGGCCTCGCGCGCGGCGGCTTCCAGCCCGCGACCCGCGCGCTTGACCGTAACGTGGCGCCCGATGAACCGCAGGCCGAGCGCGGCGGCCTCGCGCTCGCAATGGAGAAGCCAGTCGTCGGCGTGGCGGCTGATGCCGTGATGAACGTGCACCGCGACGACCTCGTGCAGCCCGGAGCCGCGTTGCGCCGCGAGCCGTGCCATCACATGCAGCAGCGCCGTGGAGTCGCGGCCGCCGCTGTACCCGACCACAGCCGTCAGCTGCGGCCGCCGCGCCGGCCGGCGACGCAGCGGTTCGGCGCTGCGCGGGTCGAGCGCATCGAGCCGCTCCTGCGCGCGCTGCAGCGCCGATCCAACGGCCTCCAGCAGCAGCGTTTCGAGCGGGTCAGCTTTCTTCGGTCGTGATCTTGAAGCGGCCATAGGCCATCAGGCGCGTGTGACGCGCCGCCACCAGATCGCGCGGCTTCATGCCGCTGAACTGGCGCAGGCTGTCCGCCAGTGCGCGCTTGAGCAGGGCCGACATCTGCTTGCTGTCGCGATGAGCTCCGCCGAGTGGCTCGGTGACGATCTTGTCGATCAGCCCCAGCGCCTTGAGCCGGTGCGCTGTGAGCCCGAGCGCTTCGGCCGCCTCCGGCGCCTTGTCGGCACTTTTCCAGAGGATCGATGCGCAGCCCTCGGGCGAGATCACCGAGTAGGTGGAGTACTGCAGCATCAGCACCTGGTCCGCGACGGCGACCGCGAGTGCGCCGCCCGAGCCACCCTCGCCGATGATCGTCGAGATGATCGGCACCCTGAGCTGCGACATCTCGAACAGATTGTGGCCGATCGCTTCCGACTGGCCACGCTCCTCGGCGTCGATGCCGGGATAGGCGCCGGGTGTGTCAACGAACGTGAAGACCGGCAGGCTGAACTTCTCGGCGAGCTTCATCAGCCGCAATGCCTTGCGGTAGCCCTCGGGCTTGCTCATGCCGAAGTTGCGGAGCGCCCGTTCCTTCGTGTCGCGGCCCTTCTGATGGCCCAGCACCATCACCGCCTGCCCGTTGAAGCGTGCGAGTCCGCCGATGATCGACAGGTCGTCGGAAAACGCGCGGTCACCGTGAAGCTCGTGGAAATCGGTGAAGATGTCCTCGACGTAGTCGAGCGTGTAAGGCCGCTGCGGGTGGCGCGCGATCTGCGATACCTGCCAGGGCGACAGCTTGGCGTAGATGTCCTTCAGCAGGCCCTGGCTTTTCTTCTGCAGCCGCTCGATCTCCTCGGAGATGTCGACTGCGGAGTCGTCCTGCACGAAGCGCAGCTCCTCGATCTTGGTTTCGAGCTCCGCGATCGGCTGTTCGAATTCGAGGAATGTGGTCTTGGCCATCGATGTGTTGTCAGTATTCCACCGGAACGGGATCCAGGCTGCGCCACAGGTACCAGGTCGCAACACTGCGCCATGGCTCCCATGCCGCCGCCAGCGCGGTAACCTGCGCTCGCGCGCCCTTGCCAGTCATCGGCGTTCCGTCGAAATAGTTGAGGCTCACCGCCTTGAGCAACCCGAGGTCGTCCAGCGGCAGCACATTAGGCCGGAGCAGGTTGAAGATCAAGAACATCTCCGCGGTCCAGCGGCCGATGCCGCGGATGTCCACCAGCTCGGCAATGATGTCTTCGTCGTCCCTTTCCGCGAAGCGTGACGGATCGACGCGTCCTCGGACGAAGTGCTGCGCGAGGTCGCGAATGTATTCCACCTTGCGGTCCGACAGCCCGCAGGCCCGCAGCGTCGGTGCCCGGCGCCGCAGCACGGCCCTCGGTGTCATCTCGCCACAGCAGGTCGAAAAGCGGCCCCATACCGACTCCGCCGCCTTCACCGAGATCTGCTGCCCGACGATCGAGCGTGCCAGCGTCGTGAAAGGATCGCCGCGCGTGGCGAGCGCCACGCGCGGATGCGCGGCGATGATCCGTGCCATCGTCGGATCTTCCCGCGCCAGCGAGCGCTTGGCGCGTACCCAGTACGCCGGCCGGCCGGGCGCCGCCATTCTACTGCCGCCGCCACGTCGTGCCGCGCGGCGCCGTCCTCGAGCACGATGCCTTCGGCAGTGAGCTCGGCGCGGATGCGGTCGGCGGTCGCAAAGTCGCGCGACTTCTTGGCAGCGGCGCGCTCGGCGATGAGCGCATCGATGCGAAGGTCCGCGTCCTGCCCCTGCAAGGCGTAGGTTCCCGTGTTCGCCGACATTTCGATGCGGCGACCCTGCAGGAATTCGTCTGGCGCGCGCTGCAGCAGCCCGAGAACCTTGCCCAGCGCCCTGAGTTGCGCCGCCGCCGTCGTCGACTTCGTGCGGTTGACCTCCCCGGCGAGTTCGAACAGCACCGACACCGCCAGCGCCGTGTTCAGGTCTTCGTCCATCGCGGTGGCGAAGCGCTGCGCGTAAGGTTCATTCCAGTCGACTTCGGCATGAGGCACATCCAGGCCGCGCAGTGTGGTGTAGAGCCGTGTCAGGCCGGCCTTCGCGTCGTCGATCAGCGACTCGGTGAACGCGATCTGGCTTCGGTAGTGCGAGCGCACGAGGAAGAAGCGCAGCACTTCGGCATCGTACTTGGCCAGCGCCGCGCGAATCGTGAGGAAGTTGCCGAGTGACTTCGACATCTTTTCCTCGCCAACGCGGAGCGCGCCGCTGTGCATCCAGAGCCGGGCGAAGGGCTGCTCGAAGGCGCCTTCGCTCTGCGCGATCTCGTTCTCGTGGTGCGGAAAGACGAGGTCCGGCCCACCGCCGTGGATGTCAAACGTTTGCCCGAGCGTTTCGCTCGCCATCGCCGAGCATTCGATGTGCCATCCCGGTCGGCCCGGCCCCCAGCGCGACGGCCACTGTGGCTCGCCAGGCTTGGCGTGTTTCCACAGCACGAAGTCGAGCGGATCGCGCTTGTTGGCATCCACCGCCACGCGCTCGCCCGCGCGCAGGTCGTCGATCGACTTGCCGGAGAGCTTGCCGTAGCCAGGGAACTTGCGCACGGCGAAGACAACGTCGCCATCGGCGTCCGCCTGGTAGGCGAGATCCTTCTTCTCCAGCAGACCGATCAAGTCGAGCATCTGCGGAATGAATTGCGTCGCGCGCGGCTCCAGGTCGGGCGACAGCAGACCGAGTGCGGCGAAGTCCTCATGCATCGCGCGGATGTTGTCTTCCGTAAGTTCGGCGGGCGTCACGCCGCGCTCGGCGGCCCGCCGGATGATCTTGTCTTCCACGTCGGTGATGTTGCGCACATAGGTCACCCGCAGGCCGCGCGCGCGCAACCAGCGCACGGCCAGATCGAAGGCGATGAACGTACGCGCATGGCCCAGGTGGCACAGGTCGTACACCGTCATGCCGCAGACATACATGCGGACGTGGCCGGGTTCGAGCGGCACCAGCGGTTCGACGCGGCGCGTCAGCGTGTTGTGGATCTGGATCGTCATGCAGGAACCCCTCTCAACCTCCGGCGGGCGCCGGACGGGAATGTGGCGTCGGACAAGGCTGAAACGAGCTCGTCAACAGCGCCGCAGAATCATTTCGAGGAGCGTGGCGAATGTAGAATGCGGCCAGTATATCAATCGCTTACGCGGCAACTCTCGGGCCCTTTCCGCTCATCGATGCGCCATTGCACGGTCCTCGCCTGTTCCCTCTTCCTGTCTGCGTCGGCTGTCTTGCCCGCCACTGCGCAGACTTCGAGTGCGCTGCCGCCGCAGACGATCGGCCGCCTGCCGGCGGACAGTGAGATCCCCACCGAGTTACAGCAGGTTCAGCAGCTGCTCGCCGCGGGCCGGCGCCAGGACGCCCTCGCGCGTGTGGATGCCGTGCTCGCGAAGAACCCGCGCGACGCGCAGATGCGCTTCGTCCGGGGTGTGATCCTCACCGAGCTGAAGCAGCCGGCCGAAGCGCGCGAGGTGTTCCGGCGCCTGACCGAGGACTTCCCGGAGCTGCCGGAGCCTTACAACAACCTCGCTGTCCTTTATGCGAGCGAGGGCCAGCTCGACAGCGCGCGCGCGGCACTCGAAATGGCGCTGGCAGCAGCGCCCGACTACTCGACGGCGCTCGAGAACCTCGGCGACGTCTACCTGCAGATGGCCGCCGACGCGTACCAGCGCGCCGCCAAGCTCGACCCGGCAAACCGCCAGGCCGGGGCCAAACTCGCGCTGTCACGCGAACTGATCACCAAGTCGCGCAACGTGCGCTAATCCATTCCTCGAAAGGCACCCTCAATGAAACGACTGAGCATTCTGTTGGCTCTACTGCTCGCGCTCCCCGGGCTGGCGTGGGCGCAGCGCGTCGCGCTCGAAACGACGATGGGCACGATCGTCATCGAGCTCGCGCCGCAGGCGGCGCCGAAGACCGTGGCGAACTTCATCGAATATGTGAAGAGCGGCCATTACAACAACACGGTGTTCCACCGCGTGATCGGGAACTTCATGATCCAGGGCGGCGGCTATACGGCCGACATGAGCGAGAAGTCGACGCGCGCGCCAATTCCACTTGAGAGCCAAAATGGGCTGAAGAACGAGCGTGGAACGGTGTCGATGGCGCGCCGGGGCGACCCGAACTCGGCGACGGCGCAGTTCTTCATCAACGTCGAGAACAATCCGAATCTTGACTACCCGAAACCGGACGGCAACGGTTACGCCGTCTTCGGCAAGGTGGTCGAAGGCATGGAGGTCGTTGACAAGATCCGCGCCGTGCCCACCGCAGCAAGCGGGGCGAACCAGAACGTGCCGACGACCCCGGTCGTCATCAAGTCCGCACGCGTCTTGAAGTAGCTCCAGGAGCAAGCATGATTCGTCTCTACACCAGCCTTGGCCCGCTCACCATCGAACTCGATCACCAACGCGCCCCGAAGACCGCCGAGAACTTCGAGTCCTACGTGCGCAGCGGCTTCTACGACGGCACATTGTTTCACCGCGTCATCAACGGCTTCATGATCCAGGGCGGCGGCTTCGAAGCCGGCATGCGGCAGAAGACCCCGGAGGACCCGATCGAGAACGAGGCGCGCAACGGCCTGCGCAACGCGAAGTACACGGTCGCGATGGCGCGGACCGGTGACCCGCATTCGGCCACGGCCCAGTTTTTCATCAACGTCGCCGACAACGACTTCCTAAACCACACTGCGGCCACGCCCCAAGGCTGGGGCTACTGCGTGTTCGGCAAGGTCACGGACGGTTTCGCCGTGGTTGACAAGATCAAGGCTGTACGCACCGGGCGGCGCGGAGCGCACTCCGATGTGCCGGAAGTCGACGTGCTGATCGAGCGCGCCGAATTCGTCCAGTGAGCGGCACGCCGGCGGACCTTCCGCCGGTATTGGCGGTCGAGCACGCGGTCGACCCGCTGCTCGACCCGATCTTCATCTCCGACCTGCACCTGACGGCGCAGCGGCCACGCACGACCGCGCGTTTCCTTCGCTTCCTGCAGGAGGACACCGCGGGCCATCCCGAACTGGTCATCCTGGGCGATCTCTTCGAATTCTGGATCGGCGACGACGCCGGTGCGGCCGCAGCGCCGATCGTCGCTGCACTCGCCGCCGCGACGCGCAGCGGGCAGCGCCTGCTGCTGATGCACGGCAACCGCGATCCGCTGCTCGGCCACGACTTCGCGCGTGCAACCGGCGGCGTGCTACTCGCCGATCCCATCGTGGTCGATGTGGCCGGCACACCTACGCTGCTGTCGCACGGCGATGCATGGTGCACGCTCGATGTCGACTACCAGCGCTTTCGCGCGCTTGCGCGGCAACCGGACTTCCAGCGCCAGTTCCTGGCCAAGCCCATTGCCGAGCGCGTCGCGTTCGCTCAGGGTGCGCGCATGCAGAGCGAACAGGAGAAGTCGGCGAAGGCGATGGACATCATGGATGTCACGCCCGACGCCGTGGCCGCGGCGCTGCGGCAGGCGGGCGTGCAACGGGTGATCCACGGCCACACGCATCGGCCCGGCGCGCATGTCCTTCACGTCGACGGCCAACCTGCCGAACGCTGGGTCCTGCCCGACTGGGATCTGGACGAGGCGCAGCCGCGCGGCGGGTTCCTCGACTTTGCCGTCGGCAAGCCGCGGCTGGTGTTCTTCGACGACTGAAGCCCTGGCACGCGGGAGGCCGGCGGCATCGGGCTCCCGGCGGAAACCGTGAATCCTGCCGCGGCCCGCCGCTACTCGTCGACCAGCCGGTTGAGCTGCTGCGGATCGACCTTCGGTGCTTCCTGCCGCGCCTCGTCGAGCGCGATGCCGCTGCGCTCGAGTGCGGCGATCAGGCGCTCGATCTCGCGCTGCTGCGCGGTCGCGTGATCGATAAGTCCGTGGAGCGCCTTGGCGAGCGGATCGTCGCCTTCCTGCGTGATGCCGTAGGCCGAGAACCCTAGCTGATTGGCAGTGGCTTCGCGCTGAGCATCGAGTTCCTTGTGCAGGATGCGTGCGGGGTTGCCGACGGCGGTCGCGCCGGCCGGCACTTCCTTGACGACCACCGCATTGGAACCGATGCGCGCGCCGTCGCCGACGGTAAACCCGCCCAGCACCTTGGCGCCGGCACCGACGATGACGTTCCGCCCCAGCGTCGGGTGGCGTTTCGAACCTTTGGCGAGTGATGTTCCGCCCAGCGTGACGCCCTGGTAGATCGTTGTACCGTCACCGATCTCGGCTGTTTCGCCGATGACGATGCCCATGCCGTGGTCGATGAATACGTGGCGCCCGAGGCGCGCCCCCGGGTGGATCTCGATGCCTGTCAGCCAGCGGGACAGGTGCGAAATGAAGCGCGCGAACCAGTGGAAACCACTGCTCCAGCAGGCATGCGCGAGGCGGTGCATGGTCAGCGCGTGCAGCCCGGGATAGCAGGTCAGCACTTCCCAGCGCGAACGGGCCGCGGGATCGCGTTGCAGGATGCAGTCGATGTCTTCGCGCAGGCGCGTGAACATGGCTGAAACTTGAGAGTGTGACCGGCCCGATTGTACGGACGACGCGTCGCCCGCTCCGGCTCAGGTGCGTTGCTTGCGGCCGGCACGATCCGCGCGGGACTCGATGACGGCCGCCAGCACGCCCCGCAGAAGATCGACCTCGGTCTGCGTCGGCCGCGCGCGGCCAAGCAGGCGACGCAGGCGTGGCATCAGGGTCTTCGGTTCGGCCGGATCATGGAAGCCGACGATCGTCGCCGCGCGCTCGAACTCCACGTAGAGCTTCTCCAGCGCATCGACGCTGGCGGGCGGGTCCTCGGCGTAAAAGCGCTGCTGACCCGGCTGGATGGCGGCGGTCGCGCGCAGCGCGAGCTGACACTCGTACGCAGCCACCTGGACCGACTGCGCGAGGTTCAGCGACGCAAATTGCGGGTTGGCCGGTATCGCGCAGCTCAGCTGGCAGCGCAGGAGGTCCGCGTTGGAAAGGCCGCTGCGCTCGGTGCCAAAGACGAAGGCGACGTCCCCGGTTGGCGTCGCATGCAACTCTTCGGCGAGTTGCAGCGCGACGCTGCGCAGATCCAGCAGCTTAGGCCCGAATTCGCGGTCGTAGCCAGTCATCGCGATCGCCAGCGTCACTCCGGCCAGTGCCTGCGTGAGATCGCCCGCGGTTTCGCTGGCGGCCAGCACATCGGCCGCATCGGTAGAACGCGCGATCGCGTCGGCATCCTGCCGGTAGTCCGGATCGCGCGGCGCGACGACCACCAGGCGGAAGAAGCCCATCGTCTTGACGGCGCGCGCCGCGGCACCGATGTTCGCGGCGAGCGTCGGCTCCACGAGGACGAAGCGGACACGCGGGAAAAGCAAGGCGTTGGCGGGGGAACCGGTCACGGGGAACAGCGATCGACTAAAATGCGTGGTTCAGTCTAATCGCGACGGCGGTCCTGCCGCACGCGCCCCACCATGCACCCGATGCTCAACACGGCCGTTAAGGCCGCGCGCAAGGCAGGTTCCGTCATCAACCGGGCCAGCGTGGACCTCGACGCCGTGCGAGTCGGCAGCAAAGGCCGCGGCGACTTCGTCACCGAGGTGGATCATGCGGCCGAGCGCGCGATCGTCGACATGCTGCTCAAGGCCTACCCCGACCACGCCGTGCTGGCGGAAGAGTCCGGCGCGAGCGGCAACTCGGAATACACGTGGATCATCGACCCGCTCGACGGAACCACGAACTTCATTCACGGTTTCCCGCAGTATGCGGTCTCGATCGCACTGCGCCACCGCGAGCTGATCACGCAGGCGGTCGTCTTTGACCCGACTCGCAACGAGCTCTTCACCGCGTCGCGCGGGCGCGGCGCCTTTCTCAACGAGCGGCGCATCCGCGTCTCACGGCGCGACAAGCTCGCGGAGTGCCTGATCGGCACGGGCTTCCCGTTCCGCAGCCTCGACCATCTTGACGAGTACGTCCAGATGTTCAAGAGCATCACGGAGCACACCGCCGGCATCCGACGGCCGGGAGCGGCGGCGCTCGACCTCGCTTATGTCGCCGCCGGCCGGCTCGACGGCTTCTGGGAGATTGGCCTGTCGCCGTGGGACATGGCGGCCGGCAGCCTGCTGATCCTTGAGGCGGGTGGCCTCGTGTCCGACTTCGACGGCGATCCGGGCTATCTCGCGGACGGTCGCATTGTCTGCGGTTCGCCCAAGATCTTTCCGCAATTGCTGCAGCTCGTGCAACAGGTCCATCGCACGGCGCGCGCGGCGGGCACGCCGAGCCAGACCGGCGACTGACTCACTTCGCCACCTAGACCCCTGCTCCCTCCACGCCCGTGACGACGCGCGACGAGCCTCGCGGGCACACGCCCATGATGCAGCAGTACCTGCGCATCAAGGCGGAACATCCGAACGTGCTGCTGTTCTACCGGATGGGTGACTTCTACGAAGTCTTCTACGAGGACGCCGAGCGCGCTGCTCGCCTCCTCAATATCACGCTGACCTCGCGCGGCGCCTCGGCGGGCACGCCGGTGAAAATGGCAGGCGTTCCGGTGGTGTCGCTCGAGCAGTATTTATCGCGCCTGGTCAAGCTAGGCGAGAGTGTGGCGATCTGCGAGCAGATCGGCGATCCGGCCACCAGCAAGGGACCGGTAGAGCGACGCGTCGTGCGTGTCGTCACACCGGGCACGCTGACCGACACCGGCTTGCTGCCTGACAAGGTCGATGCACCACTGCTCGCGCTGGCACCGCCGCGGCAACGCGGCGGGCCCTTCGGCCTCGCGTGGCTCGTGTTGTCGTCAGGGGAGATGCGAGGAACGCGGGCGACCTGGGCCCAGCTGGCGTCGGAGCTCGCTCGCATCGCTCCCTCTGAAGTCCTGATCGCCGATGCCTGGACCGAGGCGCTCGCGCCGCAGGTCGCACTGGTCGACGCCACGGTGCAGGCAAGGCCGGACTGGCATTTCGATCCGGAACGTGGCGCGACGTCGCTGCAGCAGCTGCTGCAAGTTGCCACGCTCGACGCCTTTGGTCTGGCCGACGCGCCGGAGATCCTGGCAGCAGCGGGTGCCTTGCTCGATTACGCTCGCAGCACCCAGGGCGGCCGACTGCCACACGTGCGCGCCGTGCATCGTGAGGCGCCGTCGGACTACGTCATCCTGGACGCGGTGACGCGCCGCAATCTCGAGATCACCGAGACGCTGCGCGGTGAAGACGGTCCGACGCTGTTTCGCCTGCTCGATCACTGCGAGACCGCCATGGGCAGCCGGCGCCTGCGCCACTGGCTGCACCACCCCGTCCGCGAGGCCGCCGAAGCCCGTGCGCGCCATCGGGCAATCGCGGCGCTGCTGGAAGCCGCACCGCTGCACGGCACCTTGCGTGATGCGCTGCGCGGCCTGCCGGACCTCGAGCGCATCGGCACCCGGATCACGCTCGGCTCGGTGCGGCCGCGAGAACTCGCCGCGCTGCGCGACGCGCTGCCGGCTGTCGTGCGGCTGGCCGGATCGCTCGCGACCGCTGAAGCGGCAAGGCTGCTCGATCTGCGCCATCCCTGCAGCCTGCCGGCGGCACTCCTTTCGACTCTGCGCACCACGCTTCATCCAGAGCCCGCCCACTCCGTCCGCGACGGGGATGTCATCGCGGCCGAACACGATGCCGAGCTCGACGAGCTGCGAACCCTGCGCGACAACACGGGCCAGTTCCTGATCGACCTCGAGCAGCGCGAGCGCGCGCGCACCGGCATCGCAAACCTCCGAGTCGAGTACAACCGTGTGCACGGCTTTTACATCGAAGTCACGCACGGCCAGACCTCGAAGGTGCCCGACGACTACCGTCGGCGCCAGACGCTGAAGAACGCCGAGCGGTACATCACCCCGGAACTCAAGGCGTTCGAGGACCGCGCACTCTCCGCGCGGGAGCGCGCCCTGGCGCGCGAGAAGAACCTGTTCGACGCACTGGTCGAAGCTCTGGCGGCGCAGGTCCCGGCCCTGCAGGCGGCGGCGGACGCGGTGGCCACCCTGGATGCGTTCGTGGCCCTCGCGCATCACGCACGGCTGGCACGCTGGGTCGAACCGGAGCTGGCGGATCGCGCCGGCATCGAGATCCGCGCCGGCCGCCACGCCGTCGTCGAGCGGGAACTCGAGACCTTCGTGCCCAACGACTGCGTGCTGCATCCCGGCCGCCGGCTGCTGGTCATCACCGGGCCGAACATGGGCGGCAAGTCGACGTACATGCGGTCCGTCGCGCTGATCGTCCTCCTTGCCTACGCCGGCAGCTTCGTCCCGGCCGCCAGTGCACGGCTCGGTCCGATCGATCGCATCCTCACCCGCATCGGCGCGGCCGATGACCTCGCGCGCGGCCGCTCGACCTTCATGGTCGAAATGACCGAGGCGGCGGCAATCCTCAACAGCGCGACCGAGACGAGCCTGGTACTGATGGACGAGATCGGGCGCGGCACGTCCACGTTTGACGGCATGGCGCTGGCCGGAGCGATCGGTCGTGAGCTGGTCGAGAAGAACCGCTGCCTCACGCTCTTCGCCACGCATTACTTCGAACTGACGCAACTGGCGGAGCAGCACGCGGAAGTGGCCAACGTCCACGTCGCCGCCGCCGAAGCCAACGGCAAGGTCGTGTTCCTGCACGAAGTGCGCGACGGGCCGGCGAGCCAGAGCTACGGGCTTGCGGTTGCCCAGTTGGCGGGGGTGCCGACCAGCGTGGTTCGGCGCGCCCGCGCCCTGCTCGTGCAACTCGAGGAGCGCGCGCTGGGGGTGCGTCCGCAGCTGGACATGTTCGTCAGCGCAACGCCGGCGACTGACGACTCCGCAGATGCGCTGCGCGAACGACTCCGCGCGGTCGACCTTGATGCCCTGTCACCGCGTGAAGCGCACGCGCTGCTCGACGAATTGCAGCGGCTCGCGGGCGAACCGGACTGAGTCAGTGCAGCGTCTTCGGGTCCGCGATACGAAGGAAGTCCGGAACCCGTGGCGTGTCGGCCTCTTCGAGTTCCTGTTCGCTGGCCCGCCGCACCTCCACAACACGGATGTCGAAACGCAACGCCATGCCGGCGAGCGGGTGATTACCATCGAGCACCGCCATGCCATCGGCGATGTCGGTGATCGTGAACACGCAACGATCTTCACCGTCCGGTCCGGCGGCCTCGACGCGCAGGCCCACCGTGACTTCCTCGCCGAGGTCGTCCACCGGCGTCAGCATGACGAGTTCCGGGTCGTAGTCGCCAAACGCGTCCTCCGGCTCCAGTTGCAGCATCAGGTGCTCACCGACCTCCTTGCCGGCCAGCGCCTCCTCGATCCGGGGAAAAATGTCCTCGTGTCCGTGCAGGTACTGCAGCGGCTCGTCGGTCTTGTCGAGCAACTGGCCCTGTGCGTCGTACATCGACACCTCGAGACTCACCAGTGCGTCGTCGGCAATTTTCATCATCGTCCCTGGTCCGACAGGATTATGCCTCCGGGTGCATTCCTATAATTGACCGCATGACTCCCCTGCCGTTGCGCAAGCTTGGCGCGCTTCCGGTCACGCAGTTCATGCGCGATGCCTGGCAACGCCGGCCAATGCTGGTTCGAAATGCGCTGCCTGGATTCGTGCCGCCGGTCGGCACGCAGCGACTTTTGGAACTCGCCTGCATGCCAGAGGCCGAAGCGCGACTGATTGAACGTGCGAACGCGACGTGGAAGGTCAGCCACGGTCCGTTCCGGCGCCTGCCCTCGCAACGTCGACCACACTGGACCGTACTCGTTCAGGGCGTGGACCTGCTCGACGCCGGCGCCCAGGCACTGCTGCAGAGGTTTCGCTTCGTGCCCGACGCGCGGCTGGACGATCTGATGGTCAGCTACGCCACTAACGGCGGCGGCGTCGGACCGCATGTCGACTCCTACGATGTCTTCCTGCTGCAGGCCCATGGCCGGCGTCGCTGGCGCATCAGTCGCCAGCGCGACCTGCGATTGGTCAGCGGCGCACCGTTGCGGATTCTTGCGAACTTCCGTCCCAGCGCCGAGTACATCCTCGAGCCCGGCGATCTGCTCTATCTGCCGCCGGGCGTGGCGCACGAGGGCACCGCCCTGGGCGAGTGCCTGACCTACTCCATCGGTTTTCGGGCGCCGAACTACCAGGAATTGCTAGAGCCGATGCTCGCCGAGTTTGCCGGCCACACGAAGCTGCGCGGGCGCTACTCCGACCGCGGCCTCAAGCCGACGCAGCATCCGGCCGCCCTGCCCGGGGGCATGCTGCGCACACTGCATGCCGAACTCGTTGCGCCTCGACCGCGTCAAAGCGATACCGCCCGCTTCCTGCTTTCCTACCTGTCCGAGCCGAAGGCCCAGGTAGTCTTCGAGCGCCCAATGCGACCCATGCAAGCGGCGGCGTTTCAGGCTGCCGTGCGGCGCCGTGGCGTGACGCTCGACCGGCGCACGCGCGTGCTCTACCACCGCGGAGCAGTCGGCATCAATGGCGAGCACGTGAACCTCGAACCGGGAGACAGGGTTCCGGTGCAACGCCTGGCTGACGCCCGCGAACTGACACCGGCAGCGCTGCAAGCGGCGCCGGCCGCGACATTCGCGTCCCTGCACCGCTGGTATGTCGCTGGCTGGCTGCATCTCGCAACAGGAAACTCGCATCCATGAAGCCCTCTGAACTGTCGCTGACAAGCGGAACGCCGGAACGTGCTCTGATCACGTCCCGCGCGGAAACGCACGAGGCCGTCCTGATCGCGCTGCGCCTGGCCGAGCGATGGGTGCGGTGCCTCCACCGCGACCTCGGCGTTTTCGACCTCGGCAGCGTGGCCGCGGAAGAGCAACTGAGTCGGTTGCTGCTGTCCCACCGATCTGCACGCGTACAACTGCTGGTCGACGACGATACGTGGCTCAACACGCGCGCACCGCGCCTGCGAGCCTTGCAGCGAAGGTTTGCGCACGCGCTCGAGATGCGTGTGGCCTCCGAGGACGATTCGGTCGGTGACGATGCGTGGGTGCTGATCGACGATCACACCACGATCGAGCTCAAGCCGACGGTCGCAGCACGCGGCGACCTGTGGACACACAACAAGCCGCGCGTCCAGCCGTTGCTCTCAAGTTTCGTGCGGCGCTGGGACGCGGCCGGACACAACCTTGCCGTCGTCCCGCTAGGCCTCGGCTGAGGCGACGACCGCCATTGGCCTTTGTGTTGCGGTGCACCTATAATATTGGCCCGTGACGGAAGAGGATTGCTTTGTACCCTTCGTCGCCCACGGACACCGCGATCGCGCGAAATCCAGTACTCCCACATCAAAACTCAGGAAGGGTGCACATGAAGAAGTCACTGTTGGTTGCCTCAATGATGGTTGTCGCGCTTGCGGCCTGCGGTAAGAAGGAAGCCCCCGCGCCTGCGCCCACTCCGGCTCCGACCGCTGCTCCGGCCCCGGCGCCTGCACCGGCTCCGGCTCCTGCCGCCGATGCCGCGAAGCCAGCCGATGCAACCGCCACCCCCGCAACCGCGCCCGCGGCCGGTGCTGCTCCGGCGGCCGGCGCTGCGCCAGTCGGGGAATCCGGCACGTCAGCCATGCCGGGTCAGGACGCTGCCAAGGCAGAAGCCGCCGCAGCGGTCGAAAAGGCCAAGCAGGCTGCCAAGAAGTAAATCGCGCGACAGTGCGAATCAGGGGCCGGCTCTGCCGGCCCTTTTCATTTGCGCGGCCACCAGCGAGCGGTCAGACCTCGCGCCACGGCAGACCCTCTTCCTGGTCCAGGACGCTGATCTCACCCGCAGCACAGCCGAGCACTCGTGCCAGCGCCTGCTGCGCCAGGTCCGGTCGGTTATTGCTTCGGGACAGGTGTGCCGCCGCTACCCAGGCGAGCGCGGCACTGCGCGCTCGACCCAGAATCCCGGCGGCTTGCTCGTTCGACAGATGCCCATGCGGGCCCGCGATCCGCTGCTTGAGGAACGCCGGATAGCTTCCACTTCGAAGGAGGTCGGCGTCGTGGTTGCACTCGAGGATCAACGCGTGCAGTCCTGATAGCGCGTCAATGATCGAGTCCGAGCACTCGCCGACGTCCGTCAGCAACCCTGCGCGGCGCGCGCCATCGGTGAACACGTATTGCACGGGTTCCTGCGCATCATGAAGTACGGCGAAGGGGCTGACGCCGAGCGTCCCGAGTTCAAGGACATCGCCGGCACGGATCGCGCGCCAGGCGATGCCTTGTTCGACCAGCCTGCCGGCGACAGCGGTTCCCTCGGTGCAGTAAATGTCGACCCGGTAACGGCGTGCAAGTGCGGCCACGCCGCCCACGTGGTCGGAGTGTTCGTGGGTGACGAATACGGCATCGAGCGCCTCGGGTCCGAGGCCAGCACGCTGCAGCCGTCGCTCCAGTTGCCGCACATTGAAGCCGTTGTCGACCAGGACACGCGTTGTCGAAGCGCCATCGCGCGCCTCGACGACCAGTCCGTTGCCGCTGCTGCCGGAGCCGAGACTGCAGACGCGCAGCACGCGGGCTGTCAGCGCAGCTGGTCGTTCAGCAGCGCGAGGATGCGATCACCGGCCGCAGAACGTTCCGGCTTGCCGTCCTTGTCGAACACCTGGACCTGCGTGCCCGCCTGCCCTGAAGAACTGACCTGCACGCGGTACTGCGGCGCCGGGACGGGTTTCTCCTGCCCGAGCATTTTGGAGAAGAATCCCTGCTCGTCCTTTTTCTTTGCCTCGTAGTCGGGATCGAGGTAGCGGACGAAGTAGATGCCCTTGGCACGATCACGGTCCTCGACGGTGAAGCCGCCGCGGTCGAGGGCGAGACCGACGCGCCGCCACGCCCGGTCGAAGGCATCGTCGATGATCAGCCGCTCGCTGCGGCCATCGGCGCCCTTGATGATCCATGCCTGCTCTGGTACGGCCGCCACCGTCGCCGCCGCGCCTGCGGCAGGATCACCCGCCGCCGCCGGTGCCTTGGCGCTGGCCCCCGGACGAGACACCGTGCCTTCAAAGCGGGCGAGCAGCCGCTGCAGCATTTCGGCTTCCAGCGCGGGATCGGGTGGACGCGGTTGCCAGGCCGTACGGTCCTGAGCCGACGAGGTGAACACCTCGATCATGCCGCGATGGGAGATGAAGATCTCCGACGTGTCGGTGGCGGTGCGTTCGATGCGCGCCCGGTATCGGTCCTGTTCGCCAGTCTCATAGACCGCGCTGAAGATGCGACCGAGGGTTCGCCGGATGAGATCCTGGTTGAGCTTGGCCCGGTTTTCCGCCCAGACCGTATCCATTACACCGGTTGCTGCGTCGGAACTCTCGACCGCCAGTCCCACGCTGGGCCAGAACTCGAGGAGGATAGGCCACGCCTTTTCCGGTGGCATGTTGACCGCAAGCCAGCGCTGGTTGCCAGCGCGCTCTATGCGGGCAATCGTCGCCGACGGTGCCACCGCGGCAGCGGTGGCCGACCCGGGCGCGCCGACCGGCCCACCGGGGCGGCCTGCGGCTGTCGAGGATGCTGTGACCGTCTGCGGCCGCTCCGGCACAGTGAAGCGCTCATCGCGCGGCAGCTGCGACAGGTCCGGTGGCACCTCGAGCGGTGCCGAGCGCGTCCGCGCATTCTGGTAGTCGATGGTCTGCGACACGCCACCGCCGGTCCAGGTGCAGGCCGACAGGACCGCAACCGACGCAGCCAAAGCGACGCGGGAGAAAATCAAGCGATGCATCTGCGAAGCTCCTGCGCGCATCTAGACAAGGTCCACTTCCTTCAGCGCCGCCAGCACGACCTGCTCGGCGGGGATCGACAAAGGCGTGAGCGGCAATCGAATGCCACCCTCGATGCGACCCATCTTGCACAAGGCCCACTTGGCCGGGATCGGATTCGGCTCGACGAAGAGCTTCTGGTGCAGTGGCCAGAGCTGGGCGTTCACCTGGCGCGCTCGTGCGAAGTCTCCGGCCAGCGCGGCCCGGCACATTTCGGACATCAGTTTGGGAGCGACGTTCGCCGTCACCGAGATGACACCGTGTCCGCCCAGCAGCATCAATGCCAGCGCGCTGTCGTCGTTGCCGCTGTACAGCGCAAAGTTCGGCGGCAGGCGCCTCAGCAGATCGGCAGCGCGGGCGGCATCGCCCGTGGCGTCCTTCAGCCCAACGATGCCGGGGACTTCGGACAGGCGCATCGTCGTGTCGTTGGCCAGATCCGCCACCGTTCGCCCCGGCACGTTGTACAGGATCATCGGCAGGTCGACAGTCTCTGCGATCGTGCGGAAGTGCCGGTACAGGCCCTCCTGCGTGGGCTTGTTGTAGTACGGAACCACCTGCAGCGTGGCGTCAGCCCCGACGGCTTTTGCGTGGCGCGTGAGTTCGATCGCCTCGGATGTCGAGTTGCCGCCGGTGCCGGCGATGACCGGCACACGGCCCCGCACCGCGTCGACCGCTACGCGGATCAGTTCGCCATGCTCCTGCTGGTCGACTGTCGGCGACTCTCCCGTCGTACCGACGGCGACGATGGCATTCGTGCCCTCGGCCACGTGCCAGTCGATCAAACGCCGGTAGGCGTCAAAGTCCAGCGAACCGTCGTCGTGCATCGGTGAAACGATGGCGACGATGCTGCCCTTGATCATGATGTGTGCGGCCTCCTCAGCCCAAGCGGCGGATTCTACAGACCGCGCGCGATTCCGGCGGCGCGCCCGCTCACAGCGCCAGGGCTTCGACCGGCGCCGACGCCCCTGGTTCAAGCCTGAGAGCAGCAATGCGCTGGATCATCGCCGGCTGCGGCGCAGCGACCAGTCCATCCTCGAACGCGAGGATGCGCAGGTCCTGGAACGCGTCGAGCAGCTCGCGCGGGCGCAGCAGGAAATCCGGATTGCGCGGTCGCCCGAACTGCTCGTTACCGCGCGCGAAGGTTTCGTAGATCAACCGGCCACCCGGCGCCACGGCTTCTGCCAGCAGGTTAAGCAGCGGCCGGTGGAGGTAGTGAACGACGATGACCGCGTCGAACTGCCGCCCGGCAAACGGCCACGTCCCGCTTTCGAGATTCGCCTCGACGAACTCGATGCCGGACTCCGTCGCCATCGAAGCCGCGCACGCCGGGTCGACGTCCACCGCCGTGACACGACAGCCGCGGCGCGCGAGCCAACGGGCATGCCGGCCATGCCCACACGCCACGTCGAGCACGCGCGCAGCGGCATGAAGCCGCAAGGCGAAGCGGACCACCCAAGCCGATGGCTCGGTCGCCTGCGGGTTCGAGCGCGGCAGACCTTCGACTGAAGCCACGTCAGTCGTAGACGAGACCCATCGCGTCGCGCACGTCGCGCATCGTTTCCTGCGCAGTGGCGCGGGCTCGATCACAGCCGTCCGCCACGATCGATCTCAGCAGCGACGGATCGTCGAGGTAGGGCTGCGCGCGCTCGCGCCAGGGCTGCTGCTCACGGAGCATCGCATCGATAACGGGCTGCTTGCAGTCGAGGCAGCCGATGCCGGCCGTGCGGCAGCCTTGTGCCGCCCAGGACTGCGTCTCCTCGGTCGAATAGACCTTGTGCAGCTGCCACACGGGGCAGCGTTCGGGTTCACCGGGATCACTGCGGCGAACCCGTGCGGGATCCGTCGTCATGCGGCGGATCTTCTCCGTCAGCGCCTTGGGCTCCTCGCGCATCAGGATCACGTTGCCGTAGCTCTTCGACATCTTCTGGCCGTCGAGCCCCGGCAACTTGGGAGTCTCGGTGAGCTTGACATCGGGCTCGACCAGGATGACCCGGCGCGAGCCTTCGAGATACCCGAACGCGCGCTCGCGATCGCCCATCGACATGCTCTGCGCCTGGGAGAGCAGCGCGCGAGCCTGCTCGAGCGCATCGTTGTCGCCCTGCTCCTGATAGCGCGTGCGCAGGTCGTGATAGAGCTTGGCCCGCTTGGCTCCGAGCTTCTTGACTGCGGCCCTGGCCTTTTCCTCGAAGCCGGGCTCGCGCCCGAACAGGTTGTTGAAGCGCCGCGCGATCTCGCGCGTCATCTCGATGTGCGGGACCTGGTCCTCGCCGACCGGCACCATCGTCGCGCGGTAGATCAGAATGTCCGCGGCCTGCATCAGCGGGTAACCGAGGAAACCGTAGGTCGCGAGGTCGCGGTCACTGATCTTTTCGATCTGGTCCTTGTAGGTCGGCACCCGTTCGAGCCAGCCGAGCGGGGTCGACATGGACAGCAACAGGAAGAGTTCCGCATGCTCGGGAACGCGCGACTGGATGAATACCGTCGCCTTGTTGGGGTCGAGGCCGGCCGCGAACCAGTCGATCACCATGTCCCAGACGCTCGCCGCGAGCACTTCGGGAGTCTCGTAGTGCGTTGTCAGCGCATGCCAGTCGGCAACGAAGAAGTAACACGGGTGCTCGTCCTGCAGCTTCACCCAGTTCTTCAGCGCTCCGTGATAGTGGCCGATATGCAGCGCGCCCGTCGGGCGCATGCCGGAAAGCACGCGATCAGGAAACATGGCTCAGACGAAGATTCGAACGATGGCGACACCAAACTCGTAGAACGGCTGCAGAAAGAAGCCGAGCGTGTTGGTGGCCAGCAAGGCGATGAGGATGAAGAAGCCGTAGGGCTCGACGCGGGCCAGCGCGTAGGACAGGCGATGCGGCAGCAAGCCGACTAGGATGCGCCCGCCGTCCAGCGGCGGCAGCGGAAGGAGATTCAGCGCCATCAGGCCGATGTTCACGAAAACGCCGGCCTTCGCCATCTCGACGAAGAACTCCTCCTGCAGGCCAGAGACAATCAGTCCCTTCAGGATCAGCGCCCAGCCGATGGCCATCAGCAGGTTGACGGCGGGCCCCGCCGCAGCGACCCAGATCATGTCGCGCTTGGGATGCCGCAGGTTGGCGAAATTCACCGGCACGGGTTTCGCCCAGCCGAACATGAAGCCCGCCCCGCCAGCGAGTTTCGACAGCAGCACGATGGCGAGCGGAACGATCACGGTGCCGACCGGATCGATGTGTTTGACGGGATTGAGCGTCACGCGCCCCAGCATGAAGGCTGTCGAATCGCCGAACATGCGCGCGACATAGCCATGCGCCGCTTCGTGCAACGTGATGGCCAGCAGCACCGGGATTGCGTAGACGGCGATCGCCTGGATCACGCTGTCCATTTGGAGAAGTCTAGCAGTCGAGCGTTGCAGCTCCGCGCAGTACAGCGCGCTTCGCCTTTCGGTGCAACGATGTGCGGCCGACGACTATGCCTTTCGCGGCAAGCTTCCCCGCCCGTGGCAGTTGTTCACGGGCCGCACGCCCGGCCGCTCCGAAGGGAAGGCCCGCTGATTACAACGCATGCGGTGCACGTGCGACCGCGCAGCGGTCGCACGTGCACCGCATGCGCAACTAAAGTCCCAAAGCTGCCAGATCGCCCTTGCCTGCTCGAATGACAACGGCTTCGGCGCCCGACAGATCGACGACGGTGGTCGGTTCGATCCCGCACGGTCCGGCATCAAGGACAAAGTCGACCAGGTGATCGAGCCGGGCGCGGATGTCGTCGACGTCGTTCAGTGGCAGTTCATCGCCTGGCAGCTGCAGCGTCGTGCTGATCAACGGTTGCCCCAGGACATCGAGCAGGCCGAGCGCGACGGGGTGGTCCGGAATGCGCAGGCCAATGGTCCGGCGCGACGGGTGCGACAGGCGCCGCGGCACTTCGCGCGTGGCTTCGAGGATCAGCGTGTACGGGCCCGGTGTGACGTCCTTCAGCACGCGGTAGGTCGCGTTGTCGACCTTGGCATAGGAGCCGAGGTCCGACAGGTCGCGGCACATCATCGTCAGCAGGTGCCGCTCACCGAGGCGGCGGATCGCGCGGATGCGGTCCACGGCCGCCTTGTCATCCAGGTGGCAGGCCAGCGCGTAGCACGAGTCGGTTGGAATCGCGCCCACGCCGCCGTGATCGAGGATCTGCGCCGCCTGGCGCAGCAGTCGCACCTGGGGATTGACCGGATGGACTACGAAGAGCTGCGCCACTTTCAGCTCACGAGGCCACGCCGGTGTTGCGCGTCTGCAAGATGAGCGGGCCGCTCATGTGAACCGGTGCCAGACGGGCGTGAGGCCGGGCGGCAGAGGTGCGACGACGCCCAGTTCCACGTTCTCCGCTTCGCCGGGACCATGGAAGTCACTGCCACGCGAGGCCTCGAGTTCCATCTCGCGCGCCATCGCGGCGAAGTGTCGCACCTGTTCGCGCGAGTGATTGCTGGTCACGACCTCGAGGGCCACGCCGCCGGCCTCCTTGAATTCCTTGACCAGCTCGTGCAACTTGAGTTCACCGACGCGGTAACGCCCCGGATGAGCCAGCACCGCTACCCCACCGGCCGCGCTGATCCACTGCACCGCCTCGTCAAGGTGCGCCCATTCGTGCGGGACATAGCCCGGCTTGCCCGCCACCAGGTAGCGCTTGAAGACATCGCGCACGTCGCGGCAGATACCGGTGTCGACGAGGAAACGCGCGAAGTGCGTGCGCGAGATCAGTTCGGGATTGCGCACGTAGCGCAGCGCGCCCTCGTAGGCGTCTTCGATGCCCGCCGCCGCGAGCCCCGTCACTCATCTGCTGCGCACGCTCGGTGCGGCCGCTACGCACGCGCGCGAGGGCCTTGAGCAGCCTCCGGTCGTCCGGATCGATACCCAGGCCGACGACGTGTACGGTCGTCGACCCCCACGTCACCGAGATTTCGACGCCGGTTACGAACGGCAGATCAACTTCGCGTGCCGTCGCAGCGGCTTCCTCCAGCCCTGCCAACTCGTCATGATCGGTCAGCGCAAAGAGTTCGACGGCGCGCTCGGACGCCCGCAGCACGAGTTCGCGCGGTGACAACACGCCATCGGAGATCGTGGAGTGGGAATGCAGGTCCGCAGCGAGCGAACTCGCCGGGTGCTCTTCGACCATCATGGACGAATTCTAACGGGCACGCGTCGATACGCCGCGCGACGAAGTCGCGGATCGCCTGGGCGATGCGCTCCGGTCGATCGTGGTGCACCATGTGACCGGCGTCCTCCACCACCATCGATTCGACGTCCCGCAGCACGACGCGACGCCGCTCGACTTCATCGATCGCCGCTTGCGGAGGTCGGCGACGAAGCGCAGAACGTCCGTGTTCTCTGCGCGGATCCAGAGGACGGGCATTCGATGCGCGCCCAGCAGGCGAGAACTTCATCGAGGCGGTAGAGCGTCGGATTGACGATCCTGTGCGCCGGGTCCCCTGCCACCGCCCAGCGGCCGTCGGCCTGCTCGATCGCCCAGTGCTGCGCCAGAAACGCCGCACGGTCTGCCGTCAGCCGCGGATTGTTCCGCTGCAGGCGGCGCGCGACGTCGACCGCGCTCTCGTAATCACGCATGGCAACGCCGTTGCGCAGTTCGTCGAGCCACTGGGCGAAGCGCCCGGGTGCCTGCGCCGCGTGGGTTTCGCGCAGGCCAAAACCTTCCAGGTTGATCACGGCCCGCGCGCGATCCGGCCGTATCCCAGCGTAGAGCAGAGCAACGTTGCCGCCCATACTATGGCCGACCAGGATGGCAGGTCCCGGCACCTGCGCGTCGAGCACGCGTTCAAGGTCTGCCAGATAGTCGGGGAACCAGTAACAGTCGGCCCGCGGTCGCTCAGTCAGGCCGTAACCGCGCCAGTCCGGCGCCACCACTCGCCAGTCCTCCGGCAAGGCATCGACGACGAACTGGAACGACGCCGAAACGTCCATCCAGCCATGCAGCATGACCAGCGTGTGGCGTGCTCGCTCCGGTGCCGGACCCCAGCAGCGCAGGTGGTAGCGCAGGCCGCGAATGTCGACGAACTCGGAGCGTGAGGGCCGCAGGTTGGCGTTCAAGAGGTTTCCCAGCGCACGCGCGACGTCGTTCGTTGCATCGTCTTGCGGCTTCGGCGATTATAGGAAGCCCGCCTGACGAAGGGATCACCATGCGCGACCAGTATCGCGCGCTCTATGAATCGTTCCGCTGGAGCGTGCCGGCGGAGTTCAACATCGCGACGGTCTGCAGCCGCCGCTGGGCCAGCGAGTCGTCGCGGATCGCCCTGCATTGCGAGGACGAACGTGGCAACCGCGCCTCCTACACCTATGCCGCGCTGCAGGCCGACGCCAACCGGCTGTCGAACGCGTTGCGCAAGATCGGCGTGCAACGCGAAGACCGCGTCGCGATCGTTCTGCCACAGCGCCCGGAAACGGCGGTCGCCCACATCGCGATCTACCAGCTTGGCGCTGTCGCGATGCCGCTTTCACTGCTGTTCGGTCCCGACGCGCTGGAGTACCGGCTGCAGGACAGCAGTGCCGTGGTTGCAATCGTCGACGCGACCGCGCTGCCAGCGCTCGAGTCGATTCGTGACAGATGCCCGGATCTGAAGAGCCTTATCGTTGTCGACGAGGTCGCATCGGCGGCGCGGGACTGGAGCACTTTGCTTGCAGCCGCGTCGGACCGGTTCGAGACGGTCGTCACGCGCGCGAGCGATCCGGCCGTGCTGATTTACACCAGCGGAACGACCGGCCCGCCGAAGGGTGCGCTGATGCCGCACTCGGCGCTGATCGGCAATTTGCCGGGGTTCGTGGCCTCTCAGAACTGGTTTCCGCAGGCGGGCGACGTGTTCTGGTCCCCCGCCGACTGGGCGTGGACGGGCGGCCTGATGGACGCGCTGCTGCCGACGTTGTACTTCGGGTTTCCGATTGTCGGCACCCGCGGCCGCTTCGCGCCCGATCGCGCCTTCGAGCTGATGCAGCGCTACGGCGTGACCAACGCGTTCCTGTTCCCGACCGCGCTGAAGATGATGATGAAGTCGGTTGACTCACCACGCAGCCACTACCGCCTGCGCCTGCGCTCGATGATGAGCGCCGGCGAAGCCGTGGGTGAGACCGTGTTCGACTGGTGCCGCGCCGCGCTCGGCGTGACGGTCAACGAGATGTTCGGCCAGACCGAGATGAACTACATCGTCGGCAACTCGCACGAGAAGTGGCCCGCACGCCCCGGCAGCATGGGCCGGCCCTACCCGGGACATCGCGTTGCGGTCATCGACGATAGCGGGACTCCCGTGGCTGCAGGAGCTACGGGCGAAGTCGCGCTGCATCGGCGCGACATCCATGGCCATGCCGATCCGGTCTTCTTCCTCGAGTACTGGCGCAATCCCGAAGCGACGCGCCGCAAGTTCAGCGGCGACTGGTGCCGCACGGGCGATCTCGCCAATGTCGACGCCGACGGCTACCTCTGGTACCAGGGGCGCGCCGACGACATGTTCAAGGCGGCGGGCTACCGGATCGGGCCTAGCGAGATCGAGAATTGCCTGATCAAGCACCCTGCTGTCGCCAACGTCGCGGTGGTTCCCAAGCCCGACGCGGAGCGCGGCGCGGTCGTGAAGGCCTATGTCGTGCTGGCAAGCGGTCATGCCGCTTCACCCGCGTTGGTCGAGGAACTGCAGTCGCACGTGCGAGGCAAGCTTGCCCCCTACGAGTACCCGAAGGAAATCGAGTTCATCGAAGCCTTGCCGATGACAACCACGGGAAAGGTGCAGCGACGGGTACTGCGCGAGCGCGAGGCGGCACGCTCTCGCGGTGAAGACGGCTAGCGAAGATTCAGGCGTCGGCCACGAGCATCTTGCCCCTCGCGGTCGCAACGAGTTCGCCGGTCTGATTACGGGCTTCGCACTCGGCTACGACGATGCCGCCGCCATGTCCGGGTTTCGGCAGCAGTTCGGTCACGGTCCACTCGATCGCCAGCACATCGCCCGGCCGCACCGGAGCCAGGAAACGCGCGTTGTGCTCCAGGTACCCCAGGGCCGTGCCCGAAACGAGATTACCGAACGGAGCACTCATCAGTGCCGAGGTCAGCACGCCATGCAGTATCCGACCGCCGAAGCGCGTGGAGCGCGCGTAGGTGTCGTCGACGTGCAGGGGATTGAAGTCCCCGATCAGTTCGGCGCCCTGATCGAGGTGTTCGGGCGTGACCTTGACCTTCGAGCCGAAGGTGTCGCCGAGGCGAAACTCCGAGAACCGCCAGCCGGTGGCCGGCGCCGCGCGTGGCGTTGCCATCGCCAGCTCAGCGCCGTTCGTTGTTCGTCGGCCAGGTGCCGGGTCGCAACGCCCGGCCGCGATAAGAGGCATTGGCTATGGCGGCGGCCAACACACGTTCGCGTTCCTCGGAATACGAGTCGATGAGGCGCGTGACATAGGCCGTCGGGACATCCCGATAGCGGCGCCGATCCGGGCGAAATGTGATCTCCCGCCAGCCCTGCTTGGACAGCCACTGCCAGAGCGCATCGCTCATGCCGGCCTGGACGGTCATGCGCACGTCGTCGCAGCAGATCCGGGCGCCGATGCCCGGCTTTAGCCCTGCCGACCGCAGTCCGCGCTCAACACGAATGTTCAGCAGCGTTCGTACCCGATCCCGAACCGGTCCGACCAAGTCCACTTCTGACTATTCCTCCAGATGAAACTCTAGCGACTGCGATGCCCCGCCGTATCCCCCGAACCGGTTAGTTCATTGGGCTGCGTGCAACGGCCTCCCGCCGCGGGCGAGTCGCCTCCCGGATCGCCATCAGCAGCACTTTCTGGCGATCGTCCGGCCCGACATCGTAGAGCCGGTTCACCAAAGAGGTCGACAGTGACGTGTAATGGAGCCGGTTTTCGCCATTGCGCAGCTCCCGCCAACCCAGGCTGGCGAGCCATTCCCACATCTCGTCGCTCATACCCGCCTGCACCGACATGCGCAACCCGGCGCAGCACAGCGTTGCTCCCATCCTGGGCTTGGGCGCGACGGCCGGTAGCGGCGGAAGCGCCTTCTTGCGGCCGAGTAGTTCGGTCAACGGGGTGTTCAGGATAAGAGCCAGATTCATGCGTCCTCCTCGATCGCTAGCAACTTTATCGACACGCCACTTTGAATTCGATACCACGTGCCGGCGATCGCGGTTGCAGGCTAATCCCGGGTCATCTGACGCGAGTCCGGTATCAAGTGCTGCAGCGCCTCAAGTTCCGCGGGTGTGAAGCCAGCGGCCCGACGGGCGGCGAGGTTGAACGGGCCGTGCAGCTGCGGCGCCCTGCGGAGCACCGCGATTTCGGCGTATGCCGCCATGGAGTCCAGGCCACGCCGGGCGCATAGCCAGTGGAACCAGCGGTTGCCGATCGCCACATGGCCGATCTCATCCCGCAGGATGACGTCCAGGATGGCTGCCGCCGCGGCGTCGCCGGCGGCAGCGAGCTTGGCGCGCAGCCGCGGCGAGGCATCGAGTCCGCGGGCCTCGAGCGTCCGCGGCACCAGCGCCATGCGCTCGAGGACGTCACCTTCGGTGCGGGCCGCGACCTCCCACAGGCCGTCGTGGGCATCAAAGTCGCCGTAGCGATAGCCGAGCGTGCCCAGGTGCGCCGCGAGCAACGAGTAGTGACGCGCCTCCTCCTGGGCCACCTGGCGCCAGTCGAAGTAGTACTCCGGTGGCATGCCGGGGAAGCGCCAGATGGCGTCGAGCGCGAGTCCGATCGCATTGAACTCGATGTGCGCGATGGAGTGCAACAGGGCCGCGCGGCCGTCGGCGCTGCGCGCATCACGGCGCGGAACCCTGTCGGCGGCCACCAGCCGCGGGCGGGTGGGCCGCCCCGGCACCGGTCCATCGGGGCGCAATTGACGTTCGAAGTCGACCTCACTGACCGCAGCCAGGCGCTCGACGGCGCGACAGCGCGCCGCGGGCTCGGCGATGGCAATGGCCCGGAGAGCCGCCGCGCGCAGTTCGCTCATCCGCTTGCGGCGTCCCGGCAAAGGCGAGCTTCCGCCGTAAACTCGGGCGCATTCCCAGGTGGCAGCACTGGCTGCCTTGGTTCCTTCAACTCAGTCTCCTTCCCGGCATGAGCATCTACCAGATCGGCGATCGCATTCCTGTCATCGACCCCACGGCCTTCGTCTTCGAGACCGCGACCGTCATCGGCCGCGTTGAGCTGCGGGCTCGGGTCAGCATCTGGCCCTACGCGACGATACGCGGAGACGTCGAACCGATCGTCATCGGTGCCGACAGCAACGTCCAGGAAGCTAGCGCGCTGCACACCGACCCGGGGTTTCCGCTGACCGTCGGCGAGAACGTCACCATCGGGCATCAGGCCTCGGTGCACGGCTGCACGATCGGCGATGGCACGCTCATCGGCATTCAGGCGATCGTTCTGAACGGCGCAAGGGTCGGCCGCAACTGCCTGATTGGCGCCGGCGCCCTCGTGCGGGAGGGCGATGTGATCCCGGACAATTCGCTGGTCGTCGGCTCGCCCGGCAAAGTCATACGGACGCTGGACGAAGCCGCCGTCGCGCGCTGCCTTCGCAACAGCGCCGTCTACTCGGAGCGAGGGCAGTTGTACCGGGTCGCGCTCAAGCGCATCGGCTGAGGCCATCGCGAGCGCTGCGCCGATGTCCGATCGCCTGCTGAAGTTCATGTTTCGCGGGGCGCCCGTCCGGGGCGAACTCGTGCGGGTCGCCGACGCCTGGCGGGAGATGACGGCGCACCACCGGTATCCGGCGCCCGTGAAGCGGCTGCTCGGCGAAATGGTGGCGGCGGCGGCCCTGCTCGCAAGCAACATCAAGTTCAACGGCGCGCTGGTCATGCAGGTTTATGGCGACGGGCCAGTCAAGCTGCTGGTGGTGGAATGCCAGCCGGACCTCTCGCTGCGCGCGACGGCAAAGTTCAGCGAGCAAGCGGTCGAGTCAAGCGCGACGATGCGCGAACTGATCAATCGAAGCGGGCGCGGGCGCTTCGCGATCACCCTTGATCCGCGCGATCCGGTGCCGGGACAACAGCCGTACCAGGGCATCGTTCCGCTCGACGGCGAATCGATGGCCGACGTGCTTGAAAGCTACATGCGCCAGTCGGAGCAGCTCGAAACGCGGCTCGTGCTGGCTGCCGACGAGGACGTCAGCGCCGGCCTCCTCTTGCAGCGACTGCCTGATACCGGAGGAACGGCCGGCGACATCGACGAAGATGCGTGGGACCGCGTCACGACACTCGGCGCCACGCTGAGCGCCGAAGAGCTGCTTCGACTGTCGCCGGAGAATCTGGCGCAGCGCCTCTACAGCCAGGAGGTGCTGGACCTTCAGGCGACGCTCGCTCCGCGCTTCGCCTGCCGTTGCTCACGCGAGCGCATCGGCCGCATGCTGGTTTCGCTCGGGCGCGAGGAAGTCGATTCGATCATCGCTGAACTGGCCACGGTGACGGTCACGTGCGACTTCTGCGGCCGCCAGTACGCATTCGACGCCGTCGACGCTGCTCAGCTTTTCGCCAGCGGCGAGACGATCGAGGCAGACGCCCGGTTGCAGCACTGACGCGGCGAAGGCACCGCCACACCGACACGACTGCACGCCGCAGGCGACAGGCCGCAGGATCGCGCCGGCTTCTGCCCGCTCAAGCGAGCTCACGACCTGCAAGAGCTAGTCGAAATTCGCTGCGAGCCGGATGAATCCCTCGCGCACCCACCGGTGACCCGCATCGCGCCGGCGGCTGCGATGCCAGACCACGTGGGCCTTGAGTGGTGCCGCCCGGAACGGCAGCGGCAGCAGCTTGAGGCCCAGCATCTTGGTCCACGGCGATGCGAGCCGGCGGTTGCACACGGCGATGAAGTCCGTGCCCGCGACCGAAACCGGCAACTCGAGGGGCTCACGGACTTCCAGTGCGACATCCAGGGCGTGATTGCCCAGGGCACCTTCGATCTGGACGAGATTTCCCGGGAACCGGAGACTGCGATGAACGACGTGTCGCTCAGTCAGGAATTGCTTGCGCGACAGCGTCTTTCCAATCCTTGGGTGATGCCCGGCCGCGATGACCTGCAGTTCATCGGCGAATAGCTCCGCACTCTCGAGGTCACGTGCGTTTGCCTTCGCCTGATCGATCAGGAAGTCGAGTCGACCGTCGCGAAGTGCCGCCACACCTCCCTCCCGGTTCTCCTGCGGCACCCACTTCCAGCTCAGTAGCGGCGCTTCGCGCTTGAGCCAATCGGCGAACGCCTGGCCGAGCCGGATGCCGGGTGCGTACAGCATGCCAACCGTGAATCGCCTGTTCGACTCGTGCGGCTCGAAGTGGCGCGTTTCGCCGAGACCATCCCGGATGGCATCCAGAGCGCCCTTGACCCTCGGATAGAGCAACTCGGCGGCTGGCGTGACGGCTGCCCCGCGGCGTCCCGCGACGAATAGCTCGTCGCCTGCCGCGGCTCGCAGGCGCGCCATGGCGTTGCTGACTGCGGGCTGCGTCATCGCAAGCCGCTCGGCCGCACGAGTCATGTTGCGCTCCTCGTACACCGCCTCGAAAACCGGAAGCAGGTTCAGGTCAATCGCCCTGAGATTCATCATATGAATGTCTGGCTCGAGATCTTTCTATTGGAAATGATGTCATGAACCGTCGAAAATGCAACCCATCAAGCGGCTCACAAGGCCGCGCCACGCAGTCCCGTTGTGCCCAAGGAGTCGCCCGACGATGGACCTACGCAGCGATCAGCTGGAGGCGTTTCACGCCCCTGGCACGAAGCCGCAGCTCGAGGCGATCGGCCGGCACAGCAGCCCGGGCCCGGTCGACGACCGGAATGCCCGGAGCCGTGATCGGCTCTGCCTGTACGCCAGTCCCCGACGACGCGGCAACGGCCGACTCACGCAGCCGGCAACACGCATGGAAGTACGCGCGGGAGCATTCCTTCCGAGGCACGTGGACCTGCATCGGACCACGGCAGCGGCGGACGAGTCATGATGTCGAAGCCAGAGAACACGGACCGCTCGGCCCTGCGCCGGGTGACGCGCCGCAGCCAGGAACTGGTCGCCGCGCGCGGTATCGGCATCGGCGTCGCCCTCGGCCTGCTTGCGTGGGCCGTTCTATTGACCGTCTGGATGATTTGACCGGCGGCGCGCTGCGCGGGAGCTGTCGGACTCGTGGCAATTGCCGCAGGCAGTCCAGGACGTGCCCTCAACCAGCGGCGTGACTGCGGCGTGGTATGCGCAAGGTGCGCTACCCGTAGTGCCTCAGACCAGCCACTGATAATGCTGGACGGCAACCGCGCAGACTGCTCAAGAGCGGCCCTCTAAAATACTTCGGTCGGCCGTGCATGTTCGGACAGTACGGCCATTTTCTGTCGTTACCCCACGGCGGCTGATTCGCCCCACAGTGGCCGATCGGAAAAGCGTTTCTCTGCCCAAGAGCGGACGAAGTGGGCAACGCGCTGTTGCCAGTAAACCGACATGACGTTCGAAATTCACGCGGTACTCGCCGCTTGCACTCATATATCCGTACTGATATATTGCTGCGATGAAGTCCATTGTCTTCGTCGGTGATTCGCTCAAGCGATTGCGCGAGTTTCCAGAAGATGCACGGCATGACGCGGGCTATCAGCTCGACAAGGTTCAGCGTGGGCAGACACCGGACGACTGCAAACCGATGCCGGCGATAGGTAAAGGCGTCGAAGAGATCAGGATCTGGGACGACTCGGGAACCTACCGGGTGATCTAAACGGCAAGGCTGCGCGATGCCGTCTATGTCTTGCATGCGTTCCAGAAGAAGACACAGGCGACATCGAAGCGCGATGTGGACGTCGCCAGACAGCGACTGGCGCAGGTCGTAAAGGAACGAACGTGAAGAAGAAGGCTGTGGATCGTTACGACAGCGTGTGGGATGCACTGGCTGACACCCCTGAGCAGGCAGCCAACCTGCGGGCGCGGACGGAACTGATGCAGAAGATCGCGGCAATCGTCAAGGAAAACGGCTGGACCCAAGTCGAGGCGGCGCGCCGCTGCGGTGTCACGCAGCCACGGATGAACGACCTGCTGCGCGGGCGGGTTTCCAGGTTCTCGCTGGATGCCCTGGTGAACCTTGCGACCGCGATCGGTCGCAAGGTTCACTTCGAGCTTGAAGCCGCGTAACCGGAAACGCCGGGGAGCGTGGCCCATGAAGATAGACATTGACCGCCTGAGCGAAGCGGACCTGGTTGACCTCAACCATCGCATCGTCGAGCGCCTGCGACTCTTGCAGCAAATGAGATCTCACGTTCAGATGATGGAGTTTAAGGTCGGCGAGCGCGTCCAGTTTCAGCCGGACGGCCACCCGCCAGTCACGGGTGTATTGACCCGCTACAACCGCAAAACTGTCACAGTCATTGCTGAAACCGGCCAGCAATGGAACGTTGCACCGCAGTTCCTTCAGCGCGTAACACCGCCCGCGACAGGGCGCGTTGCAGAGCCGAACGTCATTCCCATGCCGACAAAGCCGAGATAGGGTGCGCGGCGCAGCATCGCCAGCCGGGTACGGAGACCGAGGTCGGCCACAACCAGCCGTTGGATTGGCTGATCCGATTCACGCGATAGCGGACCGCAACGCGACCCGACGGAGTCACCGATGCCGAACCGACTCTTCGTCTACGGAACCCTTGCTCCGGGTCGGCCGAACGAGCACGTCCTCGCGGACATACCGGGAAGCTGGCAGCCTGCGACCGTCACTGGCTCTTTGATTGAGGAAGGCTGGGGCGCAGCGGCCGGCTACCCGGGCATCGTTTTGGATGAACGTGGCGGCAGAGTCGAAGGTCTGCTTTTCATCTCGGAGCGGCTGGCGGACCACTGGGCCCGTCTGGATCAGTTTGAGGGTGATGGCTACGAGCGCGTCTTAACAACGGCGACGCTCGACGACGGGACAACCGTGGACGCCTATGTTTACGAGCTCCGCGGAAGAAGGTCGCCACTCAGTCGGGCGGGCAGCCGATAACAGTTCAGTGGGCGCAGCCGGCCAAGTGCAGACTCCTGAACGTACTTCTCAGTCCGCCCGATAGCGGACAGAATTGCGACTGCCATAGTGCGCGAGCCTGGAAATGCCTGCTCATTGCCAGAAAAGTCGCAATTGCGATTTTTCTGACAATGGATCGCAATGGACCCAGCACGCCGCGGCGCCGCGCCGTCGGGCGGCGTCCGATCTTTAATGGCTTGCGGTATCGCTTTCTTCTCTAGTCGGCCAGGATCGGCCGTGTCTCGATGCCGCCCAACCCGCCCGAATGCAGACCCAACGCTCGCGGGAACCGAAGTTCCGCTGATCAAGTGAGGCGCCTGGCCGCAAACGCTGGCATTCTCTGTTGTGCCCGGTAGCCGAAATTAATTTACGGAGTTGCCCGATGCTTCAGCTCAAGCCGCTTGATACGAACGTCCCTATCTTCCAACAGATTTGTACCGACCTCTCACCTGTGATCTTGGTTAACGTCTTCCAGGTTGCGGAGGCAGACATCCCGGCCCTGCTCAAGGCCTGGGAGGCGGACGCCAATTGGATGAAGCAGCAGCCGGGCTACATTTCAACGCAGCTGCACCGAGGCATCGCAGGCAGCACAGTGTTCATGAACTACGCGGTGTGGGAGTCGGTGGCTCATTTCCGAGCCGCCTTCAACCATCCCGACTTCAAGAAGGCGCTGGAGCACTACCCGTCGAGCGCCGTGGCATCCCCCCATCTCTTCACGCGCCTCACAGTGCCGAACCTGTGTGTCGGTCCATGAGGTTGTCTTACTGCGGCCATTTCCGGACGCCTGATCGTTCGGGCTGACGTGCCTAAGAGCGGACGATTCAGAGGGTCGCGATAGACTTCTTTGCAGGAAGACCCTTGCGAGGGACGACCCAATAGTTCTGAGGACCCACAAATGGCAAAGCTCAAGCTGACCTATTTCGACTTCGACGGCGGACGAGGCGAGCCAGCGCGTCTGGCGCTTCATATCGGTGGCATCGCGTTCGAAGATCACCGCATCGCGGGTAAGGATTGGCCCGCTTTCCGCGACAAGACTCCGTTCCTTGCGATACCCACGTTGGAGGTGGACGGCCGGGTGGTTTCGCAGTCCAACAGCATCAATCGCTACGTCGGCAAGCTGGCCGGCCTGTATCCAAAGGACGACCTTCAGGCATTCCTGTGCGACGAGGTGATGGAGGCGACTGAGGACATCAGCACCCGGATCGCGCAGACCATCGACTTGCCGGAGGACGCCAAGAAGAAGGCGCGCGAGAAGCTTGCGGCGGGTCATATCACGCGTTACCTGGAGCAGTTCCAGGCGAGGCTGAAAGCAGCCGGCGGAGAGTATTTCGCTGACCAGCGCCTTACGGTGGCGGATCTGAAGGTCTTCATGTTGATTCGCTGGCTGCGGTCCGGAGTACTGGACTACATTCCGAAAGATCTCGTGGACACCGTTGCGCCGCAGCTGGTGAAACACTTCGAGCGGGTGGCCAGCCACCCGAAGATCGCGGAGTACTACCAGCGCCGCAAGGCGGCCTGATCGCATTTCGGCGAGCGTCAGTTCGCATTTCAAAGAACCTCTGACTCGCCTTGAAAGGCGGCTCCGATCGACGTCCAATTGGGGAAGGGTCGAATTGCGCCTACTCTCGGCAGCGATGAATGCGTCCGCTTCCCGCGAAGCGCAATGGCTGCAAGGGGTGGCGCTTCACCCTCGGCTCGATAGACTCAAGCCGGCCAAGACCTGCCGTCGGTGATCGACGGGCAATTTGCCTCTAAGCTGCCGTTCCGGCGAGGGATCCTGCCCGTCTCAGCTCGGCCCAACTCACCTTTACAAGGCGACGCTCCGCACGTTTCCTGAGGTCGTGGTGCCTTGCTCAGCGGTGTCCGCCGCAATGCTTACCTTTTGCGCCAAGGAAGGTCCTGATGATTGATCGCATAGTCGAGTCTGGTGCTAGGCACTGAAGCCGATGCGATCCATTGAAGCAGTCCCGCGGACCTACGCTCGTGTTGGAGGTCTGATTTATCTGGCGATCATCTTCCTCGGTCTGTTCGGCGAGGCAATGGTGCGGGAATCCGTTGTCGTTTCAGGCAACGCAGAGGCGACCCTGCGGAATCTGATGGAGTCCCAGATGCAGTGGCGCCTCAGCATCGTCGGCGATCTCGTGATGCACATCCTCGATGTGCCGCTCATCGTGATCATGTACTACCTGCTGAAACCGGTCGACCGACTCCTCGCGCTGGTCGCCACTGTCGCGAACGTGGTGCAGACGGCCGTACTGGCCGCGAACAAGTTGACACTGGTTGTGCCGCTGTTGCTGCTCCAGAAGCCCGGTGACATCCCCGCGAGCACGTGGGAAGCCACGCTCAGTTTTCTCGCCATCCGCCTGCACGGCTACGGGTTTGGCATCGGGCTGCTCTTCTTCGGTGTGGCATGTCTGGTTCGCGGCTACCTCGTCTTCAGGTCGACGTACTTTCCCAGGACACTTGGAGTGTTGCTTGCTCTCGCCGGTTTGGCTTATCTGGTGAACAGTGTGGCCCTGCTGCTCGCTCCTGCCGTTGCAGCCACGCTCTTTCCGGCGATCTTGGCGCCGGCACTCGTTGGCGAAGGCGCGTTCTGCCTGTGGCTGCTGGTGAAGGGGGTCGATCAGTCAGCGTGGGAGCGCAGGCCTGTGGACTGATTCGACAAGTCGTCCGCCAGTCGGCACCCGTCGCTACTCGGCCAGAACCGGTCCCTCGCGCTTCAGGTGAATCTCGCGCGATAGCGGACATCCGGAGCTCTCGATGTGTAGAGTCATCCTGGGGAATTGACCGCCCGTGCGCCAACCGGGAGACTTCGTATGATCGACGCCGAATACTGTCAGACGATGGCCGCCTACAACGGCTGGATGAATCGCAAGGTCTACGAAGCTGCGGCACAGTTGTCTGATAAGGAGCGCAAGGCCGATCGGGGCGCGTTCTTTCGATCCATCCACTGCACGCTGAACCATATTCTCTGGGGCGATCGTGTCTGGCTGCCACGCTTCAATCAGAAGGTCTATCCGGTCGGCGGCATGGGTGTAGACCTGTACGAAGAATTCGCTGCCCTGCTCGAAGCTCGCCGAGCGATGGACGACGAATTCATGATCTGGGCGGCGCAACTCGATAACGCGCAGCTGGTGGGCACACTCACCTGGTTCTCGGGGGTTGCCCAGCGCGAGCTGTCGCGCCCGCGCTGGCTGTGCGTCACTCAGATGTTCAATCACCAGACGCATCACCGCGGACAGGCGTCCACGTTGATCAAGCAGGCCGGCATCGACATCGGTGTGACCGATCTGCCGTGGGCGCCCCTGGTTCGCGATGCGCAACAACGCGTGATCCTGGGCGAGCAATTCGGGCTGTAGCGCCTGCCGGCCACGAGCTGCCATCAACCGCGTAGGCGTGACTCGCCCGGAAGCGGACAGATCGAGAGGGGGGTTTGCTTGATGACGCATCGATCTCGATGCAACGCGCTGTTCAGCGTCCTGGCCGTGCTTTTCCTGACCGCATGTTCCGACGTGGATACGGCGCGCTGGACAGAGGAAGTCAAGTCCTGGGATGGACGCAACTTTCGATTGGAGGGGTATGCCGAGCAGAGGAAGAACGGATGGCCTATGTCGCATCGGGGAACGACGCGCTTCATCGAGTACTACCACCGCGAAACCGGGGCGTATTGGAAGCAAGATTTTGGTTATCACCCGGTGGTATTCGACCTCGTTGATGGAAAGCCCGTGGTACTTCTGCGTGCGAATTCCGATGGACAGTGCTTCCAGCACGGCTACCCTCGGCTCGGACTCATAGCCTTTCGTTGGTCAGGGGCCGGTTGGGAGCAGATGTCTCTCGATGGCTTACCAATTGACAAGATGTCTTTCAACGTTTTGGAAACAATCTTCGACCGCAAGGACCCGGCAAGAGATGCGCAGGGTTCTGTGTCCTTGCTCGAAAAGCGACGGCGCGATGTAAGCGAGGTTCGCTTAGCGGAATGGATTGCTCGAACTGGTCGGCGCTGCCTTGAAGTCAAAGCCCAGCCGGGGCAAGGCAGGTGCGACTGTCCGCCGCCCCCTGTATTGACTGGCTCTCACGGTCTCCCCAAACGCTTCGAGAATGGGTAGTCGCCTAAGACCGTCCGGGGCTTCGTGCGGCCACAACCGGCCGTGGCGCACCGTCGCTCGTTTGGCCCCACAGCGGACCTCTTCGCCCGTCCTATTTCGGCTGGTATCCGGGCTCGCCGAATTGCCACAGCATGAACGAAGCAGAGTCGGCAGAAGGCGCCGAGCCGCTGTGCTGTACTGCTGCCGCGCCCATGACCCGCGTCGTAGTCCAGATTAAGCAGGACGAGAGTCGATGAGTTGGACGCCTGCAGCGCCGCGGCCATCTTTGAGGATTGCCAGACGGCCACGCGGGCATCGTTGACCCCGTGGGGCAAGATGACCGCCGGATACCGAACGCCTGGCTTGACGTGGTGGTATGCGCTCATCTCGTACAGCGCCCTGAACTCATCTGGCTTCGCTACCGTCCCGAACTCCACCACGTTGGCAGGCCCGTTGGGTTCAACTTCGGTGCGAACCGCATCGAGCACGCCAACGCCAGGTGCAGCTGCGGCAAAGAGGTCCGGGCGCTCGGTTAACGCGCGGCCGACAGTGATACCGCCGGCACTCCAGCCCATGATTCCCAGCTTGTCCGACGTCGTGACGCCGGTCCTGACCAGATACTCTGCGCAGGCGATCAGGTCCTTCCAGGTATTGGGCTTGGTGAGCTTCTTGCCCGCCTCGTACCACGGCTGACCGTACTCGCCTCCGCCGCGGACATGGCAGTTGGCCATGACGTAGCCCTGTTCGAGCCACGGCACCCACTCGGCCCGCAGTCTCGGCTCTTGCGTGAAGCCATAGGCACCGTAGGCCACGATGATGGTTGGTCTTGGTCCGACATGGCCGGATTTAGACACCACGGACAGTGGGATCCGTACACCGTCATTACTCACCGCGTATTCGATACGTGAGTCCATGCCTTCAAGCCGGTCGAAACGGCCTGGCGGCTGCAACGTGGTGAGCTTCGGTTGGCGCGACTGCGCGTTCACCACGTAGTACTGAGTCGCCTGGGTCCATCCGTCCAGTGCGATGAGCACACCGGGGCGGTCGACGTGACTGCCGGCGAAGCTCACCGCTCCCGGAAAGGGCAGCTCGATCTCCTCAACCGGACGCCGATCGTAGGGCACGCGCAAGAGCCGGTAACTGCCGCCCTCGAGCACGGCCGCGTACAGCGCGTCCTGTGCCGCGGCGATTGACCGAACCACTCCCTTGCCCTCCGGCAGCACCACCTGTGCATTGGCCCAGTCGGGTGTTGTGACGGACGTCGAAATCACGCGGAAGCGCGGCGCACCGTTCCGAGTCAGTGCGTAGACCCGGTCGCCGCGAACCTCGAACTGCCAGATACCATCGGTGTGGCCAATCAAGGGACGCCAGCCGTTCGAACCAGGCGTTCCAAGCGGCCGCACCAAGACGCGGACGTCCCGTCGCACGCCATCCTCGAAGTAGGCGAACTGGTAGGGTGAGTTGCCGAAGCTCAGAACAGCCATGTACTCGCTCGCTGTGCGAGTCGGGCCTAACGGACGGCGTCCATCGGCGAACAGTTCGGGCGTAGCCCCCGCCTGTGCGGCGAGCCGCCACGATCGAGGCCACTGAAAGGCCTCGCTCTTGTCTGTAAAGGAGTTGGCCTCACGGAGGGTCTGGAAGTAGACCGCACTGCTATCCGGTGCCCAGCGATAAGGGCTGGAGCCGTTGAACTTGGCGTCGGCGATCGGCCCGACGATGTCGCGCCCGGACGTCACCTCGCGCAGGTACAGCGACGGGTGCTCTGAGCCGCTCTCCGAAATGCCGTAGACCACAAACCGACCGTCCGGCGACGGGAAGAAGTAGTCGATGGCGAACTTTGGGCCAAAGCGCGTTGGGTCGACAACGACCTGGTCGGCGGCGTCGACACTGACACGCATGACGAGCTTGTGTTGCGCGGCACCCGCGTCGCGCCTCAGAAAGAACACATTGCCGTTCGCGACGATCGCCACTCGCGAAACACGCGCAGGGGCGCTGTTCTCGACCTCGAACATGCGCTGTAGCAGCGCCTCGCGGCCAGGAATGCGATCCAGAACGGCGCGGCTATAGCTGGCCTGCGCCTTCATCCACGCCTGCACCTCGGGATCGCTGGTTTGCTCCAGCCAACGGTAGGGGTCGGCAACCGTCTGGCCGTGATAGGTGTCCTTGACCACACTGACCCTTGTCGGCGGTGGCGTGAGTGCCAAAGATGCGGGTGGCGCTGCCCAATTTGGGACATTCGTGCAGCTGCAAAGCGTTACTGCGATCAACGCCGCGAGACCCTTCGTGCCGCTCCGTTCAGTTAAGCGCCCGCTTCTGTCCATTCACATTCCCCAACCTGACCGAGTTGTGATTGAATCGCCGTGGGACTGGGTTCGTGAATCTTGATTCACATGATCAACATATGAACTCCCCACAGTTGATGGATGCTGCGGCAGCGAGCAAGCGCCTGGGTATCGCAAAGGCAACGCTCTATGCCTATGTCAGCCGTGGGCTTCTGCATCAGCCCCTGACCCCGCGGATCCGCGCGCTCGCCGCTACGCGGCCAGCGAGATTGAGGCTTTGTGCGAGCGGCGTGATGGGGCTAAGAGGCCCACCAAGGCCCTCCTCGACGAGTATGCGCTGGCGGCGCTCGACAAGGCTCGACCGATCGTCCGTACAAGCCTGACGACGCTGGTGAACGGCGTCCCGCATTACCGTGGCCGCAACGCGCTCGAGCTCGCGCGTCACAGCAGCGTGGAGGAGGCGGCGCGGTGGTTGTGGAAATTCGACCCTGAGTCAAACCCCGTGGCCTCGGACCCATTTAAAGGTGGAGCCCCGACGGTTCCGCCCGCGTGGAATAGTCTTCGAGATGCAACCGCCGAGTGGCCACTGGCCGAACGAACATTGGCGAGGTTTGCGATGGCGCAGCAAGCGGCGCCTGCGCCCACGTGGCTCAGCAGCCCCAATGCTCTTGCGCCCGTCTGCGGTCAACAGCTGAGGCTGCTGACCGCCTGCTTTCTTGGTACTCCGCCCAGCAAGCTCACTTTGCCGAGGCAGATCGCGCGCGCGCGTGGGGCCTGAGCCGTGCCTCGGAGGATGCGGTGCGTGAAACCGTGATCCTTCTTGCCGATCACCTTATCAACCAGATGACCTTCACGTCGCGGGTCGTAGTGTCGATCGGGGCGGGACTTGGCCCCTCGATTCTCGCTGGCCTTTGTACGATGAGTGGCAGGTTCAACGCAGGACAAACGGCCAAAGTGGAACTTTGGTGGGATGACTTGGTGGCGCGCAGGGACATCAACGCGGCTGTGGCCGAACGGTTGGCCTCAGGGTCATTGCCGCCAGGCTTCAACCACCCGTACTACCCAGGAGTCGATCCTAGGGCGAAACACATCCTGCAACGTGCGGCCGAGTTGGCCCCGCCGCCGGCGGTTCTCAAGGCGATCGGCCGCGTGTCCGATTTGCGTCCGACCATCGACTTTGCGCTCGTCGCCCTGCGCAGGGCCATCAAGGCGCCGCAGGAAGCTGCATCGGTACTGCTATTTCTGAGCCGAAGCATCGGCATCATTGCCCACGTCCTGGAACAGCGTCGCAGTGGACAACGCATGTTGCCGGGGTCGCTCTTTGAGCCGGAAACGGGGCCATAGGCGGCCATGACCTGCCACTGATGGTGCCGGGCTGGTGAGCCTCAAAGCGGACAGAATCGAGAGCCTGCTACTCGTCTCCAAAGCAGACTCCCCGGTAGCCGTCCAGCCTCTCGTAACGCTATCCCGCTCGGGCCAGTTGCAGAACTAACGTCTGGCCGACAGAATCGCCCTGCAAAGCGGACCGAACGCTGCATCGCGGCAGGGAACTTTTCGATGATTGAAGCGACTTGGTGGTTGTTCGTAGTTGCATCGTTGGTTCTCATCGCTACGCCAGGACAAGACATGATCCTTGTCATGTCACGCTCCGTTGCTCAAGGCTCGGCTGCCGGGGTGGTCACGGCGGCGGGCGTCAGTGTCGGACTGGTGGGTCACACGTTGCTGGCGACACTCGGGCTGGGCGCGATTCTGAGGACATCCGAGTGGTTGTTTCTCGCGCTCAAATTAATCGGCGCAGCATATTTGGTTTATCTCGGCGTTCAGCTGGTTCGCGCGAAGCAGCATGAGTTGGCTATTTCTGCGGGCGCGCCCAGGTCCCTATCCCGTTTTTTTTTTTGACGGGGCGCTTTCCAACATTTCAAATCCAAAGATCGCCATCTTCTACTTTGCGTTCCTGCCGCAGTTCGTGCTTCCTGGGGCACAGCATCCGACACTCGCAGTGTTCGTGCTCGGCCTTGTCTTCGCAGGCCTCACGTTTCTGGTCAAGGGGCCGGTCGGCCTCGCCGCGGGGCTGTTGTCGGCGTGGCTACGCTCGCGGCCCAAGGCCCTGACCTGGATCTATCGCACGAGCGGTGCCGTACTCATCGGGTTGGGGGTACGCCTCGCATTCGAACGTCGAGCGTAAGGCCCAAGTCTCAGCCCGGCCAGTTGCTGCCAAGCCCGATGGTCGCCAC